>CAWJYD010000009.1:0-386579 GCA_963846995.1 uncultured Gaiellaceae bacterium | reverse complement strand
CAGGCTCGGCGATCGGCTCGCGGACGAGGACGCGCAGCACTCAGACGCGTGCGGCGTCGCGGTACGCGTCGAGCGCGCGCGCCGCGGCGTCGCCGCGCGCGACGTCGATCCCGCGCTCGAGGAGGAGCGTCTCGACGGCGGTGAGCGCGGTCGTGATGTCGAGGACGTCGTAGTAGCCGATGTGGCCGATGCGGAACATCCGCGTGCCGAGCTCCCCGTGCGCTCCCGCGACCGTGATCCCGAAGCGATCGCGGAGCTCGAGCACGAGCTCCTTCGCGTCGACGCCGTCGGGCGTGAGGATCGCCGTGACGACGGCAGAGCGCTCTTCATCCGGCGAGTAGAGCTCGAGCCCCATCGCCTTCGCGCCCTCGCGACACGCCCGGCCGAGCGCGGCGTGTCGGGCGAAGACGTTCTCCAGGCCCTCGTCGAGGAGCAGCCCGAGCGCAACGTCCAGAGACGCGACGGTCGTCACCGCCGGGGTGAACGGCGTCGAACCGGTCTCGAGCGCGGCGCGCATGCGCTCCCAGTCGAAGTAGTAGCGGGGCAGCGTCGCGCGCCGGGAGCGCTCCCAGGCGGCTTCCGAGACGGTCGTGAGCGACAGGCCTGGAGGCGTCATCAGCGCCTTCTGCGAGCCGGCGACGACGACGTCGAGCCCCCACGCGTCCGTGTCGAGCGGAACCGCACCCAGGCTCGACACGGCGTCGACGACGACGAGCGCGCCCGCCTCGCGGGCCACGCGAGCGAGAGCCTCCACGTCCGCGACGACCCCGGTGGAGGTCTCGGAGTGCACGAGCACGGCGACCTCCGCCCCGGTTTCCTCGAGTCGGGTACGCAGATCGTCGGGTCGCGGCGTCTCGCCCCACGGGTACCGGAGCTCGTGGACGTCAGTCCCGTACGCGATCGCCATGTCCGACCAGCGGTCGCCGAACGCGCCTGCCGTGACCACGAGGATCCTCTCGCCGGGCGAGAGCAGGTTCACGATCGCCGACTCGAACGCGCCGGATCCCGAGGCCGTGAAGAGGAGGACATCGTTCTGCGTGCGGCACACGTCCTGCAGGCGCGCGAGCGTCCGCAGCATGAGCTCCCGAAAGTCCGGCCCGCGGTGGTGGATGATCGGCGCCGCGCCCGCCGCGAGCACCTCGGGCGGGACGGGTGTCGGCCCGGGCGCCATGAGGTAGCGCTTCCTCACGCGGCGAGCGTAGCGACGGCTAGCGCGGTCGGTGGGACGAGAACGACATGAGCTGTTGGAACGTCGGCCGGTTCGTCCACCGCATCGTGTCGGGGAGAACGCCGGAGGTGAACCGGATGCGCTCGGCGGTGGCGTCCGAGCGCCACGTCGACGGTGCCGGGCCCTGCGTCGCCTCCAGCTGTGCCGCCGCGGCGTCGATTGCGCCCCACAACGCCTCGCGGCACGTCGCGAGCACGCCCGCGCCGCAGTAGCGCCGCGAGTACGGCCCTCGAACCGTCTGACCCAGCAGCGTCCGCAGGTCCTTGTCGACGTAGCCGTACCAGCCGTCGATGAAGGCCGAGCCCCCGGGGCCTGGATTGTCGCTGCGCTCCTGCAGGCCCGCGAGCCGCGGCACGAGCGGGCCGAGGACTGGAGTCATCACGGCATCCGCCAGCCTGGGCCAGGCGGCGTCCAGCACGGCCGCGCCGGGATCGTCGACCTTGCCGTCGAGATCCAGGTCGATCCGGCTCGAGCCCTTCGTGCGCCAGCTGTCGACGAGGTTCGCCGCTGCCTCGGCGCGAGCGCTCGGCGCAGTCCCGGTCTGGAGCACCGCGCGGATCAGGGGCCACACGCGAACCGCCCGGAGATCCTGGGTAGCCGCCTTGTTCATCGCGCCCGTGAGCGTCGCGAGCGTGTGCTTCTTCCTGCTCGCCACGGCGGCGCGCAGGAGGTCGACGCGCTGCACGGAGCCGTACGAGAAGTTCGAGTCGGCCGCGCCCACGTCAGCGGCCGGACGGTTGTTCCAGTTCAGGATCGCGCCCGAGGGAGGATCGATCGCGCGCGCGTGCCCGGCGAACGGCACCCACCCGCGCCAGTCGTACTCCCCCGTCCCGACGGTCGGCAGCGCCGGATCCGTCCCCGGTGCGCGAACGGGGAGCCGGCCGCTCGAGAACATCGCGATGTCGCGGTCGTCCGCGTAGAACCAGTTGAAGCTGAACTCGACGCGGTTCATGGTCGTCAGGAACTCCTTGGCGGAGTGCACCTGGCCCGTGTCGAGCGCGTAGAACGCCGGCGTCGAAAGGATCTCCCGGCCGCGGGTCGAGCGCTCGAGCGAGATCGCCACGCGCTTCCCGGCGACGGTCGCGTACCCGACCACCGGGCCGTGCGCCGTCTCGTAGTAGGAGACCTCCTGGTCCGGCTGCCCCTGCGCCTTCAGCGTTCCCGCGAAGAACCGGCTCATGGGCTCGCACTCGCCGCGGTACAGGTAGTGCGTGTCGTCGGCGCAGAGCGTCTCGGCGAAGAGGTCGAGGTTGTCGGCCTGGGACGAGGTCGCGCTCCACGCGAAATCCGGCCCGCGGCCGATGAGCACGAGCGGCACTCCCGGGAAGAGCGCACCCCGAACGGCGAAGCCTCCCCCTGACAGCTCCATCTCTGCGAAGAACTCCGGGAAGAAGTAGCCGACCTGGGGGCCGGCGACGAAGAGCGGATGGCCCGTCTCCGAGCGCTTCGCCGAGAGCAGGAGCGCATTCGACGCAGCGGACGGCGCTGCGAGCGAGGCACCCTTGAAGCTCCCGTCGTCGAGGACGACGCTGCCGGTAGCAGTCGCAGCCGGAAGCTCCTGCGGGAACGAGCCCGGCACGCTGACCGGCGCCTCCGGGTCGTTCGCCTCGTGCAGGTCTGCGAAGACCCGCCGCGCGTCTGCGTCTCCGAGCCTCCCCTCGAGCGCGTCGAGGAACATCGAGTTGGCCACCTCTTGGCCCCCGTTCGTCCCGAACCTCGCGGCGATGAGCGCTGCCGACGCGACCACGTCGTTCGCGGTGAACGGCTGCGCCGGGACACCCTTCGCCCGGTAGTAGGCGTTGATGCCGGCCGCGTACGCGTTGATGAGCGACAGGATCTTGCTCCCGAGAGCGCCCTGGGCGCGCACCGCGTCGACCTGGTTCGCGAGGAACGCCTCGGCCTGCGGGCTCGGCACGAAGGTCTTCCCCGAGAGCGCGAGGCCAAGCGGGTCGAGCCCCGGCACGTCGAGGGCGGCGATGCGCGACGGGCCGCGAATCAGCTGAAGCAGGAGGCCGCGGTCGGCCGCCGTCACCCAGCCGGCGCCGTACGCGACGTCCGCCTGCGTCTTCCCCGTCACGTGCGCGACGCCGAACGAGTCGCGGACGATGGTCACGCCCTTGCGAGGACGCTCGCTCGTGCCGCTCTTCACCGGTGCGCCGAGCGGAGCCGGCTTGAACAGCCTGCGCAGGTCGCGCGCCGTCACAGCACCGGAGAGCGGCGTGAGCGCGTCGTAGAGGCGCGCCTGGTCGCGCGTGTTCTTGTCGAAGGTCAGCCCGCCGTTCTCGCCGGGCGGCAGGATCGTCCACGCCGCGGCGGCGTAGTCCGACCGAGGGTTGGCGCCGGAGGGCGCGAGGACGACGACGCCCGCCGCGGCGATCGCCGCCAGCAGCGCAGCGAGCCGCCTCAGCACGTGCGGGATGGTACCTGCGAGACGAACTACAGTCCGAGCCCGTGGACGCCCTCCTCGCGTTCGCCGCGACCCTCGTCACGCTGCGGCTCGCGAGCGACCTCCTGCGGCGTTTCCGGGCTCGTCGCGCGCCGGAGCTCGCGGCCTGGGCGGCCGGCCTCGCAGCCTACGCACTCGCCGCGGGAGCGCTCGCCTGGGCGGCCGCCGCCGGCTGGAGCGACGCCGCCTTCCGCGTGTACTACCTCGGCGGAGCGCTGCTCACGGCACCGCTCCTCGGCGCCGGGTCGCTTCTCCTCGTCGGGCGGCGCTGGATTGCCCCGCTCGCGACCGTCTACGTCGGCCTCGCCGTCGGGATCGTGGTCGCAATGCCACTGCAGACGCAGCCCACGGGCGACGAGATCCCGCGCGCCCAGGACGTCCTCGATCTTTGGCCGGCGCGCGTCGTCGCGATCGCCGGCAACTCGCTCGGGACGCTCGCGGTGGTCGTCGTCGCCCTGGCGACCCTGCGTGCGCGGCCGCTCGGCAACGCCCTCGTCCTCGCGGGGATCGCGGTGGCGGCGATCGGGAGCGGGCTCGCCGGTCTCGGGACGGGCGCGCTCGCTCCGGTGATCGCGATCGCCGCGGTGCTCCTCTACGCCGGCTTCGTCACCCCCCGCCGCGCTTCTTCCGCTTCCGCTCGCTGACGCGATCGCGATCGTCGTCGTGCGAGCGCTCGCGAAGCCAGATCGCGACGAAGAGCGCGACGACGGCGAGCGCGATCGTTCCCTCCGCAATCGCGCCCGGAATCCCGCCGTGCGCCACTAGCCACGCGAAAGCAGCCATAGCCCTCCGACCGTGTAGAGCACCATCAACGCGAGCACCGGGTACTGGGAGCGCAGCGCGTCGCGGCGGTTCTCGAAGATCGTCACCGCCCGGTCGTGAGCGATGGCGAGCCCGGCGACGTGGCCGACCACGAGCGCGCCGACCTGCGTGTACCAGATCGTGTTCGGCGAGACGATCGCGAGGTTCGGCGCGAAGTCCGCCGTTCCGAAGAAGTCCCGCCCGTGCCCGAACGGGTCGGATGCGAGCGGGATGACGAACTGCCCCTGGATCAGGAACAGCGAGAAGTAGTGCGCGACGAGATACGCCGCTGAGACCGGAACGAGGGGGAGTACGAAGTCGGGGACGAGCGAGCGCTCCACACCGACGAGCGCACGTGCGATGCGCACCGCGAGCAGGTACGTCAGCGCGACTCCCGACACGAAGAGCAACAGGCCGCCGACGTCGACGAGCGTCGTCGCGAGGTCGACGGTTCGCTGCGCGGAGCCCGCGAGGTCGATGCGGACGTCGTTCAACAGGTTCTGCCACATCGCCGTCCGTTCGAAGCCGTCGAAGCTCGTCGAACCGAGCATCACAGCGACGAAGACGAGCGAGCCGCGTCGTCGCTCCGCACCGGCGAGCCCCGCGAATGGCCAGCGCAGGACCACCCTCCCCTCGCGCACCGCGAACGCCGCGATCCTCGAGAGGAACTCGAACGCGACCGCGAATCCCTCCCCGCTCCGCGTCCACGCATCCCGTCCGTACACGGCCATCCCGGCGAGCGCCCAGTACGAGTAGAGCGCCATCGCGATCGCGAGCGTGCGGGGATAGGCAGGGCGAGGGTTCGCGAGCTCGAGGGCGACGAAGGAGAGGAGCGCGCCCGCAGCCGGATAGCGCCCCCAGCGATCGGTCCACTCGAGAACCGGCCGTGCCTGCCGTCCGGACGCTTCGACGAGCCACACCGTCCAGTCGGCGAGAGCCCGCCACGGGCTCAGGGCTCTCCACACGTTGCCGAAGAGCACGGAGAGCAGCGGAACGCCGAGCCAGAAGATGACGTAGATGAACGTCGGCGCGAAGTTCAGGAGCTCGACGGTCGTGCCGAACGCCGCCGTCGCGAACGTCAGGGCGAACAGCGCGACGGCGATCACCTGCAGCACGAGGCGGACGCCGCGGGAGAGCAGGAGGGAGCTCAGCCCGGCCGGCAGACGGCGCCCGTCCGCATGTCGCTCGAGCAGGGGTCGCTTCCAGAGCAGCCCGAGCAGGACGAAGGAGACGACGAGGACGATCGCCGCCGTCGTGAAGAAGAACGACTCCGGGACCGGGAGGTCACGAACCCCCCCGATCCCGTGAGCCAGGAAGATCACGCGTCACCTCGTGACGCGTGATCGTGGAGGCGCGCAGGGAACCGTCCGGTTCCACGCGCTCGCGGAGCGTCGATCATTGGTTCACCGTCAGATCGGCGATCTGCACCCCCCGCGACTCGAGCTCTGCCTCGAACCGTCCGGGGATCGTCGCGACGAACGGCAGCCGCGCAGTCCCGCCAGCCTTCACGTCCACCTTCTTGTCGTAGCCGTGGAGGTGGATCTCGTCGGCGACGTCGGACTTCACCACGAGGACGACGTGGTCGCCCTCGTTCACCGAGGCGCGGACGATGCCGCCCTTCGGGGCGCCGTTCTCGACGACGATCGAGACGACGACCGGCTTTGCCGGGGCCGCGGTGGTCGTCGTGGTGGTTGTGGTCGTCCCGCTCTCGGTCGTGCCGGTCGTCGTGCTGCTGCCGCTCGACCCGCAGCCTGCGAGCGCGACGACGGCGAGCAGCGCCGCGCATGCGGCGATGAGCCTGGTCACAATCGATCTCCTTTCGAGTCCGCCGCCTCGTTCGGCGGCATTCGGGTCAGACGGTCGAAAGGAGCCCGGGGGGCCCGCGGCCCGGAGGGAGCCGAAGCCCGCCTCGCGACGACGGGTCGTCGGACGGTCGTGCGGGGAGAAGAGTCTGGAGCCGACGAGCGCGAGGCCGAACGACCGTCGTCTCGCCGATCGTCGAGAGCAGGAAACGCGCGAGCGCCCAGGCGAGGAGTCCCACCGGCAGCTGCAGCAGCACACCGACGAGGAACGCAGGCGTCGTCAGCAGCATCGGGAGGGTGCCCTCGTGCACGAGCCGTTCGACGTGCTCCTGGAGCACGAACGTCGTCACCGCGATGGCGCCGAAGAACACGGGGTTCGGCGCGTCCAAGCGCCTGCCCGCTCCACCCAGCGCGAGCCCGAGGAGCGAGGCGATCAGAAGGATCTGCGGGACGTGCTGGAGGTACGAGTGGAACGCGTCCGCCGGCGTCCCCGTCAGGCGGTACGCAAGCGTGTGTGCCACGAGCACGCCCGCCGCCAGGACGGGCGACACGACGAGCCACGCTCGCGTGCGATTCACGCCGTCATGGTACGCCCAGGACCGGGCGGGGCGTGCGTCGGGGTGTCAGGAGCGCGCGAGTGCCGCGCGGGCGACTGGAGCCCAGCGGACCGAGAACTGCGGGCCGAGCGAGAGCGCCCGCGCGTACCAGGCGCGCATCGCGGCCCGGTCACCGGCGCAGCCTTCCGCGTAGCCGAGGTGGAAGTAGAGGAGCGGATCCTTCGTCCCGAGACGGAGGGAGCTCCGCGCCCAGGGCAGCGCCTCGGAGCAGCGCCCCGCGCGCGCGAGCGCCCAGCCGAGCGCGTCGTCGCCGTAGATCGAGGGACGCTCGGCGCGCGCCTTGCGGGCGAGCTCGACCGTCTCCGCCGGACGAATCCGCTGGTCGGCGCGATAGGTCGCCGCCTCCAGGTCGACCTGGACGCCGTTCGCGCGCAGCAGGCGCTCGATCACCGCAACCAGCTGACGTTGGCGGCGCGCGGCAGCCGGCCGTCCCGCCCGGTCGAGCAGATCACCGAGGAGCGAGACCGCCTGCTGGCTCGGAAGCTCGTTCACGGCCTCGGTCGCGTTGGCGATCGCCGCCCGGTCGTCGCCTCGCGCCGCCTCGACCCGGGCGAGCTGGACACGCGCCGACGCATAGTCGGGAAGCGCCTCGTTCGCCTCGCGCGCGAGCCGTTGGGCACGCGCGAGCCGCCCGAGCGCCAGATCGAGCTTCGAGATCTCCACCAACACCCAAGCGGTCGACTCGGGCTGCCCTCCGGCTGCCTCGAGCGCGAGCCGCATCGCCGCCTCCGCCCCCTGCCGGTCGCCGGTGAGCTCGCGTGCGTACGCGATCCGGGCATAGGACGCGAGGCTCGGGCGCAGCGAGACCATCCGCTCGAACGCGGCGAACGCCTGCGGATAGCGTCCGAGCTCGATCTCGGCGTCCCCGATCACGGCGTAGGGGCGCGCCGACCCAACGAGCAGGACGCGGGCGCGGCGGCCATACGTGAGTGCCAGCCTGAACTGGTGCCGGATCAGCGCGAGCGAGCCGAGGCCCAGGACGGCATCGGCGTCGCCCGGCTTTGCGGCCAGTGCGTCGCGGAGCGCCGCGCCCGAGCGGGGCAGGTAGGAGGCGTCGCCCGTCGCGCGCCAGCGGAGCTGGTACGCGTATCCGAGCTGGACGAGCGTGTCAGCGTCGTGCGGACGTGCTCGAACCGCGTCCTCCAGGCGCCCGATCTCGTTGCCGGCGAGATTGCCGCCTGCCGGTGAGAGCGCACCCTCGGCGAGCGACCTGGGCTGGACGGCGGGGCCGCCGCCTGCCGACGGCCCCTCCGCGAACGCTCCACCGAGGAGCGCTCCGAGCGCGAGCGCGACCGCAGTTGCGCTCGCTGCCAGAACTACAGTTCGTCGACGCACGATCGGCGTGATTCGTGGCGCTCGCAGGTTCGGTTCGTTAGCGTCAGCCCGTCGAGCGGGAGGAGCCGCCGTGGACTGGGACGGTCAGGTCGTCTGGATCACCACGCGCCGGATCAGGCAGGGCACCTACGAGGAATTTCGGCAGGCATGGCGTCCGGGCGCCTTTCCCGAAGGCATGCTCGGGGCGTACGAGTGCTTCTCCGCGGAGCGCAGCGAGGTCGTCGGCATCTCGGTGTGGGATTCGGTCGAGTCGCGCGAGCGCTACCGGCTGTCCGCGGTGGAGGCGGAGCGACAGCGCGCGATGGCCGAGTTCGTCGAGGCCGAGAGCTCCGGTCTCTACGTGGGCCGCGAGCTGGAGATCCCGAAGGCGCCCTGAGCGCCTAGGCGCGCAGCTTCTCGCGCACGAGCTCGCTCACGACGCGCGGGTTCGCCGACCCCTGCGTCTCCTTCATCACCTGACCGACGAAGAAGCCGAGAAGCCCCTCCTTCCCGCCCCGGTACGCGGCCACCTGGTCCGGGTTCTCCTCGAGGATCCGGTCGACGAGCGGCCCGAGCTCGGATGCGTCGGAGACGGCCTCCTGCGCGAGGTACGGCGCCGCCTCGAATCCCGGCTCGCCGAGCCTCGAGATCGCCTCGTCGAACGCGGCACGCGGGATGCGCTCGCGCGCCTCGACCAGCTTGGCGAGCTCGGCCGGAGGCACGGACGCCGGGTCGACGCCTGCGCCGACGACGTTGTTCGCGATCACGTTCGCGGCGCCGATCGCCTCGGCACCGGCCGCGACCGAGGCATCCCAGAGGCCGTCGAGACCCCCGGTCACGAGCACGGTTGCGCGGTCGAGGTCGAGCGAGGGCTCGATTCGCCGGATGCGCGCTGCAGGCGACTCCGGGACCTCTGCTCGAAGCCGCTCGACGAGCTCGCGCGGCGGCTCGACCGGGACGAGGTCCGGATCCGGGAAGTAGCGGTAGTCGTCCGCCTCCTCCTTCGCGCGCCGCGCGGTGAGCGTGCCCGAAGCCGCGTCGAAGTCGTAGGTGTGCTGCTCGACCTCCGCGCCCGACTCCCAGACGCCGATCTGGCGCTCGGCCTCTGCCTCGATCCCGCGTGCGATGAAGTTGAAGGAGTTCATGTTCTTGATCTCCGTGCGGGTGCGGAGCTCGTCCGACCCCGCGGGGCGGACGGAGACGTTGGCGTCGACGCGGAGCGTGCCCTTCTCCATCTCCGCGTCCGAGATCCCGAGCTCCACGATCGTCTGGCGCAGGAGCTGGAGGAACCGCTTCGCCTCGTCCGCCGAGCGCAGGTCGGGAGCGGTGACGATCTCGACGAGCGGCGTCCCGCCGCGGTTGAAGTCGACCAGCGACGCGTCGGCGCCGCCGATCCGTCCCGTATGGCCACCGACGTGCACCGTCTTCGCAGCATCCTCCTCGAGGTGCGCTCGCTCGATTCGGATCACACGATCGTCTTCTGCAGTGGGTAGATGCATATTGCCGTTTGTGCAAGAAGGCTGATCGTATTGAGAGATCTGATAGCCCTTCGGCAGATCAGGGTAGAAGTAGTTCTTGCGCGCGAACACCGCCGTGTCGGCAACCTCGCATCCGAGCGCGAGCCCGAGCTTGATCGTCCACTCGACCGCGCGCCGGTTCACGACCGGGAGCGCACCCGGGAAGCCGAGGCAGACCGTGCATGTCTGCGTGTTCTCGCCCGCGCCGAAGCCCACCGGGCAGCGGCAGAACATCTTCGTCCGCGTCTTCAACTGGACGTGGATCTCGAGCCCGATCACGGGCTCCCAGCTCATCGGAGCCGCTCCGGCACGGTGTCGAAGGCCAGCGCGCGCTCGAGGGCATGGCCGACGGCGAACAGCCCGTTCTCGCCGAACTGCCGGCCGATCAGCTGCAGCCCGACCGGGAGCCCGTCGGAGAGGCCGCACGGAATCGAGAGGCCGGGCAGCCCGGCGAGGCACGAGGGGATCGTGAGCAGGTCGCACGCGTACATCGCGAGCGGGTCGGCCGACTTGTCGCCGATCGGGAACGCGACGGTCGGCGAGGTGGGCGTCACGATCGCGTCGCAGCGCGCGAGCGCCTCGCGATGCTCGCGGATCAGCAGCGTCCGCACCTTCTGGGCCTGGCCGTAGAACGCGTCGTAGTAGCCGGCCGAGAGCGCATACGTGCCGAGCATGATCCGGCGCTTCGGCTCGGATCCGAAACCCTCGTCGCGCGTGCGGTCGACCATCTCCCCGTAGGTCGGGCCGTCGACGCGCGGGCCGTACCTCACCCCGTCGTAGCGCGCGAGGTTCGACGACGCCTCGGCCGGCGCGACGAGGTAGTAGCACGGCATCCCGTAGCGGTACGAGAGCGGGAGGTCGCACTCCCCCACCTCGGCCCCGAGCTCACGCGCCTGCTCCAGCGCAGCCTCGAACGCGGCGCGAACGCCCGGCTCGATGGCCTCCAGCGACGCGACCTGCGTCGGGACGGCGAGCCGGAGGCCCGAGAGCGACTCGCCCTCGGGCAGCCGGACGGGCTCGGGCAGCTCGGCGGTGGTCGAGTCGAGCGGGTCGCGGCCCGCGATGATCGAGTAGAGGAGCGCAACGTCGCGCACCGTCTTCGCGACCGGGCCGACCTGGTCGAGGCTCGACGCGAACGCGACGACGCCGTAGCGCGACACGGTCCCGTAGGTCGGCCGCAGGCCCACGTTGCCGCAGAGCGCGGACGGCTGCTTGATCGAGCCGCCCGTGTCCGAGCCGAGCCCCCACGGCGCGAGGCCTGCCGAGACGGCAGCCGACGTCCCGCCTCCCGACCCGCCGGGGACGCGCGCCGGATCCCACGGATTCCGTGACGGGCCCCATGCGGAGTTCTCGGTGGAGGAGCCCATCGCGAACTCGTCGGTGTTCGTCTTACCGAGGAGCGAGAGCCCTGCGCGCTTCGCCCGCGCCGCGACGGTCGCATCGAAGACGGGCGTGTATCCGCTCAGGATCCGCGAGCCCGCCGTGGTCTCGACGCCTTCGGTCGAGATGACGTCCTTGAGCGCGATCGGGATGCCCTCGCCACTCGGCTCGTCGCACGTTCGCAGGTAGCAGTGCAGCTCGCCGTCGCGCGCCGCGATCGCGTCCAGGTACGCAGCGTGCAGCTCTCCTGCGGAGAGCTCGCGGGCCTCGACCAGCCGCTTCGCCTCCTCCGCCGTCAGCCGCAGCGTGTCGACCACCGCGGCCATCAGACGGTCGGCGGCACGCGGAAGAGGTCGCCGTCGCGCTCCGGCGCGTTCGCGAAGACGTCGTCGAGCCCGAGCGAGGGACGCGGCTCGTCCTCGTCCCACACGTTGACGAGGTCGAGCGGATGCGAGGTCGGGGGCACGTCGGCGAGGTCGAGCTCGGCCACGACGCCCACCGCGTCGAGGATCGCGCCGAGCTCGTCGGTGAGCCGCTCGAGCTCCTCGTCGGTGAGCGCGAGGCGCGCGAGCCTCGCGACGTGCAGCACTTCGTCTCTCGAGATCGCCACGTCGATGATCCTCCCAGAAGTGAAGCGGGCTCCCGTGGGAGCCCGCTTTGAAGCTGTGTAGGAGCCAGACTGAAGCCTGGCACCTACCGTTTACCTACACGAGTTCGTCAGCTCGCCGCGGCGACGACGTTCGCGGCCTGGGCACCCTTGGGCCCCTCGACGACCTCGAACTCCACACGCTGGCCTTCGGTGAGGGTCTTGAAGCCGTCCATCGCGATCGCGGAGAAGTGGACGAAGACGTCGTCCCCACCCTCGCGCTCGATGAAGCCGTAGCCCTTCTCGTTCGAAAACCACTTGACGGTGCCCTGCTCCACTGCACGTCCTCCTACAACGATGACGCCGACCCGTTTCGAGCCGGCGAGATGGTCAGAACGCGCGGAACGCTAGCGCCTAGGAGCCGGCGGATGCAACCTGTGCGCGGCGATGTTGCGCTGCTGTGAGGGTGTTGCGGAGGAGCATCGCGATCGTCATCGGCCCGACCCCTCCGGGCACGGGCGTCATCAGACCGGCGACCTCGAACACCGCCGGGTCGACGTCCCCCACGAGCTTCCCCTCCTTGGTGCGGTTGACGCCGACGTCGATGACCGTCGCGCCGGGCTTGACCATCTCCGGCGTCACGAGGCCGCGCCGTCCGACCGCAGCGACGAGGACGTCCGCGCGCCGCGCGTGCTCGGCCAAGTCGGCGGTGCGGGAGTGGCAGATGGTCACGGTCGCGTGCTCGGCGAGGAGCAGCATCGCCATCGGCTTGCCGACGATCTCGCTCCGGCCGATGACGACCGCCTCCTTGCCCTTCAGCTCCACGCCGTGCTCGGCGAGCATCACCATCACGCCGCTCGGAGTCGCCGGCACGAGGAAGGGCTCGCCGAGGAAGAGAAGGCCCGCGTTCAGCGGATGGAAGCCGTCGACGTCCTTCGCCGCTTCCACCGAGCGCAGGACACGCGACTCGTCCATGTGCTCGGGCAGCGGGAGCTGCACGAGGATGCCGTCGACCGCGTCGTCGGCATTCAGGTCGGCGATCAGCTCGAGGATGTCGCTCTCCGGCGTATCGGAGGGGAAGCGGTGGTCGCGCGAGTCGATCCCGGCCTCCTCCGACGCCTTGTGCTTCGAGCCGACGTACGTGTGCGAGGCGGGGTCGTCGCCGACCAGGATCGTCGCGAGACACACGGGGCCGCCCCACGCGCGGACGTCGTCCGCGACCTCGGCTCGCACCTTGAGGGCGAG
Organism: uncultured Gaiellaceae bacterium; assembly: GCA_963846995.1. Taxonomy (GTDB): domain Bacteria; phylum Actinomycetota; class Thermoleophilia; order Gaiellales; family Gaiellaceae; genus GMQP-bins7. Next base: position 373,643 of record CAWJYD010000009.1, on the reverse strand, counting down.
CTCCTTGCCGTCGATGCGCACAGCCGCCATCCGGCGGGAAGCCTAGTCGCGCGCCCGCGACGCAGCGCTCACTAGCGCTCCGCCGGGCGGCGCTTCTCGCTCGCGAGCCCGAGATCGGCAAGAACCCTCTCAGCGTTGTAGGGGGCATCTCTGGGTGCCGATGTGGTTGCTCTCACTCGGCCCTCTCGTAGGACTGAAATCAAGCCCTCCTGGGAGTGGCTGACCGAGCCATGTCACGGCAGCGCAGAGCTGGCCAGAAGGGGCCGAGGCCCCGCATTCCCTGGGTGGGGGCCGAGCCTCGGTGGTTCCCCTTCACGTAATACGTGACCGGATAGCGGCGTTTTAGAGCGTGTCGCGAATGCGATGACCTGGCCGGTTGTCAGGCTTCGGTTGTGACGAAGAGGGCATCTGCGACGGAGCTGGCTGGTGAGGGTGGGCTGCTCGATCGCTCGGCGCTTTTCACACGCCGCGTCGAGACACGCCGGTAGCCGCGTGAGTCCACCACGCCCCAGGGTCGGGTTGTGGCGCGCCATCGCCGCCGGCGTTCTCGTAGGCGTCGCGGCCATGTTTGTAACCACACTGCTCGCCGCGGCCGGGTCAGAGAGGCTGGGTTATGACTTCCGCGCGAATTACCTGGAAGCCGCCCAGTTAGTACGCGACACCGGCTCGCCCTATGTCCCACCCGGCGAATCGCTCGCTGACGGCCAGGAGCCGTATGTGTATCCGCCCCAGTTGGCAATCGTCCTCGTCCCATTCACCGCCATCCCGACGGGCCTCGCCGCGTTTCTCGCCTTTCTGGCATCGCTAGCCGCGTTACTAGCAGCGTTAGCGATCATCGGTGTTCGGGATGTGCGCTGCTTCGCGGCATTGCTTGTCTGGGCGCCGGGGTTCAACGCGCTTGAGACCGCAAACGTGTCTGCCGCCTTGGCACTCGCCGTCGCACTTTTGTGGCGTTACAGGACGATGCTCTGGCGTCCCGCGGTCGTACTCGGCGTTGCGGTCTCGGCGAAACTCTTCCTGTGGCCGTTGTTCGTGTGGACTCTCGCGATGCGAAGGTTTCGCATCGCGGGGTCGGCGGCTGCGATCGGGCTAGCCGTCACGATCAGCGCGTGGGCCGCAATCGGCTTTGAGGGTCTCGTCTCCTTCCCCGATCAGCTGTCGAGAATCCCTTACGAGGACAGCTACTCAATCAAGGCACTTACGATGGCCTTGGGCGGCAGCGCACTTGTCGGAGAAGCTCTCACTGCGATCGTTGGGGGAGTGCTTCTTGGCGCGACAATACTCCTGGGTCTGCGAGGCGACGACTTCCGAGCGTTTACATGCGCGATAGCCACCGGTTTGGCGCTTACGCCGGTCGTCTGGCAGCACTACCTTGTTCTTCTGGCCGTGCCGCTGGGTCTCGCTCGTCCTCGCTTCTCGGCAATCTGGCTACTACCGATACTGCTCTGGATCAGCCCACGAGCAGGGAACGGAGATGGGCTTGAGCCTCTGATGCCGGCGATCGTGACGGCGATCCTGCTGGCGGTCATCCTTGCTCGCCCGAAACCGCCGCCGCCTCGACTCGCCACGGCAGAGGAGGGTCCTTCCGGGTGAATCTGGCGGCGGTCCTGGTGGTCGACTCGTTGAATTGACTTTGTGTCGTCTGGCGGCCCTCTCGGCGAGCAGTTGCCGCCAGGTGGTCGGCTCGACGGTCATCAGACGACCGCCCTCCTCGTCGGGACGCCGTACTCGATCGCTAGGAGGACGGCGCAGATGCCAGCGTCGGTGGAAGGCTTCATCGACTACCCTCCTCGATGCCCTGGCGACGTGGCCGAGTGGTTAGGCAGCGGCCTGCAAAGCCGTTTACGGCGGTTCGAGTCCGCCCGTCGCCTTCTGAAGTAGTCCGTTCAGTCGATGCCGAGTCGGCGAGCGGAAAATCGTTCCTCAGGGGACGATTTCTGCTGTACGAGGCTTTGCAGGCCTCTGCCTAACCACTCGGCCACGGCGCCGCGGGGCACATCGTAGCCGCGGTCTCCCGCTTTCTCGCCGGAGCCAGCTACCGTCCCCGCATGGCGAGCACGTCGTCGCTCGTACAGCAGAAGCTCGACCAGGCCGTCGAGATCCTCCGGGAGCAGGACGTCGACCTCTGGCTGACGTACGTGCGCGAGACGATGCTGACGCACGATCCGTGCCTCGACCTGATCGCGGGCACGTACAGCGCCTGGACGGGAGCGTTCCTCGTCTCCGCGACCGGCGAGCGGATCGCGATCGTCGGCCGCTACGACGCGCCGAGCGTCTCCCAGCTCGGCGCGTACGAGGTCACCGGCTACGACGAGAGCATCCGGCCCGCCCTGCTCGAGGCGGTTGACCGACTCGCGCCGCGGACGATCGCGCTCAACTACTCGACGAGCGACCCGGCTGCGGACGGGCTCACCCACGGGCTCTGGCTCGAGCTGCAGTCGATCTTCGGCGAGACGCGCTTCGCGGACGCGTTCGTGTCGTCCGCGCCGATCGTCAACGCGCTGCGCGGGCGCAAGTCGGCCGAGGAGGTCGCGCGTATTCGCGAGGCGACGCGGGAGACCGAGGAGATCTTCGACGTCGTCACGGCCGAGCTCGCGGCCGACAGGAGCGAGCTCGAGCTCGCCGACGTCATGCACCGCGAGGTCTCCCGGCGCGGACTCGGCTACGCCTGGGGACGCGACCACTGCCCCGCTGTCGACGCCGGGCCGGAGAAGGATGTCGGCCACAGCCCGCCGGGAGAGCTGCGTACCCGCCGCGGCGAGCTCCTGCACGTCGACTTCGGGGTCGCGCGCGAGGCCTACTGCAGCGACCTGCAGCGGGTCTGGTACCTGCTCGACGAGGGCGAGAACGAGGCGCCGGAGGACGTGCGTCACGCCTTCGACGCGGTGCTCGCCTCGCTGGACGCCGGCGTCGAGGCCCTGCGGCCGGGCGCCGCCGGCTGGCAGGTCGATGCCGCAGCGCGTGAGGCGCTCGTGTCGGCCGGGTACCCCGAGCCGATGCACGCCCTCGGACATCAGCTCGGACGCTCCGCGCACGACGGCGGCACGACGCTCGCACCGCGCTGGGATCGCTACGGCGAGTCGCCGTTCGGGCTCGTCGAGGCGGGAAACATCTTCACGGTCGAGTACGGCGCCCCCGTGCCCGGCCGCGGCTACGTGGGGCTCGAGGAGGATCTGCTCGTCACGGGAGACGGGGTCGAATGGCTCTCCACGCCGCAACGCGAGCTCTGGCTGGTGCGGTGATGCGCCTCGGCCTGCTCGTGCTCGCCACGGCGCTCCTGCTTGCGGCGTCGCCCGCCGCGGGAGCCCCTCGCAGCACGGAGGCCCATCGCACCCAGCTCGGCATCCTCGGCGACCCGGGACGCTTCCAACAGCTGACGGGTCAGCGCTCCGCCGTACGCCACGCGTTCATCGGCTTCGAGCAGCCGCGGACGATCCCGAAGCTCCTCGGACTGCTCGCGCCGCTGCCCATGCTCGCGCTCAAGACGGGGCCGAATCTCACCCCACTCGATATCGCGCAGGGACGCGGCGACGGGTTCCTGCTCGCGCTCAACAGCGCGCTCGCCGGATTCGGCCAGCGCGTATACGTGCGTCCGCTGCCCGAGATGAACGGCCACTGGAACGAGTACTGCGCGTTCGCGAAGGACGGATCGTCGAAAGGCCCGCGGTACTCGACGGCCGCGTTCAGGCGCGCGTTCGCGCGCATCGCGCTCATCGCGCGCGGCGGGCCTGCGTCCGAGCTGAATCCGAAGCTGCGGAACCTCGGCGGTCCTCCACTCGGCGGCGACCTGCCTCGGACGCAGGCACGCGTCGTCTGGAACCCGCAGGGATACGGCGCACCGGACATCCCCGGGAACGCCCCGGCGGCGTACTACCCGGGTGACGCGTACGTCGACGTCGTCGCGAACGACCTCTACGACCAGGGCTTCAAGGCGGCGTGGGATGCGAACGACCACCTCTACGCGGCGCATCCCGGAAAGCCGTACGCGATCGGCGAGTGGGGCCTGTGGGGAATCGACGACGCGCCCTACGTCGAGCGGATGGCCGCGTTCGTCCGCACGCATGGCCGTGTCGAGTTCCTCTCGTACTTCAACAGCAAGCCCGGCTCGCTCTGGGATCTCGCGAGTAAGCCCCGCAGTCGGGCCGCGTATCGCATCGCGATAACGCCGCTCGGGCGCTGACCCCGGTCCGCGCATGGAACCCGCCGCGCCGCCTGGGTGTAGAAGGCGCAGGTGGTGGGCCGACCACTCGACGACACGGACCTCGTCGCCCGTGCGCGGCACGGCGACGTCGCTGCCTTCGAGGAGCTCGTTCGCATGCACCAGGACATCGCTTTCAGGGCTGCCTACCTCGTCACTGCCTCGGCGGAGGACGCGGAGGAGGCAGCGGCGGCAGGCTTCCTCAAGGCACAGCGAGCGCTCGCGCGCTTCCGCCCGGGCAAGCCGTTCCGCCCGTGGCTCCTCGCGATCGTCGTGAACGAGGCGCGCAACCGCCGGAGGTCGGCCTCACGCCACGAGCGGATCGGCCTGCGTGCGCTGGCCCAGGATCGCCCGGGGGACGCGGCCCCGTCCCCCGAGGCGAGCGTTCTCGCCGCCGAGCGTCGCCGGCGCCTGCTCGATGCCGTGTCGGAGTTGCCGGAGAAGCAGCGCCTGGCGATCGCGTGCCGCTACTTCCTCGACCTCGACGAGGCCGAGACGGCGAACGTCCTCGGCGTCCGCCCCGGCACGGTCAAGTCGCGGCTGGCGCGCGGGCTCGCGCACCTGCGTGAGGAGCTTCCCGACGATGCGTGACCTCGAACGTGAGCTTCGCGAGCTCGGCGCCGAGCTCGTCGTCCCCGCGACGCCGGATTTCGCGGCGCGCTTCGGCTCCGGGCCGCACCAGGAGCGCGCCGACCCGCGCTCTCGGCGCCGACTCGTTCTCGTCCTCGCCGTGATCGCGGCGGTGATCGTCGGCGTCGCAGCGTCGCCTGCCCGCACGGGAATCCTCCGCTTCTTCGGCATCGGGGCGGAACGGATCGAGCTCGTCGACCGCCTCCCCGCGGTGCAGCCGGAGACACCGCTCTTCGTCGGCTCGGAGATCGATCTGGCAGACGCGCCGTTCCCGCTCCAGCGCTCCGACGTCCTCGGCGACCCCGACCATGTGTATGCGAGCGGCGACGTCGTCACGCTCCTGTACGGCTCGCCGAAGCGCGTTCGCCTGCTCGTCACCGAGATCGGCTCCGACGAGCTCCGTCCGGAGTTCGCGAAGAAGCTCCTGGCGGTCTCGACCGCGCTGACGCTCGTCCGCATACCCGGCGTGGTCGACCCCGGCCTCTGGGTCGAGGGCGAGCCGCACGTGGTCGTGCTCCCCGGCGCGCCCCCTCGTCTGGCGAGCAACACGCTCGTCTGGACGAAGGACGGGCGGACGCTGAGGATCGAGGGCGAGCTCGGAGTCGACGACGCCGTCCGGATCGCCGAGAGCTTCCGCTGAAGTCCGCTACGCCCACTACCCGCAGTTCACACGAGCTTCAAGCCGCGTTCTCACGATCTTTGCACGATTCGTAGCTCGTTCTTAGGTGCCGGCGGTTCCCTGTTTCCGTCAGCAATCGGGCCGAAAGGAACACCATGAGTGAGCTCAGTCACGGGCGCAGGCGGAGCCGCCGCGTCGTATTCGTCGGCGCGACCCTCGGGGTCGGCGCCCTTCTCGGAGCTGCAGGACTTGCGGGCGTCGAGGCCGCCGGATCGTCGAGCTCGGGCTCGACGGCGACTGCCGCAGCGAATCCGGCCACGACCACTCCCGACGTCGCGATCACGACCTCCAGCTACGACGCCGCGGCGATCTACGCGAAGGACAGCCCGGGCGTCGTGGACATCACGGTGACCGAGTCGGCGTCGCCGCAGTCCGGCAACGGACTGTCGCCGTTCGTTCCGGGCGGCTCGCAGCAGGCACAGGCCGAGGGGACCGGCTTCGTGTACGACCGCCAGGGCGACATCGTCACCGCCTCACACGTCGTGAGCGGAGCGACGAAGATCAGCGTCCGCTTCAAGGACGGAACCATCGCGAAGGCAACGCTCGTTGGCTCGGACCCCTCCACCGACACCGCCGTGATCCGGGTTTCCGTGCCCGCGTCGACGCTGACGCCGATTGCACTCGGCGACAGCTCGTCGGTCGCTCCCGGCGAGGGCGTGCTCGCGATCGGAAGCCCGTTCGGCTACGCGGAGAGCATCACCGCAGGGATCGTGAGCGCGGTCGACCGCGACATCACGGCGCCGAACAACTTCGCGATCCCGAACACGATCCAGACCGACGCCGCGATCAACCACGGCAACTCCGGAGGCCCGCTCATCGACGCGAGCGGCCGCGTGATCGGCGTGAACGTCCAGATCGCGACCGACGACCAGAGCAGCTCGAGCAACAACGCCGGCGTCGGCTTCGCCGTCCCTTCGAACACGGTCAAGACCGTGGTCGACGACATGATCGCGGGGCGCGCGGTCCAGCACGCATATCTCGGAGTCTCGGTCGGGGACGATCCCACCGGAGCCGGAGCGCGTGTCGACTCGGTTCGCGCCGGGAGCCCCGCCTCGAAGGCCGGCCTGCAGTCGGGCGACATCGTCGTGGCCGCCGACGGCACGAAGGTCGTGAGTGCCAATCAGCTGACGGCGATCGTCGCCGGGCGGGAGCCCGGAGACACGCTGCGGCTCACCGTCGACCGCGGTGGCTCGAGCCGGACGCTCGACGTGACGCTCAGCACGCGGCCGGCGACGGCCAGCGCCTAGCGAGCGAGAACGACGGGCGGGTCGGAGCCCACGGCTCCCACCCGCCCAGTCCACCCGTCCGGGCCGCTCAGGGCTCGACCATACGACCCCAGCGCTCCTCGATCCGCCTCGTCTTCCAGAGGATCACCGAGAAGGCCCAGGTCGCGACGAAGAGCCCTACGACCACGTAGCCGATGTGGCCGAAGTCGAGATTGTCGAGGAACGACCAGAAGCCGCCTTCGAGCGAGAACTTCGCCGCCATGACCTGCAGCAGCTCGATCGTGCCGATCAAGAGCGCCACCGCGACGGAGAGGCTCGTGACCGTGATGTTGTAGTAGACCTTCCGGATCGGGTTCGAGAAGGCCCAGCCGTAGGCCTGGCTCATGAACGCGCCGTCGGCGGTGTCCATGAGGCTCATCCCCGCCGCGAAGATGATCGGCAGCGAGATGACGGCGAGAAACGGCACGTTGTGCGTCGCGACGCCGGCTGCGAGCGCGAGCAGGCCGATCTCCGTCGCCGTGTCGAAGCCGAGCCCGAAGAGGATGCCGAGCGGATACATCTTCCAGCTCGCGTCGATCCTGTCGCCCACGCGTCGCAGGAAGAACCGGCTCATGAAACCCTGATTGAGGAGCGCCTCCTCGAGCTTCTGCTCGTCGTACTGGCCGCGCCGCATCCGCTTGAAGACGCCGAAGACGTCGAGCAGCACGACGAGGTTCAACACCCCGATGAGGATCAGGAACGTCCCCGACACCGACGCGCCGATGTAGCCGCCGTAGTCCTGGAACGCCGGGATCCTCGAGTTGACCGTCTTGGCCGCGATCGCGAGCCCCGCGGCGAGCGAGAAGACGATCGTCGAGTGCCCGAGGGAGAAGAAGAAGCCCACTCCGAGCGAACGCTTGCCGTCCTGGAGGAGCTTGCGCGTGGTGTTGTCGATCGCCGCGATGTGGTCGGCGTCGAACGCGTGGCGCAGGCCGAAGGTGTACGCGAGCGTCCCGAGGCCCGCGAGCGCGGGGTTGTGCCGCGCGTAGTAGAGGAAGAGCCCCCAGCCGAGGACGGTCAGGAACAGGACTCCTGCGGTGAAGCCACCTAGCCGAGCCCACTCGCGGGGAGTAAGCGCATGTCTCCACCGTCGGATCCCCGTCCGTGGCGTCGCGGTCTTCGGGACTGAGGGGTGGAGCTGCGACATGTGTCCTCCAGGGGGTCGAGGCGGAGCGCCGGTCGTCGGAGCGCGAGTTGTTGCGAGATGTTCGCAGTAAGGCGGCGAATGGTTCGATGGCGTCTCAGCCCGAGAAAGACGTGCAGGAATCGACGCTGGCGCGTGCTCTCGGCCGACAGGATCTCCCGACGAGCGCCGAAGTATGATCGGCCGGTGCCGACCGCTGCAGCTCGCCGACGCGGAACATCACCCGGCAGGAGACGACGCTGCCGCGGCCGGTAACGCTCTTCACCGGCCAGTGGGCCGACCTCCCGATCGCCGATCTGGCAGCCAGCTGCGGAGCCTGGGGATTCGACGGGCTCGAGCTCGCGTGCTGGGGCGACCACTTCGAGGTCGATCGCGCGCTCGAGGACGACGCGTACTGCACCGAGCGCCGGCAGCTCCTCGAGCAGCACGGCCTCGGGTGCTGGGCGCTCGGCGCGCATCTCGTCGGTCAGGCCGTATGCGACCGGATCGACCCGCGGCATCAGGCGATCCTCCCCCCGGACGTCTGGGGCGACGGCGAGGAGTCCGGCGTGCGGCAGCGCGCCGCAGAGCGCATGAAGGACACGGCTCGGGCCGCCGCTCGCTTCGGCGTGACGCAGGTCAACGGCTTCACCGGCTCGTCGATCTGGCACCTCCTCTACTCCTTCCCGCCCAACGACTTCCGCGAGATCGATCGCGCCTACGAGGCGTTCGCCGAGGCCTGGTCGCCGATCCTCGACGTCTTCGACGCGGAGGGGGTCAGGTTCGGTCTCGAGGTGCATCCCACCGAGATCGCATACGACTTCGTCACGACGCAGAAAGCGCTCGACGCGCTCGACCGGCGCCCCGCCTTCGGCATCAACCTCGACCCCTCCCACTTCGCCCACCAGCACCTGGACACGGCGCAGTTCGCCCTCGAGTTCGCCGACCGCATCTACCACGTGCACGTCAAGGATTCGAAGAAGCGCCTCGACGGACGCCGCTCCATCCTGGGCTCGCACCTGAACTTCGGAGACGAGGCACGCGGATGGGACTTCGTCTCGCCCGGGCACGGCGACGTCGACTTCGAGGCCCTGTTCCGCGCGCTCAACCGCATTGGCTACGACGGCCCGCTCTCGATCGAATGGGAGGACTCGGGGATGGATCGCGAGTACGGGGCGCAGGACGCGCTCGCGTTCGTCAGGAAGACCGACTTCCCGCCGTCCGACGTCGCGTTCGACGCCGCGATGCAGCGCTAGCTCGGCGCGCTCACCCCGTAGCCGGGGCGTAGCTCAGGAAGACCACGCCCGACGGGAACGAGCGGCTCTCCTGGAGGTCCAGGTGCACGACCTCGGCCCCGTCCGGCAGCAGGTTGCGTCCCTTGGCGCTGAGAACCGGGTACACGAAGAGCCGGTACTCGTCGACGAGCCGAGCCCTGGCGAGCGCGTGCACGACCCCGATGCTCCCCGTGACCCCGATGTCGCCGCCGGGCTGCGCCTTCAGGGCCCTGATCTCGTCCCTCACCGGCCCACGCAGCACCGTCGTGTTCTCCCACCCGGGATCGTCGATGGTCGAGGAGAAGACGTACTTCCGAACGCTGTTCATGTGAGAGGTGAAGCCCGTCTGGTCGTCGACCTGGTGTGGCCAGTACGAGCGAAAGTCCTCGAACGTCTTGCGACCGAGAACCAGAGCGTCCTCGGTCGCCAGGTGCTCGTTCTGGAGCGCGAGGAGATCGTCGTCCCACTGATCCCCGGGATCGAACCAGTCGTCCACGAACTCGACGACGCCGTTGCTCGTCATGTTCAGGGCGACGATGACCTTGCGTGCGCGTGAGGTCGTAGCCATGGAAGTTCTTCCGCGAGTATCTAGATCGGAGGGACGCAGGATGTGGGTCGCGTCCGCGGACTGCCCGGCGAACGCTTTGCAGCGCAACACGGCGCGTCCGGGTTGCAGCTATCGTCAAGGAGCGCGTTGGTTGTCTTTGAAGCCGTCGAGGCTTTCGCACGTTGCTCTTCGACTGTCGCATCGACCTGAGCGCAGCAGGGAGTTCGTTCGGACTCTCTGTCCTGAAAGGAACGAAGGAGCATCACATGTTTGCGACCATTCGCCGCTACGACGGTGTGGACCAGAATCAGACGACCGAGCTCACGAGCAAGGTCAACCAGCTCCTCGTCCCCAAGCTGAACAAGCTTCCGGGATTCGCGGGCTACTACCTGATCGAGGCCGGCAACGGCATCTTCAGCTCGCTGAGTCTCTTCGAGACGCGTGAGCAGGCCATGGAGTCGACGAACGTCGTTGGCACCTGGATTCGCGAGGAGAAGCTCGACACGATTCTCCCGAATGAGCCCAAGATCACAAGCGGCCAGGTCGTCGCTCACAGCGACCGCGTTCCGGTCGCCGCGTAGCTCGAGCGCACCGTCCGAGGGGGCCCGGCTTGTCGGGCCCCCTCGTTACATTTCTCGGAGGGCGACGCTCAACGTCCCGTCGTCGGAAGGGCCTCGGCGGTGAGTGCATCGGATCCGGCCGGTGTTACGGTTGGAGACCATGAACTATGAGGACGATCACGACGCCTGTCCGTACTGCGGGGCGCGCGTCGAATCGGCGATCAGCGCACCCGGAGAGCCGCTCCGTGAAGCCACAGAGCGACGCTGTCCAAACTGCGGTAAGGCTCTACACCGAGAGGTCGGGGGAGAATGGATCACCGACTCGACGGAAGCCACAGCTCTCGCAGCGTCGGACGGCGAGGATGGCGCAGCGCCCTAAGCGAAGTTCGTCAACTGGCCGGGTTCGTTTCTGGCACATGAGCGGCACGGAGCGACGGGGAACGAAGCGGATGAAGGGACTCGAACCCTCGACCTTCTGCATGGCAAGCCGTGCCGATGGCGGCGACGCTCGATCCCTAACGACCACTAACGCCAGCATCCATGCGGGTTTCCGGGCTTGGCCAGGCTCGGAGCCCGCATGGCCACGGACTAACCGCTCTTGCCAGCTGATGTCCACTGGCGACGACCTCTGCGATAGCGAGCATCCGGTCACGTGTAAGGGGCGGACCCGCCAGACTGCAGGTCCGCCCCTGTGTCGCCGGGTTCTAGGGGCCTTGCAGGTACGGCGCGAGGACCTCGCAGCCGCCGCTCTGGAGATCGGGATGTGGCCCGTGTAGGTCAGAAATCGTCCCGGAGATGGGGTCACCATCACCCACCGGATTGTTCGGATCCCCGGTGTACTCGAAGACATCGACAAAGGTGACAGACCCAGCATTGAGACTCAAGGTCGGACCACCGGTGATCGAAAATTTCTCAAACAGACCCCTGTAGGTCGTCATGATCGTGACCGTCCCCGCCTGCTCGTCGATCACGGGCGGCGACGTTTGCTTGACCGGCCCGGCGCCCTGGAGCGTGGTTGATCTTCCATTGTCGGCCGTGAAGACGCCGAAGAAGGTGCCGCTCATGAAGTACGTGCCGTTGCCCGTGTCGCGGAGGACCGATGTGCCGTGAACGGCGGCCGTTCCCCAGATGCCACACAGCTGGTGGCGCGGGGTGTTGAAGGAGAAGTGCGTGACCTGCGTCGATCCCTTCGCGAGACCCGTCCCCGCGGTGACACACGCCAGCACCGTCGCGATGGCTAGCAGTAGAAGCTTCCTTCGCATGACCTTCCCTTCCGTTGGATGTGTTCATGCCCACACCCGAGGCTGGGGATCCGCGCCTAGGACCAGGCAAGATCACGCCTAGACCGTGACTAATTCATTGCGGCCGAAGGTGTTTCTCACCGGCCGCGTCGCGGTCGAGACCGGCGGCGCCGTGATCGACGAGGGGCAGCTCGGAGGCCGGCAGGGACGGCTCCTGTTTGCCTACCTCGTAGCCGAGCGCAGCAGGCCGGTGCCCCGGGACGAGCTCGCGGACGCGATCTGGGGGGAATCGCCGCCCGCGACCTGGGAGAAAGCGTTGACCGTAATCGCGAGCAAGCTCCGCGGCCTGGTCGCAGAAGACGGGATCACGCTCACGAACGCGTTCGGCTGCTACCGCCTCGACCTGCCCGAGGGAGCATGGGTCGACCTGTTCGCCGCCGCGAGCGGCGCACAGGACGCGGAAGAAGCGCTTGCCGCAGGGGAGCTCGACCAGGCACGGGCGGCGGCTGAGTCGGCGGAGTCACTGGCGCGCCGGCCGTTCCTGCCCGGTGAAGACGGAGCTTGGGTCGAGCAGAAGCGACGCGACCTCGCCGACATCCGCGAGCGCACGTTGAGCGTCCTTGCCGAGGCGTGCCTGCGTTCGGGCGCAGCGCGGGAGGCGGCAAAGTGGGCCGAGGAACTGATCGCGCTCTCACCGTTTCGCGAGGCTGGATACCGCCGCCTGATGGAGGCACACGTCATCGCGGGAGACCGCGCCGAGGCGCTCCGCGTGTACGAGCAGTGCCGGCAGCTTCTCGCGGAGGAGCTCGGCGCGTATCCGTCGCCGGAGACAGACTCGATCTACCGTGCACTCCTGGAGGCACCGCAGACGTCGGTTCGAACGACGCCGGTCGCCGATCCGACGGTCGAACCTGGCAAGTCCGAGCTCTCGCGAGTCCAGCCGGAGGCTTTACCGCTCCGCGCGGAGCAGGTCGTCGAGCGACGGTCGCGGAAGCGCCGCGCAGTCCTTCTCTCTGCCCTCGCCGGCGTGATCGCCGCCGCTGTGGTGGTTCCGCTCGTGGCGTTCGGCCGCGGTGGAAACGGGGGCCGCTCGGCCGTCTCGGCGGCCGACGACTCGCTGGGAGTCGTCGACGCGCGCTCGGGTCGCCTCGTCGCGGACACCGGTGTCGGCGCAACACCGACGGCCGTCGCAGTCGGCGAAGGGGCGCACTGGGTCACGAACGCCGAAGGTCACACGGTGTCGCGGGTCGACCCCGGAACGAACGCCGTCGTGCAGACGATTTCGGTCGGCAACGGCCCGAGCGGGATCGCGACCGGCGCCGGCGCCGTCTGGGTAGTCAACAGCCTCGACGGCACGGTCTCGCGGATCGACCCCGGCACGAACACCGTCGTCGACACAATCGACGTGGGGAACGAGCCGCTAGGGATCGTCTACGCGGCCGGCTCGGTCTGGGTCGCGAACACCGGTGACAACACGATCACGAAGATCGACCCCGACGGCGGCAAGCCCAAGACGCTCGAGGTCGCCGCCACCGAGCTCGCGTTCGGCGCAGACACGCTTTGGGCGAGCGAGCGCGCCATCGGCCGAGTGGTTCGCATCGACCCAACGACCGGGAAGCAGGTCGCGTCGATCCAGGTCGGGAACGGCCCGACGGGGATCGCCTACGGCCAGGGCTCGGCGTGGGTGACGAACAGCCTGGACGAGACCGTCTCCCGGATCAATCCCGACACGAACTCGGTCACCGCGACCGTCCCCACCGGGAACGGGCCCGACGCGGTGGCGCTCGGCGCCGGCGGCGTCTGGGTGAGCAACGAGTTCGACGGCAACGTCGTGCGAATCGATCCGAGCAAGAACCAGGTGACGCGTCGAGTGAGCGTGAAAAGCCGCCCACTGGGACTGGCGACGTCGGGCGATGCCGTGCTCGTCGCCGTCCGGCATCTGGGCGCCGACCATCGCGGCGGGACGCTCGTGCTGCGCTCGGAGCGGCTCAAGCATGGGGGCAGCGCCATCGACTCCATCGATAACGCCATTACCGGCTACACGTACACGCTGCCGTTCCTGCAGATGACCGGCGACGGCCTCACCGCGTTCAACCAGGTGAGCGGCCTCGCCGGAGCGGAGGTCGTGCCCGACCTCGCGACGTCGCTGCCGACGCCGACCGACGGCGGCCGCACGTACACCTTCCGGCTCCGCTCCGGCATCCGTTACTCGAACGGAAAGCCGGTGCAGGCGACGGACTTCCGCCCCACCTTCGAACGCGACTTCGCGCTGAAATTGAACTACGACGAGAACATCGTCGGCGGCGCGCAATGCCGGAAGCACCCGAAGCGGTGCAACCTCTCACGTGGAATCGTCGCCGACAACGCGGCTCACACCGTGACCTTCCACCTGGTCCAGCCCGATCCCAGCTTCCTCTACGAGCTCGCGTCCTCGTTCGCGTACGTCCTGCCGGCGGGCACGCCGCGCCGGCCGGCCCGAACGCACGGGCTGCCTGCGACCGGCCCCTACATGATCGCGACCTACCGGCCGAACAAGGTGCTCAGGCTCGTCCGCAACCCGTTCTTCCACGAGTGGTCGCGAGCCGCGCAGCCTGCCGGGTACCCCGACAGAATCGAGCTCCGCATCGCCGGCACGCCGGACGATGCGATTCGCGACGTCGTCGACGGCAAGGCCGACGTCCTGTGGCCGGCCCAGCCGATCACGCAGAAGCAGGCCTCGAGGCTCGAGGTTCGGTACGCCAGCCAGATGCACCCCGGCCCGCGGCCGAACCTCCAGGCGCTCTTCCTCAATACCCGCGTCCCGCCGTTCAACCGGCTCGACGCCCGTAGGGCGATCAACTTCGCCGTCGACCGCGCCGCCGCGACGTACGCGTGGGGCGGGCCGAGCCTCGCCGTGCCGACGTGCCAGATCCTGCCGCCGAACTTCCCCGGGCATCGGCCGTACTGCCCCTACACGTCCGGCTCGACGAAGCACGGCAAGTGGTCGGCGCCCGACCTGGCGGCGGCAAGGGCGCTCGTCGAACGTTCGGGGACTCGCGGCATGAGGGTCACCGTCTGGGCATGGAACCAGGCGAAGGGCTTCAACCGGGTGGCCGTGAAGGTGCTGCACTCGCTCGGCTACCGCGTGACTCTGAAACCGGTTCGCGGCGACGCATACTGGGGTAGGGTCGAGGACTCGCGGAACCGGGCGCAGATCGGCTTCTACGGGTGGAGCGGGGGAGGCGACCCGTCCCCGGCGAATTTCCTGGTCGACCTCTTCAGCTGCAACAACAACGTGAGCGAGTTCTGCAACCCGAGCATCGACCGTCAGATGCGCAAGGCGCAGGCGGAGCAGGCGAGCGATCCGGTCGGAGCCCGCGCGCTCTGGCAGCGGGTCGACCGCGAGGTCACCGACGCCGCTCCATGGGTGCCGCTCATTGCGACGAAGGACGTGAACTTTCTCTCGAAGCGGGTCGGCAACTACCAGTTCAGCCCGGACGCGAACGGCCTGCTGATCGACCAGCTCTGGGTACGGTAAGGACAGCGTCGCCACAAGGTCGTGACGGCGTCGGAGAAGGTCGAAGGCGGCGTCCAGAATCGATCGCGCCGCAATGACGTAGCCACGGTCTAGGCGTGATCTTGCCGTGTTCTAGGCGCCCATTCCTAGCCTCGGTTGCGAGGAGATCGTGGACAAGACGCTTACCTGCGACTGCGGATTCATCGCCCGGGCCGCCGACGACGTCGGACTCGCCACGGAGGTTCTGCGTCACGCCTGGGAGGCCCACGGGATGCCGCTCTCGCACGACGAAGCGCTGCTGCTCCTGTTCCACGTCGAGCTCGCAGAAGCGACCGCGATCTCCGCGCGACCACAGACCGCGACAGAAACGGACGAGCAATGAAGGACTTCTCGCAGGGCAAGGGCGCCAAGGCGGCGCGCAACTGGAAGATCCTCGGCCTTGGCTCGTCGGACCACACCTGGACGTCCAAGCCGGCGTAGGCGTTCGCCGACGGCATCGGCTTCGCGTTCGGCAGTGGCAACCCGGACACGAAAGCGGTTCGTAGCGGGGCTTTGTCGAAGCGGATGGACTCGAAGCCTCGACCTTCTGCATGGCAAGGACAGGGCGCGAACCGGCACGAGGCGACTCGAGCCGCCATTCGCTCGCCTGTCCCGAACGAGTGGGCGATCGAGCGTCAGTAACGGACGGCAACCGACACCGGAACCTAGCTAGAAACCCAACGCGGCCAGAGGTCTAGCGCTCGCATATCTCTCAGCGCCCAATCGGGTCGGTGCCGAAGGAGGTCGGATGACCTACTCTCGCTCGGATCCTGTCCGTTGACTACGCAGTGTGATCAGCGGCTCATCGAGCTGCAAGGAGTTCTTCCCACGGCTCAAGCTGACACCCGATGTCCCTAGTGAGGACCGAAGGTCTGACGCACGAGTGATCTCTGTAGACCCATGCACTGCTCCGGCGTACAGCAAGGCGTACGGAAGGCGTACGCTGAGTGGTGACATGGTGAACCACTCCCGCGTCGCCCTGCGCGTGCCTCCCGAGATGAAGGAACGCTGGAAGGCCGAGGCGCACGCGCAGGGTCTCACCCTCACCGCCTTCATCGTGTCCAAGGTCGATGGGCAGCGTCTCCCTCCGGAGCTCGACACCGAGATCCGGCAGCGAGTAGACGATGTCCTCGCCGAGCGCATCGACAGCGTCATCGCCTCGGAGTTGCAGAGCCTCCTTGGGGAGAAGCTGGCTCCCTCCCAGCAGGACGCATGGCCGGTGCCCGCAGATCTCGAGAGCCTTCCGATCGTGCTCATGCCCAGGGACTTCGACCCTTCCTGCATCGACGCCGACCTTCACAATCTCGGCACCCCCTGTGCCAGTTGCGGCGGTAACGGCCTGCAAGAAGCCCAGGCGTTCTAGCCGAGCGTCATCATGTGTCGTCTGTTCGCGGGCTGAGCCTCGATCTTCTTAGCTGCGCCCCGTGGCGACGCTGAAGCTGCCTCTTTACGTGCTTGTCAAACGGGCTGCTTTTCATTGCGTTCGGGTTAGGGGGGAATCACGTGACTGGGATGTACGCCTCTGCGGCACTTCTCATCGGCGCGGCCGTGCGCATCCTCGTAATCGCGATGAGGAGCAAGCGCGGTATCACCACCCCCCGAATTCGTCGAACGGAAATCACGCATCATCACCAGAACCAGCCACGGCCGGCGGGGCACGGACTCGCGAGCGGAACAACCGGACTTGCCCTGAGGAGGATCAACTCGCAATGATGATTGCCTCGAGACCGCGTCAGGCTCGTAGGCAACGTGGCGCCGCGGAATGCGAGGGCACCCCTACCACGTTGAACCTTGACCGTGGCGATAGCAGCCGATCAACGACGCCCGCGGACTCGCGGGCAGCAGGCGCCCCTGCAAGGGCGGGCTCGTCGGGGCGCGGTCGCGGTCACGGTGCTCGCGGCGGCGGCGCTCCCCCTCGTAGGCCTGGTGTCGCTTCTGCTTCGCGAGCGGATCGATCCGCACATCGAGAACTACCCCGCCCACTTCGTGGTCTTCGGTCTCGTGGGCGCCGTCGCGTTCGTTCTCGGCTACGCGGCGGGTGAGGCGGCGAACAGGCGCGGCGACGCACGCGTCCTCCTGCTCTCGCTCGCGTTCATGGCTACCGGCGGTTTTCTATGGCTGCACGCGATCGGCACTCCGACGATCCTCTTCGCGGAGGAGCATGCCGGGTTCCAGGTAGCGATCCCGATCGGCCTCCTCGTGAGCGCGGTCTTCGCACTCGGCTCGGCCTTCGTCGATTTGCGTCCGGGAATCGCCGCTTCACTCATCCGCCGGCGGACGCTCCTCCGCTTCGGGGTGCTGGCGTCGATGGCCGTGTGGTTCGTATGGACGGTCGCGAGCCTGCCACCGCTGGGCGGACCGAACAGCGAGGCGGCCACTAGTCGGTTGCTCACTGCCCTCGCGATCCTCGGGACCCTTATGTACGCCGTGAGCGCTCTGCGCTACTGGAGCCTGTTTCGGCTTCGGCGCAACCTGCTCCCGGCTGCGGTCGTCGCCTGCTTCGTCCTTCTGTCGGAGGCGATGATCGGCGTCGCGCTCACGGGCGAGCGCAAGTGGCACGCGAGCTGGTGGGAGTGGCACGGCCTCATCGTCACGGCCTATCTGCTCGTTGGTCTCGCTGCCCGCCGGGAATGGCGCGACGAGCGCTTCCGCCGCCTGTACCTCCCGACGACGCGTGAGCGCCACCAGGACATGAGCGTGCTCTTCGCGGATCTGGTCGGGTTCACCGGATACGCCGAGCGCTCGTCCCCGTCGGAGGTCGCGGCGGTACTCGGCGCGTACTGGGGCGTCGCCGCACCGTTACTCACGCGTGACTTCGGAGGCGAGGTGGAGAAGTTCATCGGCGATGGCATCATGGCCACGTTCAACGGCCGCGGGGACCAGCCCGACCACGCACACCGAGCCTCGTGCGCCGCATTGGCCCTCCAGCGAACGGTCGGTGACCTCGCGCAGAGGCACCCCGAATGGCCGGCCATGCGTATCGGAGTCAACAGCGGCGGCGTGGTAGTGCGCGAGATCGGGAGCGACGGCCATGTCGCCTACCCATCTGTCGGCGACGCCGTCAACACGGCCGCACGCCTGGAGAACCTGGCTCCGGTCGGCGGAGTTCTGGTCGGGCCCGAGACGTACAAGCAGCTGCCCGAGGGTGCTGTCGTCGAGGAGTGGGAGGGCCTTCGCATGAAGGGCAAGGCAGACGCAGTCGACGCGTACCTACTACACGAAGTTCCCTGCTAGCTCAGCCCGCGAACTCTCGAATCATGCGGGCGCCGCCCTACCCGGGCATAGATGCGAACCGCCTGCGCCGACTCGGGCGAGATGGCCTACTCGTCGCGCTTAGCGCAGGAGATGGCGGCGGCCTGTCGCTCCGGATCGCCCGTATGACTATGGTCGCGAGAGCGAGTGAGGCAAGAACGCCGACCACGGGGAGCGACGAGAATCGGCGCCGCCAACGTTGCCGGCGAGTCGGGACGATCGGTCCGTCCATGTCACGAGCATGTCTGCCGACGCAAATGGCGAGCGGCGGCACTAAGGAATCAGTCAGGTGAGATGGTGTCTACTCCGGGCGGCGTGCCTGAGCGACCGCTACTCCTCCAGCTGGGCGAACGTAACCTCGCTCGGCAATCCGGGCACGTCTGGGCCGCAGTAGTCATGCATACGTTCTCAACGGAAGGAGAATCATGCTTCGAGCGTCGATAGCTCTCGTTACGACAGTCGTCGTCCTCTCTGTCGCCGCGGCGAACGCAGCGTTCGGTCAGAGCTCGGCGACCCCAACACTGCAAGGCACCGTCGGCCCTGGATTCACGATCACCCTGAACAACAAGGGCACCAAGGTGAAAACCCTCAAGGCCGGCAAGTACTTGTTCGTCATCAGCGACAAGGCCTCAATCCACAACTTCACGCTCCAGCGCGGGACGGGTGGGGGGAAGGCCCTGACCAGCGTGCCGTTCGTCGGTACGAAGAGGGTGCTGGTCGCGCTCACCAAGGGGAAGTGGAAGTACTACTGCACCCCTCACGAGTCGACCATGTTCGGGTTCTTCGCGGTGAAGTGAGGCTGCCTGGATCAGGCACGGCGCATGCACGCGCACACCAGGACACCGGCACCACCCACCCCGTGTACGCATTCGTCGGGTCGGAGTCTGGTCGCGGGGGTCCACCGCGCGTGTGGGATAGTTACTTCGCTCGGTAGGCGTTGAGACTGAGGGAGGCTCGGAGATGGCAAGTAGCAGGGTTGATGGGCTCTCTGGTGTGGTGCGCGGACGGGTCGTCGAGGAGGGGAGCCCCGGCTACGACGAGGCGCGCGCTCTCTACAACGCGATGATCGACAAGCATCCCGCTGCGGTTGTGTACTGCCTCGACGAGCAGGATGTCGCGGCCGCGATCAGGTTCGCGCAGGAGCGCGAGCTGCGGCTCGCGATTCGATCCGGCGGGCACAACGGCGGAGGGCTCGGGAGCGTCGATCAAGGGCTCGTGCTCGATCTCTCGCCGATGAACACCGTCAGTGTCAATCCTGAAGCATCCACGGTGCGAGTCCAGGGCGGAGCCAAGCTGGCCGAGGTCGATGCAGCAACCGCGGCACACGGGCTCGTAGTTCCAGCCGGTGTGATCTCGACGACTGGGATCGGCGGCCTCACTCTTGGTGGCGGCGTAGGACATCTCACTCGCGGCTTCGGGCTGACGATCGACAATCTTGTCTCGGCGACCGTCGTCCTGGCCGACGGCTCGGTGGTCGAGACAGACGCCGGGCGCGAGCCGGACCTCTTCTGGGCAATCCGCGGCGGTGGTGGCAACTTCGGCGTGGTCACCTCCTTCGCGTTTCGGGCGCGGCCGCTGCCGAGTGCCGTCCACGCTGGGCCGGTCTTGTATGACCTCGCTGACGCGGCCGAGGTGCTGCGCTGGTACCGCGAGTTCATGCCGGCCCAGCCGCGCGAACTCAGCGGTTTCTTCGCCTTCCTCGGCGTCCCACCCGGCCCACCGTTCCCGGAGGAGCTGCACCTGCGCACAGTCTGCGGGATTGCCTGGACCTACGCCGGCGAAGACGACTCGCAGGCGCTTCGGGAGGCCCGGTCATTCGGGAAGCCGCTTCTCGATGGCATCTCGCCGTTGCCGTTTCCCGGCTGGAACTCCGCGTTCGACGGCATCTTTCCGCCCGGGGACCAGTGGTATTGGCGCGGCGAGTTCGTGCGGGAGATCTCCGACGAGGCGATCCAGCATCACGTTGCTTTCGGAGAGAAGCTTCCGAGCTGGAAGTCGTTGATGCACATGTACCCCATCGATGGTGCTCCGGCGGACGTTGGTGGAGACGAAACGGCCTGGGCGTATCGCGACGCGGTCTGGGCGCAGGTGATCGCAGGCGTCGACAGCGACCCGGCGAACGCGGAGAAGATCAGCGACTGGGCGATCAGCTACTCGGACGCGGTTCGCCCGACGACGCTCGGAACCGGCTACGTCAACTTCAACATGCAAGAGACCGGCGACCGGGTTCGCGCCATGTACGGCTCGAACTATGGCCGGCTCGCCAAGATCAAGAGACACTACGACCCGGACAACATCTTCAGCGTCAACCAAAACATCACACCTGCGTAGTGCGTCAACCACAGCAACTATCGGCGGCCGGGCGCTACGAGTGAGGTCGGATGGGCACGATACGACGCTCTTTCCAGTACTTCGTCGGCTTCGTGACTCGGGCCCGCTGCAACCTCCTCAACTGGTGGCGCGCGCGGCGCGGCCAACCGCCGTCACTGGGCTGCTGGCTCGACCTTTATCCCAACGTCGCGGCGAACATCAAGTGGCAGTTCGTCTTCCAGTCGAGCGCCTACGACGTTCCAGACACCGCGAAGCGCGCTTGGCCGGCGTGGTCGTCGCAGGAACAGCAGGAGCTCGTGGACGCGTTCGAGGACGCCTGGCGTTGGCTGTATGAACAGCAGACACCTTTCACGAACCTGAACGAACCCCTCGCCTACCCACCGGTCAACGAAAACGACACGACCGACCCCGGCGGCAGCCCTTGGACCGCCGTGGCCGGACCGTATGCGCGCGAGCTGTATCTGCGCTGGATCGGACTCTGCCTCGCCGTCGAGATCGGAAACCACGTGCCGTGGACGGTCACCGGTTACACCGATGAGCAGCTGCAGATCCTCTTCGACAGCACGTCGTTCCTCTCGCGGCGACAAGACGGCACGTTCAACGTGTGCGCCGGCTCCGCCGAGCACCCGCTCTACGTCAAGCGAAAGGACAACCTCGGTGGCTCGCTCATAGCGCCGCCGAGATCCACCCTTGCGTTTCTGCGGAGCGGAGGCCTCGTCGGATCGACGCGCTCGGCGACCATCGCCCTCGTTCTCGACTGGGCGCGCGACAACCTGACTCACTTCTACGGGACGGCCGACTACGAGACGATGGAGCAGCACTGGCAGTACCGGGGTCTGCCACCGATCACACGCGTGATCTCGGGCACAACCTCGACGTATCCCGGGGCCTCGACGTTCGCGCACTGGACAGCCGGCTGCCACGGCACGACCGGGTTGCTCCGGAACGTCCTCAGGGCCGTGAACATCCCCGTGCAGATCCTCCGCGTGTGCGGACACGGCCAAGCTCGCTTCCTCACCGAAGGGATGTACCTCGACCACGGCGACGATCCGTACAACCTCGGGTTCAAGGCGTCCGGACTCCCCGCGTCCGACGTCCTGATCGACGAGATGACGTACATCGCCTGGTTCGGTACAAGCCTCGACAACAACGACACGAATTGCGCGAACGTCGGTCGCCGGGCGACGGAGCTCACGCCGCCGTAAGGTCGTACGAGCAGCGCACCGAGCGAAGTCGGGAGAGAGCGTCGTCCACGACCGCATAGGCAAGTCACCGACCATGCGCTTCGGCACCGCCCCAGCAACGTCCGTCGAGAGGCTACAGCGATCTTCTCAAGAGACGCTCGCGCGCTAGAGAGCGTCGAGCTCGAGGCGGCGCACGCCGTGGTTCCCTGCGATATCCGAGGCAGTCACCACGAGCACGTCCCCGGCTGCACGCCGCGCCCCAGCGAGTCGGAAGAGGTAGCGACCCCTCAAGCCCTGTTCCTTGCTGCCGTGGAAGACCGGCCAATTCTGGTACGTGCCGCGGGCGAACGTGGCCCAGAACCGATCGTTCTTCGGGACGGTCCGGCGAACGTCGCGGGCGACTCGTGGACCCGCGACGACGTCACCGCTCGCCGACTCCATGTGCCACGTCACGAGCGCGGGCGTCACCGGGAACCCGTGCCAGCGGCCGGGGACGGGCAGAGACGGCATGTCGATCGCCTCGGCGACGAAAACGCCACGCACGATCGTGATCGCGAGCACCCGAGGCCGCGTGGCGTCTCGGTACGGCGTAAGCCGCCCCGGAGCCAGCGGGTTAACTGCCCGGCCGCGCTCAAGGTGCGTCAGGTGTACGTGCTCGCGCTTTTCCAGCACGTGGCCGAGCAGCGTCCGCCCAGCGACCGCGCGCTGGCCGACCCGTGCGGCAGGCTCGATGTGCCAGTACTGGAACGCGCGCCCGTTGCCGCAATCGACTGTTACGCGACCGCCGCGAGCGCGCACCACGGTGCCCGAGGAGACGGAGAAGACGGGAGACCCGTCCGGGGCGGAGATGTCGAGCCCCTGATGGAAGGAGAAGGTGCCGTCGCCCTCGAGCGCGGTCTCTTCCGAGCGTCGCTCCGTGAAGACTGTCCGGGGGTCGCCGAACCCACCGCGAATCGGGTGCGCGCGGTGGAAGGGCTTCACCGGCCAGCCGTACGCACCGACGCAGCCAACTCCCGCCGAGTCCGCCCGTGTCACCGAGTCGCGCACCGCCGCAACCGTAGCTGCGGGTCAGACGTGGATCTCTCTTGCGCACAAGGAGCTGACTCCCGGGAAGGTCGCTCCTTGTGAGCTTCCCTCCCACTGCGCTGTTAGCCGGCGAGCAGGAGAACGCGTCTTCGGGGGCAGGGTGCCGATAGTGGACGACGACAAGCCGTGCAGCAGGCCGCCGTCCACCATCGGGCCTTCCCCCTAAGAACGGAGATGCGGACTACAGCTGAAACTTGCGCGTCGGCGACGGATGGTGGTGGCTCGCGCACGAGCTCAAATGGAAGAACATCCTCTTTGCGACATGGGCAAGCCTGATGGCCATCCTGGTCATCGTCCTTCCTCGGCCCTCGGGCGCCCGCGCGTGTGGGCCGACTGCTAGGCGGTCCAGCGGCGGAGAACGATGCAGCTGTTGTGGCCGCCGAATCCAAAAGAGTTGGAAACGCCGATCTCGACCTGTTCGCGGCGCGCCCCGTTCGAGACATAGTCCAGATCACAGTCGGGGTCGGGTGTAGTCAGGTTGATCGTCGGTGGCAAGACACCCCGGTCGAGAGCCAGGATCGTGAATATCGCTTCGACCGCACCTGCCGCCCCGAGCGAGTGTCCAGTCGCACCTTTGGTGGACGACACGGGGGTTCGGTAGGCCTTGTCGGCGCCGAGCGCGATCTTCAGCACGCTCGTTTCGGCGGCGTCCCCCGCAGGCGTCGAGGTTCCGTGCGCGTTGACGTAGCCGACGTGGTCGGCCTCGATGCCTGCGTCGGCGAACGCCATCCGAAGAGCGCGCGCCGGGTTCTCTCCGGTCGGATCCGGGTTGGAGACGTGCCCTGCGTCGGACGAGACCCCGTAGCCGAGCAGCTCGGCGTAGATCTTCGCGCCGCGCGCTTTCGCGTGCTCGAGCTCTTCGAGCACCACGATCGCCGCCGCTTCTGCGATCACGAAGCCGTCGCGGTCGCGGTCGAAGGGTCGCGAGGCGTGTTCCGGGTCGTCGTTGCGCTGCGAAACGGCCCGCATCGCGGCGAAGCCCGCGACCCCGAGCTTGATCACGGGCGCCTCGGTGCCGCCGCAGAACATCACGTCCGCACGGCCGAGCCGGATCGCGTCCAGTCCGTCGCCGATCGCCATCGTCGAAGCCGCACACGCGGTCGACTCGGTCAGCAGCGGCCCGCGTGCGCCTAGCTCGATCGAGACCCAGCCGGCCGGGAGGTTCGGAAGGATTTGCACGATCCGGAAGGGACTGAGCCGCCCCGGGCCGCGCTCGTACAGTTGCTCGACGGCCTCTTCGAACGCTCCGACTCCGCCCATCGCCGTGCCCACCGCAACACCGGTGCGATCAGCGACCGCCTGCACATCCAGGGCTGAATCGGCCTCGGCCTGGCGCGCAGCTGAGAGCGCGAGATGCGTGCATCGATCCATCCGCCGCGAGGCCTTGGAGTCCACATACTCGGCCACGTCCAGATCCTTTACTTCGCAGGCGAAGCGCACCGGAAAGTCACTCGCGTCGAAGCGGGTGATCGGCCCCGCCCCCGTCTCACCTTCGATCAGTGCTTGCCACGACTCCTCGACGGTGTTTCCAAGGGGACTCACCATGCCCATTCCGGTGACCACCACTCTGCGCCTCTGAACCACAGCGTGAGGCTACTTGTGCTGCGCAAACCTGACCGAGGCTCAGCCGACTCCTGTCAGTGGCAACCGGGTGCATCGCCAAATCGATTGGGCGAGGCCGCGCATGACGAGCTTCGCGGCGGTGGAGTGGCTGACGGGAGGTGTTCTCCTAACAGCTATCGGTGCAAGCTTCGCCACGCCACGTCCGCGCGCCCGCCTGGATGGCGACGAAGGCGACGCCGAGGGCGACGATCGGGTCAGCCCACCAGAAGCCGAAGAGCGCGTTTGCGGCGAATCCAACGAGAATCGCGACGGATAGATATGCGCAGAGGATGTTCTGAATTCCCTCACCGGTGGTCGCGGCGGACGTTAGCTTCATCCCGATGCGCCTCTTTGCGTGCCCGAAGAGCGGCATGGCAATGATGCTCGAGAGCGCGAGAGCGATTCCGATCCAACTTGCCTTCGGCTCGGTTCCGGTGAGGAGAGCGTGTGCTGGCTACTGCACAGGCAACAAAAACCCCGCATGAGCGGGGCTTTGTCGAAGCGGATGAAGGGACTCGAACCCTCGACCTTCTGCATGGCAAGCAGACGCTCTAGCCAACTGAGCTACATCCGCGAGGGAGCGCAGTATAGCCGCGGTCAGGAGCCGAGCTTCTCGGCGAGCAGCGGGACGACGTCGTCGGGGTCGGGATAGCGGCCCAGCATCGACTTCGTGAAGACGAGCTCGCCGTCGAGGTGGACGTCGAAGATGCCGCCGTCGCCCGGGACGACCTCGACCCTGTCGAGCACGCTCGCCCACTCCTCGAGGATCCTCGCCGCCAGACCGGCGGCGTTCGGGAGCGCGCTTCAGGGAACGCAGTACTCGATCCGGATGACGTGGCCGGCGGCCATCGCGGAAAGTCTGTCAGACGCGTCTTCAGTCACGACGCACCGGCGGCGTCGAGCGCCTCGTTCACGAGGCTGTCGGCGAGCTCGTTGTGCTCCCGGCGGACCGCGGTGTACGTGACGCGTGGGATCCCCCGCGCCAGGCCCGAGGCCTCGAGGAAGAGCGGCTGGAGACCGCGGTTCTTCACGCGGTACTCGCCGCGCATCTGCTTGACGAGGAGCTCCGAGTCCGAGACGACCTCGAGCTCGCTGACGTGCAGCTCGCTGGCGCGAGCGAGCCCCGCGACGAGCGCCGCGTACTCCGCGACGTTGTTCGTCGCGACGCCGATGGCCTCGCCGCGCGCGTCGAGCACCGTCCCGTCCTCCGCCTCGAGGACAAAGGCGTAGGCGGCAGGACCGGGGTTGCCTCGCGAGCCGCCGTCGGTGAAGAGTCTCGCCTTCATGCGTCGACAAGCGGGTAGACGTCGTACGCGGGCTCCTCGTATGGATGTGCGAGACGGAGGGCTACAACCGCGTCTCTGATGCGGCCCTCGGGAACGACAGTCTCCACCCGGAGCTCCGGGACGTTCTCCTCGTTGCCGGCCACGCCGAGGGCAGGAGCCGTCCCCTCGCCTCCGAGGAACGTGCCGGTGCCGGCCGTGTACCAGGAACACCGCTCGTACGCTCCGATGCGCCCTCCTCCCGCGGCGAACACCGCCTCCCGGGTTTCGTCGAGAGCGTCGTGGGGCACGAACCAGACGAGCTTCACATTGGCCACGGAGCGACGCATACTGCCCCAAGGCGCTATACAGGGGCCAACGCAAAGGAGGGGGAATCGCATGAAGCGATCCATCGTGGGCGCGGCGTTCGTCGCCGCACTCGTTCTCGTAACCGTCGCTGGCGCGGCACCGACTGTTGTCGCCTCACCGGGACCGAGCCCGTTCTCGCCGACCGGGATCCAACCGTGCGGCAACCAGGACCAGGCTGCCGAGCAGATCGCGGCGGGCAGCACGCTCTACCCGGACTCGGAGATCGAGCCCCGCTCGGCGCGCTACGGGTCGACCATCGTCGGGGAGTACCAGCAGGATCGCTGGGACGACGGTGGCGCACGCGGGCTCGTCGCGAGCGTCAGCCACGACAACGGCGCGAGCTGGCATCGCGTCGTCGTTCCGGGAATCACCGCCTGCTCCGGCGGCGAGTACCTGCGCGCCTCCGACCCTTGGGTGTCGTTCGGCCCGACCGGCGACCTCTACGCGATCTCGCTGAGCTTCTTCGGCAATCCGGATCCGAATCACAACGCGATCCTCGTGTCGAAGTCGACCGATCTCGGCGAGCACTGGAGCGCGCCGACGGTGCTGACGGAGGACACGACCAACGGCCTCGACAAGGAGTCGATCACGGCCGATCCTGGCAACTCGAACTACGTGTACGCCGCCTGGGACCGCATCGTCGGGCCGGGCGGAAGTACGCACGCGTCCGACCAGGGTCTGTTCACACGCGAGGTCGTACAAGTCGCAGACGTTCTTCGCACGCTCGACGAACGGCGGAGCGAGCTGGGAAGCCCCGCAGCAGATCTTCGTGGACTCGTCGTTCTCCGGCTCGATCGGGAGCATCATCCGCGTGGGTAGCGGGACGAACCTCCTCGACGGCCTCGTCACCTACGGCAACGCGCCCTGGAAGGGCGGCGCGTGCGCGAGCGTGTCGGTGCTGCGCTCGCCCGACAAGGGGGCGACGTGGGCGAAGAAGCCCGTCATCGTGTCGCCGCTCAGCTGCACGTACGGCGGAGCGCACAACCCCGACACGGGTGCACTCATCCGGAGCGGCGGCCTCGTCGACTTCGCGACGAGCGGCTCGAATGCGTACATGGTGTGGGAGGACGCGACCGCGAGCGAGCCGAACCGCGGTCACATCTTCTTCTCGCAGTCGACCGACGACGGCGCGACCTGGTCGACGCCGATCGTGATCAGCCACACCCCGGCGACCCCGGGTGTCGATGCGTTCATCCCGACCATCGCCGTCAACTCGGCGGGCACGCTGGGAGTCAGCTACTACGACTTCCGGAACAACGAGCCCGGCGGGATCGCTTCCACGGACATGTGGCTCACGCGGTGCTCGGCCGGCTGCGCGAGCGCCAGTAGCTGGTCGACGGAAACGCGGGTCACGCCGCAGTCCTTCGACATGAGCGCGGCGCCTGAGGCGCGACGGCCAGTTCCTCGGCGACTACATGGGCATGACGACGAACGGCACGACGTTCGAGCCGTTCTTATTCAGTCCGGTACGCCGCCCGTCCTGACGGGCCCGACGGACGCGTTCTTCTCGACGGTTCCGTAGCGAACGAGTGACGGAGGAGGGCTCCAGCCCTCCTCCGTCCTCAAACCTCGGTCTCGGGCGCGGGCTCGCGCTCGGTCGAGTCGCCCGTGTTCGGCGTCCCCTTCGGCTCGACGAGGAGGATCTCGGCGCCCTCATCGGAGCGCGGACGGTGCTCGATGCCGCGTGGGACGACGAACAGCTCGCCCGGCCCGAGCTCGACGTTGCGGTCGCGGAGCTCGATCGTCAAGCGCCCCGAGAGCACGAGAAACAGGTCGTCGGTCTCGGGATGCGCGTGCCACACGAACTCGCCCTTCACCTTCGCGACCATGAGCTTCGAGTCGTTGTAGTACCCGACGATCCGCGGCGCGAAGGCCTCGTCGAACGTCGCCAGGACGCCCGCGAGATCGACCTTCTCGGTCACTCGTTGTCGATCTGAGCGCGCTGGAGGGTGCCCGAGTAGTCGACGTACACCGACTTCCACTCGGTGAAGACGTCGAGCGCCGCCTGTCCCGCCTCGCGGTGACCGTTCCCCGTCTCCTTGGTTCCACCGAACGGGAGATGCACTTCGGCCCCGATCGTTCCCGCGTTCACGTAGGTGATCCCCGCCTCGAGGTCGCGCATGGCGCGGAAGGCGCGGTTGACGTCCCGAGTGAAGATCGACGACGAGAGCCCGTAGCGGATGCCGTTCGAGATGCGGATCGCGTCGGCCTCGTCCCGGAAACGGATGAGCGACAGGGTCGGGCCGAAGATCTCCTCCTGGGCGATGCGCATGTCGGGCTCGACGTCGCCGAAGATCGTCGGCCGGTAGTAAAAGCCCTTCGCCAGGTCGCCGTCGTCTGCGATCTCGCCGCCCGTGAGGAGCGTCGCGCCGTCGTCACGACCCACCTGCGTGTAGCCGTGGATCTTCTCGAGCGCGGCGCTGTTGATCACGGGACCGACGTCGGTGTCGTCCTCCCAGCCGGGACCGAGGCGGAGCGCCTCCGCGCGCTCGACGAGCCTGGCGGCGAGCGCGTCGTAGAGGCTCTCGTGCACGATCACGCGGCTCGTCGCGGTGCACCGCTGGCCCGACGTGCCGAACGCCGACCAGAGGATCCCCTCGAGGGCGAGCTCGAGGTCGGCGTCGTCCATGACGATGATCGCGTTCTTGCCGCCGAGCTCGAGGTGGACGTGCTTGAGCCGCTCCGCAGCTGCCTCGAGCACCTTCACGCCGGTCTCGCGCGAGCCCGTGAGCGTGATGACGGGAACGTCCGGGTGCCGGACGAGCCGTTCGCCGACCGCGCCGCCGCCCCCGTGGACGATGTTGACGACGCCCTTCGGCACTCCCGCCTCGTCGAGCAGCTCGACGAAGCGCTGGCCGAGTGCCGGGGTGTCCGTCGCCGGCTTGAAGACGACGGTGTTGCCGGCGACGAGCGCCGGCGCGATCTTCCAGGAGGGAATTGCGATCGGGAAGTTCCACGGCGTGATGACGCCGATCACGCCGATCGGCATGCGCACCGACATCTGGAACTTGTTGCGGAGCTCGGACGGGGTCGTCTGCCCGAACAGGCGCCGCCCCTCGCCGGCCATGTAGAAGCTCATGTCGATCGCTTCCTGCACGTCTCCCCCGGCCTCCGCCTTCACCTTCCCCATCTCGTGCGTCATGAGGTCGGTGAGCTCGTCCTTCGCGTCCGCGACGAGCTGCGCGAAGCGGAAGAGGATCTCGCCACGCTTGGGCGCCGGTACGAGGCGCCACTCCGCGAATGCCTCCTTCGCGGCCGCGACTGCGCGATCGACGTCCTCGGCGCCCGAGCGCGGGAACGTTCCGATCGGCTCGCCGTTCGCCGGGCTCGTCGACTCGAACGTCTCGCCCGAGGCGGCGTCCACCCAGTCGCCGCCGATGTAGTTCTGGTGCATGCGTGTCGTGGTCGCCATGCGGATCAGCCTATCGCCACAATCCAGCTCGATGACCACGGATGCCTACCTCCACCCGCTTGACCGCGAGTACGTCGAGACGCTCTCCGGGGACGAGCGCGAGACGGTCGTGTCGACGGTGACGCGCTTCCGGCGGCCGGACCGGCTCCGCGTCGGCGACGCGCTCCCGGCACTCGACGCGCTGCGGCTCGAGGACGGACGGCCGGTGGCCCTCGGGTCGCTCGTCGACTCCCGCCCGCTGGTCCTCGTCTTCGGCAGCTTCACCTGACCGCCGTTTCGTCGCCGGTCGGGCGACGTCGAGTCCCTGTATCGCAGCTACCGAGACCGCGCGTCGCACGGCCTTCGTCTACATCGCCGAGGCGCACGCGACGGACGGCTGGCAGATGGGGTCGAACGTGGAGGAGGACGTCCTGATCGCGAACCACGTCTCGCTCGAGGATCGCTTCTCCGCTGCGCGGGCCGGTGTGGCGCGCCTCGGCCTGACGATGCCGGTGCTCGTCGACGGAATGGACGACGCCGTCAGCGAGGCGTTCGCTGCGTGGCCGGAGCGGATCTACGTCGTCGACCGCGACGGGCACATCGCCTACACGGGCGGCCCCGGGCCGTTCGAGTTCGATCCGGACGACGCGGCGAGCGCGCTCGACGGAGCTGCTCTAGCGAGCGACGCTCGGGACGACGCGGCCCGAGTCGTCGAGGTTCGCGTTCCACTCCGTGAACGCGGCCTCGATCTCCGACATGTCCGCTCCGCGATCGGCGAGGCGGATGGGCTGGCCGGCCTCAGGCAGGACGCGGTACTGGTACCAGGTGATCTCCCAGGCGAACGTGAGCACGAGCTCGCTGTTCACCCCGGAGAGCGGGACGATCGAGATGAGCGGTGACCCCAGCGCCCGGGCGACGCCTTCGATGGTGCGGCGGAAGAGGCTCGCGTTGAAGAGGTCGGCCGCCTCGACGAGTGCAGCCTCCGAGTCGGTGAGACGCCGGAGGACGGGCTCGGGGACGACGGGATCGGCGTCGCCTGTCGACACGCCGAGGATCTGTGACCAGCGTGCGCGCTTCTTGCGCGTGCGCGTCGAGGACAGCGCGGGCGACACGGGGCCGCCCTCGCGCACCCAGCCGTAGTCGAGCGCCACGTCCTGGCACAGCGGGCACACGTCGACGAACTCGACGCCGTCGGGAGAGAAGCGCAGCGCGTACTCCCCCTGCAGCAGCGTCCGGTCGCACACGGCGCACACGCGGCGCACGCTCGCCTTCGTCACGCGCATGCGCGGACCCTAGCAGCGACCTTCGCGTTGTCCACAGCCTGTGGACGAACGTGCTCGTTCCAGGTGTCAGACACGGTGTCAGACACCCGACATGTCCACTACGGCCTAGGCTTTCGCGGCCTCGCGCTCCCGCTTCGTCTCGTCGATGATCTTCTGCGCGACGTGTGTCGGCACCTCCTCGTAGCGCAGGAAGTGCATCGAGTAGTCGCCGCGGCCGCCGGTCATCGAGGTGAGCGACTGCGAGTAGGTAAGGAGCTCCGCCATCGGCACCTCGGCCTTGATCGTGGTCATGCCGCCGAGCGGCTCCATGCCCTGCAGGCGCCCACGGCGCGAGTTGAGATCGCCGTTGACGGTGCCGACGACCTCGTCCGGGACGCTCACCTCGAGCTCCATGATCGGCTCGAGGAGGACCGGGTCGGCGCTCATGTACGCCTCTTTCCATGCCATCGAGCCCGCGATCTTGAACGCCATCTCCGACGAGTCGACCGTGTGGTACGAGCCGTCCACGAGCTCCACGCGTACGCCCTGCACCGGCGCGCCCGCGAGCTCGCCGTGGTGCATCGCCTCCTGGATGCCCTTGTTGACCGCCGGGCGAAAGCCCTGCGGGATGACACCCCCGACGATCTTGTCCACGAACTCGTACTCGCCCTCGGTCGGGGCGACGATGATGTGGCAGTCGCCGAACTGACCTCGCCCGCCGGTCTGCTTCTTGTAGCGGCCGTGCGCGCGAGCCTCGCGGCGGATCGTCTCGCGGTACGGGACGCGCGGCTGGTGCAGCTCGATGTCGACCCCGAAGCGCCGCTTCGCCCGCTCGAGGGCGACCTCGACGTGCATCTGGCTCATCCCGGAGAGGATCTCCTCCCCCGTCTGCTGGTCGCGCCGCAGGCGCAGCGTGGGATCCTCCTCCGCGAGCCGCCGGATCGCCGAGGCGACCTTCTCCTCGTCACCCTTCGACTTCGGCGTGATCGCGAAGCTCATCACCGGCTCGGGGAAGCCGAAGTCCGGAACCTCGATCGCGACTTCCTTGTCGACGAGCAGGTCGCCCGTCTCGGCGTCCTTGAGCTTCGCGACGGACCCGAGGTCGCCCTCGCCGAAGTCGTGCTGCGGATGGTGCTCCTTGCCCTGCACCTCGAGGAGCGTCCCCATGCGTTCCTTGCTCTTCGTGCGCAGGTTGACGAGCGTCGACTCGGCGGTGACGGAGCCCTTGAGGACCCGGAAGAGGTTGATGCGTCCTGCGAAGGGGTCTGCGACCGTCTTGAACACGAACGCGGCGGCGCCCGCCCCGTCGACGTCGATCGGCGAGCCCTTCTTCGCGGGCGAGGGTACGCCCTCGACGAGGAGATCGAGGAGCGCGTGCGTTCCGAGGTTCTTCGTCGCGATCCCGCACGCCACGGGGAACACGTCGCCGCTCGTCACCGCGGCCTTGAGCGCGGACGCGACCTCGGCGGCATCGAGCTCCTGGCCGTCGAGGTAGCGCTCCATCAGCGCTTCGTCCGTCTCGACGACGGCGTCGAGGAGCTTCTCTCGGTACTCCGCCGCGAGACCGGCCATCTCGTCCGGGATCGGGCCGGGCTCGCCCTCCTTCGCGCCGTCCGGGCTCGCGTACGCGCACATGTGGAGGACGTCGACGATTCCGCTGACCTCGTGCTCGGAGCCGATCGGGATGTGGACTGCGACGCAGCTCGTCGAGAGCTGCGTGCGGAGCTGCTCCAGTGTCCGGAAGAAATCCGCCCGTTCGCGATCGAGCATGTTCACGGACACGACGCGCGCGAGGCCGAGCTCGTCGGCGAGACGCCACGCGCGTGCGGTACCGACCTCGACGCCCATGACCGCGGACACCGTGACGAGCGCTCCCTCCACCACCCGGGCGGCACAGCGCAGCTCGCCCTGGAAGCTCGGGTCGCCGGGCACGTCGACGAGGTTGACCTTGCGCTCCTGCCACGTCGTGTGCTCGAGCGTCATCGAGATGGAGAGCTGCCGCTTGTGCTCGTCCTCGTCGAAGTCGGACGCCGTCGTTCCGGCCGCAACCGTGCCGAGGCGGTTGATCCCGCCCGTCTGGAAGAGCAGCGCCTCGACGAGCGACGTCTTTCCCGTCCCGCGATGGCCGACGACGGCGACGTTGCGGATCTTTGCGGGCTCGGGCATTCGGTCCTCCTCAGGCGTCTGGTTTTCCGGCCGAGAAGCTTAGTCGGCGCCTGGCGTGCCGAACGCTGCCTAGGTCTCGGCGGTCTCGCGCGCGGCGCCCGCGAGGTGCGCCTTCAGGCGAAGGATCGCCTTGGTGTGGAGCTGCGAGACCCGCGACTCCGTCACCCCGAGCACCTCCCCGATCTCGCGAAGGGTGAGCTCCTCGTAGTAGTAGAGGGTCACGACCAGCTTCTCGCGCTCGGGGAGGTCGGAGATCGCCTCGGCGAGCGCCTCGCGTACCTCGGTCTGCTCGAGCGAGAGCTCCGGGTCGGGGCCGGACTCGTCCTCGATCGTGTCGATCAGCGCGATCGAGTCGCCGCTGCCCGACGGCGACCACAGCTCGTCCAGCGCCGCGACGGAGGAACGCGAGATCTCGAGCAGGCTGTCGTCGAGCTCCGCCTCGGAGACTCCGAGCTTCTTCGCGATCTCCTCGTCGGTCGGCGCGCGGAGGAGCTCCTTCTCGAGCGTCGCGATCGCGCGCTCGATTTGACGCGCCCGCGTGCGCACGGAGCGCGGGACCCAGTCGAGCGAGCGGAGCTCGTCGATGATCGCGCCGCGAATCCGGGCCATCGCGAACGTCTCGAACTTGATCTCGCGCGACGGGTCGAAGCGCTCGATGGCGCCGATGAGGCCGAGGAGCCCGTACGAGACGAGGTCCTGCTCGTCCACGTGCGCGGGCAGGCTCGCCCCCACGCGCCCCGCCACGAACTTCACCAGCGGGGCGTAGGTGAGGATCAGTCGGTCGCGGAGCTCCTGC
The DNA here is from genome assembly GCA_963846995.1 of uncultured Gaiellaceae bacterium. Lineage (GTDB taxonomy): Bacteria > Actinomycetota > Thermoleophilia > Gaiellales > Gaiellaceae > GMQP-bins7. Next base: position 339,890 of record CAWJYD010000009.1, on the reverse strand, counting down.
TCCTTCGACCTCCGGTACTCCTGCCAGAGAGTCTGGATCTGGTCCGTCGCCGCCACGGCAAGAGAATACGCCGCGCGCAGGCGGACTCCTCAGGGCCGTCGGCGCACGAGTGCCCGTCTGGCGAGATCGCCCATCCAGGCGGCGAGCATCGCCGCGGCGAAGGCGACGACCCACGCGGCACCTCCGTGGAGCGCGGCGGCGAGCGCGACGAGTGCGAGCCCGAGCGCCAGCCCCACGAAGAGGAGCCCGAGAAGGCGGCGCTGCACGGGTGCAAGCGTAGTCCCGTCACGCCGCCACCGTCACGAGTCGGTCGGCGTGTCGGGGCGACTCCGCGAGGGTCTCCCGTGCGGACTCCGCGTCGACCACGATGTGCAGCATCGGAAGCGCGAAACGCGCGCTCGCACGTCCGACGAGATCGCGGGCGAGCCAGTTCGACCGACCTTCGGGGTGGGTCGCGACGACGATGCAGTGGGCCGGGAACACGCGCAGAGCGTCGTCGATCGCCTGGATGGGGTCGGCGTCGCCGACCACGCCCTCGACCTCCAGCCCGGCGGCGCCGAGCCGGTCGAGGCACGTCTCCAGCCGGTTCTCCGCGGCCCGGCGGGCCGCGCCGTCGTCCGAGAGCCAGTAGCGAAGGCGCGAGTTGAGCGCGGGCGCGACGACGAGCGCCTGGCTGCTGCGCTCGTCGTGCACCTGCGCGCGGACGGCGACGTGCAGGATGTCGCTCGCGACCGTCTCGTTCGCGACCACGAGGATCCTGGTCGGGGTGCTGCCGTTGCTGCGGGACATGTCGGCCCCTTTCGGTCGGTGGGTACGACCAGGAAAGCGGCCGCCGCTAAGACCGGCCTGAGCAGGCGCTAAGAGCTTCTTGAGACGTGTCGCGTGCCGCCTGAGGCTCGGCGCGAGGTGGCTACACTCCGCACGCGAACCGAGGGGCGTAGCTCAGCTGGCAGAGCGCCGGTCTCCAAAACCGGAGGTCGCAGGTTCGATCCCTGTCGCCCCTGCTGTCGATCCGCTCACGGGATCGGCCATCGACCGCCCACAAGCAGGCTGCCCATGCCCGTCGCCGTCATCACGGAGTTCCCGATTGGCGATCGCTCCACGGAGAACTACGACTTCGTCGCCGAGAAGCTCGCTGCCCAGGAGATCGACGGCCTGATCATGCACAGCGCAGGCTTCGACGACGGCAACGACGTCTGGCGCCAGGTCGACATCTGGGAGACGCGCGAGCAGGCCGAGCGGTTCATGCAGCAGATGACGGAGGGGTTCGATCCGACGGAGCTGCCGCGGCCGGACACGGCAGTCCAGGAGCCCACGCGCCAGGGCCTGTACGAGCTCCACGGGTTCGTCCAGAAGTAGGGCGTCCGCTCACTCCTCGATGCAGGGATGTCGGCCGGCCGCGCGCCGGCCGATGCGGACGGAGTGATCTGGCCAGTTGCGGCACTGGCGATCGGCCTGTTGGCGTTCGTCATCACGTACGGCTCCGTCTTGCAGGCGCGCCTCGCGCGCGGCGCGGGCTCCGACGAGCCCGTCGACCTGACGCCCTAGGCCGCGGCGATGCGCTCGGCGAGGTCGCGCGAGATCGCGTGCTCGCCATGCTCGGTGCGCACGGTGACCGGGCCGCCGAACGGCGCGTAGGCGACGAGCTCGAGGGTCGAGCCCGGGAGCAGGCCGAGCTCGCCCAGGTAGCGCAGGAGCGCCGAATCGCCGTCCGGAACGCGCGCAACGGCGACGCGTGAGCCCGGCTCGAGCTCGAGGAGCGTCCGGTCGTCCGGATGCACGAGCCGGAGCGCGCGATCGGGGATCGGGTCGCCGTGCGGGTCGTGGGTCGGGTACCCGAGCTCCTCGTCGATCCGCGCCTCGAGCTCCTCCGAGAGCGCGTGCTCGAGCAGCTCGGCCTCGGCGTGCACCTCGTCGAGGGACAGGCCGAGCCGATCGACGAGATAGCGCTCGAGCAGGCGGTGGTGCCGGAGCACCTCGAGAGCCTTTCGCCGCCCGTCCTCCGAGAGCGCCACGCCCCGGTACGGGAGTCGCTGCACGAGCCCGAGCTCGTCGAGGCGCTTCGTCATCGCCGACGCGGACGGGGCGCTGACGCCCATCCGCCGCGCGAGCGCGGACGTCGTGACCCGCTCGCCCGCCGACTCGAGGGCGTAGATCGCCTTCAGGTAGTCCTGCACGGCGACGCTGAGATCGGCGGACGCGCTCGGCACGCGTGTTAGGTTACAGCTGAATGCAAGTTAGGCCAGCCTAATTTCCGGAGCAGGAGGCGCGGAAGACGCCATGGGGGCCGCGTGACGGACCTCCGCGAGCGCCCGCAGCTCGGACACGACCGCTCCGCACCAGAGCATCCGCTCGACAACGTCCTCCCGGGCGAGGCGCGGGTGCTCGCCGCCGCGCAGGAGTCGCTCGCGGGTCGGAGTCGTGGACTGCGCGGCCTGTGGCCGTTCCTCGGCCCCGCCTTCATCGCGGCCGTCGCCTACGTCGACCCGGGGAACTTCGCGACGAACATGGCCGCGGGGGCGAAGTTCGGCTACCTCCTGCTGTGGGTCGTCCTCGCCGCCAATCTCATGGCGATGCTCGTCCAGTCCATGAGCGCGAAGCTCGGGATCGCGACGCGCAAGAACCTCCCGGAGGTCTGCCGCGACCGCTTCTCGCGCCGCACGAACATCTTCCTCTGGATCCAGGCGGAGATCGTCGCGATGGCGACAGACATCGCCGAGTTCGTGGGTGCGGCGATCGGCCTCCAGCTCCTCTTCGACATCCCGCTCTTCCCGGCCGCCCTCCTCACGGGAGCCGCGGCGTTTGCGATCCTCGCGCTCCAGACCCGCGGCTTCCGGCGGCTGGAGGCCGTGATCGCTGGCCTCATCGGCGTCATCGTCGGCGCCTTCGCGCTACAGGTCTTCATGGCGAACCCGTCGGGCTCGGGCATCGCGAGCGGCTTCGTCCCGGGCTTCGACGGCACGGAGAGCGTGCTCCTCGCGGTCGGGATCATCGGCGCGACGGTGATGCCGCACGTCATCTACCTCCACTCGGCACTCACGCAGCACCGCATCGTGGGCGTGAACGAGGAGGAAAAGCGTCGCATCTTCCACTTCGAGCTCGTCGACGTGATCGTCGCCATGAGCATCGCCGGAGTGATCAACATGTGCATGCTCATCATCGCCGCCTCGACCTTCCACACGCGCGGCCTGGTCGACGTCGGGGACGATCTCTCCCAGGTGTCCGACGCGCTCGGCACCTACCTCGGGTCGCATGCCGACCTCCTGTTCGGCATCGCCCTGCTCGCGTCGGGACTCTCCTCGTCGAGTGTCGGGACGCTGGCCGGTCAGGTCGTCATGCAGGGCTTCATCGGGCGCCGGATCCCGATCTTCGTCCGGCGCATCGTCACCATGACCCCCGCGCTCATCATCGTCGCGATCGGGGTCGACCCTTCCCGCGCACTCGTGCTCAGCCAGGTCGTGCTGTCGTTCGGCATCCCCTTCGCCCTCGTCCCGCTCATCCTCGTCTGCAGTCGGCGCGAGCTCATGGGCTCGCTCGTCAACCGCCGCATCACGACGCTCGCCGCGATCCTGGTCGCGGCGGTGATCATCTCGCTGAACGTGTTCCTGCTCGCGGGTGTCTTCGGCGTCGTCGACGTCTAGGCGACCGAGGGCAGCCCCGCGAGAGCGAGCGCGAGCTCGTCCTCCGAGTACGTCTCGTCCACGAGCCTGCCCGCGGCGTAGTCGATGTACGCCTGCATGTCGAAGTGCCCGTGCCCGCAGAGGTTGAAGAGGATCGCCTGCGAGACACCTTCGTCGCGGCAGCGGATCGCCTCGTCCATGGCTGCCTTCACGGCGTGGTTCGCCTCCGGTGCGGGGACGATGCCCTCGAGCCGCGCGAACTCGACGCCTGCCGCGAACACCTCGGTCTGCGTGTAGGCACGCGCCTCGATCAAGCCGAGCTCGTGCAGGTGGCTGACGAGCGGCGCCATGCCGTGGTAGCGGAGGCCGCCGGCGTGGAACGGAGGCGGGACGAACGTCGAGCCCAGCGTGTGCATCTTCACGAGCGGCGTCAGGTGCCCCGTGTCGCCGAAGTCGAACGCGTACGTGCCCTTCGTGAGAGTGGGGCACGCTGCCGGCTCGACCGCGATCACGCGGATCCTCGACTCCTCCCGGAGTGCGCGGCCGATGAACGGGAACGACAGGCCCGAGAAGTTCGAGCCGCCGCCCGTGCAGCCGATCACGACGTCCGGGTAGTCCTCCGCCTCGTCCATCTGCATCTGCGCCTCTTCGCCGATCACGGTCTGGTGCATGAGGACGTGGTTGAGGACGGAGCCGAGGGAGTACTTCGTGTCGTCGCGCGGCGCAGCCGCCTCGACTGCCTCGGAGATCGCCATCCCGAGCGAGCCGGTCGAGTCGGGATGCTCCGCGAGGATCGCGCGGCCCGCGTTCGTCTCCTCCGAGGGGCTCGCTACGACCCGCCCGCCGAACGTCTCGATGAGCGCGCGCCGGTACGGCTTCTGGTCGTAGGAGACACGGACCATGTACACGTCGACCTCGAGCCCGAAGACCGCGCCCGCGAAGGCGAGGGCCGAGCCCCACTGCCCCGCGCCGGTCTCGGTGGTGAGCCGCGTGACGCCCTCTGCCTTGTTGTAGTACGCCTGCGCGACCGCGGTGTTGGGCTTGTGCGAGCCGGTCGGGGAGACGCCCTCGTACTTGTAGTAGATGCGTGCTGGCGTCCCGAGCGCCTGCTCGAGGCGGCGCGCGCGATACAGGGGAGTCGGCCGCCACTGGCGATAGACCGAGCGAACCTGCTCCGGGATCGCGATCAGTCGATCCGTCGAGACCTCCTGCTGGATGATCTGCATCGGGAAGAGCGGCGCGAGATCGTCGGGGCCGACCGGCTGCCCGGTGCCGGGATGGAGCACCGGCGGAGGCGGGGCCGGGAGGTCGGCGGCGATGTTGTACCAGGCCTCCGGCAGGCGGCCCTCGTCGAGGACGAACTTCACCTGGTCGGGCATCGCGTGCTCCTCTCGATCGCTGGCGGCAGCGCCTGGAGTCTGGCCCAGCATGGCCGAAGGGGTCAAGCGGTAGGCTCACCCGCCGATGGGCGTGCTCGCGTCGACCGTGTCCCGTGACGAGACGTTCGAGCGCCGGCGCACGTCGATGCAGGCGCTCGTCGACGAGCTCCGTGAACGCACGGCACTGGTCGCCGCAGGCGGCGGCGAGCGCGCCGTCGAACGGCATCGCTCCCGCGGGAAGCTCACGGCCCGCGAGCGCGTCGACCGGCTCGTCGACCCCGGCACGGCGTTCATGGAGCTGAACGCGCTCGCTGCCTGGGAGCTGTACGACGGCGACGCACCCTCCGCGGGCATCGTCACGGGCGTCGGCGTCGTCGAGGGCCGCCAGTGCGTCGTCGTGGCGAACGACGCAACGGTGAAGGGTGGCTCGTACTACCCCCTCACCGTCAAGAAGCACCTCCGCGCCCAAGAGGTCGCGCGCCAGAACCGGCTCCCGTGCATCTATCTCGTCGACTCGGGCGGCGCGTTCCTCCCGCTGCAGGCCGAGGTCTTCCCGGACCGCGACCACTTCGGCCGCATCTTCTTCAACCAGGCGCGGCTCTCGGCGCTCGGGATTCCCCAGATCGCCGTCGTGATGGGCTCGTGCACCGCGGGCGGCGCGTACGTCCCTGCGATGTCGGACGAGACAGTGATCGTCCACGGGACCGGAACGATCTTCATCGGCGGCCCGCCGCTCGTGAAGGCCGCCACCGGGCAGGACGTCACCGCCGAGGAGCTGGGCGGCGCGGACGTCCACACACGCCGCTCGGGCGTCGCCGACCACTTCGCCGCGTCCGACGAGCACGCGCTCGCGATCGCGCGCGAGATCGTCCGTAACCTCGACCCCCCTCCGCCCTCCCCCTGGTCGCTCGCCCCGAGCGAGGAGCCCGCAATCGATCCGGACGAGCTGTACGGGCTCGTCCCCGAGGACTTCAAGCACGAGCTCGACGCCCGCGCGGTGATCGCTCGGATCGTGGACGGCTCGCGCTTCCACGAGTTCAAGGAGCTGTACGGGACGACGCTCGTCTGCGGCTTCGCGCGGATCGAGGGCTACCCGGTGGGAATCCTGGCGAACCAGGGCGTCCTCTTCGCGGAGTCGTCGCAGAAGGGCGCGCACTTCGTCGAGCTCGCGTGCAAGCGCCGCATCCCGCTCGTCTTCCTCCAGAACATCACGGGCTTCATGGTCGGCAAGGAGTACGAAGAGGGCGGCATCGCACGGGACGGCGCGAAGCTCGTCATGGCGGTCGCATGCGCTGACGTCCCGAAGTTCACGGTCGTCACCGGCGGCTCGTTCGGCGCCGGCAACTACGCGATGTGCGGGCGGGCATACGAGCCGCGGCAGCTGTGGATGTGGCCGAACGCCCGGATCTCGGTGATGGGAGGCGAGCAGGCGGCGACCGTGCTAACGATGGTGGGCGACGCGGATCCTGACGAGATCCGTGCGACGTACGACCTGGAGGGCAGTCCGTACTACTCGACGGCGCGGCTCTGGGACGACGGCATCATCGACCCGCGCGACACGCGCACCGTGCTCGCGCTCGGGCTCGCGGCCGCGGCGAACGCGCCCGTCCCCGAGACGACCTTCGGAATCTTCCGCATGTGAGGAGGTGTAGTCGGTGAGCTATTCGATCGTCCACGTCGACGAGATCGAGGGTGCCGGCCCCGGCGGGGCCGTCCGCTTCGTGCGACGCGAGCTCGGCGCCGAGGCGTTCGGGGTCAACTGGTTCGAGATCCCGCCGAACACGACCGGCCGCGAGCACGACGAGACGGCGTCTGGCCAGGAGGAGGTCAACGTCATCGTCGCTGGCTCCGGCTGGTACCGGATCGACGGCGAGGAGATCCCCGTCCGCCCCGGCACGTTTCTTCGCTTCGACCCCGAGACGACGCGGGTCCCCGTCGCGGGCCCGGACGGCATGACGATGATCGGGATCGGCGCGCGGAGGGGCAGCTACGAACCGCGCGGGCCCTTCTAGCGGCCGCCACTGTCACACTCCAGCCGGTCTGCGGCTCCCGCCACCGGAAGGAGATCTCTCGTGTTCGGACTCATTCGTCGCCCCTCCCCGGCGTTCGTGGTCGCGTGCCTCGCGCTCCTCGTCGCCCTCACCGGAACCGGGGTCGCGGCCGTCTCGCAGCTCGTGCCGCGCTCGAGCGTCGGAACGCTGCAGCTGAAGAACAACGCAGTCGTCTCGTCCAAGGTCAAGAACGGCTCGCTGCTCAAGACCGACTTCAAGGCCGGGCAGCTTCCCGCCGGACCGACCGGGCCGGCCGGTCCTGCGGGACCCGCTGGAGCAGCTGGCCCGGCCGGGCCGGCCGGGCCAGCAGGCGCCGTGACGAAGCTGACGGCCGTCGTGAACGCGAGCGGCAGCCTCGCCCGCTCGCAGGGAACGACCTCCGCGGGTCACGTCGGCACAGGCCTGTACGAGGTGATCTTCAACCAGAACGTCACCGCCTGCACGTACGTCGCATCGATCGGCAACCCGACCCCGGGCGCGCTCACGCCGTACGGGATGATCTCGGTCGTTCCCCGGAACGGCAATGCCAACGGTGTCGGAGTGGCAACACTGAACACGGCCGGAGCGGCGGCGGATCTTCCCTTCCACCTCATCGTGGTCTGCTGACGAGAAGCCGTGCTCGTCCGACTGCTCATCTGGAACGTGTCCGAGTCGCAGACGACGATCGACGAGCTCCGGGAATCGCTCCCGGAGCTCGTCGCACCGAGCATCTGGATCTGGAACGAGGCGACAGAGCGGTTCGGCGTGCTCGTCTTCGGCGAGGACTTGCCCGAGGCCATCGGGTGGGCGCAGGACCTGGCTGGCGGGGAGCCCGACGTCTACGAGGAGTGGGACTCGGCGTAGTCGAGGACGTCGGCGGCCCAGGCGCCGAGCTCGTCGCGCTCGTCCGCGGTCAGCGTACGCAACGGCGAGCGCACGTCCTCCTTCACGGGGACGCCCTGGATCGCGAGCAGCCGCTTGAGGGCGGCCTGGCGGGGGAAGCGCTCCACGAACGAGCGAAGCTCGCCGAGCCGGGCGGCTCCCTCCGGCGTCGGGTCGCGGACGACGCCCGCGACGTCCGAGGGCAGAGCCGAGGCGAGGGCCGACACGGCGCCCACTGCACCGTGTGACATCCCCTCCGCGATGAGCGCCTCGGGCCCGACGAACACGTCGAACCCGGGGAGCACGTACTCGGCGAAGCGCTCCCACGGCGTGTCGGAGACCTTGAGCCCCACCACGTTCGAGGCGTCGTCGCGGAGGCGCTCGAGCACGGCGGGCGCGACCGCGTAGCCCGTGGTCGCCGCGAACTCGTAGACGTAGAACGGCAGCGGCGCGCATGCGGTCGCGGCTGCGAGGAAGTGCCCGTACTGCGCCTTCTCGTCGAGCCGGAAGTACGGCGGCCCGATGACGACCACCGCGTCGGCTCCGACCTCGGCCGCGTGAGCGGCCAGCTTGACGGTGTCCGCCGTCGTCTGGGCGCCGCAGTGCACGGCGACCTGGAGGCGCCGATCGGACGCCTGCAGGAAGAGATCCGCGACGAGCCGGCGCTCGTCGACGTCGAGCAGGATCCCCTCACCCGCAGTGCCGAGGGCGAGCACGCCGTCGAGCCCGGCGGCGACGTAGAAGTCCGCGAGGGGGCCGAATGCGTCCCCGTCGAGCGCGCTGCCGTTGTCGCGAAGCGGCGTGACGGAGGCGGCTAGCGCGCCGTGCAGGGTCACGGCGGTGCTCCTCCCTCGCGAACGCGACGGACGGTCTCCGCAACCCGCCTCGCGCGGGTCTCGGGACGCTTCGCGCCCTCGACCCACTCCACGTACTCGCGCCGGTGCGTGAACGAGAGCCCGTCGAAGTCCGCCGCGGGCCCCATCTGCATCGAGCGCCTCGCGCAGGTCGACCGGTAGCTCGACGGTGCGCGGCTCCGTGTCGAGCTCGACGTCGACCCGAACCCGGTCGCCGACGTCGACGCCCGCCGCCGTCCGCACGTCGCGGTTCAGACCGATGTACGCCACTCCGCCGTACACGGCGGGCGTGGTGCGCCACGTGTGCCCGCGGATCGTCACCTTCACGGGCGGCCGGGCGCGACCGAACTCGGTCTTCACGTCGAACGGGATCGGGAGCATCGCCGACGACGTCCCGGCGCGCTCGAGCTCGGCGGTGAATCGCTTCGCAGCCACGTCCGAAACCATAGGCTCCGGCCGATGAGCGCGCTCGAGGTCGTCCGCGACGGTCACGTTCTGCGCGTCACGCTCGCGCGCCCGGAGCGCCGAAACGCCTTCGACGCTGCGCTCATAGCCGAGTTGACGGAGGCGTTCACGAACGTCGGCGACGTCCGCGTCGTGGTGCTCGCGGGAGACGGGCCGTCGTTCTGCGCGGGCGCGGACGTCGAGTGGCAGCGCTCCGCCGTCGACCTCTCGTACGACGAGAACGTCGAGGACGCGATGCGGCTGTACGCAATGCTCGAGGCGATCGAATCCTGCCCCGCTCCCGTCGTCTGCTCGGTGCACGGGTTCGCGCTCGGCGGCGGCTCCGGCCTCGTAGCCTGCGCCGACATCGCCGTCGCGGCGCCCGATGCCGTCTTCGGCTTTACCGAGGTGCGCCTCGGGATCGTCCCGGCCGTGATCTCGCCGTTCGTCCTGCCGAAGATCGGATCGGCGGCGCGTCGCTTCTTCCTCACGGGCGAGCGCTTCGGAGCGGAGGACGCGCTCCGAATCGGGCTCGTCTCGGAAATAGCGGTGGACGTCCGTGAGCGCACGGAGGCGATCGTCAGCGATCTCGCCGCCGGAGGTCCGGTCGCCGTGCGCGAGGCGAAGCGCCTCGTGCGCGAGCGACCGACCGGGGTCGACACCGCGCACATCGCGGCCGCACGGCGCTCGAGCGACGAGGGCCAGGACGGACTGCGCGCGTTTCTCGAGCGCCGCCCCGCGGGCTGGCTCGACGACGCTCCCTAGTAGTCCCGGCGCTCCTCGAGGTACTTTCGCAGCCCGAGGAAGGGCAGGACGAAGACCGCGACGATCGAGGCGAGCCAGACGACGACCGTCGCGCCGATCCACGTCCCGATGCCGCTGATGTCGAGGCCGTCGGAGAACACGTCCGTGACGACGAGCGCTGCGAACGTCGCGATCAGCGCCACCCCGCCGAGCGCAGCGGCGGAGGACCGGTTCCGGCGGAGCATGTTTGCGAGGAACGGCGTCAGGAGCGCGAGCGCGACGGTGAAGACGATCAGCGACAGGATGAAGCCGGTCACGTTGATCGAGAACCCGTCGAAGACGAGCGACGCGACGATCAGGCCGACCGCGTTGCCGAGCAACCCGATCGCCGTTCGGACCAGCAACCGGATCATCTGAGGGCAGACTACTCCGATGCCCGTGCGCCGACTACTCGTCGCGAACCGCGGGGAGATCGCCGTGCGCGTCTTCCGTACCTGCCGCGAGCTCGGGGTCGAGACCGTGGCCGTGGTGGCACCCGACGACACGGGCTCGCTCCATGCGCGAAGCGCAGACGAGGTCGTCGAGATCGCGAGCTACCTCCAGGCCGAGGAGCACATCCGCGCCGCGCGAGCCGCGGGGGCGGACGCGGTTCACCCCGGCTACGGGTTCCTCGCGGAGAACGGGGATTTCGCGGAGGCGGTCGAGACTGCCGGGCTCACGTGGATCGGGCCACCACCGAATGCACTACGGGCCGGTGGCGACAAGCTCGCGGCAAAGCGGATCGCGCGCGAGGCGGGAGTTCCGGTGCTCCCGGACGGCGACCCCGAGAGGGTCGGCTTCCCGCTGCTCGTGAAGGCGGCCGCAGGCGGCGGCGGGCGGGGCATGCGGGTCGTCCGCAGCGCGGCGGAGCTGGACGACGCCCGGGAGGCCGCGCAGCGCGAGGCGACGGGTGCGTTCGGCGACGGGACGCTCTACCTCGAGCGCTACCTCGAGCGCCCACGCCACGTCGAGGTGCAGCTCCTCGCGGACGCGCACGGCACGGTCGTCGCGCTCGGCGAGCGCGACTGCTCGGTGCAGCGGCGCCATCAGAAGGTCCTCGAGGAGGCACCCGCGCCAGGGCTCGCCCCCTCGCTGCGAGAGGCGCTGTTCGAGGCGGCGGTCGCTTTCGGTCGCGCGATCGGCTACCGCAATGCCGGAACGGTCGAGTTCGTGCTCGCGGACGGCGAGTTCTTCTTCCTCGAGCTGAACGGCCGCATCCAGGTCGAGCACCCGGTCACCGAGGCCGTGACCGGCGTCGACCTCGTCGCGCAGCAGATCCGGATCGCCGAGGGCGAACCCCTTGCAACAACTTGTTACAAGCCGACCGGGCACGCGGTCGAGGTGCGCCTGTATGCCGAGGATTCCAGGACGTTCTTGCCCCAGGCGGGTCGAGTCGACCGTCTCAGGTTGCCAAGCAACAACTTGTCACAAGGCTCCTCGGGCGGGGTGCGCGTCGACGCCGGTGTCGAGGAGGGCGACGAGGTCGGGCTCGCCTACGACCCGATGATCGCCAAGCTCGTCGCGCACGGGCGCGACCGCAACGAGGCTCTCGAGCGCCTCAGTGACGCCCTCGGCGCGACCGAGATTCACGGCGTCGAGACGAACCTGCAGTTCCTGCGCTGGCTCGTCGCCCATCCGGTGGTGCGGGCCGGCGCGGCGACAACGGCCTTCCTCGTCGAGCATCCCCCGCTCTCAGCTCTCCCGCTGCTGGCCCCGTCCGCCGCGTTCGCCCGGCCGTGGCGTCTCAACCTCCCCGCGCCGCCGCCTGCGGCGCCTCCCGACGTCGACGCCGAGTCGGCTCGGGTGAGCGCCGTGCACGGGGAGAGCGCCGTCACCGCACCGATGCCCGGCACCGTCGTCCGCGTCGAGGTCGCCCCCGGAGACGAGGTCGTCGCCCGGGAGCCGCTCGTGATCCTCGAGGCGATGAAGATGGAGATCCCGGTGCCTTCGCCGTTCCCCGCGACGGTCAAGGCTGTGAACGTCGCGGCAGGAGACCGCGTCGCCGGAGGCGCAGTCCTCGTCGAGCTCGAGAGCTAGGCGCTACGTGGACGCGGAGGGTGGAGCGCTCTGCGTGACCGAGCGATACCGCCAGTAGACGAGCCCTCCGACCGCGAGCGCTCCGACGAGACCCCACCCGATGGACTCCGCGTCGCCGAAGCTCGGCTTGACCGCCATGTCGTAGACGATGAGGAAGAGAAGCACGAGGTCGAGGCGGGAGAGCATGATGAGGCGTAGCGTGCGGACGCCCGCCTCCGGCGCGCCCGCCGCCTGCAGCTTCCCGACGCGTCCCGACTCCGGCCCGAGGAAGAGCAGTCCTGCGACGAACGTCGTCGCATAGAGGACGAGCGCGATCACGATCCAGTCGTCGCCGAAGCCGTAGAAGTCCGAGTTGACGACGAGCAGCACGCCCGTCACGAACGCGATCAGCGAGGCCGGGATGAACGTGCGGTTCGCGATCCACTCGATGTCCTGCCCGAGCGTCGCGACTCGCGCCGGATCGCCCGACATCGTCGCCCTCAGGCCGAAGAGCTGCATCATCACCGCCCCGCCGATCCAGACGATCGCCATCGAGATGTGGACGAAGAGGAGGAGCGCGTACCAGCTCACCGACGGAGCCTAGCCCCGGACTTTGTCCAGGAACCAGCCGACCGTGACGTTCACGAGCCAGATGACGATCGTGGCGCCCACGTACGCCCAGAAGCCGTCGATCGAGAAGTGTGGGGTGATCCACTCCGCGAGCGCGAGCATGAGGACGTTGATCGCGAAGTACGCGAGCCCGAACGTGATGACGATGAGCGGGAGCGTGAGGATCGCGAGGATCGGCTTGATGATCGTGTTGCCGATCGTGAGGATCGCCGCGCCGAGAAGGAGCGACCCCCAGCGGTCGATCGAGACGCCGCTGAACATCCAGTCGACGACGATCAAGGCCAGGATGTTGAGGCCCCAGCGGATGAGAAGGGCGACCCAGATCATCTGAGCTGCTGCGTTCTAGAAGAGCTTCTGGAGCTTCATCGCCGCTCCCATGTCGCCCTTGATCTTGAGCTTCCCGGTCATGTACGCCGTAGTCGGGTTCTGCTCGCCAGCGACGATCTTCTCGAAGCTCTCTTCGCTCGTGGAGAACGTGCAGTCGGCGTCCTCCGCGCCCTCGTCCACCGAGATCGCGCCGTCGGCGATCTTGACCGTCCACACTCCGGCGCCGTCGATGTCGAAGACGTACGTGTTGTTCATGCCTGCGATGCGCTCGGGCGTCACGCGGCTCGGAAGCCCCTCGAAGAACTCCTGCACAGCGCTCATCTGCACTCCTCCCGGTTCGCGGACGGCCGGAGCCTACCTCGCGGATACCATCCGCGCGGCGTGGACTTCGACCTCACCTCCGAGCAGGAGCTGATCCGCGACACCGTCCGAACATTCGCGCGAGAGCGGGTCGAGCCCGTCGCCGCGGAGCTCGACCTGGAGAGCCGTTTTCCGTACGAGCTCGTCGCCGAGCTCGGCGAGCTGGGCCTGATGGGCCTCCCGATTCCGGAGCAGTACGGAGGTGCGGGAGGCGACACGGTGTCGTACGCGATCGCGGTCGAGGAGCTGACGCGAATCGACTCGTCCGTCGCGATCACCGTCGCGGCTCACACGTCGCTCGGGACGATGCCGATCCTGCTGTACGGCTCCGAGGAGCAGAAGGAGCGCTGGCTGCCCGACCTCGCGTCCGGGCGGAAGCTCGCAGCGTTCGGCCTCACCGAGCCCGACGCCGGCTCGGACGCCGGCGCGACGCGCACCACCGCCGAGCTCCGCGACGGATCGTGGGTCGTCTCCGGCTCGAAGCTCTTCATCACGAACGCCGGGACGGACATCACGTGGGGAGTCACGATCACCGCACGCACCGGCGACGACGAGATCTCGAACCTCGTGGTCGAGAACGGCGCGCCGGGGTACGCGATCTCGGCGCCGATGAAGAAGCTCGGCTGGCGCGCCTCGGACACCCGCGAGCTCTCCTTCGACGAGTGCGCGGTACCGGAGGGCAACCTCCTCGGCCGCCGCGGAGAGGGTTTTCAGCAGTTCCTCGAGATCCTCGACGGCGGCCGCATCTCCGTCGCGGCGATGGGTGTCGGCCTCGCGCAGGGCGCGTACGACCTCGCCTTCGCGTACGCGCAGGAGCGCGAGCAGTTCGGCAAGTCGATCTCCGCGTTCCAGGCGATCCGCTTCAAGCTTGCCGACATGGCGACGGAGATCGAGGCGGGACGGTCGCTCGTGTACAAGGCAGCCTGGCTGAAGGATCAGGGCCGGCCGTTCGCGCGCGAGGCCGCCATGGCGAAGCTGTACACGGGCGAGCTCTCGAACCGCGTGGCGAACGCCGCACTCCAGATCCACGGCGGGTTTGGCTACATGGAGGAGGCAGCGGTCTCGCGCCTCTACCGAGACCAGAAGATCCTCGAGATCGGCGAGGGGACGAATGAGGTGCAGCGGATGGTCATCGCTCGCCATCTCGGCCTGTAGCGCCGTCGCGGCGCTCGTTCTCGTGGGAACCGCGGGCGCGCACGTCGTCGCCGACCCGACCTACGTCGCCAGCAAGGGCTCCGAGGCGATCCTCCTCGCCGTCCCGAACGAGCGCGAGAAGCCGATGACGAGCTTCGTCGTGAAGACGCCGGTCGGCCTCGAGATCGAGCATGCGCACCCGGCGCCCGGCTGGGACGAGTCCGTCGACGGCACGTCGTCCGTGACGTGGTCGGGCGGCTCGCTCGCGCCGCGCAAGGAAGTCGGATTTCGCGTCACGCTCAAGGCCGACGCCCAGCCGGGGACGCTCGACCTCGACGCGGAGCAGCACTATCCCGACGGGGGGATCGTCCAGTGGCCGGTGACGCTCACCATCCTGCCGCCGGCGAAGAGCCCGTCGCAGAACCTTGCGCTCGCGGGGGTCGTCGGCCTGATCGGGCTCCTGACGATCGCGGCGATCTTCATGCTCGCGCGCCGGCGGCCCCAGAAGCCGCGAGCGGCGGGCTGACCTCGCCGCCGATCGGCGCTAGCCAAGGAGCTCTCCGACGAGCGCGCGGACGTGGGCGTCGATCTCGTCTCGGATCATCCGTACCGTGTCGAGATCCTCGCCCGCCGGGTCGTCGAGCGGCCAGTCCTCGTAGCGTCGACCCGGAACGACGGGGCAGGCGTCTCCGCAGCCCATCGTCACAACGACGTCCGCGGTGTCGACGGCATCGTTCGTCAGCGGCGCCGGATCTGCCTCCGAGAGATCGACGCCGACCTCGGCCATCGCCTCGACGACGACCGGGTGCAGCGCAGCCGCCGGGGCGGTTCCAGCCGAGCGAACGTCGATGCGGCCGCCCGAGCGCAGGGCGAGCAGACCCGCGGCCATCTGACTCCGGCCGGCGTTCTGCGTGCAGACGAACAGCACCTGCGGCCGATCCATTGCGAGCTAGGCGGCGACGGCGCCGGCCACATCGACCGCGAACACGTCTCGAAGGCGCGCGATCCCGTCCGGCACGACGCGGTAGTACGCCCAGGTACCTCTCCGCTCGGACTCGACGAGCCCTGCGTCGCGAAGGATGCGCAAGTGGTGAGAGATGGTCGGCTGCGAGAGGTCGAAGGCCGCCGTAAGGTCACATACACAGCACGCGCCTGAGGCGAGCCGGTTGACGAGCGCGACCCTGGTCGGATCCGCGAGCGCCTTGAACGTCGACGCCAGCTCCGCCGCGGTCTCGGACGGCATGGGCGGAGCGGACGGGCCGCAGCAGATGGGCTGAAGAACGTTGAGCTCTTTCATCGACGTTCATCAATGTATCAGCTAGGCTCCCCATCGATGGCTGTCGATGAAGGGAGGTCGTGGATGGCTGCGTGTTGCGACTGCGGCGACTGCTGCGGCGACGACTGCTGCTAGACACCGTCTCGTCTCGTCGCGAGCTCGGCCGCCTGCGGCCGAGCTCGCGGCAGTCACGCCGCGTCGTAGACGTACCGTGCGAGAGCCTCGACGGCGAGCAGCCGCCAGCGCTGCATCGTCACGAGACCGGTGCCGCCGCATTCCTGGCAAGGACGCCGTAGACCCGAACATGCGGGACAGGTCGTGAGTTCCGCGCGACGCGCGCTCTCCGACCAGTCGTGATCCGGCCACACGACCTGGAGGAGCATGCGGTGCGGATCGTCGCCGTCGAGGATGCATTCGCGCGCCGCGGCGCCGCGGCGCATCAGATCCCTGTCGTACGTCCCGAACATCGACTCAACCACTAGACGCACGAACAGCCAAAAACCTGCGTCCGACCGAGTCGGTTCCGCGCGACGGGAGCGCTCGAGCTTAGGCGGGAACGACTCCCAGCGCGAGCCAGGCGCGCCCCTGCAGCGTGAACGGGGCATCGGGCAGGGAGGCGCGCACGGTGTCGCGCAGGGTCGCCTTGCCGGCATCGTCGAGTGAGGCGTAGAAAGCGCCGGAGGCGGGCCCGCCGCCGGCGGTGAACGGCTCCCAGTAGTCCTCGAAGGTGGCATAGTCGACGCTCGTCTCGAGCGTGCCGCCGGTGACGCCCTGTAGGCCGGCGCGGCGGAACCGCTCGACGAGATCGCCGTCGCTCACGCCGGCGCTCGGCTGCTCGTCGTCGTCGTCGACGCTCGGGTCGATTGCGGACGCAGCGTCCCAGAAGTACGAGAGCATCTGCAGCCCGCCGCCGGGGATGTCCCACATCGCGGCGGCGACGGTGCCTCCGGGCTTGGTGACGCGCGCCATCTCCCCGATGCCCTGGTCGGCGTCGTTCATCCAGGCGACGACCAGCGAGCACATCGCCGCGTCGAAGATGCGGTCGTCCCAGGGCAGCGACTCGGCGAGGCCCTCGCGCACGTCCGCGCCGGGGATGCGTGCCTGGCAGGCAGCGACGAACTGGGGTGTCGGGTCGATCGCGGCGACGTTGCCTTCGCCGATGCGCCGAGCGAGCTCGACAGCGAGCGCACCCGGGCCGCAGCCGACGTCGAGGACCCGCATGCCGGCGCGCACACCGGCGGCATCGGCGAACATCGGCGCCAGCCCGGTGGCGTAGCGGCCCATGAAGCGGTCGTAGCTCTCGACTACCGCGGCGGTGAACTCGGCCATCGCGCCACTAAGCTCGACGGCAGCCAAGCGCGCCCGCGAGAACCGTGAACGGACGCAGCTCCAACGGCGTTCTCTTGGACAACGATTTGAAGCCCTGAACGGTCAACGACGTAATCGCTGCCAACGACGCTCCTCCTGACGAACCCGTACCGAGGAAACGAAGCCTATTACCTCGTTACCGGTGTGGAATACGTGATCAAGTGGATCTCCCGAGCACAGCGATCTACGCGCCAAGCAGTTAAGCCGCGTCGTAGGCGAGTGTGGCCAGCGCTTCTGCGCCTCGCCTCATCAGCTCGTTGTCGAACGGGCCGTGCACCGCAGTTCAGTTGTTCCAGCCGTTCGGTGACGCGCTAGTCGTTGTCCTTGTCTTCCTTGTTCTTGGACTTCGACTTCCCGGACACGCACTTGCCGAAGGCGTTCTTCAGGTTGTGGTTCGTGCCGTACTTCTTGGCGAATGCCTCAGCGCCCATGGACGAGCGCTCTGTCTTGCAGGCCTTGGCAGCAGCGCCGCTCGACTGCTCGTTCTTGTCGTCATCGTCGGCCTTCTCGTCCTTGTCGTCCTTGGACTTCGACGAGACGCACTTGCCGAACGCATTTCGCAGGTTCTTGTTCGTGCCGTACTTCTTCTGGAATGCGTCGACGCCCATCGCGGTGCGCTCTGCCATGCACAGCTTCGCGGCGTTCTTCTCAGCACTCTGCGCCTGAGCCGCGGTCGCGGGCTTCTCCTTACTCGACGCCGCAGCGTAAGCCGTCGGCACGCCGATGGCAACGAGGGCGACGGCTACAACGAACCACTTCTTCATCGATGTTCCCCCTTGGACCGGTCCGGTCCCCTATGTAGCCAATGATGCAGCAAGTTGGGGGTTTTTGCGAGCGTGGCGTGTGGGGTCGTCGCCACGAGCCCGCCGTAGCCGACGTCGGCGCCTGCTACGGCATGTGCCGGTTACCTCTCGTCCGCAGCTCTTTCGCCAATCGATGCCGGAACGGCTGTTCGCGCCGATACTTCAAGAGAAATAGCGGGATCCGCTGGTACCGTCGCGCGCTGCCATGATCTTCGCGCAGTTCGTCGACGATGCGCTCGGATGCGCCTCGTACCTCGTCGGCGATCCCGGGTCGGGCGAGGCCGTCGTCGTCGACCCCGCCTTCGCGATCGAGCAGTACCTCGTCGAGGCCGAGCACCGCGGGGTGCGGATCGTGCGCGTGATCGAGACGCACACCCACGCCGACCATCTCTCCGGCCACGGGCGCCTCGCGCTCGAGCACGGGATCCCTGTGAGCATCCATCCCGTCGCCGACGCCGAGTACCCGCACGATCCGCTCGAGGACGGCGTGGAGATCGGATTGGGGGACGTCGTCCTCCGCTGTATCCACACGCCGGGCCACCGCCCCGAGCACTGCTGCCTTGCGGTCAGCGATCGCAGCCGCGGCGACGACCCGTGGATCGTGCTCACCGGCGACTCGCTCTTCGTCGGCGATTCCGCGCGCCCGGATCTGGCGGTCGACGCGCGCGAGGGCGCGGAGGGTCTCTTCCATTCGCTGCGCCGTATCGTCGAGCTCGGCGACGGGGTCGAGGTGTACCCGGGGCACGTCGCAGGCTCGCTGTGCGGGAAGGCGATGAGCTCCAAGGCGTCGACGACGATCGGGTTCGAGCGCCGCTTCAACCCCTCCCTCGCCCACGACGACGTCTCCCTGTTCGTCGCGGAGTCGACGGGAACGGCGACGCCGCGGCCGCCGAACATGCAGCGGATCGTCGAGCTCAACCGTGGCCCGTTCGTGGGGGCCGAGTCGGATCCCGAGGAGCTCCCCGTGCCGCCCGAGGGGGCGCAGGTTCTCGACGTGCGTCCCGTTCACGCCTTCGCCGACGGCCACCTGCCCGGAGCGCTCAACGTTCCCGTCTCGGGCACGCGGTTCTCGACGAAGAGCGCCTTCGTACTCGAGGACGGCCCGGTCGTCGTTGCCGCCGGAACGGAGGAGGAGGCGGCCGAGGCGATTCGTGGACTGCGCGCCGTCGCGATCCTCGACATCCCCGGCTTCGTCCTCGGGGGCGGCTCGGAGCAGCTCGGCGTCGTCGGGATCGAGCAGCTCGACGAGCTCCTCGCGTCGGGCGCGGAGCTGGTCGACGTGCGCGAGAAGGACGAGCGCGACTCGGGCTACATCGCGGGCAGCAGGAACATCCCGTATCGCCTGCTCGCGCTCGGGGAGACCGACCTCCCGCGCGACCGGCCGATCGTCACGATCTGCGAGACGGGCCCGCGCGCGGCAATCGCGGCGAGCATCCTCTCAGCGCGGGGGTTCGACGCGCACCCGGTCGTGGACGGCGGCATCGACTCGTGGGTCGACGCCGGCCGCCCGACGGTCGAGTTCAGGCGCTGCGGCGGGTAACTCGCGAATCTACGAGCGCCGCGAGAACAACGTTCTGCGGGGAAGGCGTGGTCGCGGCAGGGCGACGAGCTCCTGCGCGAGCACGGTCTGCCGCGAGTCGTCCCGCAGCACTCCCTGCCAGATGCTGTCCTCCTGATCCTCACCGAGTGCCTGTACCCAGTAGGCGCCGCGAGGGACGCTGAGCAGCGGGATCGAGCGCCGGCGGGCCGTGAGCGCGAAGCAGAGGTCGACCATGTTCACATCGGGCCACTCGCGGACGTCGAAGCCGAGCGTCGACGAGCGGAATGCCACGGAGTCGCTGCCGAGGAGGTCGACCTCCCGCTCCCGCTTCTGCGGCGCACGGCGGTGGAGCACCTTCAGGTCGCCGCTGTACGAGCTCACCGCGGACGGCAGCAGCCCGCCGTGCACCCCTACGACCGCGCGCTCGCCCACACGCCGGAGCCGTGACTCGAGCCTCGCGCAGTAGTCCGTGGGATACAGCACGTCGTCGTCGGCGCCGAAGAACGTGCACGGGCTCTCCTCGAGCGCGAGGCGGAGGAACTTCGCGTTCGCACGCAGGTCACCGAGCTCCTGCGAGCGCAGGACGCGAATCCGGCTGTCCAGCGCATAGTCCGGCACTGCCTCGAAACGGTCGAGGAAGAGCCAGAGCTCGTCCACCTGCCCGAGGATCGAGGCGATTGCCCGAGGCGCCGACTCGCGGCGCGAGGGCATCGTTGCCATGCCCGCGACGCGCGGGAGCGTGCCGCGGCGCCTCACCAGCTAACCCTTGACAGGCTCGGGAAGGCCCGAGACGACCTCGTCCACTCGATCGCACGAGGGAGCAGGAGGCACCGCGGGGACGAGGCCTTCCCGGGCCCGCGTCTGCTGGGAGACCACCCGCTCCTCGAGGCGCGAGACCACCCAGCGGCGGAACCGCTCCTTGCCGAGAAGCCGACGGCGCCGAGGATAGGTCGTCTCGACCGCACGCAGTCGGTGCTTCGCCGCCCACGAGAAGCGGTAGAGATCGCGATCGAGAGTCACGTTCCACGTGGACTCGAGCGCATCGAGCGACTCGACCACGAAGCGATCGGACCAGCGGAAGAGGTGGTACTGCAGATCGACCGCGTCGAAGCGGTTCCCCGCCATGTACGTGACCACGGCCTCCCGTGCGAACGTGACTTTCGCGCCCGCAATCAGCGACCGGAGCGCGAAATCGATTTGCTCACGCGTCACGAGCCGCTCGTCGAGGCCGCCGAGCTCATCGAGCAGCGAGCGCCGAGCGAGCATGCAGTGGAACTCGCAGACCTGGTTCTCGACTTCGGGCAGCGCGGCTCCTGCGAGCGGCACGTCCATGAGCCGATGCCGCTCGGACAGCTCGACGTGGCCGTTCACGCGACTCGCCTCGAGCAAGCCGCCCGCGTGGTGGATGGTCGTGGCGACGGGCGGGCCGATGCACGTGAGCGGCGCGACCGCGTCGGAGCCGTGCTCGAGCGCGTGCTGCTCGAGCGCTGCGAGCCAGCCCGGCTCGTACTCGATGTCGTTGTCCGCGATCACGACGAACTCCGTCGACGCCGCGGCGACACCGCGGTTCCGCGCCTCGTTCGGCTTGGGCATGTAGGGCAGCGAGAGAAGCGTGAACGGACGCGCGCGGGCGAGCGCGACGAGGGCAGAGCGAGTTCTCTCGGGCGAGGCGCCCTCCACGACGACCACCGGAACGTCGTCGGGAACCGTTCGAAACAGCGAGCTCAGGCTCTCCGGGAGCGACGTGAAGCGCTCGCGCGGGACGACGACGACGGTCGTGCGCATCGGCGACGAGTCTATGCAGGCGGCCCGATGCGCTCGACGGCATGCCCGGCTCCGCGAAGCAACGCGAGCAGCTCCCGGCAATGCGCCTCGTCGCGGGTCGACACCACGAGCTCGATCTCCGTCTGCAGTGCGGACGTCGTCCGGCCCTCGCGGTGGTGGTCGACGGAGACGACGTTGCCGCGACCCTCGGCGATGAGGTCGAGGACGCTGCGCAGCTCACCCGGGCGATCCGGGATGAGCAGGCGGATCGCGAGGAAGCGTCCGGCCTCCGTCAGGCCGTGGCGGAGCACCGAGATGAGCGTCGTGGCGTCGATGTTTCCACCCGAGAGGACGACGGCCACGGAGCCCGACCCCGGCACCCGGCCGGCGAGGAGCGCCGCGAGCCCGACGGCTCCGGCTCCTTCCACGAGGAGCTTCGTGCGCTCGACGCAGAGGACGAGCGCCTCCGAGATCTCCTCGTCCGAGACCGACACGGTGTCGTCGAGGACGCGATCGAGGATCTCGGTCGGGAGGACGCCGGGATGCTTCACGGCGATCCCGTCGGCGATCGTGTAGCCGGGCTGGCAGATCACGCCGATGGCGTGTACGTCCGGCCGACGCTCCTTCAGCGCGAGCGTGATCCCCGCGGCGAGCCCGCCCCCGCCGATGGGAATCAGCACCGTCTCCGCGTCCGGCGCCTGCTCGGCCAGCTCGAGGCCGATCGTCCCCTGCCCCGCGACGACGCGCTCGTCCTCGAACGCGTGGACGAGGGTCGCTCCGGTCGCCTCGACGTGAGCCTGGGCCGCAGCAACGGCGTCCTCGAAGGTCGCACCGGCGAGCTCCGTCGTCCCGCCGTACGAGCGCGTCGCCTCGACCTTGGCCATCGGCGCGTCCTGCGGCATGAAGATCGTCGCCGAGATGCCGGCCTCGCGCGCGGCCCACGCGACGGCCTGCCCGTGGTTCCCCGCGCTCGCAGCGACGACGCCTGCCGCACGCTCCCTCTCCCCGAGCGTGGCGATCGTGTTGTACGCGCCACGGATCTTGAACGAGCCCGTCCGCTGCAGGTTCTCCGCCTTCAGGAAGACGGGGCGCCCCGTCAGCCGCGAGAAGGTCTCGGTCGGATAGACGGGCGTCTCGCGCGCGATGCCGGCGAGGCGCTGGCGTGCCGCCTCGATGTCAGCGATCGTCGGAGCCATCGAGCTCGAACACCTCCTCGAGGAGCTCCCGGACGGCGCTGAGCGGATCGAGCTCGCGGTCCTCGACTCGGGCGAGCACGCGCTGGAGCCCGGGGTCGGAGGCGACCGACTCGCGCAGGTGGGCGCCCGCACGGCTCGAGGCGACGGCGAACACCTCGGCCGCGAGGTTCTTGCGCCGCCGCGACTCGAGCCGGCCGTCGCCCGCGAGCGCTTCACGATGGGTATCGAGTGTCCGCCACAGCTCGGGAACGTTCTCGCCGCGCAGGGCATCGGTCAGCACGATCTCGGGGCGCCGATCCGGCTCGGCGAGCGCGACGATCGAGCGCACTTCGTTCAGCATCGTCTTCGCGCCCTCGCGATCCATCTTGTTGATCGCGATCACGTCGGGAATCTCCATGATCCCCGCCTTCAGTGCCTGCACCGAGTCGCCCGAGCCTGGCATGAGGACGAGGAGTACGGCGTCCGCGATCCCCGTGACCTCGACCTCGCTCTGGCCCGCACCGACCGTCTCGACGAAGACGACGTCCTTCCCCGCCGCGTCGAGGAGGAGCACCGCCTGCAAGGTCGTCTCGGCGAGCCCGCCGAGGTGCCCGCGCGTCCCCATCGACCGGATGTACACGCCGGGGTCTAAGAAGTGGTCGGTGAGGCGGATCCTGTCGCCGAGAAGCGCGCCGCGCGAGAAGGGGCTCGAGGGGTCGACGGATACGACGCCGACCGTGCGGCCGGCCTCGCGCAGGTGACCGACGAGCGCTCCGACGAGGCTCGACTTTCCCGCGCCCGGAGGCCCGGTCACGCCGAAGATGGCCGCCTTCCCCGTCTCCGGGTAGAGCTCGCGCACGACGGGGTACGCGAGTGGGTCACCGTCCTCGACGAGCGAGATCGCACGCGCGAGAGCCCGCCGGTCCGCCCCGCGCACGCCCTCGACGAGCTCCTCGACCGTCCAGTCCCTCCGGGGCACGGACGGACTCTATGTCCCGGCCCCGCTGCCGCTCAGGGTCGAGCCGACCGGCGCGACTCCCGCTCGCGCCGGGCCTCGATCTCCTCGAGAAGCGTCGCGATCCGCTCGAGACCGCCATGTCGCTTGCCGTTCGCCTCGACCTCGACGGTCGGGCCCACGACGCGGCCGTTCGCGAGCGCGGCCACTGCGAGCTCGGAGCTCGTCGCGATCGCCTCCTGCTCCTCGCTCGATTCCGTGGGGAGCCAGCGTGTCATGAGGAGCGCGACGAACGACGCGACGAGGAACACTCCACCCGCCCCGACCCACACCGCCTGTGCCCCGACGGCGTCCGTGAGGACGCCCGCGGCCGCCATCCCGAGCCCCATTACGGCGTATGTCGAGCTCATGAGCGTCGCGAGCGCACGGCCGCGGTAGCGGTCGGGCGCGCCGCGCTGCACGAAGAGCCTGTTGCAGACCACTGCAGCGCCGTTCCCCGCTGCCCCGCCGATCACGAACGGCACGGCGAGCCAGATCGAGCCGCTGAGCCCCGCTGCGCCCCAGCCGACGCCCATGAGCGCGATCGAACCGACGTAGTGCCGGCGGAGGCCGACCTGCGCGAGCGCGGGCGCGCTCAGGAAGCTGCCGAGCGCGAGTCCCATGCCGCTCCCGGCGACGAAGGCTGCATAGCCGAGGTTCCCTGCGCCGAGCGTCTTCTTCGCGAACTCGACCTCGGCGACGTTGATCGCGGCCGAGCCGAGGATCGCGATGTTCCAGACGATGAGGACGGTGCGCAGCGGCCGCGCGGTGACCACCAGGCGCAGGCCGTCCGTGACGTCGCGCCAGTATCCGCGCGTGAGCGACTCGGCGGAGCGCAGACGCCGCTCGTCGATCCGCGACACGAGGACGGCCGAGAGCAGGAACGTCACCGAGTTCACCGCGAACGGCACGGTCCTCCCCCACACCGTCACCAGCACGCCGCCGAGAATCGGCCCGATCATCCACGCGAGCGTCTCCACGGTCTGCAGGAGCGAGTTGGCGTTCGTCAACTCCTCCTCGGGCACGAGGTTCGGCAGGCCCGCATATACGGCCGGCGTGAACAGGCCCGTCGCGATCCCGGAGACCGCCGCGAGCCCCACGATTCCGGCCGGACGATCGACGAACGGCAGCGCGGCGAAGACGGCGCAGCGGACGAGATCCGAGAAGATCATGAGGTTGCGCCGCGAGAGCCGGTCGAGCAGCGGCCCCAGCAGGAGGCCGACCAGGACGATCGGCAGGAAGTCGACGATGAGGAGCGCCGCGACCCAGACGCCGGACTGCGTCTTGTCGTAGATCGTGACGATGAGCGCGATCGCCGCGAGGTACGTGCCGAAACTCGACCCCGCGGTGGCGAGGAAGAGAGACCTGAATGCCGGCGACCGGCGAAGGAGGCCGAGACGGCTTGAGCTCTCCACGACCGAGGTTGAAGCTAGCACCAGTTCGGGATCGCGACTACGGCTTTCCCGGCCGTGTCCCGCCCGGCCATGTGCGAAACGCGCAGTCCGAAAACCCGCGGCTCAGGGCTCGTAGGCGAGGTTCTGGCGGAGCCAGCGCTCCGCCTCGGCGAGTGGAATTCCCTTGCGCTCCGCGTAGTCGGCGACCTGGTCTCGGCCGACGCGGCCGACCGAGAAGTAGCGCGCCTGCGGATGCCCGAAGTAGAGGCCGCTCACGCTCGGCCCCGGCGTCGTCGCGAACGACTCCGTCAAACCGATGCCGACCCGACCCACGTCGAGCAGCGCCATGAGCGTCGCCTTCTCCGAGTGGTCGGGACACGCGGGGTAGCCGTAGGCAGGGCGGATCCCCCGGAACCGCTCGCGCACGAGCTCCTCGCCCGAGAGCGACTCCGCCGGTGCGTACCACTCGTGCCGGGCGACCTCGTGCAGCCGCTCGGCGAACGCCTCGGCGAGCCGGTCGGCGAGAGCCCTGACCATGATCGCGCGATAGTCGTCGAGGTCCCTGGCGAAGCGGTCGGCGAGAAGCTCGCTGCCGTGGATCGCGACCGCGAACGCGCCCACGTGATCTTCGAGGCCGGTCGAGGCCGGGGCGACGTAGTCGGCGAGCGAGCGATTCGGACGCGAGTCGGCGTGATCGGTCTGCTGCCTGAGCATCGGGAAGCGGATGTGGCCGTCGACGACGAGGTCGTCGTCCTCGGCCTGCGCGGGCCAGAATCCGTAGACGCCGCGTGCCTGGAGCGAGCCCTCGGCGGAGATCTCGTCGAGCAGCTCGTTGGCATTCGCGAACAGGTCCCGCGCGACCTCTCCCTTCTCCGGGTCGTCGAGGATCGCCGGATAGCGGCCCTTGAGCTCCCAGGCGTGGAAGAAGAACGTCCAGTCGACGTAGTCGCGCAGCGTCGAGATCGGCTCCTCGGCGACCCGAAGGCCGGCGAACGCCGGAGTCGCCAGATCCTCTGCCTGCCACTCGATGCGCGTACGGCGAGCTCGAGCCTCCCGGATCGGCAGCATCGGCTTGCGCGCCTTATCCGCGTGGAGCGCGCGGAGCCGGTCCTGCTCCACGCGGTTCTCGGCGTCGAGACGCGCGCGGCGCTCGCCGTCCAGCAGATCGCTGACGACACCGACGACGCGCGACGCGTCGAGAACGTGCACGGTCGGCTGGTCGTACTCGGGGGCGATGCGAACCGCGGTGTGCTGCTTCGAGGTGGTCGCACCGCCGATGAGGAGTGGGAGCTCGAGGCCGCGGCGCGCCATCTCCTTCGCGACACCGACCATCTCGTCGAGCGACGGCGTGATGAGGCCCGAGACGCCGACGACGTCGCAGTCCTGGTCCACCGCGACGTCGAGGATCTGGTTGGCGGGCACCATCACCCCGAGGTCGATCACCTCGTAGCCGTTGCAGCCGAGGACGACCCCGACGATGTTCTTCCCGATGTCGTGGACGTCCCCCTTGACGGTCGCGAGCACGATTCGCGCGGCCGACGACCTGCTCGTCTTCTCGGCCTCCATGTACGGCTCGAGGTACGACACCGCGCGCTTCATCGCGCGCGCGCTCTTCACGACCTGCGGCAGGAACATCCGCCCCGAGCCGAAGAGGTCGCCGACGATCTTCATCCCGTCCATGAGCGGGCCCTCGATGACGTCGAGCGGACGTGCCGCGTCCTGCCGCGCCTCCTCCGTGTCCTGCTCGATGAAGTCCACGATCCCGTGCACGAGCGCGTGGGAGAGCCGCTCGGAGACGGGTGCGTCGCGCCACGAGAGGTCGCGTTCGCGCTGCGTCGCGCCGGTGGTCACGGTCGAGGCGTGCTCGACGAGGCGCTCGGTTGCGTCCGGGCGCCGGTCGAACAGCAGGTCCTCGACGCGCTCGAGGAGCTCCGGCTCGATGTCCTCATAGACCGCGAGCTGTCCGGCGTTGACGATGCCCATGTCGAGCCCTGCGCGGATCGCATGAAAGAGAAACGAGGCGTGCATCGCCTCGCGCACCGCGTCGTTCCCGCGGAACGCGAACGAGAGGTTCGAGACGCCGCCTGAGACGAGCGCGCCGGGGCAGCGCTCCTTCAGCCGCGGGATCGCCTCGATGAAGGCCTTCGCGAAGCCTGCGTGCTCCTCGATCCCGGTCCCGACCGCGAGGATGTTCGGATCGAGGACGATCTCCTCGGGGGCGAACCCGGCCGCCCCCGTCAGCAGGTCGTACGCGCGGCCGAGGATCTCGACCTTCCGCTCGACGGTCTCGGCCTGCCCTGACTCGTCGAACGCCATCACCACCGCAGCGGCGCCGAAGCGGCGGATCGTCGCAGCCTGCTCGAGGAACGGCTCCTCTCCCTCCTTGAGCGAGATCGAGTTGACCACGCCCTTGCCCTGCAGGCAGCGAAGCCCGGCCTCGAGCGCGGAGAAGCGAGAGCTGTCGACCATGATCGGCAGCCGCGCGATCTCCGGCTCGGTCGCGACCAGGTTCAGGAACCTCGTCATCGCCTCCTCGGCGTCGAGGAGATCGGCGTCCATGTTGACGTCGAGGAGGTTCGCGCCGCCGCGGACCTGCTCGAGCGCGACCTCGACGGCGCCCTGGAAGTCGTTCGCCTCGATGAGGCGGCGGAACCGCGCAGACCCGGTGACGTTCGTGCGCTCGCCGACGACCACGAAGCCGGAGTCGGGCTGGATGGTGAACGGGTCGAGGCCCGAGAAGCGCGGCCGCGAGGACGGCGCGGGTACGCGCCGCGGCGGCAGGCCCTCGACCGCACGTGCGATCGCGCTCGTGTGCTCCGGGGTCGTCCCGCAGCAGCCTCCCACCAGGTTCACGAGCCCGTCCTCGGCGAAGGCGCGCAGGAACCGGCTCGTGTCGCCCGCCTCCTCGTCGTGGAGTCCGAGCGCGTTCGGCAGGCCCGCGTTCGGGTGGCACGAGACGTAGGTCGAGGCGACGTTCGCGAGCCCCTCGAGGAACGGCCGCATCTCGGTCGCTCCCAGCGAGCAGTTGACGCCGACGATGAACGGCTCGGAGTGCTCGACGGAAACCCAGAAGGCGTCAGACGTCTGGCCCGAGAGGTTCCGGCCGGTCCGGTCGATCGCGGTGAACGAGAGCCAGAGCGGCAACTCCGGTGCGACGACCCGCGCTGCGACGATCGCCGCCTTCGCGTTCAGCGTGTCGAAGATCGTCTCGATCAGGAGGAAGTCGACGCCGCCGTCTCGGAGCGCCGCGATCTGTTCCTCGTACGTGGCCTGCACCTGCGCGAAGCTCACGGCGCGGTAGGCGGGGTCGTCGACCTTCGGCGACAGCGAGAGCGTGACGTTCAGCGGCCCGACAGATCCCGCGACGAAGCGCGGCTTGTCCGGGGTGCGCGCGCTCCACGCGTCGGCCGAGGCGCGCGCAAGCCGTGCGCCCTCGAGGCTCATCTCCGCCGCGACGTCGCCGAGGTCGTAGTCGGACTGGCCGATGCTCGTCGCGGTGAACGTGTTCGTCGTGGCGATGTCGGCCCCGGCCGCGAAGTACGCGTCGTGGAGCTCCGACACGATCTCGGGCGCGGTCAGGTTGAGGAGGTCGGGGTCACCCTTGACGTCGCGCGCGTGGTCTCGGAAGCGTTCGCCGCGGTACTGCCCCTCGCTCAGCTCGCGGCGGTGGATGAGGACGCCCCACGCACCGTCGAGCACCGCGATGCGCTCGGCGAGGATCTTCTCGAGTTCTGCGCGGGGGTGTCCTTCACACGAATCGGCTCCTGCCTAGAGAGGCCGGGAGCCGGGAGGCCCGCGAGGCTCTTTAGGCGTTTGGTGACCCGGTCGCCAAGCTGCCGTTCAAAGCTCTCCGGGGTGTCTCAGGCTAGCGAATACGCCGTGTGCCGGCCGAACCCTGCCCGGCCGCTATTCCGAGAACTCGACGCTCTCGGCGTGCTCGATCGCGCCGTCGCGCGCGGGAGGCTCGAGCATCAGTTCCACGATCTCGTCGACGCGCGGATCGCCGGTCGCACGCATCCGCGCAGCCGCGTCGTCCACGTCGTACTCCGTCCGGCGCAGCTCGACGTCCGGGCCGAGCAGCGCCCAGAACGCCCCGCGGCTCCCCTCGTACGGCAGCCCGACGCTCCCGGGACTGAGCAGGCGAATTCCGTCGACCACGCGGTCGTACTGCACGTGCACGTGGCCGGTGACGACGGCGCGCTCCGGTCGTCCGTCCATGAACTCGCGGACGCGGGCATCGGGCGTCCGCTCCGTGACGCACTCGATGTCCGAGCGCGGCGAGCCGTGCGAGAAGCACGTCGCACCGAGTCCGTCGACCCCCACCGTGACGGTGGGCTCGAAGCTCGCGAGGAATGCGACGTCCTCGGCCGTGTGCTGCGCGTCCATCCATGGACCGCGACCCTCGAGCTCGGTTCCGACCGAGCGATCAGCGTTGCCCCGGACGAAGCGGGTCGGCAGCTCGAGTGCACGCACGAGCGCGAGGGTCTCCTGCGGGAGCGAGCCCCAGGTGAGGTCGCCGCAGAAGACGACGAGGTCGGGCGACTCCGCGAGCACCTCCGCGAGGACTGCCTCGAGCGCGGGCGCGTTGCCGTGTACGTCGGCGAGGGCCGCGACCCGCACCGCGGAGTTCCTCAGCCCGTCGTCCGTCCGGAAACGGAGAGCTGGTTCTCGGCGTGCTTGATGCGCTGCTCGAGCTGCCAGCGGTCGGCCTGCGACTCGCCGGCGTCGACCTTCTCCAGCTCGGCGGTCGCCGCCTCGAGCTGTGCGCGAGCCCGAGCGTCGTCGATCTCCTTCACGCTCACGGCGTCGTCGACCAGAGCGAGTGCCCGGTCGAGCTCGACCTTGAAGAAACCCGGGCCGGTCGCGAACTCGACGATCTCGTTCGGGCTCAGGTGGATCCGGGTCGAGCCGGCCTTCAGCGTCGCCACGAGCGGCGCATGCCGCGCGAGGACGCCGATCTCGCCGGCCGCGCCCGGCACGACGATCATCTCCGCCTCCCCGTCGAACGCCGCGCCGTCGGGCGTGACGAGCGCGACGTCGAACTTGGGATGCGAATCGGCCACTACGCGGCGGCCTTCTCGGCCTGACGGCTCTTCTCGACCGCGTCCTCGATCGTGCCGACCATGTAGAAGGCGGACTCGGGGAGGTCGTCGTGCTCGCCGTCGATGATCGCGCGGAAGCTCGCGATCGTGTCCTCGAGCTTCACGTACTTCCCGGGCGTCCCCGTGAACTGCTCGGCGACGAAGTTCGGCTGCGAGAGGAAGCGCTCGATGCGGCGGGCCCGCGCGACGACGACCTTGTCCTCGTCGGTGAGCTCGTCCATCCCGAGGATCGCGATGATGTCCTGCAGGTCGGCGTACCGCTGCAGGGTCTGCTGCACGATCGTCGTGACCTCGTAGTGCTCGTCCGAGACGATGCCGGGCTGGAGCGCGCGCGACGTCGACTTGAGCGGGTCGACAGCGGGGTAGATCCCCTTCTCCACGATCGCGCGATCGAGGACGACCGTCGAGTCGAGGTGCGCGAACGTGGCCGCCGGAGCCGGGTCCGTGAGGTCGTCGGCCGGCACGTAGATCGCCTGCACGGACGTCACCGACCCGGTCGTCGTGGAGGTGATCCGCTCCTGCAGCTGGCCCATCTCGGTCGCGAGGGTCGGCTGGTAGCCGACGGCACTCGGCATGCGCCCGAGGAGCGCCGAGACCTCGGAGCCCGCCTGGACGAACCGGAAGATGTTGTCGATGAAGAGCAGCACGTCCTGGCCCTCGTCGCGGAAGTACTCGGCCATCGTCAATCCCGACAGGCCGACGCGCAGCCGTGCGCCGGGCGGCTCGTTCATCTGCCCGTAGACGAGAGCGACCTTGTCCACCACCCCGGATTCCGTCATCTCGAGCCAGAGGTCGTTGCCCTCGCGCGTGCGCTCGCCGACCCCGGCGAAGACGGACACCCCGCCGTGCTGCAACGCGACGTTGTGGATGAGCTCCTGGATGAGGACGGTCTTGCCGGTTCCGGCTCCGCCGAAGAGGCCCGACCTTGCCGCCCTTCACGAACGGCGCGATCAGGTCGATGACCTTGATCCCGGTCTCGAAGGTCTCCATCTTCGGCGAGAGGTCGCGGAAGGCGGGCGGGTCGCGGTGAATGGCCCAGCGCTCCACGTCGTCAGGCGCAGGCCCCTGCTCGTCGATCGGCTCGCCGATCACGTTCCACAGCCGCCCGAGCGTCGCCGCCCCGACGGGGACGGAGATCGGGCGCTCCGTGTCCACGCAGGTCGCCCCGCGGGGCAAGCCGTCGGTCGAATCCATTGCGACTGCGCGCACCCGATCGTCGCCGAGATGCTGCTGCACCTCCGCCACGAGCGTGCGCGACTCGTCGCCCTCGCTGATCTCGATCTCGAGCGCCGTGTAGATCTCGGGGAGTCGGTCGGGGAAGACGGCGTCGATGACGACGCCCTTGATCTCGACGATCTGGCCCGTGTTCGTGCTGTTCGATCCGTTCTCGGACATGGTTCTCCTGACGCGAAAGGACTGGGCGGCGGGATCCCGCGCGCCGGACGCGGAGTCTATCGAGGCGCACGCGCCGCGAGCGGCCGTCTACCCGACGCCTGGATCGAGGACTACGGCGCGATGCGACGGTGACTGCGAGCGTCTTTGACCGTTCGCGATCAAGATCTGCAATGGCAGATCTTGATCTGCGGAAGACTAAATCGGTCGGACGTCCGAGCGCGTCTGCGAGATGCGGTAGGCGCGGAGCTCGCGGATCAGCTGGTTCTCGGTGTTCGGCGAGTCGAGGTACGCCGAGCGGGACGGCGCCGGGCGATTTCCGTCGAGGACGCCGCGCTCACCGAGCCCGAGGCCGAGGACGAGTGCGATCCCCGCCGCCATCCCCGTCGCGCGGACGGCGATGTCGCGCGCGGCATACAGCCGCCCGCGGTGCAGACGCGGGAGGACGACGCGGCGCTCGAACCGCTCGAATGGAGCGGAGCGGATCGCGTTCGTGGTCTCGACCGACCCCGTCGCGGAACGCGCGGCAGTCGGCGCACCGCTCGACATGGCGCGCCAGCATCATCCGCTCGAGCTCGGAGAGCTCTCCGTCGAGCTCGAGCGAGACCTGGCTTCGCACGCGATGGCAAATAAGGGTCGGGACGGCCCGCATACCCTCTGTGACGCAGCGGACGCGCGTTGGTTAGGTGGTGACCGCGTCCGTGTCGACGGTGGTGGCGCGCACTCGCTTCGCCACCTCCTCCGTCAGCTTGAACGGATCGAGCACCTCGGCGAAGTGGCACGCGCTCGCGTGGCCGGGCCCACGGCTCTCGAGCGGAGGCTCGACCTCTGCGCAGATCTCCTGCGCCTTCCAGCAGCGCGTGCGGAAGCGACAGCCGGACGGAGGGTTCGCCGGGTTGGGCACGTCGCCCTCGAGGACGATGCGCTTGCGCTGTCCGCGCTGCTGCGGGCTGTCGATCGGAACGGCCGAGAGCAGTGCCTGCGTGTACGGATGCGTCGGGTTCCGGTAGACGGCGTCGC
Source organism: uncultured Gaiellaceae bacterium (assembly GCA_963846995.1). GTDB lineage: Bacteria > Actinomycetota > Thermoleophilia > Gaiellales > Gaiellaceae > GMQP-bins7. The sequence goes on along the minus strand of CAWJYD010000009.1, from coordinate 307,603 downwards.
GTGTGCCGATCTCCACGATCTTGCCGAGGTACATCACCGCCACGCGGTCCGAGACGTGGCGGACGATCGACAGGTCGTGCGCGACGAAGATGTACGTGAGCCCGAACTCGCGCTGCAGCGACTCGAGCAGGTTGATCACCTGCGCGCGGATCGAGACGTCGAGAGCCGAGACCGGCTCGTCGAGGATGAGGAGCTGCGGGTTGAGCGCGAGCGCGCGCGCGACGCCGATCCGCTGGCGCTGGCCGCCCGAGAACTCGTGCGGGAACCGGTTCGCGTGCTCCGGGCTCAGCCCGACGGTCTGCAGGAGCTCGTCGACGCGCCGGCCCTGCTCGCGCCTGCCCTTCGCGATGCCGTGGATCTTGAGCGGCTCCGAGACGATGTTGCGCACGGTGAGGCGCGGGTTCAGCGACGCGTAGGGATCCTGGAACACGATCTGCAGCTGCCGCCGGTACTCGCGCATGCCTCGCCGCTTGAGCCGAGTGATGTCGTGGCCGTTCACGACGATCTTCCCGGATGTGGGCTCGATGAGCTTGAGGATCGTCCGCGCCAGCGTGGACTTCCCGCAGCCGGACTCGCCGACGAGACCGAGGGTCTCGCCCTGCTTCACCTCGAGGTCGACGCCGTCGACGGCGTGCACCTGTCCGATCGTCCGCTTGAGCAACCCCTTGCGGATCGGGAAGTGCTTGACGAGGTTCTCGATGCGCAGGATCTCGCCGTTCGGCGACTGCGCGGCGCTCGGCTCGCCGCGGGGCTCGTCGCCGTCTCGCTCACGCCGCCGTCTCCGAGACGAGACGCGACTTGTAGCCCTCGAGCTCCTGCTGGAAGTGGCACCGCGAGAGATGGTCGGGCTGCCCGGCCTGCTGGAGCTCCGGAACCGCAGACCTGCAGAGCGAGCGGCCGTTCGACAGCGAGCAGCGCGGGTGGAACGCACAGCCCGGCGGCAGGCTGATGAGACTCGGAGGCGAGCCCGGGATCGGCTTCAGCCAGTCGTCCTCGAGCGTGAGCGCGGGCAGGCTGTCCATGAGTCCGATCGTGTACGGATGCCGCGGGTTCTCGAAGATGGTGTGCACGTCCGCGGCCTCCACCGCCCGGCCGCCGTACATGACGACCACGCGGTCGCAGAGCTCGGCGACGAGCCCGAGATCGTGGGTGATGAGGATCGTCGCCGCCTGCGTCTCGCGCTGCGCGGTCTTGAGCACCTCGATGATCTGGGCCTGGATCGTCACGTCGAGCGCGGTCGTCGGCTCGTCGGCGATCAGCACCGTCGGGTTGTTCGCCATCGCCATCGCGATCATCGCCCGCTGGCGCATCCCGCCCGAGAACTCGTGCGGGAACTGGTCGTAGCGCTGATCCGGGTTCGGAACCCCCACGCGGTTCAGGAGCTCGATTCCGCGCCTCCGCGACTCCGAGTCCTTGATGCCGGGATTGTGTGCCGCGAGCGCCTCGTCGATCTGGAAGCCGATGGTGAGGACCGGGTTCAGCGAGGTCATCGGATCCTGGAAGATCATCGACACCTCGCCGCCGCGGAGCCTCCGTAGCTCGGACCGCTTCATCTTCATCAGGCTCTTGCCCTTGTACAGGGCCTCGCCTTGGACGATCCGGCCGGGGGGCGACGGGATGAGCCCGAGGATGGAGAGCATGCTGACGCTCTTGCCGGAGCCCGACTCGCCGACGATCCCGAGCGTCTCGCCGGGGTAGAGGTCGTAGCTCAGACCGTCGACGGCGTGAACCACGCCGTCTTCGGTCTGAAACTCGACGGTGAGGTCCTGTATCGAAAGGACCGGCTCAGGCACGAATACGCTGAGTGGGGTCGAGAGCGTCGCGCAGACCGTCGCCGATGAAGTTGATGCAGAGCACGATCAGCACGATCGTCAGGCCCGGGAACGTGACGAGCCACCAGTCGCTCGACGACACGTCCTGGCCGTCCGCGATGAGCTTCCCGAGCGCGGGCGTCGGGGGCTGCACGCCGAAGCCGAGGAACGACAGATAGGCCTCGAGCAGGATCGCTCCTCCGACCGTCAGCGTCGCGAAGACGACGATCGGACCCAGCGAGTTCGGAAGCATGTGCCGGAAGATGATGCGTAGGTCGCCCGCACCTGCGGCTTTCGCGGCGTCGACGTACTCCTTCTCGCGCAACGACAGGAACTGCCCTCGCACGATGCGCGCGAGCGCCGTCCACAGGAGCAGCGAGAGGATGATCGCCACCCGGTACTGGTTGCCCTTCCCGATGAGCGCGGCCGCCACGAGCAGCACGGCGAGCGCAGGCAGCGTGAGTATCAGGTCGGTGAACCTCATGAGCATGTTGTCGGCGAACTTGCCGTAGTAGCCGGCGAGGGCGCCGACGAGGGTTCCGATGACCACGGCGAGGATCGCGACCAGGAAGGCGACGCGCTCCGAGGTGCGGATGCCGTAGAGCACGCGGCTGAAGTAGTCGCGACCGAGGAGATCCGTCCCGAACACGTGGCCGCCGTGGAGCGTCGGCCCGACCTCGAGGTTGTTGGCGTCGTACCCGTCGAACGGATACGGCGCGACCCAGGGAGCGAGCGCTCCGGCGAGAAGGATGGTGACGAGCACGAACAGGCTCACGACGGCGAGCCGGTGACGCATGAACCGTCTGCGTGCGTACGTCCACTGGCTGAGCGGTTCGACTTCGAGGCCGGACTCGTACGCCAAGCTCGTGTTGCCCGCGTCGAGCGGGGCATTGCCTACCGCGGTGGCGACGAGCGCCGGATCGCGTTCGAGCGAGTGATCAGTCATAGCGCACCCTTGGGTCGAGGAAGCCGTACAGGATGTCGGCGATGAGATTGAAGAGGATGACCATGATCGCGACCACCATGAGCCACGCCATGATCGGGTAGACGTCCTGGTTGAACAGGCTCTGGATGAAGTAGTTCCCCATCCCGTCGAGCTGGAAGATCGACTCCGTCACGATCGCGCCGCCGATGAGGACGCCCCAGTTGAGCGCCGCGAGGGTCACGACCGGGATGAGTGCGTTCCGGACGGCGTGGCGCATGGTGACCCGCTGCTCGGTGAGGCCCTTGGCCCGGGCCGTGCGCACGTAGTCGGTGTTGATCACCTCGAGCAGCGACGCGCGCATGAACCGGCTGTAGACCGCGACCGAGAGAAGCATCAGCGTGATCCATGGAATCGCCAGGTGCTGTACCCGATCCGTGAACCAGCCGAACCCTCCACCCGCGTCGGGCGAGGACAGCCCCGACGTGTAGAAGATCCGCACGTGCCACGCTAAGAAGAGGTTCGTAAAGGCGATCTGGAGCATGAGCGCGAGCCAGAACACGGGCATCGCGAAGCCCAGGAAGCTGAGCGTGGTGGTCGTGTAGTCGAACACCGAGTACTGGCGAACCGCCGAGTAGATGCCGATCCCGACCCCCAGCAGGACAGCCATGAGCTCGGCCGGGATGACGAGCGCGAGCGTGTGCGGGAGAACGCGCTTCAGGTCGTCCCAGATCGGGGTGTTCTGCAGGAGCGGCGTACCGAACTTGTTGGTGACCGCATCCTTCGCCCAGTAGCCGTACTGGACGAGGATCGAGTCGTGGAGGTGCTTCTCCTGCTCGATGTGGTCGATGGTCTGCTGCGAGGCGAGCGGGTTGACCTTGAGCCCGCCGAGCGGGTCTCCGATCGCCGTCACTCCCGCGAAGATGAGGAAGCTCGTCGCGATGAGCACCGGAATGCTGTAGAGAACTCGCCGGAGTATGTACGTCAGCATGAAGCCGCTCCCTCCTCGACCGAAAACGCCCGTCCCTGTCTGGCTCTAGAGCCAGACAGGGACGAAGCGTCGTTCTCGTCGAACTAGCCTACTTGATCCACCAGTCCTGCATGTTGTCGGTGGGACCCTGCAGGGTCGGGTTGTTCCGGATGCCCTGGATCTTCGTCTTGTAGACGAGATACGTGGGCTTCTGGACGAGCGGGAGCGTCGGGAGGTTGAGAGACATGTTCTTGTCGGCCGCGTTCACGAGCGCCGTCCGCTTCTGCGGATTGAGCTCGGAGTCGGACGCCTTGAACAGGTTCGTGACCTTGACGCTGTTGTAGCCCTTCCAGTTCGAGCCGCCGCCGATGCCGTAGATGTCGGTCTGGCCGGCAGGATCGCCGGAGCCGACCCACGCGAACATCGCGATCTGGTAGTTGCCGTCCGACACGCGCGGGAAGAACAGCCGCGACGGGTCGTTGTCCGGCACGAACTCGATTCCGGCGGACTTGGCCTGGGCCTGGACGATCTCCTGCACGAGCTCACGGAGCTTGTTGCCCGTGGTCGTGCCGAACTTGATCGACATCTTCTGGCCGTTGCAGCTGAAGATGCCGTCCGAGCCCTTCGTGCAGCCATGCTTCTGCATGATCGCCGCCACCTTGGAGGGGCTGAACGTGTACTGCCCGAAGTGCGGCACGTACTTGCCCTTCTGCGTGTTGCCGTAGGTGAGGTTCTGCAGGACCTGCTGGTTCGGGTTGAACTTCTTGAAGATCTGGCTGACGATCGCCTGCCGGTTCGTGGCATAGGCGAGCGCCTGCCGGACCCACGGAGCACGCATGAGCGGGAAGCCGCCCTTCGTCTGCTCGTTGTAGTCGAGATGCTCGATCGTCGTGCCTGCGCGAGCATCCGTCTTCAGCCCCGCCGTCCCCTTGAGGTCGAGGAGCTGCAGCTGCGGCTGCGGGTAGATCGCGTCCACCTCGCCGCCGCGGATCGCCTGGACCTCGGAGTCCGTGTTCGTCCGGAAGACGAAGACGATCTTGTCGAGGTACGGCTTGTGCGGGCCCCACCACTTCGGGTTCCGCGTGAACGTCATCGACTGGCCCTTCGTGTAGTTGGTCATGACGAAGGGGCCGTCCGAGATCGGCTGGTTGTTCTTCGGGTTGTTGGTATCCGTGAGCCAGACGTTGTTGAAGTCGGCCTGTCCCGCGAGGGCGTGCGACGGGAAGAGGCTGCTCGCCAGGAGCACGTTCCACGGGGCGTAGGGCTTCGAGAACACGATGTTGAAGCTCTTGCCGTTCTTGCTCGTATTGGTGACGGTCTTGATCGAGTCCCAACCGGTGCGGCCGGCGACGTCGTTCTTCGGATTGATCTGCTGCTTCCACGTGTAGACGAAGTCCTGGGACGTGACCGGGACGCCGTCGCTCCAGACCGCCTGCTTCTTGATCGTGACCGCGATGGTCTCAGGCTTGGTCTTGATGACCTTCACGCTCTGCGCCATGTCATTGACGATCGAGTAGTCCGGATTCTCGATCATGAGACCGCGCTGCTGCGTTCCCACGGTCCACGAGGTCCACGTGTTGTTGCAGCCGCTTAGGTAGATGTTCAGGCACGGCGGCTCCTGCTCGGCGCCGAACACCACGGTTCCACCTGACTTGGCCCCCGTGGCGCTGCCCTTGCTCAAGCTGGCAGCACCGCCGGCCACGAACACCGCGGCTACGACGATGGCGCCGATGATCAGCGCCAGACGAAATCGATGCATTGAGGAGATCCTCCCTTCGGTGAACACTAGAAATACCTGCGAGCCCTCGGTCGATTCTGACGCGAGGTCGGGCCCAAAGTTAGTTACCACTGGGCTGCCTGACCGGCCCAGACTATCGTTCGAAGGAGCGATTTGCCCGCTCGAACGGGCCGACGAACGCGAAGGAGGAATCGGTGCAAGGACCTCTCGGACACGAACGAAGCCCACAACGTGAGCGGAATCCGGCGATGTACGACTTCTCCGAGCTCGTGGAGGCTGCTCCGTCCCTCCTCGACGTTGCAACAGGTGCCACGTGGTACGGCATCGACAGCCCCGTCGACGAAGCGCTCGTCGCCTTCTGTCGCCTCCGCCGTGCGGCAGCCGGCGGCGCGGGTGGGCCGGAGGCGGGCGACGCTGCGGTGCGGAACGCGCTCGGCGACGCCTCCCCCGGCGCGGTGCTCTGGGCTCTCAGTCGTGCCGTCTCGTACATGGACGAGCAGGGCTTTCCCGAGGAGTGGGAAGCCCGCTAGCGCAGCTACCGCGAGAGCCGTACGAGCAGGAGCACGAGCGGCAACGCCGCCAGCAGCATGAGGTACGGCGCGAGCGAGACCTCGTGCCGTGAGCGATCCTGCGCCACCGTCGGTCCCGTTCCGAGGAAGTCGCGAACCTTGCCGGCGACGGCGCCGAGTCGGTTCTCGTCGAAGGAGGCGCCGCCCGCCACCGACGCGATCCGCTGGAGGCTCGCGCCGCTGCTGGGATTCGGCGAGTAGTCGGTCTCCGGGAATCCGTTGGAGTACACGCGCTCGTCGTCGTGCCACACGTGGACGAACACCGACCTGATCGCGGGCGGCCGCCGCAGCGTCGCCGCGAGCGCCGACGCATCGACGCGGCGACTCTCTCCGTCCGTGAACACCACGATCACGCGGTGCCGCGCGCTCGGGGTGAAGAAGTTCCGCGTCTCGATGGACGAGAGAGCCGCCAGGGTCGTCCCGATCGTCTTGAAGTACGCCGTCGGCGGAGGTTGCTCCACCTCGATCGCCTGGTCGAGCGTCCGCTGGAACGCCTCCTCGTCCGCGCTCGGGAGGAGGTGCGGGAGCGTGCGGTCGGTCAGCGAGGCGATGCCGATCGGCACGTCCGGGAACTGCAGTCTCAGGCGGAGCGCCTCGGCCTTCGCCCGCTGCAGCCGCGTCGGCCCTGTCGGCGTCGACGCGAGCATCGACCGCGAGATGTCGAGCACGAAGATCACTTCCGCGTCCGAGCGCACCCGCTGTTCGCGCGCGCGCGCGAGCACCGGCTGCGCGGCTGCGAGGCCGACGAGGCATGCGAGCGCCACCACGGCGACGACCGTCGCGTACCGGATCCTGCCCGGCTCGGCGAGCTGGAGCGTCGACCGGATGCGACGCGCGCGGCGCGAGACGCGGAGGGACGCGGCCAGCGGGAGGATGCCGACGAGCGCGACGAGCGCGGCGAGCGGCGTCAGGAAGGACAGGTGGCCGACGCCGATCAATAGCCGCTGCCCGGCTCGCCGGAGCCCGCGCCGGAGCCCGGGCCGTTCCGCGTGGTGCGCGGTTTGCTCTGGCCCGATGCCTTCTTCGCAGGGCCGATGCGCGCCAGAGCGAGCTCGAGGTTGTGCTTCGCGTCGGCGTTCCCCGGGTCGAGCGCGATCGCGTCGCGGAAGTGCGAGATCGAGTCGGTGAGGTACATCGGCGCCTGCGACGGGTCGATCGCAGCGTTCGCGAACCCGAGCACGCCGATGAGGTTCGACGCGGCCGCTCGGAGCCGCGGGCTCTGCGTTCCCGACTCGATCGCGGCGAGCTTCTCCTGGGCCTTGCCGCGCTGCGAGATCGTCTCCGTGTCCGACGAGCGCTCCGAGCGCGGGAGCCCGCGTGCGAACTCGCGCACGGCGGTTCGGTACACGAGGTCGTCGTCGATGCCGACCACGGCGCTCGCCGCGCCGAACGTGAAGGCGTGCGGCACCTGCCACAACGACTCGCTCGACGAGCCTGCGGAGAACCTCGTGTCCCCGGAGGACATGCTCGAGTGCCAGCGCAGCACGTCGGTCGCGAGCAGCGCGGCCACGAGCCCGAGGACCGCGCACGCGACTCCCGCGGCGATGCGCAGCCGCACGCTCACGACTCCGTCCTCGGGGTCGCCGCCCCGGTGATCGCGAGGCGCGCGCACCAGCGCTCGTTCGCCGCGAGCCCCACGAGCAGCAGACCCGAGAAGAGGAGGAGCGGCAGCGAGAGCCGCCCTTCGAGCGTGTGCCGCACTGGGCTCGCCTGATCGGCGACCGCACGCGGCGCCGGGAGGAGGAACTCGGGCCCGAGAACGGATCCGAATTGCGTCTTGCTGAGATCCGATGCCGCGAGCGGAACCGCGCGCACCGTGATGTTCTCGTGACGCAGGCGCACGAGCGTCTGCGTGAGCGAGGCCACGTCGCTCGGAGCCGTCTGCAGGTCGCTGACGAGCACCACCGAGCCTTTTTGCACGCCGCTCCGGGCGAGCATCTCGCTCGCGAGGTCGAGCGCCGACGAGATGCGCGTACCCGCCCGGAAGCTGGCGCCCCACGGGTTGGCCGGGTACGAGCCGTGGTCGAGCGTGAAGTAGCGCAGGATCGGGACGAGCGAGCTCGCGGGCGTCCCCGGCGGCAGGAGCTCGTACGGGACGTCCGAGAAGATGATGAGCCCGGTTGGCGTGTCGGTCGCGATCAGCCGCCGAAGCGTCGCGCCGATCGTCTCGAAGTACGTGTTGAGGATGCTCCGCGAGACGTCGATGACGAGGACGTTTCCTTGCGTCTCGGGGACGATCGACGACCGGCTGCGGCCCGCGTGAGCTGCCGCGACTGTCGCGCTCGCGAGCGTCCCGACGAGCGCGAGCGCAAGCGCGATGCGAGCGATACGGGCCACCGCGATCGGCCTCCGCAGCGGACGAAGGTCGGCGCTCGCGACGGCACGCCGGCCGAAGCGCGCTCGCTGCCGGTCAATCCAGGCCAGCATCCGGTTCCTCCTCGACGCCGCCTGCGTGCGTGCGCGTCTCCTCGTCGGCGAGCTCGCGGACCGTCTGCGCGAGCACTCGCGTCTCGTCGGCGGGAGGGGCCGCCTTCGACCAGGCGAGACGACGCGCGGTGCGTTCGAGATCGCGGGCATCGCGGTCGCCGAGCCACTCGGAGACGAGCTCGAGCGCCTGGCGCCGCGGCTCGACCTCGCCGTCGCCGCGCGGTTCCCGCTCGAGCAAGGTCAGCGCCTGCTCGAGCGGAGTGAGCCACTCCAGCGGCTCGGGCTCCGGCTCGACGAGAACCTCCTCGGGCCTTCGTCGGACGAGCGGTGCGAGCAGCGCGCCGGCTGCGCCGAGCAAGAGCGCAGCGCCGCCGAAGAGAGCGGTCGCGGTGAGCGCGGGCGAGTAGCGGTAGGAAACCGCCGGGAGCGCGCGGTAGTCGCCCTTCCACGGCGGCTCGCCGCGCGGATCGAGGGCCGCCACCTCGACCTGGTCGACGCGCGAGTAGACGAGAAGCCCTGGCCACGCGACCGCGACCGAGCGCGGCGGTCCCGTGCGGTCGACGATGGAGAACGACACGGACGCGGGGCCGAACGCGAACCGCTTGCCCCGCTTGTGAGGGACACAGGTACTCCCGAGGCAGCGCAGCGTCGCGGTCCACACGAGCTCCTCGGTGCTCCCGACCGTACGGCTCTCCACGATCGGACGGGCGACCTGGCGGTACGGCGCGAAATTGCTGCGCACGCGGATCGACGCCGGCTGGACGAAGCTCGTGTCCGCCACGACCTGGAGCCGCGCAGTCACCGTGTCGCCGAACAGCGTCGCGGCGGGCGTGAGCGCCGAGGTCACACGAACCGGTCGCGCCGAGGTTAGACCGTTGTTCGCGGGTGCGCTCCGACCCGTGACGAGGAGCGCGGCGAGCAGCACGAGCAGTGCAAGCACGCCGAGACCGACGAGCGTCAGGGTCCGGGTCCGCCTCGCGTCGCTCACGCGCGCAGCGCCCTCCGCGCGCGGCGGCGCTCGGCCCAGACGAGGAAGGATCCGAGGATCTCCGCCGGCTCGTCCGACGAGACCACGACCGGGTCGAGGTCGACTGCGGCGAACGCCGCGAGGAGCGCACGGAACCGTTCCTCGTTCTCGCTCCGCCGGAGCCTGGCGTCCTTCGCGCGTAGCCGCGCGCCCGCCCCGCGTCCGGTTCGAGGATCGCGGAAGGGGACGACGATGCCGTCGACCTCCGGGAAGCTCTGCTCCCAGGTCGGATCCTGGATGACGATCGGGACGAGGTCCCAGCGACGCTCGACCGCGCTCAGCCAGACGTCGGAGGCATGCACCGCGAGGAAGTCGGAGAGCACGAACACGAACGTCCCGGCCGTCACGGCGCGCGGGTACTCGGCAAGGTGCTCGACGGAGCGCTCGAGCCAGTCGGGCGGCCCGTGGAACTCGGTGGACTGCAGACGCTCGTCGCGGAGCTCGAGCAGCTTCCGCTCTCCCTTCGGCGGTCGCCAGTGCGCCTCGCCGTCGGCGAAGTCGAGGTATCCGACGTAGCCGCCCACCGAGCCCGCGCTCGCGAGGATGAGCTCGACGGCGGTGCGCATCGCGCGCGGCTTGTCGAGCCACGGCAGCGGCGGCGCGAAGTACGACATCTCCGGCCGTCGGTCGCAGACGATCATCACGCGCGGCGCCTCCTCTGCGAGGCGCTCGCGGACCAGGAACTCGGCCGCGCCCCGCGCGGTCGAGAGGCGAGCGGACGCAGGCCAGTCGATCGCGTCCATGTCATCCCCCGGCACGTATGGCCGCGACCCCGCCACGTCCGTTCCGGAGCCGCGGTGGAAGCTCCGCAACGAGCCGAACGAGAGCCCGAGCACGCGGCCGCGCGGGACGAGCGGGAACGTAAGCCGCGCGGTGCTCACGGCGACGTCGCCACCTGCCTACACCGAGCGAGGCCGCTCGAATACCGGATCGGCCTCGGAGCCTGGACGGGGCGCGAGCTCGAGGCACGCGCGTCGAAACTCCTCGATCGCCTCCGCCCACCCGGTCGCCCGCGCACGGGCGACGAAGCTCGGCGTGAAGACGATCCGGTGGACGAGCACGGGGACGAAGAGGTGCTCGATGTCCTCCGGGACGACGTAGCTCCGTCCGTCGAGGAGCGCCCACGCGCGGGCGGCGCGCTCGAGGGCGAGGCTGCCGCGGACGGAGCTGCCGATGACGATCGTCTCCTGAGTTCGGGTCGCACGCACGAGCTCGACCACCCAGCGCTGAAGCGCCTTGTCGACGTAGACGTCCTGCGCTGCGTCGTGCAGTTCGTCGACGTCCTCGAGCGAGACGACAGCCTCGAGCGAGCCGAGCGGGTGCCCGTAGCGCTGCTCGGCGAGGATCTTCAGCTCGTCGTCTGCGCCCGGGTACCCGAGCGCCGTGCGCAGGAAGAAGCGGTCGAGCTGCGCCTCGGGCAGCGGGAACGTGCCCTCGTACTCGATCGGGTTCTCGGTCGCGAGGATGAGGAACGGCGACGGCAGCTCCCGGGAGATCCCGTCGACAGTGACCTGTCCCTCCGCCATCGACTCGAGCAGCGCCGACTGCGTCTTCGGCGTCGCGCGGTTGATCTCGTCGACCAGCACGACGTTCGCGAAGATCGGGCCGGGCCGGAACTCGAATTCGCGGGTCTGCTGGTCGAACACCGAGAGGCCGGTCACGTCGGTCGGCTGGAGGTCGGGGGTGCACTGGATGCGCTGCGGGATCGCGCCCTCGATGCTCGCCGCGATCGCGCGGGCGAGCACCGTCTTCGCCGTGCCCGGCACGTCCTCGAGCAGGACGTGGCCGTCGCAGACGAGGGCGGCGAGGACGAGCTTGATCTCGTCGCGCTTGCCGTAGACGACGGTCTCGATGTTGTCGAGCAGACGGTCGGAGATGGCGCCGGCGCGCTCGAAGCGCTCGGGCTCCGGCGGCGAATCCACGGCCGCGATGGTAGCCGGGCTCTGGTGTGAGGTCGGAGTCGTCATCCCGCGCGCTACCCCCTTCTACGCACGCGGCGCGGGGTTTGTTAGCGCGCGATTACGTCAGCGCTTCCGCGCCGGCGACGACCTCGAGGATCTCCTGCGTGATCTCCGCCTGGCGCGCGCGGTTCATGCTCAGCGTCAGCGAGTCGATGATCTCGCCGGCGTTCTTCGATGCGTTCCGCATCGCCGTCATGCGCGCGCCCTGCTCCGACGCCGTGGACTCGAGCAGCGCGCGGTAGATCTGCGTCTCGACGTAGACCGGGAGCAACCGCTCGAGGATCTCCTCCGGCTCCGGCTCGAAGATGAAGTCGCCGCGGAGCGTGTCGTCCGCGCGCTCCTCGTCCTCCGTCGTCAGCACCTCTGCCGAGATCGGAAGGAGATCCTGCTCCGTCACCCGCTGCGTGAGCGCGGAGACGTACGTGTTGTAGACGAGGACGACGCGATCGACCTCGCCCTCGGTGAAGAGCTCGGACACGCGGTGCGCCACCGCCTGGGCGTCGGCGTACTGGGGCCGGTCCGTGAAGCCCATGAACGCGCCCGCGAGCTCCCGGCGGCGGAAGAAGAGCGTCGAGCGCCCCTTCTTGCCGACCGCGACCCAGCGGACCTTCTTGCCCTCGCTCTCGAGCGCGCGCTCGAGAGCCAACGCGCGCCGCACGACCTGGGCGTTGAACGAGCCGGCGAGCCCGCGGTCCCCGGTGAGCGGGACGATTGCGACAGCCTCGACCGACTCGCGCTGCTCGAGGAGCGGCAGGCGAACCGACGAGGCCGCCCTCCCCACTCCTGCGATGAGCTCGTTCATCGTCTCCGCGTACGGGCGCATCGCGGTGATCCGCTGCTCGGCGCGCCGCAGCTTCGCGGCGGCGACGAGCTCCATCGCGCGCGTGATCTTCCGCGTGTTGCGGACGGACCGGATGCGGCGCTTGAGATCCTGGACCGCAGGCCATGGGTCAGCCGGCGAGGCCCTTCTCCTCCTCGACGTTGAAGACGCCCTTGAAGTGCTCGAGCTCGGACTTGAGCTTCTCCTCGGTCTCCCCGGCGAGGTCGCCCGACTCGCGGATCGCCTCGTACACCGAGCCCTCGGTGCGCAGGTGCTCGCGCAGCTCGTCGTGGAAGCGCGACACCTGGCCGACGGGCACATCGTCGAGCCAACCGTTGATGCCGGAATAGATGGCGACGACCTGCTCCTCCATGGGCCACGGCTGGTACTGCGGCTGGTTGAGCGTCGCGACCATCCGCTCGCCGCGGCCGAGCGCGTTCTGCGTCGCCTGGTCGAGCTCGGAGCCGAACTGCGCGAACGCCTCCAGCTCGCGATACTGGGCGAGGTCGAGGCGGAGGCGGCCCGCCACCTTCTTCATCGCCTTCGTCTGGGCGTTGCCGCCGACGCGGGAGACGGACGTCCCGACGTTGATCGCCGGACGGACGCCCGAAAAGAAGAGGCTCGACTCGAGGAAGATCTGACCGTCCGTGATCGAGATGACGTTCGTGGGGATGTAGGCGGCGATGTCGCCCGCCTGCGTCTCGATCACCGGAAGCGCGGTCAGCGAGCCGCCGCCGAGGTCGTCGGAGAGCTTGCACGCGCGCTCGAGCAACCGCGAGTGGAGGTAGAAGACGTCCCCGGGGAACGCCTCGCGCCCGGGTGGCCGACGCAGGAGCAGTGAGAGCTGACGGTACGCGTCGGCGTGCTTCGAGAGGTCGTCGTAGATGCAGAGGGCGTGCTTCCCCGAGTAGAGGAAGTACTCACCCATCGCGCAGCCGGCGAACGGCGCCATCCACTTGATCGGCGCGGCCTCCTGCGCGGGTGCGGAGACGACGATCGTGTACTCCATCGCGCCGGCGTCGCGCAGCCTCTCGACCACCTGAGCGACGGTCGAGCCCTTCTGGCCGATGGCGACGTACACGCACACGACGTCGCCGCCGCGCTGGTTCAGGATCGTGTCGATCGCGACGGCGGTCTTGCCCGTCGAGCGGTCGCCGATGATCAGCTCGCGCTGCCCACGGCCCACCGGCGTCATCGAGTCGATGGACTTGAGCCCGGTCTGCAGCGGCTCCTTCACCGGCTGGCGGCTGATGACGCCCGGCGCCTTGAACTCGAGCGGGCGCCGCTCGGTCGCCTCGATCGGGCCGAGTCCGTCGAGAGGGTTGCCGAGCGGGTCGACGACGCGGCCGAGGAGGCCGTCGCCGACGGGGACGCTCATGACCTCGCCGGTGCGGCGGACCGGCTCGCCCTCCTTCACGTGCTGCCACTCGCCGAAGAGCGCGGTGCCGACGTTGTCCTCCTCGAGGTTGAACGCGATGCCGGTCACGCCGTGCTCGAACTCGAGCCGCTCGAGCGCGACGCAGTTCTCGAGGCCGTGGACGCGGGCGATGCCGTCGCCGATCTGCAGGACGCTCCCGACCTCCGAGAGGTCGGTCTCCACGTCGAACTGCTGGATTCGGTCCTTGAGGATGGAGGTGATCTCTTCGGGTCTGAGCTTCACTGCGTCTCCTTACTGAGCTGTTGCGAGTTGGTGTCGAAGACGTTCGAGTCGGCCGCGCACGCTGCCGTCGGCGCGGTGCGTTCCGATCTGCAGGACGATGCCGCCGATGAGGCTCGGGTCGACCGAGCGCGACGCCTCGACCTTGCGGCCCGACGCCTTCTCGATTGCCTCGGTGATCGACGTCGCCTCCGCGTCGGAGAGCTCGTAGGAGGTCGTGAGCTCGACCGACAAGCGGTTCTGGGCACGCGCCACGAGCGCCTCGAGCTCGCGTGCGATCTCCGGCAGCTCGCCCGCTCGGCTCTTCTCGGCCACGAGCCTGACGAAGTTCCGGACGAGCTCGTCCGCGTCGCCTGCGAGCTGCGCGAGCACGTCGGCCTTCCCGTCGGGCTCGACCTGTGGGTTGCGGAGGAACGAGCGCAGCTCGGGCACCTCGTCGATCGCAGCTCCGAGCGCGCCGAGGTCGGTCGCGACCGCGTCGACGCGGTCGGCCTCCTCAGCCGCCTCGAAGAGCGCGCGGGCGTACAGGCGCTGCGCGACCGCCATGCGGCTAGGAGGCGTCCTTCTCGAGCGCGGAGAAGTCGAGCTCCGCGATCGCCTCGTCGATGAGCCTGCGCTGGTCCTCGGCGTCGAGGACCTTGCCGGTCACCCGGGCCGTCGCCTCGAGCGTGAGGTCCGCGACCTCGGAGCGGATGAGGTCGAGCGAGCGCTTCGTCTCGGCCTCGATCTGGCGCTTCGTCTCGTCCAGCCGGCGGGTGCGCTCGGATTCCGCCTCCTCCTTCACGCGCGCGATCTGCGCGTCGCCGACCTTGCGAGCGTCGGCGAGGATGTCGGCCGCCTCGCCCTTCGCGTCCGCGATGAGCTGGCGGTGCTGCTCGAGGAGCTCGCGCGCCTCGTCGCGTGCCTTGTCGGCCTCGTCGACAGCCGAGCGGATGCGGTCGCGCCGTGCGTCGATCGTCTTCTGGATCGGCCCGAACGCGAACCTGCGCAGGACGAAGAAGGTGATCGCGAAGCAGATCAGGGTCCAGATCATCAGACCCGGGACGACGTCGATCAGGCCGGATGCGACGAACAACGGCATCTCAGACGAGGACGTAGGCGAGGAGCCCGCCGATGAGGCCGTAGAAGACGACGGCCTCGGTCAGCGCGAAGCCGAGCCACTGGATGCCCTGGAGCTCGCCGCGGAGCTCTGGCTGCCGCGCGACGGCCTGGATCATCGACCCGAAGATGTTTCCGATGCCGACGCCGGCGCCGAGCGCGCCGAGGCCGATACCGAGGGCGAGGGCGATCGCCTTGCCCGCATCGGCGCCGTCCGAGGCGGCGGCGAGGAACATGAAGGTGGAGAGCATTCGGAACTCCTTTAGTGCTCGGGCTCGATGGCCGAGCCGATGTAGATGGCGGACAGGGCGGCGAAGATGTACGCCTGGATGGAGACGACGATGACGACCTCGAAGAGGTAGAAGATCGTCGCAGCCGGAACCGCGACGACCGCGAGTATCACGTTCTCGAGCACGAAGATCAGCCCGATGAACGTGAGGATCAGCATGTGGCCGGCGAGCATGTTCGCGTAGAGCCGGACCGAGAGGCTGATGAGGCGCATGAACTGGCCGAGGATCTCGAGCGGGATGATGAGCGGGAGCATCGCCTTCGGCACGTCGGGAATCCAGCTCTTGAAGTACCCCCAGGAACCGTTCGCGCGGATTCCCTCGACGTGGGTGAAGACGAACGTCATGAGCGCGAGGGCGAGCGTGACGGAGAGCGTCGAGGTCGCTGCGAAGATCGCGAACGTCGGCAGGCTCACGCCCGCGACGTGGACGCGCTCGTCCGAGAGCGGCAGCGGTATGAACCCGAGGATGTTGACGACCCAGATGAAGATCATGAGCGTCGCCACGTACGGGAACCAGCGGCCGATCGCCTTCGTCGGCAGGCCCTGCTCGGCGACCTGCACCTGGGCGATCTCGTAGATCGTCTCGCCGAGCGCCTGGCGCCGGGAGGGGTCCTTGCCGACCTTCACGCGCATGAACACGATCCCGATGACGATCGAGACGATCGTCCCGAGGATCAGGTAGGCGACCGCCTTGTTGATCGACATGTCGATCGGGCCGAGCTTGAGCTCCGGCCCCCACGTCTTCAGGTTCCACTCCTCGGACGGGTCGAACTTCGGCTCGTCCCCGGACGCGGCGAACGCGGCCGACGGAAGCGTCAGCGCGACGAGCACGAGCGCGGCGACCAGCCGCTTCACGCTCTTGGCTCCCCGCCGAAGTACGTCGCGAGCCCGACCCCGAGCTCGACTGTGAATGCGACGGCGTAGAGGAGCGCGGCCGCGAGCCCCACGGTCTCGTTCGAGACCGTGACGATGACGAGGACGATCCCGACGAGGAGCGCCCGAGAGGTTGTGCCGATGCCCCGCATGCCCGCGGCGGCGAGGTTATCGGGACGGCCCGGGAGGCGCGCCAGTAGCGCGGCGAAGATCTCCGCCGCCGCCCAGAGGACGGCCGCGAGGAGCCAGCCTGCGAGCGGCCACCCCGCGACCGCGAAGATCGGCAGTGCGAGCGCGATGATCGCGCCGCCCGCGATGGTCGGCGCGAGACGGCTCGGCAGCGGACGCGGAGTCGAGAAGATGCCCACGCTCACGCAGTGCCTCCGCGCCCGTAGACCTGGTAGACGACGAGGACGCCGAGGGGGATGCCCACGACCGCGCCGATGAGGAGGCCGATGGCCGCCGACCCGAGCGCCCAGCCGAGGAGGCCGCCGAGCAGCATCGCGCCGGCGAGCGCTCCGAGCAGCAGCCCCGAGGCCGTTGCGAGCGAGTGGGGCGAGGGCGCTGCGTCCGGGCTCATCCGGACCGGAGCATATCACCCTGCTTGTGACACCCGTATCCGTATTGTGGAGCGAAAAACGGCGTTGCTCGTGACACCGATACGATGACTCGATGGAACGGATCGTGCTCGTCCACGGCAGCGTGGTCGGCGGACGCGCGACTTGGGCGGCCCAGCGTCCGCTCGCAGACCGGTTCGAGCTCGTCGTCGTCGAGCGCCCGGGATTCCCGCCCCACCCTCGCGCGGAGCGGATCGATTTCGAGGCCGACGCGCAGCTCGTCGACAGGCTGCTCGAGCCCGGAGACCATCTCGTCGGACACTCCTACGGCGGCGTGATCGCCCTGCTCGCGGCGGCCGCACGGCCGGACGTGCTCGGCTCGCTCACCGTGATCGAGCCGCCCGCGACACGCGTGGCCGCGGGGAATGCGGCCGCCGACGCCTTCGCCGAGGACGGCAGGCGCCTGTACGCGTCCGGCGCGGCCTCGGATCCCGAGACGTTCCTCCGCCGCTTCCTGCAGGCGGTCGGCTCCGCATTCGTCCCGCCTCACCCCCTGACGGCCGAGCTCGAGCAAGGCGCCCAGGCGCTCGCGGTCGAGCGCGGCCCGTGGGAGGCGGAGATCCCGCTCGCGGAGCTCGCCTCCTCCCCCTTCCCCACGCTCGTCGTGTCCGGCGCGCACCATCCGGCGTTCGACGCCGTCTGCGACGCGCTCGAGCACGGGCTCGATGCCAAGCGGCTCGTGCTGCCCGGCTTCGGGCACGTCGTCCAACTCCACCCCGACTTCAATGGCCATCTCGCCGACTTCGTGCGGCGTGCGTCCGACGAGAGGAGCGAACCATGACCACCGCCTTCCGGCTGCAACGGCTCGACCACGTGTCGCTCAACGTGCGCGACCGCCCGGGCTCGATCGAGTGGTACCGCGACACGCTCGGCCTCGAGCAGCAGAACGAGCCGACGGCGGACGCCGAGCCGGTCTTCATGGGCTCGTTCGGCGCGTGCATCGCCCTCTTCCAGGCGGCCTCCGATCCCGGGCCGCGCGAGCGCGAGTCCGCCGGCCTACGGCACGTCGCCCTCGCGCTCGAGCCCGACGACTTCGCCGCCGCCCGCGCGCATCTCGACGAACGGGGCATCTCCTATCGACCCGAGGACCACGGCTTCGCAGACTCGCTCTACGTGCCGGATCC
This sequence comes from uncultured Gaiellaceae bacterium, assembly GCA_963846995.1. GTDB lineage: Bacteria > Actinomycetota > Thermoleophilia > Gaiellales > Gaiellaceae > GMQP-bins7. The sequence goes on along the minus strand of CAWJYD010000009.1, from coordinate 289,700 downwards.
CGACGGCAACGTGATCGAGCTGACCTGCTACCGACGCTGAATGACGCGGCCGGAGAAGGCAAGTAACAACTTGTAACTTGCGAAGAATTGCGACGCTCGCGAGGCGGTTTGGTGCATCGATCGACGGCACTCTTCCGTGGTGTGCATCTCGGCGCCGAGACTCGATCGACGGCTCCTCGAGAGGATCGTTCGACTCGACGACACGACCGTGCCCATCGCCGAGGTTCACCGGCGATGCCGCAATCATGCTGCACAGCTCGATATTCCGCGGCCGAGCTACGAGTGCGTCCGCCAGCTGATCCACGACGCCCGCCGCGAGCGAGCTCGCCGACGTGCCAACCGGGAAACGCTGATTCGCGTCGCTCTCTACCTCGATGGGACGGAGGCTCTCACCCAGTTCGACCCCACGCCGCGCACCCGCTTGTAACAACTTGTTGCAAGGCGGTTCCCGGTCAGGCGGAGAGGCGGTCGCGTGCCTCGTCCTGCTCGCGGTCGCGACGGCGAATGCGCGGGTTCGCGAGCTTGACGATCTCGAGCAGGTACACGACGTAGATCGAGAAGGCGATCGCGAGGAGGCCGATCGCCGCCACGACGAGCGTCTCCCACGGGTGCCAGTCGCCGCCCTGGCGGAACGGCACGAAGCGGGTCGCGAGCGCCGCGCCCGCGAGGCTCGCGCACCAGAGCCACATCGTCAGGGCGGCCCGGCGCTGCGTGAACCCGATGTTGAGGAAACGGTGGTGCAGGTGGCTGCGGTCGGCGGTGTAGATGGGCTGCGAGTGCTTGAGCCGCCGCGCGACGACGAACGATGTGTCCAGGATCGGCACCGCCAGCACGAGCAGCGGCAGCACGAGGACGACCGTCGACGCCGTCTTGAGCAGGCCCTGGATCGAGACCGCGGCGAGGATGAAGCCGAGGCAGAGCGCCCCCGAGTCGCCCATGAAGATCCGCGCCGGGAAGAAGTTGTGGCGGAGGAAGCCGAGACATGCGCCGGCGACGATGGCCGAGAGGATCGCGGGGTCGGGCTTGCCGAGCGAGAGCGCGAGGATCGCGTACGTCACACCCGAGATCCCACACACGCCAGCGGCCAGGCCGTCGAGCCCGTCGAGGAAGTTGACCATGTTCATCACCGCGACGATGAAGACGACGGAGAGCGGCATCCCGATCCACGCCGGGATGTCGAGCACGCCGAGGAACGGGAACGTCACGTGGTCGATCCAGACCCCGAACGCGCACGGGATCGACGCCGCGACCACCTGCCCGAAGAGCTTCACGCTCGGCGAGAGGCCGCGGAAGTCGTCGACCGCGCCGACGACCGTCGCGATCGCGGCTCCGAGGAGGACTCCGCGACTCTCGCCGGAGAGGTCGAGGAAGGCGAGCGCGGGCACGAGGATGCCGAGGAAGATCGCGAGCCCGCCGAGCCGTGGGATCGGGCGGCGGTTGATCCGGCGCGCGTCGTCGGGGCTGTCGACGGCGCCGAGCAGGCGGGCCATGCCCCCGACGGCCGGAGTCAGCAGGACCACGATGATGAACGCCACGACCGCCCCGTAGACGACCTCCGGCGTGTCCCGCAGCTGTTCGAACACGTCGGCCTACTTCGTCCCGTACAGGCGGTCGCCTGCGTCGCCGAGGCCCGGGACGATGTAGCCCTTCTCGTTCAGCGCGCGATCGACCGACGCGACGACGATGGGAACGTCCTCGTGCTCGCGGTGCACGCGCTCGATGCCCTCGGGCGCGGCGATGAGCGCGATGAGGCGGATCGAGCTCGCGCCCGCACGCTTCACCGTCTCGATCGCGGCCGCCGTCGAGTTCCCGGTTGCGAGCATCGGGTCGAGGAGGATGACGTCGCGGTCGGCGATGTCGCCGGGGAGCTTCACGTAGTACTCGACCGGCTCGAGGGTCTCCTCGTCTCGGAAGAGCCCGATGAAGCCGACGCGCGCGCCGGGCACGAGGGAGAGGACGGCGTCGAGCATCCCCATCCCCGCCCGCAGGATCGGGCAGACCGCGACCTTCTTCCCAGAGATTCGCCGCGCGGTCATGTGCTCGAGCGGCGTCTCGATCTCGACCTCCTCGTCGGCGAGGTCCTTCGTCGCCTCGTAGGTGAGGAGGAGCGTGAGCTCGTTCACGAGCTGGCGGAACATCTGCGTCGTGGTCGTGACGTCCCGGAGGAGCCCGAGCTTGTGCTGCACCAGCGGATGCGTCACCTCGGTGACGACACCGGCCGAGCCGGTCGCGGCGACGGTGTCCGTCACGGCGCGAAGGCCGGGTAGGCAGGGAGGCCGGGATACAGCGGGCGCCGCTCGAGGAGCGTGGCGCTCCGGGCCGCGAGAGCGGAGACGTCCGCGTCGTCTGCGAGTGCGTCGCACATGATCGACCCGACCTCGGCGAAGTCGCCAGTGTCGAGCCCGCGCATCGTCATCGCGGGCGTCCCGACCCGGAACCCCGAGGCGACCGTCGGCGGACGCTCGTCGAACGGCACCGTGTTGCGGTTCACCGTGATCGAGACCTCGGCGAGCCGTTCCTCCGCGTCCTTGCCCGTCCACTCGCCGCCGCGGAGGTCGACGAGCAGGAGGTGCGTATCGGTGCCGCCGGTGAGGACGTCGAGTCCGCCGGACTGGAGCGCTTCGCCGAGCGCGTCAGCGTTCGCACGAACGCTGCGCTGGTACTCGCGGAACGGCTCCGAAGCAGCGATGCGGAAGCACGCGGCCTTTGCGGCGATGACGTGGTTGAGCGGGCCGCCCTGCATTCCCGGGAAGACCGCGCGATCGAGGGCCCGCGCGTGCTCCTCCCGGCAGAGGACGAACCCGGAGCGCGGCCCCGCGAGCGTCTTGTGCGTCGTCGAGGTCACGAAGTCGCAGTGCTCGACCGGGTTGGGATGCAGCCCGGCAGCGACGAGGCCGGCGAAGTGCGCCATGTCGCAGAGGAGGAGGGCGCCGACCTCGTCCGCGATCTCGCGAAACCGCCACGTCTCGACGGTGCGCGGGTAGGCGGAGCCCCCGCAGACGATCAGCTTCGGATGGTGCTCCTGCGCCAGCCGGAAGACGTCGTCGTAGTCGACGAGGTCCGTCTCGCGCGACACGCCGTAGTGGACGACGTCGTACAGCCGGCCCGAGAAGTTGACCTTCAGACCGTGCGTGAGATGCCCGCCGTGCGAGAGCTCGAGCGCGAGGATCGTGTCCCCCGGCTCCAGCGTCGCGAAGTAGACGGCCATGTTCGTCTGAGCACCGGCGTGCGGCTGGACGTTCGCGTGCTCCGCGCCGAAGAGCTCCTTCGCCCGGTCGATCGCGAGCTGCTCGATCTCGTCGACCACCTCGCAGCCGCCGTAGTAGCGCCGGCCCGGGTAGCCCTCCGAGTACTTGTTCGTGGGCACGCTGCCCACCGCCTCGAGCATGGCCGGCCAGGTGAAGTTCTCCGAAGCGATGAGCTCGATCTCGCCCCGCTGGCGCTCGAGCTCGCGCTCGAGAAGCGAGGCGACCTCCGGATCGACGTCTGCGAGCCCGGCCGTCCGCAGGTGCTCGAGCGTCAGCGGCGTCGTCGCCATGTCGCGGGATGCTACTCCGCCTGGTGTCAGACACAGTGTCTGACACTGGACGTGTCCCGTGTCAGACACCGGACATGCGCCGAAGGGCCTCGTCCGCGGCGACCGCCCCCTCGCGGAGGACTCGGGGCGCGTCGCCCGTGAGGTCGACGACGGTCGAGGCGGTGCCGGGCAGCTCGCCCCCGTCGAGGGTGGCCCGGACGCCGGCGAGGATCTCCGTCGGCACCTCGTCCAATCGGCGGGGGTCGCGTCCTCCGTGCAGGTTCGCGCTCGTGGCGGCGACGACGCCGACGCGTGCGAGGAGCTCGGCTGCGTCGCCCGCCACGTCCGGCAGTCGCACCCCGATGGTGTCCGGGCGATTGCCGGCCAGCCACGCGAGCCGGCGCGCCGGATTCGGCAGGACGAGGGTGAACGGCCCGGTCGGCAGCGCGTGCTCGGCCAGCTCCGGAATCGAGCTCTCGGAGCGCCGCGAAGCTCGCCCCGACGAGGGCGACCGGCTGCTCGGGCGAGCGTCGTTTGAGCTCCGAGAGCGCCCGCACGGCTGCCTCGGCGTCGGGGCGGCACGCGAGGCCGTACACCGTGTCGGTCGGGATGACCACGAGCTCTCCGTCCGCGAGAGCCGCGACGACCTCGTCGACGGAGCTCATCCGCGTGTCCCCTCGACGACTCGTTCGCGTCCGGCGAGGTCGAGTGTCGCGCGCACGTCCGCGTAGCCGCTCCTCTCGAGCAGCCGTGCGACCTCGTCCGCCGTCCGGTCCGCGATCTCGAGGACGAGCGCGCCGCCGGCCGCGAGAACCGGCAAGGCGCCGTGTACCACGGCCTCGGTCGCGCCGACGCCGACGAGCGCGTCGCGCGGCTCCCACTCGCGCACCTCGGGCTCGAGCGCCTCGATCTCCTCCGGGCGGACGTAGGGCGGGTTCGAGACGACGAGATCCCAGGGCCCATCGGGGAGGCCCGCCCGGAGGTCGTGCTCGACGAGCTCGAGCGGAAGCCCCGTCCGCTCCGCGTTGGCGCGGGCGACCTCGAGCGCACCCTCGGAGGCGTCGAGCCCGGTGACGAGGGCGCCGGGATGCTCGTCGGCGAGCGCGAGCGCTATCGCGCCGCTGCCCGTGCCGACGTCGAGCACGCGCGGCTCGGCGAGCCCCGCGATGCGCGCGAGGCAGCGCTCGACGACCACCTCGGTCTCGGGTCGGGGGACGAGCACGCGCGAATCGACGAGCAACGTCAGACGGCGGAAGCCCCACTCCCCGAGGACGTACGCCAGGGGCTCGCGCCGCACCCGGCGCGCCACGAGGCGTTCGAGCGACGAAGCCTCCTCCTCGACGAGCACGCGGTCGCGTTCGAGCGGGAGCTCGGAGCGCCGGACACCGAGAATGTGCGCGACGAGGAGCTCGGCGTCGACGCGTGGCGACTCGACGCCCGCTGCTGCCAGTCGCGCCGAGACCGAGGCGAGCGCCTCGCCGACGGTCACGCGGAGGCGGCCGCGAGCGCCTGGCGCTGGTCTTCGGCCCGGAGAGCCTCGGTGAGCTCTCCCATGTCTCCGTCCAGCACCTGATCCAGGCGATGGAGCGTGAGCTTGATCCGGTGGTCGGTGACGCGGTTCTCGGCGAAGTTGTACGTGCGGATCTTCTCGGCGCGCTCGCCGGTGCCGATCTGCGAGCGGCGCGACGCTGCCAGCTCGGCCTGTTGCTTCTCGCGCTCGAGCTCGTACAGCCGCGCGCGCAGGACGCGCAGTGCCTTCTGGCGGTTCTGCAGCTGCGACTTCTCGTCCTGCATCGCGACCACGAGCCCGGTCGGGAGGTGGGTGATGCGCACCGCCGAGTCGGTCGTGTTCACGCTCTGGCCGCCCGGGCCGGTCGAGCGCATGACGTCGACCTTCAGGTCGTTCTCCGCGATCTCGATCTCGACCTCCTCGGCCTCTGGCATGACGGCGACCGTCGCAGTCGAGGTGTGGATGCGGCCCTGCGACTCGGTCTCCGGGACGCGCTGCACGCGGTGCGTCCCGCCCTCGAACTTGAAGATCGAGAACGCGCCCTGGCCCTTGACCGCGAACACCGCCTCCTTCACACCGCCGCCCTCGCTCTCGCTCGTGGAGAGCGTCTCCGTCTTGAGCCCGATCCGCTCGGCATAGCGCGAGAGCATCCTCCGCACCTCACCGGCCCACAGCGCTGCCTCGTCACCACCCACGCCCTGACGGACCTCGACGATGACGTCCTTTTCATCCGCGGGGTCTCGCTCGACGAGCGCGAGGGAGAGCTCCTCCTCGAGGCGCGCGACTTCCTCTTCGAGCTCGGACGACATCGTCGCGAGCTCGGGATCCCCGCGCGCAGCATCGAGGTCGGCCTGCGCCTGGCGCCACTCGTCGGCGAGCCGCTTCGGCGCCTCGAGCTCCTTGAGCCTGCGACCGGCGTCGGCCGCCTGCCGGTGGTCGTTGTAGACCGCGGGGTCGGCCATGCGCTCCTGCGCCTCCGCGTAGGAGCGGTCGAGCTCGTCGACGAGGCGCTCGATGGCCATCGCCGGAGGTTAGCGAGGTGCTACGCGAGCGCTGCTTCGAGCGAGATCTCGGGTACGGACGCGAGTGCCTTGGAGACGGGGCAGCCGTCCTTCGCCGCCTCCGCCGCCTCGACGAACGCGCCCTCGTCGATACCCGGCACCTCGCCGACGACGCGCAGCGCGATCTTCGAGATGCCCGTCCCGGGCACGAAGGTCACCGTGGCGTCCACGTTCAGCGACTGCGGAGGCGTGCCGGCCTGCGCCAGCCCGTGGGACAGGGCCATCGAGAAGCACGAGGCGTGCGCGGCGGCTAGCAGCTCCTCAGGCGTGGTCTGCCCGTCCGCCTCTCCGATCCGCGCGCTCCAGCTCACGGGGAGCGATGGAAGCACGCCGCTTCCGACGCTCGTGATCGTCCCCGCGCCGTCGGTCAGAGAGCCGTTCCAGGTGACGTGCGCGGTGCTGTCGACCATCAGGAATCCCCTTCCAGTCGTGCGTCGACGGTGACGGTGGCGCTCGCCCGGATGAGCGTGGAGAACGGACAGCCCGCGTCGGCGGCCTCGGTGGCCTTTGCGAGCGAGGCCGCATCTGCACCCGGTGCGACGGCCCTGGCCGTGATCGTGGAGGCGACGATCTGGTGCCCCTGACCCTCGACCTCGTCCATCGTGATCGTGCAGTGCACGTCGAGGCGCTCCGGCGGCGTGCCCGCACGAGCGAGCTCGCTGCCGAGCGACGTGACGAAGCAGGTCGCATGAGCCGCGGCCAGGAGCTCCTCGGGGCTCGACTTTCCTTCGGGCTCGGCGATCCGTGAGGCAAGCGTGACCGGGAGCGCGAATGCCCCCGAGCTCGACGCGGACACGACACCCGCACCGCGCGAGACCGTCCCCTCCCACGTCACGTCCGCCTCGCGGACGATCCGGGGCATCAGGCCATCACCTCGACGCGGGACTCGAGCCGCCGCTCCTCGGGCGTCTCACGCGCTTCCTTCTCCATCACCCGGCGCAGCGCCTGGATCGAGACCTCGACCTGATCGTCCGACGGCTCGCGCGTGGTCAGGCGCTGGAGCCAGAGACCGGGGGCGAGCAGCTTCATGAGGACACGGTTGTCCTGGTGGTTGCCTGCGTAGCGGATCACCTCGTACGCGAGGCCCGCGATCACCGGCAAGAGCAGGATGCGGCTCGCGATCAGCCAGTACCAGACTGGCCGCCCGACGAAGGCGAAGACGAAGATCGCGATCACCATGACCCAGAGCAAAAACGCTGTTCCGCAACGTGGATGAATCAAGCTGTATTTCTGCACGTTAGGAGGCGTGAGGTCGGCACCGGCCTCGAGCGCATTGATGGCCTTGTGCTCGGCCCCGTGGTACTGGAAGACGCGGCGGAGGTCGGGGAGGAGCGAGATCACGAGGATGTACGCGATGAAGACGCTCACGCGGATGACCCCTTCGACGACGACGAAGAGCCCCGTCGAGTCGATCGGGAGCCACGACGTCAGGAGCGCCGGGCCGACCTTGAAGAGGAGGAGCGCGAAGCCGATCGCGACAACGAACGAGAAGACGATCTGGCCGCGGCTGATCTGCGTGTTGATCTCGCCGTGCTCGTCGCGCTCCTGCGAGGCGACGTTCGCGGAGATGGCGAGCGCACGGAAGCCGATGGCGAGCGACTCGCCGAGCGCGATCACGCCGCGCACGATCGGGAGGCGCCAGAGCTTTCTCCGCTGCATGGGCGAGTCGATGTCCTGGACGACCTCCGTGATGTCGCCCTCGGGCGTGCGGACCGCCACCGCCCAACTCGACGGGCTACGCATCATCACACCCTCGAGAACGGCCTGCCCGCCGTAGCTGACGGCCATTCGGGAGCTAGTCGCTGTCGCCGCGAGTGGCGCCGGCCTTCTCGAGCCGGCGCTGGAAGCGCTCTACCCGACCGCCGGTGTCGACGAGCTTCTGCTTGCCCGTGTAGAACGGGTGGCACTCGGCGCAGATCTCCACATGGAGCTCGGGCTTCGTCGAGCGCGTCCAGAACTCGTTGCCGCACGAACACGTGACGTGTGCGAGGACGTAGTCGGGATGGATGTCGGCTTTCATCGGCTGGCCAGGATACCAGCCGTCACCTTCGGATCAGCGTTGCCGCCCGAGACCACGGCGACGATCGGACCTGCGTCGACGCCGACCTTGCCCGCGAGGATCGCGGCCACCGCGGCGGCGGCCGCGGGCTCGCACGCGAGCTTCGCGCGTGTGTACAGGAAGCGCATTCCGGCGGCGATCTCCTCTTCGCTCACGAGGACGATCTCGTCGACCCGCTCGCGGCAGACCGCCAGCGTGCCCGCTCCCGTGAACGGCGCATTGAGACCGTCGGCGACCGAGCGGGGCTCGATCTGGACCGGCTCACCCGCGCGGAGCGCAGCCGTCAGCGAGGGCGCCGCTTCGGGCTCGACGCCGACGACGCGGCAGTCGACCGCGGAGGCGACGCCTGCGACGAGCCCGCCCCCGCCGATCGGAACGACGATCGTCGCCACGTCGGGCACGTCCTCCACGACCTCCAATCCGAGCGTCCCGTGGCCTGCCTGCAGGACGGGATCGTCGAAGGGATGGACGAACACGCGGCCCGTCTCCTCGACGTATGCGAGCAGGCGCTCGTGGGCCTCGGCCGGGCTCGCCGCCTCGGTGTTCACCTCGGCGCCGTAACCTCGCGTGGCGGCGACCTTGAGCGGGTTCGCCGTCGCCCACATGAACACGGCGCAGGCGATCCCTTCCTCGCGCGCCGCGAACGCCGCGCCCTGGGCGGCGTTCCCGGCCGACCACGTGACGATTCCGCGCGCGCGCTCGTCCGCGGAGAGCGACGCGACCTTGTTCAACATCCCGCGCGGCTTGAAGGATCCGGTCTTCTGGAACAACTCGGCCTTCAGGAACGCGTTCGGCGCGAGCGAGGAGCACGACAGCGTCGGCGTGCGGTGCAGGCGCCCCGCCACGACGCCGCGCGCCCGCTCGATCGCGTCGCGCTCGATGGCCATCGCGCGATCGTAGTGGGCTTGCACTCGCCGGGAACCGTCCGCCTCCGTGGTTGCGCGGCTGCCCGTGGGCGGAACTCCCGCGGAGGCTGCTGCCGGGCCTGACGGCCTCGTCTGGATCACGGACAAGGAGCGGTCGCTCGTCCACCGCGTCCGTGCGCATCCCGCCGGGGTCGTCGACTCGTTTCCCGCGGGGCCGGGTGCGTTCGCGCTCGCCCGGGCCGGAGAGTCGATGTGGGTCACGAGCTTCGCGGGAGCAGACGTCCGGCGCTTCGACCCGTGACGCCGACGAGCTGCGCCGTCACAATTGGCGCATGGACGGGATCAGCGGAGAGCGGCCGGTCAGGCTGAAGGTCGCCGACGACCTCGAGCGCACTCGTCTCACCGTCCTCTTCCGCCTCTTCCTGGCAATCCCCGTCCTGATCTGGGTGACGCTGTACGGGATCGGTGCCTTCTTCGCGGCATTCGCGAACTGGCTCGCCGTCCTCGTTCAGGGCGAGGTGCCCGACAGCCTGCACGGCTTCGTCGCGTCGTACGTCCGGTACGCCACCCAGGTGAGCGCGTACGTCTTCCTCGCCGCCGACCCGTACCCGTGGTTTCGCAGTCAGGAGGACTACCCGATCGACCTGGAGATCGACGCGCCGGTGCGACAGGGCCGTTGGGGCGGGTTCTTCCGGCTGATCCTGGCCCTCCCGGCTCTCGCGCTCGCGGCTGTGCTCGGGTCGGGGTTCGCGAGCGGCTCCGAGAGCCAGGGGTCTTCGTGGGGCGCGTCGAGCGGGAACCACGACGCGACCTGGTGGTCCTTCTCGACCGTTGGCGGCGCGGGCGCAGCCGCAGCATTCGTCGCCTGGTTCGCGATCCTCGCCCGTGGGCGCGCTCCGCGCGGTCTCCGCGACCTCGTCGCGTTCGCGCTCGGCTACGGCGCCCAGACGGCCGGGTACCTCTTCCTGCTCACGCCTCGCTACCCGAGCTCCGACCCGGCGCTCGCCGAGGAGTACTCGGAGCTTCCCGAGCACCCCGTCCGCATGACGGTCGACGACGACCTCGCGCGGCCGCGCCTGACGGTGTTCTTCCGCTTGTTCCTGGCGATCCCCCACTTTGTCTGGTTCTTCCTGTGGTCGATCGCGATCGTCTTCGCGGCGATCGCCGCCTGGTTCGCCGCGCTCGTGACGGGCAGGGTGCCGGCCGGGCTGCACCGCTTCCTCGCCGCGTATGTCCGCTACGAGACGCACCTCTTCGCGTTCGTGTATCTCGTCGGGCGGCGCTTCCCCGGCTTCGTCGGACGAGCCGGCTCGTACGGGATCGACCTCGAGATCGAGCCCGGCGCCCAGCAGAGCAGGTGGAAGGTGCTCTTCCGCGTCTTTCTCGCGATTCCGGCGTTCATCGTCGGAGGCGCGCTTGGAGGCGTTGCGCTCCTCATCGCGTTCCTCGCGTGGTGGTACGGGCTCGCCACGGGCCGGATGCCCGAGGGCATGCGCAACCTCGCCGCCAGCTGCCTGCGCTACTCGGCCCAGGCGAATGCGTACGTGCTCCTCGTCACGTCGCACTACCCGTATGGGGCGCCGGTGCTCGCCGCGCCACTCGAGCACGTTCCGGACGAGATCGCGTTCGCGCCGATCCCGGCTCCGGGAGACGCCTTCTGAGATTCGTCCTCGCCGCGACGCTCGTCGTCGGAGCGTTCGCGTTCGCTGCGTTCGTCCTGTACCCCTCCGCCGTCCCGGACGACCTCGTCCTCCCGCACGTCGACTCGGCGCAGGTGTTCGGCGCGCACGCCGTGGCGCGGGCAGCGCGCTACGAGCGCTTCTTCTACGTCGACTGGGTCCTCGCGCAGGTCGCGCTCCTGGCGACGCTCGTCGTGTACGCACGCCGCGGAGCCGTGCTCGCCCGGGAGTCTGCAGCGGGGCCGATCGGCACGGGGATGCTGCTCGGGATGCTCGGCCTCGGGCTCGTCTGGCTCGTGGAACTTCCGTTCGGGCTCGCAGCGCACTGGTGGGAGCGACACAACGGCCAGTCGAAGCTCGGCTACCTCGACTGGGCGCTCCAGAACTGGGCGACGCTCGGTGCGGAGTTCCTCTCGATCTGCTTCGCGCTGCTCGTCGTCATGGGGCTAGCCCGGAAGCTCGGCGAGCGCTGGTGGATTCCGGGCGCCGCGGTCTTCGTGGCGATCGGTGCGCTCTTCACGTTCGTCTCGCCGTACCTCGACTTCACGACCCATCCGCTGAAGGACGAGGCGCTCCTCGCATCGGCGCACCGGTACGAGTCGGCGCTCGGGGTCGGGGACATCCCGATCCGGGTCGAGAAGGTCAGCGACGACACCGACCAGGCGAACGCCTACGCGTACGGCCTCGGCCCCTCGCGGCGCGTCGTCGTCTGGGACACGCTGCTGCGGCGCCCGTTCACGCAGGACGAGCAGCGGGTCGTCCTCGCGCACGAGCTCGGGCACCACGCGCAGCACCACCTTCCGAAGGGCATCGGCTGGTTCGCGCTCTTCGCACTTCCCGGCGCGTGGATCCTCATGCGAGCGACGCGAAGGCGTGGCGGGATGGGAACTCCTGCCGCCGTCCCGCTCGCACTCGTCGTCGTCGCCGTCCTCCAGCTCGCTTCGGCCCCTCTCTCGAACGCGATCTCGCGGAGGATGGAGGCCGAGGCCGACTGGAAGGCGCTCGGGGCGACCCGAGACCCCGCGGCGCTCGTCGGGCTGATGCGCGCGTTCTCCACCACGTCGCTCTCCGACCCGAATCCACCGCTCTGGGCGCAGCTCATGCTCGGGACGCACCCGACGCTCGCCGACCGCGTCGCGATGGCGCGCGCGTGGCAGGCCACTCACGCCGGCCCGTAGACACGTCTACAACCGACACGCCAGGTGTCAGACACTGTGTCAGACACCGGACATGTCCCTAGGTGAGGGTGTACTCGGGGCCGGAGCCGCCCTCGGGCGGGGTGAGGCGCCCGCCCTTGGCGCTGATCGCGCCGCACTGCACGCAGTTCGACGGGGTGAGCTCGACCGTCACCATCCCGCCGCCGACGTCGCGGCCGATCTCGTACACGTGCGCCGGGCACATCCACTTCCACGCCTCCGCGACCGGACGGCGGACCGTCGTGCGCACCTTCAGGTGGTTCGGCTGGTCGTCTCGCGTGCGGTTTCCGGACGCGAATACGGACGAGAGCTTGTCGAAGAGGTACTTCCCGTCGGGTGCCGGATAGCTGGACGCGCGGCCGGTGCGCAGGAGCGGTGCCGCGGCGTTCGGGTGTGTCGGGCGTCGTCCGTTCGGAGCGCGGCCCTTGGTCACGGTCATCATGCTCGCGAGCGCGCCGCCGACGAAGAAGCCCTTGTCGAACGCCTGGCGCATGTTGCGCACCTCGTACAGCTCCTTCCAGTGCTTGCTCGCCCGGAGCGAGACGTCGTACGAGTCGAGCGCGCCGACGCGACTCACGACCTCGCCGCGCTGGAGCGCGCGGAACGCGGCCTCGGCCGCGAGGCGGCCGGACTCGATCGCATAGTGCACGCCCTTCAGGCGCGGGACGTTCACGAGCCCGGCGCCCTCGCCGACGAGCAGCAGCCCGGGCGCGTTGAAGCGGGACGGCAGCGAGTAGAAGCCTCCCTCGGTGATCGTCTTCGCGCCCCAGGCGACCCGCTCGCCGCCGCGGAGGATCTTCCACACGAGCCGGTGCGTCTTGAACTCCTGGAGGACGTCGTGCACGGAGAACTCGACGTCGGTCGACTCGAGGCCCGCGACGAAGCCGATCGTGACGAGGTCGTCGCCCATCGGGTAGATGAACGAGCCGCCGAACTCGCCGAAGCTCGGCGACGTGCGGAGCGGCCAGCCCATCGTATGGACGATCTTCCGGAGCGGCCTCGGAATGCGCCACACCTCCTTCACGCCGAGCGCCCAGATCTGCGGGTTCGCCCCGCGCAGACCGAACTCGTCGATCGCGGCCGCGGTGAGGAACCCCTGCGACCCCTCGGCGAGGACGGTCAGCCCGGCGACGATGTCGTTCCCGGCCTCGAAGGTCGGCAGCTTCTCCCCCTCGCGACCGCGGCCACGGTCGCCGGTGCGCACGCCGAGCACGCGCCCGTGCTGGACGAGGAGCTTCGTCGCCGACGTCTCGGGCAGCACGACCGCGCCGACCGCCTCGGCCTGCTCGGCGAGGAAGCGCCCGAGAGCGGAGACCGAGAGCACGAGGTTCCCGTGGTTGCGCATCGTCGGCGGCGGCGGGATGCGAACCGCCGACCTACGCGTGAGCACGTACACGGCCTCGCCCGGCACCTCACCGTACGTCGGGAAGTCGGCGGTCGTCAGCCGCCCGCGGAAGAGCTCGCGCAACGGCGAGGGGTTCACGACGGCGCCGGAGAGGAGGTGCGAGCCCGGCTGCTTGCCCTTCTCGAGAACCGCGATCGGCACGTCTCCGAACCGCTCGCGCACGTCCGGATGCTCCTCGAGCAGCTGCCCGAGCCGAATGGCGCAGGCGAGGCCGCCCGGGCCACCGCCCACGATCGCGATGCCGACCTCGATCCGCTCGTCCGCGCCGTCCGTCGGCGGCCCGACCGCGTCGATCGGGCCGAACGGGGGCGCGAAGTCGATCGGGCGGGCCACTGCTCCTCAGCCGCGCGCGCGCACGAGCTCGGTCAGCTTCGGGACGATCTCGTGCAGGTCGCCGACGACGCCGACGTCGCAGAAGTCGAAGATCGGCGCGTTCGGGTCCTTGTTGATCGCGACGATGGTGCCCGACCCCTGCATGCCGACCTTGTGCTGGATCGCCCCCGAGATCCCGCAGGCGATGTAGAGCCTCGGCGAGACCGTCTTGCCCGTCTGGCCGACCTGAGTCGAATACGGGTACCAGCCGGAGTCGACGACGGCACGCGTCGCGCCCACCGCTCCTCCGAGCGCCGCGGCCAGCTCCTCGAGCAGCGAGAACGCCTCCGGCGACCCGAGCCCGCGCCCCCCGGCGACGATGATGTCGGCGTCCTCGATCGACGGGCCGCTCGACTCCTCCTGTGTCTGCTCGAGGAGCGTCGCGAGCGTCGAGAACTCCGAGAACGACGTCTCGAACGTCTCCACCTCGGCGCCGCCGCCGGACTCGACCGCGTCGAACGTTCCCGCGCGGACGAGCCCGAGCTTCGGGCTCCCCTCCCAGCCGACGTCGACGAGGACGGTGTCGCCGAGAGCTGGGCGCTTCCCGACGAGCTCGTCGCCCGAGAGCTCGAGACCGGTGAGATCCCAGTTCAGCCCGGCTCCGAGCCGCGCGGCGAGGCCGGCGGCGACGTCGGACGCGAGCACGGAGGCCGCGAAGAGAACGGTGTCTGCGCCTGACGCCTCGAGCGCGGCCGCCAGCGCGTCGACGCGGGGCTGCGGGAGCGGCGACGAGAGCTCGGGCGCCTCGCACGCGTACACCCTGGAGGCACCGAATGCCCCTGCGCCGGCAGCGACCTGAGCCGCGTCCTCGCCGAGCACGACGCCGACCGCGTCGCCGAGCGACGCCGCCTTCGAGAGGACTCCGAGGCCCCCCTTCTCGAGCGCGCCGTGGTAGTGCTCGAGGAACACGAGGGTCGTCAAATCAGCTTCCTCTCGACGACGAGGTCGAAGATCTTCTGGGCCGCCGAGCCGTCGTCCTCGATGGTGATCGAGTCGCCGCGGGACGCTGGAGCGCCGATCTCGAGAACGGTCGTCCGCGCGCCGGCCGCGCCGACCGCGTCCGCCGCGACGCCGAGGTCTCCGAGCGAGACCGTCTCCTGCGGCTTCGTCTTCGCGCCCATGATCCCCTTGAGCGACGGGTAGCGCGGCTCGTTGATCGCGTCCGAGACGGCGACGATCGCCGGCAGCGGCGCCGAGATCGAGTCGTAGCCGTGCTCCGTCTGGCGCTTCCCGCGCACCGAGCCGCTCTCCAGGCCGAGCGCGGCGACCTGCGACACGACCGGGCGCCCGAGCCGCTCGGCCACCGCGGCCCACAGCACCGCGCCGTCCCCGTCGTTCGAGGCCTGGCCGAAGAGGACGAGATCGGCGCCCTCGCGCTCCAGTGCGCCCGCGAGGGCCGCAGTGGTGCCGAGGAGGTCCGAGCCCGCCGCCGCGTCGTCGCTCACGAGCACCGCGCGATCGGCACCCATCGCGAGCGCCTTGCGCAGCGAGTCGAGCGCCTTCGCGGGGCCGAGCGACACGAGCACGACCTCGCCGCCCTCGGTCTCCTTCAGCCGCAGCGCCTCCTCGACGGCGTTGAGATCGGTCGGGTTGAGCGCCGCCTCGCCGGAGCGGTCGAGCCGCTTCGTGGTCGCGTCGAGCCGCTTGTGGACGGTCGCGTCCGGTACCTGCTTCACGCAGACGGCGATCTTCATCGGCCCGGACTCTATCGGCGGCGTTGGCGGGGCCTTCCGCCGAACCGTGCGCGTACCTCTGCTAGCGTCGGCCCTCCGCGCGCACCGGAGCGCACCCTCGTATGAGACGCCACCGGACGACAGCTCTCACCATCCTTTGCGTCCTGCTCACAGGGCTGGCGGCGACCGCGGTGAGCGCTCCTGCCCGCGGTGCCGGGCGGGGCGCCGTTCCGAAGCTCGTCTTCCCGCTCGTCGCGAAGACCGATCTCTGGGACAACTACGGCGACCCGCGGCCGAACGGACGCCACCAGGGAATCGACATGGAGAACCCGTGGCACGCGCCCGCCGTCGCGGTCGAGGACGGCCGGGTCGAGTACGCGCAGTCCAACCTGGGCGGTTGCATGCTCTACCTCTACGGGCGGAGCGGGACGATGTACCTCTACATCCACCTGAACAACGACCTCACCGCGAAGAACGACAACCGGGGCGGCTGCGCCCGCGACGTCACGTTCACGATCCCGGACGGCGCGAAGGTCACCGCCGGGCAGCAGGTCGCCTGGGTCGGCGACTCGGGGGACGCGAACGGCAATCCGCACCTTCACTTCGAGGTGCATCCCAACGGCGGAACGGACGTCGACCCGTTCAAGTACCTCGCGGCCGCGGGCAAGCCGCTCTTCGCGGCACGCACCGGCTCGGTGTTCAGCCTCGCCCTGCGCGGAGAACTGCTGTCCGGCGGAGCCGGAACTGCGACGCTCGAGGTCGAGCGCGTCCGCCAGTACCCGGGCGGACGCTGGCTCGACGTCGACCCGCGCGCCGTCGAGACGACCGTTCCGCTTGGCACGACGGTCTCCCCCGCGCTCCGAGCAATGAGCGGAAGCGTCGCCCGCAAGCTCAAGACTCCGGTGCCGGTCGCGGCGTACACGGTCAAGGCGAATACCACGCCCGACGCCATCCTCGGCGCCCCCGGCGAGCTCGTGCTCGCCCGCGTCGCACCTGCGCCCTAACGTAGGACGTCGGCGCAGCCGATCGAATCCCAGACCATGGCCGACGGGCTCTCGATCCTCATGCCCGTGTTCAACGAGCGCTCGACCGTCGAGGCGGCGATCGACGACGCGCTGAACGCGGAGCTTCCGGTTGACAGCCGCGAGCTCGTGCTCGTGGACGACGGCTCCACGGACGGCACGCGCGAGCTCCTGCAGTCGCGTGCCTGGCCGGGGAACGTCACCGTCGTGCTCCACCCACGAAATCGCGGGAAAGGAGCGGCCGTCCAGACCGCGCTGCAGCACGCGACCATGGAGCTCGCGGCGATCCTCGACGCCGACCTCGAGTACCGCGCAGCCGACCTCGCGGACGTGCTCGAGCCACTCGTCTCGGGCGAGGCCCGCGTCGTCTTCGGCACGCGCGCCTGGACCTCCCAGTCGTCGTTCAGCTTCTGGTACGTGATTGGCAACAAGTCGGTGACGATGGCGACGAACGTCATCTACAACTGCTGGATCTCCGACGTCATGACCTGTCACAAGGCCATGCGCACGGAGCTCTTCCGCTCGCTCCGGCTCCGCGAGCGGGGATTCGGGATCGAGCCGGAGATCGCCGCGCGCGTACTGCGTGCCGGCGAGCAGATCCACGAGGTGCCGATCTCGTATCGCGCCCGCTCGCGCGAAGCCGGGAAGAAGCTCACGGCCGTCGACGGGCTCCGCGTCCTGCGGACGCTCCTCCGCTGTCGCGTGACGTGACCGACACGGCGGTCACGACCGGCCTTCCCGTTCACGCTCAGCACCACCGGGTCGCTGCGCGGGTCGCGATCGCAGCTGCGTACGCCGTCCTCGGCGCGGCTCTTCTGTGGTCGCGCCTTGCCGATCTCGGTAAGAGCTTCTGGTTCGACGAGAGCTTCTTCGTCGAGCACTTCGTCCGCAAGGGGCCGGGCGAGATCCTCACCGGGCCGGCGCTGAGCCATGAGCTGTTTGGCGTACTCGCGTGGACGGCGGGCCAGGTCGGGGGCGAGTCGGAGACCGCGTACCGGCTGCTCTCCGCCGTGCCGTTCGTCGCCGGCGTGGCGCTCGTCACGGTGTGGCTGCACCGGCGGGTGAGCGCCGGGTCGGCTCTGCTCTACCTGTTCCTCGCCACCGTCTCGCCGCTCCTGCTCGACATCACCCGGCAGGCCCGTGGCTATGGCCTCGCCTTCCTGGCGATGAGCGTGGTGATCCTCGCGGCGCTCGAGGCAGACCGGACCCACCGGGCACGCGCGGTCGTCGTCGCGTGTGTGGCCGGCGTCCTCGGAGCATGGACGCTCCCGCAGGTCGCGGTCGGGTTCCTCGCGACGGTCGCCGTCCTCGCCCTCGATCGCCGCCTGCGAATTCCCGTGTTCGTCGGCCTCGTCGCTTCGGTCGCCGCGATCGCCGCCTGGTACGCGCCGCATATCGGGCAGGTGCAGGCTGCGGCCGCCTATCCCGACGGCCGGCGCATCCATACGGCCTGGCTGCTGACCGCACCGTTCGACCAGATCCTTTCGCCTGCGCTCCTGTGGATCGAGGGCGTCGTCGTGATCCCGGGTGCGCTCTCGCTCCTCCTCTCGGTCGTCGCAACGCTCGTGATCGCCGCGAGCCCGCTCGTGCGTCGCCGCGGTCCGGCGCTCCTCCTCACGGCAGGCCCGGTGGCCACCGTCCTGCTTCTCTGGATCGGGCGCTCGTACGTCATCCCGCGCTACGTGAGCTTCCTGCTCGTGCCGATGTTCGTCCTCCTCGCGACCGGGGGTGCGGCGATCCTCGGTCGCTTCGCGCGGCGCGAGGCGATCGTCCGCGGGGTGCTCTGCAGCGCGGCGATCGTGGCCCTCACCCTCAACTTCGTCCACCTCGCACCGACTCTCGTTCGGCTTCCGAAGGAGGCGACGCGCGACGCCGCCGAGGTCGTCGAGCAGGACGCGCCGCCCGGAACTCCGGTGTTGACCCGACTCAGCCTGCCGCAGGGGCTGACCTTCTACCTCGGACGGCCGGTTCACGGCCTTCACCCCTCGGATGCCGCCTCGCGGGTGTGTACGAGCAGTGTGGAGGTCGCGTACGTGATGCAGCCGTTCTCGCTGACGCGGCTCGACATCCCCTGCCTCACCCGTGAGGGCGTTCGCCACTACGTGTTCAAGCAGTACACGCGCGGTGGCGAGATGGACGTCTGGCTCGTCCCTCCCCGCTAGCGGCCCGGCGAGCGCCGCCAGAGCTGCGCGCTGACCCGTCGTCCGAAGTCCAGCTGCTCGACGAGGTGGTGATCGCCGAAGCCGAGCGGCCGTCGTACCGACGCGGGCAGGTCGTGTCCGGACTCCGACCAGTTGAGCACCCAAATCGAGTCGGCCGTCGACGTGCTCGTCACCGATGCCCCGTAGTACTTCGCAGCATCCGCGGACCACCATGGGACGACCACGACGGCCTGGGCCTCGTCGTGGCGCTGTCCCACCGCCGTGACGGCGTCGCGCCAACCCTCGCCCCGCCAGCCGGCGGGGCCGCGTGTGTATCCCTGCGCGAGGCCAAGCGCAGTCGCCGCGACCGCGATCGCGGCGAGGATGAGGCCCCAGCGCGCGGCGACGGCGAAGATCGCGACGGCCGCGAGAATCGCAAACGCCGGTGCAGCCGTGATCAGGTAGCGGTCGAGGTAGATCGGCTTGACGAACGAGATCACCCAGGTGGCCACGAAGGGCGCGAACGCCCAGGCGCCCAACCACAGCGCGAGGTCGCCACGACCACTGCGTCGCAGGAGGACGAGTCCGAGTACGGCGAAGAGCACGCCCAGCCCCGCCACGCCCGACACGTCGAGCAGCGTCCGCGCCGTGATCTCGGGGCTTGGACGCGGCAGCCAGTCCCAGGCGGGGGTCTGCTTCACACGCGCGAACGCCCAGGGCACCCCGAGCACGACGACGACGCACGGCGCGACGAGCGCGTGTGGCAGCACCGAGGCGCGGCGAGGTCGTACGAGAAGGAGGTGCGCGGGCACCAGGATCGACCGCGGAGACCGGCTGCATCGCGAAGACGAGGGACAGCCCGAGGCCGTACAGGGCCCACACGCCGCGCGAGTTGCGCTCGAGCGCGCGAAGCAGGAGCAGCGTCGCGAGGATCCCGGCCGCGAGGACGAGCGTGTACGAGCGCGCCTGCTGCGACCACTTCACGACGAACGGGCTTGCGGCGAGGAAGAGGCCACTGACGAGTGCGACCCGCCGTTCGAAGAGCTTTCCGGCCAGGACGACGAGAAGGCCGCTCGCGAGCATCGCCGCGAAGACCGACGGGAGGCGAAGCGCCCACTCGGAGTCTCCCGCGACGAGCGACCACGGCTTGAGGAGGAGGTAGTACAGCCAGTGGTACTGGTCGATCGGGCTGAAGAGGTTCTCGCGCACCGCCTTGGCGGTGAAGGCCTCGTCGACCCAGAGCGACGGGGTCGAGAGCCGGACGAGCCCGAGCGCGAGGGCAAAGCCGCACACGACGACGACGTCGATCGCGAGCGCGCCCGAACGCGCACGGCCGAGCGACTGGGGCGCGACCGCTGCCTGAGGTGACGCTGTGTTCACCGCACTCCGGCGGCGTCACGCGTCCGCCAACGGCTCCGGATCGCCGAGAGCACCGTCGTGCGCGGCCCTTCCCAGAGACTCACCGGGCAGCGCAGTGCGGACGCAAGCTCGACGCGTCGCCGGGCCGAGTCCTCGGTCATCTTGTCGTCGTGCCACTCGACGAGCAGCTCTGCGATCAGCGCGTCCGTCCCCTCCTCGTGGAGATGCGCCAGGATCGGAAACTCCGCGCCCTCGACGTCGAGCTTCACGACAGGCGACTCGCCGAGCGCCCGGAGCCACGCGGAGAGGTCGAAGCACGGCACGCGGATAACGGAGCCCCTGTCCCATTCGTTTCGCGAGTTCTTCGCCCGCACCACGGTCGAGTCCCAGCCCCGCAGTCCGCGGACGCGCGCGAACTCGATCACGCCGTCCTCGATCCAGGCCGCCTTGCGTTGCAGCACCACCCGCGTGGCTCCGACGATGGTCTCTCCCTCGACCAGGCCCGGCCACGGGTCGAAGCCGTACAGCACGTCCGGCTGGTACGTCTCGATGAGCCGCTCGATCGAGATGTGATCGTGGTGCGGGTAGCACCCGAGGTCGACGACGATCATCTGCTCGTCTCCTTCGCGACGGGCGCGCAGGCGGATCGCATCGACTCAGCATGCTGGACGACGAGGACGCCGAACCACCCCGATCGCGTGGTTCGTGCCCTCCAGACGGCCGGAAATGCGTCCGATAGCTGGAAGATGCATCGACTGGAGAGCGTGCTAGCTTCGCCCACCGTGGCGCCATCGGCCCCACAGATCTCCGTGATCATCCCCTGTCTGAACGAGCAGGAGGCCGTGGGGAAGGTCGTCGACCAGGCGCTCGACGGCATCCGCAAGGCAGGTCGTCCCGGCGAGGTTCTCGTTGTCGACAACGGCTCGACGGATGCGTCCGCGTCCGTCGCAACGGAGCACGGGGCAACGGTCGTGACCGAGGGACGCCGTGGCTATGGGAGCGCGTACCTCGCGGGGCTCGAGGCAGCCCGGGGCGAATACCTCGTCATGGCCGACGCGGACGACACGTACCCCCTGCGCGAGCTCCCGGCGTTCGTCGACCGCCTCGCGAGCGGCGACGACCTCGTGATCGGGTCGCGCTTCAAGGGGACGATCCACGGCGACGCGATGCCATTTCTCAACCGGTTCGTCGGCAACCCCGTCCTCACGGGGATGCTGAACGTGCTCTTCGGTGTGAAGGTCTCCGACGCGCACTGCGGGATGCGGGCGCTCCGCCGCGACACGCTTCCAGTCCTCGATCTCCACTCGACCGGGATGGAGTTCGCCTCGGAGATGGTCTTCAAGGCGTACCGCCGTGGCTTGACGGTGAGCGAGATCCCGATCGACTACTACCCGCGGGTCGGCGAGTCCAAGCTCAACCGGTTCGGGGATGCCTGGCGGCACGTGCGCTTCATGCTCCTGTACAGCCCGAGCTGGCTGTACCTCGTCCCGGGAACGATCCTCCTCGTGCTCGGGATCGTCGGAATGCTCATCCTCGCCGCCGGGCCGAACGACATCCTCGGTCACACGTGGCAGATCCACACGATGCTCGGCTTCGTCGCGCTGACGCTCATCGGTGCCCAGGTGATCCAGCTCGGGGTGTTCGCCCGAACGTACGCGCGGGTGCGAATTGGCGAGCGTGATCGTCTCCTGGAGTTCTTCGGACGCCATGTGAAGCTCGAACACGGCCTCGTAATCGGCGGCGCGATGGTCTTCGCCTCGCTCGTCGGTCTCGGGCTCGTCGGGCTGGAATGGGCGGCGAACGGCTTCGGCACCCTCGGACGCGAGTACGAGACGGCCCTGCTGGTCACAGAGCTCGGGCTCGGGATCCAGATCGTCTTCGGGGCGTTTTTCCTCGCGCTCCTCACCATGCCGCTCCGGCGTGACGCGACGCCGACCTCCACCGCGTCCGCGTGATCTCGGTCGTCATTCCCGTCAAGAACGGGGGCATGGATCTCGTCCGCTGCATCGACGCAATCGCGCGTCAGCGCGTCGAAGAGCAGGTCGAGGTCGTGGTCGTGGACTCCGGCTCCTCCGACGGAAGCGCCGAACGCGCACGCCGGCTGGGCGCGCTCGTGCATCACGTTCCTCCGGACGAGTTTCACCATGGCGGAACGCGCAATCTGGGAGTCGAGCTGTCCCGCGGGGAGACTCTCGTCTTCACGAGCCAGGACGCGGTCGCCGCGAGCGAGAACTGGCTTGCTCTCCTGACCGCGCCGCTCGGGGGAAAGGCGACCGCGGGCGTGTACGGACGGCAGCTCCCGCACGAAGACGCGAGCCCGCCGGAGCGCTACTTCCTCGACTTCTTGTACGGGCCGACGGCGCGCACACAGCGGATGGCCGAGCGGGGCCACCTGACGTTTGAGGAAACCCTCTTCTCGAACGTGAACTCGGCGATCCCCCGCGACGTCTGGGAGCGCTTCCCGTTCGCGGAGGACGTCGTCATGAGCGAGGACCAGGAGTGGTCGCGGAGGGTGCTGCTGGCCGGGATGTCGGTCGTCTACGAGCCGGACGCATCCGTCCACCATTCGCACGCCTACTCGATGCGCGACGCTGTCCGGCGCTTCTTCGACTCCGGCGTGTCAGCCGAGCGCTCCTACGCCTCGGACGACCGCGCATCCGGGCGGGCGTTGCGCAAGGCGGGTCTGACCTACGCGACGGGCGAGCTCCGTTGGCTCTGGAACACGGAGCAACGCCGCTGGATCCCGTACGTGGCCGCGTACGAGCTCGCGAAGTTCGTGGGGCTCCAGCTCGGACGACGGCACCGACTCCTCCCGACCGCAGTAAAGACGCGGCTGAGCGGCTATCCGAACTACTGGCGCTAGGCCGCGACCGCGCCGCGCAGGAATTCGACGATCTCTGTCGTCGTCGCGCCCGGTCCAAAGACAGCCGCCACTCCGGCCTCCCTGAGCTCGTCGGCGTCGTCCGGAGGAATCGTGCCGCCGACGACGACGAGGACGTCGTCCGCGCCATTCGCACGCAACCCGTCGACGATGCGCGGCACGAGCGTCATGTGCGCACCGGAGAGGATCGAGACGCCGACCGCGTCCGCGTCCTCCTGGATCGCCGTCTCGACGATCTGCTCCGGCGTCTGATGAAGGCCGGTGTAGATGACCTCCATGCCGGCGTCGCGGAGGGCGCGGGCGATGATCTTGGCGCCCCGGTCGTGTCCGTCGAGGCCGGGCTTCGCGATGACGACTCGTATGGGCCCGGGCACATCGTCAGAATAACGGCGTGCGCCTGACCGTCATCGGCTCGTCGCCGGCCTGGCCGAATCCCGGAAGCGCGCATTCCGGATACATGCTCGACGCCGACGGGAGCCGCGTCCTCCTCGACTGCGGTCCCGGCGTCCTCGGGAGGCTCCGCGAGCAATCGCGCTGGCCCGAGGTCGACGCCATCGCGATCACCCACTGGCACCTCGACCATTGGGGCGACCTCGTGCCATGGGTCTGGGGCACGTTCTATCTCGCCTCGAACGGAGCCGAGCGGAGGAAGCCCGCCCTCTGGGTGCAGCCCGGCGGCGCCGAGTTCCTGACGTCGCTCGGGGAGCGCCTCGGGTTCCCGGACATGTTCGAGCGGACCTTCCATCTCTCGGAGTACGAGCCGAAGACGCCCTTCTCCGTCGGCTCGATCGAGATCACGCCGACCCGCGTGCCGCACTACCGCCTCGAGACCTATGCGTTCCGCGTTCGCTCGAACGGCGCGGTCCTCACGTATTCCGGCGACTCGGCGCCCTCGGACGAGCTCGTGGAGGCGGCGCGCGGCGCGGACCTGTTCGTTTGCGAAGCTACACTTCTCCGCGGCGACCTCGACGGCGAGCCTCGCGGCCACCTGTCGCTCGACGAGGCAGTCGCGGCGTTCGAGGCGGCCGCGGCGAAGCGGCTGCTCGTGACGCACCGTCCGTGCGAGCTCCCCCCTCCGAAAGGGTTCGAGCTCGCCCACGACGGTCTCGAGCTCGAGATCGAAACGGGCTGAAGGCGACCGCCTGGGAGGCCGATACCCTCCCTACGTGATCTCCGTCGTCGTCCCGCTGCTGAACGAGGAGAACTCCCTCGACGAGCTCTACCGCGAGATCGTGGCGGCGCTGGAGCCGCGCGGGGAGGCCTTCGAGGTCGTCTTCGTCGACGACGGCTCGACGGACGGGAGCGCCACCGTGCTCGGCGAGCTCCACGACCAGCACGCGAACGTCGTCGTCGTCCGCTTGCGGCGGAACTTCGGGAAGGCGGCGGCATTGAAGGCCGGATTCCTGGAAGCGAGGGGCGAGACGATCGTGACGATCGACGCCGACCTGCAGGACGATCCGGCCGAGATTCCCGCGCTTCTGGCGAAGCTCGACGAGGGGTTCGACCTCGTCTCCGGCTGGAAGGCGCGCCGGAACGACCCGTTCCTGCGGCGCCTCTTCTCGCGCATCTTCAACTGGAGCACCGGTGTCATCTCCGGGGTGCGCCTCCACGACGTCAACTGCGGTCTCAAGGCGTACCGCGCCGAGGTGCTCGAAGGGATGCGGCTGTACGGCGAGCTGCACCGCTTCATCCCCGTACTCGCCTCCTACCAGGGCTATCGCGTCGCGGAGATACCCGTGAACCACCGCGCGCGGCAGCACGGCCGCTCGCGCTACGGGCCGGAGCGCTACCTGCGCGGCTTCTTCGACCTGCTCAGCGTCACCTTCATGGGGCGCTACCGCTACCGGCCGCTCCACCTCTTCGGCGGCATCGGCGTCCTGATGGGGGCGGTCGGTTTCATCATCCTGCTCTACCTCACGATGCTGAAGGTCTGGGGGCACGGGATCGGCGGTCGCCCGCTCCTGACGCTCGGCGTGCTGCTCGAGGTCGTCGGGATCCAGTTCGTCTCGCTCGGCCTCATCTCGGAGCTGATCACCTCCCAGCACGAGGAGCGGATCGGCGAGCGCGAGCGGACCGAGCGCATGGTCGAGGACGTCGCGCGATAGAGGCTTGATGCGAAATTGGCGCGTCGCCGGGGACGGCCACGACCAAGGCAGGCGCCGCCGGGACGGCTCGTGCAGGCTTGAAGCCTGTGCGAGCCGCCACGGTGGCGGTCTGGCTCTGTGTCGTGGTCGCCATCCGGCCCGCGGGAATTTCGCATCAAGCCTCTGAGCCGCGCCGTGCGCATCCTCGCGATCACCTCGTCGTATCCGCTCGGCCCGGGCGACTCGACCGCACCCTTCGTCGCGTCGATCGTCGAGAGCGTCGCGGAGCTCGGGCACGACGTCGACGTGCTCGTCCCCGAGCACCGCGGCTGGCGGCGGGCGCCCGTGGAGGGACGGGTTCGCTACCACACGTACCGCTACTCGCCGCGCCGCTCGTGGACGCCGTGGGGTTTCTCGGAGGCGCTCGGCGGAAGCGGCGCGATCCGCAAGCCGCTCTACGCGCTCGCCCCGGTCGTGCTCGCCTCCGCGGTTCGAGCCGCCCGGAGGCTCCTCGCGGCCGAGACGTTCGATCTCGTGCACGTGCACTGGGTCGTCCCGAACGGGCCGATCGGGGCGCTCGCCGTGCGGGGGAACGGCCTCCCGCTCGTCGTCAGCGTGCACGGCTCGGACGTCGCCGTCTCCGAGCGCTCGGCTGCCGTCGCACGCCTTGCGGCCTGGTCGTTCAGACGGAGCGCCGCAGTGGTCGCGCCGAGCGGCGATCTTCTCGACCGCGCACAGGCGCTTGGCGCGCGCGGCACGCTCGAGCGAATCCCGTACGGCGCCGACGTCGACGCGCTCACTGCCGCTCCGGACGCAGGCGCCGCCCTCCGCCGGCGTCTCGGCTTCGAGCCCGATGACGTCGTCGTCGCCGGGATCGGCCGCCTCCTGCGCGTGAAGGGATTCGAGCACCTGGTCGCGGCACACGCGCGAGCCGTCGAGGAGCTGCCCGCGCTTCGGCTCGTGCTCGTCGGGGACGGCGACGAGCGCGAGCGACTGGCGCGCCAGGCACATGAGCTCGGAGTCGCCGACACCGTGCACCTGGTGGGCACCGCGAGCCGGGACGAGATCCCGGCGTACCTGGCAGCCGCCGAGGTCGTAGCCGTGCCTTCGGTCAGGTTCGAGGGACTAGTCGACGGACTCCCCAACGTCGCGCTCGAGGCCATGGCCGCCGGACGGCCGCTCGTGGCGACGAACGTCGGCGGCCTACCCGAAGTCGTGCGGCCCGGCGTCAACGGCCTCCTTGTGCCCGAGAAGGATCCAGCTGCGCTCGCCGACGGCATCCTCGAGCTCGCGCGCGACCCGGACCTGCGCGCGCGGCTCGGCGCCGAGGGCCGGCGCGAGATCCGCGAGGAGCGAAGCTGGCAGGCGGTCGGGCGTCGCTACGTCGAGCTGTACGGCACGGTCACGAAGACCTAGAAGACGGGCGTCTCCCGCCACACGCCCCATACCTCGCGGAGCGCGTCACACATCTCTCCGAGCGTGACGTAGTCGCGCGCGGCCTCGACGATCGGCGGCATGAGGTTGACGCCCTCCTTCGCGGCGGCGTCCTTCAGCGTCGCGAGCCGCGACTCGACCACCTGCGAGTCGCGACCGCCCTTCACGGCGGCGAGCCGGTCGATCTGCTTCTGCTCGAGCGCCGGGTCGATCTTGAGGAGCGGGATGGGCTGCTCGTCGGCGAGGACGTAGCGGTTGACGCCGACGACGATCCGCTTGCCCGACTCGACCTCCGACTGGTACCGGAACGACGCCTCGGCGATCTCGCGCTGGAAGAAGTTGTCCTTGATCGCGGCGACCACGCCTCCGAGCCGGTCGATGCGGTCGAAGTACTCGTACGCCTGCGCCTCGAGCTCGCTCGTCAGACGCTCGACGTGGTAGGAGCCGCCGAGTGGGTCGATCGTGTTCACGGCGCCCGACTCGTGCGCGATCACCTGCTGGGTGCGAAGTGCGATGCGCGCGGCGTCCTCCGTCGGGAGCGCGAGCGCCTCGTCGAACGAGTTCGTGTGGAGGCTCTGCGTGCCGCCGAGCACCGCAGCAAGCGCCTCGAGCGCGGTGCGCACGATGTTCACCTCGGGCTGCTGCGCGGTGAGCGAGACGCCGGCAGTCTGCGTGTGGAACCGCATGAGGAGCGAGCGCTCGCTCCGCGCGCCGTAGCGTTCGCGCAGCTCTCGCGCCCAGATCCTGCGCGCGGCCCTGTACTTCGCGATCTCCTCGAAGAAGTCGAGGTGCGCGTTGAAGAAGAAGGAGAGGCGCGGGGCGAAGTCGTCGACGTCGAGGCCGCGCTCGATCGCCGCCTCCACGTAGGCGAATCCGTCCGCGAGCGTAAAAGCGAGCTCCTGGGCCGCGGTCGAGCCGGCCTCGCGGATGTGGTAGCCGGAAATCGAGACCGGGTGGAAGAGCGGCATCTCCCGCGCGCAGAACTCGATCATGTCGACGACGAGCCGCATCGACGGCTCGGGCGGGAAGATCCACTCCTTCTGCGCGATGTACTCCTTGAGGATGTCCGTCTGCGCCGTGCCACGCAGCCGGTCGCGGGAGACGCCCTGCTCCTCGCCGACGCAGACGTAGTACGCAAGGACGATCGCCGCGGGGGAGTTGATCGTCATCGAGGTGGAGACCTCGCCGAGCGGGATCCCGTCGAAGAGCGTCTCCATGTCGGCGAGCGAGTCGACCGCGACACCCTCGCGGCCCACCTCGCCCAGCGACCGCGGGTGATCCGAGTCGTAGCCCATCAGGGTCGGCATGTCGAACGCCGTCGAGAGCCCGGTCTGGCCGTGCTCCGTGAGGTAGCGGAAGCGGGCGTTCGTCTCCTCCGCCGTGCCGAAGCCGGCGAACTGGCGCATCGTCCACAGACGGCCGCGGTACATCGACGGATAGACACCGCGGGTGAACGGATACTCGCCCGGGTAGCCGAGGTCGCGCGCGTAGTCGAGCTCGACGTTCTCGGGCGTGGCGAGGGGCTCGTTGTCGACCCCGGAGATGGTCGAGAAGAGCTCGTCGGTGCGCTCTGGCGCCCGCTCGTACGCGCGCCCGCGCCACTCGTCGAGCGACTCCGACGATCCTCGATCCTCGGTCGTCGCCATCGCGCCGCATTGTAGGGCTGTGGAAAAAGTGTCAGACACAGTGTCTGACACCTGGCGTGTCCAGAACAGCCATGTTGGGGATCATTGGCGGATCGGATCTCCGCCCGAAGCGCGCCCCAGCACACGCCTGATCGCGGGAACGAGGGATGGGTCGAGTGGCCGACGGCTCCGATCTCGCGTGGGTGCGCACGACCTCTCTCGTGGCGGCGATCTCCGGTGCGGCAGTGCTCGCCACCCTTGGCGGCACGTCGACGACTGCGTCCGCCGAGCACGGCTGTGCGTCACCGGTGGCCTACTCGTACGCCGGATACCAGTCGGCGTCTCGAGCCAGCGGGATCCGCGCATCGATTGCGCTCGGGCGGGCGCCCACCGTCAAGGTCGGCCACGTGGCGGGCTGGGTCGGGGTCGGCGGACCGAAGCAAGGCCCCGATGGCGCGGACGAGTGGCTGCAGGCCGGCATCGCCGCCGGCCGAAACGGCAGGCCGTTCCTCTACGTCGAGACGATGCGCAACGGGCGCCGGCGCGTCGTCGTGCTCCCGAATCGCGTGGCCCGCGGTATCTCCCACGAGTTCGCGGTCGTCGAGTCGCGGCACGAGCCGGGCGCGTGGAGCGCGTTCGTCGACGGCCGCCGGGCCATGCCTCCGGTCGTACGCGCCGGGTCGTCGCCCGGCTGGGCCCCGATCGCGACCGCCGAGAGCTGGGTCGGCGAGAGCGCGACCTGCAACAGCTTCGCGTTCCGATTCGCTGGGGTGTCCGTCTCGTCGAAGCGCGGAAGCTGGCGCCCCCTGCAGGCCGCCCACGAATTCCTCGACGCGCCCTATCTCCTCCACCGAGCCCGGAGTGCCAGACCGTACGCCTTCGTCGCAGCGTCGGGCTAGCGACGACCGCCCTACCTCGGAACGAGGACCTGCCCATAGGCGCCGTTCGCGAAAGACTCCTGCTGCACGACGTCCAGCTTCATCGGCTCGTCGAGCTCCGCGAACGGGCTTCGACCCTCGCCGATCGCGACCGGCACGTGCATGAGCTGGTACTCGTCGACGAGGTTCAGACGGGTCAGCTCCTTGGCGAAGGTCGGCCCGCCGTGGACGAGAATGGTGCCCTCGTCGTCGCGACCCTTCAGATCGGCGATCGCGGAGCGCAGATCCCCGCCGAAGATCTCGGCCGGACCCCAGTCGGCGCTCTCGAGCGTGCGGGAGAACACCGCCTTCGGCTTCTCGTTCATCGACGTGGCGACCGGGCCTTCCGAGGCGAGCCAGTGCGGCCCCATGATCTCGTAGCTGCGGCGACCCATTGCGTGAACGCCCGCCTCGTCCAGGGCGCGCTGGCTCCATCGGCCACTCTCGTCTCCGAACCACTCGAACATCCACTCATGGGTTCCGTCGAGGCTGGTCGCGAAGCCGTCGAGAGACACGACCATCTTGAGAATCACTTTTCTTTCGCTCATGCGGCTTGAGACCGCTCCGCGCGTCGAAACTCATCGGTGCGGACGTGTCCCTGCGACGGGAAGCTACAGGGAAGCGTTTCGGACCTTGACCGCCCGGAGCTCGAACTCACCGGGCGGGAGACCCATCACGGTCGGCCAGGCGGCGACGAGGCGCGGGTCGGAGCACGCGGCTACCTCGACGCCACGTGAGGGATCCGTCGCGTAGATCGTCAGTCGCGGTCTGGCGCTTCCGCAGCCGAAGGTCAGGATCGAAGAGCGCGGGATCGAGCGGACAGCACCCGAGGGTGTCCTCGCGTCCATGGAGACGGTGCACGTGCCTCCCGAGCAGCTCGCCGTGTACTCGACTGCGGCGAGGTGCGCGGAGTCGATCCGGGGCAGACCGTGGGGGCGCGCGTAGGCGGTGACCGCGACCATCGCCATCGAGCCGACGAGCGCGAGGACCACGAACCCGAATTCCGGCGAGAGGCGCCCGCTCCGCCGGCGGCCGAGCGCGACCCAGAGGCCGGCGGAGACCAACGCGACGCCTGCGATTCCGGACAGGAGCGCCGGGAGCAGGAAGTCACGCGCGAAGCCGTACCGGAGGTGCGCCGGCCCTGTCAGGGTGCTCGCCGCGTATCCGACGACGAGCCCGGTCGCGGCCAGCGTGAGCTCGGCGAGCAGGCGCAGCTGGGGCGTCCGCTCGGCCCAGACGTCCCGCCGCCTTGCTGCGCGGAGCACGAGGACGACGACGGCGACGAGGCAGAGAGGAAGGAGCACGAGCGATGGCAGCTGGATCGAGAGCGGAAGGCTCCAGAGCCGGAGGTTGCCGGCCCCCTGCGTCAGGAGCGGAGACGCGCTCGCACGCCCCGAGTAGTCGGAGACGGAACAGAGCGAGTCGTAGCAGGGGTCGACGAACAGCTGAACCAGCTTCTGTGGAAGCAGGGAGAGGCTGAGGGTCGGCGTCGACGCCACGTGGCTCGAGTCCACGTTCCCGGACTGGCTTCCGAGGCTCCCGCCGTACAGGAAGAAGAGGTCGCGCTTGCCCGTCACCGCATACACAACCGCAGTCGTCGCGGCGAACGTCGCGGCCCCGGTGACGACGTGCGCGAGGCGGAGCATCCGCTCGCGGTGGAGTCGCAGCAGCGCGAACGTCGCCGCCGTGATGCCCCATGCGAGGATCACCGCGAGCAGCTCGAAGCTCCTCGTCAGCCAGAGGAGCGAGAGCGCGACTCCTGCGAGCGCGGCGGACAGGATCGTCGGCCGACCGGGCAGGAACCGCGCCGCGTACAGCCCGACCGCCAGGAAGGCCGCGAGGAAGTGGCTCCACGGCACGTCGGACCAGTGCCACGTGCCCGCCGAGAAGACGAGCGCCATGAAGGCGAACTGCGACGCGACCGATACGAGCGCGGGAGCGCCGACGAGCCCCCGGACGAGTGCGCGCACGAGGAGCACGCCTCCGGCGACCGCGAGCACGTAGCTTCCGCGGGTCAGCAGGATGAGGGCGTTCTCCGGGCTCACGCCGAGAACGTCGTGGACGAGCGCAGCGAGCGCGATGTAGGCAGGCCCGATCCCGTTGTCGGCGATCGTCTGCGCGTGGCCGTGCGCGAT
Organism: uncultured Gaiellaceae bacterium; assembly: GCA_963846995.1. Taxonomy (GTDB): domain Bacteria; phylum Actinomycetota; class Thermoleophilia; order Gaiellales; family Gaiellaceae; genus GMQP-bins7. Next base: position 258,764 of record CAWJYD010000009.1, on the reverse strand, counting down.
CACGGATCGGAGCGCCTCGAGGTCTCGGCGCTGGTCGAACCACGACCTGAACATCACGTCCGCCCACCCGCTCACGGGTAGGAGGAGGTAGAAGCCGATCCAGACGAGGAAGAAGAAGCGGTCGAAGAGCTCGGCGAGCTTCGCTACCGGCCGGGCGACATTCGTCTCGGCGCGAGCCTCGTACGTCACGGTCACGGGCGACTCATTCGACGTCCGGCCGGCCGTTCCGCTTGGCGACCATCTCCACCGCAGGGTAGTGGCGAGAAGACCGACGTGGACGACAAGCCGAGGGACGACCGCAGACATCCCCCGGCTCCCAGACGTCGACCCCTCCCCCGCCGCGCGTGCGCGGCCGAAGCGTTGTCCTCGCGGGCCCGATCCGTGCGCCCCGCCAGGCGGCTTCGGATCGGAATCTTCGCCCACGGTATCCCCCACCCGCGGCAGCGGCAATCCCTGAAACGAGGGTTCGTCGCCGTTCGGTACGGGGCGCCGTGACCCGGACGGGGGCCCCGGCTCGAGGGCCGAAAGGGGCAGGCAAGGCGGCGTCGTGGCCCTGTGCGACACTGCTGCGCGTGCGCGTCGTGATCGCCGACGACCATCGTCTCGTCCTCGACGGGATCAAGCGGGCGCTCGAGACCGACGGTGGTTTCGAGATCGTCGGGGAGACGCAGTCGGGCACGCAGGTGCTCCCGCTCGTGGGGAAGACGAGCCCCGACCTCGTCCTCCTCGACGTGCGCATGCCGCACATGGACGGTCTTGCCTGCCTCGACCAGATCCGTTCCCGGCACCCGGACGTCAAGGTCGTGATGCTCTCTGCCTCGTCGAACCCGGAGCTCGTCGAGGCGGCGCTTCGCCGCGGCGCGTCCGCCTACGTCATCAAGACGGTGAACCCCGACGACCTGCCCGCGACGCTACGCCAGGCGCTCGAGGGCAACGTCCACACCGCGATCGGCGGCGAGGAGACGGAGCGCGCGAGCGCGAAGGCACTCGGCCTCACCGAGCGCGAGCTGACGATCCTCGGCGCCCTCGCGCGCGGACTCTCGAACGACGAGATCGCGAAGGAGTTCTGGGTCGCGCCGCAGACGGTGAAGTTCCACCTGACGAACATCTACCGCAAGCTCGGCGTCAAGAATCGCACCGAGGCGACCCGCATCGCGTACCAGCACGGGCTTGTGGAAAGCCCGATCTACGCCGACGAATAGGACATGACGTCCACGGTGAGCCCGGCGGTGGGTGGAGCGGAGCCCGATCGCCAAAGCCCCGAGGACGCGTCGGACTCGACTCCTCCTGCGCCGCGCAAGGAGCTCGGCCGTCCCCAGACAAGGTGTCTGACACCTAACGTGTCCGGAAAGGACGATTAGGGCGTGTCGACCACGGTGCGCCCCGTGGGTTCTGGCCCTGATGAACGCGTCCCGGTGTCAGACACGGTGTCTGACACCCAGCCTGTCCGCAGGGGACGCCTGCGTCGGATCGCGGAGGAGGAGTACATCCTCGTCGTCCTCCTCGCCGGGTTCGGCCTCATCTTCCTGCTCGTCTTCCCGCCTGCGCTCATCGTCAACGACAGCTGGCTGAACCTCGCGGCCGGGCGCGAGGTCGTCCAGCACGGGCTACCGCACCACGACACGCTGACGGTGTACGGCGCCGGCGCCGTGTGGACGGATCAGCAGTGGCTCTCGCAGGTCTTGTTCTACGGGATGTGGAGCGTCGGGGGATTCGCGCTCCTGTCCATCGCGACGTGCATCTCGGTCGTCGGGGCCTTCTCCATCGCGGCCGCCGCGTCACGGTCGCTCGGAGCCGGGCCGCGGGCGATCTGGCTCCTCTTCCTCCCGGTTCTCATCTCGGCGGCGCTCGGCTGGTCGCTGCGCGCGCAGATGCTCTGCCTGCCGCTGTACACGGGGCTGCTGTGGCTCCTCGCATCGGAGGCCCGGCGTCCGACGCGGCGCGTCTGGCTCGCGCTCCCGGCCCTCGTGCTCTGGGGGAACATGCACGGGAGCGCCGCTCTCGGAGCAATGCTCGTGATGCTCCTCGGCGTGTACGAGCTCATCGGCAGCCGTGGCCGCTCGGGCCTGCGGAGCATCGGGCTCGTCGTGCTCGCGCCGCTCGCGATCCTCGTCACCCCGTACGGCCCGGCGGCAACGGCGCGCTACTACCACCTCCTTCTCGTCGATCCGCCCTTCAAGGGGCTGGTGACGGAGTGGAACCGGCCCGCGCCGGCGTCGAACACGTATGCCTTCTACGTCCTCCTCGCGCTCGTCATCCCGATCGTCGTCTGGGGTCGCCGCCGACTCACGCTGTTCGACCTCGCGGTGCTCGCGCTCACGCTCGCGGGCGCGCTCACGGCGATTCGGGGGATCCCGTGGTTCGCGTTCGCCTGCATGGTGTTCGTGCCCGTCGCGATCGGGAGGTCGCTCGAGAGCCGCAAGCCGGGCGAGCCCAAGCGCGCGCTCAACCGCGCGATCTCCGCAGGGCTCGCCGCAGCGCTCGTCCTCGCCGCGGGCTCGCTCTTCCTCCGCTCGGATGCCTGGTTCGAGGACTACTGGCCGACGGGCTCGGTCGACGCCGTCCGCGCGAACCTCCGCCCGGGCGACCGCGTCTTCGCGCCGGATCGCTTTTCCGACTGGATGCTCTTCAAGATCCCCGAGCTCCGCGGCCGCATCGCCTACGACGTCCGTTTCGAGATCTACGACAAGGCCTTCTTCAAACGGCTCGCCGACTACAACTGGGAGCGCGGCGACTGGAAGTCCTTCGCCGACGGCTACCGAATCGTGATCGTCGACGAGACGAACCGCTCGCACACCGCCGACTACCTCGAGGAGCCCGGCTCCCGGGTCCTCTTTCGCGGCAAGGAGCTGAAGGTGATCGAGCGCCCGACGTCGGGCTAGCCGGTGCGCCGGAAGACGAGAACTCCGCCCTCGTCTTGCACCTTCGTCCAGCTCGGGTCGTGCTCGAGCCTCGTGGCGAACGCCCGTGGAACCTTCGGGTGGTACGTGAGGATCGGCGAGTCCGGCGTGACGACGTACGGGTCGTCGAGATCGACGACGACCCACTGGGCGCGACCCGTGTTCGGCACCGTGTAGACGTACCGCCGATCCGAGACGTGCGCCCCGAGGCTGTTCGAGGTGGAGACAGGGACGCCGGGCGGTAGCGCGCCGAGGGCGGCGTCGAGCGCGGCGACGCGCGCGGCCGGCACGCGCGGCCGGCCGCCGAAGGGCGTTCCGTGGACGATGCGTGCCCACGGGCCTACGACGAGGCTGATGATCGCCGATGAGACGAGCACGCCCGCGGCTGCGAGACCTCGCCGCTGGGGGCCGATCCGCGCGATCCCGAGCACCGTCGCCGCGATGAGGAACGGGATGACGGCGGCGACGCTGTGGTACCGCGGGTCGGTCATCGAGCGGAAGTCCGAGAGCGAGTTCGCGAGCAGCTGGGGCGTCGCGACGGCCGCCAGTCCGGGCGAGAGGAAGAAGAGCCCGAGGAGCGGCACCGTCAGCCAGAAGAGATATGCGATGTCGTTGCCCTCGACGAGGGCGCCGAGCAGCGTCCACGGGTGGGTGAACGCCGTGCGTAGCACGCCCTGCGGCGTGCCGCCGATCTGGTCGTAGAACCCGAAGAACTGGTTGTCGCCGGTTCGGTAGTGGGGCACGACGACGAGCAGCGCGAAGGCGGTCCACGCGAAGCCCGCAGCCGCGATCGCCGCGCCGGCCCGCCGTCGTCCAAACCCGAACGCGAACCAGATCCCGAGCGCCATGACCGGCAGGCCCATGAGCTCGCCCGTGGACATCGTCAGGAGCGCGAACACGGCGAACGGGACGAGTCGGTCGGTCTCGAGGAACCAGACGCAGAAGAGCAGGAAGGTGATCGCGAACGTGACGGGGTGGATCGCCCCGTACGCGCTCGTCGCGACCCACGGGTAGGCGAGGTACGCAAGAGCGAGGATGCCGGCGAGCCGTTCGCTCTCGAGGCGCTTGCGCGCGAGCCAGAAGATCGGAAGCGCCCCGAGCGAGACCACCGCGATCTGCGCGAGCGCGAGCGCCATCGGCGACGGCCACAGCTTCCAGATCGGCGCGAGCAGGACGAGGAACGGGTCGACGTGCCCGCCGAGACGGATCATCTGGTCTCCGGTGGCGTTGTCCGTCGACTCGAGCGGGCGGCCCTGGGTCGTACTCCAGACCGCCTGCACCATGTTGCCGAGGTCGAAGCGGCCGAGCCGGAAGTCCGTGTAGGCGTCCCGCGTCGCCGCGTATAGCGACGACGATCCACGAGACCATCGCAGCGGTCACCCCGAGCGTCCACGCGTGGTCCCGCACGAGCGATGCTCCCTTGTCCTTCGCGCCGCTCTCGACGGAGGACACGGTCGAGCTGCTCATGCGGCCTCCGGCGTCGCGAGCGCCGGAGCCTCGGCCTCTCGGGGTCGCCCTCCGAGCGACGCCCTCACGGACCAGGCGACCACGACCGCCGCGATCGCGAGCGTCCAGGCCGTCTGGAACGGCGTCGCGTTCCCGCTGCCCGGCGTGACGATCATCGCGAGCGGCACGAACCAGAGGACCGTCAGGCGAGGCTGGGCGATTGCGACCACCACGAGGAGCAGCGCGAAGTAGTGCAGCCACACGATCGGCGTCAGCGAGAGGGACGCGGCGATCGCCAGCACGAACGACGCCTGCTCGTGCCCGCGTCGGGCAACGACGACGACGCCCACGAGCACCGCGAGGCCGAGCGCCAGCCAGAATCCCCGAGCGACCGGCGAGGGCAGGCCGACGTCCTGGCCGACGATGTACGCCGTGTACGAGTCCTCGCCGACCGTCCGCTCGAGCTTCTGGAGCAGATGCGGGTAGCCGAGCATCCCGTCGAAGCCGATCACCGCCCACGACGCGAGCAACAGCACGACGCCGATCGCACACGTCAGAGCCGCGCTCGCGAAGCGACGCGTCGCGGCGAACCAGACGACGAAGGGCCACAGGAAGAACTTCGCCGCCAAGGTGACTCCGACGCACGCCGGCGCCGCCACGCGCCCGTTCCGATAGCGCCACGCAAGCGCGAGCAGCAGCCCGAACCAGAGCGTGAGGTTGCCCGTCTGGATGGCCGAGATCACCGGCGGCCAGAGAAGCGCGAGCGCGTAGCACCGCCAGTCGTGGACGTCGAGGACGCGCAGCGTCGCGAGGGCGACGACGACGAGCAGTGCCATGACGAAGACCGACGCGGCACCGAACCCCATGACCGTCAGCGGGATCGCAAGGAGTGCCGGAAGCGGCGGATACGGGTACGGCCCACCCCATTCGGTGAGGGGGGCGCTCGTCGGGAGATACGGGCTGTCGCCGCGCATGATGGCCTGTGCGGTCACGTAGAACTGATGGAGGTCGATCGCGACGACGTCGCTGCGGATCGCGTCCGTGAAGACGATTCCCACGACCAGCACGGCGAGCGCCGCGAGCAGGAGATTCCCGGCGAGCGTCGCCAACCGGGCGAGGCCGACGGCGTCGCCATGGCCGTCCGCCTCGGCGAGGTGTGTCGAACGGCTCATAGCAGGCGCCCCGTGCGCGTCACGCGAGCGCGACAGCGCGCGCGGCTACCCGGGGAGGCCGCACGAGCAGCACCGTGACGAGGATGGCCGTCGCGATCGCGGGCGCGAACGTCGCCGGGCCCTCGGCGTAGCCGGGCCTCGGACTGAGCCAGAGGAGAACGGGCAGGAGCCAGAGCGCGGAGAAACGAGGTCGCAGGATGGCCATCGGCACGAGAAGCACGACGAGATAGTGCAACCACACGATCGGGCTCAGCGCGAGAGTCGCGACCAGCGCGCACGTGAACGATCGCGCCTCGTCTCCCCGGCGGGCGAAGAACACGCATCCCGCGAGGAGCGCAGCGCCCACCACGAGTCCGAACGCCTTGCCCGACCGAGTCCGAAAGACCGACGGTCGTGCGCCATCCCGACGAACGAGTAGCTGCGGTGGGCCTGGATGTCCGTGAGTCGGCGGAGCAGCGCCGGATAGCCGGTGAGGCCGTCGAAGCCGATGACGCCCCACGCGAGGAACGTGACGGCTGCTCCGATCGCGACCGCCCACGCAGTCACGCGCACCCGATGCGTCGCGACCGTCCAGACGAGGAGCGGCCACATGAGGAGCTTCGCCGACACCGCGAGCCCGAGCGCCCATGCGGGCGGCCAGACGCGGTCGCGATACCGCCAGGCGACCGCCGCGGCGAACGCGATGGGGATCGAGACGTTCCCGAGCAGGACGCCGCTGATCGTCGGCACCCAGAGATAGGCGGCTGCGTAGCAGCGGATGTCCCGGACTCCCGAGCAGCTTGAGGGTCAGACCGACGAGGGCGAGCAGACCGACGGCGACGATCACCGCAACGACACCCTTCGGCAGGTACGAGAACGGGACGAGCGTCAACAGGAGCTGAGGCGGATAGACGTAGCCCTTCTGGTCCTCGAGTATCGGGTCGTGCAGCCCCGGGTACGGCGAGTGGCCGTGCAGGACGTCGGTGGCGGCCGGCAGGTACGCGAAGCGGACGTCCCAGGCCAGGAGGCCCTTCGCAGCGCTCAGCGAGACGACCGTCACCATGATCGCAAGGGCGAAGGCCACGAGGACGAGCGTCAGCGGGCTCGGTCGACGGGGACTGCGATCGGCCTCGGTCCACACCACAGGAGCTTCGGCGGCCGAGCCCATCTCCTTGATGATGGCCTCGGTCCCGGAGGTCGCGACTCGTCGGCAGGTCTGGTCCCGAACTAGACCTTCGGGTGGTTGGCCTGGCCCCGCGCGCACCCCACCATGTGTGGCGAACGACCTACGGGGCGGCCGCCGACGCCTCCTGTCAACCCCAGGAGGTACCACCTCATGTCCGATCTCCTACTGCGGCCGCTCATCCGACTCCAGATCGCGGTTGCCGAGCTGCGGGAGCGCGAGGAAGGCCAGACCACGACCGAGTACGCGATCCTGCTCGGCTTCCTCGCGATCGCCATCATCATCGCGCTGTTCTTCCTGCGGAACGTGCTTCGCAGCCTCTTCTCGAGCGCCGCGAGCAGCGTCTCGAGCGCGCCCGGCGACTGAGCCGACGCGAACCGACTCACTCGGAAGGGCGACCGCAGCTGCGGTCGCCCTTCTCGTTTCTGCCGAGGTCTAGGAGCGAACCATCCGATCGGCCGGTTGAGGATTGCAGGATTCGTGCCGACTTTCCGAAAACCGCGTAACACACACCGGGGCAGCGCGGAGCTTTGCGGCAAGCCGAGCAGCCCTCCGACCGGAGGAGGACCTCCACCATGTCCGACATCCTGTTGCGTCCGATCGTCGCGATGCAGATCGCGGTGCATCGGCTGCGGGAGCGAGAGGATGGCCAGACGACGACCGAGTACGCGATCCTGCTCGGCTTCCTCGCGATCGCCATCATCATCGCTCTGTTCTTCCTGCGGAACGTGCTTCGCAGCCTCTTCTCGAGCGCCGCGAGCAGCGTCTCGAACGCGCCTGGCGGCTGATCCCGTCAAGCCTTCGACGTCGCGTACGGCCCGCACACGCGGGCCGTACGTCGTTCTGGGGACGAATCCCTCGTGTTGGAGCCGAAGGTCTAGTGGCAACCCATCCATCGGCCGGTTGCCGCGAGCCCTCCGCGCACACAACCTGAGGGAGCCCGCCATCAGGGGACGGGTAATGCAAGTCACATGCAGGGGCCGAGTGGGCCCCTCCGACCGGAGGAGACTCCACATGTCCGACATCCTGTTGCGTCCGATCGTCGCGATGCAGATCGCGGTCCATCGGCTGCGCGAGCGAGAGGATGGCCAGACGACGACCGAGTACGCAATCCTGCTCGGCTTCCTCGCGATCGCCATCATCATCGCTCTGTTCTTCCTGCGGAACGTGCTTCGCAGCCTCTTCTCGAGTGCCGCGAGCAGCGTCTCCGGAGCTCCCGGCGGCTGATCTGACGCCGGAGCCGCGATCGCTCTAGCGATCTCGGCAACACGAGTGTGCGCCGGCCCGGTTACCCCCTCGACCGGGCCGGCGCATACGTCGTTCTGGACACGTTGTCCGGGCGAAAGACCACCCTTTCGGAATCGCAGATTCGGCGGCACAATGGGAAGACCACCTCGACCCGCAGCTGTCGACCCAGGGGAGGGAGACAGACCGCTCATGCATCGACCCCATCGTTCCGATAGGAGCACAGGAGACCTGGTGATGCGGCTCACGCCAAGATTCGAGACAAGCGCCTCCATCGCGACCCCGAGAGCGGTCAGGCGACGACGGAGTTCGCGCTCATCCTCATCCCGCTCCTGATCGTCGTCGCCGGGAATCATCTACTTCGGCATCGGGCTCAACTACTGGCTCGACATGAACCGCGTCGCCAACCAGGGCGCCCGCTCGGCGTCGGTCGACAACTGGCCGGCCGTGTGCCCGCGCGACACCGCAGACGCCCCACTCCGCTGCACGACAACAGCAGCTCGGCCACCGCGTGCGGCACCAGGTTTGACGGCAGGATCGCAGGCCACGCTGCAGGATGTCCTCCGCTGCTCGGCGCGGAACAACCCGAGCGTGACGATCTGCTATCCGGGCGAGACCGCGGCGACGGCGACGCTCGGCGATCCCGTGCAGGTCAAGCTCAGCGCGCCGTACAAGTTCTTCTTCGTCAGACAGCGTCCACATCACGCTCGTCGCGAAGGCGACGATGCGGCTCGAGCAGACGCCGAAGCTGCAGATCAGGAGGACGCGGTCCGATCATGTCCCACTTGATTCCTCGCCGCCGCCGCCTGCTTCCGCAGCGAGCGCGGGCAGGTCGTCGTGCTCTTCGCGCTCCTCATCCCCGTGATCTTCGCCTTGGGGTCGATCGTGATGAGCGTGGGCAACTGGTACGTGCTGAAGCGCCACCTCCAGACCGCAGGCGGACGCTGCCGCGCTCGCGGGCGCGGCCTGGCGAACTCGGCTGCCCGGGCGACGCCGCAGCAGAAGATCACCGCCGCGGGACAAGATGAAGGCTCGAGGCGCTGAAGTACGCGGGCGACACCCAGTCTCATCCGGCGCGCCGCCAGTTCCCAACCTACCAGCCCGAGGACGTCGCGGACGTCCGCATCGTCTTCAACAGCACGAGGTACTGGGACTCCGGGCGACCCGAACGACGGGACACGCTCGACTGGACCTCGGGGAACCCGTGCGACACGAAGCAGTTCGAGGTCAAGGCGACCGACGACAACGCGCCGCTCCTCTGGCGCTGGATCCCGCTCTTCCCGAGCCTCAAGGCTAGAGCGCTCGTCGAGTTCGACAAGACCCCGGCCACGAACGGCGTGCGCCCGATCGGCGTGCCGGAGTTCGACCCGGTCAAGGTCGCGGCACTCTTCGTCGACGAAGGAGTCTCCGGCGCGAACAACCCGGCCTCGATCACAGGGCGAGGATTCCTCGACCCCGTCGATCCGAAGCCGGCCTGCCGCCGGAGCAGCCCGCTCGCTCGGGCTGAACGCGTGGCAGGCGACCGTTGGCGACGGTGGGGCGGGAAGCGGCTGCGGCACCGACACCCGCTGCGGCGAAACCACGGGCAACCGATCAACCTGAACAACACGGCGAACCACAGCGTCGTCATCCTCGCGAGCCGCGATCCGAACGTGAATCTCAACGCGCGGCAACGGCTCGCTGCAGGCGTGTGCAACCAGAACCCGGTGCAGACCAACTGCTACGGCGGAGGCGGGCTGAACGACGGCCTCTCGTTCATCCACGTCTACTGCGGGTCTCGGGTGGCAGTGCTCAACCCGCCCACCATCCACGACGCGACGCTGTCCGGCGGCTGCCCGACCGACGACTCGCGGCCGTACTACAACCTCGACGGCGTCGACGCGAACGGGAACGGGTGCATCGGTGACGCTCACTGCGCACGTCGACTTCGGCACCGGAGCCGGCGACCCGACCCAAGACCCCTATCCCGATCTGCGCTCAGCTCAACATCGCAGGGGGAAGCCGCGATGAGCTAGGCGGGCGGCGACACGTGGACCGGGACATACACCTTCCCGAACGCTCCCGGCCGGGGCCGCTACCTGATGGACATCACCGGTCACCGTAACCAGGGACGGCAACAACTGCAACGGACACGCAGAACTCAGCGGACGCTTCAGGACGTCGCCGGCGCGTATGTCCGACGACGCCAATTCCGACCCGTCCAGTACCTGACGCTCGACAACATGACCCCGGCTTGCCGACGACCGACGGCAACTCGTATCCGAAGACGCCAATTCCGCGCAGGTCCAGGTCACGGTCGCGTTCGTGCCCGCCGCTCCGCGACATCGCCGCTCTCCCCGCAGACCCGCCGATCAAGCTCAGGTTCGGCACCGGGCCGTCGCAGACGCAGGCGCTCGACTGCACGGCTCAGGCGCGGGCCCGAACGGCTGGCGCGGACGGATGGTGACGGGCTGCGACAAGTTCCAGGTCAACATGCGCAACGGAAGCTGCACGACGCCGTACCCGGATCCCGACGCACCCGACTGCATCGACTCCGAGAACGGGAACTTCAACAACAAGGGCGTCCAGGACGCGTTCGCGAGCCCGTGCACGCCGAACTACTGGGACGGCGTCACCTATCCGCCGAGCACCCTCCCGGGCGGCGGGCCCGACCCGCGCTGGATCCCGCTCTTCATCCTCGACCAGAACGCGTTCACGTCGCCCGGCAAGAAGACGTACCCGATCCGCCGATTCGGAGGCTTCTACGTCACCGCCGGCGACGGCATGGGCTGCCCCGGGGACGATCCCCCGCACAGCCCCGGGAACCGTCAAGCGCACCGAGCTCTGGGGCCACTTCGTGACGTATGTCCCGGAGCCACTTCGGCGATACGGATCCGGGCGGCTCGTGCCCGTTCACCAACGCCGACCTCTGCATCCCGTTCCTCGTCGAATGACGGTCGTGGCGACGCACCCGTCTGGACTCGCATGATGTGCTGTCGTTCGCATCAAGCCTCATGTAATCCCTCGAATGTGCCGACATAGGAGCAGCGTCGAAAGGAACTAGAGAGGAAGCCAATGTCCAACACGTTCACCGGAAGGGTCTCGGGCAGGATGTCGTCCCGCGGCTGGGCGCATCGCGCTCGGCATCGGCGCCGTCGTGCTGGCGGCGATCCTGCTCGTCGTGTATCTCGACCGCTATCGCGCGCGCGTCAGCGGGCGCAACGCACCGACCCCGGTGCTGGTTGCCAAGCGGCTGATCCCGAACGGGACGCCAGGCAACGTGATTGCGACTCAGGGGATGTACGCGCCGACGACGCTCCCGCAGAAGGAAGTCGAGGTGGGAGCTGTCGCCGACCCGTCCTATCTCGCGGGCAGGGCCGCGGCCGCCGACATCTTCCCGGGACAGCAGCTCACGGAAACGGACTTCGCCGCGAGCGATACCGCCGCAGTGGACTCGCAGCTCACCGGTACCGAGCGCGCGTTCGCGATGTCGATCGACGGCACGCACGGCATCAGCTCCCAGGTCATGCCGGGTGACCGCGTGGACGTGTACATCTCGGTCAACGGCACGACCAAGCTCTTCGAGCCGAACGTCAAGGTCATCACGACGCCGACCGTTCCCGGTCCCGCCGGCGGCGGCAACCTGATCCTGCAGATCGACACGAAGGACGCTGCGAGGTGGCTCTTCGCTGCCGACAACTCGCACGCTGATCTTCGTCCTTCGCCCGGTCATCGCAGCCAAGCCCACGAAGCGCTCGCAGGCAACTTCTGCGACGCTGCTGAGGTAGCGAGGCCGAGGGGACAACAGATGCCGAGCCGCCCGGTACACGCACTACTCGCCGTCGAACCCGGAGTCGACGCCGAGGACGTCAAGGACTCGCTGCCTGGCACCGAGGACTTCAACGTCGTCGGCGTCGTCACCGGAGCCGAGGAGGCGCTCTCGTGGCTGCGCGGAGGCGTCGCGGACCTGCTCCTCGTCGCGTGCGCCGGCTACTCGGATCGGGCGCTGCTGCTCCTCGACGCGGTCGCGCGCCAGGCCCCTGACCTGAACGTCATGGTGCTGGGCCACGGGTCGCCGAACGGCTTCCTGCGGCGCGCGTTCGAGGCCGGAGCGGACGACATCGTCATGCTCCCGGCGACGCCGGAGCAGATCCGCTTCGAGATCCACAAGCTCATGGCCCGCAAGCAGGGCGCGGACACGCCGCTCGTGAACGAGAACTCGCGGCTCGTCTGCATCCTCGGGCCGAAGGGCGGAACCGGCAAGACGCTCACGTCCACGAACCTCTCGGTCAGCCTCGCCCAGAAGGGCGAGAAGGTCGCGCTCATCGACCTCGACCTCCAGTTCGGCGACGTCGCCCTCTGCCTCGGGCTCCCGCCCGAGAAGACGGTGTACGACCTGGCGCAGTCGCCGGGCGCCCTCGACTGGGACAAGCTGCAGGCGTTCATGGCTCACCACTCGTCCGGCGTCCATACGCTGATCGCGCCGCGGCGGCCGGACCAGGCGAGCGCCGTCGGTGCGGAGCTCCTGCGCGAGATCTACTCGATCCTCCGCCAGAACTACGACTGGGTGATCGTCGACACGCCTCCGGGCTTCACGGCCGAGGTGATCACGTCGATCGACCATTCGACCGACATCGTCATGGTGGGGATGCTCGACTCGCTCTCGCTGAAGAACACGAAGCTCGGCCTCGAGACGCTCGAGCTCATGAAGTACGACACCGACCACATCTACCTGCTCCTGAACCGCGCGCACAGCCGTGTCGGGATCAGCCAGTCGGACGTCGAGGCCGTTCTCGGCCGCACGCCCGATGTCTTCATCCCGTCCGACCGCGAGATCCCACGCACCGTGAACGAGGGCATCCCGATCGTCGTCGCACGGCCGCAGTCGGAGCCCGCCGAGGCGTTCGGCCGGCTCGCCGACATGCTGCGCGGCGAGTCTGCGTCGGTTCCCGAGCCCGCTCCCGCGCTGGCCGCCTCGGTCGCCGCTTCGGAGTCGAGCTCACAACCACAACGCCGTCGCCTGTTCGGACGAAAGGGCTAAGCCATGGAACTCCACGAGCGAATCTCGAGCCAGCGCGGCCCCGTCAGAGAGCAGGAGCCGTTCGCAGAGCTCAAGAACCGCGTCCACATGAGCGTCATCTCGGAGCTCGGGCCGCAGCTGTTCAACGTCGCAATCGACCCGAACGAGCTGCGCGACCGCGTGACTGCAGACATCCGCCGTCTCCTGAACGACGAGCCCGGCATCGCCCGCGAGGATCGCGAGCGGCTGACGTCGGAGATCCTCGACGACATCCTCGGCTACGGGCCGCTCGAGCGCCTGCTCGCCGACGACTCGATCACCGAGGTCATGTGCAACGGCGCGGACGACGTCTGGATCGAGCGCGGAGGAAAGCTCTACGAGACGACCGTCCGCTTCACCGACGAGTCGCACCTGCGCCGCATCATCAACAAGATCGTGTCCCAGATCGGACGCCGGATCGACGAGTCGTCGCCGATGGTCGACGCACGCCTCCCGGACGGGAGCCGCGTGAACGCGGTCATCGCCCCGCTCTCGCTCTCCGGCCCCCTCCTCACGATCCGGAAGTTCAGCCGCCGGCGTCTCTCCCTCGAGGACATGATCAACATCGGCTCGCTCTCGGACCAGTCGGTCGACTTCCTGTCGCGCTGCATCGAGGCCCAGTGCAACATGCTCATCTCGGGCGGCACGGGCTCGGGGAAGACGACGCTGCTGAACGGGCTCTCGGCGTCGATCCCGAACAACGAGCGCATCGTGACCATCGAGGACGCCGCCGAGCTTTCGCTCCACCAGCGGCACGTACTGCGGCTCGAGGCGCGCCCGCCGAACATCGAGGGCGAGGGCCACATCCCGATCCGCGACCTCGTGCGGAACTCCCTGCGTATGCGGCCCGACCGGATCATCGTCGGCGAGGTCCGCGGCGCCGAGGCGCTCGACATGCTCCAGGCGATGAACACGGGCCACGACGGGTCGCTCTCGACGGTGCACTCCAACTCGCCTCGTGACGGTCTCCACCGCATCGAGACGATGGTCATGATGGCCGGCTACGACCTGCCGCTCCGCGCGATCCGGCAGCACATCGCGGCCGCGCTCGATCTGCTCGTGCACATCGACCGCATGGAGGACGGCTCGCGGCGCGTGACCGCGATCACGGAGGTGCTCCGGATGGAGTCGGACGTCATCCAGCTCCAGGACATCTTCGAATTCGAGATCGAGTCCGTCGCACCGGATCGGACGATCACCGGCGGCCTCAAGCCGACCGGCCTCCGCCCCGTCTTCCTCGACAAGTTCCGCAAGCGCGGGATCGAGCTGCCGCAGAGCATGTTCGGCGAGCGGCTTCACTCCCTCGACGAGCGCAGGGGCGCTACCGCGTGAGACTCGCGCTGCGGACAGCGATCGCGTGCGTGGCCGTCGTCGCGCTCGCCGTGCCGACGCTCGGTTTCGCCGCACACGCACAGACGCCGAAGCAGAAGGCGGCTGCGAAGAAGGCGTCCGTGCAGAAGAAGGCTGCGCAGAAGCGGGCCGCTGCCGGTGCCGCGGTCGCGGCTGCGCCGACGCTCTCGCAGTCGCCGACGTCGGGATTCCCGGACAAGGACTACCTCCTGACCCTGCCCAAGACGCAGGCCCTGAGCACGGCGCAGGTGCAGGTGACGGAGAACGGCGGTGCGGTCCTCGCCCCCGCGGTGACCCCGCCGGGCGGGGACAAGAGCGGCGCAGTCCTCTTGATCGACGCCTCGAACAGCATGAAGGGGGCGCCGATCGCGAATGCCACCGCTGCCGCGCGGGCGTTCCTCGCCGAGCGCAAGAAGGACCTCCCCGTCGCGATCATCGTCTTCGGCCCAGACAACAACGTCCTCAGCGAGTTCACGACGGACGGCGCGCAGCTCGCGCAGGCCGTCGCGAAGCCGCCTACGACCTCCGAGGGGACGCACATCTACGACGCCCTGGTCGACGCCGTGAACAAGGCGAAGGACCAGGGGCTGGAGCGGACGACCGTCGTCCTCCTCTCCGACGGGACCGACTCCGGCAGCTCGACGTCGCGAGCCGAGGCGCTGCAGGCGGCGGCGGATCAGCACGTCCGGGTGATCTCGGTCGGGCTGAGCTCGCCGCAGTACAACTCCGAGACCCTGAAGGCACTCGCCCTTCGCACGGGCGGCCGGTACGTCGAGTCCGCCACCCCCGCGGAGCTTCAGCCGATCTTCCAGGAGATCGGACAGCAGCTCTCCAACGAGTACGAGCTCACGTACCGCTCGCTGCTGCCGCCCCACGTGCCCGCGAAGGTGCAGGTCAACGTCGCCGGACACGCCCCTGCGACGGCGTCTTACACGACGCCTACCCTTGTCCTCGAGCCGCAGGGCACGTTCGACAAGAGCTGGATCGACAAGACGATCACGTCACCGTGGCTCATGATCTTCGTCGTCGTCTCGGTGCTGGCGCTCGTGGGATTCGCCATCTTCTCGGCCATCGACGTCAGGAATCGCTCGCTGCGGCGCAGGATGGCCCAGTACGTCACGGTTCCGAGCGAGGAAGAGTCGCGTCTCCGCCGGGCCGAGGTCACGCAGATGCTCGCCGACAGGGCACAGCGGACGGTGGGAGGAACAGCGTGGTGGCAGCGATTCGAGAACGACGTCGAGCTCGGGGGCTTCGGCATGTCGGCCCTGGCGATCGCCGGGTGGACGATCGTCGGCGGCATTGCCGCCTCGCTCATCGCAGCGATCATGTTCAAGTCGCTCGTCTGGCTCCTTCTCGGCCTCCTCGCCCCATTCGTCACGCGCACCATCGTTTCGAGGCGCGTGCGCAAGATGCGCCGCGCGTTCGAGGAGCAGCTGGCAGACAACCTCGACGTCCTCGCGGGTGCGATGCGTACGGGCCACTCGACCATGGGCGCACTCTCGGTCATGGCGGACAGCTCGATCGAGCCCTCGAAGACCGAGTTTCGCCGCGTCCTCCAGGACGAGCAGCTCGGCGTCCCGCTCGACGACGCCCTCATGGTCATGGCTCGGCGGATGCAGAGCTACGACGCGGAGCAGCTCGCTCTCGTCATGCGCCTCCAGCGCGAGGCGGGCGGCAACACGGCCGAGGTGCTCGACCGGGTCGCGGAGGTCATTCGCGGCCGGATGGAGCTCCGGCGCCTCGTTGACGTCCTGACGGCGCAGGCGAGGATCTCCCGCTGGATCCTCACCGCACTTCCGATCTTCGTACTGCTCTCGCTCTCGTTCTCGGGCGGCGACTACCTGCAGCCGATGTTCCACTCGCTCGTCGGCAAGATCGCCCTCGTCTTCGGAGGCCTCCTCGTGCTCATCGGCTCGCTCTGGATCAAGCAAATCTCGAAGATGGACATCTGAGATGGGAATCGGACTCCTCGCAGTCGCCGGCGTCCTCCTCCTCGGAGCGGGGATCGTGATCCTCGTCAGCAGTTTGGGGAAGACAAGCAGCTCCTCCGCGACCATCGACCAGATCCAGACCTACGGCTACGTCGCCGAGGCGACGGGAGGATCGGAGGGCGAGTCGACAGCCCGCCGGCCGATCGACTCCCTTGCAGGACGTCTCGGCGACTGGGTCGCACGACGCTCGGATCGCTTCGGCGAGGCGAAGATCCGCGAGAAGCTCATCTCGGCCGGGATGTACGGCACGACGCCGCGGAAGGTACTCGGCTACCAGGTGCTCGTCTCGATCGTCGCGGCGCTCTTCGTCCTGTGGCTCATTCCCGCCATGGGCGGCTCGCTGATCTTCGGCGTCGTGCTCGCCGTCGCGGCAGGAGTCGGCGGCTGGTTCGCCCCCGTGTACTACGTCGAGCTCAAGCGTCGCCAGCGCATGGAGAAGATCGACAAACAGATGCCCGACATGATCGACCTCCTCGTCGTGACGATCGAAGCAGGCCTCGGCATTCTCGCCTCGATGCGCGTCGCCTCGGACAGCATGTCCGACCCTCTGGGCCAGGAGCTCCGCCTCACTCTGCAGGAGCAGCGCATGGGCCTCTCCGTCGGCCAGGCGATCGAGAGCCTCGGCCGCCGTGCGGACTGCGACAACATGCGGCTCTTCGTGCGCTCGATCACGCAGGGCGAGCGTCTCGGCGTGTCCATCGGTACGACGATGCGGAACCTCTCCCTGGAGATGCGGAAGCGCCGCCGCGCGAAGGCGGAGGAGCGCGCGCAGAAGATGCCGATCAAGATGCTCTTCCCGCTGATCTTCTTCATTTTCCCGGCGCTCTTCATCGTCATCCTGACGCCGATGGTCATCAACATCGCGCACGCGTTCAGCTAGGACGCGCGCGTGGCGACGCTCACGCTCCGCCGCGAGGATGGCCGGATCGTCTGCGAGCGCGTCGTGGTGGCCGATCGCGCGCATCGCCGGATGCGCGGTCTGCTCGGACGGAAGTACCTGAGGCAGGGTGAGGGCATGGTGCTTCGTCCAGGCTGGAGCATCCACACGGCCTTCATGCGCTTTCCGATCGACGCAGTCTTCCTCGACGCCGACCAGGTCGTCATCAAGATCGAGCACGAGATCGGGCCCTGGCGGACGGTGTCCTGCCGAGGAGCGCGCGAGGTGGTCGAGCTCCCGTCCGGCGAGTGCCATCGACGCGGCCTCGAGGTCGGTGACCGGGTGGCGTGGGCGTCGCGGAGCGCTGCCGACGCGCGCGCGGATCGAGTGCCGGGAACGCTGGACAGCGACGTCGACGAGCCACGCGCCCGCGTCCTCGTGGCGAGCCACGATCCCCGCTTCCTGCGGCTCGCGCGCTTCTTGCTCGGCGGACGGGACTTCGAGGTCGAGGAGCTGACGTCGCCCGAGCGGCTGCCCGACGCCGTGCTCGAGCCGAGCGTCGACATCGCCGTGCTGGACGGCGGCGACGCGGTCGCAGACGCCCTGCGTACCGCGAACGCGACTCGAGCCCGGCGCCCCGAGGTTCCGGTGATCATCGCGGCCGACACGGGGGGCAAGAGCCCAGCCGGCGTGCGCGTGTTCGACCGCTGGAACGAAACCGAAGAGCTTCTCGAGGACGTGGAACGCCTTCTCGCAGAGCGTCTTGCGGGAACCGTGCCGCCGATTCGGAGTTGAGCCGCGAGGGATGATGCAGCGGAGGACTGTTGCACTCGAGACGGAACCGACGATGCTGAGGTTCTAACTCCGCATGACGTCCGAGGCAGGCATGCATTCGGGATCCGGGGAGCCGCTTCCCCTTCCCCGCTCCGTTCCACAGGAACGGCCAGTCCCGCGCGGGCCTGAGGAGCGGCTCGCGCGGCTGCATTCCTACTTTCTCGAGGGCTGCACCGACGAGATCCGCCCGGTGCTCGACGCGGTGCTCGCAGACGCCAGGCGGGTCCATGCCGGCTACGCGGACGACGAGGTCGGCGACGGCCTTGCCTCGGTCTGGTACGCCGCGACCGCGATTGTCGAGCTCGGCGCGGCGCTCGAGCTCGACGAGGCCGACGTCCGTGGCGCCAGTGCCGCGATCGCCGAGGCGTGCGCATTGCCCCTGCAGGCGGCGCGGTACGTCCTCTTCCGCGAGGTCGTCGGAAACCCGAGGCTCCTCGAGCTTCCGCCGCTCGTAGCCATCGAGCTGCAGCTCGGTCTCCTGCTCGGGCTCGACGTGCTCACCGACGCGTCGCTCTGGACGCGGTCGGCGGCCGGGCTCGAGTGCATCGTGACGCTCGGCGTCGACGCTCGCCCGAGCCGACGAGAGCGCGCCGAGGCGAAGGCGACGCTGAGGGGACGCTCACGCCTCTCGCTCCTCGGCGGCTCGCAGCTCCGCTCCGCTCCCGTCCTGCGCTTCGGGGAGGCCTACGCGGCCGTCGTCGGCCGTCTCGGATCGGTCGACCAGAGCGTTGCGGACGCGTACCTCAGCGAGGCGGCAGCCGCGCTCAGTCCCGTAATCGAGCGCGAGCGTCTCCTCGAGCACTCGGCGAGCCGCGAGGGTGCTCTCATCGCATCGGCCGAGCGTCGCCTCATGCGTCTCGGCTTCGACCTCCACGACGGCCCCATCCAGGACGTCCTCGCGCTCGCCGCCGACATCCAGCTCCTCCAGAAGCAGGTCTATCCGTTCATCCTCGAGGACTACCGCGAGCAGGCACACGGCCGCTTCGACGACCTCAGCGGCGCGCCTCGTCGAGCTCGACCGCCAGCTGCGGGAGATCGCGCACTCGCTCGAGACGAAGAGCGTCATCAGCTCGACCGCTCGGCGAGATCCTCCACCGCGAGGTCGACACCTTCTCGGAGCGTGCGGGAGTCCAGGCCGACCTCGAGATCCGCGGCGACGCGGACTCGCTCTCGTCGGCCCAGCGCATCACGGTCTTCCGCGCGATCCAGGAGGCGCTCGCGAACGTGCGCGAGCATGCCGGCGCGACGCACGTCTCAATCCGCGTCCGGGCGCGCAGGAGCGCGATCGAGTTGCAGATCGTGGACGACGGCATGGGCTTCGAGGTCGAGCGTGCCCTCGCGAAGGCGGCGCAACGCGGCCGCCTCGGCCTCGTCGGGATCGGCGAGCGCGTTCGCATGGTCGGCGGGACGTTCGAGCTCGACAGCCGGCCCGGCGGCCCGACCACGATGAAGCTCACGCTCCCACGCTGGGAGCCCCTGACCCCGTCCTAAGCGGACATGCCGGGTGTCAGACACTGTGTCTGACACCCGGCATGTCGCATTGGGACGATGTCCTTGCCCGCCAACTAGCGGGCCGTCACGCAGCAGGCCATGATCCTCAGCCGTGTCGCGTCGACCCCGTGAGGACTTCGCAGGCGCGATTCATCACGTCATCGCGCAGAGCAGCGCTGGCGAATCGCTCGTAAGAGACGATGTCGACCGCCGAGCGCTCCTCCAGCGCCTCGGACGAACCGTGCTGCGGCATCGGTGGTCGTGCCTCGCGTTCTGTCTGTTGGACACTCATTTCCACGTGGTGGTCGGGACGCCAGCGCCGAATCTGGGACGCGGGATGCAATGGCTCCTCGCGCCATACGCACACGACTTCAACGACAGACACAAGAGACGAGGCAACCTCTTCCACAGCCGGTTCTATTCGAAGCGCGTGAGATCCGGCGATCAGCTCACCGCAACCCTCGTGTACGTGTATCTCAACCCGGTTCGGGCTGGTGCCGTCGAACATGCGGAGCTCTGGAGCTGGAGCAGTTACGCCGCGACGATTGGACGCACTCCGCCGCACGATTTCCTCGACCGGCGCGCCGTGCTCGAGCTGGTCGACTCGAATGAATCGGTCGCGCCATTCCGCCTCGAGCTCGCCGTCCGGGAGGCACGCGAGCGCGATCTCGCTAGCGCAGGTGTCAGACACAGTGTCTGACACCTGACGTGGCCGAAACCGACGAAGGAGGCCTTTCGACCTCCTTCGTCTCTTCCCCCTACCGCCGCAACTGGTGCCGCCGCCCGGTTGCGGAGTGGTAAGCGGACCTCAGCTCACGACGAGCTCTTCGCCTTCGCGAGTTTCGAGACGCACTTCCCGAAGGCATTCGCCTTGTTGGGGTTCGTCCCGTACTTCGCCTTGAAGGCGTTCTCACCGAGCTGTTTCCGCTCCGCCTTGCACTTCTTCGCGGCGTTCTGCTCGGCCTTGCTCTCCGTAGCGCCGTTCTCGTCCTCGTCGTCCCCCTCCTTCTTCGACGTCGAGGCACCCGAGACGCACTTGCCGAAGGCGTTGGCCCTGTTCGCGTTCGTCCCGTACTTCGCCTTGAACGCGTCCTCCCCGAGCTTCGTCCGCTCCTCCTTGCACGTCTGCGACGCGTTCTGCTCGGACTGGCCGGCCGTCTGCGTCGTCGCGTCGTCCTTCTTGTCGGGCTTGTCCTTGTGCGCCGGCGGGGCCGCAAGGGCCGCCGGCACGCCGATGACGAGAACCGAGGCGATGACGATGAGCGTTCTGCGCATTGGGGAGTCTCCAATCGGTGTGATCAGCGTCCGACACATGGGAGACGCCGTCCCGCGCGGGAACTTGCGCGTTCGATTGTTAAGAATTCGTGTGGCAGGTTGCGAGATCGACAGGAGTTGGCGACGGTGCTCCTATGGCCGTGACCGAGAGCGGCCACCTCGCCTCACGCGAGGTGGACGACCTATACCGCCGCCACGGCGGCGACGTCTATCGGTACGCCTACGCAGTTCTCGGAAATCATGCGGACGCCGAGGACATCACCCAGACGACGTTCCTCAACGCCTACCGCTCGATCGAGCAGGGCGTCCGTCCGCGCAAGCCGTCGAACTGGCTCCTCACGATCGCGAGCAACGCGATCAAGCAGCGGTTCCGGCATGACGCGGCACGCCCGCGGCAGGTCGAGCTGGACGATCGCATCGCCGACAACGAGGTCGAGGACGACGACGGCCCGAGCGTCGGCGAGCTCCTGACCGCCCTCGCGAAGATCCCGCCCCAGCAGCGCCAGGCGATCGTCCTCCGCGAGTTCGAAGGTCGCTCGTATGCCGAGATCGCCGGGATTCTCGAGCGTCACGACCTCCGCGCTCGAGACGCTCCTCTTCCGCGCGCGCCGTTCGCTCGCCGAGGAGCTCGAACAACAGCTGACGTGCACCGAGGCGCAGTTCGCGATCTCGCAGTCGGTCGACGGACGCCTCGGAAGGAAGGAGCGCCGGCGCCTGCGCGACCACCTCGCCGAATGCCCGGACTGCGCGAGCTTCGCGCGGCTCCAGAAGGGACACCGAAGCGCGCTCCGCGGGCTCCTCCTCATCCCTATTCCGGTCTCTCTGACGCTCCTGAAGGGCCTCCAGAGCCCAGGAACGGCCTCGGCAGCCACGGTCCCAGCGACTGCGACGGGGGCCGGCGCCGTTTCTGCGGGATTCGGCGGCCTCGGAGCCACCGCGGCGTCCAGCGGTGGACTCCTCGCAGGCGGTGTGGCGCTCAAGGCGGCGGCTGTCGTCGCCGCGGTCGGCGTCGCGGGTGGAGCTGTCGCCGTCGGTGCGAAGGTCGAGGGCGTGGGCGGCCACGGCAAGGCGAAGCACGTGGCGACAGCCCCGGGCAAGCGCCTCGGGCACGTCGCTCCGCGCGGCGTCCTCGTCGCGGGCAACGGCGTCGCGCGTGGCAAGGCTGCCGCACCGGGTCAGGCTCGCCGCGCTGTCGTCCACGCCTCGCACACGAAGGCGCACGAGGCTCACACGCCGAAGCAGACGCACACGGCGACCACGGTCTCGAGCGCCGGCGGAACGCACGCGCGCGCGCATCCGCAGAAGACCCACGTCAGCATCCCGAAGGCGACGAAGCCCAAGTCGACGCCCGCGTCGAAACCCAAGCACCCGACGCCGAAGAAACCGACGGCCAAGACCGCGCCCACTCATGTGCCGAAGGCCCCCGTGTCGCCACCGACGACGCCCGCTCAGCCGACGACGCCTGCTCAGCCCGCAACGACCGCTCCGACCGCCGCGTCGACCGGTACCGACCACACGGACAACGGGAACCACAACGGGGCGGACAACGGCAACGTGAACGGCAACGGCAACGCGAACGGCAACGACAAGGGCAAGTAGACCCGCAGCTCCTCCTCCCTCGTTCGAGGGACGTCCGGCGCCTGAGAACGGTCGATCCCGTTCCCAGGGATGCGCTCCACCGCCGCCGCACTCGCCGTCGCACTCCTCGCCGCACTTGCGTTTGTAGCGCCTGCGAGCTCTGACTCGGCCTCGAAGCTCGAGCGTCGAAACACGTTGGAGGCAGCAGTCGTTCGCGAGATGAACCGCGTGCGAGCCGCGCACGGGCTCGATCCTCTCAGCGTCTCACCGAGCCTCCGCACCGCGGCTCGCGACCATTCGCGGTCGATGCTCGAGGTCGGATTCTTCGGGCACGACTCGGCCGACGGAACGGCGTTCAGCGATCGCATCCGCCGCCACTACACGAATCGCGGCTGGCGCTTCTGGTCGGTCGGCGAGGCGCTCCTCGCGAGCCAGGCGCAGGCGATCGACGCACGGCAGATCGTCGAGGACTGGCTCGAGTCCCCCCCGCACCGTGAGATCATCCTCTCGACGACCTGGAGGGACGCCGGGATCGGCGCCTTCTACACGCCGATCGCGCCGAACGAGTACGGCGGCGCCCCGACCATCGTCGTCACGGCCGACTTCGGGCTGCGCCAGGGCAAGCTCGGGACGGCGTGAGCCGTCCTGCCGGAGCTACGCGGCGAGGGTGTTGATCGGCGTGTGCCCCGGGTCGATCTCGGTGGCGAACCCGCGATCCCAGGTCACGAACACGTGGCCGTGCTCGTCGATCTGGTCGACGATGCCCCGGTCACCGGCGCACAGCCCCGAGTCGTCGAGGGGAGCCTCGACGAGCTCGACCCGAGCTCCGATCGCAACACCTGCGCGGATCCGTGCGGAGAGGAGCCTGGCACCCTGTGCATCCATAGGAGGCATATCGGTTTCGACGAGGCTCTGCTTTACCCTCCCCATCCGAGGGACGTGGCAGGACTCGCCGACGGATCGACGAACATCCGTCGAGCCGGCGGATCGCTCCGAACTCGACGGCTTAGGATCGGTCCGCCGGCAACGCACCGCGCGAACCGGCGACGCCCGATGACGAGTCCAGACGAACGAACCCCAGACCAACCAGGCGCCGACGAGCAGCGTCACGACGACGAGTCCCGCGGCGGGCTCGTGCGTCGGGTGCTCTCCCCCGGACCGTCGCCGGAGCAACGGCTCGAAGAGCTCCTCGCCCAGAGGCGGCACGAGCTCGACGAACATGCGGCGCGTCTCCACGAGTCGATCGCCGAGCTCGAGCGCCGCGAGGAACTGCTGCGCGACTCGAGAGCCTCGGTCGAGCGGATGCTCCGGCTCGGCACGTCCGAGCTCGAGGCCCGCGAGTCCGAGCTCACGTCGTTCGTCGAGGAGCTCTCAGGGCGAGAGGCGCAGCTGACCCGCGCCGAGGACGAGCTCGCGCGGCGGCGGCAGGAGCTCGGGGCCGTCGAGCTCAAGCGAGCGTCCGTCGAGGCCCGCGAGCGCGCAGTCGCGACGAAGGAGGAAGAGCTCGCAGAGCGTGAGGCAACGCTCGACGAGCGAGCCGCGACGTTCCCGCGCGCCGGATCCGACGAGACACCGGTCGAGGTCGAGCTCGTCTTCGTGCCCGGCGAGCGCTACAGGCTCGTCGAGACCTCAGCCGAGCTCTCGACCGGAGCCGCCTTCGAGGTCGACGGCGAAGCGTTCGTCGTCGCCCGCATCGGCCGTTCGCCGCTCCCGGCGGATTCCAGGCGCTGCGCCTACCTCGTGCGCGGTCCGCGCGGCCGCTCGGGCGGCAACTCGTAGACCGGAGGCGTGCTCCGCTCGCTCTCGTCGCCGGCTCCGACGTCCTCGAGCCGCTTCGCCGCCTGGGCGACCACGAACTCGGCGACGGCGACGTCATCCTCCAGGAACCGGCGGTGCCGCATCTCGTAGAGCTCTACGAGACCCCAGGCACGTCCGGCGATGACGATCGGAGCCATGAGGAGCGCGCTCATGCCCAGGTCGCGCAGGATGAACGCCTCGGCAGGATCGACGTCGCCGTCGACGAACGAGACCGCCCGTGACTCGCCCGTTCGCAGTACTTCGGCCGTGAGCGGGAAGTCCGCGATCCGGTAGGCCGCCTCGTCGCCGAGCGAGATCTCGCGGAGGGCGTGCTCGGTCGCGTCGACGATGTAGTCGCCGACGACGCGTGACGCCGAGCAGCCGGTCGCGCCCACGACGAAGACGAGTGCCTTGCACAGGCGCGAGCAGACTGCCTGCATCGTCCCTCCTCGGCGATCGCCTTCGCGGCAGACATCGCGTCCGCGAGGATCGCGCCCGAGCCGTCGGTTCGGCCCCGTCGTCGGCCCTCGAGGGTGCTGGGGCGCTCGGCGGCTCGAACGGGCGGGACTGCGAACGTGAGGTCGCGGAACGAGGCCACACGATCCTTGCCGGCATTCTTCGCCGCATAGAGCGCCTGATCGGCTGCGCGGAGCAGCGACGTGGGCTTGGCGCCGTCGAACGGGTAGGTGGCGATCCCGGCGGAGATGCGCAGCGGGAAACCCGCCTCGGTCAGACCCTGGGCGAGCACCGTGCGGATCTCGCCGCCGAGTGCCTCCGCGGCGTCCGCGCCGGAGTCCGGGAGCATCACCACGAACTCGTCCCCACCGAGCCGCGCGGCCTGCGCGCCTTCGGGCAGCGACCGTGAGAAGACCTCGGCGACCTCTCTGAGCAAGGCGTCGCCGAACTCGTGCCCTGCCCGGTCGTTGATCTCCTTGAAGTCGTCGCAGTCGATGACGAGAAGGCTCAGAGGCACACGCCGCTCCTGCGCGGATGCGAGTGCGCGGTCGAGGAGCTCCTCGAGCCCCCGGCGGTTGAGGATTCCGGTGAGCGCGTCCGTGACCGCGCTCTGGCGCTCGCGCTCGAGGGCGAACGCAGCGTCCAGCGACGTCGCGACGTGCGCTGCGAGAACCGCCGCGGTGTCGAGGAGCGTCGGGTCGACACGGGCGACGTCCCGGTGGAGTCCGACGAGCGCGCCGAGCTCCCCCGCGTTTGCCCGGAGCGGCAGCCAGACGATCGAACGTGTCGCCGAGGGGTCGGCGCTGACGTCGAGCACCTGACAGACGACGCTCGGGTCGGTCTGCGCGCGCGCGACGGCGATCTCGTCGAGCGTCAGCCCGGGCCGGGACGCGTCGTCCGCGCGCCATGCCGCGAGCTCGTCCGGTGTGCCGAGGTCGTCCCAGACGACGAGGTGGCTGCCGTCGACGGGCAGGATCTTCGGGAGGGACGCGGCTCCCAGAGCCGCGATCTGACGGGGGTCGCGCAAGCTCCCCAGGTGCACGAACAGCCTGGCGAGCGCGGCGAGGTCGAGTGTCCGGCTCGCACGAAGCGTCTCCGTGAGAGGCGCCAGCGCGCGCGCCAGCGGACGGAGAGCGTCGATCGCGCCGTCGGGCAGTGCGCGCTCGGACTCGACGTTGAGGATGCCCACGACCGAGCGACCCGAGCGAAGCGGCATCGCGAGCTCCGAGACGATGCCGGGCAGCGCCGCGACGTAGTCGGGATCCGAGCGAACGTCGGGGGCGAGCTGCGGCCGTCCGGACCGGATTGCCCGGCCGGTGATGCCGCTGTCCACGGTGATCCCGTCCGGCACGACTGCGTACCCACGCTGCGCCACCAGCCAGAGCCTCCCGTGCTCGAGGACGAAGACCGACGGCAGGACGCCCGCGAGGCCGCCGTGGAACACCGCGAGTGCGGCGTCGATCGAGGTCGTCGGATCCTGTCCCTCGGCGCTCGCGGCGACCGCGGCCTGCGAGGCCGCGGCAAGGAGTCCGGGATCGACAGGATGGGCGACGCGCGCCGCAGAAGCGCTCTCCATTCCTTTCGATATCGGCCGGCGCGAACGCGGGCTGGAGCGCCGAGTCGGGTGGTTTACGAACCTCCCACGTGCTGGTACCAGTCGAGTATCGAGGCGCCCCAGAAGAGCGCGATCACGCCGCCGAGCGCGAGGAACGGCCCGAGCGGGATCGCGTGGGAGCGTGCCTCGCGTCCGCGGCGAAAGAAGATCACGGCAGCGGGCACGAACGCGAGGAAGAACCCGGCGACGAGCGCGACGATCACGGAGATTCCGAGGCCGGCACCGAGGAATACCGAAAGCTTCACGTCTCCCATCCCCATCCCGCTCGGATAGACGAGCACGATGAGGAACAGCACGAGGCCGGCGGCGAGCGCCGACACGATCCACTCGAGGCTGGGATCGTCGAGAGTGCGGATGACGACGAGCGCGGCGGCTCCCGGCAGGACGATCAGATCCGGGATGAGGCGGTGCTCGAAGTCCGTGCGCGTCACGATCACGAGCACCCAGCAGAAGACGACGGCGGCGAGGGCCTCGAGCGTGAATGCGTATACGGCGCCGCAGGCTCCGCCCAGGAGTGCCGTCGCGAGGACGACGAGCGGGAGGCGTGGGGACACCGGCACGCGGCGGAGCAACGGGTCGTGAAGCGGCGCATTGGTCGCAAGGCGATCGGCGAGTGGGCCGACGAGCAGCCCGGCGAGCAGGCCGACGAGACCGGCACCGACGTCCACGACGAACGGTTCCGCGCAACCGCCGAACTTCCTGCGGAAACACCTGCAGGCGGCGTTCCCTCGCCCGGGGGATGGCCGTCCCTCGTTCTGGGGACGATGACGCCGGTGTCCGGCACTACGGTCGGAAGTACCTGCGGCGTCCCGGTACGGGACAGAACGGCAAACGAGTGACGATCAAGTCAAGGCGGCGGCAACTGAGAAGTACTTTCGTATGGGCGCTCGTCCTCGCCGCGCTGGTGCTCGCCTCGAGCTTCGTCACCGCCATCTTCCGCGAGACGCCCGACTACGTGATCGCGGCGCTCGTCGTGTGCGCCTTCGTCGCCGCCGCCGCCGGGGTCCTCCTCAACTGGCGGCTCGAGAGCGCGCATTCCGAGGCGCTTCGCGACCCTCTCACGGGCCTTCCGAACCGCGTCCTGCTCGACGATCGCATCGAGCAGGCGTTCAGGCGCTCCCGGCGCACCGGCGAGCCGTTCACGCTGATCGCCATCGACCTCGACGGCTTCAAGGACGTGAACGATGTCCGCGGCCACCGCGCCGGCGACGCCGTCCTCCGGACGCTGGCGCGCCGCTTCGACGCGATCGTCCGCGAGGCCGACACGGTCGCCCGGGTCGGCGGCGACGAGTTCGTGATCCTCTCCATGGGAACTGGCAGCGACGACCGCGCCGGCGCGCTCGTGGGCCGCCTGCGCAACGCTCTTCGCCGGCCGTTTCGGGTGGAGGGAACGTCAGTGGAGATCGACGGGAGCATCGGCTGGTCCGTCTACCCGGACGACGGAGCGACGGGTGAAGAGCTTCTTGCACGCGCCGACGGCCAGATGTACGCGACGAAGCGAGACACGAGCGACGAGTCCGTGCTCGTCCCGCGTGGGATCGACGCGGGTGTCGTGCGCGACGTCGAGCACGCGCTCGAGCGGAACGAGCTCATCGTGGTGTACCAGCCCATCATCGATCTGGCGACCGGAACGCCGCGATCCGCGGAGGCTCTGATCCGTCGCGTCCTCCCCGACGGCAGCCTCGTCCCCCCCGCCGAGTTCGTCCCGCACGTCGAGCGGACGCCGCTCGTCCGCGAGCTGACCTACCTCGTCGTCGCCGACGCGCTCGACTCGGCGCAGCTCTGGAATAGCGCGGGCCACGATCTCGGCGTGGCAATCAATATTCCGTACCGGCTCCTCGACGACCCGCAGTTCGCCGAGGGCCTCTCGTCGTTGCTCCGCTCCTATGAGCTCGATCCCCAGAAGATCACGCTCGAGGTCGTCCCGGCCGGGCCCGGCGCGGGAACGCAGGTGGACGAGGAGGTCCTCAGCCGCTTCGACGCGCTCGGCGTACGGCTCTCGCTCGACGACGCCGGCCGCGCCGCCTCGTTCGCAGCACTTCGCGTTCTCCCACTGGACGAGCTCAAGATCGACGTGAGCTTCGTGCACGGCCTCGGCAAGAGCACGACGGACGCGGCACTCGTTCGCGGGATGATCGACATCGGGCACGCCCTCGGTCTCAAGGTCGTCGCCGAGGGCGTCGAGACCCGCAGCGCATGGAGCGTCCTCTCCGACTGGCGCTGCGACTACGCGCAGGGGTTCTACGTCGCGAGCCCGCGGTCGCCGGACGATCTGATCGAGTGGCTCAGCGTCAGCTGGCCCGCAGTCGCGTGAGCTAGTAGAGCGCCTGGAAGGCGAAGAACGCGCCGACGACGATCAGTGTCGCGCCGAGCGCCCGCCGCAGGAGATCCTCCGGGAGGCTGCCCGTCGCGCGAGCCCCCAGCCATCCGCCTGGAATCGCACCTGCGAGGCCCGCTCCGAGAATCGACCAGTCGACTCCCTCCTGCGCGGCGTGCGTGACGAAGCCCGCGAGCCCGAGCAGGAAGCCGACGACGAGGTTCGTGCCTGCGGCGCGCCGGATGTCCATGCCGACGCCACGCACGAGCGCGGGCATCCGAAGCGTCCCGAGTATCACTCCGACCGCCCCGCCGAGGGCGCCGATGAAGAACGACATGGCGGTGCCGCGCGCGAGTCGCAGACGCACGCGCGGCCGAGGCTTGACCGGTCGGAACGCGAGGTCGAGACCGCTCCAGAACAGCACCGCGGCGATGACGCCGTACAGCAGCGCCTCCGACACGTCGTCGGCCACGAGCGCCCCGAGCACGGCGCCGGCGACCGACGGGAACGCGATCCACGCGACGACACGCCAGTCGACGCGCCCCTCGCGCGCGTGGCGGATGCCGCCTGCACCCGCCGCGGCGGCGGAGATCGCGATGTTCGTCCCCGCGGCTGCGAGCGGGCTCCCCGTCGCGATGACGATGAACGGGAGTCGCAAGGTCCCGAGCACGAGCCCAAGCATCGAGCCGAGGTACCCGGCGACGAACGCCGCGGCGAACGCTAGGAGGAGCTCCCAGGCCTCCAGAGCGGCTCCTCCTGGCCCGCGGCCGCATTCGCGGTACGGGAGAGGATGAACAGGAGGTCGGAGAGGCGGTTCAGGTAGACGATGGCGAGCCGGTTGACGTCGTGCTCCGTGGCGGCAGCGAGCGCGTCCCGTTCTGCCCGCCGGCAGGTCGTGCGCGCGACGTGAAGCCGCGCCGCCGCTTCCGAGCCGCCGGGCAGCACGAAGCTCCGAAGCTCGGACAGGTCGGCGTTGAAGCGGTCGCACTCCTGCTCGAGCCGGTCGACCTGCTCCTGCGTCACGCGGAGACGCGCCTCCTGCACGAGCGGGACCGAAAGGTCCGCCCCGAGGTCGAAGAGCTCGTTCTGGACGCGGCGCGAGCACGTCCCGGAGCTCTTCCGGGCATTCCCCCGCGAGCACGACGCCGAGCGCGGCGTTGAGCTCGTCGACGGTGCCGAAGGCGGCGATCCGTGCGTCGCGCTTGGACACGCGCGAGCCGTCGCCGAGCGAGGTCTCCCCGGCGTCGCCGCCGCGCGTGTAGATCCTCGTCAGCCGAACGGGCTCATCGCGCTCGCGCGACACGCGCGTACATTAGGCGCTCGTGCGCGTACGACCCGCTCGCGGCGAGGACACCGACGCGATCGCCGACGTCTACATCGCGTCCTTCGGAGGACTGACGTTCCTCCCGCGTCTGCACTCGGACGAGGAAATCCGCCGGTGGATCGGCGTGGCGGTCGTACCGCACCACGAGCTGTGGGTCGTTGACGACCCGGTACGTCACGTCGTCGGGTTCGCCGCGCTGTCGGACTCGATGCTCATGTGGCTGTACGTCCATCCGGACGCACAGAACCGCGGCATCGGAAGCGCATTGCTTGCGAAGGCGAAGGAGCGGCGACCCGGAGGGTTCGGGCTCTGGACGTTCCAGCGCAACGAAGGAGCCCGCCGCTTCTACGAGCGGCACGGGCTCGTCCTCGCCGAGCTCACCGACGGGACTGGGAACGAGGAGCGAGAGCCGGACGCGCGCTACGAGTGGATGCCCTGAGGCGCGGGCTCCTCGCGGAGCTGGCGCCCGAGGATGGAGCGCGCGATGACGAGGCGCTGGATCTCGCTCGTGCCCTCGTAGATCTCGGTGATCTTCGCGTCGCGGTAGTAGCGCTCGACCGGGAACTCCTTCGTGTAGCCGTAGCCGCCGAGAACCTGGATCGCCTCGGCCGTCTGACGCCGCGCCATCTCGGATGCGAACAGCTTCGCCTTCGCGCCCTCGGCGGCGTGCGGGCGCCCCTCCTGCTTCAGCCAAGCTGCGCGGTAGACGAGGAGGCGCGCGGCGTCGAGCTCGGTGGCCATGTCCGCGAGCTTCCACTGGATCGCCTGGAAGTCGCCGATCCGGCGCCCGAACTGCTGCCGTTCGAGCGCGTAGGAGCGCGCGACGTCGTACGCGGCCTGCGCGATCCCGAGCGCTTGCGCGGCGATCCCGATCCTGCCGCCGTCGAGCGTGGCCATCGCGATCCGGAAGCCGCGACCTTCTTCGTAGAGCAGACGGTCGCGGTCGACGTGGACGTCCTCGAGAGCGAGATCCGAGGTCGTCGAGGAGTTCAACCCGAGCTTCTCCTCCTCGCGCGTGATCCGTACCTGGTCGCCGTCGAGCACGAAGCACGAGACACCGCGCGCGCCGGCGGTGGCCGGGTCGGTGCGCGCGAAGAGGACGAGCGTGCCGGCGCGCGACCCGTTCGTGATCCACTGCTTCGAGCCGTTCAGCACCCAGCCGTCGCCGTCCGGGGTCGCGCTCGTCCGCAGCGACCCGGCGTCCGAGCCGGCATCCGGCTCGGTGAGCGCGAACGCGCCCAGCGCCTCACCCCGCGCCAGCGGCGGCACGAAGCGAGCGCGCTGCTCGTCGGTGCCGAAGGCGAGGATCGGGAGCGTCGTCGCGCTCGTGTGTACCGCGACTGTGACCCCGACCCCGGCGTCGGCGCGCGAGAGCTCCTCGAGGACGAGGACGTACGACACGAAGTCCGCTCCGGCGCCTCCGTACTCCTCCGGGACGCAGACGCCCATCAGCCCGAGCTCCGCGAGCTTCGGGAACAGCTCGTCGGGGAAGCGGTGCTCGCGATCCCATTCCGCCGCGTGCGGGACGATCTCGCTCTCGGCGATCTCCCGCGCGAGGGTCTGGATCGCGCGCTGATCGGACGTCAGGTCGAAGTCCATGGGTCCTGACTCTAGGTCGCGCGGCCGCACGCGCCGGTACGTGCGCGCGGCGCGTCGCCTGGTCGCGACGCGGGCTCCTCCGGGTGAGAGAAGCCGGCGCAGCCGTCCGGACGAGAGCTCCGCACAGAGGACTGCCGAGGCCGCAGGCCCGCGTTCGCCGTAGCGCACGCCGTCGGACCGAAACGACGGTGCGGCTCGCCAGCCCTCGGCGGTCAGCTCGTACAGCTCGAGCTCCTCGACGAAGAGGTCGGCGCGGGCGAAGAGGGATGTCCAGCCGCCCTCGTCTTCCTGGCGGAACCAGCCGTGATCGCCTGGCTCTCCCAGCGGCACGGTCACGAGCAGCGTCCCGTTCCTCCGCGAGCACGCGGGCGAGCTCGCGCAGAGCCGCCTCGCGCGGGCGCCGCGTCCCGCGCTCGAGCGTCGAGGCCGTAGACGCGTGTTGTCCGCCCCGACGTGCTCGAGCGTCGACACGAGGAGGACCTGGTCGAACGATCCGTCCGGGAATGGAAGCGAGCGCACGTCGGCCTGCACGGTCTCCATCCTCGACGTCTCGAACGGCGAGGTCGGCTCCGACGACGTCGACGCCCGCACGAAGGAGCCCTGCGAGGTACGCGGGCTCGGCGAACGCGTAGCCAACCTCGAGCACACGACCTGCCGGGCGGAGCCGGGACAGGACCCAGGGGATCTCCACGACCCGCTCGTCCGTGCCCGGGGGCGCCTGCAGCCACCGGATCCGAGCGCCCCGTGCGCGCTCCGCGAGCCCGAGCGCGACGGCGTCGTCGAGCTCGCGCACGCGTCGGAACTCCTCGCTCGTCGCGAGCTCGTGGACGAGCGTCGCCCGCGAGAGCGTCCCGTCTCCGAGCTGGGCGAGCGCGCGTTCGCGCGCGTCAGGCTCCGGCTCGCGCCGCAGCACGAGGCGAAACAGCGAGTCGACGACCTCCTCGTCCGTGCCCTCGTGGGCCGCGAGCTCCGCGGCCACCCGCGGGTCCATCACGCGTACTCGTAGAAGCCGCGGCCGGACTTCCGTCCGAGCCTCCCCGCGGCGACGTACTGGCGCAGGAGCGGGCACGGAGCGTACTTCGGGTCGCCGAGCCCCTCGTGCAGCACCTCCATGATCGCGACGCACGTGTCGAGACCGATGAGATCGGCGAGCGCGAGCGGCCCCATCGGATGCGCGAAGCCGAGCTTCGCGATCGTGTCGATCGCCTCGGGCTCGGCGACGCCCTCCATGAGCGCGTATGCCGCCTCGTTCACGAACGGCATGAGGATGCGGTTCGCGACGAATCCCGGGAAGTCGTTCGCCTCCGCCGGCGTCTTGCCGAGATCGCGGGCGAGCTCCACGATCGCGGCAGCGGTCTCGTCGGACGTCTGGAGGGCCCGGATGACCTCGACGAGCGCGAGTACGGGCACCGGGTTGAAGAAGTGCATCCCGATGACGCGATCCGGACGGCTCGTCGCCGCGGCCAACGTGGTTATCGGGATCGACGAAGTGTTCGACGCGAGCACCGCCTCGGCGGGCAGAGCCTCGTCCGCTGCCCGGAAGATCTCGGTCTTCACACGCGCGTCCTCGACCACGGCCTCCACGAGCAGGTCGGCTGGGACGAGCGCATCGGCAGGCGACACGCGCGCGAGCACCTCGTCCGCGGGCGGTCCTCCCTTCTCGGCGAGTCGCGCCAGGCTCTTCTGCATCGCGCCGAGCGCTCGCTCGACGGCTCCGGGGGCCTGGTCGTGTAGCGAGACGCGCCGGCCCGAGGCCGCCATCACCTGCGCGATGCCGCCCCCCATCTGGCCGGCCCCGACCACCAGCACGTGCTCGAATCGCACGCGCGGAGTCTAGGGCTCGGGAGCGCCGGGAAGATTCGGGCGGGCGCCCTTGCGGAGCCGGAAGAACGCCCACAGGAGAACGAGCCCGAGCACCACCATCCCGATGACGACCTTCACCGGGCCACCGCGCGGCTCGCCTCCGGCCGCGACGAGATACCCGGGATCGACGACGCTGCAGGCCGTGGCGAGCCAGCTCTGGTTCGGCCCGCGCACGAGCAGCAGTCCAACCGTCTTGTCGAGCGGCACGTCGACGTCGCAGTCCGTACCCGACGGGCTTCTGATGTCGATCACGCGTGGCAGATCCCCCTTCACGTGCTGCTCGACGTGCACGGTGAAGATCTTCTGGGGTGCCCCGCGAAGCTGCCCTGGTCGCTGCGCGACGATGATCCCGACGACGGCGGCGTCCGACTCGTCGAGTCTCTTCGAGAGCGGCGTGTCGATGCACTTGCACGCCGCAGCCGGGCTCGCGAGCACCAGCGCGGCGATGAGACCGACGAGGAAGGCGCGGATCACGCGGTGTGCACCGATTCGAGTCAATCGGCAGCCGGGGCGTGTGAGATCGCTAGGCCTCGATCAGCAGGGCGTCGCCCTGGCCGCCGCCCGAGCAGATGGCGGCGAGGCCGAGGCCGCCCCCGTTCCGGCGGAGGTCGTGCACCAGGGTCGCGACGATACGGCCGCCCGATGCGCCGATCGGGTGGCCGAGCGCGACCGCGCCGCCGTTGACGTTCACGATCTCCTCGTCGGCGCCGAGCATGCGCGTCGAGTTCTTGGCGACGGACGAGAACGCCTCGTTGATCTCCACGCGCGAGACGTCGGCGATCGACTTGCCGGCCGTGGCGAGCGCCTGCTCACCGGCACGCGCGGGAGTGCGCGCGAGGTACGCGAAGTCGTCTGCGACATACCCCTGCGCGAGGATCGTCGCGAGCGGCTCCAGCCCGCGCCGCTCGGCGAACGCCTCCGAGCACACGACGACGCACGACGCCCCGTCGTTTACGCCGGGCGCGTTGCCCGCGGTCGTCGTGCCGTCCGGGTCGAAGACGGGCTGGAGCGCGGCAAGTTTCTCGAGCGTCGTGTCCCGCCGGACTCCCTCGTCCGCGACGACATCGCCGATAGGAACGATCTCGTCGTCGAAGCGGCCCGCGTCCTGCGCCGCCGCGGCCCGCTGGTGCGAGCGGAGTGCCCAGGCGTCCTGCTCCTCCCGCGAGATGCCTAGTTCGCGCGCAACCGCCGAGGCCTGCTCGACCATGTGCAGGCCGTCGAAGCTCGAGGTGAGGCCGTCGAAGACCATGTGGTCGACGACCTCGCCGTTTCCGAGCCGATAGCCGAAGCGAGCCTTGGGGAGCAGGTACGGAGCGTTCGACATCGACTCCATGCCGCCGGTGACGACGAGCTCGTGACCGCCGGCCCGGATCATGAGGTCGGCTATCTCGAGCGCCCGGATGGACGAGGCGCAGACCTTGTTGATCGTGTCCGCAGGCACCTCTTTGGGGATCCCTGCTGCGATCGCGGCCTGCCGCGCCGGCGCCTGGCCGACGCCGGCCTGCAGCACCTGGCCCATGATCACGTACTCGACCTCGCCCGGCTCGAGGCCCGCGCGCGCGAGTGCCTCGCGGATCGCGATCGCCCCGAGCTCGGTCGCGGGGTGCTTCGCGAGGCCGCCTCCCAGGCGCCCGAACGGCGTGCGGACGGCGGCGACGATGACGGATCGGCCCACCGGTTCAGCGTACCGTCGGGTCATGCCCAGGTGTCAGACACGGTGTCTGACACCTGGCGTGTCCGTTTCGGACGCTGGCACACTCGAATGCGTGCGCGTCCTCGTCGTCGACAACTACGACTCGTTCACCTACAACCTCGTCCATCTGCTCCAGGAGCTCGGGGCAGACGTCGTCGTCCGGCGCAGCGACGACGTGACGGTCGAGGAAGCGCGCGCCCTCGAGCCCGACCGCCTTGTCGTCTCCCCCGGCCCGGGCACGCCCGCTGACGCCGGCGCGTCCGTCGAGCTCGTCGTCGCCCTCGGCCCGACGATTCCGACGCTTGGCGTCTGCCTCGGCCACCAGGCGATCGTCGAGGGCTTCGGCGGCGAGGTGGCGCAGGCGCGCACGCTCGTCCATGGAAAGGCGAGCACGATCTCCCACGACTGCCGCGGGATCTATGCGGGCCTCCCCGAGCGCGTCGTAGCCGGCCGCTACCACTCTCTCGCAGCGACGCGGGTTCCGGACGCGCTGGAGGTCACCGCGCGCACCGACGACGGCGAGGTCATGGGCGTCCGGCATCGCGAGTTCCCCATCGAGGGCGT
Source organism: uncultured Gaiellaceae bacterium (assembly GCA_963846995.1). GTDB lineage: Bacteria > Actinomycetota > Thermoleophilia > Gaiellales > Gaiellaceae > GMQP-bins7. Next base: position 223,177 of record CAWJYD010000009.1, on the reverse strand, counting down.
CCAGTTCCACCCGGAGAGCGTCCTCACACCGGACGGTCGCGCGATGCTCCGGACGTTCCTCGACACCTTCCGGCCGCAGCCCTAGGATGTCCGCACCGTGGCCGTCACGGTGCAGTGTCAAACGCCGCTGGTCGTGCTCGACGAGGGGGATCGCATCGTCGGGGTGGGTCCGGGCGCCGAAAGTCGGTTCGGCCCGCTCGTCGGCGAGGTCGTGTGGGACTGCCATCCCGGCTCCGAGCCCCTCTTCAAGCCGTACTACGAGACCGCCCGTGAGACCGGCGAGACCGTCGAGTTCGTGCAGTTCTACGACGGGTACGTCACGCAGGTGCGCGCCGTCCCGCGCGAGGACGGACGGCTCGAGCTCTACTGGGAGCGCCTCGCGCGCCTCGACACGCTCACCATCGACGGCCTGCTCGAAAGCCTCGAACGGGCACTCGACGCGCTCGACACCCACACGGCGCCCGGCCGTGACGGGGCTCGCCGGGCACTCACGCTGATCCAGGGCGGCGCGTGAGCGCGATCGCCCGCACGCCTCACGCGCGCACCGGCACCTACGCCTACGTGGTCCTCGACGACCACGATCGGATCGTCCATGTCTCGTCGGGCCTGCACGCCGAGCTCGGCCACCGGACGGGACACGTGCTCTGGGAGCACCTTCCGGGCGCCCGCGACATCTACGGCCCGTGCTTCACGGAAGCGCGCATGAGCGGCCGTCCGGTCGAGGCCGTCGTCTTCTACTCGGGCCGGCTGAAGCGGCTGACGGCGATCCCTGCAGCCGACGGGCTCGCGGTGCATGTCGAGCCGCTCGTCGACGTCGACGTCACGACTCTCGGGACGCTGACGCGGAGCCTCGAAGCGATCGCGGACGCATTAGCTGCTCCAGGGCCCGCGCGACTCGATCGACCAGCTCGCGCGTCTCTGCAAGGTCTTCTCTGAGCGCAGCGAGCTCGACGGCGTGCGCCGAGGAGGTGTCTGGCGCGCGCACGAGGTCGCTCACGGTCGTCTGCGTCAGCTCGGCGACCCGGCGAAGACGCGGGAGCGAGGGAGTCGTCACGCCGCGCTCCCAGCGCGAGACCGTCACCGACTCGACGTGGAGCTCGTCCGCGAGCTGCTTCTGGGTGAGACCGACGCTGCGCCGCGCGGTGCGCAGTCTCCCCCCCAGTCCGCCACTGTCGTGGGACCCCAAGCACGCGGTTCATACCACAGTGGTCGGCCGGGTGTGTAAGCACGAATTGCCGCGCAGGGCGGGCCACGTCAGCGATTCCGGAGCCGGATCCGACGGCCGCAGCGCTCGCAGCGCTGGTAGCGCTCCGTCAGGAAGAACGGGCGCCGCTTCCGCGGAAGCCTGTGGCCGAAGATTCGGCAGCGGAACGTCATGCCGCGGGGCCGACGGCGACCAGCATCTTGCCGACGTTCTCGCCGCGGAGGAGCCCGAGGAACGCTCTCGGCGCGTTCTCGATTCCGTCGACGATCGTCTCCCGCGAGCGCAACCGCCCGTCCCTGACCCACTCGGTCGCCTGTCGCACGAACTCCCCGAAGCGGTCGCCGTGGTCGCTGATGATGTAGCCCTGGATCCGCAGCCGCTTGGTCACGACCATGAACGTGTTGCGCGGGCCGGGCGCGGGCTCGACGTCGTTGTAGCGCGAGATGGAACCGCATGCGACCACGCGCCCGAAGGGACGGAGCGCGCCGATCGCAGCCTCGAGGTGGTCGCCGCCGACGTTGTCGAAGTAGACGTCGATCCCGTCCGGCGCAAGGTCCGCAAATCCCCGCCTCGGCGCGACGTCGTGGTAGTCGAACGCGCCGTCGAAGCCGAGCTCGCGCGCCCAGGCGACCTTCTCCGCAGAGCCGGCGCTCCCGATCACACGACACCCGGCGATGCGCGCCATCTGACCCGCCGCGCTGCCGACGGCGCCCGCAGCACCGGAGACGAAGACGGTCTCGCCCTGTTGCGGCTGCCCGATCTCGAAGAGTCCGTACCAGGCGGTGAAACCGGTCATCCCGAGAACCCCGAGCGCCAACGAGACGGGCGCGACCCCCGGATCCACAGCGCGCATGCCCGAGCCGTCCGAGAGCGCCCACTCGCGCCAGCCGAGCTGGTGTGCGACCCAGTCCCCTTCCGACCAGCGCGGGTTCCGCGAGGCGACGACCTGCCCGACCGCCCCGCCGGTCATCGCTTCTCCGAGGGTGAACGGCGGGACGTACGAGGGCACGTCGTTCATCCGCGGGCGCATGTACGGGTCGACGGAGAAGAAGGCATTGCGAATCAGCACGTGCCCGTCCGCGGGATCCGAGACCGACACCTCGGCCAGCTCGAAGACCTCCTCCGACGGGAAGCCGTTCGGGCGCGCGACGAGCCTGACCTCCCGTCCCACCCGGTTCATGCGGCGATGATACGGCCGTGACCTCACTCCGCGGCCAGCTCCTCATTGCCGGGCCGGGCCTCGTCGACCCCGACTTCTGGCGCACGGTGGTCCTCGTCGGCGAGCACTCGGAGGAGGGAGCGCTCGGCGTCGTGCTCAACCGACCGTCGGAGACCTCGGTGGGCGAGGCAGTGCCGGAGCTCGTCGGTCTCGCCGACGGGATGGGCTCGGTGCACGTCGGCGGCCCGGTGCAGTCGTCCGCGATCGTCGTCCTCGCCGACTTCGCGGAGCCCGACGACTCGCAGCCGCTCGTCCTCGACACGATCGGTTTCCTCTCCACTGAGATCGAGCCGGACTCGCTGGGCGAGCTCCGGCGTGCGCGCGTGTACGCGGGCTACGCAGGCTGGGGACCCGGTCAACTGGACGACGAGCTCGACGAGGGCTCGTGGATCGTCGAGCCCGCACTCGCCGAGGACGTTTTCACCGGCGACCCCGGAGGGCTCTGGAGCTCGGTGCTGCGCCGCAAGGGCGGCCCGTTCTCGGTGCTCGCGTCGATGCCACCCGATCCCTCGCTCAACTGACCGCACGTCCAGGCCGCGCGAGCGCCCCGCGGTAGGCTCGCGCCCGCGTGAGCGACCTCGGCGCCACCGTCTCCTCGCTGCCGCGCGCGGCGATCCTGCACGCGGCCGACAGCGAGCGGCTCCAGCGACTCGTTCAGCAGCACGGGAGCAAGCTCGGTGCGAGCCGCTTCGTCGCCGGCGAGACACTCGACCAGTGCGTCCGGGTGCTCCGCGACCTGAACGACGCGGGCCTGTACGCGAACACGACGCTCCTCGGGGAGGCGATCCCGGACGCCGCGGGAGCCGCCGCGGTCACCGAGGAGTACGAGACGATCGTCGAGCGTCTCGTCGCCGAGGGCCTGAGGGCGAACGTTGCGCTGAAGCTCACGCACCTCGGCCTGACGTTCGACGAGGATACGGCGTACGCGAACGTCTCGCGGCTCGTCGCACGAGCGGAGGAGCTCGGGACGTTCATCCGCATGGACATGGAGCAGTCCGACGTCGTCGACGCGACGCTCAGGATCTACCAGCGACTGCGCACGGCAGGGCTCGACGCCGTGGGGACGGTGCTGCAGGCGTACCTCTACCGCACGCCCGACGACCTCGAGCGACTCCTTCCGTCTCGGCCCAACCTCCGCATCGTCAAGGGCGCCTACCTCGAGCCGGAGACGATCGCGTATCCGGAGAAGCGCGACGTGGATCGGGCGTACTTCGAGCTCGTCGTGCACGGGCTGCGCGGCGGCGCGTACATCGCGGTGGCGACTCACGACGAGACTCTCATCCGGAAGGTGCAGAGCTTTGCCGCGCGCGAGGGAATCGCCCGCGACCGCTTCGAGTTCCAGATGCTCTACGGCGTGCGACCGGCACTCCAGCGCTCGATCGCAGCCCAGGGCTACAAGGTGCTCGTCGCGTCGCCGTTCGGTCCCGACTGGTACCCGTACTTCATGCGCCGGCTCGCCGAGCGGCCCGCGAACGTGAGCTTCTTCCTCCGTAACCTCGTCCGCCGATGAGCCTTCCCGCGTCCGCAGACGTCGTCGTCGTCGGTGGCGGCGTGATCGGGACGAGCACGGCGTTCCATCTCGCTGAGGCCGGCGCCGACGTGTGCCTGCTCGAACGCGGCGAGCTGGCAGGCGGATCCACGAGCCGCGCGGCGGGCGGCTTCCGCGCCCAGTTCTCGGATCCGCTGAACGTCGCGCTCGGCCTGCGCAGCATCGAGGCCTTCGAGCACTTCGGCGAGCGGCCGGGCCACGAGATCGACCTGCACCAGGTCGGCTATCTCTTCCTCCTCGACCGCGAAGAGGACGTCGTGGCGTTCCGGGAGTCGACCGCGCTGCAGAACGAGCTCGGTGTGCCGAGCCGCTTCATCGAGCTGGAGGAGGTCGCGGAGCTGTGCCCGCTCGCAGGCCTCGACGGCGTGCTCGCTGCGACGTTCTGCCCGCTCGACGGGCACGCGAGCCCGGAGGCGGTCGTCCAGGGGTACGCGGCCGGCGCGCGGGAACACGGCGCGGTCGTCGAGGTCAATTGCGGCGTAACGGGCATCCGTGTGGAGGACTCAGAGATCGCCGCGGTCGAGACCGACGGCGGCACGATCGAGTGCGGCACGGTCGTGTGCGCAGCTGGCGTGTGGTCGCCGGAGATCGGCGCTCACGTCGGCGTCGAGCTCCCCGTCCAGGCGTACCTACGCGAGGTCGGCTTCACCGGCGCCACGGAGGGGCTCCCCGAGCGCATGCCTCTGACCGTCGACTTCTCGAGCGGCCTCTACTTCCACCGCGAGGGGCCGGGCTTGCTGTTCGGGATGGCGGATCCGGATCAGGCTCCCGGACTCGACGTGCCCTCCGATCCGGCGTGGCTCGAGAAGGTCATCGAGGTCGCCGAGCGACGACTTCCGTCACTGCTCGACATGGGTATGGCCGGCGGCTGGAAGGGCTACTACGAGGTCACGCCCGACCACAACGCGCTCGTCGGCGAGGTGGACGGGCCGTCGCGATTCCTCTACGCCACCGGCTTCTCGGGCCACGGCTTCCTGCAGGGTCCGGCGATCGGAGAGATCGTCCGCGACCGCGTGCTCGGACGAGTCCCGTTCGTGGACGTCGCCCCACTCGGTGTGGAGCGCTTCGAGCGCGCGGCGCCGCGACCCGAGCGCAACGTCATCTGAGCGCGGCTCGGGCCACACTACGGTTCGCGATGGCCGCTTCCCGGACGCTCGTGTTCATCCCGGCCTGGAACGAGGAGGACAACCTCCCCGCGGTTCTCGACGAGCTCGCAGAGGGGCTGCCCGACGCGGACGTCGTCGTGATCGACGACGGGTCGACAGACGGCACGGCCGCCCTTGCGCGTGCGCGAGGCGCAGAGGTGGTCTCGTTCGGAGAGAACCGCGGCCTCCGGGTCGGCATCGCCGCCGGCTACGCCTACGCGGATGAGCACGGCTACGAGTTCGTCGGCCGCGTGGACGCGGACGGCCAGCATCCGGTCGCCGAGCTCGCGCGCCTGCTCGAGATCGTCCGCTCGGGCGAAGCCGACGTCGCTGTCGGCTCGCGCTTCGCGTCAGGAGACGGGTACGAGGCCTATCGCTACGTCCCGACACGCAGCCGCCGGATCGGCACGTCCGCTCTGCGCCGCGGGATGCACGCCACGCTCGGCCGCCCGTTCCTCGACGCGACGAGCGGGATGTACGCGGCAAACCGGCTCGCGCTCCCCGCTCTCGGCCTCCCGTACACGAGTGGCGCTCCTGAGGTCGAGTCGCTGCTGCGCCTCCACCACGCGGGACTCGTCGTGGTCGAGGTGCCGGTCCACATGCGCGAGCGCGCGAGCGGGGAGTCGAAGCTCCGCGGGAGCAAGGCGATTCGCCTCGTGGTGACGGTCGTCGGCACCCTCCTCGCATACGGCCTCTGGCGACGGTTCCGACGACGATGAGCACACGCCTCGTCGTCGTTCTCGGCTTCTCGCACGCCCGGACGCCCGGGCTCCACCCAGTGTGTGCCGCGCGCCTCGCGAGGGCGGAGCGTCTCGTCCAGCCGGACGACGTGATCCTCTTTACCGGCTGGGCGAGCGGTCGACTGCCCGACGCCGAGGCCGATCTCATGGCCCGCGCCTGGACGACGCCCACGCGGGCACGGTTCCTCGACCGCGGAGCGCGCACGACGCTCGGGAACGCAGTCGCCGCCGCTCGCCTGGCCCGTCGGCTCGACGCGGACGAGGTCGTGATCGTCACCTCGCGCTGGCACGTACGCCGCGCGGCGGCGTTGCTTCGCGCAGCTCTGCTCGGAACCGGCGCCTCGGTCCGCGCTGCCGCGGCTGACGAGCCGCCGAAGCCGGCACACCGGCTCCGCGAGCTCGTGTCGTGGATCTTCGTCCCGCTCCTCGCGGTGGTAGCGGCGCGAACGCGCTAACGTCCGGGTATGCAACGCCTCGCCGCCGTCGCGATGCTCGCCTTTCTCGTCGCCGTCGCCGCCACCGGCTGTGGAGGCGGCAGCGACAGTGCAAGCACCACAACGACCACGGATGCGACGCAGGCGTGGGCGACTGACTTCTGCAGCGCGGTCACGACCTGGAAGACGGATCTGGACAACACGACCTCGCAGTTCACGGACGCGTCCAACCTGTCGCAGGACAACCTGCGCTCCGCCGCCTCCGACGCGCGCGACTCGACCCAGACGCTCGTCGACTCGCTCAAGGGCCTGGGCAAGCCGCCGACCGACTCCGGCCAGCAGGTCGAGGACTCCATCAGCACCCTGTCGACGACGCTCGACGACGAGTCGAAGAAGATCGAGGACACGGCGAATGGCGTCAGTGGGATCACGCAACTCCCCGGTGCGATCTCGACGGTCTCGAACTCCCTCTCCGCGATGGCGAGCGCGTTCTCGCAGACGATCCAGACGATTCAGGACGCGGACGTCCAGGGCGAGCTCAAAACCGCGTTCGACGACGCACCCGAGTGCGCCGACCTCACGTCGAGCTGACGCGACTCCGCTCCGCCACCTGCTCGAGGTGGCGATGGACGTGCTGGATGACCACTGAGCCCTCCCCCACGCCCGAAGCGACGCGCTTCACGGACCCCGCACGCACGTCGCCGATCGCGAAGACGCCTGGCATGCTCGTCTCGTAGTCGGAGGCGGCGACGACGAAGCCGCGCTCGTCGCGCTCGATCTCGGCCGGGAGCCACTCCGTATGCGGCTCGGCACCGATGAGGAGGTAGAGCGCATCCGCGGCGACCGTCTCGTCGCCGTCCGGGTCGCGGAGGGTGAGCTGCTCGAGCCGCTCGTCCCCGGCCGCGTCCACGACCTGCGTACGCGAGCGCAGGACGATGTTGTCCTTGCTCTCGATCTCGTCGAGCAGGTAGCGGGACATGCGCGCCTCGAACGAGCCTCCCCGACAGACGAGCGTCACGCTGCGGGCAAAGCGGGCGAGATGGATCGCAGACTGCCCGGCCGAGTTCGCCCCGCCCACCACGAACACGTCGCCGCCCGTGAACTGCCGCGCCTCGGACGGCGACGAGCCGTAGAACACGCCGGTTCCCTCGAACGCCGCGAGCGCAGGAACGTCGAGGCGACGATAGGAGACGCCGGTCGCGAGAACGACGCTTCGGGTGTCGACCTCGATTCCGCCTGAGAGCGTGACTCGGAAGAGGTCGCCGTCGGCGGCGATGCACGTCGCATCGCGCGTGAGGAGAAAGGTCGCGCCGAAGACCCATGCCTGCTGGTACGCGCGCTGAGCGAGCTCGGCTCCGCTGAGCCCACGCGAGAACCCGAGGTAGTTGCGGATCCTCGTGCTCGACCCGGCCTGTCCGCCGATCGACTCGCGCTCGACGACGAGGGCGGAGAGCCCCTCGGACGACGCATAGACGGACGCGGCGAGGCCGGCGGGCCCGGCGCCGACGATCAGGACGTCGTACGTCTCGGGCTCGTCGAGCTCGGTGCGCATGCGGGTCCCGTGCTGCGCGAGGTCTGCGGCGCCGGGGTCGACGAGTGCCGAGCCGTCGGGGAGCAGCACCACGGGTACCTGTGCCCCCTCCTGGAAGCAGGCGCGGAGGAATTCGACGCCCTCGTCCGATTCGGGCGTGTGGAAGGCGTGCGGCACGCCGTTCCGCGCGAGCAGGTTGCGGAGCTCGTAGCCGCGCGGCGACCACGGATCGGCGACGACCGTCAGCTCGCGGCGCCCCGGCGCGTTCTGGCGGCGCCACTCCTGCAGGAACTCCGAGATGAGCCGATGGAAGAGCTCGTCCGGCGTGCTCCACGGCTTGAGGGCGTAGTAGTCGATGTGACCTCGCGCCATCGCCGTGCGGATCGCGTCCGCGGTCTCCTCGTCCGCCCAGCCGCCCCAGGGGATGAGAAGCGCCCGCTTGGCGTGCGGATGCAGGTCGTGTACGCGCTCGAGGAGCGCTTCGCCCTTGAGCTCCTGCGTGCCGCGGGCGGCGAGCACGATCGCGACCGCGGCGTCCTCCTCACGAAGCGCCTCGAGCTGTGCGAGAGCAGCCTCCGTCGAGGGGCCACATGTCACCCGGTAGTCGCGCGCGTAGCGCTGGAGCTCCCCCGTGATCCGCTCGAGTGCCTCCGCGTCCTCGTCGACGGCGAGGATGAGCGGGCGATCGTCGCTCACGCTCGCCTCCTGCTCGCCGTCGCGTTACCGGGCCGCGACGGTGTCTCCCACGTCTGCGATCGCGCGGAGTGCCTGCGCGAGCGCGATCGGCAGCGTCGCGATGAAGACGGCGACAGGAAGGCCGATCAGCAGCACGCCGATCGTCTGCCAGAAACCGTCGACCTCGAACGCCCACACGATCGCCCCGATCGCGGCGGCGATCATCCCGAAGATTCCGACGAGCGTCGCGATGAACGCCCATGCTCGAAGGGTTCCGTACTGCGTCATCGTGCGAACCTCCCTCGCATCGAGGATTGCCAGGTCCGCGCGAGACTACTCCGCGTCGGCGTGGATCGCCCGCACCGTGTCGATGGTGTCCGCCTCCTCCGCCGACTTGTCCGGGCGGTACCCCTTGACCCGGGCGAAGCGCAGAGCGACGCCGCCCGGATAGCGCGGGCTCGACTGCACGCCGTCGAACGCGATCTCGACGACGAGCTCGGGGCGCACGAACACGACGTGTCCCTCCGTCCGCGTCTGGCGCGCGAGCAGCTGCTCCGTCTGCCAGGCGAGCACCCCGTCGGTGAGCCCCTTGAACGTCTTGCCGAGCATCACGAACCCGCCAGCTGGATCGCGGGCGCCGAGGTGGAGGTTCGAGAGCTTCCCCCGCCGGCGCCCATGCCCCCATTCGGCCGCGAGGACGACGAGATCGAGCGTGTGCGCGACCTTCACCTTGAGCCAGCCGGATCCTCGGCGGCCGGCCTCGTACGGCGCGTCGAGCGACTTCACCATCACGCCCTCGTGACCCCGGGCGAGCGTCTCGTCGAGGAAGGCCTGCGCGACCGCGGGGTCGTCGGTCTCGACGCGTGGCACGACGACCGCAGGAGGAAGACTCGCGTCGAGCGCTGCGAGGCGACGCTGCGCCGGGCCGTCCAGCAGGTCCTCCCCGTCGAGGTAGAGGCAGTCGAAGAAGTACGGCGACAGCGGCGTGTCCTTCCTCAGCTCCTCGACCGGCGACTTCGTCCCGAATCTGCTCATCGTGATCTGGAAGCGGTGTGGGCGCCCGTCCGGCCGCAGCGCGATCGCTTCGCCGTCGAGCACGATCGAGGACACGTCGAGCTTGCGCAGCATGTCGACGATCTCGGGAACGCGGTTCGTGATGTCGGCCAGGTTGCGGGTGTAGACGCGGATCTCGTCCCCCGCGCGATGGGCCTGGATCCTCGCCCCGTCCAGCTTCCACTCCACACTGGCCGAACCGACACGCTCCAGCGCCGACGACACGTCGGACGCCGTCTGCGCGAGCATCGGGGTGACCGGCTCGAGCGGTGTGAGCCGAAAGTCGGCAAGGCCATCCGCTCCGTCGCGAAGCGCCGACTGCGCGACGGCGGCGAGGTCGCCGGCAAACATCGCCGCCCGTCGGATCTGCGCCGCCGGAACGCCTGCCGCCTGCGCGACGGCGTCCACCATCACCCCCTCGAGCGCGCCTTGTCGCAGCTCGCCGAGGAAGAGGCCGGTCAGCAGCCGCTGCTCCGTCTCCGTCGCGCATGCGTAGAGCGCTTCGAGCTCGGCGCGGCGAGCGGCCTGCGAGCCGGGCCCCGAGATCGCCTGGATGCGCGAGATCGTCGCGTCGACGGCGAGCAGCTCGAGCGTCGCCTCGGACGCCGGCTCAGAGACATCCCGGAGTGCGGCCCAACCAACGCCCACGGTTCCCTGCGGAAGCTCGCCCGAGAGGTACGAGACCGCGAGCCCGATCTCCTCCGGCGCCGCCGCCGCGAGGCACTCCGCAAGGCGCTTCGTCTTCGAGAGGCGCGACGACGTGCCCGCGACGTCCACCGAGGCGCGCGCGATCTCGGCGAGCAGCATGCGCCCAAGTTACAAGTTGTCACTTGGGCCGAACTCGGCTCACTGGAGCGCACTCACCCCGCTTGTGACAACTTGTTACTTGGACGCTCTCGGGAGGACGAGCCACACGTCAGCACCCCCGGTCGGGCGGTTCGCCGCGCCGACCGAGCCGCCGTGCGCTTCGGCGATAGCCAGGACGATCGAGAGCCCGAGGCCGGCTCCGCCGCATGACCGTGCCTCGTCGTCGCGGCTGAAGCGCTCGAACGCACGCGGTACGAATGTGGGATCGAACCCGTCGCCTTCGTCCGTGACGTGCAGCTCGGCAGATCCGTCGTGTGCGGCCACAGCGACCCGAACGGAGCCCCCGCCGTGCTGGAGCGCATTGTCGACGAGGCCGCCGAGAGCCTGCCGGACGTGCATCGCGTCGACGTCGAGCTCGAGACCTGTCGGCGGCCCGGCGGTGATCCGGCGTCCGCTCGCCTCCGCCCGTCGCGTGAACCGCGCGACGACGTCGTCGACGAGCGCATCGACCGACGCGTGGCCGCGGGTGATGGGAAGCCGGCCGCGATCGCCCCTCGCCACAACGAGGAGATCCTCTGCGAGCTGCACGAGCCGGTCGGACTCCTCCCGCGCAGAACGAAGCGCCGCCTCGAGCTCCTCGCGGCTCCGAGGCTGCCGCAGTGCGAGCTCGAGCTCCGCCTCGAGCAGCGCGAGCGGCGTGCGGAGCTCGTGGCTCGCATCGGCGACGAAGCGGCGCTCGCGCTCGAGCGCGTCTCCGAGCCTCCCGAGCATGTCGTTGAGCGTCACGCCCAGGCGACGGATCTCGTCGCGGGCCGGCGAGAGGGGGAGCCGCCGGTCGGGCTCGGCCGCCGAGATCGCCTCCGCCTCGACCCGCATCGCGTCGACCGGCCTGAGAGCTGCCGTCGCGAGCGCGTAACCGAGGAGCGATGTGAGGAGCAAGGCGATCGGCGCGACGAGGAGGAGTACGAGCACGAAGCGGTGCACCGTCTCGTCGCGATCGTCGAGCGACGAGCCGACGACGAGGACGCGTGGGCCGGCCCGCGTCGCGACGAGCCGCGCCGTCACGCGAACCGGGTTCGCGAGCCCGGGGACGTCGTCGACCGCGACGAACGACCGAGACGCCGCGAGCCGCCTCGCCTCAGCAGGCGCGAGAACGGGCGTCGTCCCGACCTGCCGCGTCTGCCCGACCACGACGCCGTTCTCGTCGAGCACCTGGGCGAAGCGCGCCTCCAGGTCGAGCGTCGCGATAGATCCGACCTCGCCGGTGGCGCGCGCGACCCGCGGGGCGAGCTCCTCCGCCCTGCCCTGCAGGCCCTCGTTCACGGCCTCGTCGAGCGAGGTGCCGAGGCGGTACACGAGGAACGACCCGATTCCCGCGAGCACGATCGCCATCGCGAGCGCGAACGCGAGCGTAAGTCGCAGGCGGATCGGGACCCGGCTCATGGCACACCCTCTGCACGGAGCCGGTAGCCGACGCCGCGCACGGTCTCGAGCGACCGGCGTCCGAACGGCCTGTCGATCTTCTCGCGCAGGTAGCGGACGTACACGTCGACGACGTTCGAGCGGTTCTCGTACGCGTAGTCCCACGCATGCTCCAGCAGGTGGACGCGGGAGAGGACGTCGCCCGGGCGCCGCATGAACGCCTCGAGGAGGGCGAACTCCCTCGTCGACAGCTCGACCACGGCCTCGCCCCGCCAGACCTGCCGTCGAGCGGGATCGAGCCTGAGATCTCCGACCACGAGGTCGACCGGACGCTCCGCCCCTCCCCGTCGGGCGAGCGCGCGCAGGCGGGCGAGCAGCTCCGCGAACGAGAACGGTTTCGCGAGATAGTCGTCGGCGCCGGCGTCCAGTCCTGCGACGCGATCCGCGACACCGTCGCGCGCTGTGAGCATGAGGACGGGAGACCACACGCCGTTCTCACGCCACCGACGGCAGACTCCGACGCCGTCGAGCCCGGGAAGCATGAGGTCGAGCACGATCGCGTCGTACTCGATGACCTGGCCCATCCAGACGGCGTCGTCGCCACTTACGGCGACATCGACGACGTGACCGTCCTCCGTGAGTCCGCGGCGGAGGAGCCCGGCCATCTTCACCTCGTCCTCGACGACGAGGATGCGCATGGGCTCATTGTCGCCGACGAGATGAGAGGGAGATGAGAGGCGAGCGGACGCTCACCTCTCATCCGCTTCGCCTCTACGAGCCGCGCTGATAGCCGACGAGCTCCTCGCGGTCGCTTCCGCCGGAGACGGCGATCGCGAGCACCTGCCCCACGCCTCGGACGTAAAACTTGTACTCGAGGTTGTCGGGCTCGAGCGGGTTCAGGTCACGGGTCATGAGGACGCGCCCTCGGCCAAAGTGGCCGTACGGCGTCTCCACCTGTTCGCCCAGGCTGAACACCTGCCCGCGATCCTCGGCGTGACCTGCGTAGTACTCCTGCCGGTAGCCGAGTCCCGCGCGAGGACGAGCCGGGAGGATCACTCCCGGCTCGGCGCCGTCGACCCCGGCCTCGAACGACCCCTCGGTCGAGTGCGGCTTGCCGTTTCGGTACTCGGTCGTCGCCTCCCCGAAGTACCAGATGTTCCCGCAGCGATCCTGCGCGTAGTAGTCGTTCGTCACCTCGACGGGTGTCCGTCCCTGGCGTGCGACGTCGCGCACTACGCGAGTCGCAACACCGTCCGCGACACGCTTCGTATTGCTCGTCACGGTCACCACTCCCCGGAGCGTCGGGCCCTCGGGATCGGTCTCGCGGTACGTCCAGCGGCTACCGGGTCTCATCGGCCACCACGGGTTGTCGATCCGCGTCGTGAACTGCGACGGCGTGATGCGAACGTGATCGGCCCCCTGCGGCACCACGCAGCTCGCCGTGCCCGACCCGGAGGTCGCCTGCGCACCGCCGACCGCGAGGAGCGCGCCTCCCGCGATCGTCGCAAGTGCCGTTATCGCTCTCATCTCGTCTCCTCTCGTCTCGACCGTCGAGCGGTCTCGCCGCGCGTTCTACGGCGTGCTGATGAGAGGTCGATGAGGTCGGACTAGCCCAGCCGCTCCAGTTCGTCGAGCTCCGCCGGTGTCAGGTGCCACGCTCCCGCGTCCGCGTTCGCCCGCACCTGCTCGGGACGGGTAGCGCCGGCGATCACCGAGCCGATGCCCGGTGTCGACGCGAGCGCGCCGATCGCAAGCTCGAGCACGGTGTGTCCGCGCTCCGCCGCGAATGCCGCGAGCGTCTCGACGCGCTCGAATCGCTCGTCCTCGACGGGTCGCCCCTCGAGCCGCGTTCCCGGAGGAGCAGGCTGCCCGCGCAGATACTTCCCGGTCAGGAGTCCGCTCGCGAGCGGGAAGTACGGCACGTAGGAGATTCCGAGCTCGCGGCAGAGCGGGAGGACGTCCTCGTCGTCCCCACGTTCGAGGAGGCTGTACCTGTTCTGAACCGCCTCGAACCGGGCGACCCCCAGTTCCTGCGCCACTCGATCCGCCTCTGCAAGCTGCGCGGCCGAGAAGTTCGAGCAGCCGATCGCCCGAACCGTCCCGGCCTCGACGAGCTCGTTCAGCGCGCGCAGCGTGTCGGCGATCGGCGTCGAGGGATCGGCCTTGTGCAGGTAGTAGAGATCGACGTAGTCCGTGCGCAGGCGCTCGAGCGATCCGCGAATTGCGGCGCGTAGCGTCTCCGGACGCCCGTCGCCGACGTCGCTCCCCCACCCGAACTTCGTCGCGATCACCGCCCGCTCGCGGCGCCCGTCGAGGATCTCTCCGAGGAAGCGCTCGCTGTCACCGCCGCCGTAGAGCTCGGCGGTGTCGAAGAACGTCACACCGCGCGTCGAGCGCTGCATCGACGACCGAGCGGGTCGCGTCGAGGTCGATCCGACCGCCGAAGTTGTTGCAGCCGAGACCGACGCGCGAGACGCGGAGGTCACTGCGGCCGAGCTGGACGAGCTCCATCACCGTGCACGCTAGCCGTCGACAGCCGCCGTCCACGGATCCCGCACACGGGGGACGCGCCCCCCGGCGCGACGGCTGAGGTTGTGACGGCGGAGCCCCCGGGATGCGGCGTGCGCGTGCACGGCGGCCGGTCGCACCGCATCACGACAGGGGAAGCGTGGAGCAGATGCAGGCAGGTCACGACGTCGCCCGGGCCGTTCACGGCGCGGCGTCCGCGTTCGCGCTCGTACGACTCGCCTCTCGCGCACGGCGCTAGCCCGACGGCGCCGCGCACATGAGAGAGCCCGCTTGGCGGCAGGGCTCTCTCGCCTTCGACGGCTAGCCGAGACCGAGCTCGAGGCGAGGAGGCAGCACGCCCTCGAGTTCGAGCAGCCGCTGTTTCAGCTCGAGCCCGCCGCCGTAGCCACCGAGGCCGTCCGCCGCGACCACACGGTGGCAGGGGACGACGAGCGGAAACGGGTTCCTGCTCATGTGCACGCCGATCTCCCGGGCGTCGTCCACGCCCGAGCGACGCCCCAGCTCCCCGTAGGTGATCGTCTCGCCGAAGGGCGCGGCCTCGCACAGGGTCTCGAGCACGCGTCGGTGTTCGGCATCGACGCCGGACCAGTCGAGCTCCAGGTCGAACTCGTCGCGCTCGCCGGCGAAGTACTCCCGGAGCTGCGAAGCGGCGTGCAGCGCGTGATCCGAGGAACGCCCGCTCGCCCTCAGGCCCGGGCTCGACGGACGACCCGGGAAGGCGGACGTGGGACAGGCCGATCTCGGTCGCTTCGATGCCGACGTCGCCGAGCTGCGTCTCGAGTCGCTGCCGCGCGATCACGCGATTCAGGCTAGCGCCGCGTCCGGCGAGCGCTACTGCTCGTAGCCTTCGACGACCTCCGGCGACCTCGCCTGGGCGTCGTCGGGGTCGCGGCCCGCCTCGCGAAGCGCACGCCTCTGACGAAGGAGATCCCAGCAGCGGTCGAGCGCGACCTTCACGGCGTCGAGCCGCTCGCGATCCTCGGCGCTCGCGGCGCCGTCCGCCTCTCGCTGCCAGAGCTCGTGCTCCTCTTCGACCAGCTGCTCGATCGTGCCGTGGATCTGCGAATCGTCCATTCCGGCTCCTTCCTCGACTGCGAGACGCGGAGGAGTATGGCGAAGCGGCCGGGACGAGCGACGCGACGACGCCGACGCCGCGAAGAAGTTGGACGCAGGTGTGATCGCGCGATAACGGATAACGATCGGGCGCTGCGGCCGTGCGGCGAGCGGCCCTCACTATCATCGGACAGTGGCACCAACGAACGGATGGGTCGGGGTCGACCTGCGCCACTTCGTTGCGCTCGAGACCGTCGCGCGCGAGGCGTCGTTCCACCGCGCGGCTGCCAAGCTCGGCTACACGCAATCGGCGGTCAGCCAGCAGATCGCGGCGCTGGAGCGGGCGGTGGGCCACAAGCTCGTCGAGCGCCCCGGCGGCGCCCAGCCGGTCCACCTGACGCGGGCCGGAGAGATCGTCGTCGAGCATGCGCACGCGATCGGCGCCCGCCTGTCGACCGCGCAGGCCGACCTGCGAGCGCTCGTGGCCGGCGAGCTGAGCCCGCTTCGAGTCGGGTTCTTCGGGCACGGGCTCGGAGCGCTCGTGCCGGGGATCTTCCGACGCCTGCAAGAGCTCGACGACGTCGACTTCGAGATCTACGTCTCGGAGGCGCGGCGGGACGAGGAGCTGCTCGAGCGCCTCAGCCAGGGCGAGATCGACATCGCCTTCGTCCACGAGCCAGTCGCGGGCGACGGCTACGAGCACGTCACGCTGATCGAGGACGAGCACGTGCTCGTCGTCCAGGCCGAGCAGGCAGAGGCGATTAAGGCGATCGCCCATCGCCTCGACGAGATCGCCGCGCTCCCGCTCATCGGCTACAAGGCGTCGAGCACCTGCCAGCTGGCCGACTTCTTCCGCGCCCACGCCCTCGACGCGTGCTGGCTCATCCAGTCGGACGACAGCGAGACGATCTACGCGTCCGTCGCAGCGGGGCTCGGCGTCGCACTCGTTCCTCGTCTCGGGACGCTGTCGTTCGGTGCCGGCGTACAGGTCGTCGACCTCGACTGCGGCCTGCCTCCGCGCAGAGTCGGTCTCGCGTGGTCGTCGGTGCGAGGCGAGTCGGGCTCCGCGCGGCTGTACGTCGAGGCGGCGCTGGCCGAGGCGGCGACGTTCGCCCGGCAGCACCTCTCGCTCGCGAGCTGACGCAGCTCGCGCAAAAAAGCGCGAGCTCCATTTCCGCTGTATCACGATCGTGAATTTCGACATGCGAAGCGTCGATCGAGCGACGCATCGCGCGTGTGCATAGTGCCGACGGGGCGATCCTCCCCGCCTGCCCGTCACACGCTGTGTTGCCTGCGAGCCGCAGACCTGCACGACACAGCGTGTGATCGGGGTGGGTTCCTGAGATTCGACGCTCGCGTGCACGCCACAAGAAGTTGCCGCTATCGCGGCCCGGCGTCGTTCTGGGCGCACGATCGCTTTTCGTGCATCGTCGATTGCCAGCCGTAATCGGATTCGACTAACAGCCCCTCGCTATCCGGAGTCTGTATTGCGCGTTCAGGCAGAAATGCATGGCGAGGTAAAGGAGGAAGGATCGATGTATCGCGCCTCTCTCGCTCTCGTCGGTGTAGCGGCGCTCGTCGCCGCCATCGCCGTGGGCGTCGGATCAGCCGGTACCTCGGGGCCGTCGAAGTCGGGCGGAACCGTGGTCTTCGGCGCGGAGCAAGAGCCGCCCTGTCTCAACTTCGCGCTGAGCGGCTGCAACAACACGTGGACGGCCTGGACGGTGGAGACGCAGACTCGCGGTCTCTACATCCAGAACCCGGACTACTCGTTCACCCCGGACATGGCGCAGAGCGCGAAGCTCGTCAAGTCGAAGCCCGAGACGATCGCGGTCACGATCAAGAAGAAGGCCCAGTGGAGCGACGGCGTCCCGGTCACGTACCAGGACTTCGTCTACACCTGGAAGCAGTTCGTCGACCCGAAGAACGACATCGCGGCCCGAAGCGGTTTCGACTCGATCAAGTCGGTCGTGAAGACGAGCAAGGACGGCAAGAGCTTCAACGTCGTCTTCGCGAAGCCGTATGCGCCGTGGCAGGTTCTCTTCACGACGGGTCTCTACCCGTCCCATGCCCTCCAGGGCCAGGCCGACTTCAACAACGTCTGGCTGACGGATACCAACAACCCGAAGAACAACCAGCCGATCTCGGACGGCCCCTTCGTCATGACGAACTACACGAAGGGCCAGTCGATGACGTTCACGCGGAACCCGAAGTGGTGGGGCCCGCACAAGCCGTACCTCGACAAGGTCGTCTTCGTCTTCCGGACGAACACCGACTCCGAGATCCAGGCGATCCGCGGTGGCGAGGTGGACGCGATCTACCCGCAGCCGCAGCTGCAGCTGCTCGACCTGAAGGGCACGGCCGGTCTCAAGACCGACGCCCGCCCGGGGACGAGCCTGGAGCACATCGACCTGAACGAGCAGACGAAGGGCGGCTTCCCGCTCATGCGTGCTCCGTGGGTCCGGCAGGCGATCGCCTACTCGGTCGACCGTCAGGCAGTGGTGAACCAGATCTACAAGAAGTTCAACCCGAACCAGCAGGTGCTGCAGAACCTCACGTACGGCAACACGCAGAAGGCGCTGTACGCCCCGCACTTCGGTCGCTACACGTTCAGCCCGTCGAAGGTGGCGGCGATCATGAAGGCGCACAACTGCGCGAAGGGCTCGGACGGCATCTTCAGCTGCAACGGCCAGAAGATGTCGATCAAGTTCGGCACGACCACGGGCAACAAGCTCCGTGAGCTCGTGCAGGAGATCGTCATGGCTCGCTCCAAGGCCGCCGGAATCGAGTTCGTGCCGGACAACGACCCGTCGCGGCTGTTCTTCCCGCGGCTCTCGGACGGCCGCTACCAGCTCGCGATGTTCGCCTGGGTCTCGAGCGGCGACCCCGCCGGTCAGACCGACATCTACGGCATCGGCGGCGGCTCGAACTGGAAGGGCTACAACAGCGTCAAGGTCACGAACCTGTTCAAGCAGTCCGACCAGGAGCTCAATCCGCAGAAGCGGGTCGCGCTCGTCAACGCGGCGGACGTGAACATGGCCCTGAACCTGCCCACGCTGCCGATCGTCCAGAAGCCGACGTACCTCGTCTACAAGACGAAGATCGCGGGCATGCGGAACAACCCGACCGCCCAGGGGCCGACGGACAACATGCAGGACTGGCAGCTGAAGTAGCTCGAGGACGAGCTGCACCCCCGCAGTGATCCCCGCCCGGCGCCCTCCGGGCGGGGATCGGGTGTCGACCGTCCGGCGAACCGGCCCACCGAGAGAGGAGCGGTCCATGCTCACGTACGTCGTCAGGCGAGTCCTCTACAGCATTCCGGTCCTGCTCGCGACGAGCTTCCTGATCTTCGCGGGCGTGACGGCGATCGGAGACCCGCTCGGCGCACTCAAGGTGAATCCGCTCATCTCGCAGCAGACGATCGCTCACATCGAGCAGGAGAAGCACCTCAACGAGCCGATCGTCGTCCAGTACGGCTACTGGCTCAAGGACGCGGTCACCGACAGGTTCGGCACGCCGCTCATGTCGAAGACGCCGATCTGGGACGACCTTCGACGCGTCCTTCCCCACACGCTGGCGCTCGTCATCCCGGCGGACCTGATGGCGCTACTCCTCGGGCTCGGGATCGGCGTCTTCGCCGCGATGCGTCAGTACTCCGTCTTCGACTACGCCTCGACGACGCTCAGCTTCCTCGGCTTCGCGATGCCCGTGTTCTGGCTCGCGCTCATGCTTCAGATCGCCTTTACGAACCTCTTCTTGGCCTGGCACGTGCGGATCTTCTACACCTCCGGGCTCTCGTCACCCAACGCGGGCTCCGGGCTCCACTGGTTCGTGGACCGGGTGCAGCATCTCGCGATCCCCTGGATGACGCTGATGCTTCTGAGCATGGCCGTCTACAGCCGCTTCATGCGTGCCTCGCTGCTCGAGGTCGTCAACTCCGACTACGTGCGTACCGCCCGTGCGAAGGGCCTGACCGAACAGCGGATCACGCTGCGGCACGCAGTGCGTACCGCGCTCGTCCCCGTCGTCACCCTCGCGGCACTGAACTTCGGTGTGCTGCTCGGAGGCGCGATCGTCACCGAGACGATCTTCCAGCTCGACGGGATGGGCACGTACTTCATCAACAACCTCTTCAACCAGGACATCTACCCGATCATGGCCTGGCTGATGGTGGCGGCGACGATGGTGATCCTCTTCAACCTCGTCGCGGACATCCTCTACGGCTTCCTGGACCCCAAGGTGCGCTACGACTGACGGCCTGCACGCCTACGGCTGCCACGCAGGACAGCAGGAGTTGACCTTGCCGCCCGCGTTCCCCTCTCCCGGGACGATCGGGAGGAGCTTGATCGCGCCACCGGCGACGGTCATCACCCCGACCCGGAAGATGCCGCGCGGGCCGAAGTCGCGCCTCGTCGCGAACGCGATCTTCTTCCCGTCCGGAGACCAGGCGGGCTCGCCCTCCCACCCCGGCGAGTGCGTGAGGTTGCGTGCTCCGGTGCCGTCGGCGCGCACGACCACGACATCCGCGTTCCCGATTCCGAGCAGGTTCGGATCGCGATTCCGGAACGACGTGAAGACCAGTCGCCCACCGTCCCTCGACCAGGCGGGCCGCTGGTCGCTCCAGCGGTCGGCGAAGAGTCGACGCTGGTTCGCTCCGTCCGCATCCATGACGAACACCTGCTCGCGGCCGGTCCGAGCGGACGTGAACGCGATGCGTTGTCCGTCCGGCGACCACGCGGGGTCGGTGTCGGCCGCACGGTTCGAGGTCAGCCGACGCGGATCCGAGCCGTCGGAGCTCGCGACGTAGACCTCGGGGTTGCCGTTCTGGAACGACGTGAAGGCCATACGCGTCCCGTCCGGCGACCAGGCGGGCTGGCCGGAGTCGTCCGCGACCCGCACGCGACCGCTCCCTTCGGGATGCATCGAGAAGATCGCCTCGTCCTCCTCTCCGCAGCACGTGAACGCGAGCGACTGACCGTCCGGAGACCACGCCACATCTCCGAAGTGGTCGCCCTCGTCGCGAGTGAGCTGTCGCAGGTTCCGTCCGTCGGCGTCGATCACGTACACGTCGACGACGCCGCGCGGGCGGGCGAGCAGCGCGAGTCGCGAGCCATCCGGCGACCACGTCGCCGTCGGAACCTGGCCGAAGAAGCGCGTCAGGCGGTGACGCTGCCGGCCGTCGGGCGAGTCGAGGAAGAGGTCTCCGCTGCTCCGCGGGTCGGCATGGAATGCGATCCAGTGAACGCGCGCGGTAGCGGACGGGCTCGCCGCCGAGACGCCGAGCGCGAGCGCCGCGACGGCCAGCACGAGTGCGTACCTCACCGGGCTCGGGCCATCGCGTCACAGCTGGCGCGGATCGTCGTCCTCGAAGCGTGCACCACCGATCTGGATACACGGTCGTGCGTGAGAGCGTTCCACCCGCGACACATCGCTGCCTGCGTCGCCCGCCGTAGAGCGGCAGAGGCGCGCGAATCCACGCCTCCGCCGCTTCGCCTGCCGCCTAGGTGTGCAGAGCCCTGCCGCCCCGGCGATCGACGACCAGCCGGTAGATGACGAGCAGGACGATCGAGCCGACGATGGCCGTCAGCCACGTGGAGATGTCGAAGAACTCGTCGAGCGGGTGCGCGCCGAACAGCGCCGACGCGAGGAAGCCGCCGAGAAGCGCTCCGGCGACACCGATGATCGTCGTGACGATCCAGCCTCCCGGATCCGAGCCCGGCATGAGCGCTTTTGCGATCGCGCCGGCACAGAGACCGAGAATGATGAAGGCGATGATTCCCATGTTTTCCTCTCGATAGGACTGCGTTCTATGGTTCCCGTCGAGCCGCTGTTGCAAACGGCGCGTCGTGCTAGGAGCCAGCTCGCAGCGCGATCGCCGAGACGTCCAGATGGTCGACCGCGTCGAGCGCCTTGTCCGTCTTCCCGCGCGTGCTCCGTCCGAAGGCGCCGCTCACGAGCCACCGGCGCGCGAGCCGTGCCAAGGGAAGTCGGAGGTTCGAGACGTCGGGTCTGCGTCGAGGCTTGAGATAGAGCTCGAGCGTCAGCTTCTGAAGGAGGTCGGGGCGAGGCGGCGCACCCGTCTCTTGCTCGAAGCGATACGCGAGGAGCGCGGCGATCGCCTGCAGCTCTCGGACGCCGTTTCGCACGGTGACTCCGATCGAGACGGACGACGACGCGACGAGCACCCAGGGCACGCGCGTGAACCGCGCGCCACGGAAGGCGATCCGCGCAACCGGCGTCGCGACGCCCACGAAGCGCTGGACCGCATCCGTGAACTCCTCTGTCTCGGCGTCGCCCGCGAGCAGCGCCCGTGCCTCGGCCGCCGTGGCCACGCGCAGCTCGGACGAGAGCATCCGTGCGAATGCCTCGTGGACGACCCGTCCGGCGGCGCGCTCCAGCGAGCGCGGGTCGATCGGGAGCGTGGGTGCGGCGAAGTCGGTCACGCAGCCAGGATGCCCGCGCAGCGCATTTCTGACACTTCCTCGCCGCTTACCGACGTCGAACGATGTCGGCGTCAGGCCGTCGCGACCGGTAGCCCGCAGAAGCGGACGCCGTCGCTCGCGAGACACACGAGGCCGAGGAGGCGGTCACCGTCGAGCACGATCATTCGACCGTTCGACCGGTGCTCGAGCCTCCCGAGAGCGTCCGCCGCAGGCATGTGCGCCGTCACCGTCACCGCGGAGTCGTCGGCGAAGTCGAGAGCCGGCAGCTCCGGATCCGCATGGGCCGGAATCGAGGTGACCGCCCCGCGAAAACGATCGCCCTCGACGAGAAGCAGCATCTTCACGCTGGCGTTCTCGAACGCTCGCCGGGCGTCGGCGACGGTTACGTCCGCCGACAGCGTCTTCGGCCGACGCACCATCACGTCGGAGACTGAGAGGGCCGGATCCGGCACGGGGAGATCGTAGTCGGGCGACCGCGGAGAGACGGGAGTCCGGAGATTGCCGTCGAACAGATCGTTTACGCTCCCCTCACGCTCAGCTCACGCAGCGCCGAAAGTATCTCGTCCGTGATCCGGCCCCGGCTCACTCGCGTCATCGTCCTCACGGTGCTCGTGCTGGGCGCCGTTCCCGCCGCGGGCGTCAGCCCGGCAGGCGCCGCGACACCCTGCGGCAAGAAGATCGTCGACGACTGGTTCGACAACGGGCGGATCGATCGCCTCTACCCGCTCGCCTGCTACCAGCAGGGAATCGACGCGATCCCGCGGGACATCCTCGACTACGCGGACGCGCAGGACGTGATCGCGCGCGCCCTGCAGGCGGCAGTGCACGACAAGCTCGATCCGCGCACCAAGCCTGCGCGGACTGACCCGAAGAGCCCCGTCAGCACGGACCCTGTGGCCGCGCCCGACATCGGAACCTCTGACTCGTCGTCGGTGCCGATTCCTCTCCTCGTCCTGAGTGGGATGTCGATCGTCCTCGTGGCCGCGGGCGGCATGGGCTACGTCTCCAGGCGACGTCGCGCAGAGCAGTCTGCGGACGACACCACGGGCGACCTCTAGTCGCCGCACATTCGCTGCATCGACCGTCGAGCGGTCGAATCGGCCGACCGGAAACGAACCAGCGCGGCCCGCGGGCCGAATGAACCGTGCGGACGGCAGCAGTGTTCGGTTCCCCAGGCCTCCGCAGAAGGAGTGTTCCATGGCTGTTCTTCCTCCGTTGGAAGAGCTCGACGTCGACGGCGCAGTCCGCGAAGCGGCAGACAAGGTCGACGGTCACACGCGCGCATCGTTTCTGCGCAGGGCCGGCGTCGGCGCCGGTGCTGTCGTCGGAAGCAGCGCGTTCCTCGGTGCGCTGCCCTCGATCGCGAGCGCCGGGGTGGCGAAGAGCGACGTCGCCATCCTCAACTACGCGCTGACGCTCGAGTACCTCGAGGCGGCGTTCTACGCCGAGGCTGTCAGCAAGGGTCGCTTCAAGGGGGCGGCCGGCAAGTTCGCGCGGATCGTCAGCGCTCACGAGTCGGCTCACGTCAAGTTCCTGAAGAGCGCCCTCGGCAGCGCTGCTGTCGCGAAGCCGAAGTTCGACTTCAAGGGCACGACCATGGACGAGGCGAAGTTCAAGGCCACCGCTCAGGTCCTGGAGGACACAGGCGTCGCCGCCTACCTCGGCCAGGTCGGCAACATCAAGTCGAAGCAGATCCTGCTCGCAGCTGGCTCGATCCTTCCGATCGAGGCGCGTCACGCCGGCTGGATCCGCGACATCAACGGCGTTCCCGGCGCATCCAAGGCGTTCGAGGGTGCGAAGACCAAGCAGCAGATCCTCGCTGCGGTCGGGGGCACCGGCTTCATCGTCAGCTAGCGCCACGCGGACGAACCACGGGGCGGCGCCTGTCCGGGTCGCCCCACCACCTCCACCGAAAGGAACCTCATGCCCGGATTCATCGGGATTCCAGAAATCCTCCTGCTCGGCATCGTCGTCCTGTTCGTGTTCGGCCCCAAGCGCCTGCCGGAGATGGCCCGCTCGATGGGTCACGGCCTTCGTGAGTTCAAGGACTCCGTCACGGGCGACAAGGACGAGCACGATCGCTTCGCCGTCCCGGCGGACGAGCCCGAGGTCGTCCTCCCCGAGCGCACGCAGCAGCCGGCGGCCATCGAGGCGCCTCGCTACCCGAGCGTCGTCGCTGCCCAGCGGACGCCCTCGCGCGAGCTGCGCGGGGACGAGCGAGTCGCGTAGATGCGTCTGCCGCGGCGTCTGGGTCGTGGCGAGACCGCGGGGCTCGTCGACCACCTCGACGAGCTTCGCACTCGGCTCATCGTCATCGTCGTCGCGCTCGCGGCAGGTTTCGGCGTCGCCTACGGCTTCCATCACCAGTTGATCGACTGGCTCAACCAGCCACTCCCTCCGCACCGGCGTCAGCCCGTGACGTTCGGGGTCGCGGAGCCGTTCACGACCTCGCTCAAGATCAGCCTGTACGCCGGCTTCGCGCTCGCGCTGCCGGTGATCCTGTGGCAGGTCTGGAGCTTCCTGGCGCCTGCCGTCCCCAAGGGACTCGGCCGCTCGATCTTCGGCTTCGTCACGTTCGCGACGCTCCTGTTCGCGGTCGGCGTGGCGTTCGCTTACCGGGTCGCGCTTCCGGCTGCCGTCCACTTCCTGACGAACTACGACTCCGACATCTACGACATCCAGATCCGCGCCTCGAGCTACTACTCGTTCGCGCTTCTCTCACTGCTCGCCGTCGGGCTCGTGTTCGAGCTTCCGATCTTCATCCTCGGCCTCGTCCGGCTCGGCATCACCTCGTCGGCGAAGCTCCGCCGCAACCGGCGGATCGGCTACGTCGCCATGGCCGCGGCCGCCGTGGCGCTGCCCGGAGTCGACCCGGTCACGACGGCGTTCGAGATGGTGCCCCTCATGCTGCTGTTCGAGTGCTCGATCTGGCTCTCGGTCGCATTCGAGAGGCGCTGGCAGACGGCGTCGCTCTACGACCCCGATCCTCAGGCCTTGTAAGCGGACGAGGTCGCCGGAGTCGATCCTCGCAGCTCCTCCGCAGCTTCTAGGAACGATCGCGGACGGAGGCCCGAGCGCCTCCGTCCGCGTGGGTTGGGGTTGAGCTCTAGCGAGAGCCCTGCAGGGACGTGTCGTCCTCGACGACCTGGCCCGCCTCGACCTTGCCGCGCCACTCTCCCGTGGCGGCGCCGCGATCCTCGACGAGATCCTTGAAGCGCTCGAGGTCGCCCTCGACCTGACGCCCGTCGAAGCCGAGTGCGGCGCCGACCGATTCCTTCATGCCCTCCGGGTCGTACTCCATCTCGACGCGCACGCGCGTCCCAGCGTCGATCGGGCGCGAACTCGACCCGCCCGTCGTTCCTGATCCCGCTCGTCGACCGCCAGGCGATGACGTGGTCGGGATCCTGCGTGACGATCTCCGCGTCCCACTCCTGGCGCTCGCCGTGGATCTCGGCGACCCAGCGCAGGTGGTTGTCGTCGATCTGCTTCACGGACACGACGCCCTCCATGAACTTCGGGAACTCCTCGAAACTGCGTCCACTGACCGTATGCGGTCGAGACGGGAACGTTCACGTCGATGGTCTTCTCGACGGTTGCCATCATGAGCCTCCTCGTGGAGTCGGGATCGTCCGGCCGGAAGCCGACTCGGACGATCTCAGTGATCTGCATGAGAGCCGTGCCCGAAGCCCGTCGTCGCAAAACGCGCGCGCTCGCGACAGGGAGCGGTTAGCGAACTCGTCGCTCGGGTACGGCCCCAGTACCCCAACCGAAGGAGTTGCACGTGAGCGAGATCACCAATCCCCGCGAGCTCTTCATCCACGAGCTCGGCGACATCCTCTACGTCGAGCGCAACCTCGTCGAAGAAGCGCTTGCCGAGGTTGATCGGCGAGGTCACCGACGAGGAGCTCAAGTCCGGCCTCGAGAACCACCTCGCGCAGACGAAGAAGCACGTGTCGAACGTCGAGCAGGTCTTCGAGCTCCTGGGCGAGACCCCGCACGAGGAGGAGTGCATCGCGTTCGAGGGCCTGAAGAAGGAGCACGAGGAGATGACGAAGGAGGCCTCGTCGTCGCTGATCGACCTCGTCGACCTGGGCGCGGCGGCCCGGACCGAGAACTACGAGATCGCCGCGTACGAGGGCCTTCGTCGGATGGCGAAGGCGCTCGGTGAAGAGCGTGCCGTCGAGCTCCTGGACGCGAACCTCGCCCAGGAGAAGGAAGCGCTGCGCGAAGTCGAGAAGATCGCGACGAGGGTCAGCAACGAGTCGTTCGCGGCGGCGACTGCCTAGAGCATAACTCCGCGTTCTGTTCGGGTCCCGCCGCGCACGAGCTCGGCGGGGCCCGAACAGGCTGTACGCGCGCGCGGCTACGGCTCAGGCGGCTCTGTCGCCGTCCTCGTACTCGACAGACGCAGAGCCTTGCGCGAGACGCCTGAGCCCCGAGAGCATCCGCTCCCCGATCGTCTCGGGTGTGACGCCGGCCCTGGCCGCAAGCTCCGATCTTCCGGCCGCCGAAGTAGACGAACGCGATCGCTCCGCGCTCGGCAGCGACGCCCCACCCAGTTGGTGAGGCGAGGACGAGAATCTCGCATCCGAGGATCTTCTCCGAATCGTCGGCCACTCGTCACCCTCACCCTGGTCGCCGAAGCCGGGGAGGGTCGTGTAGTCGGCGGTCCGGATCACCTCCGAGCTCAAACCGAGGCTCTTCGGCTCGTCCACCAGCACCTGGGCGAGCGCATCCGTGTTCGAGGGCCCGGGCGACTACTTCAGCGTGCAGTTGATGACGAGCGCCTCACGGCTCCGGTGTACTACCTAGCCGTACCGGGGCCTAAAAGGCCGGCGGGGCGCCCATGCCGCCGGAGCGAGCGCGTCTCAGCTACGCGTTCGCGGCATGAACTGCGTGCAGCCGGCAGAGCCCGTGACGATGCCTCTGACCAGTCGACAGGCGCCCACGGAGCCGTGCGGGAACATGTACTTGCACCTCGCGCAGCGCACGTCGGACGACGGCGCCGGCCCGTAGTCGGCCTCGCGCTTGGACATGCGCCAGAACCTCGTCATGCGAGCTTCATCGGGAACACTCACTCGGGGGCGGCCTCAGCCGGTGGCTCCGAGATCTCAACCGTAGGCTGCGAGGTCTCAGCCGGAGGCTCCGAGGTCTCAGCCGGAGGCTCCGAGGGCTCAGCCACCCTCGCCGCCCAGGGCTCGATGCTGCTCGGTGCGGCGGAGCCTTCCGCCTCGGCCTTGCGCGCCGCCGCCGCCGCATGCTTCTTCTCGAGCTTGCGTGCGCGGCGCTCCTTGACCTCGCGCTCACGTGCCATCTTCGACATCGTCTGCTGCCGCCTAGTCGCCATGGGTCTCCTCTCGCGCCGGGGGCTCCTCCACGAATCGACTGAACACGCCGCCGTGCTGTGCCGCGATCGCGTGGAACCTGCTTGCGTAGCGGTCGCGCTCGTCACCAGGGAACGGGAGCTGGCGTCTGCCGACGGAGAGCCATCCCCGCATACCTTCCTTCACGTCGACGACGAACCCAACCGCTCGGGCATCGCGGGCAGCTGCTCTCGCCGCCTCCACGTCGTCGAACTGTGCTTCGAAGCGTCCGCGCAAGAGCCGGACGGCTCCGCCGGCCGCGGGATCTTCGTGGGATCTCATCGGGCTTCGAACGCAACGGCGGGCGCGCTCATCCCGCCTCTTCGATCCGGTGCGTCGCGCTCGCCCGAAGGCGCTTCGCGCGCTCACTGGAATCGTTTCTTACGTGATCGCCTCGAGGGAGCGCTCCTCGCGGCGCTCGTGGCAGATTCCATGCGTCTTGGTCGAGCTCCCATGCGCTGACCTCCGCAGGACGCGCGGCTGGCGTGACCGATTCAGCTGGAGATCGTGCCACCGAAGCTCTCCTTCCTCTCTGGCTCGGACCTGACGCGACTCGTCGTGAGTGCAGCGGCGGAGGAGGGAGCTATGTCGAGCCACACTAGCAGCGGCCCGCGGTCGGATCCGCGACGCTGCCGGGAATCACCACTTGGATCCGCGGCGGCGGCGTCCCGAGTACACGAGCTTCGGACGCCCGGGCTGCAGCCCGGAGTCTTCGAATTGCTGGCGGTGCCCGAGCTGGATCGCGACCCGTCCTGCGTCCGACTGCTGATCCGGCAGGACGAACGTCACCGCGGTGCCGTCGTTTCCTGCGCGACCCGTGCGACCGGTGCGGTGAACGTACTCCTTGTGCTCCGCGGGCGGGTCGTAGTTGACGACGTGCGCGATGTGCTCGATGTCGAGACCTCGCGCTGCGACGTCGGTCGCGACGAGAACCTGCGCAGCGCCGCTCTCGAAGCTCGCGAGAGCGCGCTGACGACGCGACTGCGAGAGGTCGCCGTGCATCGCGACGGCGCGGATGTCGTGGCGGGCGAGCTTGCGGACGAGGACGTCCGCCCCACGCTTCGTCCTGACGAACACGAGCGTGCGGCCCGTCGCCGCGCGAAGGTGCTCGACCAACGTCTCCACCTTGGTGTCGTGTGAGACCGGGATGAAGGTGTGCGTGATCTCGCCGCTCTCCTGTGCCGTGGGCACACCGGCCTCGAAGCGCGACGGCGTCGTCGTGTATCGCCGGGCAAGCTCTCGAACCTCCTGATCGAGCGTCGCTGAGAAGAGCATCGTCTGGCGATTGGGCGAGAGCCGGCTCACGATCCTGTCGACCTGCGGCTTGAAGCCCATGTCGAGCATGCGGTCGGCCTCGTCGAGAACGAGCATGCGGATAGCGCCCAGGTCGAGCAGGCGCCGTTCGACGAGGTCGTGCAGACGACCGGGTGTCGCGATGACGATGTGGGCACGTCGGGCGCGCTTCGCCTGGGCGGGGAGTGGCACTCCGCCGTAGACGGCTACGACCGAGATGCCCTTCGATCGTCCGAGAGCGGCGAGGTCGTCGGACACCTGCTGCGCCAGCTCGCGCGTCGGTACGAGGACGAGCGCCGCGGGTCGCCGGTCATCCGAGCTCGTCCGCTCGACCAGCGGAATCCCGAATGCGAGCGTCTTCCCCGACCCGGTCGGTGAGCGCGCGAGGACGTCGAGGCCCGCCAGGGCGTCCGGAAGAACGGCCGACTGGATGGCGAACGGCGTGTGGATGGACTTGGCGGCGAGCACGTCGACGACGCACGCGGACACGCCAAGCTCACGAAAAGACTGCTGAGACAAGCTGTTCAACTCCTTCTTGCGTTCGAGAATCGCCTTACCCGAACGCCCGGAGGAGGAACGAGAAGCTCTTCTCACCGACCGGCGGTATTGCCGACCGTCGCTCCACGGTAGCAGTGATCGGCGTA
This sequence comes from uncultured Gaiellaceae bacterium, assembly GCA_963846995.1. GTDB lineage: Bacteria > Actinomycetota > Thermoleophilia > Gaiellales > Gaiellaceae > GMQP-bins7. Next base: position 194,073 of record CAWJYD010000009.1, on the reverse strand, counting down.
CTAGCGTGTACCGCGTGAAGAGCTTCAATCTCAACAGCGACGAGTGGGACGGGACCAGGGAGCGCGAGGGCTGGGAGATCAAGGCCGTCCTCGTTGGCCAACGTATCGGCGGTGAGCTGATGGGCGCGACGATGTCCGAGATCGAGCCTGGCAGCAAGCTTTGGCCATATCACGCGCACCATCTGAACGAGGAATGGCTGATTGTGATTCGGGGAAACCCGACCCTGCGCACGCCCGAAGGCGAGCATCAGCTCGAGGAGGGTGACGTCGTCGCCTTTCCGCGAGGCAAGCGCGGTGCGCATCAGGTCAGCAACCGAACCGACTCGCGGGTCCGCGTCCTCATGCTCTCTTCGATGATGCGCGGCGAGATCATCGAGTACCTCGATACGGGGAAGGTGCTGGCCAAGGACATCGAGGACGAAGACGTCATGTTCGCGCGGCCGGGACCCCCAGTCGAGTACTGGGAGGGCGAGAGCTAGTATCGCCTCGCGCCGCGCGTGCCCACCCGGCGCTCAGTCCGGGTCGAAGGTGGCGTCCTGAAGGCTCTCGGCTGCGGCGGTCTCTCGCGGGAGGCCGTTCGTGCTTGCTGGAAGCAGCAGGTGCACGTCGACGACCGCACCCGCGACGTCGACGAGCTTGCGTCCGGTGCGACGCGAATGGCTGCGCAGGAGCTCGAACGCCTCCCGCTCGTCGATCAAGTGGCGAGCCATGAGGATCCCCTTCGCGCGCTCGGTGATGGCGCGGCGACCGAAGGCACCCTCGAGATTCTGAAACTCGCTGAAGCGGCGTAGGACGACATCGATCTCCGCCTGTAGCTCCGTCGGGTCGCCGTCGACGATGTACCCGAAGAGTCCACGCTTGGCCGCCTCGCGGACGAACACCGAATCCTTGCCCTCGAGGATGGCGATCACGGGGCAGGCCGCCTCCTGCACGATCCGGGAGATGAGCTGCAGCGCGTGCTCGGAGCTCTCGCCGAGCCCAACGAGCGCGAGATCCGGACTCAACTCGGCCGTGGCCGCCGCGACCTCCTCCACGTCCAGCTGCCGGGTGACGACCGTATGGCCGAGCCCCTCGACGATCGTCACGATCGTCTCCAGACGGTCCTTCCGCTCGTTGGCGATCAGGACTCGAAGATGCTCTGTCTCGCGTGCGTTCACGTGCCAGTACTTCCTCTGGGCCGCAAAGATACCGGGAAGCTGACTGCTAGGCTGTTGTGGTCTGGCCCCAACCTCCGGCCGGCATCGCGACCTGACACATTCGGTCGCCGCGTCCATCGGCCCAGCTTCTGCCGACCCGAAACGCACGCCGCAGGGAGACAGATGTCGACTGCACGTTTTTCGGTCCGTGTCGATTCGTCGCGCGAGAGCACTCGCACGGCCGGGCAGACCACAGGGCCCTCGCTGAAGCCGGGCGAGCTGAGGATCACGCGCATGGATCTCGACGACGGAAGGTGCGTCGTGACGGCCACCGGCGAAATGGACACGCGGACGGCGCCCCGTCTCGTGAAGTCGCTCGAGCATGTGGGCTCGAGCGATGCTCCGGCGATCATCGTCGATCTCACGGGGTGCTCGTTCATCGACTCGTCGGGGCTCGGCGCCCTCGTCGGCGCGAGGAAGCTGCTCCGGGCGTCAGGGAGGCAGCTTGTGCTCGTCGCGTCGGCACGGCGCATCCTCGGTGCGTTCGAGCTTAGCGGGCTCGATTCCCTGTTCAAGATCTATCCGTCACTGGCCACGGCGCTGATCCCGATCAGGGAGAGCTGGCTCGACGAGGCGGAGCGACGCGTTTCGATCCGGGATGCGAACGAGCAGCTCGGGCAGTCCTGCGTGGGTCTCGGTTCGAGCGGCGCCGACGAGTTCGTCTTCATCTGCGAGTGCGGCGACCGCGGGTGCACGTCGCTGCTCCACCTCGAGCTCGCCGAATACGAGTCGGTGCGGGCGCATCCGGCCCGGTTCGTGATCGCACGGAACCACGAGAACCCGGAGGCCGAGCGAGTGGTACGCGAGAACAGCCGGTTCGCGATCGTCGAGACCGTCACCGGCGAGCGTTCCAAGGTTGCCCTCGAGAGCAACCCCCGGTGGCAGCGCGGAGAGCCTTGGTAAGGGCCGACGCGAAGTCCGCGCCGAAGGTCTCGTTCGACAAGGGTGGCGCGTTCATCGACGAGACCCGGCGTGACGTCGAGCAGTACCTTGCCCATGGCGGCACACGGGTCAGGGGCCTGCTGCTCTTGTGGGCAAAAGCGCCGCTCGCCGGGGCGCTGACGTTCGGCTCCTGGGCGGTCCTGATGTTCGCGCGACCTCAGCCGATCATCGGATTTCTCTGCCTTGGCGGCCTGGTGCTGGGCGCGCTGCTCACGGCTTTCTGCGTGCAGCACGATGCCAACCACGGCGCCTACTTCAGGAAGCGCCGCTACAACCACCTGCTTGGCTGGACTGCGGATGCGCTGCTCGGCTTCTCGAGCTACGCCTGGCGGGTGAAGCACAACGTCGCGCATCACACCTACACCAACGTGGATGGCTTCGACGACGACGCCAGGCAAGTGCCCGTCGCCCGGTTCGCGCCATCGCAGGAAGCGAAGCCCTGGTATCGCTTCCAGCACTTCTACATCTGGCCGATGTACACCCTGATGGGGCTGCGCCTCCAGCTCCTCGGCGACATCGCGGCGTTCGCGCGTGGACGTATCGGTGAAAGCGCGCTACGGACGCCGCGCGGCTGGGACCTGGCCGGCGCGATCGCGGGCAAGGCGATCTTCGTCACGTGGGCGATCGCGATTCCACTGCTCGTGTACCCGTGGTGGGCAGTGCTCCTCGCCTACCTCGGGTTCGCAATGGTCACCAGCCTGATCATGGCGACGACCTTCCAGCTCGCCCACTGCGTCGAGGAGGCTTCGTTCCCATCGGCGGAGGAGGTGCGGGCCGTCCGGCCATCGTGGGCCGTGCACGAGGTCGAGACGACCGTCAACTTCTGTCCTCGCAACCCGGTTCTGACGTGGATGCTCGGCGGCCTCAACTTCCAGATCGAGCATCACCTGTTTCCGCGGGTGCCGCACACGCACTATCCGCACATCGCACAGATCGTCCGACGCAACTGCGCGAGACATGGCGTCCGGTACACGTCGCAGCCCTCGCTCCGTGCGGCCGTGCGCTCGCATTTTCTGCATCTCCGTGCGATGGGTCAGCTCGGTCGGCCGCCAGAGCTCGAGATGGGATGACCGAGGTCGCTCGTCACACGTCGAGCTGAAACAGCACCTCGTCGACCTCCGCGCCGCGCGCGTTCGCGTATCCCCTGCCCGAGCCGACGACGCGCTCCTCGAACGCGGCTCGGTCCTTCGCGTCGGCGGGCGTGAAGGCTGCCATCTGCAGCGCGTCGTCGTCGTTCCAGTGCTCGAAGAAGGGGTCGAGATCGCCGTCTTCGACCTGCCTCAAGACCACCATGGGCCGGACGATAGAAGCTGACTCCGCGTCTGCGTCCTCGCCGTCGCGAGTGGGAGTTCCGAGCTCTGGGTAACAACTCCACCATGCCGAGGAGTCGTGAACGTCAAGAAGCCGCTCGCGAGGAGCGCCTGCACCACATGCGAGAGCAGGTCGACTCCGGCGACCTGACGGTGCGGCAGATGACGCCGGCTGAACGGAAGAAGTGGGACGAGCAGTCGGCCGAGTCCGATCGCACCGCGACGCCGGATCAGCGAACCCGACGCGAGGCCGCCCGCGCGAAGAAGCAGGCGCAAGACAAGCGCGAGAAGTAGGTTCTCGAGCGCGCGACATGCGGCGAGCAGCGCCGGAGAGGGCACCGGCGCCGTCGCGCTGCGCGAGAGTCGCCGAGCCGGGGTCGCCTTGCCACTATCCGAATCGGCGCACCAGGAACCTAGTCGCGCGCGACCCAGACGTTCAAGGCGAAAGTAGTTTCGCTAGTCCTCGCCAATCGACATCGGCTTTCCCGTAGCAGGGGAACGTGCTCCTGCGACTCCGGGGCGAGGGCCGTACGATTGTGCATTCGTTTGAGCTCACCCGCGGGCGTAGATTCTCGCCGTGGTTGACAAGCCCACGACCCCGGAGGAGTACCTCGCGGGCGTGCCGGACGAGAGCAGGCCCGCCCTGGATGAAGTGCGAGAGGCGATCCGCGAGGCTCTCCCGGACGCGCAGGAGGCGATTAGCTACGGCATTCTCGGATACCGACTAGCTGGCCGAGTGGTCTGCTACTGCGCCGGGTGGGCGGGCTACGTGAGCCTCTATCCGGTGCCTGACGGCGACGAGGAGTATGCCACCGCCAGCGCACTATTTCGCACCGGCCGTGGCACACTCAAGTTCCCGTTGTCGGCGCCGATCCCGCGTGCTCTCGTGGTGCACACGGCAGAGCTCCTGCGCGACAAGCTGCTGGAGAGCGAGACCTAGCCGCACGGCAAGCGTTCAACTCTGGGCTCGATCCGTGCGGCTGCGCGAGCGTGCAGTTGAGCCAAGACAAACGCCGGCTGATGCCTATGCCGATTCGGCCAGATTCTCTGCGAGCGTCTCGACGACTCCCTCGAGCCTCGGTGCGAGCTCGGCAAGCGCAGTCGTCTCGAGCTGCCGCACACGCTCGCGTGAGAGGCCAAGCTCATGAGCGATCGCATCGAGCGAGTGCTGCTCGCCGTCGAAGCCGAAGCGAAGCTCCAGCAAACGGCGCTCCTGCTCGGGGAGTTCACTCAGGGCTTCGCGGACCGAGCGTCGACGCACCGAGACGTCCGCCTCCTCGCTCGGATCGAGCGCAGTCGGATCGGCGAAGAGGCTTCCGAGCTCGCCGTCGCCGTCCTCCCCCACCGTCTGGTTGAGCGAGACGGAGGCCTCGACGGCATCGAGTGCCTCGGTCACATGCTGCTCCTCGTATCCGGAGAGCGTCACGAGCTCACGCGCAGTCGGCTCGTGGCCGTGAACAGCCTCGAACTCGCGAGCGAGACGAGCGAGCTTCGCCCGCCGCTCGTGCACATGTGCGGGGACGCGAATCGTTCGTGACTGGTTGGCGACCGCTCGCTGGCAGGCCTGACGAATCCACCAGGTCGCATAGGTCGAGAACTTGAACCCCTTGTGCCAGTCGAACTTCTCGGCGGCGCGGTTCAGGCCGATGACGCCCTCCTGGATGAGGTCGCCAAAGGACACCCCGCGGCCGCGGTAGCGCTTGGCGATCGAGACGACGAGACGGAGGTTCGAGTTGATCATGCGCTCCTTCGCCTGGGCGTCTCCGCGCTCGATCCTCTTCGCGAGCGCGATCTCCTCGGGCGCTGTGAGTAGCTCGTATTTGCCGAGCTCGTTCATGAAGAGCGCTATTGAGTCGGCCACGCCGAGCTCCGACCCTGGGGTCAGGTCGAGCGCCGGCTCGTCGCCGTCATCGTCGTCGACTCCGTCCTCGCTCGCTTCGGCCTCGACCTCGTTCGCGCCAACCGCAGCTGTCGTGATCTCGACCCCGCGCGACTCGAGATCCGCGCGGAGCTCTGCGATCTCCTCGTCTTCGAGATCGAACTCGAGAATGGCGGCTTCGAGAACGGAGACCTCGAGGACGCCTTCTGCCTCGACTTCCTCGACGAAAGCCTCGAGGTCGTTCACATGGATGATCGTGTCGATGGTGCTCTCCTTCCTCTAGGCCGCGATGGCGCGGCGCCGGCGCTCCTCGAAGCGCGCGATTCGACTCCCTTGCATCACAGGCCGTTCGACGCCCGTGTACGCGGGGTGACAGTTGGCGCAGACTTCGAGGACGAGTTCGGCCCGAGTCGAACGCGTCGTGAATTCGTTTCCGCAGGTGCTACAGCGCACCTGCGTCAGTTTCAGATCGGGATGCTTTCCACGTTGGTTCACGTCGTTCCTTTCAGTTGAAGTCGCACGGGGCGACGCGGCAAGCCGGTCAGCGCATCAGCGGCTGACAACAGCATGCTGACGTATAGAACGACCGAACCATCGCGCGCATTCCTTGGTGATCAAAGCGGGCGCCGAAAGGCCTCGGCGTAGAGCCGGCCTGCCGCTCCTGACGATCACCAGCTCATCGTCGCATCACCTGCCACGGGCGCTGTCGCTAGCTGCGTGTAGGGCGGACTCGGCGAGCCGCTTGAGTGCGGTTCGGTCCACCTTCCCGGTGCCCGTCCGCGGCATCTCGTCGAGCACGACGATCTCTTCGGGCGCTTTGTAGCCGACTCTCTCACGCGCGAATCGGATGAGGTCGAGGTCGGCGGGGCGCTCGCAGCCCGCGCGCAGCGTGATGTAGGCACGGACGTTCTCGCCGTGGATGAGATCGTGAATTCCGATAACCCCTGCGCTCTCGACGCTCGGGTGCTCGAGCAGCACACCCTCGATCTCCTGCGGGCTGATGTTGGAGCCGTCGTGGACGATGATCTGCTTGCGTCGGCCGCAGAAGTAGAGATACCCGTCGGGGTCGGCACGCATGACGTCGCCCGAATCGAGCCAGCCGTCGACGAAGGCCGCGGCCGTCGCCTCGTCGTTCCCCCAGTAGCCGATGCAGGAAGCGTCCGTCTTGATCCACGCCCGCCCGTCGCTGCCGATCTCGACCGGTTCCCCCGTCTCGTCGCGAATCGAGATCGAGACCCCGGGTGCCACCCGGCCGATCGAGCCGAGCCTGATGCTGTCTGGAGGGCTGATGCAGACGAGGCCGGTTTCGGTGAGCCCGTAGGCCTCGTCGATGACGAACCCGCTTCGCGCCGTGAACTCGCGCTCGAGCTCGGCGGAAACCTTGTCCCCGGCTGCTCTACACATGCGCAAAGAGGAGAAGTCGTCGTGCGACGCATCATGGTCGCGGGTGAGCGCGAACAGAGCCGAGGGAAGCATCGAGAGCACGGTCGGGCGATCCTCTCGCAGGAGAGGCAGAAGCTCATCGGCGCCGTACGTCCGTGCGACAACGATGCCGGCGCCGGTGCTCAGTGCGCCGAACGACACGTAAAACGCCCCGACGTGCGAGAGCGATGAGCCCGCCAGGACGAGATCGCCCTGAGCGAGCTCGAGTCCCCCGGCGGCCGTCGCGAACATCCAGCCAAGCGTCTCGTGCGTGTGCGTGACCCCTTTTGGAGGGCCGGTGCTCCCCGAAGTGAAGAAGATCACTGCGGCCGCCGTTGGCTCGGGCCTCGCAAATGTCGTCCATGGCCGATCGCCGTCGAGCAGATCCCCGAAGGACACGCGATCGTGCGCGCTGAGCCCCCCATAGGAGATCCTCCCTAGCGGCAGTGCGACCGCTCGCTCGCTCACCGCGAGATCATCATCGCGCTCGACGTGCGCGAGCAGCGCGCGAGCACCGCTGACATCGAGAGCATGATCGATCTCCGCAGCGGTGTAGCGATAGTTGAGAGGGGTCGCGACGAGCCCTGCTCTGAAGCAGGCGAGGTAGTGGACGACGAGCTCGAAGCGATTGGGCATGAGCGAAGCGATCCGGTCGCCCGGCTCGAGCCCGAGGTCGACATAGCCCCTCGCGAGCCGCGTGCTCAGACCGTCGAGCTCCTGCCATGTCAGGCGCGTGCGCGCCGAGACGAGTGCGAGGCCGTCGGGGTCCGAGTCGAGGCCGACGCGCAGCAGGTCGCACGGCGTCGCGGCCTGCTGCAGAGCTGCTCCCGAGTAGGTGGCCACGCAATGTCCTCCAGGTACCCGTCGCGGCATCGAGACTAAGCGATCGACTGGCTCGTCATCTCGCCTGGGCGACTCCAAGCACGCCGCTCGCGCCCGTTGCTCTAGCCGCCTGCGCCGAAGCCGTCGACTCGCTCGGGGCGGATCTGGATGATCACACGCCTCTCACCCGGACCGAGATAGGGGTACTTGTCCTCACCTAGGTACTTCTTCGCGAGCATGTTGATGTGCTCGAGCGCGCCCTCCTCGACGATCCTGGCTGGGCCGCTCACCATCACGTAGCCGGCTTGCTGGTCGGCGGCGGGTAGGACCGTGACGGTCGCTCGTGGATCGCGCTCGATGTTCGTGACCTTTGTCCTTCCAAGGGCACTGTTGACGAGCACGTTCTCGCCGTCGTAGTCGATCCAGACCGGCGTGGCCTGCGGTGATCCGTCCTCACGGATGGTCGAGATGACGCCCCAGTTGCGCTCTGTGAAGAGCGCCGCCTGCTTCTCATTGAGTGCGGCCATCGATCGAGCTCCTCTCATTTCGAATCGCGGTTGTTGTCAGCCGAGCGTTGATCACGGCACGGCGGCCGTCGGAGACACGACGACGTGGATGACTGACTTCCCTCTCGCCCACGCGATCAACCCAAGCGCCTCGAGACGTTCGAGCGTCCATTGAAAGGCTTCCGCCTGAGCTCCTGACCCGTAGCGCCTACGAATGTCGAACGCGAAGCCGGTTGCATGCACGCCGGCATCTGCCGCAGCACCAGGATCAGGCGGCGTGAGGGTCGCAGCCGCCGCCTCGTCGTAGGATGCCCGTGTGAGCGTGAGCGGGCGCCGCTCGCCGCTCAGCTCGTACACCTTCGCGGCGATATACCCGAGCATGCGAGCCGCACGGGGGCGCAGGGCCACGTATGCGCCCGGGTTCTCCGTCCGACCCTCCGTGACCCGTTCGAGGTGCGGATTGATCGCGAAGTGAGCGCCGATGCCGGGTCGCACCGACACGAGCGCTCCATCTCTCACCGCTTTGTCGAGCTCTCCAGCGTCGCTGTAGCGCTCCGCAAGTGGAAGAAGCACGAGCTCGGCACTCGGTAGGTGGTCGTGCAGCCGGGCGAGCCGCTCGAGTCTGCCGGGGTCAGTGCGGAAGAGGTGCATGATCCCGAGCGCCCCGAGGACGCGCCAGTAGTAGCTCTGCGAGTCGTCGCCGAAAGAGGCGAGCCGCTCCCAGGCAGCTCGATGCAGGATCGGCGAGGAGTCGAAGTACAGGCGCGCATAGTCGACATCGTTGTCGCGGACGACCGAGTCGATCGGGGCATCGTCGTCCCCGGTGTACGCCCGCACGACGCCGGCGAGGTTTCCGATGCCCATGTGGTAGGAGACGATGGCGAGGTCGTCGCGGCCAAAGACCTTCTTGGCCTCGGTCAGGTAGCGCACGGTTCCCGCAAGGGCCTGCCCCGGATCGAAGCGCGCGTCCACGCCTCGTCGCTCTGAGCGAAGTCGAGCAGCTTCGGCCTCGTCTCCTCTGCCGATGGCCTCGTCCAGGAGCCGGGTGAGTCGCCGGCTCGCCTCGAGATCGACGGGCATGCCGAGGAAGCTGGTCGCGGTCTCGGCGAGGATCTGCGTGAGACCGGCCGCATTCTCAGGGTCGTCTCCGGCGATCACGTCCTCGCGCCCCGCGCTTTCGAGCAGCACGATCGCCTCGACGACGTCCGGGTCGATCCCGCTTCCCGAGGCCGCGCTGTCCACCATCTCGCGAAAGCGGGCCGTTCGCTGGGCGGCGAGCATTACCCCGCCGGGGCTCTTTTCGAAGAGCACATGGCTCAGGCCGAACGCCGCGGCCTGCTCGTACTCCCGCGTTCGGCCCGGCTCGAAGCGAAGAGGATCCGGGCGGACGATCTGCGCCGGCAATGCGAGCGTGATCTCAGGCGTGGTCGCCGTGTCGCTACGCGCGAAGTGCACAGCGACAGCGATCGCGGCCGCCACGACCGCGAGGACGAGCCCTCCCACTGCGACCTTCACTTCGTGCGCGCCGACCTGAGCACGCTTCCAGACTGCCTGACCCACCATCGGATGCCGCACGGAGTCGGATGCACGCCGGAGCGCAGGCTAGGCTCGTGCGTCTGGACGCCGTTGACGTGCGGTGGTCGCCGCGGGCGCGGCGCTGGCGACTCGAAGTGCCGTGGGGAGAGGCCCCACGGCTCACCGTCCCCGCCGGAACGAGTCCTGCCGAAGTGAGGCGCGTGCTCGCGGAGAAGAAGCGCTGGATGGTCGAGCAGCGAGCGAGCCAGGTACCGCAGCTCGGCCTCGAGAAGCTCGCGATCGACGAGTTGCAGGCGCGCGGCCATGCACGACAGATCATCACGGCGCTCGCCGAAGAGGGGGCCGAGCAGATCGGCGTCACGTTCGAACGCATTCGGATCGCAGGGCAGAGGACGCTCTGGGGCTCGTGCTCGCCGCGGGGCACCCTCTCCTTCAACTGGCGACTCGTGCTTGCTCCGCTCGAGGTGCTGGACTACGTGGTCGTGCACGAGCTCTGCCACCTGCGCGTTCCGAATCACTCGCGAGCGTTCTGGTCGCTCGTCGAGCGGCAGCGCCCGCGCTGGCGCGACCAGCGCAAGTGGCTGCGCACTCACGGGCCTGAGCTTCTGGCCTTCACTCCGAACGAGACCGAGCCTCGCCTGACGACGAAAGGATCTCCATGACCGAGCCGAGGCCGCCGTTGCCTCCTTTCACGCGAGAGACCGCGGCGCAGAAGGCGCAGGCTGCAGAAGATGCCTGGAACACGCGTGATCCAGAGAGGGTCGCGCGGGCATACACCGTCGATGCGGTGTGGCGAAACCGCGACGTGTTCGTCTCTGGACGAAGCGAGATCGTCGAGTTTCTGTCGCAGAAGTGGGAGCGCGAACTCGAGTACGCGCTACGAAAGAACCTGTGGTGCTTCGAAGACAGCCGCATCGCGGTGCGCTTCCAGTACGAGAGTCACGACCGCGAGGGCCAGTGGTGGCGAAGCTACGGCAACGAGTTGTGGGAGTTCGACGAGCATGGCCTGATGCGCCGACGAGAGGCGAGCATCAACGACTTGCGGATCGACGAGAGCGAGCGGCGCATCTTCGGCTCTCGAGCTGACGGGGACCGCGCAACGGAGTCTCCGCTGCGTTAGGGACCGGGCACACGACGGCTCGGGGGCCGAGTAGCCTGGAGCGATGAAGCTTCGCATCACCCTCAGCAGCGGGCAGGAACGCGAGGTCATCGGCATCGGAGATGCCGAGACGTGGATGGACAAGTTCCTGGGCCGGGGAACGTCTCAGCTGGGCGACTGGCTCGAAGTGGTGCCGGACGAAGGCCACGCGCGCAGCTTCATCCGCGCCTCTGACGTCGTCGCTGTTCAGTTGATCGACGTACCGGACAGCGCCTGAGAACGTCGCACGGCCCGGTCAGGCTCAGCCGGCGCGAAGTCGCGCGGAGACTCGCCTGAGGAACTCGGACTCGCGATCTGGCGCCCCGGCATCGACGGCTGCCGAGATATCTCTGGCCAAGGTCTCGTGCGTCTCGAGTCGACGGAAGCGGTCCCTCGGAGCGTCGTAGCGACCGTCGTGCATCGCTCGAATCGCGGCCGAGAAATTATCGCGTGGACGAGGTACGACTCGAAGGGCGTGATCGACCAGCCCATCGAGCTTCGTGAGCAGCTTGTCGGGTCGCGTCGCGGGTGATGCCATCAGGCTCTCCTCCCGGATAAGGCTCGAACCTGGCGCGACTCATGGTGGATTCAAGCGGCGGGAGGAGGGAGCTGGTTAGAGCACCGTATCACTGGATGCCCGCGGCCCGTGCTCAGCGAGGCGCGAGCTAGGGTGGCCGCGTGCACGACGTGAGCGGATCCGACGCCGATGACGAGCGCCCGCCGATCTGCCCGGCGTGCGGCGTCACCATGGGGATCGTCGTCGACGGGGAGGAAGAGGATGCGACGCGCTACGTCTGCCTCGAGTGCGGATTCTCCGACGAAGGCTCCGCCTCAGGTCTGACGGCGCGCTGAACGATTTCCCTGCGTGTTCGCGAGGGCGCTCCTCAGCCGCCGACCTTCCCGCACACCGTTCTCCGTCTCGGCACCATGGTCACGCCGGTCACGTTTCGTCCACCGGCGGTGCTTGCGAACGTCGTCGCTACGGCCGACCACGTCTCGGGCGGACGGGTCGAGCTCGGGCTCGGCTCAGGGTGGATGGAGCGCGAGCACGCGGCGTTCGGCTTTCCGTTCCCGCGCCCACGGGTGCGCCAGCGAATGCTCGCCGAGCAACTCGAGATCGTGCACCGGTTGTGGACCGAGGAGCGCGTCACGTTTGACGGCAGCCACTACACGCTCGACAACGCCCCTGGCAGGCCTCGGCCGCTGCAGTCGCCGCATCCCCCGATCGTCGTCGGTGGGATGGGCACGCCGGGCACGACGCTCCCGGCCGCGCGCTTCGCAGACGAGTACAACGTCGCGTGGGCCTCTCACCCTCGGGAGTTCCCCGACGTCCGCCGCCACGTGCTCGAGGCCTGCGCAGAAGTCGGTCGCGATCCGGCGACGATGCGCTCGTCGATCGCCATCCACTGCATCGTCGGGGCGACGCGTGACGAGGCGATGGACCGGGCGCGCGCGGTCTACGACCTGAGGCCGCGCGACCAGCCCTTCGACGACTGGTTCGCCGCGACCGGCGAGCAGCGCCTGTTCGGCTCGGTCGACGACGTCGCAGCCGCGCTACGTCCGTACGCCGAGGATGGCGCCGATCGTCTGATGATCATGCACAGCCTGCACACCGACCTCGAATCCGTCGCACTGATCGGAGAGCACGTGGCGCCTCGACTCGCAGGCTGAGTACCCCCGGCATAAATCGAACACGCGCACGCGGGTAAGGAAACCGCCGATGGTCGGAGTGTGGTGAAGAAGACGACGAACCGCGGCAAAGAGCACGATCCGACGACTGACGCCAACCACGGACTATCCGATCACATGCACGAGCTTCTCTCTAAGGCGACGGTCGAGGAGCGTCGGAGTGAGGACGGCGAGGACTCCGGCTCCGAGCGCCGGCGGCGCAGCGATCCAACCGAGCCAGATCGCACCTAGGCGGCCCGACACTCAAATCGCCTGACCTGGTGCTGGCTCGTGCACGTCGGAGACGCTAGGCAAGGCGGTGGCTCCCCCTTGGCGTTGCTAGCGGATTTTCGTCCGTTTCTGCTCGGGCGACACCGTCTGACGAACGCGCTCTAGCAAGTGGGTCGCTGGATCATCCGTCCATTGTCGCTCGCCACAGGCGACCGTGTAGGTCAGCCTGCCACTCTGCAGCACGTCCTGGACTCTCCAACTCCGACCGCTTGGAGAACGCAGTTTGCTGCCAGTTTGGGGCAGCTCGGTTACCCATCGACACTCGGATCCGTCCGGAAACAGAAGCACGACAAAGAACCTGGGACGCCGCCGATCCACCCGTAGGGCATCCCTCTTTCGAGGGATGCGGAAACGTACAGCCGGGTGACCTGGTCGGTCTAGTGTCTCTCCGCTCGGCGCCACTCGGTCTGCTCGAGCAGGACTGATCGAATCTCGACGAGCCCACAAGGCAGAGCCTCGTGACGATTCCCGAGCTCACATGGGAGCTCTTCCTCGGGATCTACTGCACCGTATGGGGGTTCCGGCGCACGTCGCCAATCCTGTCGCGTACTAGGAGCTCATCGGATCCAGCCAACTAGCGAGTCGCGGCGTCGGGCGGCTCGGTTTGCGGCGCGCGGACCTCCTCTCCGCCGACCCTGTCGCGGAGCGACCGAGGGTGGCGCACCACAAGCTACGTTTGGTCACAGCGCGGCGTTGCCTTCATAGGCGATAGCTTGAGACGCCGCGGCTCCGTACCGCGGCGAAGGACACGAAACGCACTCCTCGAAGGAACGCCGCAGATGGGGTGGCGACCGGGTGAGGTCTGGTTCGACGCGGATGTGCCGTGGTTCCGCGAGCGGCCACAGGGCTTCGGGGCGCCCGCGATCGCCGGCGGAGCGATCGACCTGCCGCGCTTCGACACTGGCCTCGAGGCGTCGCGGCGCCGGCGCTTCGCTGCGGAAGCCGCAAGGAAGAGGAGATTCGCCACGCGCACGGTGCCCGCCGCCGCGCTGGTGATCGGGTCGAGCGTCGTGCTCCCGCTGCCGGCCTTGAGGCAGCGCGGGGCGGGGCAGGATGGGCGGCCGCTGCCGGAGGACCCTCCGAGCCTTCCGTTTCGCCTCGAGTCCCCGATCGCGCTTCCCGCCTCGCCGCCTACTGCACCGGTTGGCCGCACCACCGAGTCGCCCCGGATCGCGTGGCACCGGGGTGTCTCGAGCGGCCTTCCCTACGCAGGACGGCTGCGGGACGGCACCCAGTTACCGCTCGAAGGCCCCGACTGGGTCACGTGGAACCCGAACAGCGACTCCCGCCCCAACCTGCCGGGCAGGCTGTACGGCAACGAGCACACGATCCGGACGGTCATCGAGGTGCTTGCTCGCTTCCGGGAGGCGCACCCGCAGGCTCCGCGCATCGTCATCGGGGACATCAGCCTCCGCGACGGCGGGGTCATGGATCAGCACGTGTCGCATCAGAACGGGCTCGACGTGGACGTCTACTATCCGCGCCGAGACGGGTGGCTGCAGGCGCCCACGTCGACGACGCAGATCGACCGACGTCTCTCGCAAGACCTGCTCGACGGCTTCGTCGCCGCCGGCGCGAGCATGATCTTCGTGGGGTACCGGACAGGCCTGCAGGGACCGCGTGACGTCGTGATTCCGTACCCGAACCACGAGAACCACATGCACGTCCGCTTTCGGAATCCGAACTGACCGGCGCGTTTCGAGTGCGCTGAAGTGCGGTTACGTCCCGCTGATCGCCGCTGAGAGAGCCGACAGCGTCGCCGGACCGACGACGCCGTCGTTGGTGAGGCCCGAGGAAGTCTGGAAAGACTGGACGGCCTGAGCGGTGTCCGGCCCGAACTTGCCGTCGACGGTCGTCGAGTACCCGAGCGCGACCAACGCCTCTTGCACCTGCTGAACCTCCGCGCCCTTGGCCCCTCTTCGGAGAACAACGCCTTCGGGCAGTGTCGCGGGAGTGGTGGGCGTCGTCGAGGTCGTGGTCGTCGGCGTGGTGGACGTGGTCAGCGTCGTGGTGACCGTCGCGGTCGTCGTCACCAGGGAGGTGGTCGTCTCGACACCTCCGGTTAGAGACCGCGAGACGACGGCGCCGGCAAGAGCGCCTGCGACGAGGAGGATCGCTGCGCCGACGATGGCACCCCCGACGAGCCTCGGGCTCCGCGCGTCCTCGCGACCACGGAGCGCTGGATCCCGGTCACCTTCATCCGGGGCGGGTTGCCGCGTTTCGCGGAGTGCCGCCTCGTCGTCGGCGGACCGCGAACGCCCTCCACCCGGCTCCACGAACCAGTCGTCCTCGGGTGCGAAGGTCCTCGTCGGGGGCGGCCCCGAGCTCATGGCGACGAAGGTACTACGTGCCCCGGAGGGCGACCGGCTCGCGCCGCGCACGTCTGCGGCGAAGGATCCTCTGAGGGCTTCTGTTCGCAACCCTTGATGCAGGCGAGGCCACGGCGCCCGACGAGGACTGAGTAGGCAAAAGTTGAGCCAAAGTTTGCGATCGCCAACCCAGCCCTCTCATGGGTTCTGTCGCGCTTCGTCAGCGGGAGATCGGCTTCCTCGCGCGATTTCCGGTCTCTCCGTCACTTCGGGGGGCGTGACTTCGTGTGACGAGTGTTGCAGTTCGTGGTGAGCGGCTCCGATGCCAAGGAACATGCCACCCACCGTGAGCAGGACGCTGACCGCGGGCGACTAGTGAGGAAATCCGGGTGCGGGTCTCGCCGAGAACGCCGTCCTCCTCTGGTTCATCTGGATCGTCTGGGCGAGCATCGCCCTCGCCCGAAGCGAGGGCGAATCGCTGCGAGTTGCGTTGAGCCACCTGTAGCGGCGAGCGACCCCGGTGAACTGCCGGATACGCTCGTCCGATGTCGCACCGAGCCAGTCCGTGAACGCCGAGACCGTCAGCGTGATCTTCCTGGGGCTTGGCTGCGCCGCGAATCCGTGGGGCATCATGATCGCTGTCCTGCTCTTGGACGCAAGGCGCGGGCACGGCATCGCGTGGACATATGTAGCGGCATGGATTGCAGCGATCACGGTCGTCCTCACGGTCATCCTCGCCGGCCTTGGCGGGATCTTCGAGTCGGGATCTCAGAGCGCGTCGACTGCGGCCGCGATTGTGGAGCTCGTCGTCGGTCTCGCTCTCTTGGCACTGGGATTCGCGCGTTTACTACAGGCAAGACGAGCGGCTCCTCGCATCGGCCCCGTTACGGCGCAGGAGACGCCCAGGTGGCTGCGCGCGATCGAGAACATCTCGTACGTCGGTGCATTCGCGCTCGGCATCTATTCGGCCACGTATCCACTGGTGATCGCGGCAGCGGGAGAGATTCTTCGAGCGGACGCAAGCGCGGAAGCGACGGCAGCGCTTGCCGCGCTCTTCGTCGTCCTTGGATCCTCCTCCGTCGCAGGAGTCGCAGCCCTCGGCACATTCGCACCCGGGCGCTCGGCCGCCTTTCTTGATCGCATGCGCGCGTGGCTCACGGTCCACAACCGGGCCATCATCACCGCGATCCTCTTGGTCTTTGGCGGCTCGATCAGCGCCCGAGCTCTCGCGGGTCTTGTCTGACCGTCGGCACGTGCTCGCGTAGCTCCCGCGCACTCAAGGCTCCGTGCGCGCGGCGCGTCGGCGCACTCTTCGCCGACCACTGGGCGCTCGCCGCCTTCGCAACGCATTCAGGCCGCGGTCAGGAGGCGCGGGGAACGCTGTGCCCATGCGTTCGTCCTCGACGACACGCAGATCGGTGCGGCCGCTCGACGGCGTCGCAGGTTGACGAGCAGCACTCGTCGGCTGATCGTAGGCACCGCCGCGGCGTTGGGCACGATCGGCGTAGTCGTGTGGCTCGTGTCGAACCAGCGTCAGGCCACTCAGGCGAGTTCGAGCGCGACGACCACCCAGGGCCTCGCGTCGCGTCCGGCGAAGCAATCGATCGGGCGCTCGTCAACGACCAGGGTGCTCGTGCGCCGCACGGGAACGCTGAACGAGCCGGTTCAGGACGAAGCATCTGCCGCCGTCGACGCAACGCACGCTCTGCTCCTCGGCGGCTTGACTGCGAGCGACACGTCCACCGATGAGTTCGAGCTCGCCACGAGTGCCGGCGGGCATCCGATCGGGCGTCTCCCGGCTGCACTGCATGACGCCGCCGCCGTGGCCCTCGGCCATGCGGTCTACCTCTTCGGGGGCGGCAACGGCGTACGCCAGCTCGACGGGATCGTTCGGGTCGATCCGACGACCGGCACTGTTACCTCAGACGGCCGCCTACCCGCACCGAGCTCCGACCAGTCGGCTGCCGCGATCGGGAACACCGCCTACGTCGTCGGCGGATACACCGGGAGCCGCTGGCTCGACACGATCGTCGCCTGGCACCGCGGCGGCCCGGCCCGAGTCATGGCGCGCCTCCCGGCGGCAACTCGCTACGCCGCGGTCGCCGCTGCCGACGGCCGACTGATCATTGCCGGTGGCTCCTTGGAGAACGGCACGGCGAGCGACTCGGTGTTCGAATACTCGCCGAAGAGTGGCCGCGTGACGCGGATCGGCCGGCTACCGGCGCCGACGACCCACGCGGCTGCCGCAGCCCTTGGAGACATCGTCTACGTCATCGGTGGTCGTGGCGCGACCGTGGGCACTCCCACGAACGACGTCATTGCGATCGACGTCGGCAGACGACGAATTCGGGCCGGCGGCCATCTCCCGACCGCCCTCTCCGACAGCGCGGCGACGACGACCGGCGACAGCATCCTCGTCGCCGGGGGTCGCAGCAGAAGCGGCACCGAGGCTTCGGTGTACGAGCTCACAGCCGGGCCGGCATCGCAACGGTCGACCCGAGGCGCCCGTCGGCTGCGCGCACTCAACGTCTACGCCGCGGACGCTCCCAACCAGCTCACCGGAGCAGCCAGACGCGCTCGCTCATTGGTCTACGTCCCGAACTCGGACAGCAACACCGTCGACGTCATCGATCCGCACACCTACAAGGTGGTCGAGCACTTCTCGGTGGGCGCACTTCCTCAACACGTGGTCCCGGCCTACGACCTCAAGACGATCTACGTGACCAACGACCGTGGCAACAGCCTCACGCCCATCGACCCACGCACGGGCAAGCCAGGACGACCGATTCGCGTCGAGGACCCCTACAACATGTACTTCACGCCAGACGGGCGCCGGGCGATCGTCGTCGCCGAGCGCCTGCACCGGCTCGACTTTCGCGACCCGCACAGCTTCCGCCTGCGCCACGCGCTTCGCGTCCCCTGCGCCGGAGTGGATCACATGGACTTCTCGGCCAGCGGCAGCTATCTGCTCGCGAGCTGCGAGTTCTCCGGCCAGTTGCTCAAGGTCGACGTCCGGCGCGAGAAGGTCGTCGGGCGCCTCACGCTCCCCGACGGACGTCGCGGAATGCCACAGGACGTGAAGCTCGCACCCGACGGCAAGATCTTCTATGTCGCCGACATGCACGCGAACGGACTCTGGGAGGTCGACGCTCGCCGGCTCAGGGTCACGGGTTTTCTCGCGACCGGCAAGGGTGTGCACGGTCTCTACCCGAGCCGTGACGCGCGTCTCTTGTACGCAACCAACCGCGACGAGGGCTCGATCTCGGTGATCAGCTTCCGCACGCGGAGGGTGCTCGAGAAGTGGTGGCTCCCGGGCGGAGGCAGCCCCGACATGGGCAACGTCTCAGCCGACGGGAAAGTGCTCTGGCTCTCCGGACGCTATGACCGTGTCGTCTACGCGATGAATACTGCAAGCGGCAAGCTCCTCGCCAAGATTCCCGTCGGAGCCGGTCCCCACGGTCTCTGCGTGTGGCCGCAACCGGGCCGCTACTCGCTCGGACATACGGGAATTCTCCGATAGACGCCCCGCCCTCAAGCCGATGCCCGATCGCGTCGTGCGGTCAGGCCATGTTCAGGTCGGGGCGACGATCCTTGGGCGATGAGGCGATGGCGTCCATGGGCTGGTACCTCGCTACTCCCCGGCATCGCGCTCGCGTTCGTCGGACTGGGATCGGCCGTCGCGATCCTGAAGCTCGGCCGGCTGCCGCTCGCGTCAGCGATATCCGCGGTTTCCGCCGCCCAGCCCCTGTGGCTGTGGGCAGGAGGCTGCTCCTTCGCCCTCGGGCTCGCGTGCTCGGCGAGTGCGTGGCGCTGCGCGTTCAGCCTGTGCGGCGGCAACATCGGACGGCTCGAAGCAGGCGCACGATACGGAGCGGGCTCGCTCGTGAACTCCCTCCTTCCGGGTCACCTGGGAGGCGCGACCCGGGTCGTCCTGTTCTCGCGCTCGCTGACCGGCGACGACCGCGTGTGGGTTGCGAGCGGCGTTCCGGCCGCGGTCGGAGCAGCGCGCGCGCTGCTGCTTTCCGCCCTCGTCCTCGTCGCAGCTGGAAGCGGGGTGCTGCCGGCATGGACTGCGCTCGTGCTGGCAGCGGCGGGGTGCGCAGCCGCGGCCCTCTGCGCGTGGGGCCGCCGCAGGCAGCCGGGTGCGGGACGGCTCTCTCGTCTCCTCGACGTCTTCCGCGCCCTCGGCAGCTCCCCCGGCGGCGCGCTGCGCCTATTTGCCTGGCTTGCAGGCTCGATCGTCGCTCGGCTCGTGGCGATCGCGGCGGTGGCGGCGGCGGTGGGCGTCGCGGCCCCGGTCTCGGCTGCTCTCGTGATCGTGCCCGCACTCGCAGTGACCGCGTTCGCGTCTCTCAGTCCGGCCGGGATCGGGGTGACGAGCGGTGCAGTCGCGATCGTCCTGCACCAGCGCGGGGTCGACGCCACGCATGCGCTCGCCGCGGGTATCGCAGTGAACGCGGTCGAGACTGCCGCCGCTCTGGCGGCGGGGATAGCCGGTGGCTTGCTCCTCGCGTTTCCCGGACCGAGCGCGCGGCGCTTGACGGCACTCTCGCTCGGCGCGACCGCATTTCTCGCAGCGGCGGTGGTCGGCGTTGGGAGCGTCGTCAACCTAACGTGAACGGGCCGCGCTCAGAAGCCTCTCAGGCGGCGATGCTTGGATTGCTCACATGATCGAGGCGAACGCACTCACGAAGGACTACGGCGACAAGCGCGCCGTCGACGGCCTCTCGTTCTCGGTTCGACCCGGAATCGTGACGGGCTTCCTCGGGCCGAACGGTTCCGGCAAGTCGACGACGATGCGCCTGATCCTCGGGCTCGACGCGCCGACAGCCGGCGACGTGACGGTCAACGGAAGGCACTACCGCGACCACGCTGCGCCGCTGCACGAGGTAGGAGCGTTGCTCGAGGCGCGCTCGGTGCACACGGGCCGCTCGGCGTCCAACCACCTTCTCGCGCTCGCTCAGACACACGGGATTCCGCGCAGTCGGGTCGACGAGTTGGTGGATCTCGTCGGATTGCACGACGTCGCTCGCAAGCGCGCGGGGCAGTTCTCGCTGGGAATGGGACAGAGGCTCGGCATTGCAGCGGCGCTCCTGGGCGATCCGGAGACGATCATGCTCGACGAGCCCGTGAACGGCCTCGATCCGGAGGGCATCCGCTGGATGCGGAACCTCCTGAAGGGACTTGCTGCCGAGGGTCGCACGGTCTTCGTGTCCTCGCATCTGATGAGCGAGATGGCGCTCACCGCCGACCACCTGATCGTCATCGGCCGCGGCCGCCTGATCGCCGACGCGAGCACGCAGGAGTTCCTGAGCCGGGCCTCAACGAACCTCGTTCGGGTTCGCTCGCCGCGCGCGGGCGAGCTGGAGACGCTCCTTGCGAAGCCTGGCGTGACGATCACCGCGCTCGAGCCGGAACTGCTCGAGGTGCAGGGGCTCACGGCGGCACAAATCGGTGATGCAGCGGCCGCGCATGGCCTGGCGATCCACGAATTGACCCCGCAGCAGGCATCGCTCGAGGAAGCGTTCATGGATCTCACGCACGAGGACGTCGAGTTCAAAGCGGCCGAGCTCGCCGGCGTGGAGGCCGCATGAGCGTAATGGCGAAAGCTGGCCGCCTACCGGGAGCGGCGCACACGGGCCGCGTCACGCAAATGCGGGTCGCGCGCTCGGAGTGGACGAAGCTGCATTCCCTGCGCTCGACGCGCTGGTCGCTCGCGGCCGCCGTCTTCCTCACGATCGCGTTTCCGATCCTCTTCGCCGCGGTGACCGCGTCCCACTGGGACTCGATGAGTCCCGGCGAGCGGGCCGATCGCAACCCGCTCGACATCGCTCTGGCCGGTGTGAACGTCTCTCAGCTCGCGATCGCGGTGCTGGGCGTGCTCATCATCACGGGCGAGTACTCGACGGGAATGATCCGGGCGAGCTTCAGCGCGGTGCCGAAACGACTTCCGGTGCTGTGGGCGAAGACCGGCGTCTTCGCGGCGCTCGTGTTGGCGCTCATGCTTCCCTCGGTACTGGTCGCCTTCTTCGCGAGTCAGGCGATCCTCTCCCGGAAAGGCATCCTCGAGATCTCGTTCTCGCATCCAGGAGTCGCTCGTTCCGTGATCGGCGGAGCGGTCTACCTCGTGCTGGTCGGGATCTTCGCGCTCGGGATCGGCGCGATCGTCCGGAACACCGCCGGCGGGATCGCCACCTTCGCCGGGATCTTCTTCGTCCTCCCGCCGCTGATGAACATCCTGCCGGCGAGCTGGAACGACGCCATCACGAAGTACCTGCCGAGCGAGGCGGGGCGGCAGCTCTTCTCGCTCACGCACGACGCCCATTCGTTCTCGCCCCTTCCGGGCGCCGTCCTCTTCGTCGGCTACTGCGCGCTCGTGCTCGGCCTCGCAGCCGTTCTTCTCGTAAGACGCGACACCTGACGGCGTGTTTTCCCCACCCTCGCACCGTTTGCGGGACGCCGGCCACGGGAATGAAGTGGAGCCCGACGGGGGAGCGACGATTGTCTCAAGAGGTACTCGTGATCCGCTTCCCGAACGGGGACGCAGAGATCTATGCCGGGTCCGTGCCTTCCAAGGGCGACCGTCTCACAAGAGGTGGTCGGGAATGGATCGTCATGAGGATCGACGTTCACCGGGCGGGCAAGACGATCGTCAGCGTCATCCCCGTCGCAGTGCAACGCGACGGAGGCTGGCCGAAGCCGTACGAATTCGTCACTGCCTCCTAGGGCCAATCGCTCGGCGATGACGGGCGTGTGGCTTGCGGCGGGCGCCTTTTTCGCCGTCACGCTTCTCGTGCTCCTGCTCGCGATGCGGCGCTAGGCGTAAGAAAGCCCTCGACTCCGGCTACGACCGCGCTCGCGCCGGAATGCCGGCCGCTGTCGTCCTTACTCCGTACTCCGAGTCGCGCGGCGAAGCGAGGCTGCGAGCACGACGGCGACGGTCGCGGGAAGGACCCACCAGGCTGCGAAGCCCCTGTGCGCGAGGAAAGCGGCAAGTCCAAGCCCCAGCGCAACGCCGACCGCCACGCGCCAATCGTCGCCCACGACGAAGTCCCACCAGAAAGCGATGAACGCACGGACGTACCTCACGTGCCCACGGCCGTTCGAGCGGTGACGCGCTGGTGGCGGAGCTGGTGGACGAGCGCGAAGGACAGAAGCCCGAGGAAGGCGAGGATGCCCAGGATCGCAAGGTCGCCGCCGGGCCAACTCACACCAGCACCCTCGCCGGCCCAAAACACGCCGAAGCTCGTGAGCAGAAGGCCCACCGCGAACTTGATCGTGTTCTCGGGGACGCGCTCGAGCGGCGCCCGAACAACGAGCCCGACGGCAATGACAAGCACGACGGCTACGACGGCGGCTGCTGCAGCCAACGGAACCCGTCCCTGTGTTGCGCCGAACGTGACGACGATGAAGACCACCTCGAGCCCCTCGAGCAAGACGCCTTTGAACGCGACCGTGAACGAGTACCAGTCCATGCCCGTCGACGTGGCGGGCGACGCATTGGACGCCTGCTCGCGCTCGGCAGCGAAAGCGGCGGCTTCGTCGTGCAGCTCCTTGTAGCCGCTCGAGCGCAGGATCGCCTTGCGGAGCCACTGCAGGCCGAAGACGAGGAGAAGCGCGCCGACCACGAGGCGGAGCGTGTCGATCGGCAACAGGCGAAGGGCAGGGCCGAGCACCGCCACGATCACTGCCAGCGCGAGCGCCGCTACGCCGACGCCGATCAACGGCGAGCGCCAGCCTCGTACGACTCCGACGGCGAGGACGATCGTCAGCGCCTCGACAGCCTCGACGCCACTCGCAAGGAAGGTCGTGAGAAAGAGAAACGCGTCGTGCGTCACGAACGCGATCGTAGTCGCCTGTTCAGCTCGAGACGGTTCCTCTCAGCGTGCTTACGGTAAAGCTGCTGTTGTCGCCCGCTTAGAGTTCGTCACATGCGATGGGCGGTCATATTCATGCTCGGCTTCCTCTTAACCGCCCTGCCCGCGCAGGCGGGCCGACAGAATGCGACGGCCGCGTTGACGATTCGTCTGGTTGTGACGCCGGCGAGCTCTCGGTTTCTCATCGACCACGCACCGAAGGCATATCCGAGCAAGGGAGATGTCCTGCGCGAAACCTCGACGCTACGCAACGCCGTCGTACAGTTTGGCCGGCCGAAGGGCGCAATCGTCGGACGCGACACCTGGATCACCACTATCGTCATCGCGCCATTCGGCACGGCCTCTGTGAAGTCCACGACCTCTGTTCCCGGAGGGACGATCCGTGGGGTCGGCGCCGTGAACTTTGCGAAGACGGAAAGCACGTTCCGGGTGCTCGGCGGTACCGGAAGGTATGCAAACGCTCGCGGGACCATCAGCTTGCGCAACCTCGACGCCAACGGAAAGCGCGGTCTCAGTGTTTACCGACTACAGCTTCCATAAAGCGCGTCGCGGGTTCGAGCCAGGCATAGGCCCATGCTCCTCGGCGGTGAGTCCGTGATTGCATCCGCGTAACACATGTTCTGTCCAGCCGGGCCGAGCTCAGCTCAACGAGTCTGTGTGCGGGAATGCCGCTTGGGCTAATGCGTCCGCGACAACCGGACGGGACCGCCTCAGATGCCTTTGGCGGGTGACACCGTCCTGCGCATTACGCAGTGGTTCTTGCCCTTGGGCCGCAGGTACGAGAAGCCGGTCTGCTCGTAGAGGCTACGGGTCGTGTTGTAGAGAAACGAGGCCGAGATCTTCTTGCCCTGTGTGTCCTGCGGATAGCCCTCCACGCTGCCTCCGCCAGCCTCTGCGATCAGCTCGAGGGCACCGCGAAGTGCCACGCCTGCGACACCCTTACGTCGATAATCCCTGTCCACGAAGATGCACGTGAGGCGGTAGTCGGGTAGCTCCTCCGCGCGGCTCGCCTCGTAGTCCTTTCGGTGGTGGATGTTCGGGAGCTCGTCTGGAGAGCCGTACTGACACCAAGCCACCGCAGAGTCGCCGTCGAACACGAGGGCTGCGTGAGCGGCTCCCTCGCGGACGAGACGCTCCTTCCAGGGACGGCCCTTCTCGCCCTCGGGCCTGCCCACCCGCGAGTGGAACCACGTACACCAGCACCCGCCGAAGCCCATGCCCTTGTGCTTCTCGGCGAGGCGCGCAAAGGCATCCCACGTCGATGCGTCGAGTGGTTTGATCGCGTATTCGCTCATGGATCTCCGTTCACCGGCTGTGGTCAGGGACTCTACGCGCGCCGTACGTGGAGAGACCTCCGCGTGGGCCACCGTTCACGAATGTCACCGTGGAGCCTGACGGGCGACCACCCACAACTCAGTCCTCGATCTGCGCCGTCTTGTTGCGTTGCAATGCGTCGAGTGAGGCTCGCATGGCGTCGAGCTTCTCGGGCGAATGACCGACCCAGTCGACAAGCTCGCCAACAACGCGCAACGGGTCGCGGCTGCGGAAGGACCGCGTTGGATTCCCGGGGAACTTCTTGTCCGTCAGGTTCGGGTCGTCCTCGAACTCCCCGGTTGGCTCCACGATATAGATGCGCCCTCGGCCCTCACCGCTGGCGAGCTCAGCGCCCCAGACCGCGGCGTCGAGCGTTGCGGTGAAATAGAGGTGCTTCATCAGCCGGCCGGTCTCGAAGTTCGATTCGCGGCCTGAGACCAGCAGATCGCCCACCGAGAGGGCCGCCTTCGTGCCGTGCAAGTAGACGCCCGCTTTGTAGATCTCGAACGGGACCGGCTCACGCAAGGCGCCTATGCGGCGATGCTAGCGCGCCGCAAGAGCGGCGACGGCACGCAGCCGCGCACCGTCCTCGTCCCACATCCGGAGCAGCAGCGGCTCGCCTGCGCGAGCGTGCTCGCGATTCTCCGCCAATACGGACCCGACGAGCGGACCGAACACGAGCGCGGTTGCGCCGAGGTTGTCAAGTGCGAGCGGATTCGACATGGGCGAGCGACAGCTCGACGGCACTATCTCCGACTTCGCGGGCCTACGTCTAGCGACGGGAATCTCGGTTGCGCCAGTGTTCCGGAATGACCCCTGAGTACGCCTTGCCCTAGCCGGCTAGTCAGCGGTGACGGCGGCCATCCGGTCAGCAAGCTCGCCTTCGTCAACGCGTCGCACCTCGACTGATCCGTTGCGCGCGTTCGGGATCTTCCCTGCCCAGGCGATCGCTACCTCCTCTGACTCCACCTCGATCAGGAAATAGCCCGTGAGCAATTCTTCGCCCTGGACAGCAGGACCATCGCTCACCGACCTTTCACCACCCCGAACACGCACCGTCCGGGGGCCGATCGAGGGGTCGAACTCGCTTGCCTCAACGTAAGCGTTGCTGTCGTGCATCGCCTTCACGAGCCGAACGTACTCTTCCTCTTCCGCCTGCCGCTCGCGCTCTGTCATGGCGGCCCAGATCTCGCGCCCGCCGGGCGGGTTGTAGGTCAGCAGCGCGTATCGCATGAGATACCCCTTCTCGGACTCATCCACCGCGGCATCCTGCCAGTCGCGCGCTCGGGTGAGAGCGCGGAGGGCTGCCCGAGAGTGCGAGAATGTCCCTTGAGCGACGTGGTTCGTCGCGCCCTCTCAAAAGTCGCCGCTGGTGTAGTACGGTCGCCCCTACCTAGGTCGCAGACTGCGACACGAAGGGAGTCCTCATGCCCAAAGTCGTCATCACACACGCCGTTGAAGACATCGACCGCTGGCTGCGGGGGAAGGCAGAACGTGCCGCTGCCGTCGAATCGGGTACGGGCAGCAACGTGACGGACTACGTTGCCGCCGACGGGAGCACCAACGTCGCAATCACAGCCGACGTTTCCGATGTTGCAGCCATGCAGGGGATGCTGGCCTCCCCGCCGCCTGAAGTCCTAGCCGCCATGGAAAACCACGGTGTCGTACAACCGATCACTGCGTACGTCGAAAAGTAGGCAAGTCAGGCGCCGCTGAAACCTTGTGAGCGCAGTCGCGGAGGCCCGCTTCGGCGGGTCTTCCCGTTTTCTAGCACGGTCGCCACGATCCCTAGCAAGCGTCGGTTCTCAGTCCTCGTCGCCCCGGTCGACGCTGCTCAAGCAACGAGGGGCGCGAACGGGCAGCTCCATCTCACCCCACGGCTTTGAGAGACTCAGCGCCAGGATGCAGGTGAACGTTGTCGGCGCAGGACCCGTGGGTCTGATGCTCACGGCATTGCTCCAGCCGGTGGAGGGGTTCTCCGTGCGCCTCTACGAGAAGCGGCGCGAGTACACGCGAACGCGCATGGTCCAGCTCGCGCCCTACCTCGTGGCGGATTCACTGGAGAGCTACCGAGCCGACGCGATCGACGGAGACAGCGTCGAGGCCATCTTCGATCCGGCCGAGCTCGAGCAGGGGCTCGCGTTCAGGCAGTCGACTGCTCCGGACCTGCGCGCACTCCTGCAGGACTGGGTGCTGGGGTTCTGCCCACTCAACTCCATCGAGCGCTCACTCAGCGATCTGATTGATGCGCGCCGGGAAAACGAGGTGGAGCGCACCGCTGCGGTCATGACTGCGGAGGAAGCGATGGCGATGCTCCAACCGGGAGACGTCCTCATCGACGCCACCGGCAGCAGGTCCCTGCTTCGAGATCACCTCGTTCCCGGCTCCGGGCAGGTGACCGAAGGGGCGAACACGGTCAAGGTCCGGCTTGAGTACGCGCTCGTCATCACCTTCCTGTACGGACAGCCGTACGACTGCGACGAGCACTGCAAGTACTACAAGAACATCGAGAACGCGCAGTACAAGTTCATCCCGATGGTGCACCGCACGCACTACGACGGCAGCGTCAGCCACGTCACGGGCATCGTCAACATCAGCGCCGAGGAGTACGAGGCGATGCCATCCCGACTTCGACGGTGAGTGGCTTCGGAGCAACGTTCCCGATGTCGCCGAGTCGATGGACAGGTTCATCGACAAGATCAAGGAGGAAACACACGGGGAGGTACTCGGCGACCTCGAGATCGTCCGGATACCACTGGATCTCTACCGCGCGCGCAATGCGACGAACCGGCAGTGGCTCGACAGCGCGGGCCGAGTGACCATCCGTTCGCCAGTTCACCGGTGTTCCTCGCCGGTGACTCGGCCATAGGCTCGCCGTACTTTCAGTCGATCTCGCTCGGCTTCGAGTGTGCGATGTTCCTCGCTGGGCTCATCGCGCAACGGGACCTGACGCTACGAGAGATGCTCGACCGCTATGAGTTCTATATCTACAAGCAGTGGCTTCGGGTCTATATGCGCAGCAAGATGATCAAGCACAACAAGGATCTGTTCGAGTCGCTCGACGACCCGCTCGCGCTGCTGGACAAGCTGCACATCTACTAGCCGGACGCCTATCGTTAGGCCCCCGTCGTCGTCGTATCGTCTTCGACCTATCGTGCGAAGCGGGGCTCGAGCAACCGACGCCCACGTTCGATGAGGCGCCTGCTCGTGTTGACCAGCGCTACGACGAGCACCGTCGTCACGACTGCACCGATGAAGAGGCTCAGCTCGGATCCTGCGCCCGCAGCGTTTGCGACGAGCCCCACGACGACCCCGGCTAGAGCTGCGTCGATCACCGCGACGAGCGTGGAAGTCTCGCCGATCAGGCGGTAGGACCGGCTCCCGCTGCCCGGGCCATACGTCTCGTCCAGACCCTGCTCGTCGTCGTGGTGGCCCGTAACGAAATACGGCTCGAGCCCCGGCGAGATCTCGAGATAGGCGTGACGGATGCGATTCATGCCGGAAAGGAGCCAGAAGTCGTCGATCCGGGCTTCGATGAGGCGGATGTATGTCGCCACCCCGACGAAGAGAGCGACCGGCAGAACGAGGAGTGCAAACGCGGTGAAACCGTCGCCGAACTCGGTCGCACGAGCGACCAGGCGCCAACGCAACGACGCTCGCGGACACGACCGTCAGGAAGATGGCGGCCCGACTGAAGACCGCGCGGTAGGTGACGTCCCTCGCCGCGAGCAGGCTCCAATGCTCGGTCGCGAGGATCTGGGCACGCACGCTCTGGGGCACGTCCGCGCGCGGAGAGGACGGTGGCTCCTGCTGTTCGTGCATGCGTCCGGCTTCCGCCGATCGGGCGAAGCGGGGTTCGAGCCTGCGACGCCCGCGCGCAATGATGCGCCTGTCGGCGTCGGACAAGCAGCGCGACGACCACTGAAGTCACCACTGCGCCGATGAGCAGGCTCAGCTCGGATCCTGCGCCCACGACCTTTGCGACGAGGCCCCCGACGACCCCGGCGAGAACGGCGTCGATCACCCCGACGACCGTGGACGTGCTGGCAATCAGGCGGAGGACCCGGTTCTCCGTGCCTGGGCCGTACGTCTCGGACAGGCCTCGCTCGTCGTCGTGATGGCCCGTCACGAAATACGGCTCGAGCCCCGGCGCGATCTCGAGATAGGCGTGACGGAGACGATTCAGGCCGGACAGGAGCCAGAAGTCCTCGATCCGGGCGTCGACGAGGCGGATGTATGTCCCCACCCCGATGAAGAACGCAACCGGCAGAACGAGGAGTGCGAACACGTAGAAACGGTCGCCGAACTCGGTCGCCTCGGCAGCAAGGGCCAACGCAACGACGGCCGCGGACACGACGGTCAGGAAGATGGTGGCCCGGCTGTAGATCGCGCCGTATGTGATGTTCCTCGCCGCGAGCAGGCTCCAATGCTCGGTCGCGAGGATCTGTACGCGCACGGCCTCAGACACGTCGAGGTGCGGGTCGGTGGGCATGCGCCTCCTCCATGTCGAGGGCCGAGCCGTCACCGGACCCGGTTCGCGAGATCGTACGCCCGAACGCCCGCCTCGATGATGTCCGTCCTTGGGACGTAACGCGAGAGAGAGAACTGCTCCATGGGCCAGCGTGCGGGAATGTCTCTTGGGCGGGCGGGAGCGTCCCGTGGAACTCTACGAAGGCTGTCAGCGACGCGCTGCAGCTCGGGCCATGACGACCCGGTTGGCGACAAAGCCGGTGGGTCCGCCCGAAGGCCCGACGTAGCGGTAGATGGTGATGGGCGCCTCGACCGGGTCACCGTTTTCGTCGAACCTGACATTTCCGAGGATTCCGTTCGCGGCTCGCTGAATCCGCTTGCCTCGCGTGCGCGCGTGCGTTGGACACGCGCGCACGCAAGGCTTGAGCCGCGCGGGGGAGGGTGAGGGCACTGATGTGTCGACTGGTGACGATAGTTGCTTAGCCCGGACCGAACGGAGTACGGTCGTGAAGTCAACGGACCGAAGGAGATAACCGCAACGGCCCCCGAACAAGGCGACGCCGTCCCAAGGGAGGTTCCTCATGAGCACCACCGTCCAGACCGCAACCGGTGTCCGTTCATTCCACCTCGACATTCCGGAAGAGCAGCTCGCCGAGCTGCGCGACCGCATCGCTGGAGCGCGCTGGCCCTCGCGCGAGCTGGTCACAGATCGGTCGCAAGGCGTGCAGTTGGCGACGATCAAGGAGCTCGCCCGTTACTGGGAAACCGACTACGACTGGCGGAGGGCGGAGGCGAAGCTGAACGCGCTGCCGCAGTTCACGACCGAGATCGACGGCGTGGACATCCACTTCATCCATGTCAAGTCCGAGCACGAGGACGCGCTGCCGCTGATCATGACGCACGGCTGGCCCGGTTCCGTTGTCGAGCTGCTCGACTCAGTCGGCGCGCTGACCGACCCGACCGCGTACGGCGGTAGCGCCGAAGATGCCTTCCATCTCGTTCTGCCCTCCCTGCCCGGGTACGGCTTCTCGGCCGAGCCGGTCGAGATCGGCTGGGATCTGGGCCGGACGGCACGGGCCTGGGCCGAGCTCATGCGCCGACTCGGCTACGCCCGCTACGTGGCCCAGGGCGGCGACGTCGGCGCCGGCGTCGCCGATGCCATGGGCCGCCAGGCACCCGAGGGCCTAGTCGGTCTCCACACGAACCTGCTCGTGCCAGCGCTAGGCGGCACCATGCCGACGGACACGGACGAGGAACGCGCGGCGGCCGCGCAGATCGCCACCTTCGGGCAGTCCGGAAACGGCTACTTCGTCGAGATGGCCACCCGACCGCAGACGATCGGCTACGCGCTGCTCGACTCGCCGGTCGCGCTCGCGGCCTGGATGATCGACCACGACACGGACGCCTACTACAAGATCGCGCGCGCCTTCGTCGACGGGCAGCCCTCGGGCAACCTCACGCGCGACCACATCCTCGACAACATCACGCTGTACTGGCTCACGGGCACCGGCGCCTCCGCGGCGCGCTCGTACTGGGAGGCCTATGGGCCCGACGCCCCGGCCGCGGGCGGTAAGCCACTACCGCCACCGGCGATCCCGTTCGGCTTCACGACGTTCCCGGGCGAGATCTGGCGGACGCCCCGCAGCTGGGTCGAGGCGAGCTACCCGAACGTCGTCTACTTCAACGAGGTCGAAGACGGCGGCCACTTCGCCGCGTGGGAAGAGCCGCTGCTCTTCGCCACCGAGATACGAGCTGCATTCAAGTCGCTGCGCTGATCGGCACTTCAGGCGGCGCACGCAGAGCGCGCCGCTCGCGGCATGTTGCGGTTTCGCCAACCGGTGCCTGCGGGCCGTCATCCACCGCAAACGTTCGACTGCGGCCGAGCGATGGCTCTGCGGACTGCCCGAGTGTGCGCGAATGTCCCTTGACGTCCTCTCGGGCGGGGTTGCCTGCCAGAGACTGCTCAGTGAGAGTGTCGCCTCGTGACGAAATCACAGTGGGGGATTGCAGCGTCTCTCGTGGCGGTCACTCTTGTCGGCTGCAGCGGAGGCAACGAGCCCGATGGGACGTACAAAGCTGCGGATGCAGAGCGTCTGGCGAATGTGGCACCGCGAACGCCTGGATGGCCCCCCTGGCCGCAGACGCCTGAGGGGCAGCCGCCGTCGCAGTCGCTGGAGGAGCTCGCCGCGCGAGATCCGATCCTCGCCGAGTACCTACGCAGGACGGCTGATATCGACCGGCCTGACGACTGGAGCTCGGGCAACCGCTGGGCGGACAACAACAAGCTCGCAAACCTCGTCGTCGACGTCTTCGAGAGCGCTGCCGACGCGCACGTGGGATTCCTGGCGTCCAACGACCTCTCACGCGCATACGGCGCGAAGTACGGAGTCGTGGTGAGGGCGGAGAAGCTCGACGGCCCCGGAGACGAGGCATGGCGTCTCTGGGCGCATGGCAACGGCAGACAAGTGACGTACCACTGGCGGCGCGACAACCTCGTGACCGAGGTTCATGTCCGCTGTTACGCGAGGGAGTGTCCATCCGACGTGGATGCAGACGTTGATGCCGCAGCGCGGGCGTGGGCAGACGCGGTCGACGAACAAGTGCGTTCTGTGCGCAAGTAGTTCAGCTCGCCCGGCCCAAGTCGCACCTCGTCTCGTGACATTCCGCCTGGCTGCCCGAGTGTGCAGGAATGTCCCTCGAGCGCCCTTAGTCGTCGAGCGCCGAGTAACGCATCATCCGGCCCTGGCCGGGACGTGAGCCCCGGCCAGGGCACCTCGGCTCACTTGTCGCCGTTGCCGGAGAAGGCGTGGGATAGGTCGTAGTCGGCGACCTGCTCCCCGAGATACAAGCCCGCCACGTCGGAGAAGCGGTAATGGATTCCACCCCACACGCGGGCGTTCTCGATCTCGGCCCGCAGATCGGCCGCCGTCGCGAAGTGGTGGACGGCGTCCAGGTTCCCGGCAGGCCCAGTCGGGTCGAACCCGTGGATGTCCACGTTGATCGCGTCGGTGCCGAGGAAGTGGCTAAACACTTCCGCCTGGCCCGACGTCACCGTGTTATGCGCCGAGGGGTACTCGGGATGGTTCGGAGTTGCGACCAACGGCCGCCAGCCGGCCTGCTCAACTGTCGCCGCGTTGCCGTCGTTGAAGCCCGGCACCGGGCCGAAGCCGTCGTTTGTGACCGCGGTGGCGTCAAGCGATCCGTTGATCGCAGTGACCGGCCGCCAGAAGAGGTAGTGGTACTTCGCGTGCATTACAGAGATCCCGCCGTCGGCCGCGACAACGTTCACCATGGCCATGAGCCGGGCTGTATCGACGAGGCTCGACCCCTGTGCGGCCGCGACGTCACGGGCGAGACGGTTGTACTGGCGGACCACGTTCGCCGTCCAGAACATCGCCGTCGATCTCTCGGTCGCGTTCGGGTTCGTGCTCGACCCGTGCATTTTTACCTCGTTGAAATCAGTCACCCATGTGCTGCTCTGCAGCGATGGTGGCGGCGGCGGGAGGAACTGGTCCGCCGATTCAAGGACGAACGGCCGGACATCCCCGACCCACGGCGTTTGCGGCGCTGCGAAGGCAGTTGGCGTGAGCCGCCACACCCCTGGGCCTGGCGTGAGTTTGGGGAACGTCGAAGTCGATGCGATCGGCGTCTGCAGCCCGTCGCCCTCGCGTGCCGCGATCAGCTTCTCCGCGGTCCGGTCGCCGTAGCGGAGGCCGACCTTGGTCGCCTGATTGTCTGGCAGGGCGCCGAGGGCTTCCTGCCGCAGCGCCGCGATTGCCGTCGCCTGGCTCGGGAAGTAGTTCATCAGCGCGGTTGAAGCCGCCCCGATAACCGCCGCATCTGCCGACTGACCTTTTCTCTCGCCTGGTGAGATCGCCTCGTACATGGCCTGCGTGGTGTAGGCCATGTAGATGAAGCTCTCGTTCTGGAAGGCGCCGGACCCGACGACCGTGTCCTCAGCGATCTTGTCCCATTGGGAGACGGTGCTGCCCGGCGGCAAGACAGCCTTGGCATCGCGTGCCTGGGCGGCCACGAAGACCGCGAGCACGATCGCCGCCGCGGCCGCCACCGTCACCGCCGTTTGTCTGTGACTTTGCATCCCCTCGCTCCTCTCGGGAGGGGCCCGCCGCCCCTGCGAGCCCTATGTTCTTGCGCCTGCCAACAGGGCGCGGAGTCACTATCTCGCTTCGTAACAGATGAGTCAAGCGATCGAGTGTCCGTGTTAGGGGACGAGACCCGCCCAGAAGTGACCCGGGGTGCGAACACTCAGCTGCGCGAGTGTGCGCGAATGTCGCTTGAGCCTCTGCATCCCGGTGGATTGTCGTATCGTCGTCGTGGTGCGCTCCCATTCGCAGGAGTGCTTGTGGAACTGGAGGAACACATGGGAGGCCTGACGATCAAGAACGTGGGCTCGCCTGAAGAAGTTCGGCAGTTTGCCGCCAACGGACACGCTGACGTCATCGACCTCGCCGGTCACCCGGTCCTGTACGGAACCTTCGAACCTGGCTGGAAGTGGTCGAACGACCTGAAGCCGATCGCCCAGACCGATAGCTGCCAGGCTCCTCATCTCATGTACTGCATCTCGGGGCGCATGGGCGTCCGTATGGACGACGGGGCAGAGGGCGAGATAGGTCCGGGCGACGTCGTCTCCATCGCCCCTGGGCACGATGCGTGGGTCGTAGGCGACGAGCCATGCGTTGCCGTCGACTTCGGCGGCTACAGCCAGTACGCGAAGGGTTAGTCGTCCAGCATCGAAGCCCGTAGTTCGAGTGCGGCCGGCTGGCGTCCGGATCTCCGGATGCCAGCCGCTACCACCCTCAAGCTCGGCGGCCTCGCCGCGCCCCGTTGGGCGGGTTCCAAGGGGAGTATCCGCTCTATGCCCGAGTGTGCGGGAATGTCCCTTGACTGTGGGTCAACGGGCATAGGCGTTAGCGTCCCTCCGTGAGCTTCAGCGTCGACCCCGGCGCGTACGACGATTACATGGGCAGGTACTCGCTACTGCTTGCGCCTCAGCTAGCCGATTTCGCAACGGTCTCTACGGGTCAACGAGTGCTCGACGTCGGATGCGGCCCGGGCGCATTGACAGCCGAGTTGGTCAAGCGAGTCGGTGCGGCAGCGGTTTCTGCCGTCGATCCATCGGAACCTTTCGTGGCCGCGGTGGAGGAGCGTCATCCTGGCGTCGACGTACGGCGCGCAGCTGCCGAGCAGTTGCCGTTCCAGGACGCGGAGTTCGACGCGACCCTGGCGCAACTGGTGGTCCTGCTCATGGAGAACCCCACGGCAGGAGTGGCCGAGATGATGCGTGTAACGCGGAGGCGCGGTGTCGTGGCGGCGTCGGTCTGGGACTACGCCGGCGGCCGAGGCCCGGTCAGCATGCTCTGGGATGCAGCGCGTGAGCTCGACCCCGACCTCGTCGACGAGTCGCACCTCACCGGCGTTCGCGAAGGCCATCTTGCGGAGTTGTTCGACGCTGCCGGACTGGAGGAGATCGAGGAGGCGACTCACTCGATCCGCATCCAGCATTCGAGCTTCGAAGAATGGTGGGAGCCGCTCACGTTCGGCGTTGGGCCTGCCGGAAGCTACGTCGCCGGACTCGATCCCGCGCGACAAGCCGAACTCCGGGAGCGCTGCCGCGCGAACCTTCCTACCGCACCGTTTCTGCTGACAGCGCACGCCTGGGTAGCGCGAGGTCTCGCCTAGCCGCCAGATGGTCGTCGTCGCCTGTGTTCGGGAATGTCGCTCGAGCAGCAGGCTTGCCGGGGACATTCTCGCCGTCGATCGCGTATGCGGCCTATAGTTGGCTGATGCCCGGCCGTGACCGGTGGCACAGAATCCGTGTCGGGTTGGTGGTCGCGCTTGTCGTCATCTTTGTTGGGGTAATCATCGACTCGCTCTTCAGCGCCAGCTGGGCTCTGGACGACGGACTTCTCCTGGCGGCAGCGGTAGTCATCGCGCTGGCACTCCTTCTCACGCGGGGTCGCGGCCGGGCCGAAGCGGCATGATCGAGGACTGCCCGAGTGTGCGGGAATGTCCCTTGAGGCCGAGGGACTACGTGAGAGCTCGAGCGAGCGCCTCGGTGATCTCTCTGGCGCTCGCGCGCTGGTGGACATGACCGACCGACGTTCCCGTGTATAGCGCCATCGCGTCAATCTCTCCCGCGGTGCCACTCGTCGGCTGCGCGTCGCTGTAGCGCACGATCGGCGAGCCATCTCGAGTACCGACGACCTCGCCTTCACCCGGACGCTCGCCGCGTGTGGGGCGACCAGTTGACTCCCACGTCGTGTACGTGTCATTTCGAAGTACGCGGTGCGGCGCATCCGGCCAACCGACATCGAAGACCGTGGTGAGTACCGTGTCCGTCGCGGCTGCACGCAGCAGGCGGTCGAGGTAGGTTGGATGCACATCTGCCTCATGAGCGACGAGGAAGGCGGTACCGCAGGCCACTGCGTTGGCCCCCGCCTCAAGCGCAGCCCGCGCCGACACAGCGTCGGCGATGCCTCCGGCG
The DNA here is from genome assembly GCA_963846995.1 of uncultured Gaiellaceae bacterium. Taxonomy (GTDB): domain Bacteria; phylum Actinomycetota; class Thermoleophilia; order Gaiellales; family Gaiellaceae; genus GMQP-bins7. Next base: position 158,888 of record CAWJYD010000009.1, on the reverse strand, counting down.
GCCACGACCGGTAGCTCGAGGACCCTTCGCACCTCGCGGACCAGCTCGAGGACAGGCGTCCTTCCTTGCACGTGGCCGCCAGCCTCAACGCCCTGGGCGATCACGACTTCGGCACCGCGTTCGGCGGCCTCGACAGCCGAGGCGACGTCACCGACCTGGACGAGCACTACGGCGCCGCGCTCGCGCGCTCTTCCGATCAGCTCGCCATCGATCCCCCAGGAGAAGGAGACGTAGCGCGCGCCCTCGTCGAGCACCACTTCGAGCCGCTCTCCCTGATCAAAGGCCAACACCAGGTTCACGCAATAGTCCACTCCAGCGGCTGACTGGATTGCACGCAGTTGGCGCCGAAGCGTTTCCGGCTCCGTCCACGAAGCGGCGAGCGCTCCGAGAGCACCGGTGCGGGTGACCGCGCTCACGAGCTCCGGCGTCGTGGCCGGCCCGATTGGAGCCTGCATGATCGGCAGCTTCCACGGGACGTGCATGCAACGAGCGTAGTGACGCCCGGATGGCCGAGTGATCCGGAATGTCCCTTGAAGGGTCGAGCGTGTGTCGGGGTGTTCGTAGGTATCGCCCGAGGTTGTAGAGTCAACGAAGCCGAGCGAGATGCGCTCCGACCGAACCACTGGCATCCCGGGGTCTTGGTAGTGAGGTTTTGCCGACCGAGTGGGTGCGAATGGCACGACGAACGGTCGTCCTGGCGGTCGTCGCAACCGCCTTCTGCGTCCCGGCGCTCGGGTCGTTCGCGATCGCCTGCGGATCTGATTCGTCGACGGCCGACGACGTGACGGCAGTCGCCGCCGGCTCCGGCCATACGTGCGCAGTGACGGGCGCTGGGGGAGTGAAGTGCTGGGGTGCCAACGAGAGTGGCCAGCTCGGCAACGACACGACGGCCGACAGCAGCTCTCCGGTCGACGTGGCTGGCCTCACGAGCGGGGTCAGTGCCGTCTCGGCAGGCGCGCACCACACTTGCGCGCTAACGAGCGCCGGCGGGGTCAAGTGTTGGGGGCTCAACGATGGCGGCCAACTAGGCGATGGCACGATCGACAACAGCAGCACCCCGGTTGACGTCCGGGGCCTTGCGAGCGGAGTTGACGCAATCGCGGCAGGGGCCGGGTGGGTCTGCGCGTTGACGAGTGCGGGCGGCGTCAAGTGCTGGGGCTGGAACCAATACGGCCAACTCGGAGACGGGCACGAGGGGGAAAACACGAGCGCGCCCGTTGACGTCTCGGGCCTCACGAGCGGCGTCAGCGCTATCAGCGCGAACGCCCTCCACGCGTGCGCGCTCACGACGGCCGGCGACGTCGAGTGCTGGGGCTCGACATTCGACAAGGAGCAAGCTCCGAGACCGACCAACAGCGATGTCCCAAACGTGGTCCCGGGTCTCGGAGGCAGCACCGCGATCAGCGCAGGCGGTCTCCATGCCTGCGCGATCACCGGCGCGGGTGGGGTCGAGTGCTGGGGCACGAACGGCAACGGCGAGCTCGGTAACGGCTCCACCACCGACAGCGACAAGCCGGTCGAGGTTTCGACCCTGACGAGTGGCGTGACCGCTCTGGCCGTCGGCTCGACGGACGACTTCTTCCCTACTCATAGCTGTGCGCTCACAAGCGCCGGCGGAGCAACGTGCTGGGGGCTGAACGTCCATGGTCAGCTCGGAAACGGCTCGACAGCGGACAGCAGCCACCCTGTCGAGGTGTCGGGCCTATCGAGCGGGATCGTGGCCATCGCCGTCGGGGGCTCGCACACGTGCGCCATCACAGACGCCAAGCGCTTGAAGTGTTGGGGCGACAATTCGAACGGCCAGCTCGGAGATGGCTCGTCGCGTCAGAGTGCAACCCCGGTCGATGTCGCGGGCTTCTAGCCCGTCCAACCGCACCGGTGCCGGCGTCCTTCAGCGCACCTAAAGACGGTAGGACGGGAAAGGACCCTCACCTGCCCCAGTGTGCGGGAATGTCGCTCGAATCGAGCGAGGAAGGGTCGGGCCTCGGCTACTCATCCCCAAGACGATGAAACAGATGAGCCATAGACACCGTCCTGAGTTAGTCCTACGCCGCCGGGTCGTCGCCGAAAGGGCTGACGCTCAGGTACTTGAAGCCGGTGTCGACGGCGAGTGTCACGATCACCGCGTCGGAGCCGAGACGTTCGGCAAGGCGGTGCGCCCCTACGACGTTCGCCCCGGTCGAGATGCCTGCGAAGACTCCCTCCTCGCGCGCGAGCCGGACCGTCATCTCAATCGCCTCGCCGTCCTCGATCGGCTCAAGGTGGTCGACCTTACCCGGCTGCCACTGCGGCATTACCGAGCCCGCCCAGCCTTGGATCAGGAACGAGCCCTGAGCGCCGCCGCTGATCGCAGCCGAACTCGCCGGCTCGTGCGCCTGGATGAACACGCCCCGAGGCCTGAGCGCATCGGAGGCGCCCATGAGCGAGGTCGCGGTGCCCATGCCTTGACAGAACGCCGTCACCCGCCCCTCCGTCTGCTCCCAGATCTCTCGCCCGAGCCGGTCGCGATGATCCGGGACGATGTACGGGTTGTTGAACTGGTCGGTGGCGTAGTGCCCAGGTTGCTCGGCCAGCTCAGCGGCGCGGGCGACCATGTTCCTAATGTCCTGCGGGGTGACCTTTGGCCGACCCTCGACGGACGGAACGACGTCGATCTCCGCGCCGAGCGCCCGCATCAGCTGGAAGCGTTCTTCGGTGAAGCAGTCGGCCATCACGATCAGAGCGCGATATCCCTTCGCCTGGCAGACGAGAGCGAGCGCAGGGCCGGTGCTTCCGCCCGTGTACTCGACGACTGTGTCGCCAGGAGAGAGGAGCCCGTCTCGCTCGGCGCCCTCGATCATCGCCAGTGCCATCCGGTCCTTCATCGACCCGGTCGGATTGCGGTACTCGAGTTTCAACCAAAGCTCGGCACCATTGGGCGGCACGCAACGGTGCAGCCGCACAAGAGGCGTGTTCCCGATCGCTTCGAGAATCGACTCCACGCTGAATCATTTCAGACGTAGCCGAGCGAGCGGCGAGTGCACGCCGGCATGGGCCAGCGTGCGGGAATGTCCCTTGAGCGAAGTCGCGCCGGTCGACGCTGCAGCTCGAGCGACGGGCCTAGTCGATCAGCGCCGCAAGCTCATCACTGGCGAGCCATCGCGACCCGCAAGCGCTCCTCGGCGGTAATCAGGTGATCGGCGTCCTCGGCGTCCTCGCCCAGGTCGATCTGCACCCAGAGCACACTGCCGTTGAACTCGTTGTCAGTGGGTCCGTAGTCGTCGCTGACGGGCGATGCAGTGTCCGAGCCAATGTCGGCCGTCTCGTCCGCGGAGAAGATCATCGGCACCGTGCCCTCGACCCGCCCTTCGCCAACCTTGTCGCCGTCAACGTAAAGCGTGACCGTGCCACCTTTGGCGAGCCCACCCCCGTCGTAGGCGAACTCCATCCGCACCTGAGGATCGCCGGCAGGGATCGGTGCGTTACCTGAGATCTTGAAGCGCTGGAGTCCGAGCAGGTTGTAGCAGTACGTCAGTCTCCCTTCCTTGGCGTACAGGCTCCAGCCGGCGAACGCGCCGCCCTGGGCGATGATCACGCCCTCAGCCCCGCCGTGCGGAACGATCAGCGCCGCCGTTACCGCGTGCGACTTGTTCTTGATGTTCAGGATCGAGTTCTCGCTCAATCGGCCCGTGCCGCCGAAGAGCAGCTGTGAGTTGCCCCGGACGAGCACCGGGCGGCCGACGAGGTCGGCGTCGAACCTCTCGATGCGGCGGTCGTCGAGCGGAAGCACGTTGTACTTCCGCGCCTCCTCGAGCCAGACGGCTTGTAGTTCCGCGAGCTTTTCCGGCATCTCTACAGCGAGATCGCGTGCCTGGCTCCAGTCGTTCGGTTCGTAGAGCTCCCAGACATCGTCCTCGAACGCGGATAGCTCCGCTCCCACCAACCATGGGATTGAGTGTCTAGTCACCGCGGTCCAGCCCTGCTGGTAGATGCCGCGGTTGCAGAACATCTCGAAGTACTGCGTGTCATGCCGCTCGGCCTCACCCGCTCCGTCGAAGGAGTAGCGCATGCTCGTGCCTTCAATCGGGTGCTGCTGGACGCCGTCAACGCTGGTCGGCTGCGGAAGACCAGCCGCCTCGAGCACGGTCGGGGCGACATCGATGACGTGGTGAAACTGCGCCCGCACCTCCCCACGCGCCGAGAAGCCCCCCGGCCAGTGCACGATCGTCCCGTTGCGCGTTCCGCCCCAGTGCGAGGCAACCTGCTTCGTCCACTGATAGGGCGTGTCCATCGCGTGCGCCCAGCCGACCGCGTAGTGGTTGTAGGCCGTGGCCGTGCCGAGCTCGTTGATGCGCGACGCCACGAACTCCGGCGTCTCGAGTGCTGCCGCGCCGTTGAAGATGAACGTCTCGTTGAACGTCCCGTTGACCGTGCCCTCCGCAGACGCCCCGTTGTCTCCGATGATGTAGTAGACGAGCGTGTCCTCGAGGACACCGAGGTCGTCGAGTGCGTCGATAAGCCGACCGATGTGGTGGTCCGTGTGCTCGAGGAACCCCGCGTAGACCTCCATCTGACGCGCCAGGACGGGCTTCATCTCGTCGGGCATGTCGTCCCAAGCAGGGATCTCCTCGTGCCGCACAGTGAGCTCTGCGTCCTCTGGAACGACGCCAAGCTCCTTCTGACGCGCGAGGATCTCCTCGCGCAACGTGTCCCACCCTTCGTCGAAGCGACCCTTGTACTTGTCAGACCACTCCGTCGGCACATGGTGCGGGGCGTGGGCGGCTCCTGGGGCGAAGTACATGAAGAAGGGCTTGTCGGGCATGAGCGACTTCTGCTGGCGAACCCACTTGATCGACTTGTCGGTCATGTCCTCGGTGAAGTGGTAGCCCTCCTCTGGCGTCTTCTCGGGCTCCACCGCCGTCGTGCCCTCGTAGATCGCGGGGTAGTACTGGTTCGTCTCGCCGCCGATGAAGCCGTAGAAGTACTCGAACCCACCGCCGCCGGTCGGCCACGCGTCGAAAGGTCCCATCGGGCTCGACTGCCAGACCGGCACCTCGTGGCACTTGCCGAACTGCGCCGTCGAATAGCCGTTCAGCAGCAGCGTTTGCGCGAGCGGCGCACAGGTATTGGGGCGAATCGAGTTGTATCCGGGCGCTGAGGTGGCGAGCTCGGTGATGACGCCCATCCCCACCGTGTGATGGTTCCGGCCCGTGAGGAGTGCCTGGCGGGTCGGAGCGCACAGCGCCGTCGTATGGAAGCGGTTGTACTTGAGGCCCTCTCCGGCAAGACGCTCGGCCGTCGGCGTCGCGCACGGACCGCCGAACGCACTCGACGCTGCGAAGCCCACGTCGTCGAGCAGAATCACGAGAACGTTCGGCGCTCCGTCGGGCGGCCGCAGCTGCTCGATCGGCGGAAACTTTGCTTCAGGATCCTTCGCATCGAGCGGAACCGGACCGTCGAATGGCCGATCCGGGATGGGCAGGACGGAACGGACTTCAGCGTCGCGTGCGCTCACGGGAGGTTCTCCTTGGTGGAGGGGTAGCTCGTGCGGGCAGCGACTCTGTCCCAGAACGGCGGCTCTTCGCTGCGGCGGTCCGAGCGGTGCCCGATTGAGCATAAAGGACGCCGGAAATGTCGCCCAAACCGAGGCCCCAAAGCTGGCTCGAGCCCCCGAGGGACGCGCTTCGCGGGGAGCGCGGTAGGGCCGAGAGAGAAAGAGACTGCCCGCCGCAGGGAGATCTCATTCCGCTGCCCGAGTGTGCGCGAATATCCCTTGACGTCCTCTCGGGCGGGGTTGCCTGCCAGAGACTGCTCAGTGAGAGTGTCGCCTCGTGACGAAATCACAGTGGGGGATTGCAGCGTCTCTCGTGGCGGTCACTCTTGTCGGCTGCAGCGGAGGCAACGAGCCCGATGGGACGTACAAAGCTGCGGATGCAGAGCGTCTGGCGAATGTGGCACCGCGAACGCCTGGATGGCCCCCCTGGCCGCAGACGCCTGAGGGGCAGCCGCCGTCGCAGTCGCTGGAGGAGCTCGCCGCGCGAGATCCGATCCTCGCCGAGTACCTACGCAGGACGGCTGATATCGACCGGCCTGATGACTGGAGCTCGGGCAACCGCTGGGCGGACAACAACAAGCTCGCAAACCTCGTCGTCGACGTCTTCGAGAGCGCTGCCGACGCGCACGTGGGATTCCTGGCGTCCAACGACCTCTCACGCGCATACGGCGCGAAGTACGGAGTCGTGGTGAGGGCGGAGAAGCTCGACGGCCCCGGAGACGAGGCATGGCGTCTCTGGGCGCATGGCAACGGCAGACAAGTGACGTACCACTGGCGGCGCGACAACCTCGTGACCGAGGTTCATGTCCGCTGTTACGCGAGGGAGTGTCCATCCGACGTGGATGCAGACGTTGATGCCGCAGCGCGGGCGTGGGCAGACGCGGTCGACGAACAAGTGCGTTCTGTGCGCAAGTAGTTCAGCTCGCCCGGCCCAAGTCGCACCTCGTCTCGTGACATTCCGCCTGGCTGCGCCAGCGTGCCGGAATGTCCCTTGATGCGGGTCCCGTGCTATCGACTGTCAAGCAACATGCGCGCATGACTCGCGACCGCCGAGAGCTGATCGCTCGTTCACTAGGGCACACCCCAACGACGATTCTCGAGATCGCGGACGGGTATGACTTTCACGTAGCGATCGTCGACGACGAGTGGGTGTTCCGCTTTCCGCGACGCTCCAGCGTCGAGGAAGCGCTCGAGCTCGAGATCGCGATCCTGCCCAGGCTCGCTGAGGCGCTTCCGGTGGACGTACCGTCGTTTGAGTACATCTCACGCTATCCACTCTTCGTCGCCTATCGCTTGATCCGCGGGCAACCGCTCGTCGATGAGGACGCCGAAGGAGTCCGTGCATTCCTCGAGGCGCTCCATACAGCGGATTCGTCCGGGCTTCCTGCTGAGCGTCGCAACTGGGTCGAGGTTTACCGAGAACAGTGCGCGGAGTTCGAACGACTCGTGTTCCCCGTCCTTGATGGTGACCGGCGAGCCGACGCGAAGCGGCTCTTCAGCGAGGCGGAGACGCTCGTGGGTTTCACGCCGGCGCTCATTCACGCCGACCTCGGTCCTGAGCATCTGCTTGTGCGCGACGGCCGCCTCAGCGGCGTGATCGATTGGGGCGACATGCATGTCGGCGATCCCGCGCTCGACTACGCGTGGCTACTGACCGGTCCCTTCGCAGACTGGGATGTCGATTCCGACCTGCGCCGGCGTGCGGGCTTCTACCACCGGCTCGCGCCTTGGTACGAGGTTCACTACGGAGTGTTCACGAACCAACCAGCGCATACCGAGCGCGGTCTGGTCGCGATCAGGGACAGACTCTAGAAAACGTCCCCAGCCTCCGATATGTCGGAGGGTCGACCGAGCGACATATCCGCGGACTGTGCGAGCGTACTCTCGCTTGAAGCAACTCGCATGACCCCAGATTTGGGCCGGCATCGCATGCGCCAAGGCAAAAGTTGGGCAAAAGTTCTGCCGGCTGATCGCCGCTGTGAGAACGGAAAAGCCCCGTTTCCGGGGCTTTTCCAGTAGCGGGGGCAGGATTTGAACCTGCGACCTCCGGGTTATGAGCCCGGCGAGCTACCTGACTGCTCCACCCCGCGACGCGGGCCGGAGTATAGCGCCTCGGCCGCCGCTTCCAGGTTGACGCGGGCGGCGCCGTAGGTCGCGACGTACGTCGCCCTCGCGTCCGGACGCCACTCGGGGAGGCCGATCTCGACGACGACCGCCGGCTCCCCGCGCGCCGTCAGCTCCTCGATCGCGGCGCGTTCCCAGTCGTGACGATGCGCATCGCGGGCGATGATCACGAGCTCGCCGTCGGCCGGCACGGCGGCCGCGTCGAAGGACTCTGCGTCGAAGCGCACGACGTCCGTGTCGGGCACGACGGCTCCGAACCACTCGCCCGGAAGCTGCGAGAGGCGACCCGCGGCCATTCCGACCTCCGGCTCGAGCTCAACGACGACCACGCGGCCGTCGTCGAGCCGCGCGTCTCCTTCGATCCACAGGGCTCGGCGCGCGGCGTCACGTCCGGCAGCGTGGTCGACGCCGGCCGAAGCGTCGCGCGGAACCCGGGCCGAAGCGGCGACGCGCGACGCAGCCGACACGAGACGCTCCTCGGCGATCCGACCCGACCGCACGGCCTCGACGATCGCGTCGCGCACGGAGACGACCGACTCGTCGAACAGGTCGTGCCCGAGGCAGAGCGCGTCGGCGCCGGCGGCGAGAGCACGAACGGCGCCCTCCTCGACGCCGACCGTGTCGCTGATCGCCCTCATCTCGAGCGCGTCCGTCACGACCATTCCGTCGAACCCGAGCTCGTCGCGGAGGAGGTCGTGCAGGAGCTCGCGACTCATGGTCGCAGGCGTCTCGCCGAGTGAGCGGACGACGATGTGCGCGGTCATGATCGAGCGCACGCCGGCGTCGATGGCTGCGCGAAACGGCACAAGGGCACGCTCGTCGAGGGCGTCGACCGACGGGAGCGCGAGGTGGGAGTCGACGGACGTGTCGCCGTGCCCGGGGAAGTGCTTCGCGCACGCGGCGACGCCCGCGCGCTGCAGCCCGCGAGACGAACGCGGACACATGCCGTGCGACGAGCGCGTCGTCCGAGCCGAACGAGCGTATGCCGATGACGGGATTTCGCGGGTTCGTGTTGACGTCCGCGACAGGCGCGAAATCGAGGTTCACGCCGGCCGCCGCGAGCTCGGCGCCGAGCGAGGCCGCGATCCGCTCGGTGAGCTCGACGTCGTCGACGACACCGAGCGCGCCGTTGCCGGGGTAGGAGCTGCCCGTTGCAGCCTCGAGTCGGGTGACGTCGCCGCCCTCCTCGTCGATCGCGACCACGGCGTCGGGCTGCTCGGCGAGGAGATCGCTCGTCAGCGCTGCCAACTGCTCGCGGCTCTCGACGTTCCAGGCGTAGAGCACGACCCCTCCGAGGCCCTCGGCCAGCCGGCGCAGCACCCAGTCGGGCGCCCTCGGCCCCTCGAAGCCGGGAAGGATGCAGGCCGCGGCGAGCCGCTCGAGCTCGCCCGTCACGCCTTGACCGCGCCGGCGGTCAGGCCGAACGCGATCTTCCGCTGCACGAGGAGGAAGAAGATGACGACGGGGATCGCCGTCAGCGTCGAGGCGGCCATGAGGCCTCCCCAGTCCGTCGCGCGACTCGTCCCGTAGAAGTACGACAGCCACACGGTGAGCGTCTGCTTCGACTGGTCGGTGAGGATGACGTTGGCGAAGATGTACTCGTTCCAGCTCGTGATGAACACGAAGACCGACGTCGCCACGAGGCCCGGCGCAACGAGCGGGAGCAGGATGCGCATGAACGCGCCGAGTCGGCTCGAGCCGTCCACCATCGCGGCTTCCTCGAGCTCGCGCGGAATCCCCATGACGAATCCGCGAAGCGTCCAGATTGCGAACGGGAGCAGGAACACCCAGTGCACGAGGATCAGCCCCACGAGCGCATTCGTCAGGTGGTATTTCGCGAGGACGACGTAGAGCGGAATCACGAGGCCGACCTGCGGCAGCATGAGGATCCCGATGACGAGGACGACGAACAGGGCATTTCCCGTGAATCGGTACTTCGCCAAGGCCACCGCGGCGAGGAATCCGACGACCATCGCGAGCACGACGACCCCGCCGACGACGATCAGGCTGTTCTTCACGTCGTCCCAGAAGTACGGCCGGTCCATGGCGTCCCGAAAGTGTTGGAGCGTCGGGTGCGTCGGGAGCCATGTCGGCGAGAACGCGTTGATCTCGCGATCGGGCTTGAGCGCGGTCGAGATCATCCAGAAGACCGGGAACACGAGCACGACGAAGACCGCGAGCCCGAGGACGTTCCAGGCAGCGCGCCGGAGCCGACGGCGACGCGCGCGCCGAATCGTCGCCGCACGTGGAGCTGCGGTCGCGGCGGCAACCGGCCGCTCGACGGCGATGCTCACCGGACCTCACCCATCTTCACCATCCGCCGCACGTAGAAGACGCTGAGCACCGCGACGATGAGGAGCATGAGGAGCGAGATCGCGGCGCCCCGCCCGAAGTCGGAGTGCGCGTAGCCCTCGATGAACACGTAGACGCCCATGAGGTAGTTCGAGGCGTCCACATGTGACGCGCCGATGAGCAGGTACGGCTGAGTGAAGACCCCGAAGTCCCAGATGATCGACAGGCTCGTGAGGATCAGGAAGATCGGCTTGAGGACGGGGAACGTCACGTCACGGAAGACGCGTACCGGGCCCGCGCCGTCGATTTCCGCGGCCTCGACGAGCTCGCGCGGCACCTGCGCGAGGCCGGCGTAGACGGTGATCGCGACGAACGGGAGCGCGCCCCAGACGATGAGGAGCGTCACCATCGTGAGCGCCGAGAACGGGGTGCCGTACCAGTCGTGCTGCGCGTAGTCGCCGACGTGGAACTGCGTGAGGACGTGGTTCAGGATGCCGTTCTGGAAGTTCGTCATCCAGTACCAGACCTGGACGGCGACGACCGCGGGCATCGACCAGACGAGGACGAGACCGGCCGTCAGGAGCACCCGCACCCACCCGGACACGCGCACGAGGAGAAACGCGATCGCGGTGCCCAGCCCGATCGTGAGCGCGACGTTCGCGGCGGTGAAGATCGCCGTCCGCAGCAGCACGCGCCAGAACACCTGGTCGTGGAGCACGGAGGAGTAGTTGTCGAGCCCGATCCAGACGCCCTTGCGCTGGATCAACTCGGGTAGCCCGTACTGCTGGAAGGAGAGGGTGACGAGCTTGTAGAGCGGGTAGCCGAGGATCGCCGTGATGACGACGACGACGGGGAGGATCAGGAGGTACGGGACCGACGCGTGCGCCAGCCGCCGAGCTCGATGCGGTCGCCGCCGAGACCTGTGGGCAGTGGCCTCGGCGGCGACCGACATCGCGATCGACCCTACTGATTGAGCGTGTAGGTGATGTTGTCGCTCGCGACGGATGCTGCGTCCTTGATGGTCGACTTCCCCGTGAGGATCCGCTGCAGCATCGTGCGGAGGACGTTTCCGTTCTCGACGTTGACCCAGTTCTTCGAGGTCGGGACGAACCAGCTCTTGCGGGCTGCGCGCTCGTTGACGCTGTTCCCGAGCAGGCTCGTCGTGTTCGGGATGTTGCCCTTCGCACGAAGCGCCGACATCGAGGCGTTGTCCGTGAACGCGCTGATCCAGGCCGCCGCAGCCGTGCGGTTGCCGCCGATCGGAGCAGCGAGGTCCGAGCCGCCGAGGAAGCCCGGAATCGGCTGCCCCTTGACATGGCTCGGCATGACGAACTGCGCGACCTTGCTCTTGTAGTCGCCGACGCAGCACGTGAACCACGCAGCGCCATAGGTCGAGGCCGCGTTGCCCTGCGCCATCACGTCGTACGGCTGCGGATGCGCCTCGTCAGTCGTCTTCGAGGCCCGCGAAGCGGCGTCGAAGAAGGCCTTGTACGCGGCGAGCCCGGCGAGGGCCTTCGGCCGGTCGAGCGTGCCGATCCACTTGCCGCCACGCGTGATGGCGATCTGGCCGCCGTAGTCGTAGACGAAGCTCATCGCGACGTACCAGTCGGTTCCCGCGATGTAGACCGGGGAGAACGAGCTCGCCTTGTCCTTCGCGCCGATGCGTCTTCGCCAGCGCGGTGAACTGCGCGAGGCTTGTCGGCACCTTGGCGTGCATCTTGTTGAAGAGGTCGGTGCGGTAGGTGACGACGCGCGAGCCCGCGTAGTACGGAACGCCGTAGGTCTTCCCGCCGTACCGGCCGGAGGCAGCGAGGCCCTGCAGCCACGTGCTCTGGTTCGGGAAGGAGCTCCCCGACAGATCCTGGAACGCCCCTGCCGCCATGTACTTCGTCATCTCCGTGTTCCCCATCTCGATGACGTCGGGGGCGTTGCCGCCCGCCAGCGTCGCGTCGAACTTCGCGAGGTGGGTGCCCCACGTCTGATACTGGACGTTGACGTCCCAGCCCGGATTCTGGGCCTTGAACTGGGCGTTCGCCGCCGCCACGACATCCGGCCAACCCGACTGCGCATCGACCTGGAGCCACACCGTCAAGGTGTTCGCGGCACTCCCGCCCGATGCGCCGGTAGCACCGACAGCCACGGCTGCGAGCGCGGCGACGAGCGCAGCTGCGGCGAATACACGTACGTTCATTCCCATCTCCCGAGGCATCTGGGCGCCCGCTGAGACCGTCGCGAGGGATGTGGCAGCGCCCGGCCGGAGCACCCAAGTGGTTTGTACCAATCTGCCACGGCAGGCAGGCTTCCACATCCTGGCCTGGCTGTCAAGCCCCTATCGACGCGCGATCTCGCGAGAAAGACCTGCTCACCGCTATCGGTGCGGAGAACTGTCAGATGCGCGAGTTGGTACTAACCACGCGTCCGTGCTTTCGCGACGCTGCGCGCGCTGCGCCCATCCGACCGGGAGCGCCGGCGCTCGTGCGGGATCGACAGCGTCGTGATCAGCCGGTAGCGGTCGCCTCGGTAGATCGACTCGACGAACTCGACGATCTCGCCCTTGTCGGAGTGCGTGACGCGCTCGAACCGAAACGCCGGCGAGTGCAGTGGCACCCCGAGGGCGCGAGACTCGTCCTCGTCGGTGACCGTGGGCTCGATCGTCTGCTCCCCTCCGACGACGACGATGCCGTAGCGCTCGCGGAGCAGCTCGTAGAACGAGCGCTCCTGGAGATCCCGTGCCGTGAGACCCGGAACGTGTGAGGCGCGGATGTGGACGCTCTCGATCGCCATGCTCTCGCCATCCGCCAGCCTGAGCCGATCCGCCACGAGCACCGACTCGGATGGCGACACGTGGAGCAGGCGCCCGAGCCGCGCGCCTGCGGGGACGGTGCGGAGATCGAGCGTCTCGCTCGCCGGACTCAGTCCCCGGCTCCGCATGTCGTCGGTGAACGAGGTCATCGTGAGCTCCTGCGCGATCTTCGGCTCGCTCACGAACGTTCCCGACCCGTGGCGACGAACCAGATGCCCTTCGCGGACGAGGTCGTCCAGGGCAGCGCGCACCGTGAGGCGGGAGACGCCGAAGTCGGCGCTGAGCTGCCGCTCCGACGGGATCGCCTCCCCGACCGCCAGCTGCTCGATGAGGTCGAGCACGAGGTCGCGGGTGGCTGCCTGCTTCGTCACCCGCAGCATCGTAGCCGACCCTCGAGACTGGTCAATACCAGGAATCGCGCTACGAGGCGTACGCCGCCGACGACTGCAGGGAGGCGGCCGACTCGAGAAGCGAGGCCCCTGTCTCCGCGTCGAAGAAGTGGAAGCGAGAGGGATCGACGGCCAGCCGGATCGTCGAGCCGACACGGGCCGATGTGCGTGCATCGACCCTCGCGTTCAGGAGCGCGCCACGCTCGCTGACGAGATCCGCCGCCTCGTCGGCGTCCTCGTCGAGTCCGGCTGCGGCTCGAGTCGCGTCGACCCGGAAGAACACGTGTGCATCGGAGCCCAGCTCCTCGAGCACCACCACGTCGGCGTCGATCGTCGGCAGTCCGGGCGTCGAGAACGCGGAGTCCTCGAACGTCTCCGGTCGAATCCCGACGATGAGGCTCGACGTCGTGCGGCCCGGGCGACGCTGCGCCGCGAGCGGGATCCGGAACTGGCCGAGCAGGAGCTCGTCGCCGTCGATCTCGGCCTCGACGAGGTTCATCGCGGGCGAGCCGATGAAGCCCGCGACGAAAAGGTCGCGCGGCCGCTCGTACAACGCCTGGGGCGTGTCGACCTGGAGGATGCGGCCGTCGCGCATCACAGCGACGCGCTGGCCCAGCGTCATTGCCTCCACCTGGTCGTGCGTGACGTAGACGGTCGTGACACCTAGCTGCTGGTGGAGCTGCGCGAGCGACGCGCGCATTCCGACCCGCAGCTTCGCGTCGAGGTTCGAGAGCGGCTCGTCCATCAAGAACGCCTGTGGCTGCCTGACGATCGCACGCCCCATCGCGACGCGCTGGCGCTGTCCACCGGACAGCTGCGCGGGCTTGCGCTCGAGGAGCTCGGTCAGGTCGAGTAGAGCGGCGATCTCCTCGACCCGCCTCGCTGCCTCGGCCTTCGGCGTCCGCCGGACCTTCAGCCCGTACCCGAGGTTCTGGCGGACGGTCATGTGCGGATACAGCGCGTAGCTCTGGAACACCATCGCGATGTCGCGGTGGCGCGGCGCGAGGTCGGTCACGTCGCGCCCGCCGATCGAGATCTCCCCACTCGTGACCTCCTCGAGGCCGGCGATGGCTCGCAGCAGCGTCGACTTCCCGCAACCCGACGGCCCGACGAGCGCGATGAACTCGCCGTCACCGATCTGGAGGGAGACGTCGTCGATCGCTACGACCTCGCCGGCGAAGACCTTGGTGATGTTGCTGAGCCCGATCTCGGCCATGGCGGGTATGGATACCACATTTCCGCCAAATTGGTATTGACCACCCTGAGGAGGCAGCGTAGACTCGCGCGATGGTCGAGGACGAGCTCGTCACCGAGGCGGGAGGCGACCCCAGAGCGGGCTACGAGTCGCGCGCGACCCTCGAGCTCGTCGAGCTGATGAACGATGCCGATGCGGAAGTCGCGGCGGCCGTCCGGGCCGCGGCCCCGGCCATCGCGCGTGCCGTCGACGAGATCGCCGAACGGCTCAGCGCGGGAGGTCGGCTCGTCTACGTCGGAGCCGGGTCGTCGGGTCGCATCGCCGCGCTCGACGCGTCGGAGTGCGTCGCGACCTTCTCGACCTCGCGCGATGCGGTCGTCGCCCTCGTCGCAGGCGGCGAGGCTTCGGACGCACTCGCCCAGGCAGCGGCCGAGGACGACCGCGAGGCGGGCACGGCCGACCTCCTCGCCCTCGCGCCCACAGCGGCCGACGCCGTTGTCGGAATCAGCGCCGAGCGGCGCGACGCCGTACGTCGCGGGAGCGCTCGAGTCCGCTGCCGAAATAGGCGCGTTCACAGCCTGCGTCGTGTCGACACCGGCCTCGCTGCTGGCGTCGATCGCGGAGCACGAGATCCTGGTCGTCGTCGGCCCCGAGTTCCTCGCGGGCTCGACGCGGCTGAAAGCCGGAACGGCTCAGAAGCTCGTCCTGAACACGCTCTCGACGGTCTCGATGATCCGGCTCGGCAAGACGTACGGCAACCTCATGGTCGACGTCGCCGCCGCCAACGAGAAGCTCGAGGGCCGCGTGCGCAGGATCGTCGCGACAGCCACGGGCGCGTCGGCAGCCGACGTCGACGACGCACTCGCCGAGTCCGGCGGAGACACCCGGGTCGCCATCGTGTCGCTGCTCGGCCAGGTCGACGCCGAGACGGCCCGCCAGCGGCTCGACGCTGCCGGGCGGAGCATCGCCGCGGCGCTGGAGGACGACGTTTGAGGCTCGAGGTCGAGGCGGCACTGGTCGACGGCGCGCTCGTCCCGGGCGACGTCGAGGTGCTCGACGGGCGGGTCTCCGGAGTCGGACTCGCGTCCGCGAACGGCCACGGGATCGCGGTGCCCGGCTTCGTCGACCTCCAGGTGAACGGCTTCGCCGGCGTCGACTTCCTCTCCGCCGACGCCGAGGGATACCGATCCGCGGGCGAGGCGCTCCTCGAGACGGGCGTCACCGCCTACCTCCCCACCTTCATCACCTCTCCCGAAGAGCAGCTCCTCGCAGCCCTCCGCGAGGTGCCTCGTGGGGGAGACGGGCCGCGCGTCCTGGGAGCGCACCTCGAGGGGCCGTTCATCTCGGCGCTGCGGCTCGGCATCCATTCCGCCGACGCGCGGCGGAACCCGGATGTCGACCTCCTCGAGCGCCTCCTGGACGCGGGGCCCGTCCGACTCGTCACTCTCGCGCCGGAGCTCCCCGGAGCGACCGGCGTGATCGAGCGCCTGCTGCGACGCGAGATCGCGGTGTCCTGCGGCCACTCCGACGCCGACGCCGAGCAGGCGAACCGTGCGTTCGACCTCGGCGTGCGCAGCGTCACCCACCTCTTCAACGCCATGCGCCCGTTCCACCATCGCGATCCGGGCATCGTCGGTGCGGCTCTCGCTCGGCCGGACGTCGTCGTGCAGCTCATCCTCGACTGGGTGCACGTCGCGCCGGTCACGGCCGCGATGGTGTGGCAGGCGGCACAGGGACGTCTCGCGCTCGTCACCGACTCGGTGGCCGGCGCCGGCCTGGACGACGGCGCCTACCGTCTGGGCGACCTCGACGTCGAGATCCGCGACGGGATCGCGCGCGGCCCGAGCGGGGCGCTTGCGGGGAGCACGCTGACGATGATCGACGCCGTCCGGAACCTCCACTCGCTGGGCGTTCCGCTCGAGGATGCGGTCGGTGCCGCGACCGAGGTGCCGGCTCGCGTGCTCCGTCTTCCGTCGACCGGTCGCATCGGAGTCGGGCTCCCGGCCGACCTCGTCGTGCTCGGAGACGACCTCGAGGTCGAGCGCGTGCTCGTGGAAGGACGCGCACGTGTCGTCGGCTGAGCTCGCGCTCGCACCCGCGCGGGAGCCGGGGGCCCAGTTCCTCGACGAGATCCGCGAGCAGCCTGCCGCACTGCTTCGGCTGCTCGAGCACGACGCCGAGTTCGCGCGGATCGCCGCCGAGATGCGCGAGCGCAGCGCGACGACCATCCGGATGGTCGGCCACGGCTCCTCGGACAACGCGGCCTCGTACGGCATCTACGCCTTCGGGCTGCTCCCGCATTGGACAGCCCTGCGCGACTCGATCTCGCTGACCGCGTACTACGACGCGGATCTCGACATGTCCGGGTGCACTGCCCTCGCTCTCTCCCAGTCGGGCCGGACGCCCGACGTCGTGGAGTACGCCCGCCGGGCCCGACAGTGCGGCGCGTTCGTCGTCGCGATCACGAACGACGCCTCGTCCGAGCTTGCGGGCGAGGCCGACGCCGTGCTCGCGCTCGATGCAGGGCCGGAGCTCGCGGTCGCCGCGACGAAGACGTACGTCAACCAGGTCGCCGCTCTCGGCTTGCTCGCCGCGCATGCCGCCGACGAGGGAGCGACGTTCGCGGATGGGATCCGTGCGACCGCCGAGGCGATGGGTCACTTCGTGCGCCTCGTCGAGGGCCGGATCGCGAACGTCGCCATCCCGTTCGCATATGCGGGCCGCATGTTCGTCGTGGGACGCGGCCCGGAGTTCGCGACCGCGCGCGAGATCGCGCTCAAGCTCCTCGAGACGTGTCGCGTCGCCGCCGAGCCACTGACCGCGACGGACCTCGCGCACGGCCCCGTCGCTGCACTCGACTCGCTCTTCCCCGTGTGGGCGATCGCGTCCGACGACGCGAGCCTTCCGGCCGTGCTGGAGGCCGTCATCCGCGCGCGCGAAGCGGGTGCGACGATCGTCGCGAGCGGGAGCGCCGCGGATGCGATCCCGAATGCCGACTACACCCTCGCGAGCCCGCCGGCGCCGTCGACGCTGCTCGCGCCGCTCCTCTCCATCGTCCCCGGCCAGCTGTTTGCCCTCGCCCTCGCGCGGGCGCGGGGACTCGATCCGGACTCGCCGCGCGGGCTGCAGAAGGTGACGCTGGCGCGCTAGGCCTCGGCCGCGTCGTGGCCGAGGAGCTTCGCGTACGCCGTCAGCGTGAGGAAGTCGACGAACACCTCGCGGAGCGCGACCTTCTCGAACACCTCGCGCGCGTCCGCGTAGACCTGCTCCTCCGGAAGCTCGGCCATGACCTCCTCGACGATCCGGACGACGTCTGCGCGCTCGACGCGTCCGTGGTGCAGCCACTGCCAGATCTGCGAGCGGGAGATTTCCGCGGTCGCGGCGTCCTCCATGAGGTTGTCGATCGCCGCGGCGCCGACGCCCTGGAGCCAGGCGGCGATGTAGCGGATGCCCACCGAGACGTTGGCGCGCACCCCTGCCTCCGTGATCGCGCCCGGCGTCGCGACGACGTCGAGGAGGTCGGCCGCCTCCGTCGTCACGTCCTCGCGAAGACGGTCGACCTGGTTGCGACGCTCGCCGAGTTCCGCATCGAATTCCGCCGTGGCGACGGGGACGAGGTCGGGATGGGCGACCCAGGAGCCGTCGAAGCCGTCGGTCGCCTCGCGCCGCTTGTCCTCGCTCACGCGCGCGAGCGCGACCTCGGTGACCTCCGGGTCGCGGCGATTCGGGATGAACGCCGCCATGCCGCCGATCGCGTGCGCGCCGCGACGGTGGCAGGTGCGCACGAGGAGCTCCGTGTACGCCCGCATGAACGGCACCGTCATCGTCACGTCGGCGCGATCCGGGAGGACGAACTCGGGCCGGTCGCGGAACTTCTTGATGACCGAGAAGATGTAATCCCAACGGCCCGCGTTCATTCCAGCTGAGTGGTCGCGGAGCTCGTACAGGATCTCGTCCATCTCGAAGGCGGCGAGGATCGTCTCCACGAGGACGGTCGCCTTGATCGTGCCCCGCGGTATGCCGAGCCGATCCTGCGCGAAGCAGAAGACGTCGTTCCAGAGCCGCGCCTCGAGGTGGCTCTCGAGCTTCGGGAGGTAGAAGTACGGCCCCGACCCGCGCTCGAGCAGCCGCTCGGCGTTGCGCTGCAGGTAGACGCCGAAGTCGAACAGCCCCGCGGAGACGTGCTTGCCGTCGACCTCGACGTTGCGCTCCTGCAGGTGCCAGCCGCGCGGACGGACGAGGAGCACCGCGACCTCGTCGTTCAGCGAGTAGCTCTTGTCCCCCGACTCGAGCGAGATCGTCCGCTCGATCGCGTCGGTGAGGTTCTGCTGGCCGCCGAGGACGTTCTCCCAGGTCGGAGAGTTCGCATCCTCGAAGTCGGCCATGTAGATCCGCGCGCCGGAGTTGAACGCGTTGATCACCATCTTCCGGTCGCCCGCAGGGCCCGTGATCTCGACGCGGCGGTCCTGGAGGTCGTCCGGCACCGGCGCGACGCGCCAGTCGCCGTCGCGCACCGAGCGCGTCTCCTCGAGGAAATCGGGCAGCTCGCCCCCGGCGATCCGCTCCTGCCGCTCGGCCCGGGCGAGCAGCAGCTCCTCGCGCCGTCCGGCGAACTCGCGCTGCAGCGCGACGACGAGGTCGAGCGCCTCGGCCGTCAGCACGCCCGCGTCGTCGGGGGCGTGAACGGTGACCTGGGATCCGGCGCTCACGCTCGCAACCTAGCGCCCGCGCTACGATCGCGCCCCGTGGCCGGCACCGCACCCGACCCGAAGGCCTTCGGCGCGGAGATCGCGGCGGCATACGCGACGAAGGGCAGCGCCATCGAGCTGGGAACGGGACTTCTCGGCGGAGCGCTCGTGCCCGAGGCGACGGTTCGGCTGCCGCTCGCGACGATGAACCGCCACGGCCTCGTCGCCGGAGCGACCGGAACCGGCAAGACGAGGACGCTCCAGGTGATCGCCGAGCAGCTCTCCACCGCCGGCGTCTCCGTGTTCGCGGCCGACGTGAAGGGGGACGTGTCGGGCATGGCCGTGCCCGGCTCGGACGACGGGCCGGCGAAGAAGCGCGCGACCGAGCTCGGCCTTCCCTTCCAGCCGACGGGCTTCCCGGTCGAGTACCTCTCGCTCGGCGGCATCGGACCGGGCGTGCCGATCCGCGCCACGGTCTCCGACTTCGGCCCGCTCCTCCTCGCGAAGATCCTCGGCGCGAACGAGACCCAGGAGCAGAGCCTCGCACTCGTCTTCCACTACGCGGACGAGAAGGGCCTGCCGCTCCTCGACCTCTCCGACCTCCGCGCGCTCCTGACGTTCCTCGACTCCGAGGCCGGCCGCGAGGAGCTGAAGGGGATCGGCGGCCTGGCGTCGCAGACCGTCGGCGTGCTCCTCCGCTCGCTCGTCTCCCTCGAGACGGGCGGCGGGACCGAGTTCTTCGGCGAGCCGCAGCTCGATGTCGCCGACCTGCTGCGCACCGCGCCGGACGGCCGCGGGATCATCTCGTGCCTCGAGCTGCCGGCGGTACAGGACAAACCCGGCCTCTGGTCGACGGTGCTTGATGTGGCTCGTCGCCGAGCTCTTCGAGAGCCTTCCCGAGGTCGGCGACCGCGACAAGCCGAAGCTCGTCTTCTTCCTCGACGAGGCCCACCTCCTGTTCGAGGGCTCGAGCAAGGCGTTCGTCGACTCGGTCGTGCAGACCGTGCGACTGATCCGCTCGAAGGGCGTCGGCGTCTTCTTCGTCACGCAGACGCCGAAGGACATCCCGGCGGACGTGCTCGGCCAGCTCGGGAACCGGATCCAGCACGCACTGCGCGCGTTCACCCCCGACGACGAGAAGGCGCTCCGCGCAACGGTCCGCACGTACCCGAAGTCGGACGTCTACGACCTCGAGGAGCTCCTCACCCAGCTCGGGACCGGTGAGGCGGCGGTCACGATCCTCAGCGAGTCGGGCGTCCCGACTCCGGTCGTGCACACCCGCATGCGGCCGCCGCTCTCGCGGATGGGCCCTGCCGACGACGTCGACGGCGCGGCGAAGGCGAGCCCGCTGTACGCGAAGTACGGGACGCGCGTCGACAGCCAGAGCGCGCGGGAGATGCTCGCAGCGCGGCTCGATCCTCCGCCGCCCGGAGAGAAGCCGTCCGCGCCGACCCCGCGCCAGAAGGGCGCCGCGACTGCCGCCGCGCAGGGTGCCGGCGCAATCGGCGACTTCCTCAAGTCCTCGAGTGGGCGGGCGCTGACCCGGGAGGTCGTGCGCGGCATGTTCGGGATGCTGAAGAAGAAGGGTCTCTAGACTCGGAGCATGGTTCTCGTCGCGTTCCTCGTCGGGCTGGCCGCGGCGCTCGTCGGCATCGTCTTCGTCGCCGTTCGCGGGCTCGAGCTGTGGCGCCACGGGAAGCGCTCCGGGGGCGCGATAACGAGCGAGCTCGCACGGTTCGAGGAGCGGTCGGCGCGGACGGAGCAGCTACTCGCCGAGGCCGAGCAATCGAACCGCGAGCTGCAGGCTGCGCTCGAACGACTCCGCCTCTCGCGCGCGAAGCTCCAGGTGCTGCTCGCGTCGATCGAGCGGGCGCAGCGGCGTACCCGCTGGCTGCGGGCATTCCTGCCGACTCGATGACCCGGGTCGCAGCGGTCGACCTCGGGACGAACTCGACCCGCCTCCTCGTCGCGGACGTCGACGGCGACACGCTCGACGAGGTGCTCCGGCTGCTGACGATCACGCGCCTCGGAGAGGGCGTCGACGAGCGGCACAAGCTGCTCCCGGTTCCGATCGCCCGCGTGAGGAACTGCCTGGCGGACTACCGGCGCGAGCTCGAGGCGCTCGGCGCCGAGCGCACGCTCGCGATCGCCACGAGCGCGGTGCGAGACGCCGAGAACGGTGAGGCATTCCTCGGCGAGATCGAGTGGAGCTACGGCTTCACGACGGAGCTGCTCGCAGGGACGGAGGAGGCAGCCATGATGCTGCGCGGCGTCACCTCCGGGCGGCCCGCGCTCGACGACGTGCTCGTCGTCGACATCGGCGGCGGCTCGACGGAGCTCGTGCACGCCGTCGACGGCTCCGTGGCTTTCGCCACGAGCCTCGACGTCGGCTGCGTGCGCCTCACCGAGCGCTTCCTCGGCTCCGACCCGCCGTCGCGTCCGGAGCTCGCCGCGGCCGGCGGATACGTGCGCTCGCTCCTTCCACCGCTCGAGGTCGGCGCGGCGATCGGCGTCGCGGGCACGGTGACGACGCTCGCGACGCTGGATCTCGGCGACTCCGAGTACGACCCGGCTCGAACGCACGGCCACCGGATCTCGCGCGCCTCGGCCGAGACGCAGCTCGAGCGGCTTGCCGCGCTGAGCGTCGAGGAGCGCCGGCTCGTCGGCGGGATGGAGCCCGGGCGCGCACCGGTGATCGTCGCGGGCCTGATCGTCCTGCGCGAGGTGCTCGCCGCCTACGACCTCGCTGAGATCGAGGTGTCGGAGCGCGACATCCTCCATGGCGCCGCCTTCGCGGCCGCCGAGCTGCCCGAGCCGGAGGAGGGCGCGGCGCCGCCCGGCGCGTATACCTGCTGCTGAAGCTCAGGCCGCGGGCGGGAGCGGCTCGTCCTCGTCCTCGGCGAGCCGGCGCTGCAGGACGCTGCGCGACAGCACGCCGAGCAGGCGTTCGTGCTCGTCGACCACGGGAACGCGCTCGGCGTCCTCGGCCTCGAGGAATCGAAACGCGTCTTCGAGCGGAACGTCGGGGCCGATCGTGAGATGAGGCTTCTCGGCGATCGCGCGCAGCTCCGTCGTGGTCGGGTCGGCGCCGGCGGCGACAACCTCACGCACGAGGGTCTTCCGCGTGACGACGCCGACGAGCCGCTCGTCGTCGGTCACGTACACGGCGCGGACCTCCGTGCGCTGGAGGAGCTCGCCGGCAGCCTGCGCGGTCGCGTCGGCCGGAAGCCGTCCCGGATTCGACACCATGGCGTCCCGAACGGTGTTCACGGAAAGATCCCGCGCGCCTCGAGGGCGTTCGCGACCTCGCGGATCCCGGCGACGAGAGCGCCCGTGCGGAGCGGGACGTGCCGGTCGTCGGCAAGATCCCACACGCGGTCGAAGGCACTCGCGAGCTTCTCCGCGAGCTTCGCGCGGATCTCGTCCCGCGTCCAGAAGAGGCGGCCGAGATCCTGCACCCACTCGAAGTACGACACCGTCACCCCGCCGGCGTTCGTGAGGATGTCAGGAAGCACCGGAATCCCCCGCTCCCAGAGGACCGCGTCGGCCTCGAGCGAGGTCGGGCCGTTCGCGCCCTCGGCGACGAGGCGCGCGCGGACGCGGGGAGCGTTCTCGCCCGTGATCTGATCCTCGCGCGCCGCGAGGACGAGGATGTCGCAGTCGAGCTCGAGCAGCTCGTCGTTCGTCAGGCGCGCGCCCGCGTCACAGCCCTCGAGCGAACCGCGCTCGCGGACGTAGCGGTGGAGATCCGCGATGTCGAGGCCCGACTCGGCGTGCAGGCCGCCCGACACGTCCGAGACGGCGGTGACGACCGCGCCGCGCCCCTCGAGCTCGGCGGCGGCGACCCCGCCCACGTTCCCGAAGCCCTGGACGACGCAGCGCTGCCCTGCGAGCGTCCAGCCGAGGCGGTCGCAGGCGCGCGCGATGACCATGACCACCCCGGCCCCGGTCGCCTCGTGCCTGAACACCGAGCCGCCGATGGAGATCGGCTTCCCCGTGACGATCTCCGGCACTGCATACCCACTCTGCATCGAGTACGTGTCCATCATCCAGGCCATGGTCTGCTCGTTCGTCGCCATGTCCGGCGCGGGGATGTCCTCCTTCGGCCCGATGATCGGAAGCAGCTCCGAGGTGAAGCGGCGAGTGAGCCGCTCGAGCTCGCCGAGCGACAGCGACCGCGGCTCGCAGCGCACGCCGCCCTTGGCGCCGCCGTAGGGAAGCCGGAGGAGCGAGCACTTCCAGGTCATCCACATCGCGAGCGCCGCGCACTCGCCGAGCGTCACTTCCTGGTCGTAGCGGATCCCGCCCTTGGTCGGCCCCATGATGCTCGAGTGCTGGACGCGGTACCCGGGGAAGACGACCCGCCTGCCGGTGTCCATCCGCACGGGCACGGAGACGATCGTGGAGCGCTCGGGGAAACGAAGCCGCTCGGCGATGTCGTCGGGGATGTCGGCGACCGGCACGGCCTGGTCGAACTGCGCGACCGCCATCCGGTAGAGCGGCGTGTCCCACTCGAGCTGGGTATGGGCAAGCGCTTCCGGGGGGCTCGCCACGGCCGGCGGAGTGTAGCGCCGGACGATGTGCCTTCAGGCGGCGGTGCCGAGCGAGATGCCGGTCGCGGCGTCGAACAGATGCAGCTTGCGGAACGGAACGACGAACGACCGCGTCGCCCCAGAGTCGAACTGCTCCCCGACGGGTAGCTTGGCAACGATCTCGGTGTCACGCAGCCTGAGATATACGAGCTGCTCGTCACCGAGGTACTGGACGACTTCGACGGTCGCGTCGCATTCGGCGCAATCCGCGCGGCGCCCGTTGGCGAGCTCGACGTCTTCCGGCCTGAAGCCGACCAGCCGATCGCTGCCGGCGACGCCGGCATCGAGCATCCCCGGGGGCAGGATGTTCATCGACGGCGAGCCGATGAACGTCGCGACGAACGTGTTCGCAGGTGAGGTGTAGACCTCGACCGGCGTCCCGACCTGCTGGAGCACGCCCTTGCTCATCACGGCGATGTGGTCGCCCATGGTCATCGCCTCGACCTGGTCGTGCGTGACGTAGATCGTCGTGGTCGCTAGCCGGGTCTGCAGCTTGAGGATCTCCGCTCGCGTCTGCACGCGGAGCGCTGCGTCGAGATTGGACAACGGCTCGTCCATCAGGAAGGCGGACGGCTCGCGCACGATCGCACGGCCGAGCGCGACCCGTTGGCGCTGGCCTCCCGAGAGCTGCTTCGGCTTCCGTCGCAGGAGGTCGCCGAGCTCGAGCACGTCCGCCGCCTCTCGAACACGCCGGTCGATCTCCGCCTTCGGAACATGGAAGTTCTTGAGGCTGAACGCGAGGTTTCCGTAGACGGTCATATGCGGATAGAGCGCGTACGACTGGAAGACCATCGCGAGATTGCGCTTTCCGGGCGCCACGTTGTTGACGACGCGGTCGCCGATCAGGACCCGCCCTTCGGACACGTCCTCGAGGCCGGCGAGCATCCGGAGTGCGGTGGTCTTCCCGCACCCCGACGGCCCGACGAGGACGAGGAACTCGCCGTCCGCGATGTCGAGGTTCAGGTCGTCGACGGCGACGGTGTCATCGAAGCGCTTGGTGACGTGCTCATAGGTGATCGTCGCCATCAGACGGCCTCCTCCTCCGGGGTTATGAAGAAGCGCGCGGTCACGAGGAACGTGTACGCGACCGTGAGCGTCAGGAAAGGCATGACGGCGGCTGCAACTCCGGCGAGGTTGAGCAGCAGGAGCGCCAACCCGAGAATGACGGTCTGTCCGGGTCGGGCTGCTGCGAGGGAGGCGGAGTCCTTCACGACAGCCCCGAGCGACCGGTCCGGTGCCGCGATCGCGACCGTCCACACGACCAATCCGAATGTCGCGAGCAGAACCAGGAGGTAGAGCGTGAGGAAGGCGAGAGGCCAGACGGCGGCCCCGCTGTAAAAACGGAGTGCGAGAAGCCCCAGCGTCGCGACGGCCGCACCGGCGCCGGAGAGCTCGAGGCCCCGCAGCCAGTGGAGCCGCAGGCCGTCCACGGCGTCCGCGAGGCTGAGCTCGCCGGTGCGGACGAGCTTCACCGCGCAGTGGACGAGCGCCGCGACCACCGGCCCCGTCGCTACGAAGAGGACGATCGCGAGCGGCTCCGCGAGCGTCGCGAGGCCCGCCACGACGAGCACTGCGCCGAGTACTGCGTTGACGACGACGAGGCGCCAGGAGTTGGCGTAGAAGTCGCGCAGCGCGAGCCACATGGCGTTGCGCGGCGTCATCCCTTGATCCCTGCGGCGGTGACGCCCGAGATGAAGAAGCGCTGGAAGACGAGGAAGATGACGAGGATCGGAGCGATCGCCATGAGGCTCCCCGCCATCAGCTGGGGCCACAGCGACTGGTAGGTGAAGGTCAGCTGGGCGAGGCCGAGCTGCATCGTGTACATGTGCTCGCTGCCCTGCCCGAAGAGGATGAGCGGCCAGAAGAAGTCGTTCCAGGTCCCCTGGAATTGGAGGATCGCGAGGGCCGCGATCGCGGGACCGGCGAGCGGCAGCATGATCCGCCAGTACGTCTTGAAGTAGCCCGCGCCGTCGAGCTTCGCCGCCTCCTCGAAGTCCCGGGGAATGGTGAGGAAGTACTGGCGCATGAAGAAGAGGTTCACCGCCGTCACGAGGTTGATGAGGATGTAACCCGAGAAGTTTCCGATGAGGTGCCACTTCGTGAGCATTACGAAGACCGGGATGAGGCGCAGCTGGTCCGGAATCATCAGCGTCCCGAGCACCAGCAGGAAGAGGACCTCCCGGCCCGGGAAGCGCAGGCGCGCGAAGGCGTAGCCGCCGAGGGAGGCGAGGAAGAGGTTCAGGAGCGTCACCGTGACGGCGAGGAAGAGGCTGTTCAGGGCGTAGCGCTTGAAGTCGTAGTCGTTCCAGACGCTCTTCCACGCCTCTGTCGTGAACGGGTGCGGAACCAGGTTGAAGTACGCGCTGTCCGGCAACGTCTTGAACGACGTCGAGATGGTCCAGACGAACGGCGTGAAGAAGAGCAGCGCGAACGCGACGAGCACGACGTAGAGGACGATCCTGCGTACGGCCTCCGACCTCGCCCGGCGGGGGACGAAAGGCTCCGCCGCTGCGACGGACGTCTGGAGCATCAGCCGAGCTCCGCCCGTCCGACCGTCGCGCGCTGGAGCAGCGTGAGGAGGAAGATGGCGACGAAGAGCACGACGCCCGCGGATGCGCCCACGCCGAAGTTGGCGCTCTTGAACGCCTCCTGGTAGATGTAGAAAACCGCGCTCAGTGTCGAGTACTCGGGCCCTCCCGTCCCCTGGGAGACGATGTAGAACTGGTCGAAGACCTTGAGCGCGCCGATTCCGAACACGACGAGGACGAAGAAGTGCGCCGGTCTGAGGAGCGGGAACGTGATCCGCCAGAACGTGCGCCAGGCGCGTGTTCCGTCGACCGCCGCGGCCTCGTAGACGTCCGTCGGGATGGACTGGAGCGCCGCGAGGTAGAAGAGCATGACCGTGCCGGACGTCGTCCAGGCGTTCAGCCCGACGACCGAGTAGAGCGCGGTGCTCGAATCACCGAACCACGCCTGGTTGCTGCCGATGATCCTGTTCAGCAGCCCGTCGGGGTTGAGGATGAAGATCGCGATCGTGGTGATCGCCGCCGACGAGGCGATCGACGGGAAGTAGAAGGCCGAGCGGAAGAACGCCCGTCCGCGGAGCTTCGCGTTGATGACGAGCGCGACCATGAGCCCGAGCGCCATCTCGAGCGGCACGACGAGGAGCGCGTACTCGAAGGTGTTCCGCAGGGCGCGATGGAAGACCGGGTCGTTGTAGAGGGTGTGGTAGTTCTGCGTGCTCGCGGTTGCGCCCGCCGCCTTCCCGAGGATCCCCCACTCGAAGAAGCTGATGTAGATCCCGTAGACGAGCGGATAGATGAAAAACAGCCCGAACACGGCCATGGGGAGCAGCACGAAGGCATAGCCCCAACCGGCTTCGCGCATGCGCGCCCCGAGGAGGGAACCCCGAGTGGGGGGAGGGACGGCCTCGGTTGCGGTCGTCATGACCTGGCAGGTCTTCCCGCGCGGCGCTCGCCGCGCGGGAAGACCCTGCGTCCGTGGTTCAACCCTTCAGCGATGCGTTCACGTCCGCCAGCATCTGGGCGGTCGTCTTGTTGCCATCGATCACCGCCTGCAGATCGTTGTTCATGATCGTCAGCGTGGCCGAGAAGTTCGGGAAGCCCCAGCCTCGTGAGGACGGCCCGGCGGCGAGGAACGGTGCACGCCCGCCGACGGCCTTCACGTCCGTACGAGAAGGCAGCGCGAGGCCGAGAGACATCCACTTGGACATGCCGGCCTTGCCGGTTAGCCAGCTCAGGAGCGTCCACGCGGCCTGCTTGTCCTTGGCGTCCTTCGACATCGAGTAGGAGACCGTGAACCCGAGGTTGCCGTTCACCTTCCCCTTCACCATCGGACCGACGCCGAATCCCACCTGCGGGAAGGTCGACGTCATGTACGGGAGCAGCCAGTTGCCCTCGAAGACGATCGCGGCCTTCTCCTTCCCGAGCGCCTCGCCGGGCCAGCCGACCCCGAGCTGGGTGGGCGTCGCCGCGAGGCCCTTCTTGAAGAAGCCGGTGTAGAAGTTCACCGCTGCAGCGACCGAGGGAGACTGGACTTTCGCGAGCGAGCCCTTGTTCTGGAAGACGAACGCCAGCATCCTCGCCCAGTCGGCCGGGAGGCAGAGCGGCTTGCCGCCGGGTACCGCGCCCGAGGAAGCGAGCTTCTGGGCGTCGGCGGAGAGCTCGGCCCAGGTCCGGGGCGCCTTCTTGATCCCCGCCTTGGCGAACATCGACTTGTTGATCTCCACGGCGAGTGGCGACCAGTCCTTCGGGAAGCCGTAGTACGTCTTCCCAACCTTGAACGCGTTCAGCAGGCCCGGGTAGAACTTGCTCGTGTCGTACTTGCTCTTCTTGATGTAGGCATTCAGAGGCTGGACGACACCCTGCTTGATCCACGTCGGGGCGATGCTCGAATCGACGTAGAAGACGTCCGGCGGGTTGTGCGCCGCGAAGCGGGCCGTCATCGCGGTCGCGTAGTCGCCGTTGATGACCGAGTAGTCGACGTGTATGCCCGGATGAGTGCTGTTGAAGTCGTTGACGATCTGGGTGAGAAGGTCGTCCTCCGTCTTTCCGGCCGACCATCCCGAGAGCGTCACCGTGGTTACCGTTGCCTTTCCGGATCGCGCATCAGCCGCTGCCGCGACGACGATCGTCAGCAGCGCCAGCACGACGATCACCGCAACGCCTGCAAGTGCCCTGCGCATGGCGTACCTCCACTCGTAGATGCGTGCCAGAGATCACCCGCATTGGGCGGGCCGAGAGAGACATAACCCCAAACACGCTTTTCCTAAACAATTTCTGACGGCTTCGGCGCGTCGCGGGGCGACGTATTTTCGCATGCCGGGGGCGGGACTCGAACCCGCACGCCCCCGTTGGGGACACCCGCTTTTAAGGCGGGCGCGTCTCACCCGTTCCGCCACCCCGGCGGCCCGAGTGTACGCCCGTGTTCTAGGTGCCGCCCGGTTGGAGCAGGTCGAGGTTCCCGTTCTCGGGCCCTCTGCCGCGGAAGGCGCTCAGGAACGCCTCGAACGCGCCCTTGTTCACCGCGGTGCACTTCGCGAGGTGCCCGGTGCCGATCTCGGAGCTGCCCGGTGCGGGCGACGTCCAGGCGCCGAGTGCGATCTTGTCGCCGAGCTCGGGCAGCGGCGCGACGACGAGACCGCGGGGGTCACGGTCGTAGATCTCTCGCAGGAGCGACACGGTGTCGGCGGGGGTCTTCGAGCCGTAAAGCATGTACACGCCACCGTGCTCGAGGTTGTGCAGCACACGGGCGAGCTCGACGGGCTCGGAGTAGAAGCCGTACACGGCCGGGGTGAAGTAGTGCGGCCCAGAGGTCGGCGGGAACGAGTTCCACGACTTCGGCCGCGCCGCGGGGTTCGAGATGTGCTGGCGCGAGACACCGGGGAACGACTGGAGCGTGCAGCCCGCCGCGACGAGCTTCGTCCGCGCGGCCGCCTCGTCCGGCGCGCCCCCGCCCCCGCCGACGAAGCCGAGCAGGGCGCCGACTGCCGCGGCGCCCAGGAGAACGCCGACGACCGCCACGACGACCACGACCCACGGCTTCTGGCCTCCGGCCGTCCTCGTCGGGGCGGCGCCGCGCTGCTTGGGCGCCTTCACCCTCGGTTTCTTGTCGGCCATGCCGCGCGCGAATGTAGCAGCGGGTCTCGTTCAGGCCCTGTTAGGTAAGAGGCGCCGTCCGCCGACGGGACTAGCGTTCGTCGACCCGATGGTCATCGTCGCCCTTCTTGCCGGTCTCGCGGTCGGAGCGCTCTCCGTCCTCGTCGCCGTGCGGCCTGCGCTCCTCGAGCGCCGTCGACGCGTCGAGGACGTCATCGAGCTCGAACGTGCGCTCGCAGGCGTCGAAGCCGAACTCGCCGTGGAGCGCGGATCGTTGGACGAGCGCCTCGAAGCCGCAGTGAAGGTGCTGTCGACGGAGGCACTCGATGCGAATAGCACTCGCTTCCTCGAACTCGCCGAGACGCACCTCTCGGGCCACGTCCGTCCGCTCAGGGACTCGCTCGAGCGCATGGATCGGCAGCTCCAGACCGTCGAGCGAGCTCGCCAGGAGTCGTACGGCGCTCTGCAGACGCAAGTCAAGACCCTCGCGGAGCGAACCGGCACTCTCAGCAACGCGCTCCGCACCCCGCACGTCCGCGGCCGCTGGGGAGAGGCCCAGCTGCGAAACGTCGTGGAGTACGCAGGCATGGTCGAGCACTGCGACTACGTCTCGCAGGCGACGACGACGACCGACGACGGGATTCTGCGTCCCGACCTTGTCGTCCGGATCCCCGGGGGCAAGCACGTCGTGATCGACGCGAAAGCCCCGCTCGTGGCGTACCTCGACGCTTTCGAGACGTCAGACGACTCGGAGCGCCAGCAGCGTCTCGCCGACCACGCACGTCAGGTGCGCGAGCACATCGGGAAGCTCTCGGCGAAGGGATACTGGCGCCAGTTCGATCCGACGCCCGATTTTGTCGTGATGTTCCTCCCGGACGAGTCCTATCTCCGAGCGGCACACGAGCAGGATCCGTCCCTCCAGGAGTACGCCTGGACTTCCAACGTGATCCTCGCCTCGCCGAGCACGCTGATGGTCCTTCTCCGCACCGTCGCGATCACGTGGCAGCAGGAGACCATCGCGGAAAGCGCGCGTGAGGTTTCCGACCTAGGGCGCGAGCTCTACAAGCGCCTCTCGACGATGGGAACGCACTTCGCGAAGCTCGGTCGCACCCTCGGAGGCGCGGTGGACGCCTATAACCAGACTGTCGGCTCGCTCGAGCGGCAGGTGCTACCCCAGGCGCGCCGCTTCGAGCAGCACGGCATCTCGGGGATCGAGCCGCCCGAGCTCCAGCCCATCGAGCGCCAGACGAGGCCGCTCGCCGCCGCCGAGCTGATCGAGCCCGGTCAGCAGACGACGCTCGAGGCGATCTCGGCGGGTGC
Source organism: uncultured Gaiellaceae bacterium (assembly GCA_963846995.1). Classification (GTDB taxonomy): domain Bacteria; phylum Actinomycetota; class Thermoleophilia; order Gaiellales; family Gaiellaceae; genus GMQP-bins7. The sequence continues at coordinate 128,334 of CAWJYD010000009.1, read as the reverse complement.
AGACGCCGCGTGAGCGCGGGAACACCGGGGGCCCGCGCGACGTTTACGCGAGAGTGCTCCGCGTGCCGGGGCTACCCTTTCTGAGCAGGCAGTCTTCCGAGGAGCTTTCGTGAGCGACGTCCGTGACGTGATCATCATCGGCGGTGGCCCGGCGGGCTATACCGCCGCTCTCTACACCGCCCGCGCCAACCTGCGCCCGCTCGTCGTCGAGGGCTTCAACTGGGGTGGGCAGCTCATGATCACGAGCGACGTCGAGAACTACCCCGGCTACGCGGACGGGATACTCGGGCCGTCGATGATGTCCGACTTCCGCCGCCAGGCCGAGCGCTTCGGAGCGGAGTTCGTCACGGACGACGTGACGCGGGTCGACTTCTCCGAGCGCCCCTTCCGGGTCTACGTCGGAAGCGAGGAGCACCTCGCCGAGTCGGTCATCGTCGCGACGGGGGCGAGCGCGCGGCAGCTCGGGCTGCCTTCCGAGCAGACACTCCAGGGTCGCGGAGTCTCGTACTGCGCCACGTGCGACGGCGCGTTCTTCCGCGACAAGATCGTCGCAGTCGTGGGAGGCGGCGATTCTGCGATGGAGGAGGCGACGTTCCTCACGCGCTTTGCGAAGAAGGTCGTGATCATCCACCGCCGCGACGAGTTCCGTGCGTCGCCGATCATGGTCGACCGCGCGAGAGAGGACGAGAAGGTCGAGATCGTGCTGAACGCGGTCGTCGAGGAGGTACTCGGCGAAGGCAACGGCCACGTCACCGGCCTCCGCCTGCGCGACACGGTCACGGACGAGACGCGCGAGATCGAGGCCGACGGCCTCTTCGTCGCCGTCGGGCACGACCCGACGACGTCACTCTTTCTCGACTGGCTCGACCACGACGAGCAGAATTACCTCGTCACCGAGCCGCGCTCGACGCGCACGAACATCCCCGGGGTCTTCGCCGCCGGGGACGTGCAGGATCACACGTACCGGCAGGCCGTCACCGCTGCCGGCTCGGGGACGATGGCGGCGCTCGACGCCCAGCGCTGGCTCGAGGAGCAGCAGCACCACCCGAGCCTGGCCGCCGCTCCCGCCTAGCCCCGCACAGCGTCCGACGCCCCCCGTACGCTCGGCGTCGGTGGGTGAGCGCTGGCTCGAGCTCCTCGATCCGACGAAGGACGAGATCGTCGATGCCCTCCCCACGACAGTCGCGGATGACGTCGTGGACGAGCTCGCGGCGAAGTCCGGCGAGCGAAGCCGACCGCGGATCGAGGGACACGGCGGCTACGTGTTCGCCGTCCTCGTCGCGATGGCCCCGGTTCCCGAGGAGAACCGGATCGTAAGTCAGGAGGTCGGACTCGTTGCCACGGCGGACCGGCTCGTCGTCGTGCGCAAGACACCGCCGGGAGGCGAGCCCTGGCACCACCGCTGCCTCGAGACCGCCACGAACGCCGGAGTAGGCCAGCTCGTCTTCCGGGTGATCGACGACATCGCGCAGTCCTACCTCGAGGTAGTCGACTCGCTCGACGCCGAGATCGACGAGCTCGAGGACAACATCGACCGATGGCCGAGCGTGCGCATTCGGCGTCGCGTCGCCGACCTCCGGCACGACTTGATCCATGCGCGGCGAACCGTCGGCGCAACGCGTGGCGCGGTCCGGCGAATTCGCGACAAGACCCTCGACCTCGATGACGACACACTCTTCCCGGACGAGGTCGAGCGCGAGTTCGCGGATACCTACGAGACACTCTTCCGCGCGGGGGAGGAGCTCGACGTCGCCCGCGACCTGCTCGTGAGCTCGCGCGACTACCACCAGTCCCGAATCGCGGAGAGTCAGAACGAGGTGGCGAAGAAGCTCACGGTCATCGCCTCGCTCGTGCTCGTGCCGTCCTTGATCGTCGGCTTCTACGGTCAGAACTTCGTGAGCGAGTTCGACAAGGGCTACTGGACGATCGGCGTCTCCGCCGGGCTCATCCTCGTCTCGACGGCGATCCAGCTCGCGATCTTCCGCTGGCGTCGCTGGATCTGAGCGGCGCGCGCAGACGGCTCGACGGGCACAGGTCCTCGAGCACGCACTCCTCGCAGAGCGGACGGCGCGCGTCGCACACGCGCCGCCCGTGCCAGATGAGCAGGTGGGGAAAGCGCGCCCAGTCCGCGCGCGGAACGACGCGTTGCAGGTCGCGCTCGATCTTCACCGGATCCTCCTGACGCGTGAGCCCGAGGCGCTGCGACAGCCGCCGGACGTGCGTGTCCACGACGATGCCCTGCGCGTGCCCGAGCTCGGAGGAGACGACGTTGGCGGTCTTCCGCGCGACGCCCGGCAGCCTCACGAGGTCGTCGAGCCTCCTCGGCACCACGCCGTCGAAGTCCTCGATGAGCATCTGCATCGTGCCGCGGATCGCCTTCGCCTTCTGCCGGAAGAACCCGGTCGCATAGATGTCGCGTTCGAGCTCCTCGATCGGCACTGCAAGGTAGTCCTCGGGCCGCCGGTACTTCTCGAAGAGCGCCGGCGTCACCTTGTTCACGTTCACATCGGTCGTCTGCGCCGAGAGCATCACCGAGACGAGTAGCTCGAGGTCGCTGCGGAAGCGGAGCGCGATCTCGGCGTCCTGGTGCTGGAGAGCGAGGCGCTCGATGATCGGAACGATCCGGTCGCGCCTGCGCCCGAGGCCGCGTCGCGCCTCGCGGACGTAGCTACGAGCCACTGCGCTGCGCGCGCACGCCCTCGAAGTACGCCGTCGTCTCGTCCGGATCGGGCGGCTCGAGCAACCACGTCGCGAGCTGGCCGTGGGTCGGCCCCGTCGCTTCGCGGATCGCGGCGACCGCCGACTCCGTGTCGTACGCGGTGTGCCGCAGCTCGACCTCCGGGCCGAGAAGCGCCCAGAACGCCCCGCGCCGTCCCTCGTAGGGCATGCCGACGCTCCCCGCGTTGACGACGCGCGTCCCGTTCGGGAGGCGGCGGTCGAACTGCACGTGCGTGTGGCCGCACACGACGACCTCCGCGTCGGCTCCTCCGATCAGCTCCGCGACCTCCTCGTCCGGCGTGATCCGCGTGAAGATCGGCTCGTCCGCCGACGGGACGGCGTGACAGAAGAGCACCCGCCCGAGACCGTCGACCTCGAGGACGAGCGTGAGAGGCCACGACGCGAGCTCGGCGACCCCGTCCTCGCCGAGCCGTTTGCGCGTCGCCGCCCAGTCCTGTCCGTGCTCGGCAACGCCCTCGAGCACGAGCCGGTCGGCGTTCCCGCGCACATAGCGGACGTCGGATCGGCTACGGAGGAGCGCGAGTACTTCCGCCGGGAACGGACCCGCGACCACGTCTCCCCCCGAGACGACGACGTCCACACCCGCCGCGTCGACGTCCTCGAGGACGGCCTCGAGTGCGGCCAGGTTCCCGTGGACGTCGGAGAGAGCGGCGACCCGCACGGCGAGAGACGCTATCCGGCGCGCAACGCCAGCCGCGGTCCCGCGCACACGAGGTCGAGCGCCGGACAGTCCGCGCACACGAACTCGCTCGGCATCGGTCGGAAGTCACCTGCGCGGATGCGCGCGATCGCCGACGACAGCTCGTCCTCGAGGCCCGGCACGTCCGCCATCCCGAAGGTCGTCGAGACGACGTCGTCCGGCCGCTCGAGGAACTGGTAGGCGATCTCCACCTCCGCGGCGCCGGCACGGACGCAGACGAGCGCGTACACGAGCCGCTGCAGGACGTACTCGCTCTCGACGATCTCGCGCGGCTCGCGTCCCTCGAGGGCGTTGGACTTGTAGTCGACGACGAGTGCTCGCTCGTCGGCCTGCCAGAGGACGTCGAGACGGCCCCGTAGGACGACGCCGTCGTGCTCGAAGACGAACGGCCGCTCCGGCTGCGCGCCCTCGAGCGTCGCGAGCCGGCGCGCGAGCGGCGATGCGCAGTAGGCGTCGACGAGCGCGGCGACGCGGTCGAGCTCGGGCTCCGTGGCATTCGGGTACCAGCCGCGCACCGTCGCGCTCAGCTCGTCGCGCGGCGGAGACGTGGGCGCGTCCAGAGGAACGTGCTCGAGGAGCCGATGTACCGCATCTCCGATCTCGGTGGCCGCAAGCGCCCCCTCGCTCCCAACCACCGAGAGTGGCGCCTGCCGCCGCGGTGGCAGGCCGAGCACGCGTTCTGCGTAGTACCGGTACGAGCAGCGCTCGAAGAGCGCAAGCGCGCTGTAGGACAGCCGCCGGACGTCGTGCACGGGAGGCGCCGGAACCTCCGCCAGTCGCGGGAGCTGGACGCTGAGACGCCGGCGCCCGGCGGGGATCTCGTCGAAGAGCGCGAGCTGCAGCTCGTCCTGGGGATCGGGCTCGGCCTCGACGTCACCCGACGGTGCGTCGTCCTCCGGCGCGAAGCGATGCACGCTGAGCACGAATCGCGCGTCGTCCCGCTCGAGCTCGATCGGCGTGCCGTCGGCGCCCTCGACGACCTCGCGAGCGGCGAGCCGGTCGAGCACCCAGCCGATAGGCGTCTCGCGGTCGCCGGCGCGTGCGGTGTCGATCGCCCCGGACACGATCAGGCGGTCGATCGCGCGCGTCATTGCGACGTAGTAGAGCCGGAGCCGCTCGGCGCGCTCCTGGTCGCGCTCCGCCTCGCGCACCGCCTCGAAGTCGAAGACCGGATGCCGGTCGCCGCGCGTCGGGTGGATCATCCGGAAGCCGAACCGGCCGTCCGAGAGTGCGACGATCTCGTCGGGGCTGCGCGGGCCTCCGATGTCGCGACCCGCGTCCGCGACGATCACGACCTTGAACTCGAGGCCCTTCGCGGCATGGATCGTGAGCAACCGCACGGCTCCCCCGCCCTCCTCTTCCGCGACCGCCTCGAGCTCCTTCGCTCCGAGCGCGTCCTGCTCGCGCACGAAGCGCACGAAACCGGCGAGGTCTGCTCCCCGGATCGACTCGTAGTCGCGAGCGAGGCGCCCGAGCTTCTTGAGGTTCGCGAACCGGCGTCCACCGTCCCACAGCGCGAGAACCGCGAGGTCGTAGTCGTGCTCCGCGACGACCCGCTCGCACAACGCCTCGAGGCGCATGCGCCCGGAGGCGCGAACCAGCCGCTCGTAGCGCTGCAGGAACGCACGGAGGAGCCGTTCGTCTCCCGGATCGAGGCCCTCGGGCATGCTCCGCTCGAGAGCGGTGAAGAGCGGACGCCTCGGCGCATTCCGCCGCAGCAGCACGAGCGCGTCGTTCGAGACTCCGACGAACGGCGACGCCAGCACGGTGGTCAGGGCGACGTCGTCGTAGCGGTTGTGGAGCAGGCGCAGATACGCGAGGAGGTCGACGACCTGCTGCTGGCCGAAGTACCGCCGGCCGGTTGCCCGATATGTCGGCAGTCCCTCGCGCCGCAGGGCCTCCTCGTAGCGCTCCGCGTCGGTTCCGGCGGCGAAGAGGACGACGATCTCGCCCGGGTCGGCCTCGCCGGAGTCGACGAGCTCGCGCACCCGTTGCGCGATGCGTTTCGCCTCGCCGGTACGCCAGTGCTCGCCGGTGCCCGCGAAGCTCGCCTTGTCGGTGACGAGCAGCTCGACGGGATGCCCGAAGACCGGATCCGCGAACTCCGCCGAGGCCGCGAGTGGCTGGTAGTCCTCGCCGAACGCATCCGCGAACAGGTGGTTCACGGCGGAGAGCACCTGCGGGCGCGAGCGGTAGTTCTGTGTGAGCGAGAGCAGGCACGGCGACTGCGCTCGCCGCTCGCGGAAGACCTCGAGGTCGGCGTGGCGGAAGCCGTAGATCGACTGGAACTCGTCGCCGACGGTGAAGACCTCGGTGAGGTCGGGGTGAGCGACGAGCTCGACGAGCTCGCACTGCAGGCGGTTCGTGTCCTGGAACTCGTCGACCATGACCATGCGGAAGCGGAGCTGCATCTCCTCGCGAACCGCCTCGTCCGATCGGAGCAGGTCACGTGCCGCGAGCTGCAGGTCCTCGAAGTCGACCACCGACTCGCGCCGCTTCGACGCCGCGTATTCCGCCCCGAACCGCTCGAGCAGCTCCTGCAGGAGTGCGCGATCATCCGCGGCGAGCTCCTCGAGAGCGGCCCGCTCGGCGGCCTTGCGCGCGTGCTCGAACGAGGCGGCGCGCGCACCGCGTGAGGCGAATGCGGACAGGTCGACGAGCCGCTCAGGCGTGGCCCCGGAGTCGAGCGCTCGCAGTGCCTCGGTCGCGTTCCGCCTCTGCGTGGGCGTGGCGGACACGTCCGCAGCCATGCGCTCGGCCTCGAGCCGGAGCTCCTCGGCCGCGGACACGACGCTCGGGCGCTCGCCGAGCTCCAGGACGAGCTCGCGGCCGGCGGAGCGGAGCGTCTCGAAGACGCCTGTGAGCATGCGCCGCAGGCCGTCGGTTCGGTAGGTCGCGAGCAGTCGGAGTCGCTCGGGATCTTCCGTCGAGCAGAACTCCTCGAGCGCGCGGTTGAACGCCTCGCCGCGGAGCACGGCCGCAGCCGCTTCCTCGAGCTCGCGGAAACGCGGATCAAGGCCTGCGGCGAAGGGGTACGCGCGAAGGAGGCGACTGCAGAAGCCGTGGATCGTCGAGATCCACGCACCGTCGAGCTCGCGCGCGAGGTCGGGGCGCCCGCGCTCGCGAAGCGCCGCGCGGATGCGGCTGCGCAGCTCGCCCGCCGCCTTGCGCGTGTACGTGATGACGAGGATCGACTCGACGTCGATCCCGCGGTCGCACACTGCCCGCACGTAGCGCTCGACGAGAACGGACGTCTTCCCGGTTCCCGCACCGGCGGAGACGAAGACGGAGCCCGGTGCCTCGACGGCCTCGAGCTGCTCCTCGTTCAGCGCGCGCTCGACCTCGAGGATCGTCACGCTCGTTTCACCCTGCACATCGGCCAGAGGTCGCACCACGCGGGACACCCGTCACCCTTCGGGTCGTGGCGGACGTCGCCCACGCGGATGCGGCCCGCATTCTCGGCGGCGCGCTCGCGCGCGGACTCGATCTGGCTCCAGAACGAATCCTCGTCGAGGTAGTCGTCCTTCGCGAAGCCGGGCAGGTCCTCGCGGGCGCTCTCGCGGAGCATGCCGCGCGTCAGCCTCCTCCCAGCGAGGGCGCGGTACACGCCTCCGAGCGGCTCGATCCCCACGAGGTCCCGCAACGCGAGCACGTACAGCGGAATCTGCAGGCGCAACTCGCGGTCGATCTCGCGCGCCGAGTGCGCACCCTTGCCCGACTTGTAGTCCTGGACGATCCCGCGCGCGCTGAACGGGTCGACGTCGATGCGGTCGATCTTCCCCGACAGCCAGATCCCGTCGTCGAGCGCGAGTCCCCGCTGGAGCTCGGGTGCCGCCCGGTCGGAGCCGAACGCGACCTCCAGCCTGCGCGGGACGAACTCGACTCCCGACTGCGCCTCGTCGCGGACGAAGCCCTCGAGCTCGGTGCGCAACGTGTAGCGGAGCTCCGCGGCCTGGAGGTCCGTGAGCTCCAGGCGCACCCCGGACTCGAGCGCCTCGTCGAGACAGCGGTGCGCGAGGACGATCGCCGCGTCGACGTTCTCCGGGGTGACCCGCTCCGAGTCGAGCTCGCGTGGCAGGCTCGCGTAGAAGCGATTGAGCGTCGTGTGCAGAACCTGGCCGCGCAGGAGGGGATCCGGCTCCGCGTCGATCCGCTTCGGATCGATGACGCGCTCGAAGAGCCACGCCGAGGAGCAGTCCGAGAAGCGCTCGAGCTCGGTCGCCGAGAACACCGACTTGTGCGAGAGCGGTCCGAGCGCCGCCTCGCCGCGAAGCTCCGTCGGCCGATCGAACGCCGCCTGCGCGCGGTCGAGGCGGCGCGACCAGTCGTTGGCGGAGGCGAGCGCCGCCGCGCCGTCGCGATCCTCGGCGGCGAGCCGGACGAGTGCACGGAGCCGCTCGCGCTCGCTCGGCGCCGACTCGAGCGGCCAGGTCAGCGCGGACAGCGAACGGCGGCGCGTGACGCGCTGGACATCCGTGTCCTCGAAGAGCGAGCGCACGTCGTCCCAGAACGGGCTCGGCTCGCGCGGCACGCCTTCGTCCCCGGCAGCCTCGCGAGCCAGAAAGAGGCGACGCGATGCACGCGCGCACGTCGTGTAGAAGAGGTAGCGATCGCGCGCGACGGAGTCCGGCCGCTCGAGGCGGCCCCCGAGCTCACGACGGAGGTCGTCGCTCAGAAGTGGCGACGGTCGTGCGCGGCGCGGGAAGGCGCCTTCCTCGAGTCCGAGCACGAACACGGCCTCGAAGGTGCGGGTACGGGCGCGCTCGTGGTCGAGGATCGCCACGCGCCCGGACGCCGGGGTATCCGGAGCCACGGTCGTGCGCTCGAGCGCGGCGAGCGTCTCGTCCCCAGAGATCGGGGAGCCGGCGTCCGCGAATCCCTCGAGGTCGGACAGCGCGCGCTCGAGCGCGCGCAGCGTCCGCGCGTCTGCTCTTGCCTCGTCGGCAACCGGCGGAGAGTCGAGACCCCAGGCGCTTCGCATCATCGACTCGCTGACTGCACGCACCGCGGAGACCGGCTCCGGCGACGCTCTGAGCTCGACGAGCGCCGGGATCGGAGCGCCGCGAAGCTTCTCGCTCTCCTCCTCCACGCGTGCAGGATCCGAGATCGCACGCCCACGGAGGCGCCCCTCCACGAAGTCGACCGACCGGCGCTCGATGCCTGAATACGGCGAGCGAAGATAGGCGAACAGGTCGCCGCGCGATCCTCCGCGCCATGCAAAGCGCAGCAGCGCGAGCAGCGATCGACCGAGCGTCGTGTCGCCGAGGCGCAGCCGGCTCTCGACGGCATACGGCACGTGCAGCTGGGCAAGCGCCGCCTCGAGCGGAGCGCGCCACCGGTCCGGCGACTCGCAGACGATGCCGACCGCCTCGGCGCGGGTGCCTCCGCGCACGAGGGACGCGACCTCGCTCGCAACCAGCTCGGCCGTGCCCCTGCTCCCCGCGGCTTCGAGGAACCGGATCGCCCCGTCAAGGTGCGCGACCGCGGGCTCGTCCGTGAACAGCTCGAGCTCGAGGTGCGCAAGCGCAGCAGGAGTCGTCCAGCGCGGGCTCCGCGGTAGTTCCTCGATCGCGCCGTGCGCGAGCTCCGCGAGATCCTCGACGGTTCGCTCGAGCGCCGCGAACGCTGCACGGCCGGGCTCGTACGGGATCGACACCGTCACATCGGTGCGCGCCGCGAGCGTCTCGACGAGCGCCCACTCCGCGCCCGTCAGATCCTCGAAGCCGTACGCGAAGACCGGCGCGTGCCCCCAGGCGTCGAGGTCGGCGCGCAGGCGCTCGACGGCATCGCGCCGGACGCGGTCGCGATCCCTGAGGCCGCGTCGCGCGAGCTCGTCGCGATAGGCGTCGAGGAGCCGCCCGAGATCGCCGTGCAGTCGTTCGACGGCGACGAGCCCGGCCTCGAGCTCGCCGATCGTCGCGAGCAGCGTGTCGGGAAATCCGGCCGTCGCGGCAGACGGCGCCAGCTCTCCGAGCTCGAGCTGCGTCAGCGCGCGGCGTGCGGCGAGGGCGCGCTGCACGTCGGACGCCTCCGCCAAACCATCGTCTCCGGCAACGTGCCGGAAGAGGTCGTCGAACGTTCCGATGGTTCCGGAGAGGAGAGCGGGCCGCCGTGCCACGAGGTCGCGTTCGACACGGTCGATGTCCCCGCGATTGGGGACGACGAGCCACGGGTCGCGATCGAGGCTCTCCAGGTAGCGCTCGAGGAGCAGGGCGACCTTGCCCGAATGCGCCGGTCCAACCACGAGCGAAAGCCCCATGCGTCCATCGTAGTCCCGGCCTCGGGCGCGCTTTCGTACGGGCTCCGAGCCTTTGTGCAAAGAGCGCTGAAACCGTCTCCGGGGCCGCTACGAACGCGGCCCCGGGCGTCTTCCGGCTAGATCGTCGCCGACTTCGGCTTGCGACCACGCCTTGCCACAGCCTGTCCGGGCATTCCGGTGGCGCAGTCGTCACAGAGGTCGGCCTGCTTGGAGCCGCGCCGTGCATCCGTGTAATTGAGGCGCATCACGGCACCGCGGCTCTCGGGAACTTCTTTACCGCAGTTGTCGCATACGAGAATCGTCTTTCGGGCCATTCATTTCTCCTTCGGTTATCGACTATCGATGAGTACTAGCGTACGAAGAGGTCGTGCGAAGCGCAAGCGGAATGCGCTCGCCGTATTTTTCGACGCTCACGCGAGTACGATCCCGCCCGTGCAGACGATCGTCGTCCTCGAAGGAGACCAAACGGGCCAGGAGCTGCTCGAGGAGGCATTGCGCGTCCTCGCCCCCGACGTCGTCGGCATCGACCTTCAGTTGACGCGCTTCGACCTGTCGCTCGAGGGCCGCCGCACCACGTCCAACGGCGTCGTCTACGAGGCCGCGGCCGCGATCCGCGACCACGGCTTCGGACTCAAGGCCGCGACCGTGACGCCGGAGGGCGCGGGCGACGTCGGCTCTCCGAATCGGATCCTGCGCGAGGAGATCGGCGGCAAGGTGATCGTCCGAACGGGTCGACGAATTCCAGGCGTCGTCCCACTCGGAGGCGTGCACGCGCCGATCTCGGTCGTGCGCATGGCGGTCGGGGACGCGTACGGCGCGAAGGAGTGGCGCGAAGGCACCGGCGAGGACGAGGTCGCGCTGCGCACGGAGCGCATCGAGCGGCGGATCTGCCACGCGGTCGCGGAGTTCTCGTTCAGGCAGGCCGAGCGCATGACGGCGAAGGTCTTCGGCGGGCCGAAGTACACGGTGAGCCCGATCTACGAGGGGATGCTGAAGGAGGAGATGGACGCGGCCGCCCTTCGGCATCCGGACGTCCCCTACGAACCGCAGCTCATCGACGCGACGTTTGCTCTCCTCATCTCCTCGAGCGGCGCGCCGATGGTCATTCCCGCGCTCAATCGCGACGGCGACATCCTCTCCGACCTCGTGCTCCCGCTCTTCGGGTCGATCGCCGGCTCGGAATCGCTGCTCGTCGCGTTCGGCGACGACTACGTGCCGAGTGCGCTCATGTCGGAAGCTGCGCACGGAACGGCGCCCGCGCTCGAGGGCAAGGACGTCGCGAACCCGATGGCGATGATCCTCGCCGGCGCGGCGCTCCTCACGCACGGAGAGGACGCCCCCGCCCAAGCGGCAGGCCGCGCAATCCGTGAGGCATGTCTCGAGACGGTTGCCGACGGCATCCGCACTGCGGATCTCGGCGGTCACGCGGGGACGACGGCGTTCACGGACGAGGTCATCCGCAGGACGCGGACGAAGCTCGACGTCTGGGGCTCGCTCTGACGGTTCCACCCCCGGCCGCTTTCCCGTCGACCTAGAGTTCCGACCCGAATGCGAGTCGCCGTTCCGAAGGAGAGCGCTCCCGGCGAGCGGCGTGTCGCGCTCGTGCCCGAGACCGTCTCCAAGCTCCTCGCTGCGGGCTTCGACGCCCGCGTGGAGCACGGCGCCGGGACCAGTGCCGGATTTGCGGACGCGGACTACGAGTCGGCGGGCGCAGAGCTGGCCGATGCCGGCTCGCTGCTCGACGGGGCCGGAATGCTCGCGTGCGTGGCCTCACCGACGGCGGAGATGGTCGCGCAACTCGTCCCTGGCACGGTCGTCGTCGGCTTCCTGGAGCCGCTGACCGACGCCGACGGGCTCGCCCGGCTGCGCGAGCGCGAAGTGGTCGGGTTCGCGATGGAATCGATCCCCCGGATCACCCGCGCCCAGTCGATGGACGCGCTCTCGTCGCAGGCGACGGTGTCCGGCTACAAGGCCGTGCTGCTCGCCGCCGACAGCGTTCCCCGCCTCTTCCCGATGCTCATGACCGCCGCAGGGACGATCGCGCCCGTGCGTGCGCTCGTCATCGGAGCCGGGGTCGCAGGTCTGCAGGCGATCGCGACCGCGCGGCGCCTCGGCGCAGTCGTGTCCGCGTTCGACGTCCGGCCGGCCGTCGCCGAGCAGGTGCAGAGCCTCGGCGCCACCTTCCTCGATCTCGGTGTCCGAACGGAGGAGACCGCGGGCGGCTATGCGACCGAGCTGACGCCGGAGCAGCAGGCCGCGCAGCAATCGGCGCTCGAGGAGCGGATCCCGGACTTCGACGTCGTCGTCACGACCGCGGCCGTCCCGGGGCGCCCGGCGCCGAAGCTCATTCCAGCCAGCGCCGTCGAGCGCATGCGCCCGGGGTCGGTCGTCGTCGACCTCGCCGCGGAGACGGGTGGGAACTGCGAGGTCACGGTGCCCGGGGAGACCGTCGAGCACGCGGGTGTGGTCGTGATCGGGACGCGCAACCTCCCCTCGACCATGGCGTACCACGCGAGCCAGCTCTACTCGCGAAATGTCGGCGCTCTGCTCCTGCACCTCGCTCCCGAGGGCGAGCTCGTCCTCGACTGGGACGACGAGATCACGAGCGGCGCCTGCGTCACGCGCAACGGGAGCGACGCATCGTGACGAACCTCTCCTTCGTCGTCGAGCTGACGATCCTCGTGCTCGCCGCCTTCCTCGGCTTCGAGGTCATCTCGAAGGTGCCGACGATGCTGCACACGCCGCTGATGTCGGGCACGAACTTCATCCACGGCATCGTCATCGTCGGAGCGATCCTCATCCTCGGCTTCGCCGACGACACGTTCACGCAGGTCATCGGGTTCGTGGCGATGGTGCTCGCGACCGCCAACGTCGTCGGCGGCTGGTTCGTGACCGACCGCATGCTCGAGATGTTCAAGCGGCGCGCCCGAGCCGAGGCGCGAGGAGCCGCCGGAGTGATCTCCAACCCGAACGTCATCGCGCCTCCTCTATCTGGTCGCGATCGTCTGCTTCGTCCTCGCGCTCCGCTTCCTCTCCTCCCCGAAGCACGCGCGTCGCGGCAACTGGCTCGGCGGCGTCGGCATGCTCGTCGCGATCGCGACGACGCTCCTGATCGACGGGATCTCGAACTGGGCGCTCATCGCGGTCGCGGCCGTGATCGGAAGCGCCGTCGGCTTCGTCGGCGCACGTCGCGTGAAGATGACGGCGATGCCGCAGATGGTCGCCCTGTTCAACGGGGTCGGCGGCGGTGCGGCGGCGCTCATCGCGCTCGCCGAGTTCCACGTGCACGACGGCGTGCTCAGCTGGGATCAGGCGCTCTCCGTCTCGCTTTCCGCGCTCATCGGCTCGATCTCGTTCGCGGGGTCCCTCGTCGCGTTCGCGAAGCTGCAGGAGCTCCTGAGCGGACGGCCGATCGTCTTCCCGGGCCAGAACGTCGTCAACGTCCTCGTCCTCGGCGGAGGAGCTGCCCTCGGCGTCGCGATCGTCGCCGGGCTCGAGGCGCAGTGGTCGATCGTCGCCCTCATCCTCCTCGCGCTCGTCTTCGGCGTGATGTTCGTGCTTCCGATCGGCGGTGCGGACATGCCAGTCGTGATCTCGCTCCTGAACGCCTTCACGGGGCTCGCAGCCTCGGCGACGGGATTCGTGCTCGACTCGACCGTGCTGATCGTCGCCGGGATGCTCGTCGGCGCGTCGGGCACGCTCCTCACGCTGCTCATGGCGAAGGCCATGAACCGCTCGATCGCGAACGTCCTCTTCGGCGCGTTCGGCCAGGTGCAGGCCGGCGTCGGTCAGGCACGTGCGGACGACGGCCGCACCGTTCGCGCGACGTCGCCCGAGGACGTTGCGGTGCAGCTCTCGTTCGCGCGCAAGGTCGTCGTCGTCCCCGGATACGGGATGGCGGTCGCGCAGGCGCAGCACGACGTCCGCCAGCTCGCGGACCTCCTCGAGGAGAAGGGCGTCGACGTGAAGTACGCAATCCACCCGGTGGCTGGGCGGATGCCGGGCCACATGAACGTCCTCCTCGCCGAGGCGAACGTCCCGTACACGCAGCTCCACGAGATGGACGAGATCAATCCCGAGTTTCCCCAGACGGACGTCGCGCTCGTCATCGGCGCGAATGACGTCACGAACCCGGCAGCACGCAGCGACCAGTCGAGCCCGATCTACGGGATGCCGATCCTCGACGTCGACAAGGCAGCGAGCATCATCGTCATGAAGCGCTCGATGAACCCCGGATTCGCCGGGATCGACAACGAGCTGTACCTCGACTCGAAGACGACCATGCTCTTTGGCGACGCGAAGGAGTCGGTGGTCAAGCTGATCACGGCCGTCAAGGCCGCCTAGGCTTCATCCCATGGTTCCGGTCTTCCGTGCGGTCGACGTCGAGCGAGCCGTCTCGCCGCACGAGGCCTACGACGTCGTCCGCGGCGCCTTCGAGGCGCACGCCCGCGCGGAGTGGTCGATGCCGTCGAAGGTGTACGTCTCGAACTATCCGGCCGGTGACTTCCGTGCGATGCCGGCGATCGGAGACGGACACGCGCTCCTGAAGTGGGTCACGTCGTTCCCGGGCAATCCGGGTCGCGGCCTACCGACGGTCACCGGGCTCGTCCTCCTCTCCGACGCGGAGGACGGGCGGCTCCTCGCCGTCCTCGACGCCGCCGCGGTGACGGCGCTTCGCACCGCCGCCGCGGGCGTGCTCGCAGCGGACACCCTCTGCCGGGCGGAGGCGTCGTCCTACGCCGTCGTCGGCTGCGGCGTGAACGGCGCCGAGACGGCGAGGATGCTCGTGGCGCACGGCGTCGTACCGCTCGTCTGGGACGTGGACGCGGCAAGGCGGGAACTCGTCGCCGAGCGGCTCGGCGCCCGCGTCGCCTCGAGCGCTGCCGAGGCGCTCGCCTGCGAGGTGGTCGTCACCGTCACGCCAGGCACCGACGTGCTCTACCCGGAGAGCTCGCTCGAAGCCGGCCAGCACATATCGCTCCTCGGAGCGGACGGTCCCGGGAAGGCGGAGGTCGCGACCGCAGAACTCCGCCGCGCGCACCTCTTCTGCGACGACTGGGAGCAGGCGAGCCACGGCGGGGAGCTCGCCGCCGCGGTCGAGGCGGGTGCCGTGAACCGCTCCGACGTCACCGAGCTCGGGGCCGTTCTCGTCGAGGAGGTCGAAGGGCGCCGCAGCGCCCGCGACATCACGCTGTTCGACTCGACGGGACTCGCGATCCAGGATCTCGCGATCGCGAAGGCGGCGTACGCCAAGGCAGGCGAGCTCGACCTGCAGCAACTCGAGCTCTGACGCTCTAGAGCTGTCGCTTCATCGGGTCGAACTCGGCGCCGAGCAGGCGCACCGGCTCGAAGTGCTCGAGGAGCGGGTCGCTCTCACCGAGGATCGCCCGGGCGACGAGACGGCCGCAGGCGAACCCGAGGACGTTGCCGTGCCCCGAGTAGCCGCCGGCAATCCACAGTCCGTCCTCGCCCGGCACGCGCCCGACGACCGGGAGGAAGTCGAAGACCATCCCGAAGATCCCGGCCCAGCGGTAGTCGATGCGCAGCGGCCGGCCGACGTGCGTCTCGACGAAGCCCTCGAGCGCCTCCTGGACGGGCGGCGTCAGAACCTCGTCCGCCGTGAACTCCGTGTCGAGTGAGACGTCGCGGAAGCCGCCCGCGACGATGCGGCCGTCCGGACGTTGGTGCCAGTAGTCGAAACCGTGCCTGCCGTAATGCGGGATCTCGTACAGCATCTCCGCGATCGGCTCCGTCGCGATCACCTGCCCGCGGGTCGGGATCACGAGCCCCTCGAGGGCTCCCAGGAGGCCGCTCGGGTATCCGTCGGTCGCAATGACGACGGTCTCCGCGCCCGCCTCCTCGACCGAACGGAGGTGCGTGTGCTCGTGGATCTCGACTCCGGCCTCGACCGCGCGCCGCGCCAGCCTGCGCACGAACCGCGCCGGCTGGAGGACACCGTCCGCCGGATGGAAGAGCGCCGCCGGGTAGCGGTTCGCAAGGAGCGTCGGCAGATCCTCGCGCCACTCTGCGGCGAATCCGGCGCTGCGGAGCGCGTCGTACTCGTCGCGGAGCTCGTCCCGCTCCTCCGCGTCGGCTGCGAGTCGCAGGCTCCCGGTTCGTCTGAATGCGTCACCGGCGTTCGCCGCGAGCTCGTCGAGCTCGCGCTCGGTCCAGCGCCACAGCGCGGCAGTCGGCTCCTCCCCGATCGACTCGGCCAGCACCGGGAAGGGTGCGGAGCCGCCGCGGAGTGCGAAGCCGCCGTTCCGACCGCTCGCCCCACCGGCGATCTCCCGTGCCTCGAAGAGCCTGACCCTCAGCCCTGCGTCCGCAAGGGCGAGCGCGCACGAGCACCCCGTGACGCCCCCTCCCACGACGGTGACGTCCGCCCGACCCTCGAGCTCGGCCTCAGGAAGAGGCTCGGCGGGCTCCGCGAGCCAGTACGAGACGGTCGACACGGACTCGCGATCCTAGATGCTCGCGCGGTATATGCCGTCCTCGAGTCGGATTCGGCCCGCGAGCTCCAGCTCGGTCAGCGCCGCAGCGCTCTCGCCGGCGTCGATCCCCGTCGAGCGGACGAGCTCGTCGGCCGTGAGTGCCGAGTCACGCAGGCGGCCGAGAAGCGTCTCCGCCGCGGCACCGAGCCGCGACGGGGGCGGGCGGATCGACTCGAGGCCGTACGCCTCGAGCACGTCCTGCGCGCAGGTCACCGGCGTCGCGCCGAGCCGAAGGAGCGCGTTCGTGCCGCTGGAGAGCGCGCTCGTGATCTCGCCGGGAACGGCGAGCACCTCGCGCCCTTCCTCGAGTGCGAAGTCGGCGGTGATGAGCGCGCCGCTCCGCTCGCGCGCCTCGACCACGACGGTGGCGCGGCAGAGGCCCGCGATGATCCGGTTCCGCGCCGGGAACCGCCAGGGTGCGGGCTCGACTCCGGCCTCGTACTCCGATACGACGAGCCCGGTCTCGCGAATCCGCCGCGCGAGCTCCGCGTGCGCGCTCGGATAGTCGCGGTCGATTCCGCAACCGAGCACCGCCACCGTCGAGCCGCCCGCCTCGAGCGCTCCCCGGTGCGCCTCGCCGTCGATCCCGCGTGCGAGACCGCTCACCACGACGAGACCGGCCGCGCCCAGCTCGCGGCCGAGCGAGCGCGCCACCGACCTTCCGTACGACGAGCAGCTTCGCGCTCCGACGATCGCGACCGCCGGTCGCGACAGGAGATCTCGGGCGATACCCCGGAGGTAGAGCTGCGCGGGCGGGTCGTGGATCGCGCCGAGGAGGGGAGGAAACGCCCGCTCCCGCCGGCGGATGCACCACACGTCGGTCATGCCGGCAGCTCGCCGGGGATGCGGTAGGAGAGCGCCTCGGCGACGTGACTCGGCTGCACCGTCTCGGCTCCTGCGAGCGCGGCGATAGTCCGTGCGACACGCGCCACCCTCGCGCGGCCTCGCCCCGAGAGCGGGAGCCGGTCGACCGCGCTGGAGAGCAGCTCCGACGCGGCGTCGGTCCGCTTCGGCACGGCGGCGCCGAGTCGTCCGCGGGCACCAAGCACCCGGCATCTGACGGGCTCCGACGCCTCCGCCTGCGGCGCGGCGAGCTCGGCCGCCCGCGGCCTGGGCATCGCGACTGCGAGGTCGAAGCGGTCGAGCAGCGCTCGCGACAGCTTCTCGCGGTAGGCAGCGAGGCGCTGCGGCGAGCACGAGCACTCGACGGCAGGATCACCCCGCGCCCCACAGGGACACATGTTCATCGTCCCGACGAGCTGGAAGCGGGCGGGAAACAGCGCGTGGCCGCCGACGCGTGCGACCGACACCAACCCGTCCTCCAGGGGCTGCCGGAGCGACTCGAGGACCGAGCGCGGGAACTCTGCGAGCTCGTCGAGGAGCAGGACACCGCGATGTGCGAGCGACACTTCGCCAGGCCTGGGGCCAGACCCGCCACCGACCACCGCTGGAACGGAGACGCCGTGGTGGGGCGCCCGGAAAGGCGGATACACGACGAGCGGCTGCCCGCGGGGCAGGAGGCCCGCGACCGAGTGGATGCGGGTGACCTCGAGCGCCTCGACGCGGGTCAGCGCCGGGAGGATGCCGGGAAGGCGTCGTGCGAGCATCGTCTTCCCGGTCCCCGGGGGCCCCATGAGCAGGAGGTTGTGCGACCCGGCAGCTGCGATCTCGAGTGCCCGCCTGGCGCGCTCCTGGCCGCGCACGTCAGTCAGGTCGGGAGCAGCGACCCCGTTGCTCGGAGGCTCCTGCGGGGACTCGAACGTCGGCGCCGCGATCTCACCCCGGAAGTACGCGACGAGCTCGGCCAGATGCCGCACCGGAACCGGCTCGACGCCCGCGAGGGCGACCTCCGCAGCCGACTCGACCGCGCACACGACCCGCGCCAGCCCTGCCCGGTGCGCCCCCTCGGCGACCGCGAGCGCACCCGAGACCGGGCGGATCCTCCCGTCGAGTGCGAGCTCCCCGATCGAGGCATGCGTCGCAAGCTTCTCCACCGGCAGCTGCCTCGTCGCGCCGAGCACCGCCAACGAGATCGGCAGGTCGAAGCCCGATCCTTCCTTGCGCAGCGCCGCCGGAGCGAGGTTGACGGTTATCCGGCGGTTGAGGGGCCACTCGAGCGAGGCCGAGACGACTCCGCTGCGGACACGGTGCTTCGCCTCCTGGCACGCCCGATCGGCGAGCCCGACGATGGCGAACCCGGGTACCCCCGGCTGCAGGTGCGCCTCGACCTCCACGCGCCGCGGCTCGAGCCCGACGAGCGCGTGGGTGATCGCACGAGCGAGCACCCAACGACGGTATGCAGCAACGCGCTACGAAAGATCAACGCCTCCACGCCAACTCAGCAAATAGACGGCTGAGTTGTGGCGAAGGCCTGCGGCCGGAGGCCGGCACAGCCGGCCGGGAGGCCGAGCGTGGTCGATCAGCCGCTACGAAGAGGAAGGGGGGCTCGCGGGGGAAACATCGTTTCCCCCCGCGACCGTTAAGGCGTGTAGCAGAGCGCGTAGACCGTGAACGTGCTCGTCTGCCCGCTGTCGTTGATCCCGACGGCCGAGAAGCCGGTCACCTGGTTCTGCGCGTTCGTAACGGGCCGAAGCTGGCTCGTGACGAGCTCGTAGGTCGGGTTGTCGTCGCTCCAGGAGGTGCCGCCCGAGATCGCGCGCTCGTTGCCGCTGCACGAGCTCGTGACGGAGCCCTTCCCGAAGCCGGGCCCGGGATCCGCGATCGAGACCGTCTGCGGACGCACCGTGATCGCTCCGATCACACCCGCGGGACCGGCCGCCCCGGCTGGCCCGGCGGGACCGGCGGGGCCTTGCGGGCCGGTCGGGCCTGCTGGGAGCTGGCCCGGCGCGAAGTCGGCGCGCAGAAGCGAGCGATTCGCGACCTTCGCCGAGGTGACCGCGTTACTGCGGATCTTCGGGTTCGTCACCGCGCCGAACTGCAGCTGCGCAGGCCCGACGCTGTTTCGCCCGACGACCGAGACGGCTGCGACACCCGTTCCGGAGAGGGCGACGAGCAGCGCCAGGGACGCGACGATCATCGCCGGCGAGGGCCGGCGCATCAGCTTTCTCATGTCGTTCTCCCTTCTTCGCTTCCGGGCCAGGCTACCCCGGTGCTCGGGGCCGTCCGCCTGGCGCGGGGATCTCTTACGTTTCTCGTACACAGACGAGGATCGACTCGAAGTACTCGCCGGCGCGACGACCCGTGCGGCGGTTCACGTGCCGCTCGAGCCGCTCCGCGAGCTGCAATCCGCTCCGCTCGAGGATCTCCGGGTAGAGGTCGCGACGGTCGTTCACGACGACGATCACCGGCGCTCCTGACACGAGCGAGTCCGAGTGGCGTCGCAGGACGCGAGCGATCCCGTCGACGTACTCGTCGATGGCCTGCCTGCTCGTGCCACGCGCCGCAGCCCCGAGCTCGCGCTCACGCCGGTCGTCGAGTCCTAGGAGCTCGTAGGCGTAGCGATGCTGCTCGTGGTAGTCGATGAGGCCGGGATACGGAGGCGAGGTGAGGATCGCGTCGAAGCGGTCCTCGACGAGAGCGTCCTCCGAGTCCGCGTGGACGACGTGCGCCTCTCGACGCCGGTCTCGAACCTTCTCGAAAGCCTTGACCCGCTCGAGGGCGTCGAGCAGGTACCGCGTCACGAAGCGCTCGGCTCTCTGCACCGGCGTGCACGTTCGCCGGTGCTTGTGGCACCAGTAGGGCTCGCGCCGAGGCTCACGCGGGAAGTCGAGGTCGAAGTGGGTCGTCAGTCGTGCCGAGCGGGCCGCCCGTGAGAGCACGACCCGGAGGAACTCGCGGTGCTCGTAGTCGTCGATGAGCGAGCGGAAGTGGAGGAGCTCGGCAGCTGCATCGGGCGCGAACCACTCCCGCACGTAACCGCGCGGACGTTGGCGCGACCTGCCTGGACGCGCGAGCACGTCGCGAACCTCCGTCTCGAGCCGGAAGAGGTCGTAGCGCGCGGTCTTCACCCGCATCAGCAGACAGTTGAACGCGGCGAGGTCCACCCCCACCGCGTCGTAGCCCGACTCGAGGCACTGGACGAGCGTCGTGCCGGAGCCCGCGAAGGGGTCGAGCACGCGTCCGCCCGGGCGTATGTAGCGGCCGAGCAGGGCCTCGACGAGCTGTGGGACGAACTTGCCGAGGTAGGGGTGGAGCCGGTGGACGTGCTTCGTGCGCTCGCGCTCGGGAAGCTCGGCCTCCGACCAGGAGAGGTGCAGTTCGTCGGCGAGCTCGCGGTAGAGCACCGCTTGCGTCGGAGCCATGCGGTCCGGTTCGACGGCGCCGCCCGCGGTCCTACGTCAGAGGCACCCGCTCCACCTTGCGCCCGCTCACGCCGACGGCCTCGAACTCGATCTCGAGCGTCGACAGCTCCGGATGGCGCGCGAGCCAGTCGACCGCGGCCGCCTGCACGCGCCGAGCCTTCTCCTCGTCCACCATCTCGAGCGGGTGCCCGAAGCCGTCGCCGCCCTTCTCCTTCACCTCGGCGACGACGACGCGCCGGCCCCGACGCACGACCAGATCGAGCTCGTAGCGCCCGGCGCGTGCGTTGGCCTCGAGCAGGCGGTAGCCACGCAGGCGGTAATGGAGGAGAGCCCGGCGCTCTCCCCGGTTCACGCCGCGAACGGCGCCGCGATCACATCGGCGACTACGTCGTCAGGTGCCGGCTCGTCGCGCCTGCCGTAGCACGCCGCCTGGAACGAGCGGCGGTGGAGGGCGCACGGCCCGAACGCGCGCACGGCCTCCGTATGTGCTGGGGTGATGTAGCCGACGTGCGAGCGAAACCCGTAGCGCGGGTAGAGGGCATCGAGGCGCCGCATCACGCGGTCGCGTACGACCTTCGCGACGATCGACGCCGCGGCGATTGCAGCGCTGCGAGCGTCGCCGTCGACGACGGCCCGGTGCGGCGGCGCCGTCGGCCCGAGCCGGAAGCCGTCGACGAGGCAGGCCTCGGCGGGAGGATGGAGGTCGGCGAGAACGGCTCTGAGCCCGGCGAGGTTGGAGCGGTGGAGCCCGACGCGATCGATCGTCCCGGCCGACACGATCCGGACGCTGATCGCCGTCGCGCAGCTGCCGACCGCCTCGTAGAGCGACTCGCGGTCGACGACGGCGACCTGCTTCGAGTCGTTCAGACTCGCGAGCGGCCGCACGCGCGCTCCACGGAGCGTCTCGTAGTCGAGCAGCACGCCTGCGACGACGAGCGGTCCCGCGAGCGAGCCTCGTCCGGCCTCGTCGGCACCGGCCACGTAGCGGACGCCGAGCTTGCGATCGAATCCGAGGAGGCGCTGGCCGCTCGATCGAGCCATGCGCCGACGATACTCGCTAGCTCTGTCGGAGCTCCCGCACGCGCGCCTTCTTCCCCACTCTCTTGCGCAAGTAGTAGAGCTTGGCGCGCCGCACGTCGCCGATCGCCATCACCTCGAGCTTCTCGATCTTCGGCGAGTGCAGCGGGAACGTTCGCTCGACGCCGACCCCGAACGACTGCTTGCGCACGGTGAACGTCTCGCGGAAGCCGGATCCCTGGCGCTTGATGCAGATGCCCTCGAACACCTGGATGCGCTGCCGCGCACCCTCGATCACCTTGAAGTGGACACGCAGCGTGTCACCCGCCTTGAACTGCGGCAGGTCCGTGCGCATGTTGCGCTGCTCGAGGCTCTCGATGACGGTGTTCATAGGAAGGGCAGCCCGTCGGGCCGGCGCGAAATCGTACCAGGCGTCATCTACCTGCTCGGCAGAACCACGACCTGGTTTGATCGTCGCGGCGATCGTCTTTGACTCTCCGCGAGCAGGATCGCACTCGCAGATCCTGCTCTCAGCGGAAAGACAGCCGCTGGGGCGGCCAGTAGGTCATGAAGACCCTGCCGATGATGTTGCCGCCCGGAACCGGCCCCCAGACGCGCGAGTCGCAGGACTGGTTGCGGTTGTCGCCCATCACGAAGTAGTCGCCCTCGGGCACCTTGTACGACTTGGCCGGGCCGATGTCGCGCCGGCTGCGCTGGATGTACGGCTCGTCGAGCCGCTTGCCGTCGATGTAGACGTACGCCAGGCCGGAGCGCAGCCGCATCTGCACCGTCTCCCCGGGGAGCCCGATGATGCGCTTCACGAATGTGCCCCCCGCTCCGCACTTCGCCTTCGCCGCCGGCGGCGTCTTGAAGACGATCACGTCGCCGCGCCGCGGGAATGGAAGTGGTAGATGAAGCGGTTCGCGAGGACGCGGTCGGAGAAGCGTGCCTCGCATCCCGGCGCCGGACGCGCGCAGTGCAGCGTCGGCTCCATGGAGGACGACGGGATGCGGTAGGGATTGACGACCCAGGCCTTGATCGCGAGCACGATTGCGATGGCGCCGACGATCGTGACGATCCAGTCGACGGCGACTCGTGCGCGCTTCGGAAGACTGCCCGTGACGCGATCGAGCGGGTGGTGGTAGCCGTCGTCCTCCGGCTCCGCCGGCCACGAGAAGGGCGGCGCAGGGGGCTCGCGCAGCTGCTCCGGCGTGGGCCAGTTCTCGTTGTCCTCGGTCCCGTCCTCCGGCGGTGCCTCGCGCTCGGTCGTGTCGCTCACGATGCGCTCCTCACACGCTCGCGCCTCCAGGCCTCGATGCGCCCGTGGTCTCCGGACAACAGGATCTCCGGAACGGTCCACCCGCGAAAGTCCGCGGGCCGCGTGTAGTGCGGGTACTCGAGACCGCCGTCGAGCGCCGCCGAGAAGCTCTCGACCTCGCCCGAGCCCTCGCTGAGCGCCCCAGGGAGTCGGCGTGCGACCGCGTCGACGAGCGCGAGCGCAGGGATCTCGCCTCCCGAGAGCACGTACGGCCCGATCGAGACGACGTCGGTGCAGAGGTGGTCGAGGATGCGCTGGTCGAAGCCCTCGAAGCGGGCCGAGAGCAGCGTGAGCGCCGGCTCTCCGGCGAGCTCCTCCACGAGCGGCTGGTCGAGCTGGCGGCCTTGTGGCGAGAGCGCGACGACGCGATGGGCCGGAAGGTCGCCGTAGACGGCCTCGAGCGCCGCCGCGACGACGTCGACCCGGAGCACCATCCCGGGGCCGCCGCCGTACGGGTCGTCGTCGACCTGGCCGGCCGAGAGCGGCGTCGAGTCGCGGTAGTTGAAGACGCGGAGTTCGAGCTCCCGGCCGAGGACCGCTGCGACCGGCCGGCGCTCCCCGATCCATCCGAACGCGCTCGGAACGAGCGTGAAGACGTCGAGGCGCACGACGGGGAACCGTAGCCGTCAGCTCGTGAAGCCGGGATTGAGAACGATCCGGCGAGCAGCCGTGTCGACGTCGCGGACGCAGTCCTCGACGAGCGGCAGGAGGAGCCCCGAGTCGAGCTCGAGGACGTCGTTCGCAGGCCCGGGGAGCACGTCGGCGACCGCGCCGACTCGCGCTCCCCCCTCGTCGACGACCTCCATACCGACGAGGTCGGCGACGTAGTACGAGTCGGCGGGAAGCGGCGGCAGCTCGTTCCGGTCGACGGTCGAGCTCGGCTCCGCGGGGGACCGGGCGGTCGAGCTTGATCGCGACGCGCCCGCCTCCAACCCGCCGCGTGAGCACGACCTCCGCAGGCTCGCCCTCGAGGAGCAGCCTCGCGCCGACCTCGAAGCGCGCTGGATCGTCGCTCGCCTGCTCGACGACGAACGCACCGTCCACTCCGTGCGGGCGGCCGACACGGCCGACGCGAGACGTACTCGGGGCCGGGCTCAGTCGGCAATCTCGAGCACGTAGCGCTCGTCCGCCCGCGCCCCGCCCGCCCGGACGATGCTGCGCAGGGCCCGCGCGATCCGGCCCTGCTTGCCGATCACCTTGCCGACGTCGTCGGGCGCGACGTGGAGCCGGAAGACGACGGCGTCCTCATGCGTCTCCGTCTCGACGCGAACGGCGTCGGGCTCGTCGACCAGCCGACGCGCGAGCCACTCGAGCAGCTCGGCCAACCTCATACGCAGGAGCCGTATCCGCTAGCGCGGACCCGGCTCGCGCCGAATCCCTCAAGCCGGCCGCTTCGCGGCCGGATCGCAGCGACGCGGCATCAGCCACCGATGCCGGCAGCCTTGATGAGCCGCGAGACCGGCTGCGTGGGCTGCGCGCCCTTCGCCATCCAGTCCTTGATCTTCGCCTCGTCGAGGTCGATCGTGGACGGATCCGTCTGCGGGTTGTACCGACCGACGATCTCGATGAAGCGGCCGTCGCGGGGCGAGCGCGAGTCGGCCACGACGACGCGGTAGATCGGGTTCTTCTTCGATCCCACGCGCGTCAACCTGATCTTCACTGCCATGTTCTGGTGTCCCTTTCTCGTCGATTCGACAGGGAAGGCTAGACGAATCGGCTATCTCGGCCCGGCGAGCCCGGGGAAGCGTCGGCATCTTGCCCTTGCCCATCTGCTTCATCATCTTCGCCATCTGCTTGCGGGCGGCCATGAGCTTGTTCACCTCGTCCAGCGATGTCCCGCTGCCCGCGGCGATCCGCCGCCGGCGCTGCATCGAGATGACGTGCGGCATGCGCCGCTCGTGCGGCGTCATCGAGAGCACGATCGCCTCGACACGCCCGAGCTGACGCTCGTCCAGGTCGAGCCCCTGCATCTGCTTGCCGAGCCCGGGAACGAGCTTGAGGACGCCCTGCAGCGGCCCCATCTTCCGCAGCATCCGGTAGCTCGCGAGGAAGTCGTCGAAGGTGAACTCGCCGGCGCGGATCCGCTTCTCCATCTCCGCCTGCTCGTCCTCCTCGACCGCGGCCTCCGCCTTCTCGATGAGCGTCATGACGTCGCCCATCCCGAGGATCCGCGAGGCCATGCGGTCCGGGTGGAAGTACTCGAGCTGGTCGAGCTTCTCACCGACCGAGACGAGCTTCACCGGTCGCCCGGTGACCGCGCGGACGGAAAGCGCTGCGCCGCCGCGCGCGTCGCCGTCGAGCTTCGTGAGCACCACTCCGTCGAACGCCACGCGCTCCTGGAACGACACCGCGACGTTCACCGCTTCCTGTCCGGTCATCGCGTCGAGGACGAGCAGGACGTTCGTCGGCTTCGTCGCCGCCGCGACCCGCTCGAGCTCGGCCATCAGGTCGTCGTCGACGTGAAGCCGGCCTGCGGTGTCGAGGATCACGACGTCGAGCCCCTCGGCCCGCGCAGCGTCGAGGCCCTTCGTGGCTGCAGCGACCGGGTCGGAGCGATCGGGCGCGAATACCGGGAGCTGGATCTGCTTGCCGAGCTGCTCGAGCTGGTCGATCGCCGCGGGGCGCTGGAGGTCGCACGCCACGAGCCCGGGCCGCTTGCCCTCGCGCCGGAGGAGCAGGCCGAGCTTCGCGGCCGCGGTCGTCTTCCCCGAGCCCTGCAGCCCGGCGAGCAGGATCACGGTCGGCGGACGCCCGAACGCGAGGCGCGAGTCGCCGGATCCCATCAGCGCCGTCAGCTCCTCGTGGACGATCTTCACGACCTGCTGGCCCGGCGTGAGGCTCCTCAGGACGTCCTGGCCCGAGCGCCCGTTCCTTGACCGCGGCGGTGAAGTCGCGGGCGACCTCGAGGTTGACGTCGGCCTCGAGCAGCGCGAGCCGGATCTCGCGCATCGCCTTCGAGATCGCGTCCTCGTCGAGACGGCCGCTGCGCCCGAGACCGCCGAGGGTCGCCTGGAGCTTGTCGCTGAGGGTGTCGAACACGGCCGAAAAGTGTACGTCCCGGCTTCCGTGCGCCCCGCGGCGTGGAAACGGCACGAAGGGGCTCCTACACTCCTGCGGTGGACGAGCGGGCCATGTCTCCACGCCGCGACCTCCCGAGCGGCACGGTCACGCTCCTGTTCGCGGACGTCGAGGGCTCGACCCGACTGCTCCACCTCCTCGGCGAGCGCTTCGCCCCCGCGCGCGCCCGGCTGCGCGAGATCGTGCGCGACTCGGCGGCGCAGTACGACGGCACGGAGGTCGACTGGGCCGGTGACGGCGCCTTCCTCGCCTTCTCCGCGCGCGCGCGACGCGGTCGCAGCGGCGATCGCGATCCAGCGCGCGCTGCGCGCGGAGGCCTGGCCCGCCGACGAGGCGCTGCGACTGCGGATCGGTATCCACACGGGCGAGCCGGATCTCGGAGACGAGGGCTACGTCGGGATGGACGTCGTCGTGGCCGCGCGGATCTGTGCCGCCGCCCACGGAGACCAGGTGGTCGTCTCACGTGCGACGCGCGATCTCACGGCGACGAGCCTGCCGGGCGTCTCGTACCGCTCGCTCGGGCGGCACCGCCTGAAGGACGTCCCGACCGCCACGCAGCTCCTCCAGGTGGCTGCGCCCGGCCTTCACGACGAGTTCCCGCCGCTCAAGACGCTCTCCGCGACGAGCCTCCCGGCCCTCCACCATCGGCTGGTCGGGCGGGTCGGACACGCTCGCGCAGATCGAGGCTCCTCGAGAAGACCCGGCGTGCGCCTCGTCACGATCACAGGCCCGGGCGGGGCCGGGAAGAGCCGACTCGCGCTCGAGGCTGGCGGCGCGGGCGGCACTCGACCGGCCCGTCCATCTCGTCGGGCCTCGCCCCCGTCTCCGACCCGCAGCTCGTGCCCGCGGCGATCGCCCGGGCGCTCGGCGTCCGCGATGCGGCCGCGGACGACCTCCTGGACGCGATCGCGGATGCGCTCGAGCGGTACGCACGCTCTCCTCGTCCTCGACAACTTCGAGCACCTCGCGTCTGCCGCCGGGCGGATCGCCGAGCTGCTCGATCGCGTCCCGGATCTCGACGTGCTCGTGACGAGCCGCGCTCCGCTGCGCCTGTCGAGTGAGCACGTCGTGCCGCTCGAGCCGCTCCCGCTCGACGATGCGGCGACCCTCTTCGACGAGCTCGCGGCGGCCCGCGGCGTCGTCTTGCAGCCTGACGCGCTCGCGTCGGTTCACGAGATCTGCCGCCGCCTCGACGGGCTGCCGCTCGCGATCGAGCTCGTCGCCGCACGGCTCGTCGTCCTCCCGCCCGGCGAGATCCTGCGTGCGCTCGACAGACGGCCTCGCTCTCGAGATGGAGGGGCCCGTCGACCTTCCCGAGCGCCAGCGCACGCTCCGGGCGGCGATCGACTGGAGCTACGAGCGCCTCACGGAGGAGCAGCGCACGGCTGCACAGCGCGCTCGCTGTCTTCGCCGACGGTGCCGCGCTCGACGATCTTCGCGCCGTCTCCGGCTCGGGGTCGTTCGCTCCCGCTCGAGGCCCTCGTCGCCTGGAGCCTCGTGCGCAGCGACGTCGCCGACGGGCAAGTGCGGTTCTCGATGCTCGAGACCGTCCGCGCCCACGCGGTCGACCGACTGCGAGCTGATGGCTCCCTGGACGAGCTGCAGGCCCGCCACGCTGCTCGCTTCGTCGAGCTCGCGCTCGCCGCCGAGAGCGAGCTCACAGGTCCCGACCAGGCCCTGTGGCTCGACCGGCTGGAGCTGGAGCTCGACAACCTCGGGACCGCAATCAACTGGCTCCTCTCGTCGGGCCGGGCGCACGAGGCGCTGTCGACGCTCTCTGCGCTCGAGCGCTTCTGGCGCGGCCATGCGCACGTCACCGTGGCGCGGCGCTGGCTCACCATGGGCCTCGACCTCGCCGACGATGCGCCGGACGCCGTACGCGCGGCGGCGCTTCGAACCGGATCCCTCCTCGCCGCTGCGCAGAGCGACTGGTCGACCGCCGAGTCGCTGCTCGAGGAGGCGCGCGAGCTCTACGAGAAGCTCGGCGAGGATCGCGAACAGGTGCTCGCGCTCAGCTACCTGAGCTTCTACGCGACCCGGCGCGACGAGATCGAGGCGGCTGCGCGGTTCGCGCGGGAGGCGGTCGCGGTGGCCGACACCCTCGACGACGACCGCGCGTCGTCGGCTGCGCTCAGCGCGCTCGGCGACGTGTATTCGGCGCAAGGCGAGCATGCCCTCGCGGTCGCGCGGTACGAGGACGTCGCAGCTCTCCGCGCACGGATGGGCGATCCAACCCTGCTGGTGGACGCGACCTACTACCTCGGCAAGGCGGCCTTCCATGCAGGCGATCCGAGCCGGGCGCGCCGGGAGCTCGAGCGGACGCTCGAACGGGCACGCGAGCTCGGCGAGGCGCGCTACGCCGCCGCCGCTCAGCTACTGCTCGCCCTCATCGACCTGGAGGCAGACGACGCGACGGGAGCAGCCGAACGCGCAGGCGAGGCGCTCAGCCTCTACACGCAGCTCGAGGACGACCGCTCGCGGGCTCGGTGCCTCGTCGTGCTCGCAGGCGCCGCAGCCGCGGATGCAAGCTTCGGCGCGGCCGCACGCCTGCTCGGTGCGGCGGAAGCCGCCCGCGGACGCGACGCTCCGGACGAGTTCGAGGCTCCCGTTCTCGACCGCGTCTTGCCCGAGCTCGACGCGCACCTCGACGGCCAGAGACTGAGCAGCCTCGTCGCGGAGGGACGCGCGTTGTCCGAGCGTGCGCTCAACGACTCCGCGATTGTCTCGTCGAAATCCCAGACGTAAGATCGCGCGGACATCCGAGCAGGAAGGAAGGCGTCATGGGGCGACCCATCAAGGGCGACAAGCAGGTGACTTTCATCGGCATCGCCGAGGGCGACGACAGCGATCCGGCGAAGCTCACCGATGCGCTGCGCAGCGCAGCAGCGGAGGCCATCGCCGCCGGCCTCGTATCGGCAGATCAGTCGGCGTGGTTCACGATCACCTCGGTCGAGGTCGAGCTCGCAAACCAGCATCCGAAGACGTTCAGGGTCGGCGTCACGCCCAGCGGCTAGACGCTTCGCGCGCCTGCGGAGGTGCGAGCCAGGTGGCCCGCACCTCCGCCGACGTCAACTGGCCCAGCTCGCGACCGCAGCCGGGAGGGAGACGGCGCCGATCCGGTCGATCATGTCCGGGTCGGCGGCGTAGAGGTTGTGGAGCGGGACGATCCTGATCTCGGGCTCGCCTCCGATCCCGAGCTCGCTCACCGCAGGAAGCAGACGCTGCTGGAGATACCCGTTGAACGCCTGCTCGGTCTGCCACACGTCGCACACCTCGACACCCTCGTCCGTGACTGCCGCCACGTGCAGGACGGCGCCTGCAGGCGGGTTCGCATCGAGCCCCAACCTCGCCATCACAGCGTCGTACTGGTCGGACGTCACACCTGGCCAGTGCATCAACATCGCGACAGCCATTCCCAGTCCTCCTTCCCTGCGTCGCTCAGGGTTCCCGATCACAGCGTACGCACGCCCCCGGCGGACCGCAACGACCTACAGCCCTCATTCGAGTGATTCTGATCCGCCGCGCAAAATCGTGATGGAGTCAGCCTTCGAGTAGCGCGCGAGCGTAGTCGCCCGCGTCGAACGGGCGCAGGTCGTCGACGCCCTCCCCCACTCCGGCGAGCTTGACCGGCAGCCCGAGCTCGACCGCGATCGCGATGGCGACGCCTCCGCGGGCGCTCCCGTCGAGCTTCGTGAGCGCGACGCCCGTGACTCCGACCGCGTCGCCGAAGAGGCGCGCCTGCTGCAGGCCGTTCTGCCCCGTGGTCGCGTCGATGACGAGGAGCGTCTCGTGCGGCGCCCCGTCGAGACGTCCGGCGACGACTCGTCGCACCTTCTCGAGCTCGGACATGAGGTTCGACTGCGTGTGCAACCGCCCGGCCGTGTCGACGATGACGACGTCCCGCCCGCGCGCTCGACCTGCCTCGACGGCGTCGTATGCGACCGCGGCCGGATCGGCACCGCGCGGCGCTCCGACGAAGTCGGCTCCCGCGCGCTCCGCCCAGATCTCGAGCTGCTCCTCGGCCGCCGCGCGAAACGTGTCCGCCGCGCCCACGAGCACCGACCTCCCGTGCTCGGTGAGCTTCCGCGCGAGCTTGCCGATCGTCGTCGTCTTGCCCGTCCCGTTCACGCCGACCACCAGGATCACGCTCGGGCGCGCCCCGAGCGCAAGCTCGGGCGGTGGGCCGAAGAGGTTCTCGACCTCCGTGACGAGCGCGTCGCCGAGCCCTCCCGTGACGCCACGCCCCTCGAGCCTGCGGACGAGCTCGGCCGTTGCCGGTACACCGACGTCGCTGCGGATGAGCGCCTCCTCGAGACGCTCCCACCCCTCGTCATCGGAGGTGTCGAAGCCCGCCGACGCGAGCTCGGCCGTGAGCGCCTGGCGGCTCTTCGCGAGCGAGTCGCGCATGCGCGAGAAGAACCCCGTGCGCTCAGTCTCGTCGGACTCCGTGACCTCGTCGCCGAGGAGCTCGGCCCAGGTGCGACTCACCCTGTTGCGGCGAGAGCTTGCTCGTGCTTCGGGAGGCGCCGCGACACGACCTGCGAAACGCCGTCCGGGCCCATCGTCACGCCGTAGAGGATATCCGCGGCCTCCATCGTCCTCTTCTGGTGAGTGACGACGACGAACTGCGCCCGGTCGGCATAGCGCCGGAGGAGCTCGACGAAGCGCGCGATGTTCGTGTCGTCGAGCGCGGCCTCGACCTCGTCGAGTAGGTAGAAGGCGCACGGCCGCGCGAGGAAGAGGGCGAACAGGAACGAGATCGCTCCGAGCGCCTTCTCGCCTCCCGAGAGGAGAGACAGGCGCGTGACGCGCTTCCCGGCCGGGCGAAGCTCGACCTCGACGCCGACCTCGCCGCCTTCGTCCTCCGGCTCGACGAGACGTAGCCTGCCCTCGCCGCCGGGAAAGAGGGTCGAGGCGACATCCTCGAAGTGGGCCGCGACGGCGGCGAAGGTCTCGGCGAATCGCCGCTCGACGGTCTCGGCGAGCTCGGCCCGCAGCTTGTCGAGCTCCTCGAGACTCTGCTCGAGATCCTCGCGCTGCGCCGTCAGGTCGGCGAGGCGCTCCTTCTCCGCCTCGTACTCCTCGCGCGCGAGCGGGTTGACCTGCCCCAGAGTCACGCGCCTGGCTTCGAGTCGCTCGACGCGGGCGGACAGCTCGTCCCGATCCTCCCCCTCCGCAGGAGCGACCTCGCCGGCCGCTTCGAGGCGGCGAGTGGCGTCGGTTGCCTCGCCTTCGATGCGTGCCAGCTCGACCTCTGCGGCGGTGAGTCGCGTACCGGCATCTTCGAGCTGCTGCCGAAGCTCGACCTCCGCGGCACCGAGCGTCCGGAGCTCCTCTCCCGCGGAGCCCGACCGCGTCGTTCCGGCGTCGACGCGCGCGCGCAGCGGCGCCTCGAAGCGCCTTGCAGCATCCTGCGCCGCCCGGATGCCGGCGTCGAGCCCTTCCGCGATCCTCCCGAGCGACGCCAGGATCCGCCGGTCGATCCCGGCTGCCCGCTTCCGCGGCACGCCACCGAAAGCCGCTTCAGCCGTCTTCGCTCGGCCGGCCGCCGCGTCCACCGCGACGGCTGCCGCGCCGACACGCTCGTCGAGCTCGCGCTCCTCGGCGGCGAGTGCGCTGCGGCGTCCGTGCAGCTCGAGCAGGACGGCCTCCGCGGTTTCGCCTGCGAACCACAGCTCACCCCGCACGGGGTCGTAGCCGAAGCCCTCGGGCGTGACGGACGGGCTCGCCGCGTCGAGGAGCTCTGCGAGAGGGACGACCGGATACTCGGCCACCACCTCCTGCGGCGCCCGCGTGAGCACGGTCAGGCTGCCGAGCCCCGCGGCGCGCGCGCGCTGGAGCAGCGCCAGGCCGGTTTCCGCATCGTCGGCGAGCACCGCAGACGCGCGCGCACGAAGCGCTGCCGCGACCGCTCGCTCCGCGCCGGGGGCGACGTCGAGCTCGGAGAGCGCCAGGCGTGCGCCTTGCTCGGCTAGCGCCCGCGCCGCGGGCGGCAGCCCCTCCTGCTCGGCGAGGGCCTGCTCGAGCGCTCGCCTGCGCTCGCGCACGAGCTGCGCCTTCTCGGTGAGCTCCGCCTGCTCGCGCTCGGCCGCGCGGAGCGCCTTGGCTGCTGCGACGGCCTCGCCCTCGAGCCCCGCCACGTTCGCCGAATCAGCGGCTGCGTCCGGGCCGGGAAGCTCGGCACGGACACGCTCGAGAAGCGCCGCGGCCGACTCGGCGCGAAGCTCCAGGCGCTCGATCCCGCCTTGCAGGCGGTAGCGAGCCGCGATCGCAGCTTCGCGGCGTCCCGCCGCGTCCGACAGCTCGTCCTCCGCGCGAGCCCGGTCCGCGAGCAGCCCCTCGAGCCGCCCCTGTGCGGTCCGTCGCGCCAGGGCGGCGGCATCTCGGCGCTCCTCGACCTCCTCGCGCTTGGCGGCCGCATCCGCCAGGTCGAGCTCCGCGATGCGCGCCCGCAGCGAGGCGATCTCGACGAGCAGCTTCTCGGCGCGCTCGGCAGCCGTCGCCTGCAGCGCGAGCGGGCGGAGGCGCTTGCGCACCTCGTCCTCGACGTCGCGCGCCCGCTCGACCTGCAGCGCGACACGAGCGAGCTTCAGCTCCGCACGATGGCGACGGCGCTTGAACTTGCCGAGTCCGGCGGCCTCCTCGACGAACTCGCGTCGATCTTCGGGCTTCGACGCGAGAACCTGCTCGACCTTGCCCTGCCCGACGATCGAGTGCAGCGCGCTGCCGAGCCCGACGTCCGAGAGGATCTCGACGAGATCCGTCCGGCGCACCGAGGCCCGGTTGACGAGGTACTGGCCCTCGGAGCCCCGGACGAGGCGCCGTGCGATCGACACCTCCGAAAAGTCGAGATCGGGCCACGTCCCGTCCTCGTTGTCGAAGACGAGCTCGACCTCGCAGTGCTCCGCCGCCTTACGCTCGCCGCCACCCGCGAAGAGGACGTCGTCGGGCTTCTCGGCGCGCAACTCGGAGGGCGTCAGGGATCCCGCTGCCCAGACGATCGCGTCGGCGATGTTCGACTTACCGGAGCCGTTCGGGCCGACGACGACGGCGACGCCAGGCTCGAGCGTGAGCTCGAGCGCGTCGGGGAACGACTTGAAGCCGCGGATGCGGAGCGTGCGCAGGTGCACCGGCCGGGATTCTCCCGTCCGCTCCGGACGGCTCTAGATGCGCTCGGGCACGACGCCGAGCGCATCGAGCGCCTGGCGCGCGGCCTCCTGCTCGGCCGCCTTCTTCGTCGAGCCGCGGCCGATGCCGAGCTGGGCTCCCGCGACGTGCGCCGCGCAGACGAAGCGGCGGTCGTGCGGAGGGCCTTCCACCTCCAGCACGGTGTAGTGCACCTGCCGCCCGGAGCGCGCGAGTGCCTCCTGCAGCTCGGTCTTGTAGTCGACGTGGCTCGTTCGCGCGTACTCGATCCGCTCGTCGAAGGCCTCGACGATCGCACGCTCCGCGAGCTCGAACCCGTGCTCGAGGTAGACCGCCGCGATCGCGGCCTCGAGCACAGCGGCGAGGACGTTGCGACTTCGCGAGATCCGCTGGAGCTCGTCGGGAGGCGCCTCACCGGCGAACTCGAGCAGCCGCTCACCGAGCGCGAGCTCCTTTGCGACGGCCGCGCAGCTCTGACGCGAGACGACGTGCGCGCGGATCTTCGCGAGCCGGCCCTCGGAGGCCGCCGCGAAGCGATCGAACACCGCGCGCGCGATCGCGAGCTCGAGGACGCTGTCGCCCAGGAACTCCAGCCGCTCGTAGGACTCCGCGCGGTCCTCGGCCCACGACGCATGCGTGAAGACCTGCTCCAGGCGACCAGTCGGAAGCCCCTGGATCAGCCGGCCGAGCTCAGCCGGCCCGGCCTCCGACGTCGCGTCAGCCCTGGTGCGCGATGACGTAGTCGATCGCCTTGCCGACGGTGGTGAGCTCGCGAGCGTCCTCGTCGGGGATCTTCAGCCCGAACTGATCCTCGAGGTCCATGACCACCTCGACCAGATCGAGCGAGTCGGCGCCGAGGTCTCCCTCGAACGACGCGTCTTCGGTGATCTCGCTCTCGTCGATTCCGAGCTTCTCGCTCAGTGCACCCTTGACCTGCTCGAGGATCTCCTCACGCGAAGTCGCCATCCTTGTTTCCTCACCTCTCTACCGTCGGGGTCGTGGAGCGCGCCGATGCTAACACGCCGGGAGACGGGCGCTCCTGCAGCCGCGCGACGACCCCATGCTCGACTCCGACGGCCGCCAGACGCACCGCGTTGGCGATCGCAACGCGGCTGCTGGAGCCGTGCGCGACGACCACGAGGCCGTTCAACCCGAGCAGGTAGCCGCCGCCGTAGGTCTCGGGATCGAGCCGTGCGCGGAGCGTTCGCGCGGCGGGTCGCATGAGCGCGCCGCCGAGCTTCCCGCGCATCGACGAGCCGAGCTCCGTACGCAGCGCGCCGAGCAGCGTCTTGATCGTCCCCTCGAGCGTCTTGAGCGCCACGTTGCCCGTGAAGCCGTCCGCGACGACGACGTCCGCGCCCCCCTCGAGGAGGAGGCGACCCTCCATGTTCCCGGCGAACGCGAGGTCGGTGCCGCGGAGGAGCTCGTGCGCCTCGAGCGTCAACTGGTTGCCCTTCTCGTCTTCCTCCCCGATCGAGAGGAGGCGTACCTCGGGTCGCGCGATGCCGAGGATCTCTTCCGCGAACACCGAGCCCATGTGGGCGAACTGGACGAGGTGCTCCGGTCGCGCATCCGCATTGGCGCCCGCGTCGATGAGGACGCTCGGCCCGCGCTTCGTCGGGATGACGACCGCAATCGCGGGACGGTGCACGCCCGGCACGCGCCGGATGTGTAGGAGCGACGCCGCGAGCACGGCGCCCGTGTTCCCCGCCGAGACCACCGCGTCGGCCTCGCCGTCGGCGACCGCACGAACGGCGCGTACGAGCGAGGAGTCGGGCTTCGCGCGCACGGCCTCGACGGCGTGGTCGTGCATCTCGATCGCGCCCTCGGCCTCGATCAGGCGCAGGCCGTGAGTTTCGAGCCCGTGCGGGCCGACGACAACCGGTTCGACGTCGGGAGATGCCGCAGCGGCCGCGCCGGCGACGATCTCGTCGGGCGCGCGGTCGCCCCCGAGAGCGTCCACGGCCACGCGAACCATGGCCGGAGTATCTACGGAGCGTCGAGACGAAGCGGCTCGACGTCCCGGCCCTTGTACGTCTTGCAGTTGGGGCAGACGCGGTGGGTGCGCTTCGGCTGCTTGCACGTCGGGCAGAGCTGGACGCGCGGGACGGAGATCCCGTGCTGCGCGCGGCGCTTGTCGCGCCTCGACCTCGACGTTTTGCGCTTCGGGACGGCCATGAGCGGCTGAGGAGTATAGCTAGAAGGCGATTTTCCTCGTCGGCGCGACGTTTTCGAGGAAGCGGCGGTCGTGCGACACGACGACGAGCGTCCCCTCGTAGCCGGCGAGCGCCGCCTCGAGCTGCTCGACGGCCTCGAGGTCGAGGTGGTTCGTGGGCTCGTCGAGCACGAGGAGATTGACGCGGACGGACTGCAGTTCTGCGAGTTGAACGCGGGTTCGCTCGCCCGGAGAGAGCGAGGACGACGCCCTCCCGACGTGTTCCGCCCCGATCCCGAACTTCGCGAGGAGCGTCCTCGCCGACTCGGGATCGAGCCCGGTTCGCGTTGCGAATCGTTCGAGCAGGGGCAGGTCGCCCGCGTAGGCGCTGCGCTCCTGTCCGAGCGCGCCAATCCGCGTCGCCCGCCCGACCCGGCGTGTGCCCGCCGCCAGCGGAAGCTCGCCCAGAAGTGCATGCAGCAGGGTCGTCTTCCCCGACCCGTTCGCGCCCGTGACGGCAACCCTCTCACCCGGTACGAGGTCGAGCGTGATCGGCCCGAGCCGGAAGCTCCCGCGCTCGACGACCGCGTCGTCGAGCCGCGCCACGAGATCACCGGAGCGATCTCCCGCGTCGAGGGAGAGCCGGAGCTCCCAGGGCTCGAAGGGCTTCTCGGGCAGCTCGTTCCGCTCGAGCAGGCGCTGAGCCTGGCGCACCTTCGTCCTGAGCGCGTTTGTTCCGCGCCGGTCCGCGCCACCGGTGGCTTTCCCGAGCGAGTCGCCGCGGGCGCGGGCCTCCGTCCGCCTCGTCGAGACGAGTTGCGTGAGCTCACGGCGTCGCTCGACCGCGTGCTCGTAGCGTTCCCACTCCGCGACGGCCTCCGCGGCTCGCCGGGCCGTGTACTCGTCCCAGGTGCCCGTCCACTCCGTCAGTCGCCTGGAGCGAGGATCGATCTCGAGCACGCTCGTCACCGTCTGCTCGAGCAGGGCCCGATCGTGGCTGACGACGACGAGGCCGCCGTCGTAGCCAGAGAGGAAGCGCTCCAGCCGCTCGAGGCCGTCCAGGTCGAGGTCGTTCGTCGGCTCGTCGAGGAGCAGGAGGTCGAAGCGGGATAGCAGGATCGCCGCGAGCGCGACCCTCGCCTTCTCTCCGCCCGAAAGGCCGCGGTGCTCGCGCCCGAGGTCGAGCCCGAACCCGAGCTCCGCGCAGGTCGTGCGCGCGCGGGCGTCGAAGTCGCCGCCACCGAGCGCCAGGAAGCGCTCGAGGGCCGCCGCGTAGCGATCCTCCGCGCGCTCGTCGCGGGCGAGCTCCGTCGCGGACTGCTCGAGCTCACGCTCCGCGGCGAGGACGCCAGTCCGGCGTGCGAGCGTCTCGAGGACGCTTTCTTCGACGCCCAGGCGCTCCTGCTCCAGATACCCGACCGTCGCGCGTGTCGGCGCGCGTGTGACCGTGCCCTCGTCCGGCTCCTCGAGGCCGGCCACGATCCTGAGCAGCGTCGACTTGCCGACGCCGTTCGGGCCGACGAGCCCTGCCCGCGTCTGCGGGCCGAGCGTGAGGGTGACCTGATCGAGAACGACCTGGGCGCCGCGGTGCTTCGCGACGCCGGCGAGTGAGACTCGCATCGACGAACCTCCGAGAGACCGTGGAACCGCGCACGCCCGCTGGCGGCGCGAGAACGGGGCTTGTGGTCAGTCCGTCATGGGTGGGCGCCGGAGCGCCGCGTAAGAGTCTACCCCGAGCCGGCGGTTAGCCCCGTGTAAGGCCTCGTTAGAAGTTCGCAAGAGAACGCGCCCGCGACGCTCCCGGCACGTCATAGCTACCGAGTGGCAGTCGAGCGAGCGAAGGGAGACGACATGACCGCTTCGACGAGTCCGAGACGTCGAACCGCACGAAGGGCCGCATTCGCTGCAGTCGCGGGCGCGTTCGGCGTCGCACTGCTGAGCCTGCCGGCAGTCGGCACGACTGCACCGCAGGCGCCGCCGCGCTCGACCGCGGAGCCGTCGATCAGCGGGCGCGCCGAGCAGGGGCGCGAGCTGACCGCGTCCCGCGGGTCGTGGACGGGCGGAGGGCTGTCGTTCGCGTACCGCTGGGTGCGCTGCAACCCGAACGGCGGGCTGCCCGACGGCAGCGACTGCACCTCGATCGCCGGCGCGACAGGGTCTCGCTACGTCCTGACCGCCGCGGACGTGAGCTTCCGCCTGCGCGTCCGGGTGACTGCGACGAACAGCGAGGGGTCGCGCACGGCAGCGTCGAACCCGACGTCGCTCGTCGTCGGCCCTCCGGTGAACACGTCCATCCCGATCGCGACCGGACAGCCCCTCGTCGACGCGACGCTCACGGTGCAGCCCGGTAGCTGGGTCGGCCGCCAGCCGATCGGCTTCGCCTACAGCTGGGTGCGCTGCGACTCGGCGGGAGGGAACTGCGTCGTGATCGGCGGTGCGACCGGCCGTTCGTACCGACTCACGTCGAGCGACGTGAATCACAAGATCCGCTGCAGCGTGACCGCAAGGAACGCCGTCGGCACGGCGACGGTGCTCTCGTCGGAGTCGGGGCTCATCGGCGTTCCGCTGCCCGCAGGCGCCATCAAGCTCCCGGGAGGCGGCGTGTCCATCCCGCCCTCGAGCGTGCCCTCGGATCAGCGCCTGATCGTCTCGCAGGTGATCTTCGACCCGGCCACCGTTCGCACGCGTGGCGCGCCGATTACCGTCCGCGTCAAGGTCGTCGACACGCGCGGCTACCTCGTGCGCGATGTCGTCGTGTTCGTTCGGTCGACACCGCGCGTCACATCGGGATCGAGGCTGCTGACTGCGCAGGACGGCTGGATGACCGCGCGCGTCGTCCCGCTGAAGTCGTTCCCGCTGCGCAACGGCGCGCACGTGCAGTTCTTCGTGAAGGCGTACCGCTCGGGCGACCCCGGTCTCGGTGGCATCGCCGGGTACCGGCTCGTGCAGGTCAGGACGGCGGCGCGGTAGAGGCCGCTAGACCCGGCGGCGAATGAGCCCAGCCGCAGGGTCGTGAGGACGGGACATCCGCACTAGCGGATGTCCCGGTCTTCCGGGAACAGCGCGCCGAGGGCGGCCCAGCGAGGATCCGCCTCCCGCTCGGTGTGCTCGTGCGGCTCGACGTTCAGGTCCT
This sequence comes from uncultured Gaiellaceae bacterium, assembly GCA_963846995.1. Taxonomy (GTDB): domain Bacteria; phylum Actinomycetota; class Thermoleophilia; order Gaiellales; family Gaiellaceae; genus GMQP-bins7. Next base: position 90,033 of record CAWJYD010000009.1, on the reverse strand, counting down.
TGCCGCACACGGGGCACAGCCCGGCGCAGTCGGGGCGGCAGAGGATCTGCTCGGGGAGCTCGAGCGCGAACGCGTCCCGGGCCCACGTGCTCAGCTGGAGCTGGTCGCTCGCGACGTAGTCGGAGCGGAGGTCGTCTCCGGCGGGGGCGTCGAGGTCGTGGAACTCGCGCGCCGAGACGGACCGCTCGAGCTCGGCGTGCCCGAGGCAACGCATACATGCACCGGTGAGCCGCGCGTCGAAGCGCAGATCGAACACCATCGCACCCGAGGCCTGCGTGACGTCGAGCTCCACGGGGACGGTCGCTGGAGCGAGCTCGTAGCGCTGGCCACCGAGCAGGAACGGCTCGACCTCGACGTCGAGGGTCTCCCGCCGCACCTCACCCGGCCGGAGCCTGAGCGTCCGCAGATCGAACGTGGTCATCGGTTGAGCGTAGCGCCGGCGGAGCGGTCTCCGGGAGCATTAGCTCTACTGTTGGGATGCTAGCCTACGATCATGGAGTCTGATCGCTGGCTCGGGCTCGACCTCCGTCACCTCGTCGCCCTCAAGACGATCGCCGACGAGGGCTCGTTCGGAAAGGCCGCCGAGCGACTCGGCTACACGCAGTCGGCTGTTTCGCAGCAGATCGCCGCACTCGAGCGCATCGTCGGGCTCCGCCTGATCGAGCGGCCGGGCGGCCCGCGCCCCATCTCCCTCACCGAAGCGGGGCGCATTCTGCTGCGCCATGCGGAGGCGATCCAGGCGAGGCTGCTCGCGGCGAAGGCGGACATGAGCGCGCTCGAGGCGGGCGACGCGGGACGCCTGCGAGTCGGCACGTTCCAGAGCGTCGGTGCGAAGGTGATCCCACGCCTCCTGCGCCGCTTCTCGGAGAGCCATCCCCTCGTCGAGATCGTGCTTCGCGAGTCGCCTGACGAGGGCGAGCTGCTCGAGATGATCGAGCGGGGCGACCTCGACCTCACCTTCTGGACGCTTCCGGTCGAGAGCGGCCCGTACGAGTCCGTGGAGCTCCTGCGCGACCCGTACGTGCTCGTCGTCCCGGCCGACTCGCCACTCGCGGCTCTCCGGCGACCGCCGACGCTGAAGGAGATCGTCCTCCACCCCATCATCGGCTTCAACCACTGCAGCGCTATGGATCACGTCGAGTCGACGCTCGCATCGACCGGGCGCGCACCCAACTTCGTGTTTCGCTCGGACAACAACGGCACCGTCCAGGGCCTCGTCGGCGCGGGCGTCGGGGTGAGCGTCTCCCCCAGGCTCACCGTCGACGAGGACGACCCGAGCGTCGCCATGGTCGACCTGCAGGGGAGGATCCCCCCACGCGTCATCGGTCTCGTCTGGCACCGCGACCGCCATCGCAGTGCAGCCGCGGAGGAGTTCGTCGCGACCGCGGTCGACGTCTGCCGCGAGCTCTCCGCCGAGCCTGCCGCCGCCTAGTACGACTCGAACGCAGCGCGAATCCAGGACTGTGGCAGGGAGTTCGGCCTAAGGCTGCAGCGTCTCTGACGTTCGCGACTGGAATCTGCAACTAGCAGATTCCAGTCTGCGGAAAACTCAGCCGAAGCGGTCGAAGTCCTGCTCCGCGGGCTCGGGGCGCTCCCGGACACGGCGAGAGCTAGGACTGTGACAGGGAATTCGGCCTAAGGCTCGAGCGTCTTTGACGTTCGCGACTGGAATCTGCAACAGCAGATTCCAGTCTGCGGAAAACTCAGCCGAAGCGGTCGAAGTCCTCGGGATCCGCGGGCTCGATGCGCTCGGGGCCGATGCCGGCGACGACGGTCTCCTGCGAGCGCTCGTGCAGCCGCTCGCGGCCGCGCTTGACGGCGGTCAGGAACTTGTCGAGGTTCACCTCGAGCGTGGACAGGATCGAGTCGGCCCAGTCCTCCATCTCGAGCCTCGTCTCCCGGGCCTTGCGTCGCGCATCGTCGATGATGTCGTCGGCCTGCTTCTCGGCGAGCTTCACGATCTCGGTCTGCGAGGCCTCGCGCATCGCCTGCTCGCGGGCCTCCTGGATGATCCGGTCGCACTCCCGCTTCGCCTCGGCGAGCATCTCCTGACGCTCCTTGACGATCCAGCGGGCCTGCTTGATCTCCTCGGGGATGGTCGCCCGCATCTGGTCGAGGATCTCGTAGATCTCCTCGCGGTCGAGGCGAACCTGGTCGGTGAGCGGAACGGCCTTCGCGTTGTGCACGAGGTCGTCGAGCCTGTCGATGAGAACGAGTACGTCCATGGACGGCCAGTTTACGGAAGCACCCGGTCAATGCTTTGCGCGTAGCAGGAATTCGCCAGCGCGAAATTCCTGCCGCGCGAAGGACAAGATCCCTAAAGGCGGCCGCTTCTGCGGCGGCTAGCGCTGCGGCCGTCCGTCATTCCTGAGGTGACACAGGGGCGCCCGGGCGGCCGTCGGGGTACAGCTCCGTGAAGCGGAGCGCGACGGCGGGCGGGACGAGCTCGTCGACTCTGCCGCCGAAGGAGGCGATCTCCTTCACGCCGCTCGAGGAGACGAAGCTGTACTGCGGGCTCGCCATGACGTAGACGGTCTCGATCTCGGGCGCGAGCTGCCGGTTCAGGTGGTTCATCTGGAATTCCCACTCGAAGTCGGAGATCACGCGCAGCCCCTTCACCATCGTCCTCGAGTCGTGCTTCCGCGCGAACTCGACCACGAGCTCGGCGAAGACGTCGACGACGACGTTCTCGGCGTCGGCGAGCGCGTCCTCCAGGAACCTCACCCGCTCCTCGACCGTGAACAGGGTCTGCTTGTGCGTCGGATCCCGCACGACGCCGACGACGATGCGATCGAAGATCGCGGCAGCGCGGCGGATGACATCCACGTGCCCGTTCGTGACGGGGTCGTAGGAGCCGGGGCAGATGGCGGTTATCACTTCGCGAACACCGTGATCCGCGCGGAACCGTAGCGTCGGCTGGTGACGAGATCGAGCGGAAGCTCCGGCTCGAGCTTCGCGGTCGTCTCGACGACGACCAGGCCGGCGTCTGCGAGCAGGGCCGGAACGTGCGCGGCGAGCGTCGGCGCCTGGGTCTCCCACTCGTCGTAGGGCGGGTCGGCGAGAACGAGGTCGTAGCGCCGGCCGCGCTCCCGCTCCTCGGCGAGTGCGACGGCGACCTCGCGCGTCGCGATCACGGCTCCCGTGAGGCGGAGCTTCTCGAGATTGGACTGGATCACCCGTGCGGCGCCGCGATCGCGCTCGACGAAGAGGCAGCTCCCTGCTCCGCGCGAGAGCGCTTCGAGCCCGAGTGCCCCCGAGCCGGCGTAGAGGTCGAGCACCGCGGCACCGTCGACCGGCCCGATCAGCGAGAACGCGGCTTCGCGCACGCGGTCTCCGGTCGGCCGCGTGACGACACCCTTCGGCGCGTCGACGCGGTGTCCCCTCCGCGAGCCAGCGACGATGCGCACGCCGATCCTACGACTCGCCGAGGTGCTCGGCGTCTCCCACGAGCCGGTCGACCGCACCGGAGAGCAGCCCTTCGTCGTGGAGGTCGCGGGCGGCGTCGCGCGCACGCTCGAGGAGCGCGCGGTCGCGGCGCAGCCGCACGAACCGGAGATCCGAGTATCCGGACTGCCGCGCTCCGAGCAGCTGTCCCTCGCCCCGGATCTCGGCGTCGCGCTCCGCGAGCTCGAAGCCGTCGTTCGTCTCGACGAGCGCGTCGAGCCGCTCCGCGGCGGTCTCCGTCAGCTCCTCGCGGGCCCGCGACACGAGCAGGCAGTAGGACTGCTCGGCACCGCGCCCGACCCTGCCGCGGAGCTGGTGGAGCTGGGCGAGACCGAACCGGTCGGCTTCCTGGACGATCATGATCGTCGCGTTCGGCACGTCGACTCCGACCTCGATCACCGTGGTCGCGACGAGGACGTCCAGCTCGCGCGCCTTGAAGCTCGCCATCACGCTCTTGCGCTCTGCCGGACGCAGCCGCCCATGGAGGCAGCCGACGCGGTAGCCGCGCAACTCGGCCGTCCGCAGCCGCTCCGCCTCCTCCTCCGCCGCGCGCGCGACGCGCGTGTCGGAGGCCTCGATGAGCGGGCACACGACGTAGGCCTGGCGCCCGTCGTCGAGATGGCGGCGGAGCCGCGTGTACGCCTCCGAGCTGCGGTCCTCCGAGACCCAGGCGGTGATCACGGGCTTGCGCGTCGCAGGCGGGAGCGCGAGCTCGCTCACGTCGAGGTCGCCGTACACGGTCAGCGTCAGGGTGCGCGGGATCGGGGTCGCAGTCAGATGGAGGACGTGCGGGCTCCGTCCCTCCACCAGCGCGGTACGTTGCGCGACGCCGAAGCGATGCTGCTCGTCGACGATCGCGACCGCGAGGTCGCGGAACTCGACCTCCTTCTCGATCAGGGCATGCGTCCCGACGACGACCTGTGCGTCGCCCGAGGCGATCAGCTGGCGTGCAGCGGTGTGCTCGCGTGCGCGCAGCGAGCTCGTGAGGAGCGTCACGCGTACCCCGAGCGGGGCGCAGAGCTCGTCCAGGGTGAGGAAGTGCTGCTCGGCGAGCGTCTCCGTAGGCGCCATCAGCGCTCCCTGCCGACCCGTCTCCGCCGCGCGCAGGAGCGCGTACAGCGCGACGACCGTCTTCCCGGAGCCGACGTCGCCCTGAAGCAGTCGCTGCATCGGGATCGACCGGGCGAGGTCGCCGTCGATCTCGGCCATCGCCCGCTCCTGGTCGGGAGTCAACTCGAACGGCAGCGACGCGCGATAGCGGGAGAGCAGGTCGCCGGGTGTGCCGAGCGGCTCCGCGGACGCATCGTCACGGGCCGCGGCGGCACGCGCGAGCGCGAGTCGGAGCACGAGGAGCTCGTCGAACGCGAGCCGTATCCGCCCGATCTCGGCTTCCGGAAGTGACCCTGGTGCGTGGACGGCCACGAGCGCGTCGGCCAGGAGCGGTAGCCGCTCCGCGACAAGCAGCGCCGCAGGGAGCTCTTCCCCTACCGCCCGCGCGCGCGAGAGCGCCTGCGCATGAAGGTCGCGAAGCCGCCGCTGGGCAACGTCCTCGGTTGCCGGGTACACCGCCGCGAGCCCGACCGTCTCGGAGCCGTCGTCGAGGTCGTACGAGGAGACCGCGAAGCCGTGGCGGTTCGCGCGGCCCCGGACTCGGATCGGCGTGCCCGGAGTGAGCTTGCTCTCGAGCCAGGGCTGGTTGAACCACGTCGCCTTGAGCTCGCCGGTCTCGTCGGCGATGCGCGCGGTGAGGATCTTCAGACGACCCCGCCGTCGACTCGACGCCGAGCGGACGACTCCCTCGATCACTGCTTCCTCTTCTCCGAAGAGGTCGCAGATCCGCTTCGTGGGCACGGGCTCGTCGTAGCGGCGGGGCGGCTGCCGGAGCACGTCGCCGACGGTCTCGAGCCCGAGCCTACCGAGCCGGCGCGCGAGCGTCGGTCCGATCCCCTGAAGCGTCTCGACGGACGCCTCGAGTGCCTCCGGCGCCGGCCCGGATCTGGGCCTGGGCCAGGTGTCAGGTGGGGACGAGCCGGCGAAGCCGACCGGCAGCGTCACGCGAGCGAGCGTCCCGTCCACAGCCGCACACCATCATAGGTCCGGGCCCGGGACGGCTGTCAGGAGTCGACGGTGTAGCGTGTACAGCCAGCCCGGCTGCCAGCGAAACGAGCCCTCCACGAGCTCGTCGAGGTCCGTCCCCTCTAGCAGGTGGTCGAGCGCCCACTTCGTCGCCGAGTGGCCGATGACGACGATCCGCTCGTCGACGTAGCGGGGCGAGAGGTCGTGCAGGAAGCTGCGTACGCGAGCCACGACTTCCCGATAGCTCTCGCCGCCCGAGTACGGATCCTCGACGTGGCGCATGCGCTCGGCCTCGAGCCGGGCGACGGGAGTCCCGTTCAGCATCCCGTAGTTGCATTCGCGCAGCCGCCAGTCGTGGAGGATCGGGACTCCGCGCGGCGCGAAGGCGATCCTCGCCGTCTCCGCGGCGCGTGCGAGGTCGGAGCAGAAGACCGCCGCGATGTCTTCCTCGGCGCGGCGGTCCCCGAGCTCGCTCGCCTGGCGCCGCCCGAGGGTGGAGAGCTGTCCGTCGAGCCAGCCGGAGGCGATCCAGCGCTCGTTGTCGGTGGTCGTCGAGTGGGTCTCGAAGACGATCTCTACGTTGACGGCACGGCGGCGGCGGCGAGGCGGCATCTCACGTCTCGTCCTGGAACCAGAAGAAGCCGACCGCGCCGGGGCCCGCATGCGTGCCGACGACCGCCCCGAGCGTCGAGGCGAACTCGATCTCCGCCTTCGGCCGCACGCGCCAGACGAGCTCGGACAGCGTCCCGACCCAGTCGGGCGCGTTGGCGTGCGCGATCGCGATGCGGAGGCCCGGGCCGTCGGTCGTCGCGTCGACGAGCCGACGCTCGAACTCCGCGAGCGCCTTCGCGCGACCGCGCACCCGGGCGACCGCGACGACCTCCCCGTCCTCCACGCCGAGCACCGGGCGGAGGTTGAGCAGCGAGCCTGCGATCGCCTGGGCGCGGCCGATCCGGCCGCCCCGCTGGAGGTACTCGAGCGTCTCGACGGTGAAGACGACGCCGCTCTCGGCCCGGAAGCGATCGACGAGCGCAGAGATCTCCTCGTCGGTCGTCCCGCGGGTGAGCCGGCGCTGGATCGCGTGCGCGAGCATCGCGATCGCGAGCGACGCCGTCAGCGTGTCGACGGGCCGCACCTTGTCGCCGATCTCTCGCGCTGCGAGTTCCGCGCTCTGGAAGGTGCCGGACACCTTCGACGAGAGGTGGAGCGAGTAGATCCGCTCGTAGGCGGCGAGCTCCTCGTAGGCCGTGACGAAGTCCTGCGGAGTGGGCTGCGTCGTGGCCGGGGTCACGGGAGAGTCGCGGAGCTTCTCGTAGAACTCAGCCGGGCCGAGCTCGACGTAGTCGCGGTACGTCTCGTCGCCGAAGCGCACGTACAGCGGGACGAACCTCATGTTCGGGAAGCGGGCAGGCGCCTCGGGGTAGTCCGAGGTCGAGTCGAGGACGATCGCGGTGTTCTCGGTCGTCAGGTTCACTCGCCTACCTCCCGGCTGCAGCGCGGACTGCGCGAACGAGAGCGTCGATCCCCTCGTCCTTTCGCACGAGCGGTGCTCCCGTGCTCGACGCGGCATCGTACTCGTCGCGTCCCGCGGAGGCGCTCAGGAAGACGATCGCCGCCTCCGAGCCCTCGAGCCGGAGCTGCGACGCGACGCTCGCACCGTCCTCGTCCGGCAGCCGATAGTCGAGCACGACGACCTCGGGCCGGAGCTCGCGCGCACTCCTGACGGCCGAGGCGCCGTCCCCGACCGCGCCGAGCACCTCGACGCCCGAGCGCATGCCCAGGAGGTAGACGAGGGAGTCGCGATAGACGTCGGAATCCTCGACGAGGAGCAGCCGGACGGGCTCGTCGGGGTCGCTCACTCCGCGACGACGAGGAGCGGGTAGTGCGGCTGGCCGCCGTCGTGCACCTCGACCTCGATCTCGGGGTGTGCGGCGCGTACACCGTCGAGAACCGCCGCGACTCCCGGAGCGCCGTCTCCGACGAGGACGTTCAGGTGCGTCCGCTCCCCTTCGAGCACGCGATCGATGACCGCGCTCGCCACGTCATCGAACGTGTCCTCGCACGCCACGGCGCTGCCGTCGACGAGGCCGAGAAACGCACCTTCGCGCACCTGCACGCCGTCGAGCTCCACGTCCCGGGACGCGACCGTCACCTCGCCCGTGGTCACGTCCGCGAGGGCCTCCCGCATCCGCTCCTCGTTCTCGTCGAGCGAGTTGGTGGAGACGTACGCGACGATCGCTGCCAGGCCCGCCTGCACGGAGCGCGAGGGAACGATGCGGACGTCCTTGCCGTCCACGATGTTCGCGGCCTCGGACGCGGCGAGGATCGCGTTCGAGTTGTTCGGGAGGACGATGACGCCGGGGGCCGGAGTCGCGGCGATCGCATCGGCGATTTCCCCAACGCTCGGGTTGTCCGTCTGGCCCGCCTCGACCACGGTGGCGTTCTCGGCCTCGAAAATGGCGCGGTTGCCCTCGCCCTGGACGAGCGCGACGACGCCGGTTTCCAGCTCGACCGCGTCACGGCCCGTCGTGAGGCGCGCCTCGCGGGCCGCTGTCTGCGCGTACATGTCCGCTATCTCGACCTCATCGATGACACCGATGGCAGTCGCCGCCGAGAGTGCAGCCCCCGGATCGTCCGTATGGACGTGCACCTTGATCGCCGTCTCGTCCCCGACGACGAGGAGCGAATCCCCGAGGCGCCCGAGCACGTCCTCGAGCCCCCCGGCGTCGAGATCGTCTCCCTCGACGACGAAGCCGGTGCAATACCGGTAGCGCGACAGCTCCTGGTGCACCGCGTCGATCCCGAGCTGCGTCGAGAGGACGGGAGCGGTCGGAATCGGCGCACCGTTCGCCGCGAGCGTCGCGCCGCGCACGATCTCGACGAGGCCGGCGCCACCCGCGTCGACGACTCCGGCCCGCCCGAGGACTTCGAGCAGCTCGGGCGTCCGCGCAAGTGCCGCCTCCCCGCGTTCGAGGACGCGCGTGAGGAGCTCCGCGAGCCCGGGCTCGTCGCTCGCTGCCTCCTCCGCCTCCTCGGCCATCTCGCGGATCACCGTGAGAATCGTCCCCTCGACCGCCCCGACGTGGCTCACCGCGCGGTAGCCCGCGTCGCTCCCGGCCCGAAACGCGTCGGCGAGCGAGGAAGCGCTCACGGCGTCCGCCGCACCGATGCTCTTCGCGAAGCCGCGAAGGATCTGCGAGAAGATCACGCCCGAATTCCCCCTCCCGGCGCGGAGCGCAACGTGGAACACCTCGTCCGCGAGCTCCGCGGGGGTGGCGGCGGACGACGCCTCGATCGTCTCGACCACGCGGCGCAGCGTGAGGACGAGGTTCGAGCCCGTGTCCCCGTCCGGCACCGGATAGACGTTCAGGTCGTCGATCCGCTGCCGGTTCGCCTCGAGGTTCTGGAGCGCCGCACGCGCGAGCTCGGTGACCGTCGCATCGGCCATCGGGGCGAGCCTACTACTGCCGACCGGCGCGTTCCGCCCGCGCCCGTTGTCGGTCAGAGCGCCTTCTGGACCTTGCCGGCCTTCAGACAGCGCGTGCAGACGTAGGCACGCGTCGCCTGGCCGTCGAGCAGCACGCGGACGCGCTGCAGGTTCGGGTTGAAGCGTCGCTTCGTGGCGACCATCGAGTGGCTCCGGTTGTTCCCGAAGCCCGGCTTCTTCCCGCAGATTGCGCAGACCTTGCTCATGAGCGGCTGCGGATGGTACCGATCCACCCGACCTCCGTGCCTCCTCGACGCACCGCGTCGGCGATCACGCCGTCAGCACCGCCTGCTCCACACGCTCCGTGAGAGCTTTCGTGGCCGCGACGGTCGGACGCCCGAGCTCGACCTCGAGCGGCTCGCCCACCACGATCCGCACGCGCGTTTGCAGGGGTAGAGCACGGGTTCCAGTCATCCGCACGGGAACGATCGGGGTTCCGGTCACGAGTGCGAGCCGCGCCGCGCCGCGATGCCAGGGACGACGTGCGAGCTGCTTGGACGTCCCCTGCGGGAAGATGCCGAGCACCTCGCCGTGGCGCAGCAGGTCGGCCGCCTCGCTCATGGCGACATGATCGCCTCCGCCCCGCGCTACCGGAAACGCTCCGAGCACGCGCATGACGGCGGCCAACGCCCGGTTCTCGAACAGCTCCGACTTCGCCATGAACCTGATCTCGCGGGTGGTCGCGACACCGAGGATGAACGGGTCGACGATCGATTCGTGGTTGGACGCGAGGATGCAGCCTCCGCTCTGTGGGACGTTCCCGGCTCCGACGAGCTCGATCCGGTAGATCCCTCGCATGAACGCGCGAAATCCCACCCGGTCGAGCACCGCATAGCCGTTCATCGCCGCTCGTACCGCAGTTCGAAGCTCAGCGCGCGGCGGCGGCCCGGAGATGCGCGAAGAGATCGGCCATCTCGAGCGCGCTTCGCACGGCCTCCGCGCCCTTGTGGATGCGCGGCTCCGCCTGCTCCACGCGGTCGAGCGTCAGCACGCCGAACGAGACGGGAACCCCGGTCTCGAGCGCCGCGAGCTGGAGACCACTCGCCGCCTCGCTCGACACGTAGTCGAAGTGCGGCGTGTCGCCGCGGATCACGCAGCCGAGCGCAACGATGCACGCGAAGCGGCGCGTCTTCGCGAGCGCCGTCGCCGCGAGCGGGAGCTCGAAGGCGCCCGGCACGACCATGATCGTGATCGCCTCCTGCCGCACCCCTGCCTCGGCGAGCTCGGCGAGCGCGCCGTCGAGGAGCTGCGTCGTGACCTTGCCGTTGAAGCGCGAGACGACGACGCCGACGGCACGGCGTCCTCCCTCGGAGACGCCCTCGAGCACCGCGTAGCCGTCGGGGATGTGCAAGTCGCCCGCGGCGTGCTCCTGGGAGAGCTCCACCTGCATCGGGCTCTCGTCCACCTCCGCTTCGGCCGGCGGCTCGATCTCCTCGGGCGCGTCCTCCGACTCGGCCGGCTCGTGCGTCGCGATCTCGGTCGCCTCCGCGGGCGGGCTCGGCTCCTCCGTCTCCGCGACGGGCGTCGCGCCCCACGCGGGCTCGCCGTCGCCGTCCGCTGCCGTCGGCTCGGCGACGGGCTCCTCTACGGGAGACTCCCCGTCCTCCCAGTCGTGGAGGACGTTCTCGCTCGTCGAGTCGATGTCGTGTCCGCTCATTCGGTTTCCTCCGCGGGCGGCTCGTCGATGCGCGCGCCCTGGTGGTGGAGCTTCGTGATCGTGTGGCCGAGCTTCTCATGTTTCGCGCGGAGGTAGCGCTCGTTCTCCGGCGTGGGCTCGACCTCGATCGGAACCTGCTGGACGACCGAGAGCCCATACCCGTCGAGGCCGGTGAGCTTCTGCGGGTTGTTCGTGAGGATGCGGATCGTCGTGAGCCCGAGGTCGGCGAGGATCTGGTTGCCGATCCCCCACTCCCGCGAGTCGGCGGGGAACCCGAGAGCGAGGTTCGCCTCGACGGTGTCGAGCCCGCTCGCCTGCAGCTCGTACGCCCGCAGCTTGTTGAGGAGGCCGATTCCACGCCCCTCCTGGCTCATGTACAGGACGACGCCGCGGCCCTCGTCCTCGACCCGGGCGAGCGCCTGCTCGAGCTGCTCGCCGCAGTCGCACAGGTGCGAGTGGAAGACGTCTCCGGTGAGGCACTCCGAGTGCACGCGCACGAGGACGTTCTCCGCGCCGTTCACGTCGCCTTTCACGAGCGCGACGTGCTGCTTGTCGGTGAGCAGCTCGCGGTATGCGACCGCCTCGAACTCGCCGTAGTCGGTTGGAAGCCGCACCGAGACGACACGCTCCACGAGCTTTTCGATGCGCCGTCGGTACTGGATGAGGTCGGCTACCGTGACCATGCGGATCCCGTGGCGCTCGCAGAACTCGGCGAGATCGGGAACCCGGGCCATCGTGCCGTCCGCGTTCATGATCTCGCAGACCACTCCCGCGGGCGTCAGCCCTGCCAGGCGCGCGAGATCGACCGAGGCCTCCGTCTGCCCCCCGCGCTGCAGGACGCCACCGGGGCGAGCGCGCAGCGGGAGGATGTGACCCCCCTCGATCAGGTCGTGCGGCGTGGAGGCCGGATCGATTGCGACCTTGATCGTGTGCGCGCGATCGGCCGCCGAGACGCCGGTCGCAATGCCTTCGCGCGCATCGATCGTGGTCGTGTAGGCAGTTCCGTGGCGCGATTCGTGGCTGGACGCGAGGAGGCGGAGCTGCAGCTCTTCGACGCGCTCCTCGGTCAGGCACAGGCAGATGACGCCGCGACCGTGCGTCGCCATGAAGTTGATCGCGTCGGGCGTGGCGTGCTCAGCGGCGATCGTGAGATCGCCCTCGTTCTCCCGATCAGGGTCGTCGACGACCACGACGAAGCGGCCCGCCCGCACGTCTTCGATCGCCTCCTCGACGGTGGCGAACCGCGACTCGGTCTCAGGCGCCGTCAGGTCTGTCGCCATGCGCGGATCGTAGCCCTCAACGCACCAGGAGCCTCTCCACGTACTTCGCGAAGACGTCGACCTCGAGGTTCACGCGCCGTCCCGGCTCGAGGTCGGCGAGCGTCGTCGCCTCGAGCGTATGCGGCACCAGCGCGACCTCGAAGGCCTCGCCGGCGAGCGAGGCGACCGTCAGCGACACGCCGTCGACTGTCACGGATCCCTTCTCGACGCAGTAGCGCAGGACGTCCGCGGACGCACCGACAGCCATCCGACGGCCGTCCCCCTCGGTCTCGACGGAGCGAACCTCGCCGACGGCGTCGACGTGCCCCTGCACGTAGTGGCCGCCGAGCGGCTCGCCGGCACGGAGCGCCGGCTCGACGTTGACGGCGTCCCCCGGCGCGAGCGTCCCGAGCGTCGTCCGCGCGAGCGTCTCCGGGACGGCGTCGAACGACAGCTCGCTGCCCTCGACGGCGGTCGCGGTGAGGCAGCAACCCGAGATCGAGATCGAGTCCCCGATCCTGCATCCGGCGGCGGTTTCGGGCGCGTGTACGACCAGTGCCCGGCCGCCGTCGGTCTCGTCGACGGAGACGACCGCCCCGATCTCGCGCACGATCCCCGTGAACACGCGCTGAGCGTACTCAGGGCTCGTGGACGTACGCCTGGATCAGCACGTCCTCGCCCACGGGGCGGGCCTCCATCCGCGAGAGCTCGAGCGGCCGTGGGAGTCCCGCGAGCATCCCTGCGCCGTCGCCCGAGAGTCGTGGCGCCACGAAGACGACGAGCTTGTCCACGAGGTCCGCGTCGAGGAATGCCGCGGCGAGCGTCGGGCCGCCCTCGAGCAGCAGCGACTGGACGCCCTCGGCCCCGAGCGCCGCGAGCTCCTCCGCGAGCGGCCCCGACCGCAGCTCGAGCTCCGAGCCCTCGGGCAGCGGCCCGCGCCCGAACGCGATCCGCCGCGGCTGCCGCACCACCGGCACGTCGCGCGCGTCGAGGCGCGGGTTGTCCCAGCGCACGGTGCCCATGCCCACGGCGACCGCGTCCGACTGCGCCCGCAGGAGGTGCACGAGGGTGCGCGACGCCTCGCCCGACACCCAGCGCGAGTCGCGCACGCTCACGCGCCCATCGAGGGTGAGGGCGACCTTGTACGTCACGAACGGACGCCCGAGCACGACACAGGTCCGCCACTCCTCGATCTGCTGTCGTGCGCGGAACGCGAGGTCGCTCTCCGCCAGCTCGGCGTCGACTCCTTCAGCGCGAAGCCGCTCGAGGCCGCCGCCGTGCGCGAGGTTCGGGTCGAGCTGGCCGGCCAGCACCCGCGCGATGCCGGCCTCGAGAACGGCATCGACGCAGGGAGGCGTCGTTCCGTGATGTGCGCAGGGCTCGAGCGTCACGTACAGGTCGGCGCCCCGCGCCCGCTCGCCCGCGTCCACGAGTGCGACCACCTCCGCGTGTGGGCCGCCCTTGCGCTCGTGCCAGCCCTCGCCGACGACCTCACCTCCCGCCACGACGACTGCACCGACGATCGGGTTCGGATGCGTCGTGCCGCGGCCCCGCTCCGCGAGCTCGAGCGCGCGTTCGAGGAACTGCGAGTCCACGGGCTGATCCTACGGTCGCGCCTACGCCGTCTCCGTGCGGCGTCCGGCCCGTCTCGCCGAGGAGTGGCGCCACGAGGGCGCCTGGCTGGCGACGCTGCCGGACCTCGTCGCGGACTGGGCCGAGCAGTGGGATCTCGCACTCGAGGCGCCGGTCGACACACCGCACTCGCTCGTCGTCCCGGCCGGCGACGTCGTGCTGAAGCTCAACGCGCCTGGTCACGCGGAAGCCGAGCACGAGGCGGACGCCCTGGCGCGCTGGGACGGGCGCGGCGCCGTCCGGCTCCTCGCGCGGGACGACACGCGGCGCGCGCGCTCCTCGAAGCCGCGCTCGACGTCGACCGGAGCGTCGACGCGTCCAGGAACTCACTCGCGAACCAGGATCTCCACGGCGACAACGTCCTCCGAGCCGAACGACAGCCGTGGCTGGTCATCGACCCGTAGCCGCTCGTCGGCGAGCGCGAACTGGACGGGCGGCTGGCGGGTCGCGCACGCGCTCGCCTGGGGCTGGGACGAGCGAGACGGCTGGTCGGAGTGGAGCGTGGAGAGCGCGCGCCTGATCCTCGGCGCGTGATCAGCGGCGCAGTCGGGCGACGAAGAACCCTGCGGTTCCGTCCCGATGCGGGAGCGTCTGCAGGAACTCCGGCCGCCGAAGATGCCGGAACTGCGGCCACTCGTCCGCGAGCGTCGCGTCGACCGTGAGCCCGGACGCGTCGACGACGTCCTCCGACTCGTCCGCGTTCATCGTGCAGACCGAATAGACGATCGAGCCTCCGGGCCGCACGCGCTCCGCCGCCGAGCGCAGGAGCTCGAGCTGGAGCTCCGGGAGCGGCTCCGCGCGCCAGCGCAGGTCGGGCCGTCGGTTGAGGACACCGAGACCCGAGCAGGGAGCGTCGACGAGCGCCCGGTCGAAGCCATCCAGAGCTGCTGGAAGCGCTCGCCCGTCGGCGACCACCACGCTGACGTTGCTCGCGCCGAGACGCTGCACGGTCTGCTCGAGCTCGCGGGCCCTCGCTTCGTTGACCTCCACCGCGGTGACCTCGCCGGCGAGCATCGTCGCCTTGCCTCCCGGCGCCGCGCAGAGATCGAGGACGCGCTCGCCGTCGCGCGAGCCGACCGCGAGACCGACCAGCTGCGATGCAGCGCTTTGTGGCCAGATCCTGCCCTCGGCGAGCGCGCGCCCATCGACCCGATCGACGTGCCAGGCGCCCGGGACGCTCGCATGGGGCTCGCCTACGGGCTCCCCGCGCACGAGCCGAACGACGGTCGCACCGGCTTCGTTCAGCGCCCCCATGCTCGCGCGCGCATCGTCGGGGCCGAGGTCTCGCCACCACGTCTCCGCGATCCAGTCGGGGTACGAGTGTTTGAGCGCCGCCTCGCGTGCCGTGCTCTCGGGGAGCCCGTCGACCAGGGGCCGGATTCCCTCCGCGAGGCGGCGGAGGACGGCGTTCGCGAACGCGACGGCGCGCTCCAGCCCCGATCGACGGACGAGCTCGACAGACTCGTTCACCGCGGCGTAGCGGGCGACGCCGTCGACGTACGCGAGCTGGAAGGCTCCGAGCCGGAGCGCGGCTCGAACCGGACCGTCGAGCCTGGCGACCCGTCGCCGCCCGATCTCCTCGATCGCGTAGTCGAGCGTCCGGCGGCGCTGCACCGCACCAAATGCGAGCAGCTGGGCGAGCGCGCGATCGCGCTCGTCGAGCCTCTCCGAAGCTCGTCGCAGCGCGCGGTCCGCGTACGCGCCCTGCTCGAACACGCGGAGGAGCACGTCGAACGCGGCCACGCGGGCCGGGCTTACGGCCGCAGCCCGCGCAGCCATGCGTCGTACGCCATCCGCCTGCCGCCGCCGGGCTGCACCTCGAGCGGCTCGAACGACCCGTCCGCAGCGACGACCGCCCGCCAGACGGTGACGTCCCGGTCGTGGAGCTTCGCGCGGGCGCCTATGTGCGGCGACAGCGCACGCACGCGGTTCACGAGCTCGGCCGCGGGAAGCTCGAGGTCCAGTTGACGATCGCCCGTAGAGATCTTCTCGGCGTACGTGACCTCGCCGACCTGCTCGTGAGGCTCCGGATCCTCCGCGAGAACCTCGTCGAGGAGCCGTGTGGCAACCTCGGCAGCCCTCGCGTAGACGACTCCCGCGTCGTCGCCAGCTGCGATCGGGAATCGCTCCTGCGCGGCGATCGGACCCGCGTCGAGCTCGTGCACGAGCCTGATCACGCTGACCCCCGTCTCCCTATCCCCCGCCATGAGCGCGCGCTCCACGGGCGCAGCGCCGCGCCAGCGCGGGAGCAGCGAGGGGTGGACGTTCAGCCAGAGCCGTTCGGCGAGCACGTCGTCGGGGACGATGAGGCCGTACGCGACCGCGACGGCGACCGGCGCGCCGAGGTCGAGGCCGGCCTCGAGGCGCTCTGGAGCATGCACCGGGATCCCGAGGCGCTCCGCGACCACCTTCGCGGGCGACGGCGCGAGCGTGCGCCCGCGGCCCGAGGGCGAGTCAGGGCGGGTCAGGACCGCGACGACCTCGTGCAGCTCGGCGAGGCGCTCCAGCACGTAGGCGCCGAACGGCGCCGTGGCAGCGACCGCGATGCGTGAACTCAACGCGCGCCGAGAACCGGCTGCGGCCGGAGCGTCGCGAGTGCCTCGCGCCGCGCCTCGTCGCTCGTGCGGTCGATGATGAGGACGCCGTCAAGGTGGTCGAGCTCGTGCTGGACGACACGTGAAGCGGGAGCCTCGAGCTCGAACGTCACCGGCTCACCCTTCGCGTCGACCCCCTCGATCGTCACCGAGACGGAGCGCTCGACGGGCACGAGCACGTCGCGGAGGGAGAGGCATCCCTCGTCGTCCGTCTCGGTCTCCTTCGACGAGCTCGTGACGACCGGGTTGACGATGACGCGATCCTCGCCGTCCTCGACGAACACGAACACGCGCCGGAGCACACCGACCTGCGTCCCGGCGAGCCCGACGCCGTTCGCCTCGTGCATGAGCGTCGTCATGCGCTCGACGAGCCGCTCGAGATCCTCGTCGAAGATCTCGATCTCGCGCGCGCGCATGCGCAGCACCGAGTCCCCGTACTGCCGGATGCGCGAGAGCGCGAGCAGGCGCCGCGCCTCGCGCTCGACGTCCCGCTCGTCGTGCGCGTGTTCGTCGTGCGCGTGTTCGTCGTGCGCGTGTTCGTCGTGCGCGTGTTCGTCGTGGTCGTGGTGGTCGTGCTCGTCGGCCATCGCGCGGCGAGTCTAGCCCGGCTACGGCGACTGCGGATCGACGTCCACGACCGCGCTCAGGCCGTCCCGCCGCATTGCCGGTGCCGCCGCCGCGAGCACCGCGGCGGCGCGGCTCGCGAACGCGCGCGGCGCGTCCGTCTTCGCGAGCAGCTGCGCGCGGTGGCGACCCCGGAGACGGAGAAGCGGAGCCGGACCGAGCAGCCGGACGGACGGAAGCTCGAGGGCTCCCCGAAGCTCGAGGAGCGCCCGCCGCACGTCGCCGGGATCCGGCCCCGAGACGACGAGGCCGACGAGGTGCGAGAACGGCGGATACGCGAGCTCCTCGCGGCGGGCGAGCTCGTGCGCGAGGTAGCCGGCGACGTCGTGGCGCGCCGCGAATGCGAACGGCGTCGCGTCGGGCTGGAACGTCTGGACGATTACCTTCCCCGGCGCGTCGCGGCCGCTCCGGCCGGCGAGCTGCGTCACGAGCTGGAAGGTCCGCTCCTCCGCCCTGAAATCCGGGAACGCGAGCCCGGCATCCGCGTCGACGACCGCCGCGACCTCGACTCCGGGGAAGTGGTGCCCCTTCGCGACCATCTGCGTGCCGATCAGGACGACCGAGCGCTCGGAGGAAAAGCGCTCGAGCGCCTCGCGCAGCGCGCCTGGCTGCGCGGCCGTGTCCGCGTCGAGCCGGATCCGCTCGAGGCCGGGAAGCCTGCGCGCGAGCTCGGCCTCCAGGCGCTGCGTGCCCGCACCGATGCGGGCGAGCTCGACCGAGCCGCACTCGGGGCACGCCTCTGGGAGCTCCGTCGAGTAGCCGCAGTGATGGCAATGGAGCCTCCCGTCGCGATGGAGCGTGAGAGCGATGTCGCAGCTCGGACAGCGGCGCGTGACGCCGCATGCGCGGCAATGGATCGCGCCGGACAGTCCGCGCCTGTTGAGGAGGAGGATCGCGCGGCCCCCTCGCTCCCCGACTGCCGAGAGCTCGGCGAGGAGCGGCGCGGAGAGCGGATAGCCGGCCTCCCGCCTCAGGTCGACGAGCCGCACCGTCGGAAGCGGCGCTCCGATCCGCACCGGGAGCTGCAGGCGCTCGAGGCGCGCCCAGCTCTCCGCGCGCGGAGTGGCGCTGCCGTACACCGCGACGGCGCCCTCGAGCGCCGCGCGCTTCGCGGCGACCGTTCTCGCGTCGTAGCGCGGGTCCGACTCCTGCTTGAAGGAC
The DNA here is from genome assembly GCA_963846995.1 of uncultured Gaiellaceae bacterium. Lineage (GTDB taxonomy): Bacteria > Actinomycetota > Thermoleophilia > Gaiellales > Gaiellaceae > GMQP-bins7. The sequence goes on along the minus strand of CAWJYD010000009.1, from coordinate 72,099 downwards.
GCATCGTGCTCCTCGTCGACGACGACGAGCCCGAGCCGCTCGACCGGCGCGAAGACGGCCGAGCGCGCGCCGACGACGATCCGGGCCTCCCCTGACGAGAGGCGTGCGCGCTCGTCGCGGCGCTCCGCATCCGTGAGCGCCGAGTGGAGGACGGCGACCCGATCGCCGAAGCGCGCGCGGAACCGGCCCACCGTCTGAGGGGTGAGCGCGATCTCGGGAACCAGGACGATCGTCGCCAGCTCGCGCTCGAGCGCAGCCGCGGCGGCCTGGAGGTACACCTCCGTCTTCCCGCTGCCCGTCGGCCCATGGAGGAGGAAGTGGCCTCCGGTGCCGTCCAGCGCCGCGACGATGCGAGCCACTGCATCCTGCTGCGCGGCCGTCAGGCTCGCCGGCTCCGGCTCTCCGCCGAGCGCGTCGCGCTCGGCGGGCGCACGCGGCTCGCCACGCCGGGTACGCGTATGCGGTGCGACCAGGGCGAGCGCACGCGCGGGAGTCGACCCGTAGTAGTCCGCCAGCCAGAGCGCGAGCTCGACGAGCGCGGGCGGGACGCGATCGACGACCGCGCCCGCGTCCGAGATCTCGAAGCCCTCGGGAGCCGCGACACCGGTCGCGACGACGATGCCCCGCAGTTCACGGGCACCGAGCCGGATGCGCAGAACGTCTCCGCTCGCGACGCTGCTCGGCGCCGTGTACGTGAACGGCCGCGCCAGCGCACGCGCGGTCACGAGCGGATAGACCTCGACGAGCGGCACAGCGGCCGAGCGTAGCGGCGCCTGTCAGACGGAACGGTCGGGCGGCGGGAGGGCTTGGCGGGACGGGCCTCGTCGCCGAAGTGCCGCTGGTCGGCGCGAGGCGAGGACGCAGGGAGCCCCACTACGTGACGTATTGGGGCGACCGAGGACGCTGCATCGTGTCGACCAGCGCTCCTTCGGCGGCACAGAGCCTGTTTCGCCAAGCCCTCCTACTAGGCGCCGACGGCGACGAGCACGAGGTCCGTTCCGAACCCGAGCACGAGGCCGACGAAGATGCCGAGCAGCAGCACCTGCTTCGAGGCCATCCGAGAGCAGATCCCGATGAGCTCGACCACGACGTAGAGGATCGAGCCGGCGGCGAGCGCGAGGAAGAGCACCGAGACGGCCGTGCTCACCCAGGCCTGCCCGACGAGCGCACCGACGAAGGTCGGGCCGCCGCCGATCAGGCCGAGGAGCGCGAGGAACCCCCACGACGGTCGCTCGCGGTCGCCGGTGAGCGGCGCGACGATGCCGAAGCCCTCGGTCGCGTTGTGGAGCCCGAAGCCGACCACGAGGGCGAGCGCGAGGCTGAGCTCGTTCGCGGCCGCGGACTGTCCGATCGCAAGCCCCTCGGAGAAGTTGTGGAGGCCGATCCCCGTCGCGATGAAGACCGCGAGCCACTTGGACGGCGACATCGTCACGAGGTGCCGCTCGACCTCGAACTCGGCGATGGAGGCTGCTCCCGGGCCTAGCTTCGCGCGCTTGCGGCGGCTCGCGAGCCAGCCGTCGTACGCGGCGAGCGACAGGAGCCCGACGCCGAACCCGACCGTGAGCAGCGTCGCGAGGCCGACGAACCGTGCGTCCTCGCCCGCGGTCAGCGCGTTCTCGACCTCCTCGAACGACGCTGCGAGGACGTCCCACAGCAGGAAGATCAGGATGCCCGTGGCCATCGCGCTCAGGAACGCCTTGAGGCGCACGTCGACCGACTGCAGGCGTCCGAGGGGGAGCCCAAGGAAGATGGTCGCGCCTGCGATCGCGCCGAGGAGGAGGATCTGGCCCGAGCTCATGTCAGGCGAACCTTACACAGCTCGTGTAAGGGGTGCCATACACAACGCGCAACTAGACTCGACGCGATGGCGCACGGAACCGGGCACTCAGTCGACGAGTACCTCGAGACGATCTACTTCCTCGCGTTCCCGATCGGGGAGTACCGGCCCGCGACCGGCGCGACGGCGATCGCGTCGCGCGTCGCGGAGATGCTCGGCGTGTCGCGGGCGTCCGCCGGCGAGATGCTCAAGCGCCTCGAGGCCGAGGGGCTGGTCGAGCGCGGCGAGCAGAAGGAGGCGATCCTCACGCCCGAAGGGGCCGAGCGCGCGAAGCGCGTCGTCCGCAAGCACCGCATCATCGAGCGCTTCCTCACCGACTTCATGGGCTACACGGCCGCGGAGTCGCACGTCCACGCGGACGAGCTCGGCGACACCTTCACGGACGAGATGATCGAGAGGATCAACGACCGCCTCGGAGGCCCCGACCGCTGCCCGCACGGGTGGCCGGTCGACACCGACTTCGAGCAGACGGAGAACGCGGAGCTCGTCTCGCTCGCGGAGCTCGCCGTGGGTCGGGACGGGCGGATCGTCCGGCTCGCCGAGCACGACGGCGACCTCCTCCACTGGTTCTACGACGAGGGCCTCGTCCCGGGGTCGCAGGTCGCAGTCGTTTCGACTCGGCCGGACGCGGGCGAGCTGACGATCGCGGTCGACGGCGCCGAGCGCCCCATCACCGAGCGCGCCGCGGACGGCATCTACGTCCGCGCCGCCTAACGCTCGGCTTTACGAATCGCTGACGCTCTCCATCTCCTGCGCTCACATCGGGCTGCCAGCATCCGGCCCGTACACGGGGAAAGGAGAGGGAAGGACATGAGACTCGACAGACGTGCCGCCGGGGCGCTCGTCGCAGGAGCGCTGCTCCTCGCGGGAGGCGGCGCGGCGTTCGCGGCCTCGGGCGGCGGCAAGGCAGCGGCGACGTGCGACCAGCGGCTCGCGAAGGCGGCCGAGGCGCGTGGCGTCTCGGTGGAGCAGCTGAAGTCCGACATCGAGGCGCGGCTGCTCGCGCGCATCGACGCCGCCGAGAAGGCCGGGCGCTTGTCCTCCGAGCGCGCGACGAAGCTCCGCGACCGCGTCACCGAGGGAACGCTTTGCGGAGCGCGCCGGCACCTGCGGGCACGAGCGGCAACGCACCACATGCTGCATGCGGCGTCCGCATTCCTCGGTCTCGACCGCGAGCAGCTCCGCGCGGAGCTGCCGGGCACCTCGCTCGCCGCCCTCGCAGCGAAGCAGGGGAAGACCACGGCCCAGCTCGAGACCGCGATGCTCGCACCTGCGAAGGCGCGGCTCGCGAAAGCGGTCGCCGACGCGAAGCTGACGCAGGCGCAGGCGGACACGGTGCTCGCGCGGTTCGGCAAGCTCGCGGACCGGCTCGCGACGACGGCGTTCCCGTCGTCGTGACACGTCCACGGCTCGGGTAGCCGACGTCCGGCTATCGCACGACGAACGGGGCTCCTCTGGCGGGGCCCCGTCGTCTTCTTAGGGAACTCTTAGACGGCTCACAGAGCCCTCTCATGCGGGAGCGATCTACTGGAAGCGTCGAAACTCCCTCCGATCGACTGCCCTCACCTGCGCAGACCGGGATCCGCGCCGCGGATCCCGGCGCGCGTGGATCCCTGAAGGCGGCTGCTCGCAGCCGCATCGTCACAGCTGCCGAGCCTTACGCTTAGACCGAGATCTCGGCGCGCAGGCCGGCCGCGTCGCGCAAGGCGTCGGCCTTGTCGGTGCGCTCCCAGGTGAAGTCCGGATCGTCGCGCCCGAAGTGCCCGTACGCCGCCGTCTTCGCATAGATCGGGCGCATCAGGTCGAGGTCGCGGATGATCGCGCCGGGGCGCAGGTCGAAGTGCTCGGAGACGAGCTCCTCGATCCTCTCGAGCGCGATCGTCTCGGTGCCGAAGCACTCGACGTTCACGCTCATCGGGTGCGCAACGCCGATCGCGTACGCGACTTGCAGCTGGCAGCGATCGGCAAGCCCGGCGGCGACGACGTTCTTCGCGACGTAGCGGGCTGCGTAGGCAGCCGAGCGGTCGACCTTCGTCGGATCCTTCCCGGAGAAGGCGCCGCCTCCGTGCGGTGCGGCACCACCGTAGGTGTCGACGACGATCTTCCGGCCCGTCAGGCCGGTGTCGCCCATGGGACCGCCGATCACGAACTTGCCGGTCGGGTTGACGTAGAAGAAGTCCTCGGCGCCGAGTCGGTCGCGGTCGACGAGATGGCCGAAGTCCGCGTCGAGGATCGGCTCGACGACCTCACGCAGAAGGTCGGGCTTGAGCTGCGACTCGACGTCGACTCCGTCGCGGTGCTGCGTGGAGATGAGCACGCGCTCGATCTCGATCGGACGCTGGATGCCGTTGTCGTCGACCTCGTAGCGAACCGTCACCTGCGACTTGCCGTCCGGCCGCAGGTACGGGAGGACGTCCGTCTTGCGGGCCTCGGCGAGCCGGTGCGTGAGCCGGTGCGCCGCGAGGATCGGCAGCGGCATGAGCTCGCGCGTCTCGCGCGAGGCGTAGCCGAACATCATCCCCTGGTCGCCCGCACCCAGCAGGTCGATCGGGTCGGTGTCTCCGTGCTGCGCCTCGTACGACTGGTCGACGCCCTGCTTGATGTCCTCCGACTGGCCGTCGATCGCGACGACGACGCCGCACGTCTCGTAGTCGAAGCCGTACTTCGCGCGCGTGTATCCGATCTCGGCGATCCGGTCCCGCACGACGGCGCGAACGTCGACGTACGTGTCGGTCGTGATCTCCCCCGCGACGACGACGAGGCCTGTGGTGATGAGCGTTTCGCAGGCGACACGGCCGTCTGGGTCGTCCGCGAGGATCGCGTCGAGGACGGAGTCCGAGATCTGGTCGGCGATCTTGTCGGGATGCCCCTCGGTGACGGACTCCGAGGTGAACGAGAAGGTGCGCGCTGCCACGGCCGGGAAGCGTACCTTCGGGCGAGGCGATCACTCGGTTGTTGGCGCCCTCGTCATGAGCTGCCGGACGAGTTCCGTCAGCTCGGTGCCCTCGAGCACCGCGCACACGCCCTCCGTGATCGGGAGCTCGACCTCGAGGCGGCGCGAGAGGTCGCGGAGCACAGGAGCCGTCGTCAGGCCCTCGACGACCATGCCGATCGCCGCCAGCGCCTCGTCGGGCGTCGCGCCCCGTGCGATCAGCTCGCCGGCGCGGCGATTACGCCCCGACGGCGACCAGCACGTGACGATGAGATCCCCCATCCCTGCGAGGCCCGCGAACGTGTCCGGCCGGGCGCCCGCCGCCTCGGCGAGTCGGCGCATCTCGGCGAGACCGCGGGCGACGAGAGCGGCCTTCGCGTTGTCGCCGAGCGCGAGGCCGTCGGCGCCGCCCGCTGCGAGGGCGATGACGTTCTTTGCCGCGGCACAGAGCTCGACCCCGGCGACGTCGTCGCTCACGTACACGCGGAAGAGCGCCGAGTGCACCGCCACCTGCACCCGCACGGCGAGCGCGAGGTCCTCGCTCGCGACGACCGCTGCCGCCGGAAGACCACGCACGATCTCGTCGGCGACGTTCGGTCCGGAGAGCACGACGACTGGTCGCTCCTCGACGAGCGTCGACAGCCGCGCACCGGTCTCGGGGTCGAGGCCCTTGGTGAGGCTCAGCACTGGAGCGGTGCCGGGAAGCGCGCGCACGACGGCGCCGAACACGCGGCTCGGGACGGCCACGACGACGAGCTCCGCGTCGGCGACGGGAGCGTCCGAGATCGTCGTCGCCGCGATCCCGTCGAGTCGCGCGTCACGCGCGTAGCGCGGGTTGCGTCCGGTCGCCACCATCGCAGCCGCCTGGTCGGGATCGCGCGCTGCGAGCGTCACGTCGTGCCCGTTGTCGCGGAGGAGACAGGCGAAAGCCGTTCCCCACGAGCCCGCGCCGACGACGACGGTCCTCATTCGGAGGTGACGAAGTCGATCGAGACCGGCACTCCCTCGAGCCCGAAGCGCGCGCGCAGCTCGTTCTCGACCCAGTAGCCGTAGTCGCGGGTCACCAGCGACCGGTCGTTCACGAACAGTCGGTAGCGCGGAGGGCGCGACGTCACCTGCGTCCCGTACAGAAGGTTCAGGCGACGACCGCGGCGCCCCGGCGGCTGCCGAGCCTCGCGCAGCTCCTGCAGCGCGCGGTTGAGCTCCGCCGTCGGGATGCGGCCGGCGAACCGGACGAAGAGCGTCCGGATCAGCTCGAGCAGCCGCTCGAGCCCGCGCCCGGTGTGCGCCGAGACCGCGATGAGCGGCGGGCGCTGCCGCAGGCGCGTCGCGATCTGTGGGCGGACGTCCTCGATTCGAACCTCCGTGACGTCCCACTTCGAGAGGACGACGACGGTCGCGCACTGAGCCTTCCGCGCGACGTCGGCGACCGCGAGGTCCTGGTCGACGACGCCCTGGCTCGCGTCCACGAGCACGAGCGCGACGTCGGCGCGCTCCGCCGCCTCGAGCGCGCGCAGCTCCGAGTAGTACTCGATTCCCTGGCGCTGCCGGCGCTTGCGCCGCAGGCCGGCGGTGTCGACGAGGACGAACGTCGAGTCGTCGCGCCGGAGCACGGTGTCGATCGAGTCGCGCGTCGTGCCGGGAACCTCGGACACGATCACCCGCTCGCCGCCGACGAGCGCGTTCAGGAGCGAGGACTTGCCGACGTTCGGCCGGCCGAGGATCGCGACCTTGATCGCCTCCTCCCCCACCGGACGCTCACTGCGGCCCGGCAGCGACGCGACGATCTCGTCCAGCAGGTCGCCGGAGCCGTGCCCGTGGAGCGCGGAGACGGGAATGGGGTCGCCGAGCCCGAGGCGGTGGAACTCGAGCGCCTCCAGGTCGCGACGCGGGTCGTCCAGCTTGTTCGCGAGCACGAGAACCGGACGCCGGGACACGCGCAAGATCTCCGCGAGCTCCTCGTCGCCGGGCGTCACGCCGAGGCGCGCGTCCACGACGAAGAGCACGAGGTCGGCCTCCTCCACGGCGGTGCGCGCCTGCGCCGCGATCTGCGGGCCGAACGGCCCCGTGTCCGCACGGTCGACGCCGCCCGTGTCGATGAGGCGGAAGGTCGTGCCCGACCACTCGCAGAGGAGCTCCTTGCGGTCTCGCGTGACTCCGGGCGTCTCATGGACGACCGCCGTGCGCGTCGACGTCAGCCGGTTGAGGAGCGTCGACTTGCCGACGTTCGGAAAGCCGACGATCGCCACCGTCCCGGCGATCTCGACGTTCTCGACCTCGCTCATCGCGGTGGCGTCGCGTCGCGCGGCCGTCCGAGCTCGTGGATGCCCCGAAGCCACTCCCAGTGCCTCCGGAGCGTGCGCCCAATCTCGAGCGACGCCTCCTTGTAGCCCTTGCCTCCGCGAGGCAGCCCGTCGAAGCGCATCGGCTCGCTCCAGGCCACCGAGACCGGGCGGAAGCTGCCGAGCCGCCACTCGTACGAGCCGTAGAGCGTCGCGCAGATCACGGGCACGTCCTCCGTGATCGCAACCATCGCGGCGCCGGGCTGCACGGGGCCGAGGACACCCGAGCGCTGACGCGTGCCCTCGACGAAGAGACCGAGGGCGCGGCCGTCGCGGACGATCTCGCGCATCGTGCGCACGGCGTCCCGGTCGGACTCGCCGCGCCGGACGGAGAACGTGCCGAACGACCGCATCAGCTCCCCGAGGCCGGGAACGCGGTGCGCCTCGACCTTGGCCATGAAGTAGAGCGTGCGGGGAGTCGCGGCGCCGAGCGCGGGCGGGTCGACCCAGCTGAAGTGGTTCGCGGCGACGACGAGGCCGCCGTCGAGCGGGACGCGCCCCGCCCCGTACACCCGGAGCGGCGCGAGCAGCTTGACGGCGCTCCCGATCGTGAGCCGACCGACGGCCCACACCGCGTCGGTCCGGTTCATCGACGCGCTTCCACGAGGTCTGCGATGCGGCTCACTACGTCGTCGACCGTCAGCTCCGTCGTGTCGAGGACGATGGCATCGTCCGCGGGCTGCGTGTTGACGGCGTCGCGCTCGTCGCGCGTGCGCAGGTCGGCCTCGAGCGCCGCGGGCGCGACCCCGGGCCGCTCCGCCGTCCGTCGTCGCGCGCGCTCCCGCTCGTCCGCGAGGAGGAAGACCTTCAGATCGGCGTGCGGGACGACGACGCTGCCGATGTCGCGACCTTCGATCACGGAGTCGCCCCCGATGGCGAGAGCACGCTGGCGTTCCCGCATCACGTCGCGCACCTCTCCGTGACGCGCGACGGTCGGTACGAGACGGTCGATCTCCGCGTCCCGGATCGCCGAGGTGACGTCCTCGCCGCCGACCTGCACGTGCCCCGCGGAGTCGAAGGAGACGGGGTGCGCGATCGCGAGCTCGGCGAGACCGAAGCCGTCGTCGGGATCCACGCCGTCGCGTCGTGCGAGCCAGGCCAGCGCCCGGTACATCGCTCCCGTGTCGAGATAGCGGAAGCCGAGCTGTCCGGCGAGCCTGGACGCGACCGTGCTCTTCCCCGAGCCGGCAGGGCCGTCGATCGCCACGATCATCGTCGCGGGAGGGTAGTCGACACCATCAGGTCGTCAACCGCCCGAGCACGTCGAAGAAGCCCGGGAAGCTGGTCGCGACGGCCTCGGAGCCACGGAGCTCCACGCCCTCGCGCGAGGCGACGCCCGCCACCGCACCCACCATCGCGAGGCGATGGTCGCCGTGCGCGTCGACGACCCCGCCGCGCAGGCGTGCCGGCACGCCCCGGACGCGGAATCCGTCGCTCGTCGCGCGCACGTGGCCGCCGATCCGGCGGAGCTCTTCCACGAGTGCCTCGATCCGGTCGGACTCCTTCGCGCGCAGCTCGCCCGCTCCGCGAACCACTGTGTCTCCCCGCGCGTGACAGGCCGCAACCGCGAGCAGCGGCAGCTCGTCGATGAGACCCGGGACCTCGTCGGCCGAGACCGTCGCGCCCACGAGGTCGGACGCGCGGATCTCCACGTCTCCGGACGGCTCGCCGCCGATCGGGCGGCGGTTGTAGATCGCGATCCTCACGCCCATGCGCTCGAGCACGTCGAGGAGGCCGGTGCGGCGCGGGCTGAGACCGACGCCGTGCACGGTCACGGAAGATCCGGGCACGATCGCGGCGGCGACGAGGAACGGCGCCGCAGAGGAGATGTCGCCGGGTACCTCCAGCTCGCCGAGCCTCAGCACGTCGGCGGGCTGGACGGTCGTGCTTGTCGGACGGCGGGCGAGGCGCGCACCCGCACGTTCGAGCAGCCGCTCGGTGTGGTCGCGCGTGGGGATCCGCTCGACCACCGTCGTCTCGCCCTCCGCGAGGAGCCCCGCGAGGAGGATGCAGGACTTGACCTGCGCGCTCGCCTGGGGAACCTCGTACGCAGTGCCGTGGAGGTTCCGACCGTCGATGCCCAGCGGCAGCCGGCCTTGCGTCGTCTCGATGGCGGCGCCCATGCGCGAGAGCGGCACCGCGATTCGCGCCATCGGTCGCGCGGAGAGCGAGGCGTCGCCCACGAGCTCGAACCGCTTGCCTTCCTGGCCCGCGAGGATGCCCGCGAGGAGGCGTACGAGCGTGCCCGCGTTGCCGCAGTCGACCGGCGCGTCCGGCTCCTGGAGCCCGCGCAGCCCGACCCCGTGGACGACCAACGAGTCGACGTCGGGCTCGTCGACGACGACGCCGAGCGCCCGCACCGCCGCGATCGTGGCTTCGGTGTCCGCGGAGCGGCCGAACCCGGTGATGCGCGTCTCCCCCTCGCAGATCGCCGCGAGCAGGACCGCGCGGTGGGAGATCGACTTGTCGCCCGGCACGGCGACGTGCCCGACGAGCGCGGCTGCCGGCTCGATGCGCATTGTCTAGGAGGGCCGGAGATCCGCTCGCGCGGACGTCAACCGACCGTCTTGCCCATGAGCGCCACGACCGTCCGCACCTCGTCGGCGAAGCGGGCGAACTCGCCGATACGGATCTGCTGCGGCCCGTCGCAGAGCGCATCCTCGGGTCGCGGGTGCACCTCGACCATGATGCCGTCCGCTCCCGCGGCCACCGCCGCGCGTGCGAGCGGGAGGACGAGGTCGCTGCGCCCCGCAGCGTGGGACGGGTCGACGATCACGGGCAGGTGCGTCTCGCGCTTGAGCACGGGTACCGCCGATAGATCGAGTGTGTACCGGGTCGAGCGCTCGAAGGTCTTGATTCCCCGCTCGCACAGGAGGACACGCTCGTTCCCCTCCTTCGCGACGTATTCGGCGGCCATCAGCAGCTCCTCCACCGTGGCCGAGGGAGAGCGCTTCAGCAGCACCGGCTTCGGAACCCGCCCCACTTCCGCGAGGAGGTTGAAGTTGTGCATGTTGCGTGCGCCGATCTGGATGACATCCGCGATCTCGGCGACGACGCCGACGTCCCGCGGGTCGAGCAGCTCCGTGACGATCGGCAGGCCGGTCTCCTCCCGCGCCTCGGCGAGGATCTCCAGCCCCTTCTGCCCGAGGCCCTGGAACGCGTACGGAGACGAGCGCGGCTTGAACGCGCCACCGCGCAGGACGGTGGCGCCGGCAGCGGCGACTGCGCGGGCGGTCTCGAGCGTCTGTTCGCGCGTCTCGACCGTGCAGGGCCCAGCGATGAGCCCGAAGAACCCGTCGCCGATGCGGCGACCGCGGATCTCGATGACCGTGGAGTCGGGTGTCAGCCCGCGCGCGACGAGCGGGTACGCGAGAAGCTCGCTCGAGCCTGTGGTCTCCATCCAGGGGTGAGTTTAGAGAGGCGGCAACGCTTGCCCGTCGGTCCAGGGACAATCCCGCGATGCGCGTCTTCTCCGGAATCCAGCCGTCGGGCGAGCCGCACATCGGCAACTACTCGGGCGGCTTCCGCCAGTACGCGGCCACGCAGGAGCAGGGCGAGGGATTCTTCTGCATCGTCGACCTGCACGCGATCACCGTCGACCACGACCCCGAGGAGCTGCGCGAGGGGACGCTCGACATGGCGGCCATGCTCTTCGCGACCGGGCTCGACCCTGCGCGCTCGACGGTGTTCGTCCAGAGCCACGTCACCGCTCACTCCGAAGCGGCATGGCTGCTCGGCGGCGTGACTGCGTACGGCCAGCTCGGACGGATGACCCAGTTCAAGGAGAAGCGGGAGCTCGCGGACTTCGTCTCGGCGGCGCTCTTCGACTACCCCGTGCTGATGTCCGGCGACATCCTCCTCTACCAGACCGACGTGGTGCCGATTGGAGACGACCAGCGCCAGCACCTCGAGCTCTGTCGCGACGTCGCGCAGCGCTTCAACTCCCGCTTCGGCGAGACGTTCGTGCTGCCCGAGGGCGTCTATCCCGAGGCCGGCGCCCGCGTCATGGATCTCCAGGAGCCGACGAAGAAGATGTCGAAGTCGTTCGGGACCGAGCAGGGGAAGATCCTGATGCTCGACGACGCGGACACGGTGACGCGGAAGGTCAAGCGCGCCGTCGCCGACTCCGGACGCGAGGTGCGCCACGACCCGGACGGGAAGCCCGGGATCTCGAACTTGATCGAGCTCACGACCGTCGCGACGGGCGAGACGATCGCCGAGGTCGAGGCCCGCTTCGACGGCGAGGGCTACGGGGCGTTCAAGGACGCCGTCGCGAGCGCGCTGGTCGAGCTCCTCGGACCGATCCAGGCGCGGTATCGCGAGCTTCGCTCGGACCCCACGGAGCTCGCACGTCTGCTCGCGGTCGGCGCCGAGAAGGCGAGGGCTGCCTCCGCCCCGACGCTCCTCGCCATGTACGAGCGCATGGGCTTCGTCCCGCCGAGCTAGAGACCCGTCCCGGTGCGAAGAGAGTCGATCTCGGCTCGGGTCAGCCTGCGCCACTCACCTGCTGCGAGCCCCTCGAGGTCGAGCCCCGCGTAGCCCGAGCGATGGAGGCGGCGCACCGGATGGCCAACCGCCTCGCACATGCGCTTGACCTGGTGCTTGCGGCCCTCGTGCAGCGTCAGCTCCAGCCGGCTGGCGGCGCGCATGCGCTCGAGGACGCGTGCCTCCGCGGGGGCGGTGAGGCCGTCCTCGAGCTCGACCCCCGAGCGCAGATGCGCGAGCTCGTCCCGCGAGACGGAGCCGTGCACGTCCGCTTCGTAGACCTTCGGCACCCCGTAGCGCGGGTGCGCGAGCCGGTGGGCGAGCGCCCCGTCGTTCGTCAGCAGCAGCGCCCCCGTCGTGTCCTGATCCAATCGCCCCACCGGCACGACGCGCGGATTCGCCGGGACGAGCCCCAGCACCGTCGGGCGCCCGTGTGGGTCGCTCGCGGTGGTGACCACACCCGCGGGCTTGTGCAGGAGCAGGTACGCGAGCGGCTGCCGCGCGATGCGCTCGCCGTCGACCTCGACAACGTCGTGCGCTGCGACCACCGTGTTGAGCTCGCCGGGCGCGCCGTTCACGCGCACGCGGCCCGACCGGATGAGCTCGTCCGCGCGCCGCCGTGAGGCGACGCCCGCACGGGCGAGGAAGGCATTCAGGCGCACCCCCCAATTCTGGCTAGGGTGCGAGGCCGTGGCCGCGATCGACGTCTGGACCGACAAGCTCGCGAACCTCGCCGTCTTCGGCGCGAACGTCCAGACCGATCAGCTCGTGGCCGTGACGAGTTTCCTCGGCAAGGAAGACCTGACGCGGAAGATCGCGCACGCGGCGTACGAGCGCGGCGCGAAGTACGTCGACGTCCTCTACTTCGACCAGTGGCTGAAGCGGGCGCGCATCGAGCTCGCCGACGAGGAGTCGCTCGACTACGTGCCGCCGTGGATGCGCGAGCGGCTGCTCTACCTCTCCGACGAGCACGCGGCGCGCATCTCCCTCTCGGGGCCGCATGCGCCGCGCGCGCTCGACGGCCTCGACCCCGCGCGGGCAGGGCGCGACCTGCTCCCGTCCCTGCCGGAAACGGGCGAGGTGGTCAACCGGATGACCACCAGCTGGTGCATCGTCCCCGCGCCGACGCGCTCGTGGGCGGAGCTCGTCTACCCCGACCTCGAGCGCGAAGCCGCGTACGAGCGGCTGTGGGAGGACGTCGCGCACATCTGCCGGCTCGACGCCGACGACCCGGCACAGGCATGGACGGAGCGCTCCGCCGAGCTCAAGACGAACGCGACCCGACTGACCGACCGTGGCTACGACGCGCTCCGGCTGCACGGACCTGGCACCGACCTCACGATCGGCCTCTTCCCTTCGGGACACTGGGCGGCCGGCGACCTCGAGACTGTCGACGGGCGCCGGCACTCCCCGAACCTGCCGACCGAGGAGCTGTTCACCACGCCGGACCCGGAACGGGTCGACGGGCACGTGAGCGCGACGATGCCCCTCGAGCTGTCGGGCTCGATCATCTCGGGCATCCGGGTCGAGTTCGAAGGCGGTCGCGCCGTCAAGATCGACGCGGACGAGGGGGCCGACGCGCTGCGCGCGGTCGCCGCGCAGGACGACGGCGCCTCACGGCTCGGCGAGATCGCGCTCGTGGACGACGGCGGCCGCATCGGCCCGCTGGGACGCGTGTACTACGACACGCTGATCGACGAGAACGCCGCCTCGCACATCGCTCTCGGCAGCGGCTACGAGCATCCCGTCGACGACCCCGCGGAGCGGGCGCGAATCAACGAGAGCCGCATCCACGTCGACTTCATGATCGGCGGCGCCGAGCTCGACGTCGACGGAATCACGCGCGACGGCGACGCCGTACCCGTGCTGCGCGGCGGCGCCTGGCAGATCTGAGAAGCGAAGGTGCTACGAGGCGCGGGCTTCCGCGACCTCGAGCAGGCGCTCGCGCAGCTGGTTCGTGTCGTCGCCGAGATCGTCGAGCCGGGGAAGCGCCGCGAGACTCTCGAGCCCGAACACCCGCTCGAAGAGCGGCGTCGTCCGGTAGCGCACCGCTCCGCCGGGGGCGACCTCGCGGCCGGCCTCGCACACGAGGCCGCGCTCGACGAGACTCGCGACTGCCGAATCCGCGGCCACGCCGCGAATGCGCGCGACGTCCGGGCGGGAGCACGGACCGAGGTACGCGACGATCGCGAGCGTCTCGAGTGCGGCCTGGGAGAGCCCGCGCTCGACGGGGCGCTCGAAGAGGCGCGCACACGCGTCGGCCGCGTCGCGACTCGCGCGGAAGGCGTAGCCACCCGCGACCTGCTCGAGGACGATTCCGCTCCGACCCTCGCTGAAGCGCTCCCGGAGGAGGCCGAGGGCCGTCTCGATCCGTTCGGGGTCGTCGTCCGCGGCCTCGGCCAGCTCCTCCACGGAGAGTGGGGCCGACGCGACGACGAGCAGCGCCTCAACGGTTCGAGCGAGCCGGTCGACCGGGTTCGCGGCGATCAGGCGGAGCGTGCTTTCCATACGGAAATCCTTTCGTCGTCGGGCCTCGAAACCCTTATCGGGGCGAAAGCATGAGCTTGGCTGAGGTCGATCTCGCCCGAGCGGCGGAGCTCGAGCAGCGCGAGCAGCGCGACGGCCTGCTCGACGCGGGAGAGCGCCTCCACCTCGGCGTCGAAGTCGAAGAGTCGGCGCCGCGAGAGCAGCGCGCGGAACCGCTCGACGAACTGCGACACGGGCGGGAAGCGGAGCGCCATGTGCGAGAGCGAGACCGCGGGAGGCGCCACGGCCAGCCTGCGCAGGGCGTCGCCGAGAGCCTGCGGATCCTGTGCCGCGAGCCTGCGCTCCGGCTGCGGCGCGAGGGCAGCGGGCCCGATCCGGAACCAGCGGTCCTGCTCGGTGCCGAGGCGCTCGAGAAGCCAGCCCGCCGCCTCCTTCATACGGCGGTACTCGGCGAGCCGCCGCGCGAGCTCCTCTGCCGCCTCCTCGGGCTCGAGCTCCCCGAGCTCGGCGGCCTCGTCCGGGAACAGGCCTCGCGCCTTCAGCTCGAGCAGCGCGGAGACGAGCACGAGGAACTCCCCGCATGCCTCCAGGTCGAGCTCGTCCCGCTCCGCCATGCGCTCGACGAACGCGAGCACGATCGCGGCGATGTCGACGTCGCGCGGCTCGAGCTCCTCTCGGAGCAGGAGCGTCAGGAGGAGGTCGAACGGTCCCTCGAACGCGTCGAGTTCCAGCTCCAGCTCGCGGACGGGAGTCGGCAGCACGGGCGGAGGCTAGCCGCGCAGCCGGACGCGACTTCGCGGGCGCCCGGCTACCGGCCGCGAGGAACGGCCATCGTCTCGACCTTCTGCGACGGACCGCTCGCGCCGCGCCTCCAGCTGCGCTGCCAGTAGACGAAGAACGCCGCCGAGAGGACGATCGCCGCAGCCGCGACGAACACGTTCAGGCGGATCCCGCCGATCTCGTGCGACGGGTCGATGCGCAGCGTCTCGATCCACAAGCGGCCGATGCTGTACACCAGGACGTAGAGCGCGAACAGCCCGCCCGCCCGGATCCGGCCGTGAAAGCGGCGCTCGATCAGGAGCAGGAGCCCGGCAGCGGCGAAGCACCAGAGCGCCTCGTACAGGAAGGTCGGATGGAAGGTCGCGCGGTCGACGTACTGAATCGGGCGGTTCGCGGGATCGATCTCGAGGCCCCACGGCAGGTTCGTGGGCTTCCCGTAGAGCTCCTGGTTCCACCAGTTGCCGAATCGGCCGATGCCCTGCGCGACGAGGAGCGCGGGCGCGACGCAGTCCGCGAGCTTCGCGACCGACACTCCTGAGCGCTTCGCGACGATGGCTCCGACGAGGCACCCGAGGCCGATCCCGCCCCACACCCCGAGGCCGCCCTTCCAGATCGCGAACGGCCCCCACCACTCGTCGGGGAGCTCGTTCCAGCTCGTGATCACGTGGTAGAGGCGCGCGCCGATGATCCCGAACGCGACGCCCCAGACCGCGACGCGGAAGATGAGGTCCCAGTCGCCGCCCCTCCGCGTCCAGCGGACGCCCGAGATCGCGACCGCCGCAGAGATGGCGACGAGGAGCGTCAGGCCGTAGAAGTGGATCGAGAGCGGCCCGAGCTCGACGGAGCTCGAGCTGGGCGACGGAATCGACAGGAGCGGCAGCACCGGCGCGCATTGTGCCGACACGGG
This sequence comes from uncultured Gaiellaceae bacterium, assembly GCA_963846995.1. Classification (GTDB taxonomy): domain Bacteria; phylum Actinomycetota; class Thermoleophilia; order Gaiellales; family Gaiellaceae; genus GMQP-bins7. The sequence goes on along the minus strand of CAWJYD010000009.1, from coordinate 56,329 downwards.
GTCCGTCGCATTGCTCCAACCGCGGGTCCGACGCAGGGCGCGAGGGCCGCAGGGCGATTCACTCGCCCGTAGGCCAGGTCGCGGAGATCAGCTTCGCGACGAAGAGGAAGGGGGGCTGGCGGGGGGAAACATCGTTTCCCCCCGGCTACAAAAGGATCTGGAGCGCCAGCTCGACGGTGCAGCCGCGCTCGAGGAGGCTCACTGCCTCGTGGAGGTCGATGTCGTGGCTCGCTGCGAGGACGACCGAGCTCTCGGAGTCGTACCCCGCCCGCTCGAGCGCCTCGTGCCTCCACATCTCGATTCGATCCATCTCCGAGGTGCCATACACCTCGACCTGTGCCGCAGACATTCCGCCACCCTCCTGCCTCGGGATCGGTGTCACCTGCCTATTCGTCCTCTACGACGTCGCGGACGTGCCCTTTCCGGGGGGATTGGGTTGAGCGGCCGTAAACGTTCCGTGAACGCACCCGAGCCTTGCGCCCGTCGCCGACTGGCTCAGAATGTCGCGATGCTCGAGACGCCGCGGGAAACGACAGCTTCGGCGGAGCTCGTCTCCTTTGTCCCGCGGCTCACGCTGACCTGGCTGCGCGACGAGCCCGACGTGCGCTGGCGCGAGGTCGAGGGCACGCTCGCGTTCGTCGACATCTCGGGGTTCACGGCCATGTCCGAGCGCCTCTCGAGCCGTGGGCGAGCGGGCGCGGAGGAGGTCACGGAGGTGATGAACGCGACCTTCGCGGCGCTGCTCGGAGTCGCGTACGGGCAGGGAGGCGGGCTCTTGAAGTTCGGCGGCGACGCCCTGCTGCTCCTCTACGACGGCGAGGAGCACGCCGCGCGCGCCGCGCGCGCTGCCTTCGAGATGCGCAGGACGCTGCGTGCGATCGGGCGGCCACGGACCTCCGCGGGCGTCGTGCAGCTGAAGATGCACGCGGGGCTGCACAGCGGCCGCTTCCACTTCTTCCTCGTGGGCGAATCGCACCGCGAGCTGCTCGTCGTGGGTCCGGCGGCGACCCGAACCGTCGAGATGGAGGCGAGCTCCGAGGCGGGCGAGATCCTCCTCAGCCCGGAGTGCGCGGCTCTCGTCGGGCCCGACGTCGTGGGCGAGGCCAAGGCCGGCGGCCTGCTCCTTCGCTCCGCGCCGGCCGTCCGGGGCAGCGTCGAGCCGCTCCCGAGCGTCGAGGGCGTCAGGCTCGAGCTCGCCGTCCCCGGCCCGCTCCGCGCGCAGCTGCTCGAGGTCGGCCCGCTCGAGGGCGAGCACCGGCATGCCGCGATCGCGTTCGTGCGCTTCGCGGGGACGGACGAGGTGATCGCGACCGAGGGTGCGGACGCTGCGGCCGACGCGCTCGACGCCCTCGTCCGGACGATCCAGAGCGCGGCCGACGAGCACGGGGTCACGTTCCTCGAGAGTGACGTCGACCGGGACGGCGGTCGCATCGTGCTCGTCTCGGGCGCTCCCCAGACCTTCGGCGACGACGCGGGGCGCATGCTGCAGACGGTCAGAGCGGTCGTGGACTCGGGGCTCCCGCTGCCGGTGCACGTGGGCGTGAGCGAGGGCCGGGTCTTCGCCGGCCAGGTCGGCGCGAGCTTCCGGCGGACGTACACCGTGCTCGGCGACACCGCCGCCCTCGCGGCACGGCTCATGGCGCGGGCGGGCGAGGACGAGATCCTCGTCTCGCACGACGCGTTCGTACGCGCAGGCGACCGCTTCCACGCGACCGACCTCGAGCCGTTCAGCGTCAAGGGAAAGGCCGAGCCCGTGCACGCGGTCGCGCTCGGAGGGCGCTCGGAGGAGCGCACGGTCGACGCTCCGGGCGGCACTGACCGGCTTCCCTTCGTCGACCGCGAGCGCGAGCGCGCGGTCCTCGCCGCGTCGGTCGGGCCGGTGCGGATGGGCTTCGGGACGCTGGTGGAGCTCGTCGGCGATCCCGGGATCGGCAAGTCGCGGCTCGCGGAGGAGCTCCGCGACACCTGCGCCGACATGCGGCAGATCGGGCTGCGCTGCGAGGAGTACGAGGCGTCCACGCCGTACTTCCCGTTCCGGCCGTTCCTCCGCTCGGTGCTCGACGTGGAGCTGAACGGAGGCGGTGCGCACAACCGCGCCGTCCTCACCGAGCGGCTCGCGTCGGTGGACGAGGCGCTCGCCGCCTGGGCCCCGCTCCTCGCTGCGCCGCTCGACGTCGAGGTCGAGTCGACCCCCGAGGTCGACGACCTCGACCCAGCTTTCTGGCGTGCGCGCCTGCACGGCGTCATGGGAACCCTCCTCGGCCACCTCCTCGACTCCCCCACGCTGCTCGTCGTCGACGACGTGCACTGGATGGACGACGCGTCGTCGGAGCTCCTGCGCTACCTCGGGACGCAGCTGCCGACCCGGCCCTGGCTCGCCTGCACGACGCGCCGTCCACATGGCGGCGGGTTCGCGGCGGCCGAGGGAACGCCCCCGCTCCCTGCGCTGACCCTGCGTCTCGAGCCGCTGCCCGCCGAGGATGCGCGCGCGCTCGCCGTGGCGGCGGCCGGAGACCGGAGGCTGACGGAGAGCGAGCTCGCCGCGCTCATGGAGCGCGGCGCCGGCAACCCGCTCTTCCTGCAGGAGCTCGCGAGCACGGGCGACGAGGCCGCCGACACCGAGGAGCTACCCGAGACCGTCGAAGCCCTCGTGACGACGCGGATCGACCAGCTGGCCCCGGGCGACCGCGCGCTGCTGCGCTGGGCCTCCGTCCTCGGCGCGTCGTTCTCCGGCGCGCTCATCGCGGACGTGCTCGAGGACGATCCCCTCGTCGCGGCCGGGTCGGAGGTGTGGGAACGGCTCGGCCAGTTCGTCGCGCGCGACCCCGAGGTCGCAGGAGGCTTCCGCTTCCGGCACGCGCTCATCCGCGACGCGGCGTATGAGGGCCTCTCGTACAAGCGCCGTCGGGAGCTGCACGGACGCGTCGCGGAGGTGATCGAGCGGCGTCACGCCGAGCGTCCCGAGGAGGCGGCTGAGCTCCTCTCGCTCCACTTCTACAACGCGGGCCGCTGGAGCGAGGCATGGAGGTACTCGCGCATGGCGGGCGACCTCGCGCGCGAGGTGTACGCGAACGTGGACGCCTCGCGCTTCTACGAGCGGGCGCTCGAGACCGCGGGCCGCGTGCGGGACCTCCCGGACGTCGAGCTCGCGAGCACGTGGCGTGCGCTCGGAGAGGTGCGGGAGGCTGCGGGCCACTACCGGCGCGCGATCGAGGCGCTTCGCTCGGCGACACGGCTGTACGAGGGCGAGCCGGTGACACAGGCCGAGATCTACGAGGCTCGGGCGCTGGCCTGGACGCGCCTCGGCTCTTTCAGCACCGCGCTCCGCGAGACGACGACCGGGCTCCAGCGCGTCTCGACGCTCGACGAGCCCGAGGCGCGACACGCCGCGAACAACCTGCGGGCGCTGCGCGCGCAGATCCACCTCCAGCAGGGGCGCGCACGCGACGCGATCACCGTCGCCTCGCGCGTCGTGAAGGACGCCGAGCCGCTCGGACCGAGCCGTGCGCTTGCGCGCGCATACTCGGCGCTGGACGGCGGCTACCTCGAGCTCGGCCAACCCGAGCATGCCGTGCACGAGGTGAAGGCGCTCGAGATCTACCGCGAGCTCGGAGCGGCACGCTGGGCCGCGGTGATCGAGTCGAACCTCGGCGTCCAGGCGTATGCCGAGGGACGCTGGCGGGACGCGACCGCGTACTACACGCGCTCGCGCGAGGAACTCGAGCGCCTCGGCGACGCAACGCAGGCGGCGTTTGCCAGCGCGAACCTCGGCGAAGTGCTCGTCACCCGCAGCCTCCTCGACGAGGCGGCGACGGAACTCGAGGACGCGCAGAGGACGCTACGGGCCGCCGAGCACGTGACCGGCGCGATCTTCGCCGAGACCCAGCTTGCGCGGCTCGCGCTGCGCCGTGGCGAGGTGGACGCCGCGATCGAAGACCTCACACGCGTCGTGGAGGAGGCCGTCGCCCACGGCAGCGCCTCGTTCGGGCTCGAGGCCTGGATCTACCTCGCGGAGGGGTACGTCCAGCGCGGCAATGCGCAGCGTGCGCTCGACGTCCTCGCCGAGGCCGAGCGGACGCTCGGCCTCGAGACGTCCCCGCTCGCCGCGCATCTCGCGCGCGTGCGTGCGACGGCCCTTCAGGGCACCGGCGACCTCGAATCTGCGACCGAGCAGATCGAGCTCGGACTCGCCATCGCCCGTCGCCAGCGGCTCGTGTACGAGGAGGAGCAGGCCCTCCGCGCGCTCGCAGCGCTGAACGGCGCGCAGGGCCGGGACGTCGCTGCGCGCGAGGCGCTGGACGAGGCGGAGCGCCTCGCCCAGCGCTCTCGCGGAACTCTCCTAGCCGACCTGGCGGCCGCCGTCGTACGCCGTGTACACCTGATACACGGCGTGCACGTTGCCGCCGGCCACGACCTTCTGGCTGCTCTCGACGATGCACGACGTGTCGGTCCCGGGCAGCACGCCGGCGATCGCGAGGGCCGAGCCCTGCCGCGGATCGATGCTGCAGTAGGGCATCGGCTTCAGATCCGCATCGAGGAACGGCGGCGAGTCGTCGTAACGGAGCGAGACCTGCTTGCCGCCGAGGTTGGCGAGGCTGATGTCGGCGGCGAGGGTCTCGAGGAGGTAGATCTTCCCGGTCGGGCAGTTCGTCGAGCACGCGGTGATCGGCGAGAAGCGGTAGTTCGTGCGTCCCTGCGCGTCGACCCACGTGTCCTGGACGTAGAAGTCGTCCGCCTTCGTCGAGTTCGAGCCCGCGTCGACCGTGTAGCCGCCGACGGTCGACGGACTCGTGTTGGCGCCGAACGGGCCCACGACGGGAACGACCTGGAAGTCCTGGTTCGTCGCGTCCGCGCCGAGGTTCGGAAGCCGGTTGGCAGCGGACGACGTCGGGCCGCCACTCGAGATCGGGCCGCACTCGGTGTTGCCGGCCGGGCTCTGCAACGCCCACTTGCCGGACGCGTCCGCGCCGAGAGCCGTGATGCAGATCCGGTAGTCGCTGCCGCTCGGCACCTGGGTGAACGTGTACTTGCCGGGATCCGCGCTGCTCGAGTCACCGGACGTCGTCGTGTTGAGCAGCGCGTACGAGGACGGCGGCGCCCCGACGTCCTTCGCGTAGAGCTTGACCGTCCAGGCCTTCGGGACGTCGCTGTTCAGGAACGCGCCCGTCCCGGTCGTATACACGTTGTCGAGGTTGCGATCCTGGTACACGCGGCCGGAGACGGTGACGCAGGTCACGATCTTCAACGTCGGGAACGACCCCTGCAGGCTGAACTGGTTCGCGCTCCCACTCGAGTCGTTGAAGCGGTTCGCCTGCTTGACGACCGCCGTGATCGATGCGGAGAACGTCACGCCAGTCTTGAACGTGACCGTGATCGAGCGCGAGGCGCCCGGTGCGAGATTGACGTCGTCGAGCGCGAGGATGTCCTTGTTCGCGCTCTGCGCCGTGCTCGTCGTGTTCGTCCGCAGCGTCCCGGCCGAGACGCTCGCGACGGTGTTCGGCGGGAAGTAGATCTCCGCCGAGCCGAGGGCCTGCGGGTTCCCGGTATTCGTCAGCGTCACGACCGTGCTCGCGGGCGACGCACAGGTCGCCGACGGCGTCGCGCTGAGCGTGTACGTCTTGCTGCCGGCGTGGGCGAGCGGGATGGCGACGGCCGCGACGGCCACCGTCAGGGCCAGCACGACCCCCCACGTCGTCTTGCGGTGCTTGCGGTACGTCGTACGTACGTGATCGGTCATCCCAGTCCCCTCCATCCGCAGTGGCCTCCCAGAACTGCCTGCCCCGGCAAGGACGGGATCCTACTTTCTTTTCGCGGAGTTCCGCATTCACGCGCGTCGATTTCGGCGTTAGGATGCCGCGATGCCGCTTCGCCGGGATGCCAAGGTCGAGCTCCTGAAGAAGGTTCCGCTGTTTTCGGGATGCTCGAAGAGCGAGCTGCGCCCAGCTCGCGAAGACGGCGGACGAGCTCGACGTCCGCGAGGGCACCGTCCTCACGCGCGAGGGGAAGTCGGGGCGCGAGTTCTTCGTCCTCATCTCCGGAACCGCGCGAGTGACGAAGAAGGGCCGCAAGGTCGCCGATCTCGGCCCCGGTGACTGGCTCGGCGAGATCGCTCTGCTCACCGACAGCCCTCGTACCGCGACGGTCACGGCCACGTCTGCGGTCGACCTGCTCGTCATCACCGACCGGCGGTTCCGCACGGTCGTCGAGACGATGCCGTCGATCGCGCTCAAGGTGCTCTCCTCGATCGGAGAGCGGCTCGCGCGCGACGCGCGCAGCTAGCGCCCGCGACTACCTGCTCGGCGTTCCGCCCGCTCCGCACGAACGCGGGTAGCCGCACCTTCATGCCCGCGAGCACGACGACGAACGCGCCGAGCGTGATGATGACGTCCCCGACGGAGAAGACGTTCGCGAGCGGAATCCAGTCCGGGGCGGCCCAGCGGTCGATCAGCCAGGGAAGATGCGGGCTCGAGAGCGCCGTCGAGTTCGCCTGCACCGCGGCGGTCCGCCCCGCTTCGCGCATGGCTTCGTAGCGGACGGGCATCGTCCCGCGGTTCGCGAGGATCGCGGCGAGGTTCAGGGCCATCCCGAGCGCGACCACGGGCACGCCGGTGATCCGGCGGTTGAGGACCGCGGCGAGGACGAGGAGCGCATAGGAGACGAGCCAGAGCGCCGTCGCCACCGAATCGTCCGTGTGCCAGGGCAGAGCTGCGACGGGGAAGGCGACGAGCTGAAGCGCGATCGCCGCGAGGAAGAGCCAGGGAGCCCGGAGCTCGAGCTCGGCGAGCGCACCGAGCTTTCCGCCGAGCGCGAGGCCGAGCCCGACCGCGAGGAGGACGGGGAAGACGAGCGACACGGCGCTACGCGACCGCGCGGTCGAGGAGCTCGAAGGCTCCCGCCGAGGTCGAGAGCCGGCCCGACACCTCGAGGAACTCCTGCAGCGCATCGACCACGGCCGGGTCGAACTGGTGGCCGGCGTGTACCCGGATCTCGGCCATCGCCTCGTCGGGCGTCGCGGCCTCGCGGTAGCTGCGCTCCGTCGTGATCGCGTCGTACGCGTCGGCGACGAGGATCAGCCGCGAGCCGAACGGGATCTCCTCGCCCGCGAGCCCGTGCGGGTAGCCGGAGCCGTCCCAGTGCTCGTGGTGGTGCCGGATCCAGACGTCGACGGGCCGGATGTCCATCCCGTCGAGGAGCGACGCGCCGAGCTCCGGGTGGTGCGCGAGCTGGCAGCTCTCCTCGTACGTCAGGCTGCCGGGCTTCTGCAGCACGCGGTCGGGGATCGCGATCTTGCCGAGGTCGTGGAGCCGGCCGGCGAGCTTCAGCTGCTCGACCCGCTGCTCTTCGCAGCCGAGCCGCCACGCGATCGCCTCGACGAGGAGCGCGACCCGCTCGGAGTGGGCTCCCGTGTACTCGTCCTTCGCGTCGACCACGCGAATGAGGTTCTCGGCCGCTCGCAGGCGGGTCTGGTATTCGATGCGGCGTTCGAGCTCGCCCGGGGCGGTCGGCGGGGCGATAGCCGCGCTGTAGGCGCACGAGCGGTTCTTGCCGTGCTGCTTCGCCCAGTAGAGCGCCGCGTCCGCCGCGCGCTCGAGCGTGTGCAAGTCGGCGGCGTCGTCCGGGAACGTCGCGGTCCCGACGCTGACGGTCGCGACGGTGCCGTGCGAGAACTCGGCCTCGGAGAGGCTGCGATGGAGCGCCTCGACGTGCGAGCGCGCGACCGCCTTGCCGCACGTGAGGAGCACTGCGAACTCGTCCCCACCGAAGCGGAAGGTGCCGATGCAGTCCGTCTGGGTGGCGAGGTGCTCCGCGACCTCGACGAGCACCCGGTCGCCGAGCGGATGCCCGAACGCGTCGTTGATCTGCTTGAAGTCGTCGACGTCGACGAGGCAGAGCGTCATCCGGGTCGCCGTCCCGGTCGCGTGGTCGAGCGCCCCGGCGAGCGTCGTCTCGTACGCGCGGTTGTTGCCGATCCCGGTGAGGCTGTCCGTGAGCGAGTCGCGCGTCGCACGGCGCGACGCGAGCGACGAGCGCTGGTACAGCGTCACCGTGAAGAGCGGCCCGGCCATGAGGACGAGCAGGCGCGCGTCGGTGGCCCAGAGCGCGGCAGCAAGTGCGGCGAGGAACGCCTGGATGGCGAACGCCGGCCCGACGAGCCGGAGCTCCTCCTTGAGGAGCGGGAGCACCGGCGTCTCCTGGTGGAACGAGATCGCCAGCGAGATGAACGCGAAGTTGACCGCGACGAACGCGGCGCCCCCGACGAGGGCGGCGAGTGTGATGGCGAGTGGGTCGTGCTCGGCGGTCGGCCCGAGGAGGAGCACGGGCAGCGCGGCCGCGAAGGCCGAGAGCGAGTAGACCGCGGTGTTGAAGAGGATCCGCACGAGCGGCTTCCGCTCGGCCACCTGCGCGGCGGAGGCGCTCACCGCGGCGATGAGCACGCCCGCGTCCCAGCCGAACAGGATCACGCCGGCGAGGATGAAGACGAAAGCGAGCGAAACGGTGCTGAGGTCGTCCTCCTCGAGCGGAACTGGCTTCAGCTCCGCGAGGAGGGCGAGGCCGAGGAAGAGCGCGATCGCGAGGCCGCCGGCCGTCCCTGGCGGCTCCACCAGCATGCTCACGACCGCCCCGGCTACGACCGGAACCGCGAGCGTCAACGCGCCCGCGATCAGGAGACGCAGCCGGGGCGGATAGGCCGGCGACGACGGGGTCTCAGACATCAGCGTGCCGGTCGACCGAGCCGTGAGCGGGGCTCAGCTCCAGCGCCAGCCTGCGCCCGAGGCGATGACGAAGGCGGCGATGCTCGAGAGAGCGATCACGAGCCGCGTCCAGCGAACCTGCCACTTGAACATGCGCATGCACTCCTTTCCGCAGTGAGTGGTCACAGAGATGCGCGGGTCTCAGTAGGTCACACGATCGGGGGGTCCCGCCTCCCCCCGGGCGGGGGAGACTGCTCCCTCGAACGAGGGGCCTGAGGCCCGATCGGGGGTACCGAGAGCTTCGGGCTAGGCGACGGCGGCTTCGCCGAGCAGGGCACGCACCTCGGCGAAGAAGTCCGCCTCCGGCTTGACCCGGTACTCGGGACCGAGCGCGAGCGTGCGCTCGCCGAGCGACGTCTCGAGCGCGAGGTAGACGGGCGCGTCGCCCGGGTAGTCCGAGACGAGCACGGCAAGCTCGCGGATGAGGCCCGCAGGGGCCACGCGCGCGTCGATCCGGAGCCGCACCTCCTTGCGGACGAGCGCTGACTCGAACGCGCTCACCTCGCTCGCGACGAGCTTCGTCTCACCCGCCTGCTTGTGGTCGACGCGGCCCTTCACGACGAGGATCCGGTCGGCCTCGAGGAGCTCCCGTGCGGCCGCGTACGTCGAGTTGAAGACGACGACCTCCGCCGTTCCCGTCGGGTCGTCGAGCGTGACGAAGACCATCGGCTCGCCCCGCTTCGTCGTCACCTGCTTCAGGCCGGAGACGACTCCGCCAACGGTCACGTACTCGCCGTCGCGCCGGCGCTCGAGGTCGTTCAGCGCGCAGTCGGTCTTCCGCCTGAGCTCTCCGCGCACGCGCTCGAGCGGGTGCTCCGAGACGTAGATGCCGAGAACCTCCTTCTCGAGGCGCAGGAGCTCGCGCTCGTCGAACTCGGTGCTCGCGAGCGGCGGGTGCTGGACGTGCAGCGGTCGCTCCTCTTCGCCGAACGCGCCGTCGAAGATCGAGGCCTGTCCGGCGAGGCGGTCCGCCGAGACGCGCTGGCCGTGGCCGAGAGCAGCCTCGAGCGCAGCGAGCATCCCCATCCGCGTCGCACCCGTCGAGTCGAGAGCGCCGCACTTCACGAGCGACTCGAGCGCTCGCTTGTTGAGGACCTGCGAGTCGATGCGCTCCGTGAGATCCCAGATCGACTCGAACGGCGCACCCTCGCTGCGCACTCGCACGATCGCGTCGGCCGCGGACTCGCCGACGTTCTTCACGGCATTCAGCCCGAAGTGGATGACGCCGCCGACGACCGCGAAGTCCTGCTGCGACGAGTTGACGTCGGGCGGCAGCACGTCGATCTCCATCTCGCGGCAGGCGTTGACGTAGAACGGCACCCGGTCCTTCGTGTTCATCACGGAGGAGATGAGGGCGGCCATGTACTCCTTCGGGTGGTTCGCCTTCAGCCATGCGGTGCGGTAGGCGATGAGCGCGTAGCACGCCGCGTGCGCCTTGTTGAACGAGTAGTCCTGCGAGGACTCCATGTCCTTCCACAGCTGCTGCGCGACCGCTGGCGTCACGTCGTTCTGAGCGCAGCCCTCGAGGAACTTGTCCTTGAGCGACGCCATGAGCGAGTGGATCTTCTTCCCGATCGCCTTGCGCAGCGTCTCCGCCTCGGCCGGCTCGAAGCCGGCGAGCTCCTTGGCGATCTGCATGTACTGCTCCTGGTAGATGCAGATCGCGTACGTCTGGCCCGTGATCGCCTCGAGCCTGCGGTCGGCGAACGTGACGGACTCGCGGCCGTGCTTGCGGGCCGCGTACATCGGGATGTAGCCCATCGGCCCCGGCCGGTAGAGGGCGACGAGCGCGATGAGGTCCTCGAACTCGGTCGGCTTCACCTGTCGGAGCGCTTCGCGCATCCCGGACGACTCGAACTGGAAGACGCCCGTCGACTCCCCGCGGGCGAGCATGGCGTAGGTCTTCGAATCGTCGAGCGGGAGGGCGCCGATGTCGACGTTGCCGACGAGCCCGACCGCCTTGTCGATGACGTCGAGGTTGCGCAGCCCGAGGAAGTCCATCTTCAGGAGGCCGAGGTCGACGACGTCGTTCATGCCGACCTGGGTGACGATCTCCTGCTCGGAGCCCTTCTGCTGGAGTGGCACGACCTCGATCAGCGGCTGCGCGCCGATCACGACCCCGGCCGCGTGGATCGAGTCGGCGCGAGTGAGGCCCTCGAGCGGCTGCGCGAGCTCGACGATCTCCTTCGCGACGGCATCCGAGTCGACCGCCTGCCGGAGCTCGGCGCCGGGCTTGAGCGCCGCCTCGAGCGTCTGCCCCGGGCCTTCGGGGACGAGTTTCGCGATCCGGTCGACCACGCCGTACGGGATGTCGAGGACGCGGCCGGCGTCACGGATCGCCGCGCGGGCGGCCATCGTCGAGAACGTGATGATCTGCGCGACGCGGTCGCGTCCGTACTTCTCGGCGACGTAGTTGATGACGCGGTCGCGCCCCGCAACCGAGAAGTCGATGTCCATGTCCGGGAGGTCCTTGCGGGCCGGGTTCAGGAAGCGCTCGAAGAGGAGCCCGTAGCGCATGGGATCGACGTCGGTGATCTCGAGGCAGTACGCGGCGAGCGAGCCTGCGGCCGAGCCGCGGCCCGGCCCGACGCTGACGCCGTTCTGCTTCGCGAAGTGGATGAAGTCCCAGACGATGAGGAAGTAGTCCGCGAACCCCATCTCCTTGATCGTCTTCAGCTCGAAGCGAAGACGCTCCGTGAGCTCGGGCGTCGTCCGCTCGTAGCGCTTCGCGAGACCCTGCTCGCACAGCTGGACGAGGTAGTCGAAGGCCTCGCGCCCCTCCGGGACGGGGAAGGTCGGCAGCAGGATCCGGCCGAGGTCGAGCGTGACCGAGCAGCGCTCCGCGATCTCGAGCGTCCGCGCCATCGCGTGCTCGAGGCCCGGGAAGTCGAGGGCCATCTCGTCGGGTGCCTTGAAGAAGAACTCGTTCGTGTCGAAGCGCCAGTGGTTCGGGTTCTTGAGCGTGTCGCCCGACTGGATGCAGAGGAGCGCTTCGTGCGCGAACGCGTCCTCGGCGTCGAGGTAGTGGACGTCACCGGTTGCGACGAGCGGCAGCCCGGCCTCGCCGGCGAGCGCGATCAGCCCCGGGTTGATCTCCTGCTGCTCGGGAAGGCCGGCGTTCTGCACCTCCACGTACGTCGCGTCGCGCCCGAAGATCTGCGCGAGTCGGTCGAGGTCTTCGCGGGCGTCTCCGGCACGGCCTTCCGTGAGGGCCCGTGAGACGCGTCCCGAGAGACAGCCTGAGAGCGCGACGATGCCCTTCGCGTGCCGCTCGAGGAGCTCCCAGTCGACGCGCGGCTTGTAGTAGTAGCCCTCGAGGTAGCCGAGCGAGGAGAGCTTGATGAGGTTCGCGTAGCCCTCGTTCGACTCCGCGAGGAGCGTCAGGTGCGCGTATCCCTTCGACTGCGCACGCCGGTCGTCCGCGACGTACACCTCGCAGCCGATGAGCGGCTTGACGCCCGCCTTGCCCGCCTCGCGGTGCAGTTCGACGGCGCCCGCCAGCGAGCCGTGGTCGGTGAGCGCGACGGCCGGCATCTCGAGCCGCGCGGCCTTGTCCACGAGCGCCGGAATCCGGCAGGCCCCGTCGAGGATGGAGTACTCGGAGTGGACGTGGAGGTGGACGAAGGGAGTGCTGGCGGCCACGGGAAGGCCAGCTTACTGCCGTCGTCGGCGGGCCCTTTTCGGAGCCTGCGAAGGCCCCCTCAGGCGGCTTCGCCCGACCAGAGCTGGTCGGCGAGAGCGCGCCACGTGTCGCGCAGATCGGCCCTGCCGGTCACGCGCTGGAGCTCCCAGTACGCGCGAACGAGGGCCCCGAGATCAGGCTCGACGTTCTCCCGCTTGCCCTCCTCGAGCACGCGCACGTACCACGCGCCGGAATCGACGCCGGAGGCAGCGACGAGGTCGAGCGCGGTGTCGCGAAGCTCGTTGGCGCTGGTCGCGGCAGGAGACATGTGACGCCTATCGGCACCGGCGCGACCGCGATTGAGACGGTCCCCTCGGACGAGGTACGAAACGAGGTCAGACTGCACGTCGTGCGGCCACCGACGGTGATCGAGCCGGGACGCCTGATCGCGGGTCGACATCCGGCAGCGCTCGGGTCGGAGAACGCCGCCGACGAGGTCGACGACCTGCTCGCGGCGGGCGTGACGCTCTTCCTCGACCTCACGCAGGAGGGCGAGCTCGAGCCGTACTCGGCCCTGATCGGATCGCGGGCGCGCTACGTGAATCGTCCGATCCCGGACTTCTCGGTTCCCGATCTTGCAGAGCTCGTCGCGACGCTCGACGAGATCGACGACGAGCTGGCGGCCGGCGGCCTCGTCTACGTCCACTGCTGGGCCGGCTGCGGGCGCACCGGGGTCGTCGTCGGCACGTGGCTCGTCCGGCACGGAGTCGACCCGCAGGAGGCGCTGAGGCTGATTGCGGAGACACGCGGGCTCGGCTGCCCGCAGACGATCGAGCAGCGCTTCCTCGTGCTCGACTGGCAGCCCGGCGCGTAACCGGCTCGTCCCCGGGGACGACAGTCACTTGAACGAGTGAGCGAGCGCGGCGCTCGCCGCTCCGATACGCCTGAAGAGAATGCGCGCTGGCTCGGTGGATCGCTTCGTCGTTGCGATGAGAGAACGCACGTCGAGCCATGCTGAGTTCTAAGGACGCCAAGGGCGAAGCGCGCTTCGCCGGAAGGCTCGACGTGCTCACCGAGCGCGTCGACACGCTGGCTGCGACGGTCGCAACCACCGCCTCCGCCATGGCGATGAAGGACGGAGAGATCGCGAGCCTGAAGCGCGAGCTCGAGGCACGCGACCGAACGCTCGGCGAGCTGGCGACGCGGATCGAGGATGCGTCCGCGCCGTTCGACCCGACCGAGCTCCGCGAGCTTCGCGAGACGGTCGCGAAGCTCGGCGCCGCCGGCGCGGGCCAGGCCGGGTCGAAGCAGGTCGACGACCTCTCCGCGAAGGTCGAGCTCCTCGGCCAGCGCCTCGAGACGCTCTCGGCCACCGTGTCCACGACCGCCGCCGGGCTCGCGGGACGCGAGGGCGAGCTCGCTGCCATCCGGCAGCGGCTCGACGAACGCCAGACTTCGGAGGGGCAGCCCCCTTCCGACGAGCTCCGGGCGATGCTCACGTCGCTCCGCGCACACGTCGAGTCCCTCGACGGGCTCGACTCGGGTGTCAGCGAGGACCGGCTGGAGGAACGAGCGGCCGAGACCGACCGCGCGCTCGCGCGGCTCGGGCAGCGACTCGAGCTCCTCACCGAGAAGGTCGAGCGTTCGACCGACGGGCTCGAGGAGAAAGAGCACGAGCTCGCCGCAGTTCACCGCACCCTCGTCGAGTCGAGCTCGCGCGTCGAGACCATCGTCGACGACCTGCGCGAGGCGCTCGCGGCGTTCCCGGACACGAGCCCCGACGCCCTCTCGGAGCTCGGGTCGCGCGTCGGCGAGACCGAGGCGGAGACCGCGTCGCTCGCGCGGCAGCTCGAGCAGCTAGTGGCGGCGCGCCCGAACGAGCACGACGACCAACTCGCCGACCGGCTCGAGGCGCTCGAGCGCCGGCTCGCGACGCTCGCCGAGGAGATCGGCCGCGCGAAGACCCTCTGGCCCGTCGCGCTGCGCTCGCTCGAGGGCCGCCTCGACGACCTCTCCCGGCTCCAGGACGAGCGATCTGCGGCCGCGACGCACGAGGACGGCGAAGACGCATCGAACGACCTCCTGGCGGGACTCCGGAACAGCCTGCAGGCGATGGAGTCCGTCGCGGCCGAGCTCGAGCGGGCGTCGGAGCCCGACGACGTGCCGGACGGGAGCGAGCCGGTCGACCGCTACGACCCGCCGGACGAGCGGCACGACGAGCCGGGCGAGGTGCAGGAGGCGGTGGGCGGAGGAGCGCGCATCGTCCCGTTACGCCAGGGCGACCCCTGAGACCACGATGCTGCGGCCCCTCGACGTCATCCTTCTCCTCTGCGGCCGGTACGGCACGTGGGCCCGCGGCCGAATGGCGTATCGCGCGCTCGCGGTGCTGGTGCCGCCGGAGCGCGCCCGCGCAGGCCGGAGCTAGACCTCGACGAAGTACGCCATGAGGATGGCGTCGACGAGCTCGCCGCCGCGCTCGTACTGGCGCTTGCGGTACCCCTCCTGCTCGAAGCCGAACGAGCCGTAGAGCCCGAGCGCCGGCTCGTTCCAGGGAAAGACGTGGAGCTCGAGCTTGCGCACGCGCGCGGCGCGCGCCCAGGCGACCGCCTCCTCGAGGAGCGCCGTTCCGACTCCCTGCCTGCGATGGCTCTCCGCGACCATGAGCCCGAGGTCGGCGACGTGCCGGCTCGCGGGATGCGGATCGCGCGAGAGGGAGAGCCGACCCACGATCTCGCCTCCCTCCTCGGCGACGAGCACCGCCGCATCGGGATGTCGTTGAATCGTGCGCAGGTAGCGCCGCTCGTCCGCCGCCGAGCGCCACGGCCCGGTGCCGAGGATCCAGCGCCCCTCCTCGCGACCCACGTTCTCGGCGAGCGCGACGAGCGCGCCCGCGTCTGCCGGCGTCGCGTAGCGGACGGAGGTCACTCGACGACCACCCCCGCCCCGCCGCGACGGGGATCGCCTGCGGCCTGGTAGCGCGGCGACGCGCCGACCCCGACCGCCTGCACGCCGCCGAAGAACAGATTGAGCCCCGACCAGCGGTTGACGTCCCAGCTCTCGGGGAGCTCGGCCACGTCGGACTCGGGCCAGCCGCCCTCGAGGTGCAGCGTCGTTCCCTCGACGTGCAGCCGTGGCGCCTCGATTGCATCCGCAACCGGCATCCCGCCGAGGATGCGCCACGTGACCTGGGCGATCGCGCCCGCGAGCCGTACCGAGCCCGCACTGCCGATGACGAGCCGGGGCCGTTCGCCCTGGAGTACGAGCGTCGGGGTCATCATGCTCGGGAGACGCTCGCCCGGCGCCTTCTCGCCCGTGCCGATGACGTCGAGCTCGCCCAGCATGTTGTTCAGCTGCGTGCCGCAGCGAAAGACCCCAGAGCCCGAGCCGAGCGTCGAGGACAGGCCGGCGGCCAGGCCGGTCGCGTCCACGACCGAGACGTGCGTCGTCCCGGGCAGCGGGCCGGAGCCGAGCGGCCCGTACGCGTCGGCGATCGCGCGAGCCTCGTCCGCGAGATCCGGTTCGCCCGCCTCCGAGAAGAGCTCGAGGATCCGGCGCACGACGCCGCCTCCCTGGGTAGGCGTCGACAGCACGGTGCAGCCGGCGACGTCGAGCTCCAGCGGGACGTGCTCTCGCACGCGGTACGCGCGCAGGTCGTCGGCGTACTCGGGGAGGAGCTCGGCGACCACTCCGGCCCCGACGTCGCGCACGCGCTCGAGCGTCGCGCAGATGTCGGCCGTATGGACGCGGACGACGTCGCCGTAGATGCGCCGGCCGCCCTCGTCACGCTCCAGGATCCCCGCGAGGATCGCGTGCAGGGTCGAACGCTGCTCGTCGCGTTCGAAGCCCGCGCGCGCGAGCTCGAGCGCAGGCTCGAGGAGCTCGCGCCACTCGCGGGTCGCGAAGCGCTCGTGCGCAACCTCGAGCCCTGCGAGCAGGCCCGGAACCGCAACCGATCCTTCGCCCACGTGGAACACCTGCGTGCCGGCGTCTCCGAAGTCGATGACGAGCTCCTCCATCTGGCCGAGCGAATGCGTCGGGACGCCGAAGAAGCAGTCGAGCACGGTGGTCTCCCCACCCGGGGCGTGGACGAGCAGGAAGCCCCCGCCGGCCGGCCCGGTGAGCGGCCCCTCCGTGACGAACGCCGTGAAAGCCGCGGCGAGAAGCGCATCGACGGCGTTACCGCCGCCGGCGAGCACGCGCGCTCCGGCCTCGGCCGTGAGCGGGTGGCCGGCTGCGATCGCCCCTCGCATCGGACGAGGGTACTGCGCTGCGGGCTACGCGGTGTTCAGGAAGGACGGGAGCTCGGGATCGGGCGCACGACTCGGCTCGGGTGACATCTCGAAGCCCGGTCTCGCCGCACGGCGGCGCATCCCGCCGAGGCCGGTCGCGACCACCGTCACCCACACCTGACCCGTGAGCCGGGAGTCGACCGTCGCACCGAAGATGATGTTCGTCTCGTCCGTCGCGGTCTCGCGCACGACCTCAGCCGCCTCGTTCACCTCGACGAGCGA
This sequence comes from uncultured Gaiellaceae bacterium, assembly GCA_963846995.1. Taxonomy (GTDB): domain Bacteria; phylum Actinomycetota; class Thermoleophilia; order Gaiellales; family Gaiellaceae; genus GMQP-bins7. The sequence continues at coordinate 39,443 of CAWJYD010000009.1, read as the reverse complement.
GAGGTCGTCGCCGCCCGAGATCGAGAGCAGGATCCCGCGCGCTCGCACGATCTCCGCGTCGATGAGCGGCGACCCGAGGGCCCGCTCGGCGGCCTCGCGGGCGCGGTTCTGCCCGGTCGCGTAGCCGATGCCCATGAGCGCCGACCCCGCGTCCTGCATCACCGTGCGGACGTCCGCGAAGTCGAGGTTGATGAGACCGGGCGTCGTGATCAGGTCGCAGATCCCCTGCACGCCCTGGCGAAGCACGTCGTCGGCGATCTTGAAGGCGTCCACCATCGAGGTCGAGCGGTCGAGCACCTCGAGCAGCCGGTCGTTCGGGATGACGATGACCGTGTCGCACGCGGCGCGGAGCTCCTCGACGCCGCTCTCGGCGGCGCTGCGCCGGCGCGTTCCCTCGAAGCGGAACGGCGTCGTGACGATCCCGACCGTCAGCGCTCCGAGCTCCCGAGCGATGCGCGCGACGACGGGCGCGGCACCCGTTCCGGTGCCCCCGCCCTCGCCGGCGGTGACGAAGACCATGTCGGACCCTCGGAGGGCGGCACGCAGCTGATCCATCGCCTCCTCCGCCGCGGCGCGACCGATCGCCGGGTCGGCACCGGAGCCGAGTCCCTGCGTCAGTGCCTCGCCGATCGAGATCTTCGTCGGCGCGTCCGAGATCGCGAGCGCCTGGCGGTCCGTGTTCACGGCGACGAAGTCGACCTGCGCGATGCCGGCGTCGATCATGCGGTGGATCGCGTTGAGGCCGGCTCCACCGACGCCGACCACGCGGATCGCGGCGATGTACGCGGCACCCTTCGGGGGCGGCACGCGGTGGAGCTGCGGCGCCGGCTCGAGCATCGTCTGGAAGTAGCGTGCAGCTGCGCGGGAGGCGGCCTCTGCGGTCACCTCGTCGGGCTCGACGGACTCAACGGGCTCGACGGCGGGAGCTGCGCTGGACACCGGAGGTGGTGGCGTCGGCTCCGGCTCGGGCTCGGCGGCGCGCACGGGCGTCGGCTCGATCTTCGGCTGGGGCTCCGGCTCGCGCGCGAAGTCGGGGACGTGCTCGACGGTCTCGTCGAGCGCCGCCTCGGCCCGCGGATCGACGGGCTGCGGCTCTGCCTCGCGCGCCCTCCTGGGCGCGCTGCGCGGCCTCGGTCTTGCGGAAGAGCTCGGCCAGCGGGCCCTCACGCATCGTCGCGCGCTTGCGCGCCATCGAGCACCTCCTTCGCGAGGTCGCGGTACGCCTGGGCCGCCGGCCCGGACGGGTCGTACTTGAGCACGGAGTTGCCCTTGACCGGAGCCTCGGCGTAGCGCACCGTCTTGCGGATCCTGGTGCCGTAGACGAGGTCTCCGAAATGCTCCTCCAGGATCTCGATCGCCTCGCGCGCGTGCAGCGTCCGCCCGTCGTACATCGTCGGAACGATGCCTTGCACGTGCACCCGCGGGTTGAGGTTCTCGCGCACCATCGCGAGCGTGTTCTCGAGCTGGACGAGCCCGCGGAGCGAGAGGTACTCGCACTGCACGGGCACGATCACGCCGTTCGCCGCGACGAAGGCGTTGATCGTCAGCAGGCCGAGCGACGGCGGGGTGTCGATGAGGATCCAGTCGTAGCGGTCGCGCACCTCGACGAGCGCCTTGTCGAGCGCGCGCTCGCGGCCGATGAGCGCGGACAGCGCGAGCTCGGCGCCGGCGAGGTCGATCGAGGCGACGGCGATGTCGACCTCAACGGTCTTGATCACGTCGGAGATCGGGATCCGGTGGACGAGCACGTCGAACATCGACCGCTCGATCGCGTCCGGGTTCATCCCCTGGCTCATGGTGAGGTTGCCCTGCGGGTCGAGGTCGATGACGAGAACACGGTGCCCGAGCTCGCGCAACGCGACGCCGAGGTTCAGGGTCGTCGTCGTCTTCGCGACTCCGCCCTTCTGATTCGCGAGCGCGATGACGTTCGCCATCAGCGCTCCCTCCGGGGTCGGGGCCGGCTCGGGAGCCGGAGTAGGAAGCGGCACTGCACGGAGGTGTGGCGTGTCGTCGGGCGCGCTCGACGGCGCGTCCGGCTCGTCCTCGGGGACGGGCTCGGGCCGCGGCTGGAGGCGCGGGAGGAGGCGTGAGAGAGCCATGGCCGCTCCACCTTCCCGCCGCGCGTCGAGATTCCTTCCGACCCGATCAGTCCTCGCCTTCCCAGTAGTCGAGCCGCTCTCCCACGCGCGTGATGAGCTCGAGGCCGATGAAGTAGACCTTCTGCGAGCGCGGGTAGAAGCACACCTCGCCGGGCTCGCGCGGCCCGTACATGAGGAGCGTCATGCCCGCGTCGCCGCCGCGGAAGGTATGGGCAACGCCCGTGGCCGGCGGCCGCAGTACGACCGAGCCTGCCCGCACCGCGTGCTCCGCGATGCCGTCCTCCTCCCACAGCAGCAGGTGGCCGTCGCCCTCGAGCACGACGAAGATCTCCTCCTCGAGGGCGTGGCAGTGCGGCGGGACGCTCAACATGCCCGGGAGCACCTCGCAGTAGCGAAGCCCCGTCCGCTGTGAGCCAGCGGCGGTTCCGAGGCGACTCACCCGCCGCCCGATCGTCTCCGTGTGCCGCTCGACGAGCTCGGTCTCGTCGACGTTGACGATGTTGGCCGGACGCGGCGCGATCTCGCCCACCTCGGGCGGACCGGCAGCCATCTCGCGCGTCCAGGGGTGATCCTCCTTCGCGCCCACGGGCGCCCACGTCTCGCCGAGCCATGCAACCCCGGCACGCGGGAGCCACGTGATGCCCGCGGCGTCGATCCGCTCACCGAACGCGATGACGTCGAGCCCGTCGGGGCCCGCCCGGAGCGTGTGGGCGTTCTCGAGGGCGCGGTGCACGATGCAGTCCCCCGCGCGGACGTCGTAGGCCGTGGGATCCTCGTCGCCCTCCGCCTGCAGGGAAACGCCCGAGCCGGCGAGGACGTAGAAGATCTCCTCCTCGGCGCCTTCGAGGTGGAGCGGCGTCGACCACATCCCGGGGTCGACCTGAATCCGCTTCGCCCCGACGGTGCGCGACTCGCGCCCGGTGAGCGACGTCCACGTGCCCGCGATGTGGCCCTGCTCGCCGCGCCAGGTGCGGGCCTCGTCCCAGTGCGAGATCACGCCTCGATCATGTCATGCGCGTACGAGCCGCCGGAGCCGGGCTCGCCCGCGACGGGGAGCCGTTGCCTTCAGGGATCTCGTGGGCTCGGGAGGCCTGTTGGCGCGCCCCGGCTCTGCATGGAGCCGAGGGCGTCGCGCAGACTCCGGACGGCGCTCTCCCCGGCCTCACCCCCTTCCCGGCGCGACCAGCTCTCCGCGTCGACGAGGAGCGCGCGGAGCTCCGCGACGAGCTCGACCGGCCCCGCCCCGCCGCGGTCGAGCAGTTCGATCCGCTGCAATCGCTCGAGCACCGCTCGCGACTCGTCCACACCCCGACGGTAGATCGCGCCCGCTCGCGGCCGGGTAACGGTTCCGAACCGAGTCTCCGTCAGACGGCGACGGCGTGCTGCACGGGCCGCCGGTCGAGGCCGAGGAGCTCGCGATCGAGCTCGTGCACGAGCCGGTCGCGATCCCGCGAGCGCAGGACGGCAACGACCGCACGTCGCGTCGCGTCGACCGACGCCGTCGTCGACGGCTCGCCGGCGCAGAGCGCGGTGAGCTCGCCGTACAGCTCCTCCCGCGCCCGCCCGTCCTCGCCGAGCAGGATCGCCGCCCGCATCGGCCAGGCCGATCCGAGGAGCGAGGCGAGCGCCGCGCGCAGCTGCTCGCCGCGGAACGGCTCGTTCTGGAAGAGCGAGAGCTCCCAGCGGTCGAGCGCGTCGGCGAGCTCCGGATCGCCGTCGGCGTCGCCGAGGGCAGTCAGCACCTCGACGGCGATCGGCGTCCGGAACGCGTCGAGCCGCGACGGCTCGCCGGGCGGCTGCGTCGCCGCGATCGGGAGCACAGGCTGGATGCCGAAGGGCCGCCCGTCGAGCGTCTCGAAGAGGACGGGCCCGGCGGCGACGGCTGCCGCAGTCGTCAGCCGCAGCGCGCTGACCGCATCGGCGATCTCGGCGGCGGCGTCCGGCGGCTCGTCGCCGACGTCGAGCTCGTGCCGGCACTCGACCGCGACGCAGCGGTCGAGCTCGCTCCCGAAGCCACGCGGTAAGAGTCCGCGCGACTCGGGCCAGTGCGTCGCGAGCTCGCCCGACTGGAACGGCCTGACCACGAGCCCGGCGGCGAGTTCCGTCGAGTTCGCGACCGAGATCCCGACGAGCGGGGCGATCGCGACGTGCTTGCGCCGCTCCCCGAAGAGCGAGCGCTCGAGCCCGAGGTAGGAGCGGTCGAAGGCCTCGTCGTCCCAGTCGAAGCCGCCGCACGCTTCGGCAGTGGAGATGAGGAGGCCGAGCAGGACCGTGCGGAACAGCGCCTCGTCCTCGCTCGCCCGTGAGCCCGCGTGCGCGCGGGCGAAGATCCCGGCAGCGGGCTCGCGTCGGAGCTCCTCGACGGCGATCCGCGCGTCGTCGCGCGCTCGGAGCGCGGTCTCGCGGCTCTCGATGAACGAGCGGGTGAGCGGGCGGAGCTCGTACAACGACGGCCCGCGCCGCTCTGTGTGCTCCTCGAAGGCGAAGGGAAGCTCCGCGCCGTCCTCGAGCTCGCGCCCGAGGTGGACGAACGACCCGAGCACGAAGCCGCGGAGCAGCGGGTACAGGTGAGGCGCGCGCACGGGCACGCTTTCCGGTACGCGCCCGGAAGGCCCTCTCCTTCGTGCGCGCTGCTGATCGCTACTACAAGTCCAGCCTCAAGTCCTCGAAGTCCAGGTCGCGCGTCACGCGCAGCCAGACGTCGTTCGAGATGACGCCCGTGCGCCGCAGCTGGAGGACCGCGTCGCGCTCCGCTTCGAGGAGCTCCCGCCGGAGGCGCTGGAAGTCCTGGGAGCGCGACTCGATCGCGCCGTCGTCGCCGTCGTCGAAGCGCGCGCGGAAGCGATCGCCGCGGAACCGGTAGAGGCCGCGCATGCGCTCGGCCGTGTCCTCCCGTACCCAGTCCTGGTCCGCGAGCTCGTCGAGCCGGGCGATCGCCGCGTCCGCCGCCTTGATGCGCGCCTTCGCATCCTCGCGGTCGTCCCCGCCGTCGTCCTCGAGCCGGAGCCAGCGGATGACGAGCGGAAGTGTCAACCCCTGCCCCACCAGCGTGACGAGGATCACCGAGAACGTGAGGAAGAGGATGAGGTCGCGACCGGGGAACGGCGTCCCCGAGTCCGTCTCGAGCGGAAGCGCGAGAGCAGCTGCCAGCGAGACGGCCCCGCGCATCCCCGCCCAGGAGAGGAAGATCCCGCCTCGGGCGTTCGTCACGCCGCCCGTGATCCGCTTCGGGAGGTCGAGCGCGATGAAGACCCAGAGGAAGCGGACGAGGACGACGGTGGCGCCGACGAGCGCGGCATAGCCGAGCAGCCGGCTCGTCGGGATGTTCCCCAGCGCGTCGATGACCACGGGCAGCTGCAGGCCGATGAGGACGAAGAGGAGCGCGTTCAGGAGGTACTGAACGATCCCCCAGACGGCATTTCCCTGCTGCCGCACCGCCGAGTTCGTGAGCTCGGGCGTGTACCAGCCGAGGTAGATCCCGGCGGTGACGGCCGCGAGGACCGCGGAGACGCCGAGGATCTCCGCCGGGAGGAAGGCGAAGTAGCCCGTGAGCAGCGAGATCGTGATCTCGGCCGGAGGGTTGTCCAGGCGACGGCGCACCTGCCGCACGAGCCAGCCGACTCCGAGGCCGACCGCGACGCCTCCGATGACCACGACGACGAACAGTCCGCCGGTCCTGACTTCCGAGAACGAGCCGGTGAGCACGGCAGCGACGGCGACGCGGTACAGGACGAGACCGGTTCCGTCGTTCACGAGACTCTCGCCCTCGACGATCGTCACGAGCTTGCGAGGAACACGGAAGCGACGCGCGATGGCCGTTCCGGCGAGCGGATCCGTCGGCGAGACGATCGCGCCGAGGACGAACGCGCTCGGCCAGGTCAGCCCGTCGACGAACGCGTGGGCGACGACGGCGACGCCGACCGTGGTGACCACGACCAGCCCGATCGCGAGCAGCCCGATCGGGCGCAAGGTCGCCCTGAGCTCGCGCAGCGAGGTGAAGAACGCCGCCCCGTAGAGGAGGGGCGGGAGGACGCCGAAGAAGATGAGCTCGGGCTGCAGCTCGACGGTGGGCATCCCGGGGACGAGCCCGATCGCGAGCCCGCCGAGAACGAGGAGGATCGGATACGGGACCCGAACGAGCGGCGCGAACGCGAGCAGGCCGGCGACGAGGACGAGCAGCGCGAGTGCGGCGACGCCGTTCTGCGCGTCCAGGTGCATCCGCGCATCCTGCCCCAGCGGGGCGTTGCGCCGTTAGGGGCGCAGCACGGCGCGGCGGGGCCCGGCGAGGAAGCCCGCCTCGACGAGAAGGCCCAGCGCCTCGGTCTCGACGACCGGCGTGCCGTCGAACCGCTCGACCGCGAGCCGCTTCGCGCCTCCCGCGCGCACGTGCGCGACGAGCGCGGCGAGCGCGGCGCGAAGCCAGTCGGGGTCGGGCTCGCGCAGCGGGACGAGCGAGCGTCCGCCCCGCTCGACGAAGAGCGCCGCGTCGCCGTCGAGGAGCACGACCCAGGCGCCCGCGACCCGCGCCGCCCGTGCCCCGGAGCGCCGCGGCCAGGGAAGGGACGCGCCGTACGGCTGCGCAGGATCTGCGGCCGCGAGTACGAGTGCGTCGGGCTCGTCGCCTCGCCGCTCCGAGCGGAGCTCCCTGAGACGCTCGACCGCACCCGGAAGCGCGAACTGCGCGCCCCCGAGACCCTCGACGAAGTAGCCGCGTCGGCAGACGCCGAGCGTCTCGAGCGTCTTCAACTCCGCGTACACCGCGCCGTAGCCGCCGCGGATCCCCTCGCCGCGCACGCCGTCCCGCGTCACGATCCCCTGTCGCTCGAGCAGGAGCTCCGCGAGCGCGCGGCGATCGACCGCGTCTGCGAACAACGATGCGGCGAGCGACCAGCGTCCCTGCGTCGGGGACGCACCGGCGCGCCGCGAGCGTGTGAACCTGCGCCCGACGCGCTCGGGCCGCGGGAGCTCGTATCGGCGCGACGCGCGCAGCGGAGCCCACGAGTCGTTTGTGACCTCGCCCGCCCAGACGAGCTCCCAGAGCGCTGCGAGCACGTCCTCGGCGGCGAGCGCCGTCGCAGCAAGAAGGTCGGGCCAGAACACGGCGCGCTCCGCCAGAGCTGCGCGGATCGCCGCGGCCGCCGTCCCCTCGGGCGACGCCTCGGAGCCCGGAGGGCCGAGGAGGCGCGCGTCGTCCCGGAAGTAGACCGCGACCCGGTCGAGGCCCGCGCCCACCCACACCACCTCGCCCGACGCGCAGAGCACGTCGAGGTCGCCCGGCCGGAACGTCGGTACGCGCCGCGGGAGCACGTCGCTCTCCCAGAGCACGGCCGGGAGCGGGACGCCCTGCAGCGGCACGAGCGCCTCGCGCAGGCTCTGGCGGCGCCCGATGCCGTGCCACGCAGGGAGGAAGCGGCCGAAGGCCGCCTGCTCGGCCGGCTCGACCTCACGCCGGAGGAGCGCGAGCGTCGCGCGCCGGATCCGCCGGAGAACGTCGGGGTCACACCACTCCGACCCGGTGCCGCCCGGTCGGAGCTCTCCGCGGACGAGCTCGTCGGCGAGCTCGAGCGAGGCGAGCTCGGCGTCGACGCGTCCTCGCTCGAGAGAGAAGCGCTCGGCGACCTCGGCGGTGGTGAACGGGCCGTGCGTCTTCGCGTAGCGCCGGAGCACGGCGCGAAGCGGCGTCTCCACGGGCTCGAGGAAGACGTCCGGGACACCGCCCGGCGGAACGACCCCGAACGCATCGCGGACGAGGCCCGAGTCCTCGACCGCGACGAACAGCTCGGCGTCGCCGAGCTTCACCCGGATCGCACGACGCTCGCGCAGGAGCGTCTCGGCGAACCCGCGGTCGTACTCGCCGTCGACCAGCGGACCGGCACGCCGAAGGAGGTCGTGCAGCTCGTCCGCGTTGCGGGGCGCCAGTCGTAACGACGCCTCGACCTGCTCGACGGCATCGGCGTCCAGGAGCTCGCGTAGCTCCTCGACCCCCATGAGCTCGCGGAGGAGATCGCGGTCGAGCGAGAGCGCCTGGGCGCGCCGCTCCTCGGGCGGCGTGTCGTCCTCGTACATGTAGGTCGCGACGTATTCGAAGAGCAGTGACGAGGCGAACGGGGACGCGGTCGGCGTCTCGACCTCGACGACCGAGAGCTCGCGCGTCTGCAGGCCGCGGAGGATCCGGCGCAGCGCGGGCAGGTCGAAGACGTCCTGCAGGCACTCGCGATACGTCTCGAGCACGATCGGGAACTGCGGGTAGCGGCGGGCGACCTGGAGGAGACTCTGCGCCTTCAGGCGCTGCTGCCACAGCGGCGTGCGCTGGCCCGGTCGTCGCCGCGGGATGAGCAGCGCGCGGGCCGCGTTCTCGCGGAAGCGGGCGCCGTACAACGCGGACTGCGCGAGCTCGCCGAGCACGAGATCCTCGATCTCCGCGGGCTCGAGCACGAGATCGTCGAGCGGAGGCGGCGCGTCGGAGTCCGGGAAGTGGAGCGCGATCCCGTCGTCCGACCACAGCGACTGCACCTCTAGCCCGAGCGACTCGCGCAACCGCGAGCGCAGCGCCATCGCCCACGGTGCGTGCACACGCCCGCCGTACGGCGAGAGGATGCAGACGCGCCAGTCGCCGATCTCGTCGCGAAAGCGCTCGACGACGATCGTCCGGTCGGAGGGCAGCACGCCTGTCGCAGCCTCCTGCTCGCGTAGGTAGGTGACCAGGTTCCGCGCAGCGAGTGCGTCGAGGCCGTACTCCTCTTCGACCCGTGCAACGGCTGTGGCGTCGGACAACGACGACAGCTCGCGCGCAGCGAGGCCGATCTTCTCGCCCAGCTCCGCGGGTCGGCCGACGCCCTCCCCTTTCCAGAACGGCGCTACCCCCGGCACGCCCGGCGCGGGCGAGACGAGGACGCGGTCGCGGGTGATCTCGTCGATGCGCCACGTCGACGCGCCGAGGACGAAGGTCTGGCCCTCGCGCGCCTCGTACACCATCTCCTCGTCGAGCTCGCCCACGCGACCGCCGCCGTCGGAGAGGAAGACGCCGAACAGGCCGCGGTCGGGGATCGTGCCCGCGTTGGTGACGGCGAGCCGCCGCGCTCCCGTTCGGCCGCGGACGGTTCCGGCGATGCGATCCCAGACGATGCGCGGACGGAGCTCGGCGAACTCGTCCGAGGGATACCTGCCCGCGAGCATGTCGAGGACGTTGTCGAGCTGCGCGCGCGACAGCTCGGCGAAGGGGTATGCGCGGCGGGCGAGCGCATGCAGATCGTCGACCGCGACCTCCTCGTCCGCGCAGATCGCGACGATCTGCTGCGCGAGGACGTCGAGCGGGTTCCGCGGGATGCGTGTCTCCTCGATCTCGCCCGCGCGCATGGCGCGCGCGACGACCGCCGACTCGAGCAGGTCGCCACGGAACTTCGGGAAGATCCGCCCCTTCGAGACGGAGCGCAGGTCGTGACCCGCCCGTCCGACCCGCTGCAGCCCGCGCGCGACCGACTTCGGGCTCTCGACCTGGATCACGAGATCGACTGCGCCCATGTCGATGCCGAGCTCGAGCGAGGACGTCGCGACGAGGCACGGGATGCGGCCGGCCTTGAGCAGCTCCTCGACGACGACGCGCTGCTCGCGGGCGAGGGAGCCGTGGTGCGCGCGGGCGAGCTCCTCCTCGGCGAGCTCGTTGATGCGCAGCGCGAGCCGTTCGGCGAGGCGGCGGTTGTTGACGAAGACGATGGTCGAGCGGTGCGCCCGCACGAGCTCGAGGATCGCGGGATAGATCGAGGGCCAGATCGATCGCCGGCCGGGCTCCACGCTGGTTCCCAGCTCGACGCCGTCCGCGAGCGGCGGAACGGAGAGGTCGGCGGTCGAGCCGAGCTCGCGCATGTCCTCCACCGGGACGACGACCTGCAGGTCGAGCTCCTTCCGCACGCCCGCGTCGACGAGCCGGATCTCGCGGCCAGTGCCCGCGACGAACCTGCCGATCTCCTCGAGCGGTCGCTGGGTCGCCGAGAGCCCGATGCGCTGGAACGGCGCCTCCACCAGCGCCTCGAGGCGCTCGAGCGAGAGCGCGAGGTGCGCGCCGCGCTTCGTGCCCGCGACCGCGTGCACCTCGTCGAGAATCACCGCTTCGACGCCGCGGAGCGTCTCGCGCGCCTGCGAGGTCAGGAGGAGGAAGAGCGACTCGGGTGTGGTGATGAGGATGTCGGGCGGCGTCCGCAGCATGCGCCGACGCTCCTCGGCCGGCGTGTCGCCCGTGCGAACACCGACCTGCAGTTTCGACTCGAGGCCCGCCAGCGGGCTGCGCAGATTGCGCTCGATGTCGTAGTTGAGCGCCTTCAGTGGCGAGACGTAGAGCAGCCTGAGCCCCTTGCCCGGCGTCTCGTTGAGCCGGTCGACGCCGAGGAGGAACGCCGCGAGCGTCTTCCCGGATCCGGTCGGGGCCTGGATGAGGACGTGGCCGCCGTCCGCGATCGCGGGCCAGCCCAGACGCTGCGCCGGAGTCGGCTCCTCGAACGCGCGCTCGAACCAGGTTCGCGTCCGCTCGGAGAAGACGTCGAGGGCGCTCACGAGCTGAGCGTACCCGCGCCTCCTATCCTCCCCGCGTGCGGTTCGACGTGGTCGTGGTCGGAGGCGGAACGGCTGGATGCGTCCTCGCCTCGCGCCTGAGCGAGGAGCCCTCGCGCACCGTGTGCCTGCTCGAGGCGGGTCCGGACTACGGCGCGTTCGTGGACGGGCGCTGGCCCGCCGAGCTCCTCGACGCGACCGCGCTCCCGGCCGGACACACGTGGCCGCCCGCCACCGACGACGGCCGCATCCTCGGCGGCCGCGTGCTCGGCGGCTCGTCGTCCGTGAACGCCTGCATGGTCGTTTCGGGCTCGCCGGCCGACTACGACGAGTGGGGCGACGGCTGGACTTTCGAGGAGCTCGAGCCGTATCTGACGCGCGCGCGGGAGACTTTCCGCACGAGCCCGTGGCGCCCGGACAGCCCGAGGGTCTTCCAGGATGCGTTCGCGGACGCCGCGGCGGCGTCCGGACTTCCGCCGCTGCGTGACCCGAGCGACCCGGGTGCTCCGCTCGGCGTCGCCCGCACGCCGCGCAACGTCGTCGACGGGCGGCGCTGGAACGCGGCGTTCGCGTATCTCGACGCCGCACGCGGCCGCCCGAATCTCACGGTGGTCGCCGACGCCGTCGTCGACCGGGTCGTCCTCGACGGCACCACGGCGAGGGGCGTCGTCTGCGCCGACGGAACGCGCTACGACTGCGAGACCGCCGTCCTCGCGGCAGGGGCGTACTTCTCGCCGGCGATCCTCGCGCGCAGCGGGATCGGCGCCGCGCGCGAGCTCGAGGCGCTCGGGATCCCCGTCGCCGTCGACCTCCCGGTCGGAGCGCGATTGCTCGACCACTGCGGCACCGACGTCGCGTGGGAGCTCACGGGTGCGGGCCTGGGCGCGACCGCGGGGGAGGCGTTCGAGACGGGGCACTTCGAGGCGCAGACTGTCGCGAAGGCGGCGAGCTCGCGCTGCCCGGACGGCACCTGGGACCTGCACCTGCTGCCACTCCTCGTCACGCGCGCCGACGGCGAGATCGCCGCCGTCGTGCTCGTCTTCCACATGAAGCCGCTCTCTGCCGGAACGGTCCGCCTGCACTCGACCGACCCGCACGAGCCTCCTGTGGTGGAGCGGGGCTTCCTCGCGGAGGAGGACGACGTGCGGGTCCTCGTCGACGGCATCGAGCTCGCTCGAACGATCGCGCGCGCCGAGCCGCTCGCCGGCCTCGTCGGAGCAGAGCAGCTCCCCGGTCCGCGTGACCCGGAGGCCTACGTGCGCGAGACAGTGCGCAACTACTTCCACCCGGCCGGCACGTGCGCGCTCGGCGAGGTCGTCGACCGGGGCTGTCGCGTCCTCGGGACGGAGGGCCTCCTGGTCGCGGACGCCTCCGTCATGCCGACGATCCCGCGCGCGAACACGAATCTGACCACGGCCGCGATCGCCGAGAAGGTGGCCCCGAGTCTCTAAGATCGAGTCGTGCCCGAGGCGCTCTACCTGACGGAGTCGGACGAGGCCAACGAGCTCCTCGCGCGTGAGCCCCTCGCGCTCCTCATCGGGTTTGCGCTCGACCAGCAGGTCACGGTGCCGACGGCATTCTCCGGGCCGCTCAAGCTGAAGCAGCGGATCGGAGAGCTCGATGCGGGCCTGATCTCCGCGCTCGATCCGGCGGAGCTCGAGGCCGCCTTCCGCGAGCGCCCGGCGATCCACCGCTTCCCGGGCGCCATGGCGAAGCGCGTGCAGGAGCTGTGCAGGGTCGTCGTCGACGAGTACGACGGCGACGCGGCGCGCGTGTGGACGGAGGCGTCTGATGCCTCCGATCTCCGCAAGCGCATCGGCGGGCTGCCCGGGTTCGGCGAGATGAAGATCACGGGCCTCGGCTCGGTGCTCGCATTGCGCTTCGGCGTCGAGGCGGCACAGGAGCTCGTGCCGAGCCACCCCTGCCTCGGAGCCGTCGACTCGCCCGAGTCGCTCGCCGAGTACCAGGCCGCCAAGCGAGCACACAAGGCCGCCTTGCGCGCGGCAGCGGCGACCGGGTGACGAGCGGCGCGACGCCGGCCGCGCCGATCGGGATCACGCACACTCACGGACGGCGGACAGCGCCCGCCGGACATCGCGCGCGAGGTCGCAGCCTTCCTCGCGCAGGCGCGCAGGTCACTCGACATCGCGCTCTACGACGTGCGCTTCGAGACCGACGCCGGGGCGCTCGTCCTCGCGTCGCTGCTCGCCGCGTCGCAGCGCGGCGTGGCGGTGCGGCTCCTGTACAACGTCGCGCACGCAGCGCCGATCGTCGTACCGCCGCCGCCCGAGACGGTTCCGCAGGCGATCGAGGCGCTCCCCGTGCCCACGCGCGGCGTCGCGGGAATCCCCGACCTCATGCACCACAAATTCGTCGTGCGCGACGCAGACGCCGTCTGGACCGGCTCGACGAACTGGACGGACGACTCGTGGTCGCGCCAGGAGAACGTCATCGTCACGGTCGAGTCGCGGGAGATCGCGTACGCCTACTCGCTCGCGTTCGGCCAGCTCTGGGAGAGCGGCGTCGTCGAGCACTCGGGCGATGTCGACCCGCGGCCGGAGGACGTGGGTGGCGCGCACGTCCGCGCCTGGTTCTGCCCCGAGCACGGCGAGGCGCTCTCGCATCGCGTCGCCAAGAACATCGGCAAGGCGAAGCGGCGCGTCCGCATCGCCTCGCCCGTGCTCACGTCCGGCCCCATCCTCGGGACGCTCGTCGAGGTCGTGAACGAGGGCCGCTGCAGCGTCGCCGGCGTGGTCGACGACACGCAGGTCGACCAGGTGTTCCTCCAGTGGAAGACGAACGGCGTGAGCGAGTGGAAGATCCCGCTCCTGCGCCGGGTCATCGAGGGCGCTCAGTTCAGCGGCAAGACGTCGATCCCGTGGACGCCGAGCTCGACGCACGACTTCATGCACGCGAAGGTCGTCGTCGCCGACGACACGAGCTTCGTGGGGAGCTTCAACTTCTCGCGCTCGGGCGAGCGGAACGCCGAGAACGTCCTCGAGATCCAGGACGCCGCCATCGCCGACCGGCTCGCTGCCTTCGTCGACGAGGTGCGGACGCGCTACCCGCCCGCGACGCCGCCGGGGTGAGCTCGGGTCCGGGGCCAGCGCAGCCCATACTGAATGCTTACCCGGCCGTTACACCGCACCCTCAGAAACTCAATCCCTCGGTGGCTGGATTCCCTCGATAGCTTCGACAGAGGAGGATTCCGTCGTGAAGGGAGTCGTACTGATCGCCGCCGGCGCGCTCGCGCTCTCGACCGCGGCCATCCTCGGACCCGCCGCCTTCGCGGGAGGGGCACCGAAGATGAACCGCGACGTGACGCGCGGCGAGCTGCAAGGCGTCAACTTCATCGAGAGCTGCCGGTACTCACACCAGGCCCCTGACGACCCGATCGTCTTCCCTGGTCAGCCCGGCCTCTCGCACCTGCACACGTTCGCCGGCAACACGTCGACCAACGCGTTCTCGTCGTTCGGCTCGCTGCGCTCGAGCGGGACGACCTGCATGAAGCGCGCCGACACGGCCGGCGTACTGGGTCCCCGCGCTCTACCAGGGCGACACCGAGGTCCTGCCTGTGGGCGCGACCGTCTACTACCGCCGCGGCACGACCGCGGAGGTGCACACGTTCCCGAACAACCTGCGGATGATCGCCGGCGACTCGAAGGCGATGGCCCCGCAGGATCCGAAGGTCACGTACTGGAACTGCGGCGTCGACGCCGGCGTGCCGCCGTCGAGCACGGTTCCGACGTGCCCTGACACGAAGGGCTCGTTCCTGCGCCTGCACGTGCGCTTCCCCGAGTGCTGGGACGGCCGGAACCTCGACAGCGCCGACCACAAGAGCCACATGGCGTACGCGACGAAGGGCATGTGCCCCTCGACGCACCCGATCTCGGTTCCCCAGATCACCGAGATCTTCCGCTACCCGACCCTCGGAGGCGACGGCTTCACGCTCTCCTCCATGGGTCAGTTCAGCGCGCACGCGGACTTCCTGAACTCCTGGAACCCGGGAGCGCTCAAGAAGCTCGTGAACGACTGCCTGAACGCGCTCGTCCACTGCGGGAAGGACGGCGTCCTAGGCCACTGGCTGGCGCAGAGCGGGGCTCCTTCCCCCGGGCCCCGCTCTCGCGCCTGTCTAGGCGATGCCCGCGAGGAGGAAGGCGCGCGACTCCTTGAGCATCTCGCGCGCGATCACCAGCCGCTGGATCTCGTTGGTGCCCTCGTAGATCTGCGTGATCTTCGCGTCGCGCATCATCCGCTCGACTGGGTACTCGCGGATGTAGCCGTAGCCGCCGAGGATCTGCACCGCCTCGGTCGTGACGTCCATGGCGGTGTCCGTGCAGTAGAGCTTCGCCATCGCCGATGCCTTCGTCAGCTCCGCGTCGTCGGCGCCCTCGTCGACCATGCGGCCGAAGCGGTAGAGGAGGCCGCGGGCGGCCTCGCAGCGCGTCTCCATGTCGGCCAGCTTGCCCGCGACCAGCTGGTGCTCCGCGATCGGGCGGCCCATCGTCTCCCGCGTGCGCGCGTACTCGAGTGCGTAGTCCGTCGCACCCTGGGCGATCCCGAGACCCTGCGCGGCTACACCCGGCCGCGAGCGGTCGAGGATGCGCATCGCGATGCGGAAGCCCTCCCCCTCCTCCCCGAGTCGGTTCGCCGCGGGGATGCGCGCGCCGTCGAACGTGAGCTCGCCCGTCGTGGAGCCGGCGATACCCATCTTCGGCTCGAGCCGCGCGACCTCGAACCCCGGCGTGTCCGACTCGACGACGAAGGCGGAGATGCCCGCGTGGCCCGCCTCGGGGTCGGTCTTCGCGAATACGGTGTAGAGCCCAGCGACGCCCGCGTTCGTGATGAACCGCTTCGAGCCGTCGAGGACGTACTCGTCGCCCTCGCGGCGTGCGCGCGTACGCATCGCTGCCGAGTCCGAGCCGGAGCCGGCCTCGGTCAGCGCGTATGCCGCAAGCGATCTCCCCGCGACGCGAGCGCCGGGCAGGAAGCGCGCCCTCTGCTCCTCCGACCCGGCAAGCTTCAGCCCGAGCGAGCCGAGCTCCTGCACGGCGAGGATCAGCCCGCTCGTCGCGCAGACCTTCGAGACCTCCTCGATCGCGACGAGCGCCAGCAGCGTCCCGGTTCCCGTGCCGCCGACGTCCTCGTCGAAGAGGAGCCCGAAGATGCCGTGCTCGCGAAACAGGTCGACGACGTCCCACGGGAACTCGTGCGACTCGTCGATCTCGGCAGCGCGCGGCGCGATGCGGTCGCGCGCGATCGTCCGGACGAGGTCGCGGACTTCGAGCTGCTCGTCGGTCAGCGGCTCCCAGGGCACAGCGAGATTATTGCGGCGAGTGGCACACGGCTTCGACGTTGTTGCCGTCGAGGTCGAGCACGTACGCGCCGTAGTAGTGCTCGTGGTACAGCGGGCGCGGGCCGGGCGAGCCGTTGTCGGTGGCGCCTGCGGCCAGCGCCGCCTCGTGGAAGGCGTCCACGCTCGCACGGTCGGAGGCGACGAACGCGATGTGCACGCCGCGCTGAGGCTCTCCGCGCGAGCCGATCCAGAACTCGGGCTTGCCGTCCGGCCGAACCCGCAGGCCACGCCGACGTCCATGACGCAACCGTAGCCGAGCGGAGCGAGCGCCCCGCTCGTAGAACGACTTGCTCTTCGCGTAGTCGCGAACATCGATGCCGACGTGGTCGATCATCCGGGCCTCCTCTCGTGGATACAGTCGCCGCGCATGATCCTCGAGAACGGGATCGTCAGGACGATGGATCCGTCGCTCCCGACGGCTCGCGCCCTCGCGGTCGCCGGCGACCGCGTTGCGGGCGGCGTCGCCACGCACGAGACGGCACTCCCGACTCCCGACGTCGTCGATCTCGGCGGCCGCTGCGTCCTCCCCGGCTTCACCGACTCGCACGTCCATTTCCCGACGTGGTCGCTCTCGCAGCACGACGTGAAGCTCGAGGGGGTCTCCGGCCGCGCCGAGGCGCTCGAGCGGATCCGGGCGCATCCGCGGCACGGGTCGTGGATCCGCGGCACGGGCTGGCGCTCCGCCGACTGGGACGACCAGCCGACGAAAGAGGCGCTCGACGAGGTGACGGGCGACACGCCCGCGCTCCTGTGGTCGAAGGACTACCACTCCGCCTGGCTCAACTCCACCGCGCTCGCCCGGGCCGACGGCGAGCTCGAGGTCGAAGGGGGCGTCGTCGAGCGCGACGACGCGGGCAGCCCGACGGGCGTCCTGCGCGAGGAGTCGGCATGGCAGTTCCGCGCCCGGTTCGCGATGCCGAGCGAGAACGAGTTCGTCGAGGCGACGCGGGAAGGGCTGCGCATCGCCGCGAGCCGCGGGGTGGTCGCGATCCACGACAAGGACGGCTGGCTGGGCGCGCCGGGCATCTTCCAGCGGGTCGCGGCGCAGGACGGCCTCACGCTCCGCGTCTGGCAGTCGGTCCCGTACGAGCGGTTACCGGAGCTCGGCGCTCTCGGCGTCCGCTCGGGAATCGGCGACGACTTTCTGCGGATCGGCTACCTCAAGGCGTTCATGGACGGCACGCTCGGCTCGCAGACGGCGTGGATGCTCGACGGGTCGGGCGTGGTCATCACGAGCGGCGAGGAGCTCGCCGACGTGATCCGCGAGGGCGCGCGACTGGGGTGGCCGGTCGGAGTGCACGCGATCGGCGACCGCGCCAACCGCGAGGCGCTCGACGCGTTCGAGTCGACCAGGGACGTCTGGGCGCCACTCGGTCTCCGCCACCGGATCGAGCACGCCCAGTGCCTCGCGCCCACGGATCTCCCCCGGTTCGCCGAGCTCGGCGTCGCCTGCTCCGTCCAGTTCAGCCACGCCCCGTCCGACCGCGACCTCGCGGAGCGCTTCTGGCCGGATCAGGTCGACGGTGCGTACTCCTTCCGCTCGCTCCTCGCGTCCGGCGCGCTGCTCGCGAACGGCTCGGATGCGCCGGTCGAGGAGCTCGACCCGCTCGCGGGGATCCGGGCCGGCGTGCTGCGGACGATCGACGAGCGGCCCGCCTGGCGCCCCGAGGAGTGCCTCTCGATCGAGGACGCCGTCGTCGCGAGCACGGTGACCCCCGCGTGGCTCAGCGGCGACGAGCGCCGCCGCGGCAGGCTCCTCCCCGGCTACCTCGCGGACCTCGTCGTCCTCTCGCGCGACCCGCTCGACTGCCCGGCGGAGGAGCTCCACACGGTCGACGTCGTCGCGACCATGGTCGGCGGCCGCTGGGTGCACAACCCGCCGCCCTGGGACTGAGCGGGCGAACCGTGAGAGACGCGCCGTACAATCAGCTCGTGGCCACTCGCACGATGCTCGCCGTCCACGCCGCGCCGACCTGCTCGGTCGCGGGTGCCGCCGAGATCGTCGGCTCGAAGTGGACGGTGCTCCTCGTCCACGATCTCTCCGAAGGGCCGCGCCGCTTCACCGAGCTCGAGCGATCGTGCGCCGGGATCAGCCCGCGGACGCTCGCGGAGCGGCTGCGCTGGCTCGAGACCGAGGAGATCGTCGAGCGCCAGAGCTATCCGGAGTCGCCCCCACGCGTGGAGTACGCGCTCACCGAGAAAGGTCGCGCGCTCCTGCCCGTCGTCCGCGAGATGCGCCGCTTCGGGCACGAGTGGCTCGGCTGCGGCGTCCACGACACGTAGCTGAGGACGGCGGGTCGCAACGACCCGTTATCCGGTGAGCACTTTGGCGATGACGCGATCGCGCAGACGTGTGGGGAGACGCTCGATCCACGCGCGCAGGTGCGCGTCGCGGCCGACGACGTAGCGCGGCTTCGGGCTCGGCGCCGTCAGCGCGTGCTCGACCGCTCGCGCGACGACGTCCGGGTCGACGCCAGGCCCGCGCTGCAGGGCGACTTCCCTGAAGCGCGTGATCCGCTCCGCGTAGAGGTCGGCCGCGGCGGGCGGGATCGACGCGCGCAGCTCGTCCGCGTGCGCAGCGCCCTTCGTCCAGATCGCCGTCCTGACGCTCGCGGGCTCGACGATCGACACGCCGATCCTCCACGGAGTGAGCTCGACCCGGAGGACGTCCGCGAACGCCTCGAGCGCGTGCTTCGAGGCTGCATACGGCCCGAGGAAGGGCAGCGCACTCCGTCCTCCGATCGAGCCCATGAGGACGACGCGGCCGCGCGATCTGCGCAGCGCGGGCAGGAGCGCCTGCACGACGGCGAGCTGTCCGACGACGTTCACCTCCAACTGTCGCCGGAGCTCGTCGAGCGGGACGAGCTCGAGCGGCGCGGCGACTGCGATTCCCGCGTTCGCGACGAGGCCGTCGAGCTGGGGCCCGATCCTCTCCGCGGCCGCGGCGATCTGCGCCGGGTCGGTGACGTCGAGCAGAAGCGGCTCGACATCCGGCCGCGCGGAGCCTCTTGGCGTCCTCCTCGGAGCGGACGCCGCCGAGTACGCGCCAGCCCGCGTTGCGAGCCGGAGCGCGCACGCCTCGCCGATGCCCGACGAGGCGCCGGTCACGAGCACAGACCTCGCCGGCGAGCTCAATCGGCGAGGTTCTTCGCGCGCAGCTCCGCGAGCGCGCGCTCGGACTTCTCGAGCCCGTCGAGGCCCATGCCCTGCAGGACTCGATCCGTCTTCGCGAACTGGATGTCGCGGTAGTCGACGACCTGCCAGTGGTTGCCCCACGGATCGAGGAAGTCGTGCGAGCCGACCATCCGCATGCCCGCCTCGCGCGCGCGCCGGACGACCTCGGCCTGGTCGTCCACGACGAGGCCGTAGTGCCCGGCCGAAACCGGCTCCACGACCCGCTCGAGCGCGAGGAACTGGTCGCCGAGGTCGACGAACGCCATTCCTCCGCTCCGCCCGCGCAGCTCGAGGCCGTCGACGAGGCGACGGAGGAGCCCGATCATCTCGTCCAGGTCTCCGACCTCGACGGCCACGTGGTTGATCCCGACGAGCCTGGCCACGTCTCCCTCAACGACCTCGCTACGCGGGAGCTTCCGCCCAGACGCCCGCGAGCTCGACGATCGTCGCGGCTGCGGCAGCCATGTCCTGCACGCTCGCCCACTCGCGGACCGAGTGGTACTCCTGGCCGCCCGTGAAGAGGTTCGGCGTCGGCAGCCCGCGGGACGAGAGGACCGCGCCGTCCGTGCCGCCACGCGTGATCGCGAGCCGCGGCTCGATCCCCGCTCTCCGGATCGCCTCGAGCGCGGCCTCGACGACCCGCGGCTTCTCCTCGATGAAGGGGCGCATGTTGCGGTACGAGTCCGCGACCTCGATCTCCACACGCGCGCGCGGCTCACGCACCTCGACCTGGCGGCCGAGCTCGCGCAGGAGCTCGACGTGCTGCGCGAGGAGCTCGTCGTCGTGGTCGCGGGCGATGAAGTCGACGACCGCCTCCTCGGCGTTGCCGGAGATGCGGCTCGGGTGCACGTACCCCTGTCGATGCTCCGTCGTCTCGGGCGAGAGGGAGTCGACGGGGAGCGAGTCGACGAGACCGGCAGCGAGCTTCACCGCGTTCACGAGCTTCCCCTTCGCCGTACCCGGGTGCACGGAGAGCCCGCGGATACGGATGCGCACGGAGGCGGCCGAGAACGTCTCGATCTCGAGCTCTCCGACGTCGCTCCCGTCGAGCGTGTACGCGACGTCGGCACCGAATGTCTCCAGGTCGAAGTCCTCGGCACCACGCCCGACCTCCTCGTCGACCGTGAAGGCGACGCGGAGGGTGGCTCTCGGTCGCCCGTCGCCGTTTCGCGCGAGATAACCGACCGCAGCCATGATCTCCGCGACGCCGGCCTTGTCGTCGGCGCCGAGCAGCGTCGTGCCGTCGCTCGTCACGACGTCGTGTCCGACCCGCGCAGCGAGCGCGGGGAGCGCCTCCGGGTCGAGGATCTGGTGCGGGTCGCCGGGCAGCGCGATCGGCTCTCCCGACCAGCCCTCGTGCACGATCGGCGAGACGCCGTCCGCGGTCACGTCCGGCGTCGTGTCGACGTGAGCGATGAGGCCGATGACCGGTGCGCCCGCCGTGCCCGGCAGGGTCGCGAAGACGGCGTGCGCCTCGTTCAGGACGGCGTCGTCGAGCCCGATCGCGCGCAGCTCCTCGACGAGAAGGCGCGACAGCTCGAGCTGCTTCTCCGTGCTC
Source organism: uncultured Gaiellaceae bacterium (assembly GCA_963846995.1). Taxonomy (GTDB): domain Bacteria; phylum Actinomycetota; class Thermoleophilia; order Gaiellales; family Gaiellaceae; genus GMQP-bins7. The sequence goes on along the minus strand of CAWJYD010000009.1, from coordinate 18,712 downwards.
GGCCGACGGCCGGCCCGGTACGCGCCCTGGGTGTCGATCCGGGCGTAGCGCAGGAAGCGGTCGAGGACGTCGGGCGCCAGCTCCTCGGCGAGCTGGCTGGAGAACGGCGCTCTAGGAACCGAGTCCTCCGAGCCGGAGGAAGACCTCGCGCATCGTCGCGACCCCGAGCTCGACGGTGTCCTCGGGGACGTTCTCGTTGGGCGCATGGACGTTGCACTCGCTCTCGATGCCGAACCCAGTCGCGAGCGTCGGGAGCCCGCGCTCGACGAGGCCCGCGTAGATCGGGAGCGTTCCGCCGGAGCGGACGAGCAGCGGCGGCGCCCCGACGGTCTCCTCGAAGGCCGCGCCGACGAGCCGGATCGCCTCGGCGTCGGTCGCGGTCAGAGCGGGCTTCGCGCTGTTGCGTACGGCGATGTCGAGCTCGGCGCCCTCGGGCAGACCCTCCCGCAGCAGCCGCTCGAATGCGGACCGGATCGTGTCGGGATCCTGACCGGGCGCGAGTCGGATCGAGACGTTGGCGCGCGCCTCGACCGGGAGGACGGTCTTGACGAGGTCAGGGGACCCGCTGGCGACCCCGTTCACGTCGAGCGAGGTGTCGGCGAAAGTGCGGAGGTAGAACTCCTCGGCTGCGCCGGCCGCGATCGGGACCGCGCCGTAGTGCGAGAGCTGGTCCTGGCCGGAGGGCAGCCCCGCCCAGGCGGCAAGCTCCTCCGGCGACGGCGCCGTCGCCCCCTCGCGGAGCGCATCGGGCAGACGGCCGTCCGGGCGCGGAAGAACGCCGGAGAGGGCCGAGATGAGCGCGTGCGTCGCGTTGAGCGCCGCCGCACCGAACAGCCCCGAGTGCATGTCAGTCGTCCCGGTGCGGACGCGGACGTGGAAATACAGCATCCCGCGAACGCCGATCGCGAAGGTCGGCTGTCCACGGCGCACCATCCCGCCGTCGAGGATCAGCGCGGCGTCGGCCGGGCCGTCGTCCGCCGCGACCCACTGGACGATCGAGTCGCCGCCGATCTCCTCCTCGCCGTCGAATGCGAAGCGCACGTTGACCGGCAGCGCGCCCTCCTCGGCGAGCTGGCGGACGGCCTCGACCATCACGAACATGTTCCCCTTGTCGTCGGCGACGCCGCGCGCGTAGAGACGGCCGTCGCGCGGCGTCAGCTCGAAGGGAGGGGAGCTCCACAGCTCGAGCGGGTCGGGCGGCTGCACGTCGAAGTGCGCGTAGCAGAGGATGGTGGGCGCGCCGCCGCCGTTCGTCGATGCGGCGAACTCGCCGATGACGAGCGGACGCTTCCCCCAGGGCACGAGCTCGGCGGTGCCCCCGCCGTCCGTGATCCGCGAGGCGACCCAGTTCGCCGCAGCCTCGATGTCGCCGGCGTGCGCCGTGTCGGCACTGACGGACGGGATCGAGACGAACTCGGCGAGAGCCGTGCGCAGGTCCTCGGGCGACGGAGCCACGGCGACGAGTCTAGTCAGGCGTCGAGGAGCGGGTAACCCGTGCGACCGTCGAGGCAGTCTGCGAGGAAGAGCGCGACGCCGAGGTCGCCTGTCCACAGCGAGTACCGGCCGCGGCCGCGCTCACTCCGCTGCCTGCGCATCTGCGCGAGCGCATGAACGGCGAACCTCCGGGCGCGCCCGAGCCAGAGCTCGTCTCCGGTTCGGGCGAACGTCTTCAGGAACGCGTAGCCGTTTCCGGCCGTCCCGTGGCAGATCGACGACCCCCGCTCGTCGCAGTGCGGCCCCGCGTGCCACGTGAGCTCCGCTCCGGCCAGGACGAGCTCCTCGTCGAGGTAGTGCGCCGCAGAGGTCACGATTCCGGGCGCACCGTGACACCACTGCACGCGGATCACTCCTGTCCGGTGCACGAGCTGCTCCTCCACCGCGGGAGCCCAGTTCGCCATGCCGTCCTCGACGACTGCGAGCCGCGCAAGGACGCGGTTCGCAGCTCGATGGAGCGCCGCCCGGGCACCGCCGCGCAGCCGCTGGTCGAGCGCAAGGACGTTGCCGACGAAGCCGTGCGCCGGGCCGACGATCCGCTCGACCTGGCCGTACAGGTGCTGCGTCCACAGGCCGTCGGCACCGCGACGTGCGAGGAGCGCCGTAGCGCTCTCGTCCCACGCGTCACTCCAGCGCGCATCTCCCGTCCACTCGTACAGCAGGCGTGCCGCCACGAGCGTCCCCGGCGAGCCCCACATGAGCTCGTCCGTCTCGTTCGCGACGTTGCCGCGTACGAGCCGATGGAGGTCGTCGGCCAGCTCGCGCGTCGGCGCGATCCGCAGCGCCGTGAGCAAGCAGCCGGATCTCCCCATCAGGAGCGAAGACTCGTGCGTCGCCGGTAGGAAGGGCGCGTTCACGAAGTCGGGCTTCAGCCGCTGGCGCTCGACCGCGCCCAGGGCGAGCGCCTCGAGGTCGAGCCGGCTCTCCGCGTGTCCGCGCTGCCGGAGATCGTCCAGCGCCCAGAGCACGCCGGCGGCGCCGCAGTACAGAAGCGTCTGCGGGCTCCTCGACCTCCACCTGTCCCAGTCGTCCGCGCGCCAGAGCAGCTTCGGGCCTCGAAAGGCAGCGTCCGTGTCCGCGACGACCTCTTCCAGCCCCGCCCGGATCCGCCTCGCGTCCCAGGGCTCGTCGACCAGGGGCTCGAAGTCCTCGGGCCGGTAGAGCAACGACGCTAGGCGACGTCGCGGACGCGCTGGGCGTCGGCGAGCGCCCGGAGCTTCTTGAGCCCCTGGTGCTCGATCTGGCGGATGCGCTCGCGGGTGACGTTGAATGCACGGCCGACCTCGTCGAGGGTTCGCGGCTGCTGGCCGTCGAGCCCGTAGCGCAGCTCGAGCACCGTGCGCTCGCGCTCCGAGAGCGCGCCGAGGATCGTCCGCAAGGCCTCGCGCTGGAGCGTCGTCTCCGCGAGCTCGTCCGGGAGCGGCGCCGACTCGTCGGCGAGGAAGTGGCCGAACTCCGACTCGTCGTCGTCTCCGACGGGCTTCTCGAGCGACACCGGGATCTGCGCGCTCCGCCGAATCTGGTCGACCTCGTCCACCGTCATCTCGACGTCGCGGGCGATCTCGACCGCCAGCGGCTCGCGGCCGAGCTCGGCACGGAGCTTGCGCTCCGAGCGCATGATCCGGTTGAGCTTCTCGACGACGTGCACGGGCATCCTGATCGTGCGTCCCTTGTCCGCGATCGCCCGCGCGACCGCCTGCCGGATCCACCACGTCGCGTACGTCGAGAACTTGAAGCCCTTGCGGTAGTCGAACTTCTCGGCCGCGCGGACGAGCCCGATCGTCCCCTCCTGGATCAGGTCGAGGAACGGCAGACCCTGGTTCCGATAGCGCTTCGCGATGGAGACGACGAGACGGAGGTTCGCCTCGACCATCGCCTGCTTCGCGGCATGCTCGCCGCGCTCGATTCGCTTGGCGAGCTCGACCTCCTGCGCGGCAGTGAGGAGCGGAACCTTGCCGATGTCCTTGAGGAAGAGCTGCAGCGCGTCCGTCGTGATCTCCGGCTCGGGCTCGACCTCCGGCTGCGCCTCGTCGGGCACGTCGGCGTGCACGACCGCGATCTGCGCCTCCTCGAGCGAAGCGTAGAACTCGTCGATCTGCGCGGGCTCGAGATCGAGCTCGTCGAGGGCGAGCGCGAGCTCGTCCGCATCGAGTTGCCCCGTGCGGTAGCCGACCTCCAGCAGGCGCTGTCCCTCGTCACTCGCCAGCACCTCTTCGAGAGGCGTGCGAGTGGTCGCGCTCTGCGTGTCGTCAGCGGCCAGACCGCCCCCTTCCTCGTCAGCGCTCACACCGTAGTTGGGCGGGCGGCGGTCGTCAAAGCAGCCGCGGCGCGGCAGCGTCCGGCCCGTGTCGATTTTCGGACGGTCCGTTCGTCGCTCTCACAACAGTCCGAATCGTCGACGTACAGCCGAGGAGGTTGTCATGGCCCACCCAGTCATCCATGCCGAGATCCGCTCAGCCGACCCCGACGCAACGCGCGCGTTCTTCCGAGATCTCTTCGGTTGGACGTACTCCGATGGCGCGTTCCCCGGCTACACGTTCGCGGACACGGGAGTCCAAGGAGCACTTCCGACCGCGATCGGGCCCCTGCAGGGCGGCTCCGATGCCGTCCTCTTCTTCGTGGGCGTCGAGGACGTCGAGGCGACACTCGCACGAGCCGAGCAGCTCGGCGGAAGGACGATCCAGCCGGCGCAGAGCGTCCCCGGTGTGACCTTCGGTGTGTTCGCCGATGCGCAGGGCCACGTCGTCGGGGTCGCCGCGAACTAGCGACGTCTTACGAACGCGCGCGGCTGATCGTCTCGAGGTAGCGAGCCGCCTCGTGCGCGAGCGGCGATCCGGGCTGGAGCCGCGAGGCGAGGCGGAACTGGTGCTTCGCGGCGTCGATCCTGCCCGTCCACAGCAGGAGGACGCCGAGGTGGAAGCGCACGGTCGGCTCGTGGGGATACGTGCGCGTGAGCGGTCCGAGGCGGCCGAAGGCGTCGGCCGGGGAGTCCTTGTCGAAGTGGCCCACGGCCGCCGCGACGAGGGCCTGCACGTCATGCGGGTACCGGCGGGCCGCCCGGTCGAAGACACGCGACGCGGAGACCGGCTGCCCCACCCGCTCCAGGCCGACGCCGTACAGCAGCAGCGCGCCGAGGTCGCCGCCCTGCGCCGCGCGTCGCAGCGCTGCGAGCTGGCGGCGCGCCGGGAGCCGCGTCACGGAGGCAGGTGTCGGGAAGGACGGGATGAAGGCAGGCAGGCCGCGCGGCAGGTTCGGGTGCAGCAGGTTCCCGGCGACGAGCGCGTACGGCGTGTCCGGTTCCTCGTCGAGCACCGCCTGCCACGCCTCGACCGGGTCGCCCTGGTTCGCCCACAGCCGCGCCAGGCCGAGGTGCAGCTGCACCACTGCGGAGTCCGGGTAGAGCTTCGCGAGCTGCTCGAGCCGGTCGAGAGAGCCGTTCGGCCACTCTGCGAGCGCAGCGCCGACCTTCGCGTCGAGCGAGTCGTGCTTCGCGAAGAGGGCGGCGGCCGCCTGTAGTGTCGCCCCGCTGGTACAGAGCGGCCCCTTGCAGCAGATCGCGGGCCTCCGGATCCGTACGGAACCCGAGCGCGAACGAGAGCGGAGGGCGTCCGGGACGGAGCTTCGGCGTCGTCTCCGTCGGCGCACCGGCCGAGCCGCCTCCCGCGGAGAGCACCGCGACAGCCACGACCGCGACCGCCGCGGCAGCGACCGCCCCGACGAGGAGCGCGATGCGACGCCGTGCAGACACCGCCGAACGGTAGCCGGGGCCCTCGAAGCTATAGTTCGGAAAGTAATGGCGACGTACCGCGAACTGCTCGCACAGGTCAGGTCGGAGATCGACGAGATCTCCACTCTCGAGGCGCACGAGCGCCTCGAGTCGCGCGACGGCTCGCTCTTCGTCGACGTTCGCGAGCCCGACGAGTGGGACGAGGGCCACATCCCGGACGCCATCTACACGGGACGCGGCCGCCTCGAGCAGCGGATCGAAGGCCTCGTTCCCGACAAGACCCGCCCGCTCGTCGTCTACTGCTCGGCCGGCAGCCGCTCCGCGTTCTCGGTGAAGGCGCTCGAGGAGCTCGGCTACGAGAACGTCGTCAACCTCGCGAGCGGCTTCTCCGACTGGAAGCGCAACGGCTTCGAGGTGACGACTCCGCGCGTGCTCACGCCCCAGCAGCGCTCGCGCTACAGCCGCCACCTGCTCATCCCCGAGGTCGGCGAGGAGGGCCAGCAGCGCCTGCTCGACTCGCGCGTCCTTCTCGTCGGGGCGGGCGGGCTCGGGTCGCCCGCGTCCCTCTACCTTGCGGCCGCGGGGGTCGGCACGCTCGGGATCGTCGACGCGGACGTCGTCGACGAGTCGAACCTGCAGCGCCAGATCGTCCACTCGACCGAGCGACTCGGGGAGCCGAAGGTCGCCTCCGCGAAGCGCACGCTCGAGGCGCTCAACCCGGACGTGAACGTGGTCGCGTTCCAGGAGCGGCTCGGCTCCGACAACGTCGACCGGATCCTGAACGACGGCTGGAACGTCATCGTCGACGGCGCGGACAACTTCCCGACCCGCTACCTCGTGAACGATGCGTCGGTGTGGAGCGGCATCCCGGTCGTCCACGGCTCGATCTTCCGCTTCGAGGGCCAGGTCACCGTCTTCGACCCTGCAGCCGGCGGACCGTGCTACCGCTGCCTGTTCCCGCAGCCGCCGCCGCCGGAGCTCGCGCCGAGCTGTGCGGAGGGCGGCGTCCTCGGTGTTCTCCCCGGGATCATCGGCTCGCTCCAGGCGAACGAGGCGCTGAAGCTCGTGCTCGGCCGCGGCGACTCGCTCGCCGGGCGGCTCCTGCTCTTCGACGCGCTCGGCACCACGCTCGACGAGGTCTCGGTGCGCCGCAACCCCGACTGCCCCGTCTGCGGCGACCACCCGACGATCACGGAGTACGTCGACTACGTCGAGTTCTGCAACGCGCCGGTGCGGATCTGATGGCGGCCGTGCGCATCCCACCCACGCTCCGCGCCGAGGTCGGTGGCGCGCGCGAGCTCGCAGCCGATGGCGCGACGGTGGGAGAGGTGCTCGACGACCTCGTCGAGCGCTACCCGCCGCTCGCCGCGCAGCTCCTGCAGGACGGCGAGCTCGCGCCGTTCGTGAACGTGTTCGTCGGCGGCGAGGACGTCCGCACCCGCGACGGGCTCGAGACGAGCGTCGGCACTAAAGACCAGGTGATCCTCCTCCCCGCCATGGCGGGTGGCGCTCTCTAGGACGATCCCGGCGTCGCTTCTCGACCTCGTCGGGTCGACGCCGCTCGTCGAGCTCTCGCGCCTCTCTCCGAAGCCGGGCGTCCGCATCGTCGCGAAGCTCGAGGGCCAGAACCCGTCCGGCTCGATCAAGGATCGCGTCGCGAAGGCGATGCTGGATGCGGGCGAGGCCTCCGGCGAGCTCCTGCCCGGCACGCGCCTGCTCGAGCCGACGAGCGGGAACACCGGCATCGCGCTCGCGCTCGCCGCGCGCCTTCGCGGCTACCCGCTGACCTGCGTCGTGCCCGCGAACGTGACCGCGGAGCGCCGCCGGCTGCTCTCGCTCTACGGCGCCGAGGTCGTCGACTCGCCCGGCGAGGAGGGCTCGAACGGCGCGGTGCGCGTCGCCCTTGGCCTCGCCGAGCGCGACCCGAGCCTGTACATGCCGTTCCAGTACGCGAACGAGGCGAACCCGCGCGCGCACTACGAGGGCACCGGCGCCGAGATCGTCGCTTCCCTCGAGCACGTCGACGTGCTCGTCGCCGGACTCGGAACCGGTGGAACGCTCATGGGGGCGGGCGAGCGTCTGCGCGAGGCGTTTCCCGACGTCGTCGTCGCGGCCGCCGAGCCGCTGCCCGGCGACGAGGTCATGGGCCTGCGCTCCCTCGCAGACGGCTACGTGCCGCCGATCCTGGACATCTCGAAGCTCGATCGGAAGCTGCTCGTGGGAAACGCCGACGCGGTCGCCGGGCTCCGGCTCCTGCTCGAGCGGGAAGGCGTCTTCGGCGGCGTCTCGTCCGGCGCCGTGATCCACGCGGCGCTGCGCCTCGCGGACGAGCTCGACGAGGGCGTCATCGTGTGCGTGCTCGCGGACGGCGGGTGGAAGTACCTTTCGGCCGACTTCTGGAGCGCCGACGACGTCGAGGGCTCGATGGAGCGCTCCGTCTGGTGGTGATCGCGGCGCCCGTCCGCGAGGCGCTCGTCGAGCACGCGAACGCCGAGGCGCCGAACGAGGCGTGCGGGCTCGTCGTCCTCCGCGACGGGGTCGCCGAGCGCTACGTCCCGGGACGGAACGCCGCGGCCTCGCCCTACCGCTTCGAGCTCGACGTCCCGCCGGAGACGTGGTTCCTCGAGGACGAGGGCTACGAGCTCGCGGTCTTCCACTCGCACCTCTCCTCTCCGCCCCGCCCCTCGCGCACCGACGTCGAGAACGTCGGGCTCTGGGCCGGCCGCCCGTACCTCATCTACGCGGTGAGGACGGACGAGCTCGCGGCCTGGACGATCTCCGAACGGCTCCATCGAGCCGCTCGAGGTCGTCGTGCACTGAGAGACATCCCGGCGCGACCGCGTGGCGGTCGCGCACCAGGACGAGCGCTACCTGATCGTGAAGGAACCCTTCATGACGGTCGCGTGCGGGTCGCAGACGAACGTGTACCTGCCCCTCTTCAGCGTGATCGTGAAGGTCTTCGTGCCGACGGCGCCCACACCCGTCGCGACGTTCACGCCGGGGCCTTTCAGGTGGAAGTTGTGGATGCTCGACTTGTCGGCGACGACGAGCTTGTACTTGCCCGCCTTCGTCGGCTTCTTCTTCATGACGATCGTGAAGCCCGGGCCGACCGTCCCGCTCAGGACGGGCGTCGCGGCGAACGCCGGCAGCGCGGCGAGGGCAGCGAGCGCGGCTACACGTACGAGAACGGCTGCAGCAAGGCTCTTTCGCATGATCCTCCCTCTCGGATTTGGTCGAAGCGTTGGTACCCGCAGGGTAGCCGGAGCAACGTCGCGTGCTCAGCCGTGAACGGTCAGGCCGGAAGCCTCGATCGCCCGGCCTGCGAGGGCGTCGTCGTCCTCACCCGGAAGGCCGCTGACGCCGATCGCGCCGACGCGGACGTCGCCGTCGAACGACGCGACTCCGCCGAGGAAGAAGGTGAAGAACGGATCGAAGCTCGCGCGCTCCGCTGCATCAGCGCGCGCTTTCACCGCGAGCGCCCGTGTCGACGTCGCGTCGCTGCGTGCGGCCGTGTACGCCTTGCGCTGAGCGTTGAGACGCGTGTCGGGCGCCGCGCCGTCCATGCTCGCCGACGCGATCACCTCGCCGTGGTCGTCGACGACGCAGACGGAGAGCGGCGCCGGGGCGTTGTCGAGGACGAAGTGGAGCTGGAGGAGGGCGTGCTCGAGGCGCATCGGCACTATCTTGACGCGGATGCGAGCGATCGTGGTCGAGCGGCCCAACGACGTCGCCCTGCGCGAGCTGGCGCCGCCGGAGCCAGGACCGGGCGAGGTGCGGGTCCGCAGCGTGCGGGCAGGCGTCTGCCGCACCGACCTCGACATCGTGGCCGGAGCGCTCGACCCGCGCTGGGTTCGCTTCCCGATCGTCCCCGGACACGAGTGGAGCGGCGTCGTCGACGAGGTCGGTGCCGGCGTCACCGGCTTCGAGGGCGGCGAGCGGGTCGTGTGCGAGGGCAACATCCCCTGCCTCGCGTGCCCGCGCTGCCACGCGGGCGAGACGCATCTCTGCGCGAACTACGACGCGGTCGGCTTCACGCGCGGCGGCGGGTTCGGCGAGCTGGTGGTCGTGCCCGCGCGGGTCGTGCACCGGCTGCCCGCGCACGTGTCCTTCGACGCCGCGGTGCTCGTGGAGCCCGGCTCGGTCGTCCTGAAGGCGCTCGAACGCTTGCGGATCCAGCCGGCAGAGACCGTCGGCGTCGTCGGCGTCGGCGCCCTCGGCGCGATCGCACTCACGCTCGCACGACTGCACGCGCCGGCGAGGCTCGTCGCCTATGGCGTGCGCGAGGAGGAGCTCGAGCTCGCACGCAGGCTCGGGGCCGACGACGTCGTCGACGTACGGTCGACGGACGCCGAAGCAGAGACGACGCGTCTGCTCGGCGACGGCCTCGACGTCGTCGTAGAGACGGCTGGCGCCGTCGACGCGCTCGAGCTCTCCACGCGGATCGCACGGGAGGGCGGGCGGATCGCGACGCTCGGAATCGCCGGGCAGGGACGCGAGCTGACCCTCCCCGCCGACCGGATCGCCCTTCGTGACCTCTCGCTCTTCGGCAGCGTCGGCTACACGTCGCAGACATGGGCGCGTATGGTCGAGCTCGTCCGCGAGCGGCTCGTCGACCTCGAACCGATCGTGACCCACCGCTTTCCGCTCGAGCGCTTCGAGGACGCGTTCGCGCTCATGGACGACCGCACGGGCGTCGTCGCGAAGATCGTGCTCGAGCACGCGGCGTGATGCGGATCGCAGGCATTACGACGGCCGTGCTGGAGGCGAACTACGACTGGACGGTCGTGCGCGTCTCCGGCGACGAGGGGCTCCACGGCTGGGGCGAGGCGTTCTGCGCGCCCGGGCTCGCCGAGACGATCCGCGAGCTCGCGCCGCTCCTCGTCGGAGAGGATGCGCGACAGGTCGAGCCCCTCGTCCACAAGCTGCACCTCGCGACGGCGCACGTCTCGAGCGGCGGCACCGTCTACCACGCGATCTCGGGGATCGAGTCGGCGCTGTGGGACCTCGCCGCACGCTCCCTCGAGGTCCCGCTCTGGCAGCTCTTCGGCGGGCGCTTCCGGGAGCGCGTGCGGATCTACGCCGACTGCCACGCGGGCGAGGCGCTGACGAGCTACAGCTCGACGCTCGTGTCACGGCGCCTCCACTGGATGGCGCCGGGCGACCACGCCACCGAGCCCGAGCTGCACTGGGCTCCGGCGGAGGCGGGCGACGTCTACACGCCCGGCGCGTACGCGGCGCGTGCGCAGGAGATGGCGGGCCGCGGCTTCACGGCGCTCAAGTTCGACCTCGACCTCCCTCTGCTGCCGAACGAGGACTTGTACGCACGGACGATCTCGGCCACCCAGCTCGGTCGCCAGGTCGAGCTCGCGGAGGCGACGGTCGAGGCGGTCGCGGGCCGGGCGGACGTCGCCTTCGACCTCCACTGGCGCTACGCACCGGCAGACGCGCTCCGGCTCGCCCGCGCCCTCGAGCACCTGCCGCTCCTCTGGCTCGAGGATCCGACGCCTCCACAGGATCTCGAGTCGGTCGCGCGGATCGCCGAGCGCACGACGACGCCGATCTGCACCGGCGAGAACCTCTACCGCCTCGATGCGTTCGCCGCGCTCGTCGAGCGCGGCGGGGTCGACATCCTCGCCCCGGACATCCAGAAGGTCGGCGGGCTCTCGGACACGCGTCGGATCGCAGCGTACGGCGACGTGCGCTCGCTCCCGCTCGCTCCGCACAACATCTCGGGGCCGATCGGCACGCTCGCCTCGGCTCACGTGTGCGCCTCGATCCCGAACTTCCTCGCGCTCGAGTGGCACGCAGCGTCGGTGCCGTTCTTCGACGAGCTCGTGACGCTCGACGGACCACTGATCGTCGACGGCTACGTCGCGCTGCCGGACGCGCCCGGGATCGGCGCCGAGCTCGACCTCGACGCCGCACGACCGTACGCGCGTCCGGGCGAGCCGTTCTTCGACGAGCCTCCTCGCTAGCCGGCGTGCGGGTCCGGCGCGAGGCAGCGCAGCACGCGCAGCTCGCCCTGGACCTCCAGCGACTCGGCACCGGCGGGTACGGCGAACGCCGTCCCGGGACGTGCGGGAGCGCCGTCGATGGTCCCCTCGCCTTCGAGCACGAGCAGGATCGCGAACCGGCCCGCCGGCTCGAGGACGTCGTCGGCGCCGAAGAAGGCCCGCGACTCGGGCGGCAGCTCGAGCACCGGCTCGCGCGCGCCGAGGTCGAGCGCCCGGATCGCGGTCTCCCACCCGAGGCCCAGGTGGCTGTCCTCCGGACGAACGGGAAGCCCCGTCCACTCGCAGAGCAGCGAGAAGTCCGTCGGCTCCTGGAGCTCGGCGACGAGCAGGCCCGCGCCGATCGCGTGCGGCACTCCGGCCGGCACGTAGACGACGTCGCCCGGCCGCACCCTGACCTTGTGGAGCGAGTCGAGGAGGCGGTTCGTGTCCTGCTCCGCGATCCATTCGAGATACGTCGCCTCGGCGACCGGCTCGCGGAGACCCACCCAGACGTCCGCCTCGCCCTCGCGGGTGTCGAGCACGAGCCACGCCTCGGTCTTGCCGAACGCCGACCCGAACGCCTCGCGTGCGAACGCGCGATCCGGGTGGAAGTGGACGGGGAGGCGCTCGGCGCTGTCGAGCAGCTTGACGAGGAGCCCGGAGGAGACTCCGAACCGGGCGACGTGCGCCTCGCCGAGCCAGCCGACGGGGTCGGCCTCGACCGCGTCGCGCAGCAGGCGGCCGTCCGCGAGCCGGGACAGCCCCTCGTCCGGATCGTCGCGTCCGGGGTTGTTCGCGGGGGTCAGCGACCCGACCCAGTCCTCCGGCCGGTCGCCGTCCTGCTCCGGCTCTCCGCGAAGGCGGTCGATGAGGGCGCCGCCGCGGTAGAAGCGGTAGACGCGGGTGGGCTGCAGCAGCTCGGCTCGCATGGGAGGAGTCTCGCGAAGTTGCGCAGTACCATGACCGTCCATGAGCGCGCCAGCCTTTGCCGGCAGGCCGGCGCTGACGATCCGCGGGACGAGCTACCCGATCCTGCTGCCGTCGGTACGCGACCCGCGGCTCCACCTCGCGGCGGTGATCATCACGCTGCAGGTCCTCGGCCAGACGGCGTTCGGGTTCGAGCTCTCGATCGCGCAGATCCTCGTCGCGCTCGGCACGTGCGCCGTGCTCGAGGTCGGGATCGCCTTCTTCCGCCACAAGATCCTCATGTGGCCCGCGAGCGCGCTCCTCACGGGGAACGGCGTCGCCTTCGTCCTCCGCGTGCCGGGCACGCCGCACGGCGACTGGTGGAGTCTCCACGGCGCGTGGATCTTCTCCGCGACGGCTGCCGTCGCGCTCCTCTCGAAGCACGTCATCCGCTTCGAGGGCCGGCACCTCTTCAACCCGTCGAACTTCGGGCTCGTCCTCTGCTTCCTCATCCTCGGAAAGGGCCGGGCGGAGCCGCTCGACTTCTGGTGGGGCCCGATGTCCGTGTGGATGGCCCTTGCCGTGTGCCTGATCGTCGTCGGCGGGCTGACGATCCTCTCGCGGCTCCGTCTGCTCGTCATCGCCGTCGCCTTCTGGGCGACGTTCGCCGCCGGAATAGCGGTGCTCGCGGCGAGCGGCCACTCGATCACGGCCCGTTGGCACCTCGGGCCGATCTCGGGTTGGGCGTTCTGGTGGCTGCTCGTGACCTCGCCCGAGGTCCTGATCTTCCTCTTCTTCATGATCACGGACCCGCAGACGATCCCGCGAGGGCGCGTTGCTCGGCTCGTCTACGCAGTCTCGGTCGGAGTCCTCGCGACGCTGCTCATCGCGCCGCAGACGACGGAGTTCGCGACGAAGGTCGCGATCCTCGGCGCGCTGACCCTCGTCTGCCTGGGACGTCCGCTGCTCGAGCGCCTGCTGCCCGCCGCCGGCTCTCCGGCGGACGCACTGCGGACGTGGAGCCCGCGCCTCGTCGCCCGCCCGCAGCGCGTCGCGGCGGTGCTCGGGCTTGCCGCGCTGGTCGCGGTCGCGCTCGTCGCGCTCGACGCGATCCCGACGCGACCGCCCGAGGCGGCAGCTGCGCTCCCGACCGGCGCCGTTCCGGCCGTCACCCTCGACGCCGCCGCAGGCGTCTCCTCGCAGGTCGGGGAGCAGACGGCGCGTGGAATCGCCCAGGACGTCGTCCTCGATCTCCAGGCGGAGTCCGACGCACTCCGCCTGCGCGACCCCCAGCGGGCGACGGTCGCGGCCGGGGGCACGTGGCTCACCGCGTTGCAGAGCCGCATTGCGCGCCGCGGCCGGGCGGAGCATCGTCGCCCCGACGTACGCGGTCGACAGCGCGCACATCTCCCTCGGGCGCGGAGAGGGCCAGGGGCCGCCGAAGATCCTCGTGAAGCTGCGCGGGACGGAGCAGATCGCCGTGTATCGCGGCCGGCCCCCGAGGCTCGTCGAGCGGAAGCCGCCGATCCCGTTCACCCGCTCGCTCGAGGTCGCGCTCGCGGGAGGGCGCTACGTGATCGTCGGCTCGGACGGAGTGGCGAGCGACGCCTCCGCGACCGCGGCGCCCGCCCTGGGGGACACCGTGCAGGCGACCGGCCCGCTCGCCGGCGTTCGGACTCCACGACGTCGCGTCGCAGGTCGGCCTCGACTTCCGGCAGGGAGCGTTCCGCTACGGGATGTCCACGGACACGACGGCGATGATGGGAGGCGGGCTCTGCTGGCTCGACTACGACGGCGACGGCTGGCTCGACCTCTTCGTCGTCAACTCGTATGCGGACTGGATCGTGCCCGCTCGGAGAGCACGGGGCCTCGCGCGAACTGCGCTCTTCCACAACGTGCGGGGCCGGTTCGTGAACGTCTCAGCGCGTGCCGGCGCCGACCTCGCCATCCGCGGAGACGGCTGCGTCGCGGCGGACTTCAACGGCGACGGGCACACGGATCTCTACGTGACGACGCCGGCTACAACGTGGCGACGATCCTACGACACGCTCCTCTGGAACAACGGCGACGGAACCTTCACCGAAGGCGCCGCGCAGGCGGGCATCAAGGCGTTCGGCTGGCACACCGCGGCCGTCGTCGGCGACGTCAACGGCGACGGGCGTCCGGACCTCTTCGTCTCCGCCTACACCGACCCGAACACGTGGTGGACCCGGCAGCCGGATTCCCGTCCGACCACGCGCCGGTCCGTGACCTCCTCTACCTGAACGAGGGCAACGACGAGCACGGGCATTCGACCTTCCGCGAGGTCGCGCGGCAGGCGGGTGCTCGAGAGGGCGAAGTTCGGACACGGCCTCGGAGCCGTGTTCACCGACTTCAACCGCGACGGTCGCCCCGACCTCTACGTCGCGAACGACGAGGATCCCAACCAGCTGTACGAGAACGTCGCCCTGGCAAGGGCGCGAGGGCGGATCCCGAGCAGCCTCGGCTTCCGCTTCGAGGAACGTCGCGAGACGCCAGGGCGTCGCCGACCCTAACGCGGGCATGGGGATCGCCGCGCAGGACTTCTACGGCGACGGACGGACCGACCTCTTCGTGACCAACTCGCGGCACCAGCTGCATGCCGCCTTCGACACCGCCGGCACGAGCACGGCGCCCGCGTTCGCGGACGCACGCTCCGAGTTCCCCGCCGCGCTCGGCGCGCAGCTCGACCGGGGTGGGGCGCGTCGTGGGCCGACCTCGACCTCGACGGCGACCTCGATCTCGCGCTGGCGAACGGCGCGCATTCCCGTCACGAACCTGGCGAACGATGCTCGGACGTGCTGCAGATCCTCGAGAACGTCGCGGCTCAGGGAGCGGGCCTCGCTTCGCGAACGTCCGGCGCCGTGGCCGAGCGAACGCCTGCCGTGAACGGACGCGGGCTCGCGGCGGCCGACTACGACAACAACGGCGACGCTGGACTCGCGGTCGGCTCGATCGGCGGCAAGCTCGTCCTGCTGCGGAACACACGACCCCGTCGCCGAACGACACTGGCTCGAGGTGTCGCCTGCCGACCTTCGCGCCGGGCGCGGTCGTCACGGCCGACGCTCGACGACGGACGCAGCCTCGTGCGCGAGGTGCAGGCCGGGCGCAGCTACCTCTCATCGGAGGATCCGCGGTCCATTTCGGACTCGGCGCGCGGCGACGCGCCGCGCCGCCTCACCGTCCGCTTCCCGGACGGCGACGAGACCCGTCTCTCCGAGGTCGCGGTCGATCGCGTCCTCGTCGTGCGGGAGCCTCGGCGCTCCCTGACCGCAAGACGCGCCCGGCCTCGTATCTCGCGCGCGGGTGCCGTTCCTCCCTCGCCCCGATCGCTCGGCCGCCCGCGTCTGGGACGAGGCGGCGCGGCCGTGTCGCGCGGCGAGCCCACCCCCGAGCAGGCGCGCGACCTCTTCCACCTGTCCGCGGCGATGTGGGACGCGTGGGCGGCCTTCGACCCGAAGGCGCGCGGCTACTTCACCGACGGAGAAGCTCCACGCCCCGGACGTCGCTGCAGCCCGGCGTGCGGCGCTCAGCTACGCCGCGTACCGGCTCCTACTGTGGCGCGCTTCCTACGGCAGCAACGTGCGCGCGTCCTTCGCCCGGCTGACGGCGACGCTGCGCGCACTCTGCTACCGGCCGGACTTCACCGACACGCGCGGCGACAGCCCGGCCGCTCTCGGGAACCGGATCGCCGCCGCCACGATCGCTTACGGCCGGAGCGACGGCTCGCTCGAGGCGCAGCACTACGTGGATATGGGCTATACGCCGGTGAACGAGCCGCTCGTCGTTTCCCAGCCCGGCGGCACGATGCACGACCGGACGTTCTGGCAGCCTCTCGCTCTCGGCGAGGTCGTCGTCCAGGCGGGGCTCCCGGTTCCCGCCAGCGTGCAGACGTTCGTCGGGTCGCAGTGGGGCCGGGTGCGGCCGTTTGCGCTTCCGAAGAACCTCTCCGCAATCGATCCCGGAGCGCCGCCGACGGGCGATCCCTCCTCGGCCGCCTACGAGGATGCCGCCGTCGACGCGATCCGGCACGCGGCGGCCGGGGGTCGACTTCGGCATCGACGCCCGCGCACTGGAACGAGGTCGCGAACGCGATCTCCGACGCGTCGGGGCCGCGCGGCGCGCGTCGGCTCGCGTCGGACATCAGGCTGTACTTCGCCCTGAACGGCGCCCTGCACGATGCCGCGGTCGCCTCCTGGCACGCGAAGCGCGAATATCAGTCGGTGCGGCCAATCTCGATGGTTCGCGCACTCGCGTTCGCGGGCCAGTCGAGCGACAAGCATGCAGCGTCGTACAGCCCGGACGGGCTTCCGCTCGTTCCGGGCCTCGTCGAGCTCGTCACGCGCGCGTCGAGCGCTCCAGGCGGGCGGCACGCGGCGCTTGCGGCGCACGTCGGCGACGTCGCCGTCAGGACCGGGCGCGGCTGGGTGCTCGGGACGCGGTGGACGCCACGCGAGGCGACGCCGCCGTACCCGGGCTGGGTCTCCGACGAGAGCGCGTTCGCGTGGTCAGCGGCCGAGATCCTGCGGGCAGCGACCGGAAGGTCGTACCGCGGCGCGGCAGAAGCCGCGGCGAGCGCCCCCGTCCGCGCCGGCACGGAGACCGCCGCGGACGCCGCCGCGGGCAAGCGGCTGGGCGCCGCGATCGGACGTAACGCCTGGCGGCGCACCGAGCGCTACGCCGGCTAGCGGCCCGAGCGAACCTGGAGGCGGCGCGCGATCGTGTCAAGCGTGACCGCGAGCAGGAGGATCACGCCCGTCACGACGTAGATCGTCCCATTGCTGTACCCGGCCGTGTTGAGGCCGTTCGAGACCGTTGCGATGACGAGTGCGCCGAGGAGCGCGCCGCGCACCTCGCCGCGTCCGCCGAAGAGGCTCACGCCGCCGATGACGGCGGCCGCGATGGCGTTCAGGAGGAGCGTCCCGCCGCCCACGTTCAGGTCGACGGAGTTCACGTTCGCGGCGAGGATGATCCCGCCGACCCCCGCCATCGCGCCGGAGATCATGAACACGAGGATCCGGATGCGCGGGACGTTGATGCCGGCGCGCCTCGCGGCCTCGGCGTTGCCGCCCACCGCGTAGACGTGACGGCCGAACGGCGTGCGCTTCGCGAGGTAGGTGAGCCCGACGAGGAAGATGAGCACCAGGACGCCGGCGAGCGGGAGACCCTTCGGGACGTCGGCGTGGTTGCAGATGGCGACGACGCCGAAACTCGCGACGGCGACGCCGAGCACCTTGGCTGCCATGAGCCAGGGACTTCGTACCGTGAGGCCCACCCGCCTTTGGCCCAAGACCTGAACCAGGATCGTCACCGCGTAGAGGCCCGTGACGATCGCGGCGATGATCCACCCCCACATCTCCGAGAAGTAGTAGTAGGCCGTGTCGTTGATCCAGTGGTCCTGGATGAGGATCGTGCCCCTGACCTCGAGTAAGTGCAGGATCACGCCCTGGAAGATCAGCAGGCCGGCCAGCGTGACCACGAAGGAGGGCACGCCGACCCTGGCCACGATGGCACCCTGCCCGGCGCCGAGGGCCGCCACGATGCCGATCGCGATGGGGATCGCGAGCAGTCCCGATATCGGCGCGACGATCCCGAAGGGCGCGTCATGGTCCCCCCCGGGCAGTTGGAGTTCCGCGACCGACACCGCCGCGAGGCCGCTCAGGTACCCGATCGAGAGGTCGATCTCGCCGAGCAAGAGGACGAAGACGACGCCGTACGCCAGCATGGCCGTCCCGGCCGTCTGGATGATGATGTTGTTGAAGTTGTCGGCGGTAAAGAAATTAGTGGCCTTGAAGCCGAAGAAGACGACGATGAGGATGAGCCCGAGGACGATCGGCAGGACGCCGAGGTTCCCCGTCTTCACGTTGTCGAGCGCCCGCTGCCAGATCCCCTTCTCTGTCTCGGGTTGATCCCCCTCGGGGAGCCCGATGCCGGGTGCGGCGATCTCGGCTTCGATCTCAGTCACGTCGCGAGCTCCGGCACGTTCTCCGAGATCCCGGTGACCTTCGTCGGCACACCGGCGGTGATCGCGTGCACGACCTCCTGCTGCGTAGTCTGGTCTCGCTCGTAGATGCCGACGTCGCGACCGAGCCGAAGGACGGTGATCCGCGTCGCGACCTCGAAAACGTCGTGCAGGTTGTGCGAGATGAGCACGACGGAGAGGCCCTGCTCGGCGAGGCGCTTGACGAGGTCGAGAACCTGACGCGTCTGCGCAACCCCGAGCGCGGCCGTCGGCTCGTCGAGGATCACGAGCTTCGAGTTCCACTGCACGGCTTTGGCTACCGCAACGGACTGCCGCTGGCCACCCGAGAGCGAGGCAACCAGCTGTCGGGTGGACCGGATCGTCGTGACGGCGAGCGACTTGAGCGTCTCCGCCGTGTGCTGCTCCATCGGTGGCTCCTTCAGGCGCCAGAACCAGTCGCGCTCCTCACGGCCGAGGTACATGTTCTGCACGACGTCGAGGTTGTCGCAGAGCGCGAGATCCTGGTAGACGACCTCGATGCCGAGCTTGGCCGAGTCCTTCGGCCCGCTGATCGTCACCGGAGCCCCGTCGAAGAGGATCTCGCCGCTGTCG
>CAWJYD010000008.1:0-339525 GCA_963846995.1 uncultured Gaiellaceae bacterium | reverse complement strand
GCCTCGCGCCTAGTTGGTCGACGTGGGGCGATTCTGGGAAGCGACCTAGTACCCGCGACCACGCACCAGTGGATCGGCGTGTTAGACGGGAGGATGCCCAGGCCCGTGCGAGCCCGACGCCGTGAGTCTCTCGACGCGAGCAGCAACGAGCGCCCCGCGCACATCGGCGAGCACGACCACGTCACTGGGTCGACGTTCGTCGCGGGATGCTCCAAGGTGACGGAGGCGAGCTAGCTCGCACGATCTGCTTTGGCGGTCCGTCCACCCGCTCGCACGACGGCGGTGGTGTGCTTGCCCGCCGCGTTTTTCCCGTCCACGCCCACGACAACCCACGACGCAGGCCCCCGATCCAGAAGGTCACCCGGCTCGAAGACGATGTCCGTGAACCAGTACTCACGACGCCCGTCGGGATAGACGATGGTCAAGGTGCGAGGCAATGCGCTCCTTCCGCTCCGCCAACGCATTGGCTCGGCATGGTCAAGGCGGGGGAGGAGCTTCTACTTAAGACCTCACCCTACGCCGTATGGCCCTAACGAGTCTTGGGGGCGGCGCTCCCGGTCAGTAGTTCCTCCCGATGGCAGGGCTCTCGGAGGAGCGCAGGGTGAAGAGGGGGTCGGACCGGGACGCGAGCGCTTCGGCCAGGTCCTCTTCCCAGCTGGCAGCCCGCCTCCGACTTCGACGGCTCATGGGGGCGGCGGTTCCGGCTCACTCTGCGATCAATCCTTCTGGCGAATAGAGATCTCCGGCGTCCGGGTTATCCGTCAGTCCCGAACGAACGAATTGAAGTAGAACGTATGTTCGTGTAGGGTCGACCAATGGGATCGGGCGTGCGAGTTCGAGGGGTGCCGATCTCGAATGAGGAAGCTTGCGAGCTCGCACGGCGTCTTCGTTCCTACGGCGACCCGATTGGAATCGGTGTAGCTGAGCGTCTCGAGCGCGGCGTCGTGGCAGGAACCGCGACGATTGGAACGTCGCTACCCGAGGCTCGTGTCACCCTCACGGTGATTGAACGTTGGGTGCCCGCTCGGTTGCGTGAAGTACAGGACTCGCTGAACGACTACATCGACCGCCTGGAGGATGGGCCGAGCAGGGCCGCCTGAACACTCCGCACCGCGCGGGCGTCAACGAGCAAGGAGGAGTACACTCGTTCGACTGGCCCTGCTGCCAGAACCCCGGCCGAAAGCCCGCAATCTCCCGACGCGCTATGGCGCGCGAGACGTAGGAGCCCAGGCGAACAGGATTCGACACTGCGGGGCCAGCACTTCGTTCACGCTGGCGTTGAGCAGGGGACGGCCGGGAGGTCTTCATGAGCAAGAGTTCCGAGAAACCGAAGAAGCAGCAGAAGCAAAAGCCTCAGAAGACCCTCAAGGAGCGACGTAGCGAGAAGCGCGCGGCCAAGAAGCTCGGCTCGGGCTCGCTTCTCCAAGCAGACAAGTAGTGCACCGGCGAGAATCGAGTCGAGCTTCTCCGCGCGAATCCAGATGCCGACGCTCTACCAGGCGTGATGGCCGCCGACGACCTACTGTCGGCCATCACGCTGCCTGGATTGCGCGCGTGGTGCAGCAAGGGACTGCGCACATCACGGTGCGTATCGGACAAAAAAAGGCGTGGGCGAACATGCATCGCGGGGTACCGTGAGTGAGTGGGAGCCGTTCTCGACGCCATCTCGGCGTTCTGGGACTACCTCGCTTCGGTCGATCGCGTCGCGCTCGCGCTGGCTATTGGCTCTCACCTAGTGAAGACCATGTGCGCGAGTCGCGCGTGGCGCAATGTTCTTGTTGCGGCTTATCCCGCGGAGCGCGTTGGCTGGCTACCTCTGTATGCCGCCTATGTCGCCGGCGCTGGGGTCAACGCGCTCTTCCCCGCCCGCATGGGAGATGTCTTGCGCGTCACACTGGCGCATCGTTCGATCAAGGCGTCGACGTACACGACACTCGTCAGCTCGAGCCTTGTGCTCGCGATCATCGACGCGCTATTCGTCGTCGCGCTTTTCTCGTGGGCGGTGACGCAGGATGTATTGCCGAGCCTCGATGTCCTCCCGTACCTGCCGAGCTTCGACTTTGGCTGGTTTCTCCGGCATGGGACATTCTCGGAGATCGCGCTGGTCGCGCTCGCATTCGGCGTCCTCGCGCTCGCTCTCTGGATCAGAGCGAATGTCGCAGCATTCAGGCAGCGTGTCCGTCAGGCATTCACGGTCGTCCGCACCCCAGCGCGGTGGTTGCGTACGGTCGTTGCTTGGCAGCTCGCCGAGTGGGCGCTCCGCCTCGCAACGATTTGGTTCATGCTCGGCGCGTTTCGGATAGAGCAGTCGATTCGCAACGTTCTCCTGGTGCAGGCGGCAGAGAGCCTTGCCACTCTCGTGCCGATCAGCCCCGGTGGGCTCGGGACGCAGCAAGCGCTCCTCGTCTACACCCTCCGGGGAAGCGCAACCCGTACGGCACTCGTCGCATTCAGTGTCGGCATGAAACTGACCCTCACCTGTGTCGACGTCATCGTGGGCTTCGCGGCCATCCTGTTCACGCTGAGGACACTGAGGTTCCGACGTGCGTCCGACTCCGACGCTGCGGCACGCACGTCCTGAGCGTCACTCCGGTGCCTCGAGGGCTGTCAGCTGAAGATGAAGGAGACGCGCTTCTCGCTGCAGATCGACTTAGCAACCCGCTTGCAGCCCTCGTAATATGCAACGAACTTTGAAGCAGCTACACTTTGCAAGTGAAGAAGACGACTCTCGAGCGTGATCTCGACAGGCATGAGGCGAAACTCGAAGTCGTTCGGGAGCAGGTGGCGTCCGGCGAACTGGTGATTCGGCAGATGACGCGCACTGAGCAGGCGAGGTGGGCTGCCCATACGAAGCGTGTCGACGCCAACTCCACCCCCGAGCAGCGCACCCGCCGGGCGGCCGGTCTCGAGAACCGACGAAAGCGCGCTGCACGTCTTGCGGTACGAAGCGCACCTGACACGTCCGCCCGCGTCTAGCTTCAGCCTGGGCTCATCGATCCTCACGTAGCGAATTCAGGCTGAAGGGTGAACGCGGAAACCCCTACGCCTGTGTGCAGTGACTACTTTTGGGCCAAAAATCCCTGGAAACCTGGGTTTCCTGGTTGTCAACCTTGGTTACACGATAGATAGACTGGCTGGGGATAAGCGCTGCACAGAATCAACCTTGGTCGCGGGCGGGCCTCGACGCCATCGCGAGCGGCTAGAATTGCGCCTCCCGAGCCTCTCTTTACGCCTTGACCTCACTGGCCACTGCGCCGAGGGCGGCGGAAGCGAGGTGCTCTGTGCAGGTGACGCGTAGCTTGTCCACGAGGATCCGGGCGTGGTTGGGACAACTCCGCAGTAAGCCGGCTATGGGTCCGTACGGGGCGGGTGCATGGGGCCGCTGAGAATTGCCGCCCAGGTGATCGAGAAGCTTCCAACGCACCTTTCAGCTCTCGATGACACCGAGCTTGGCAAGGCAAGGGATGATCGTGACGAGCGTATGGCGCTTCTATTCCGAAGCTGGGCCTCGTTGACCGACGTCGAGGTGCGCGAACTCAGGAAGCTGAACGACGAGCGTCAGCGGCTTGCGAAGCACGTCGGGATCCTTCGACAACTCCACGCGCTCCGAAGCCCTCGCACATTGCTCCCCAAGTAGAGAGCCGAGGCGCGCAGCGCGTCGAGGGCCCGGTTCTACTCGACGCTAAGCGGAATTCCGTTCGGGGCGAGCCTGAGCGGCTGAGGCCCCTTGCCAGCGAGCGCGCGAATCAGTTCGTTCATGTCGACGGGGTCCTCGTGGCGCGGAGCATGACGACCCCCGTCCAGACCTTCCGGTCGTGCAGATAGGACGTGTCTCGGCGAGACGAGTCCGGGTCGCTCTTCGATCAAGCGCCGCAACGAGCTCTCAAGCGCGGCACCGGTGAGACTTGAGTCCACGAGTCGGCGTGCGACATCGACGAGGTCGTCGGGCACGCCGAGCGTCACCGCTGAACGGGTGAATGCGTCTGCGTCCTCAGGAATGACCGGTCGGGAAGGCCGACCTGCCACTTGCCGAATTGCGTCGTTCATCTCGCTCATGCCGCCGGTGGCACGTGACCTCCGAGCCGCTGCTGTGGAGGATCCGCGAGACCGCAACGCACCTTCAGCCCATAGACGAGATCCGAGAACGGAATCGGCTCGAGACGACTGACATGGCGAAGAGGAGCAGTACTCGGCTGGTAGCCGCGCTTCTGCGGAAAGTCCCTCATCCACGCGTACGTCTCTCGCGCCCGCGTACTCCCCTCCACGCATTCGAGGTAGGCAGTTAGCGCCTCTGCTTCGTCGTGGTGGGCCCGTTCGATGGCCTCCTCCGCCAGGCCTACGTACTCCGTGCGGTGCTCTTCAAGCGTCTCCAAGACGATCTCCGCGGCTCGCCGTCGAGCGTCGTCGGCGGCGTCTCGCTGACGCTCGGCCTCGTCGAGAGCGGCCTTCGCCGCATCAATGCCCTGGGCGTCGGGGAGTCGCTTCCGACCCTTTAGCTTCGCCTCCGCAAGCCGAGCACGATCTTCTGCGACCGCACCGTCAAGGGCGCTCTTGGCGGCCACATGACCTGCGTCCGCTTCGTGGAACTCCCGTTCGAGCCGGGTCGCGTTCGCGACGGCCCTCGCGAGGTCGGGCCAGTCAGCGAGCTCGTCCGGGAAGCCGGGTGCCACCTGCCGACCCGAAGGCGTCATGTACAGGCTCACGCACCGCCTATCGTCTCGGCGGCCGCAATGAGCTTGCCACCCGAGTGGCAGGGTCACCACGTACAACGACGAACCGGGCGGCATGTGGACTCAGGACGCATCCGGTCGTGTGCACACACCGCTGGAGCCGTTCGTTCTTGCCGCCACTCTTGCTCTGATTCCCGTTCTCGTCCTCCAGGCGGCCCGCTTCCAGCTCGCGCTCCTCGATCCGTAGGTTGCTCGCGAGCTCGGGATCGGCTCCGCGCAAACACCCTCCTATACTCGTGCGGGAGAGCATCTGAAAGGCGTGTGCAAGTGAGCGAGGCCGAGCAGGTCGAGGCTACGAGGAATCAGGCGTCGGTGGGGGTGGACGCAGGAGCAGCCCCCGCCAAGCCGTCCCGCGCACGACGGACGCTGCACATCCTTGCTGCCTTATTGGTTGCTGTCGTCCTGCCTGCGGTTCTGATGTGGGCGCTCGTCGGGGAGTTCGGGTTCACGGCGATGTGGACGGGGGTTGTCCTTGGCGGTGTTGGTGCGAAACTCGGCGGCACTCGCCGGATGAGCCGTCTCGCCCCGATGATGGGACTCGCGGCGGGGCTGGGAGCGTTCACGGCGTACGACTGGTGGTGGGCGGCTCTGCTCGCGACCGTCGGAGTGATCGCGGGTGCCGGAATCGGGTTCGGCTGGTTCGCGCCGCTACTCATGGTTCCGTACGCGGCCACCTTCGTCGTGCCGGAAGCCTCTGCGAGGAACGCGACGGTCTACGGCCTCATCGTCGGGATCGCAACCTTCTACGGCGTCGTGCTCGCGCGTCGGTTCGGCGTTCCCCAGGTTGTGGACGGCGAGCGGCTCTCCGCCCCCGTGGCGGCGGTCGTCGCGCTCGGGTTCGGCGCAGTGATGGCTGCCAGCGCCTCGCTCGGCGTCGCGCTCGGATGGACGGAACCGTACTGGGTTCCCGAGCCTGTGCTCATCCTCGTGCTGTACATCATCATGGGGAAGCGCGACCGGATACGTGGGAAGGCTGTCGGCACGGCGCTTGGGGTCGTCGCCGTGATACCCGTTGCGTTGGTGTCGCCTCCCGCATGGGTGCTGACGGCGATCGGCGTCGTCGCGTTCGTCGTCGCGTTGACGCAGGCCAAGACCTACTGGCTCATGTACGGCCTGTACACGTTCGCGCTCGTGCTGCTGCTTGCCGCACCGGGTGGGGTTGGCTTCGAGGCCGAGGAACGCGGCTTCCAGATCCTGGCAGGTGTCGCCCTGCTCGTCGTCGGTCTGGCCGTCGTTCACGCGCTCGCTACGTGGCTATCGAAGCGGGAGCCACAACCCGAATTCACCGCAGCCTGACCCGCAGAACACGGCCGCGTGGGCGTCATGCCGCCGCTTCGTCGCCGTCTCGCCACGACGACAATCAAGCGCGTTGGAGCCGGGGTCAGGCGGTGACGGCCACCGGGATCGAAGCGAACAGCAACGCGGCGGAATCAAACGTTGATCGTGCCGAGCCTCTGTCCCAGATCGGCGCGAGCGGCAGGGTGCGGGCGCTAAGCACCGATCATCTCGTGCACGGGGAACTCCTTGATGTCCGGTGGACTTTCCGGCTCGATTCCTGCCGATGCCATCCCTTCCACGATGCGTGGAGCGAAGGCATCGAAGTCAGCACGTGACTCCCAGAAGTCGATGATCCCCCAACCGCCGTCGATCGGCCCCGAGGCGTGAAAGAGCAACCCCTCTGGCCGCGTCCGATCGGGGTTGACCTGGTCATGTACCAGGTCGAACTGCTGCTGGGTGATTCCCGCGAGCTTGATTCGAATGCCGACAGCCACAGCGAACCCACTTTCAATCGAGAGTACGACCCGTCACGGAGAGTCTTGCATTCCGCGACATGTCCTGCGCCAATACGCCGGTGATGACCACCGGGGTCGGGGCAAAGGGCTGCCAGCGTTCGCCCATCTTGGTTCGCTCCCGCCGTGCCCAGCCGCACAGCCGCGCGAGCCAGATGATGCGCGTTCTCCTCTGACGATTGTCAAACAGCCGGGCGATGTGCAGCGCCGGCGCGGCCGCTATCCGGCTAACGCGAGAGAGCGCTGGGTATTCGAACGCTCGCCAAGTCGCGCTGGGCGACCGGTCCACATTTGCATCCGCCTGGTGCGGGCGGAAGGATTCGATCTGACATGGAACAGCCTGAGGTGCGCTACGCGACGACGGTCGACGGCGTGAACATCGCCTACCAGGTGCGTGGCGATGGGCCAGTCGATCTCGTGTACACGCTCGGGATGGCCGGAAACTTCGAGATCGAGTTCGAGGCTCCGCGGGGCGCGTGAGTGCTTGAGGCCGGCGATCAGAGTCGTTTTGCCGTTGCCTCCAGCGAGTCCCCGAGCCGCCCGCATTAGACAGCGGGTCGCTCAAGGCAAGAGGCTCGGGTGTCGCGCACTTGGTAGGACGGTAGAACTTGAGTGGGTCGGTGTGCCATTAGACTCACCCGCTAAGCGAGCAGGAGGTCGGCATGCCAGTAATCCTTGTTCATCAGGGACCGGATGTGACACAGGAGAGTTACGACAAAGTCGCTCGGAGCGTGTCGGGAAAGGATCGGCTGGACTCACCTTCGGACTGGCCGGTCGAAGGACTGCTTGTCCACGCCGCCGGGGACGGACCGGACGGCTTCCGTGTCGTCGATGTCTGGGAATCGGAGGAAGCGGCGCAAAAATTCGGCGAGCAACTACGTCCGCACCTGGCCGCGGCGGGCATTACAACACCGCCGGAGGTGTATCCGGCCCACGCGTTCGTGAAAGCCTGACCGCGCGGCTCTCCCCAACCCGCTAATCGCCCAACCGTATTGACAGCGACTTCCTAACTCGTTCAAATCGCACTTGCGATGGCAGACGACGTGTCCGGCGGCGGTAGGACGAGTCGTCCGAGCTGGTTGCAGGTAGGGCTACTCGTCTCGTCCGTCGTCATCCTCGCCGCAGTTCTCGGATCGATCCTAATCTGGTCGGGCGGCGACGACACTCAGCCCGCTTCCGCCGCACCCTCTGAGAAGAAACCGGTGAAGGTCGTCATCACCGCCGCACGGAATCCGCAGGCGAGGAGCTAGACCGATGGCGGGATCGCGGGCTTGGCCACATTCAAGGCGAGCGGCGCGATCACAGACCACGGGACCGACACCACCTATCGCAAACTGACCGGTCCGGACGACTCGGTGATCTTGCTTCGCTACGTGACGAAGGGCAAGAAGGGCGCGATCAGCTACATGGTGAAGATTGACACGACACGCAGGCCGGTGAGGCCGCGGTGGTGGATTGAGTCCGCGACCGGTACCTACAAAGGGCTTCAGGGCAGGGGCAACGAGTCCGAGAACGCGAGCTACACGGTCAGCACGCTAACGGGAAAGGTGTGGCGCTAGCCGCCCAAGCAGTCCGCGACGATCTGAACGAGCGCGTCAGCCTGGATCCCGTCGTTGCCTCGTAGACCTCTGGCTACGGCGACGACCTTGAACGATCCCGTGATCGCGTATTCCCCGGCGACGACCCTCGGCGCTCTCGCGGGTCTCGCGAGCTTGTGGACGACGATCCGGTAGGCCGGGTTTTCGTGGCGTCCGCTCCAGAGGCCCACACCGCGCCCCTCTACGCTGGATAGCCCGGCCGCATCCAGGCATCCGATCGGCTTGCTGGCCCCAGTCTCATTCGTCGCCGATGTCTCGGCAGGGCCCGATTCGGTCGCTACGCCGATCGACGTCTCGTGGCTGGAGTCCTTCTTGCCACCTCCGCCGCACCCGGCGGCTAGGGCTACCGCTGAAAGGAGGATCACTCGCGCCAAGTGCATCTCGTCAACATCTCACGGCGACGCCTCGGCGATCAACGATCAGTCGCGCTCTCGCTCCGCGAGGCTCGCAGTGACCATCGCGATGTCACGCAGCCCGGGCGTTCCTTCGCTCAGATAGCGGACGAGCCACCTCCTCGCTGCGGGTTCGAACTTGGGAGACCCACGCTCCGCGTAGAGGTGCACCAACTGGAGCGCGTCCGGGAGCGACAGGTTCGGGAGCTCGCGAGCTGCGTCTTCAGCAAGCCACAGTGCCCGACGCTCGATCGCGCGGCGAAAGCGGACCTGAGCGTGAGGCTGGGCGGTCAAGAACGTATGTTCGCACGCTCCCGATACGAGCACACAGGTCGTCGGGTCGATCCCGAGGGAGAGAACGTGCTCTCGGACCTCGCCGGAGGGCTAACCCCGGCGGGGGCTGGAAATCAGCGACCAAACCAAGAGGATCGTGTCAAAGCCAACAAGGAGGAAGCATGGCTGGACGCGGTTCGATTCTCATCGGCGCGGTGTTCGGTGCTCTCGCGACGGCGCTGCTCGGAGGCATCGCCTGGGCCGCGATACCCACCACGCCGGGCGGCGTGATCCAGGGCTGCTACGACTCGGGCGGCAACGTCAAGGTTGTCGAGACAGGGCAGCCGTGCCCGCCGAAGTACACGCCGTTTCAGTGGAACCAGCAGGGCATCCAGGGCGTGCCGGGGAAGGACGGCACGAACGGCACCAACGGGACGAACGGCGACCAATGGCGTAAGCGTTACGAGCGCATCGGAACCAACCGGATTGAACTGTGCGAGCGGAGGGTCGAAGTTCACCGCAGCGAACGGCGTGACGTACGCGTGCAACGGTGCGAGAGGGCCTGCCGGCCAGGACGGCAAAGACGGCACCGACGGACAAGACGGCGCGTCGTGCCTGCCGACCAACCCCGCGTGCGTTGGACCACAGGGTCCGCCGGGACCGGCAGGCGGGGCGACTGCCTGGGCGCATGTCGCTGCCGACGGGACGATCATCGCGTCGACCCCCGGACTCACTGTTGACAAGGTTGACGGCGAATTCGGTTGGTACAAGGTTTTTGTCCCTGGGATCAACCCCAACCTTTGCGCGGTCGTGGGCTCAGCGGAGGGTGGTGCCGTTGTGACGCCCGAGAACTTCAACGTCCCAAACAACGGCATCTGGGTGTTCACGTTCAAGGACTGGAATTCCCTCTCGGCGGTACCCAGCGAGGTCGACGCATACTTCAATCTCGCCGTCTTCTGTTAGACGCCTCGTAGTCGACTAACACGTCAGGTCCCGGGTCACAGGCTCGGGACCTGAACGAACTGCGACGCAGCAAACCTAGTTCAGCCCGCCCGCCTCCAGCTCGCGCTCCTCGACCCCGCAGGTCGCCCGGAGTGCCTCTTACGCTTCGCCCCACATGCTGAGATCCGTGACAGCCTTGTAGAGGCCGCTACTCGAGTTTGCCTCCCTGTCCTGGTCAATGAACGCGGTCATCCCCTCGACCAGGTTCGCGAACGCGCCGCCTTCCTTCATCGCTGCTGCGAACGTGTCCTGCGAGCCGTAGCTCTCCATGCGGAAGAACTGACGAAATGACCCGGCGTGCTTCTCCGATGAGTACATCACGGCGTACGTGCCGACATACTCGATTCCAGAGGGGCATGCCGCTGCGAGCTTGCTCTCGTTCTCCGACATCCACCGCTGGAAGTCCTGCGCTTTTCCCTTCTTGACGTCGAACCCGAAATCAGCGATGAAGTTCATCGTCCCTCCTTGGTTTCGCTTGAGACGTGACTCG
Organism: uncultured Gaiellaceae bacterium; assembly: GCA_963846995.1. Classification (GTDB taxonomy): domain Bacteria; phylum Actinomycetota; class Thermoleophilia; order Gaiellales; family Gaiellaceae; genus GMQP-bins7. The sequence continues at coordinate 329,250 of CAWJYD010000008.1, read as the reverse complement.
TCACGACGGGAGCCTCTACCCGGAGCCCGCGCCTGTCAATTGGGCGTGTTTCGCCCGACTCGGAAGGGATGCCACGCTCGCGTCGCAGGGCCGACACATCGGCTGACCTGCGGTAGGTTCGCTCTGCACTGCGAGCCGGTCGGTCACTGCTCGCTCGACGACAGGAGGACAGCGTGGCAGGAAGACGTTTAGGCGATGTCATCCGTGGGTGGGTGGATCGTGTATCCGGACGCCCGCGAAAGATCACGCCGTTCAGGCTGGAAGGTGGCGGCCGAATTATGGGGGACCCAGGGAGTGCTGACGGCGCACTGATTGAGGGTGGAACAGTTCGTATGCACGACGACTGGGAGGTCGAAGTGGGCGGCTCGGGGACGACCGCGGTCTTTCGTCAAAAGGGATCGCCCGGCACTAGCGGTACCTTCAACTGCAAGTGCTCGATCGATGCAGGCGAGTGCACCGCTCTGGTCACCACCGAGGGCACGCTCAAGTGCGTCGCGAAGGACGGGAACCTATGTCTCGAAGACTGTCAGCTGACGATCAAGATCGATAAGAAGCGTTTCGCTCTGCAGATCTATTGAGGACGCAGATCTGGCGTATTCCCGAAGCCGTGTGGCGTGGGGCGAATCTGGGGCGATCGTGTCCCGAGCTGGCCCTTCCTGACCCTCGGTGACCCGATCCGCTTCAACGCCCCCATGCATGAAAAAAGCCCCAATTGCGGGGCTTTTACCTAGAGGCCCATACGGGATTCGAACCCGTGCCGCCGCCGTGAGAGGGCGGTGTCCTAGGCCACTAGACGAATGGGCCGTGGCGGAGGCCTAGGGTAGCGGATCGCCGCTGCCGCGAACTTCCTTGACGCTATGGGGCCGGCTCGGGCTCGCGCGTGTCAAGACGAGCCTCGAAGTCGCGGCGGATGCTCTCGCCGTTCGAGAGCACGGTGTCGTAGCGGGCGCGGCGGGCGGGGAGCTTCACGAGGCGGACGTTGTCGTCGCGGTCGCCATGGCAGCGCGCGTATGCGGCGGCCTCGTCAAGGGGCCGAAGGCGGTCGCGCTTCCGCTGTCCCCACACGTTGCCGGGACACCTACCAGACGGACGCGTCCGGCGAAACCCGCGACCGGGTTGCGCTTGCGCAGTTTGCGACGAATTGTCGGGTTCGCGACCCTAGAAGGCGGCCCAGCGACAGCTCCACGGGCTCCAGTCGCGCCCGGAGCGGACGAAGTACCGCCTAGCGGCGACCGCCTGGGCGCGGGCCGTAGGCCCGTGACCGAAGAGCTGGCGCTCCATCGATCCCATCTGGAACAGCCCGAGGTACTGGCCGTTCTGGGCGGTCGTGCTCAAGCCCGACTCGCAGCGCGCGACCGCGACCGCCTCTTCGCAGTACGGAGCCGAAGACGTCGCAGATCGCTGCGCGTGGCGACATGGCCGCGCGCTCTTGCGCCTCCCGTTTCCCTATGGCTTTGCGGAGTGCAGCGATCGTCTCCGTCAGCTCGTTCGCGCGACGCTCGGCGTACGCGAGGTTCGCGACGGCAGCGTCGGAATGGTCGGACGAGCTGAGCAGCGACCGATGCGTATGGAAAAACTGAATCGCGCCGGTGTAGCGCCGGAGCGCCCTTCGAGCTTCAACGCGAGTCGCTGGTCGAGGGTCGTGGCCCGTTGCCGCACGTGTGTCTTCTTCGGTGCGGTGGTCGGGCTCGCCTGCGATCGTTGCCGCAGAGGCCTGCATGACGAGGATCAGCGCAAGCAGGCCAACGATTATGGCTCTCAGAACGGTTACCTCCTGAACGGGGACAGGGGCGCGGCTCGCACGGACGCCGCTCGTGTCGCTCGGTGCGCGAACGGTAGCGAACGCGTCACGAGCCGGGTCGTGGCGACTTACAAATCGCTAAGAAATCGATGTCACGAACGTAACCGGCAAGTGACAACGGAGCGAGGCTGCGGGGCAGGGATTCGAACCCCAACTTCCTGGTCCAGAGCCAGGCGTCCTGCCGTTAGACGACCCCGCAACGGGCCGCGGGATTGTACCGAGTCGCCTACTGGCGCTCTGGGCTCGCCGAAGTCGAGCCGGTACGCAGGTACGAGGCGCTTCTCGGCCTCGGTATCGATCCGCGCGACGACCTCGACGTACGGCTCGAGGCCCGATCCGCGGAGCTTGGCCTTGAGCAGTCCGTCCACCTGGTAGATCCCCGACGAGTTGTTCATCACGATCTCGACCATCACCGGCCGGGCGTCGCCGTCGGTGATCCGCACCTCGTCGATCGCCGCCGCGGAGAGCGAGTGGATCGAGACGGATCCGCGTTCGAACGGGATGCGCGAGCGGCCCTTCGCCATGTCGAGCGCGTCCGCCACGCGGAGCACGCCCGCCTCGAGCGAGAGCGGCTCGCCGTCGGCGCGGTGGCTCGTGATCGACTGGAGCGCCTCGGAGACGATCACGGTGAGCTCCGGCTCCTCGTACACGCCCTCGAGGAGCTCGCGCATCTTCGGCTCGGCGAGGAAGAGGCTCCAGTCCTCGTGGTCTCGCCGGTGGATCGACATGCCGACGTCGTGGAGGAGCGCGGCGAGGCAGACCACGACCTCGGAGTCCTCGCTCGTGAGCCCGTAGTCGCGCGCGAGTGATGGCTCCACGCCGTGCTTCACGAGCTGGCGGAGGAGCTTGAGCGAGATGTTCGTGACGATCTGGATGTGCACCCACGAGTGGTCGTTGATCTGGAGCCGCACGCACGGCGTTCACGTTCGAGACGTGCCACCAGGCCTTGATCTGGTCGTCCGCGTTCGACGCGCTCGAGCACGCGCCGGAGCTTGCGGTTGCCGCGTGCGGGCACGCGGAGCGTCATCGGCGCGACTGCCTCGGCCGGCGTGAGTCGCGCCTCGGCCGCGACGTCCGCCGCCGGCACCTCGACGATGTCGTCGCGCTCGGGCTCGCTCGCCATCAGGTGAGCTTAGAACGTCGTCGCATCTAGGCGACGTCGGCGGCCCAGTCGCCGTAGAGCTCTGTGTAGGGGCCCGGGCGCGCGATGAGCTCCTCGTGCGTCCCGGCTTCGACGATACGGCCATGATCGAGGACCACGATGAGATCGGCGCGCCTGATCGTCGAGAGTCGGTGCGCGATGATGAACGCGGTTCGGTCGGTCAGCAGGCGGCGGAGACCGAGCTCGATGCGACGCTCGGTGCCGATGTCGACCGACGAGGTCGCCTCGTCGAGGATGAGGATCCGGGGGTCTGCGAGGAGCGCCCGTGCGAAGGCGACGAGCTGCCGCTGACCGAGCGAGAGCCGGAAGCCGCGCTCCCCGACCTGTGTGTCGTAGCCCTCCTGGAACTCAGAGATGAACGCGTCCGCGCCGACCGAAGCCGCCGCGACCTCGATCTCGTCGCGTGTAGCGGTCGGTCGGCCGAAGGCGATGTTGTCGGCGATCGAGCCGGCGAAGAGGAAGCCTTCCTGCGGCACGATCCCGAGCTGCGTGCGGAGCGACGCCTGCGTAACGTCGCGCAGGTCGACGCCGTCGATCGTGACGCGCCCGGCTCGCGGGTCGTAGAAGCGAGCGAGCAGCTTCGCGATGGTCGACTTGCCTGCTCCCGTGTGACCGACGAGCGCGACGGTGGTGCCCGTCGGCACGTCCAGGTCGAAGTCGTGCAGGACGTCCGGGAGCTCGCCGTAGCCGAAGCGGACGTGCTCGAAACGCACGTGGCCCGAGATCTTGGGCAGCGGGTGGGCGGTGGGCGCGTCCACGAGGTCGGGCTCCTCGTCGAGGACGCCCGTGATGCGGTCGAGCGCCGCAGTCGCCGAGAGGAACGTGTTGTAGAGCTGCGACAGCTGCTGCACCGGATCGAAGAAGTTCGCAAGGTAGAGCGTGAAGGCGAGGAGCGTGCCGATGCTCATGTCCCCCTCGACCACGAGCCAGCCTCCCACGCCGAGGACGATCGCGGTTGCGACGGAAGAGAGGATGTCGACCGCGGGGAAGTAGAGGCCATTGAGGATCACGGTCTCGTAGTTCGCCTCGCGGTAACGGTCGTTCACGCCGCGGAACGTCGTCTGGCTCGTCGGCTCACGCGTGAAGGACTGGACGACGCGCATCCCGGAGATGTCCTCCGCGAGCGTGGCGGTCACGAGGCCGAGACGTTCGCGAACGCGGCGGTACGCGTGATTCGAGCGCGAGCGAAACCACGCGGTGGCGAGGCCCATGAGCGGCAGGACGACGAGCGTCGCGAGGGCGAGGCGCCAGTCGAGGAAGAAGAGAACGACGACGGTGCCAACGAGCACGAGCGTGTTCTGGACGAGACTCGACACACCGTCCGTGACGAGCAGGTCGAGGGCCTCGACATCGTTCGTCATCCGGCTCACGATCGCGCCGGTTCGGTTGCGCTCGTAGAAGCCGAGCGAGAGGCGCTGGAGGTGGCCGAAGAGCCGAATCCGGAGGTCTGCGAGCGCGCGCTCGCCGACCCAGCCCGTGAAGTACGTCTGCGCGCCAGAGAGCAGGAAAGCCGCGATGCCGGCCGCGACGAACGCGGCGACCACGACGCTGAGTCGGTGGAGGTCGTGAGCCTGGATTCCCTGGTCGACGGCGAGCTTGGCGAGGTACGGGGGGAGGAGCGCCACGCCCGTGTAGGCGACGAGCGTCGCGACCGCGAGCGTCGTGCGCGCGGGGTAGGGCTTCACGAGCCGTAGGAGGACGCGTAGGCGACGCCGCGTCTGGCGCCACGACCAGTCGTCGACCCGGGCGCCCCGCTCGTCCATGAGGTGGCTCGAGTACTGCCAGACCTTCACGAAATTGGGCCTTTCCTGTGGGGCACCCCGGCCCACCACCCACTGCGAGCGTAACGCCGAAGTCCGGACGCATGGGAGACGTCTTCGTGCCGAGAGCGCGCCGACGTGTCCACAGCCGCAAGCGCCGGACGGGCGCTCATCCCGCCACCACCTGCTGGAGGAGCCCGTGCTCGTGGATCTCCCGGAACACCGGGCTCGCCTCGAGGAGCTCCGCCTGCGTGCCGCGTGCGGCGATGCGTCCGTGGTCGAGCACGACGATCTCGTCCGCGAGCGCGATGGTCGAGAGTCGGTGCGCGATGATGATCGTCGTCCGCCCGCGCATGACCTCGCGCAGCCCGGCCCGGATCTTCGCCTCCGTCGTCGCGTCGACCGACGCCGTCGCGTCGTCGAGGATGAGGACGCGCGGATCGATGAGGAGCGCGCGGGCGATTGCGATGCGCTGGCGCTGACCGCCGGAGAGCGTGATTCCACGCTCGCCGACGACGGTGTCGTAGCCGTTCGGGAGCTCCAGGATGAAGTCGTGCGCCTGCGCAGCGAGCGCCGCGGCCTGGACGGCCTCGAGCGGCGCGTCGGGCATGCCGAGCGCGATGTTGTCGCGAATCGACGCGGAGAAGAGGAACGGATCCTGCGAGATGACCCCGATCTCGCGTCTGAGCGACCGCCGAAGCAGGTCCCGCACGTCGACCCCGTCGACGAGCACGCGGCCGGAGGACGCGTCGTAGAAGCGCGGGACGAGGGCGGCGAGCGTGGTCTTGCCCGAGCCCGTCGGACCGATCAGCGCGATGGTGCGGCCGGCCGCGACCTCCAGGTCGACGTCTTCGACGACGGGCCGACCGGGCTCGTAGCCGAACGAGACGCCCTCGAAAACGATGTGCCCGGGGCCGGGAGCCAGCGTGCGCGCGTCCGGACGGTCGGCGACCTCCTCGGGCTCGTCGAGGATCTCGAAGATCCGCTCGCCGGCTGCGACGGCCCGCTGCGCCTGACCGATCCACATTCCGAGCATCCGCAGCGGCATGGCGAGCATCGCGAGCAGGAGGTTGAACGCGAAGAACGCGCCGAGCGAGAGCGACCCGGATACCACCATCCGCCCCGCCGCGAGCAGCACGAGCGCCTGAGCGATGAGCGGCATGAACGTGAGCAGCGGCACGTAGAGAGCGCGCTGCCGGTTGGCCGCAAGAGTCTTCTCGAAGACCTCGTCCGATGCGGACGCGAAGCGCGCGGCGCGCCGTTCCTCCTGGGCGAACGACTTGACGACGTGCACGCCGGTGATGGACTCCTCCGCGACGATCGAGACGCCCGCGAGCGACTGCTGGACATCGCGGAGCACCGGATGCGAGACATGGCTATACCGAAACGCTGTCAGCGCGATGAGGGGCGTGATGGCGAGGGCGACGAGCGCGAGCTCCCAGCTGTAGAAGAACAGCACCACGGTGACGACGAGCACCGTCGCGACGTGCTGCGCGAAGAAGATGAGCCCGTAGCCGAGGAAGAAGCGGACGGCCTGCAGGTCGACCGTCGCCCGCGACATCAGCTGGCCGGTCTGGCTGCGGTCGTAGAAGCCGAAGGAAAGCCGTAAGAGGTGCGCGTAGAGGTCGTCGCGCAGGTCGTACTCGACGGCCAGCGCCTGGCGCCCCGAGATCATGCGGCGTCCGTACATGAGGCCGCCGCGCAGGAGTCCGAGGAGGATGATCGCGGCGATCTCGACGACGAGGATCCGCGTGCTCGCGCCGCCGGCCAGCTCGTTGATCACGGCGCCCGTGAGCACCGGGACGAGGATCCCGCTCACCTGCGATGCGATCGCGAGGATCGACGAGACGATCAGCGACGCGCGGTACGGACGAAGGAAGGCGAGGAGGCGCACGAACACACGCGCGCGACTCGGTGGCGTTCGCTCCGGCTCCTCCGCAGGCACGGCTTCGTAGGGTACGGATCGTGCTCGAGGCCGTGCCCAACGTCTCGGAGGGGCGTGACCCGACGGTCGTGGCGGAGATCGGCGCCGCCTTCACGACGAGCGCGACGCTCCTCGACGTGCACTCCGACGCAGATCACCACCGGTCGGTGTTCACGCTCGTCGGGGAGGACGAGCCGCTGGTCGATTCGCTCCTCGCGGGCATCGCGAAGACGGTCGAGCTCGTCGACCTCCGCGAGCACCTCGGCGTCCATCCCCGCGTCGGCGCCGCCGACGTCGTCCCGCTCGTGCCGCTCGCGCCGGAGGGCATGGAGCGCGCGGTCGCCGCGGCGCGCTCGCTCGCCCGACGGGTCGGCGACGAGCTCGGGCTGGCCGTCTTCCTCTACGGCGAGGCCGGCTTCGGCAGGCGGCCGGCGTTCTTCCGCCGCGGCGGCCTCGACATGCTCCGGCGGAGGGTGGAGGCGGGGGAGATCGTCCCGGATGCGGGGCCTCTCGAGCTCGATCCCCGCTCGGGTGCCGTGCTCGTCGGCGCGCGTCACGCACTCGTCGCGTACAACCTCGACCTCGCGACCGACGACGTCGAGGTTGCGGAGGCGGTCGCGCGCGCCGTGCGCGAGTCGAGCGGAGGGATGCCGGGTGTTCAGGCGATCGGACTCTCGCTCCCGGGCTCCGGGCGCGTCCAGGTGAGCACGAACGTGATCGACGTCGATCGGGCGCCGCTGCACGAGCTCGTCCGACGCGTACGCGCGGAGGCAGGTTCCCACGGCGTCGACGTGATCGCGGGCGAGCTCGTCGGGCTCGTCCCCGAGCGGGTGCTCCGCGCCGCCGAGGCAGCGGGCGAGACCCTGCCGGGGATCGACGAGTCGCGCGTGCTCGAACGCGCTCTCGGGCCGAACTAGACTCGCTGCGTGCCCGAGCCGGTCGTTCTCACGGGCGAGGATCTCGTCCTCGCGGATGTGTGGGAGGTCGCGCTCGGAGGCGCTTCCGCCTCGCTCGGGGACACGGCGCGCGAGCGGATGACCGCGGCGCGCGAGCTCGTCGACGGGGTGCGGGGTGAGCACACGTACGGCGTCAACACGGGCTTCGGGCGCTTCGTCTCCGCGCACATCCCCGAGGAGCTCGCGGAGGAGCTGCAGCTCCGTCTCCTGCGCAGCCACGCGTGCGGCGTGGGGGAGCCGTATCCCGACGAGGTCGTGCGTGTCGCGATGCTCCTGCGCGCGAACGCACTCGCCAAGGGCTTCTCGGGCGCGCGAGTGGAGACCGTCGAGCTCCTCCTGGAATGCCTCAACCGCGGCGTCCTGCCGCTCGTCCCGGCGCGCGGCAGCGTCGGCGCGAGCGGCGACCTCGCACCGCTCGCGCACCTCGCGCTTCCCCTCGTCGGCGAAGGATTCGCGACGGTGGACGGCGAGCTGATGGACGGCACCGCGGCTCTGCGGGCGGTCGGGCTCGATCCCATCCGGCTGGCGAGCAAGGAGGGTCTCTCGCTCGTCAACGGCACGCAGTTCATGGCGGCGATGGCCGCGCTCGGGGTCGTCCGCGCCCGCCGGCTCGCTGCGACCGCGGACCTCGCATGCGCGCTCTCGCTCGAGTCGCTGCAGGGCTCGCGCACGAGCTTCCGCGCCGCCGTTCATCGCGCCCGGCCGCTCAAGGGACAGCAGGAGTCGGCCGCGAACGTCTGGCGCCTCCTCGAGGGCTCGGCGATCATCGAGTCCCACCGCTGGTGCGACAAGGTGCAGGACGCGTACTCGCTGCGCTGCGCCCCGCAGGTGCACGGCGCGTGCCGCGACCTCCTCGACTACGTCGCGCACACCGTCGAGGTCGAGTTGAACGCGGCGACGGACAACCCGCTCGTGCTCCTCGACGAGGGCGACATCGTCTCGGCCGGGAACTTCCACGGCCAGCCGCTCGCGTTCGCGCTCGACGCGCTCGCGATGGCTGCCGCCGAGCTCGCGAGCATCTCGGAGCGGCGGGTCGAGCGCCTCGTCAACCCGTCGCTCTCGGACGGCTTGCCGCCCTTCCTCGTCGTCTCCGAGGGCGGGCTCAACTCGGGGTTCATGATCCCGCAGTACGTCGCGGCCGCGCTCGTCTCGGAGAACAAGGTGCTGGCCCACCCGGCGAGCGTCGACTCGATTCCGACGAGCGCGGGCCAGGAGGATCACGTGTCCATGGGGAACGCCGCGGGGTTGAAGGCACTGCGCGTGCTCGACAACGCCGAGCGGACGCTCGCGATCGAGCTCCTCGCGGGCGCACAGGCGATCGAGTTCCTCGCGCCGCTCCGTCCCGGCGAGGGTGTGAGTGCGGTGCACGATGCCGTCCGCGCGCTCTCGCCCCGGCTTTCGGATGACCGGTCGCTGAGCGCCGACATCGAGGCAGTCGCCGATGCGATTCGCTCCGGCACCGTGGTCGCCGCCGCCGAGTCGGAGATCGGCGCGCTCGCGTGAGCGGCGCGGTCACGGACACCGCGGTCGACGCGCTCTGCGGTGACCTCAGCTCGATCCGAGCGCCCCGCGGGACGGTGCTCAACGCGCTCTCCTGGCAGACGGAGGCGCCGCTGCGGATGCTCCTCAACAACCTCGACTCCGAGGTCGCGGAGCACCCCGAACGGCTGGTCGTATACGGCGGAACCGGTCGGGCGGCGCGCAACCACGACGCGCTGAAGGAGATCGTCCGCACGCTCCTGCGTCTCGGCGAGGACGAGACGCTGCTCGTCCAGAGCGGCAAGCCCGTCGCGGTGTTCCGTACGGGGCCGTGGGCGCCGCGCGTACTCATCGCCAACTCGCTGCTCGTGCCACGCTGGGCCACCTGGGACGAGTTCCGCCGGCTCGAGGCTGAGGGTCTGACGATGTTCGGTCAGATGACGGCGGGGAGCTGGATCTACATCGGCACGCAGGGGATCCTGCAGGGGACCTACCAGACCTTCGCAGCAGCGGGCGAGCAGCACTTCGGCTCGGCCGACCTCGCGGGGCGGACGGTTCTCACCGCCGGACTCGGCGGCATGGGCGGTGCGCAACCGCTTGCCGCGACCATGTCCGGCGCCGCGATCCTCTGCATCGAGGTCGATCCGAGCCGAATTCAGCGCCGGCTGGAGACGCGCTACCTCGACGAGATCGCGGACTCGCTCGACGACGGCCTCGCCCGGGTTCGTGCGGCCGCTGCCGAGGGCCGGGCGCTCTCCGTCGGGCTCCTCGGAAACGCGGCGGTCGTCCTCCCCGAGATCGTCGCCCGGGGCGAGCACTTCGACCTCGTCACCGACCAGACGGCCGCACACGATCCGCTCACGGGCTACGTCCCGGCCGAGGTTCCGTTCGAGGAGGCGGCAGCGCTCCGTGAGCGTGACCCGGAGTCGTACCTCCGGCTCGCGCGCGAGTCGATCGTCGCGCACGTCCAGGCGCTCATCGGACTCGTCCGGGCGGGCTGCTACGTTTTCGACTATGGCAACAACCTTCGGGGGGAGGCGTATGACGCAGGCCTGACCGATGCGTTCTCATACCCGGGCTTCGTCCCCGCCTACATCCGGCCGCTCTTCTGTCGAGGCATCGGGCCCTTCCGGTGGGCGGCGCTGTCCGGCGATCCGGCCGACATCGCGACGATCGATCGCGCGCTCGGCGGCCTCTTCCCCGACGACGCATTGCTCCAGCGCTGGCTCGAGCTCGCGCCGGGACGCGTCGCCTTCCAGGGGCTGCCCGCGCGCATCTGCTGGCTCGGCTACGGCGACCGAGCGCGGGCGGGTCTCGCGATCAACGAGCTCGTGCGCTCGGGCGAGGTCTCGGCGCCGGTCGTCATCGGCCGCGACCACCTCGATGCGGGATCGGTCGCATCGCCGTACCGCGAGACGGAGGCGATGCAGGACGGATCGGACGCGATCGCAGACTGGCCGATCCTGAACGCCCTCGTGAACGTCGCCGCGGGAGCGACCTGGGTGAGCGTGCACCACGGCGGAGGAGTCGGGATCGGCAACTCGATCCACGCGGGCATGGTCGTCCTCGCCGACGGCACGAATGACGCAGCCGAACGGCTCGAGCGGGTGCTCACGACCGATCCGGGAATGGGCGTCGTCCGGCACGCGGACGCGGGCTACGCAGAGGCGCTCGCGGCCGTGCGGGAGTACGCGCTCGACCTGCCCTCCGTGCGCACTCCGTGAGCACGGCTCGGCTCCTGATTCGCGACCTCGCGCAGGTCGCGAGCCCGGCCGGACAGGATGCGCCGCTGCGCGGCGACGCGCTGCGGACGCTCGACGTGCTCGAGGATGCGTACGTCCTCTGCGAGGACGGGCGAATCGCAGAGATCGGGCGCATGGCAGACATCGGCTCGATCGACGGCCAGGTCGAGGAGCTCGACGGCCGCGGGCTGTCGGCAATCCCGGGGCTCGTCGACTGTCACACCCATGCGTGCTTCGCGGGCGACCGCGTCGAGGAGTTCGCACTCCGGAGCGCGGGCGCCTCGTACGAGGACCTTCACGCGCGCGGGGGCGGAATCCTCTCGACGGTCAGAGCGACGCGCGCGGCGAGCCCCGACGAACTGGCCGCGCAGCTCGCACGCCACGTCGGCTGGATGATGCGTGCCGGGACGACGACGTTCGAGGCGAAGTCGGGCTACGGGCTCGACCACGACACCGAGCTTGCGCAGCTCCGCACGGTGCGGGACGCGGGTGGCGTCGCGACGTGGCTCGGCGCGCACACGGTGCCGCCGGAATACACCGAGGCAGGGGCCGACGCGTACGTCGACTTCCTGCTCGCGGAGGTGCTCCCCGAGGCGGCGGAGATCGCCGTCGCCGCCGACGTCTTCCTCGAGCGCGGCGCCTTCGACGCGGAGCAGGCGCGCCGCTACCTGACGGCGTGCCGGGACGCGGGCCTCGCGCTCCGGCTGCACGGCGACCAGTTCACGGAGTCGGGAGCGATCCCGCTCGCCGTCGAGCTCGGCGCGCGGTCGGTCGACCATCTCGAGGCGACGGGTCGCACGGGAGTCGCCGCAGCTCGCCGCGAGCGACGTCGTCGGCGTCCTGCTCCCCGCGAGCGCGCTCTTCCTCGGACGGCCGATGCCTCCGGCTCGCGCGCTCGTCGACGCGGGAGCGGCGGTCGCGCTCGCGACCGACTTCAACCCGGGGAGCGCGTTCTGCGAGAGCCTCCCGCTCGTGTGCTCGCTGGCGGCGACGCAGATGGGGCTCGCGACGGAGGAGGCGCTGTCGGCATGCACCGTCAACGCCGCCCACGTGCTCGGTCTCGCCGACCGCAAGGGCCGCCTCGCGCCGGGCTTCGACGCGGATGTCGTGCTCGTCGCGGCCGACGATTGGCGCCATCTCGCGTACCACCTCGCGGGGCCGTGTCGTGCAGAGCGTCGTCGTCGCGGGGAAGGTCGCCTGGGAGAGCAGGGCATAATCGGTCGCCATGGCCTCGAAGAAGCAGCGGCGCCGGCGCGCGAAGGAGCAGCGCCACGACTACGTCTGGGTCGACGGCGAGGGCAACGAGCTCGACGCGCCCGCCAAGGAGGGCGACGAGCCGCGGTCGCGGTCGCGCCAGGCCCGCGGGAAGCGCGAGCCGCAGGCGCCCTCGTGGAACCGCACGCTGAAGCGCGGCCTCATCTTCGCGCCGATCATGTTCGCCACCGTTCTTCTCATCTCGCCGAAGCTCTCGCTGGCGACGAAGATCTCGCAGACGCTTCTGATCGTCGCGATCTTCGTCCCGTTCAGCTACCTCGTCGACCGCCTCATGTACCGCTCGTTCCTCCGGCGTCAGGGGCGCGGGCAGCAGCCGGCCAGCCGCCGCGGAAGCTGAGGCGCGGCGGATGGGCCTGCGCGTCGACCAGCTGTCGCTCGGTCCGATGGGGACGAACTGCTACGTCGTCCGGCGCGAGCTCGGCTCGCCCGAGGCCGCAGTCGTCGATCCGAGCGGGAGCGCCACCGAGCTGCGGCTGACGCTCGCCCGGCTCGGGACGCGCTGCACGGGGATTCTCGTAACTCACGGCCACTGGGACCACCTGCTCGGCGTCGCCGACCTCGCCGAGGGTGCGGAAGCGCCCGTGCATATGCCCGAGGGCGAGCGCGCGCTGCTCGAGAGCCCGCAGCCGGCGTTCGCGCCTGCGGGCGTCACGGTGCGCGCGCACGAGCCGGAGATCCTCGTCGCAGGCGGCGAGTCGGTCGAGGTCGCGGGCATCGAGTTCGAGGTGCTCGCGGTCCCGGGCCACTCGCCGGCGCACGTGGCGTACCACGCGGAGGGCTGCCTTTTCTCGGGGGACGTCCTCTTCGCGGGCTCGGTCGGCAGGACCGACATCCCGGGAGCGAACTGGGAGACGCTCCTCGCGTCGATCCGCTCGCTCGCCGACGGCCTCCCGCCGGACACGGTCGTCTATCCCGGCCACGGTCCGACGACGACCCTCGGCGCGGAGCTGGCGCGGAACCCGTTCCTCGCCGACCTCCGGGGGGAGCCGGCGTGAGCAAGGAGACGCGGATCGAGCGCCCGCGCGGCACGCACGACGTGATGCCGGCCGAGCAGCCCGCCTGGCAGCGGCTGGTGTCCGAGTTCGCCGACCTCTGCGCTCTCTACGGCTATCGGCGGATCGACACGCCCGTCTTCGAGGACTCCGCCCTCTTCCTGCGGACGTCTGGCACGGGCTCCGACATCGTGAACAAGGAGATGTACTCGTTCGCGGACCGCGGCGACCGCGCCCTCACGCTGCGTGCCGAGGCGACTGCCCCGATCGTCCGCGCCTACCTCGAGCACGGACTCCACCGCGAGCCGCAGCCCGTGAAGCTGTACACGCACGAGACGATCTACCGCTACGGCAGACCCCAGAAGGGCCGCTTCCGCGAGCACTGGCAGCTCGACGTCGAGGCGATCGGCTCTGACGATCCGGCGGTCGACGCGGAGGTCATCCAGCTGTTCGACACCCTCCTCGGGCGGCTGGGCATAACCGAGTATCGGCTGGAGCTGAACTCGATCGGCGACTCTGCGTGTCGCCCGCGCTACCTCGACGAGCAGCTCGGCCCCTGGCTCGAGCGGCACGCATCCGAGCTCGACGACGAGACGCGCGAGCAGGCGTCCCGGAACCCGCTGCGCGCGCTCGACAACATCGCCGCGAAACCGGCCGCCGTACGAGATCTCCTCCAGACGGCGCCCGCGATTGGCGACGCTCTCTGCGACGCGTGTCGCGATCACTTCGTGGAGGTTCGCCGCTACCTCGACGCCTACGGAGTCCAGTTCGACCTCGTGCCGACGCTCGTCCGGGGCCTCGACTACTACACGCGCACCACGTGGGAGTTCGTCGGGCTCGAGGCCGGATCCACGAGCACGCTCTCCGGAGGCGGCCGCTACGACGGCCTCGCGGAGGAGCTCGGGGGCCCCCCGACGCCCGGAGTCGGGTTCGGTGCGGGGATCGAGCGGATGCTGCTCGCGCTGCCCGTGGGTGATCCGCGCGCAGCCGAGATCGACGTCTTCTTCGTCTGCGAGGAGGGGGTCGATCGGGCGCCGGTCGTCGCGGCGCTGGGGGCGCTGCGCGCGCAGGGCTCGAGCGCGGACATGGACTATGCGGGAAGGTCGCTCAAGGGCCAGCACACGCAGGCCGCGCGTCTCGCGAGCGAAGCGTGTCATCGTCGTCGGCCCGGACACCGATCTCGCCGGGGAGCTCGCGACGGTGGGCATGTGAGCTGGCGCGACGTCATGTGCGGCGATCCTCGCTCGGAGGACGTCGGCACGACGCTCACGCTCGCGGGCTGGGCGGCGCGCCGCCGCGACCATGGCGGCCTCGTCTTCGTCGATCTCCGCGACCACACGGGGGTGACGCAGCTCGTCGTGAACCCGGAGCGGGCGCCGGCGGCGGCCGAGCTCGCGAAGGAGATCCGCAACGAGTTCGTCCTCCGCGCGCAGGGCGAGCTCGTCGCCCGCTCGGCGGAGACCGTGAACCCCGGGATGGCGACGGGCGCGGTGGAGCTCCAGGTCGACGAGCTCGAGATCGTGTCGCGCTCGACCCCGCTGCCGTTCCAGCTCGACGAGGAGAGCGTCGACGAGACGCTTCGCCTCCGCTACCGCTGGCTCGACCTCCGGCGCGACAAGCTCCAGCGCAACCTACGGCTTCGTGCGCGGATGGTCGGGATCATCCGGCGGCACATGGAGGAGGCCGGCTTCCTCGACATCCAGACGCCGATCCTCTTCAAGCCGACGCCCGAAGGCGCACGTGACTTCGTCGTCCCGAGCCGACTCCACAACGGCCGCTTCTTCGCGCTCCCGCAGAGCCCCCAGATTCTCAAGCAGCTGACGATGGTGGCCGGGTTCGACCGCTACTACCAGATCGCCGTCTGCTTCCGGGACGAGGATCTCCGCGCCGACCGGGTGCAGGAGATCACGCAGCTCGATGTCGAGCTCAGCTTCCCGGACAGGGAGGAGCTGTTCGCCTCGATGGAGTCGATGTTCGCGCGTATCTGGCGCGAGTGCCTCGGGGTCGAGATCGAGACGCCGTGGCCGCGCCTCACGCACGCCGAGGCCGACGCACGGTTCGCCTCCGACAAGCCGGACACGCGCTTCGCTCTCGAGGTCGAGGACGCGACGGAGGTGACGAGAGTCTCCGAGTTCGGCGTCTTCGCGGGAGCCCCGGCCGTCCGCTTCCTGCGCGTCCCACGGACGTTCTCGCGCTCCGAGATCGCCGCGTTCGAAGAGCTTGCGAAGGTCTACGGGGCGAAGGGCCTGGCGTATCTCGCTCGTGACGAGGGCAGCGGCGAGCTCCGCTCCCCGATCGCGAAGTTCCTGTCCGAGCGCGAGCTCGAGACACTCGCGGTGCAACCGGGCGAGACGCTGCTGTTCGCCGCCGGCGAATGGCGCGACACGTCGCGCGTCCTCGGCCCGCTTCGCCTGCACCTCGGAGGAGAGCTCGACCTCGTCGACGAGCAGACGTTCTCCTTCCTCTGGGTCACCGACTTCCCGATGTTCGAGTGGGACGACGACGAGAGCCGGTACGGCGCCGTCCACCATCCCTTCACGCGGCCCACGGACGAGTGGCGCGAGCGCTTCGCCGACGAGCCCGCAGACGCGCTTGCGAACGCGTACGACATCATCGTGAACGGCAACGAGCTGGGCGGCGGCTCGTTCAGGATCCACGAGCCCGAGCTCCAGGCGAAGGTCTTCGACCTGCTCGCGCTCACGCCCGACGAGCAGCGCGCGAAGTTCGGGTTCCTCCTGGACGCGCTCGCCATGGGGGCGCCGCCGCACGGGGGCATCGCGCTCGGGATCGACCGCATGGCCATGGTGCTCGCAGCCGAGCCGAACCTGCGCGACGTCATCGCCTTCCCGAAGAACCAGGCAGGCCTCGATCCCATGAGCGGTGCACCCTCGGAGGTGACGCAGGAGCAGCTCGAGGAGCTCGGAATTCGCCTCGCGCCACCCCCGCAGCCGCCGCGTGGGCCACACTAGGCGCGTGCGCCACGAGCTGGCCCAGCGCCTCGTCCTCCTCTCCGCGGTCGCCCTCCTCGCGGCGGTCGCTGCGATGGCGATCGTCTCGCAGCGTGCGACGAACGGGAACGCCGCAGCCCTCACGAGCGCGCCGGCACCGGCAGGCTGGAACATCGCGTTCGCCGGCTCGCGCGGCAAGACGGGGGACGCGCAGCGCACCACCTGCGGGCAGGTGCTGACGCCGGAGTCCCTCGGAGTGACGCAGCCCGTGCTCCCCTGCGGCGCCAAGGTCATCCTCCGAAATGGGAACAAGCAGGTGCTGTCCGAGGTGATCGACAACGAGCTCGAGGAGCCGGGTCGTCAGCTCGAGGTGACGGACAAGCTCGCCTCGATCCTCGGCATCAACGGCACGGTCGAGCTGCAGTGGCGCTTCGCGACGACCGGCGGCTCCGGCTAGCTCCAGCTCCTCTAAGATGGCCGCGCTCGACCCTGTGCGTGGCCACGGCCTCTACGTGAACCAACAGACACGTAAAGGGAGCCGGAGTCGGAGCTAGGCGTTCTCGTAGAGGGCGCCGACGCCCCGCACGGCACCCACCTGGCTGAGCCAGGTTCGCAACGGCTGTGGATTCATCGGCAGGGTGGAGCACCCTTTCTGACAAGACCGGAAACCCGACTACCGTCGGATTTCCGGTCGCGGGAAGACCCCTGAAGCGCGGCCGCAGAGCGGCTGCTGATCGTGGCGATCGTCCGTCCCGTCGCGGAACCGCTCGCTAGCCTGATCCGATGAGCGTTGTCGAGGTCTTCGGGGACGCGACACGAGATGGCGAGTGGGCGTCCGCACGCCTGCGAGTCGCGGACGACCGCATCGTCGGCGCCGATGTGTCGGGGCTCGCCCGAGAGGTGGATGGACTGACGCTCCTCGAGGCGGCCGCGATCGGGGGAGAGCCACTCGCAGTCGAGGCGCTCGCGGCTGCGCTCGGCCAGGTGTTCCGGGCCGCGCCCGAGCCGGGACGAGTCGGCGTCGCGATGAGCGGTGGCGTCGACAGCGCGGTCGCTCTGCTTCGAGCCGGCCCGCAGGCGCTCGGCGTCACGCTGCGGCTCTGGCAGGACCCACAGTCTTCGGGCTCGGAGCAGGCGTGCTGCTCGCCCGCCGCGGTCGCCGCCGCGCGCGCAACCTGTCACGGGCTCGGCTTGCCGCACGTGACGCTCGACCTGCGGGAGGGCTTCAAGCGAACCATCGTCGACCCGTTCACGGCGGCGTACGAGGCGGGCGAGACGCCGAATCCGTGCATGCGCTGCAACGGAGCCTTCCGCTTCGACGAACTTGTCGCCTTCACCGAGCGAGCGGGCGCCGACGAGCTCTGGACCGGCCACTACGCACGCATCGTCGAGCGCGACGGCGCGCGCCTTGTCGCGCGTGCCCGGGACGAGGCGAAGGATCAGTCGTACATGCTCGCCGCGGTCGACCCGCGCCTCCTCGAGCGCGTCCGCTTTCCCCTCGGTGAGCAGACGAAGGCGGAGACCCGGGCCGAGGCGGCCGCTGCGAGCCTGGTCGCGGCAGGGCGGCGTGAGAGCCAGGAGGCGTGCTTCCTCGGCGGGGACGACTACCGCGCGTTCCTCGAGCGCCGCGGCGTCAGGCGCGCGGTAGGCGCGGTGGAGGACGTGAACGGCATGCGGCTCGGAACGCACGACGGCCACTGGCGCTTCACGCCGGGACAGCGCCGCGGGCTCGGCGTCAGCGCCGAGCGCCCGCTCTACGTCGTGCGAACGGACGCGGCGACCAACACCGTCGTGGCCGGTACGCACGACGACCTCGCGGCGACGCGTGTGGAGGCCCGCGGCCGTCTGTACCGGCCGGTGCACGCATGCCAGGCGAAGCTGCGCTACCGCTCTGCTCCGGTCACGGCGTCGGTGACCGCGTGCGAGGACGGCTTCGTGCTGCAGCTCGACGATCCCGTGTTCGGTGTCGCGCGAGGCCAATTCGCCGTGCTGTACGAGGACGACGCGGTAGTGGGCGCCGGAGCCATCGCGGACGTGGCTTGAGCGCGAGCGTCTAGGATCGGCCCGATGACGCTCGTCGCCTCGACCGCCGGAGACATCCTCGACTACGCGCTCGCGGGCTTCTTCGTGCTGAGCGGCCTCGGGCTCGCGTACATGCTGATCCGCATGGGCGGAACGTTCGGGCGGCTCTCCTCGTTCATCCGCGGTACCGAGCGCGACCTCCTGCCGGTCATCGTGAAGGCGGGCGGCACGGTCGACCGCGTCAACGACCAGATCGACAAGCTCGACGTCGTGACGGACAGCGCGGTCTCGATGGCCGACAGCGCCGACACCGCGGTGCGCGCCGTCTCGACCGCGATCACGACACCGGTGAAGAAGGTCAGCGGGCTCGCCGCAGGCGTGGCACATGGCGTCTCGGCGTTTCGTGCTCGACGCGATCCCGGCGAGGCCGTGCGGGTCGCGAAGGATGCGGCGGCGCAGCGCGAGAGTGAGCTGGACGAGGAGCTTCGCAGCGCGGAACGCGCCGCCGCGGACGCGCCACCGCCGGCCGCGTAGCCGACCCGGACCGCTCCTACACTCTCGGGATGCGTACGACGGGCGACCTGCGCGAGGGATTCCTCTCGTTCTTCGAGGAACGGGGCCATCTGCGCTGCCCCTCGTACGCGCTCGTCCCCCGGGCAGGCGACGACTCGACGTTGCTCGTCTCTGCGGGGATGCAACCGCAGATGCCGTTCTTCCTCGGGCTGGAGCCGCCGCCTGCTCTGCTCACGACGACCTCGCAGAAGTGCTTCCGCACCGTCGACATCGACGAGGTCGGCCTCGACGGACATCACCTCACGTTCTTCGAGATGCTCGGGAACTTTTCGTTCGGGCAGTACTTCAAGGAGGGTGCGATCGCGTTCGCGACCGAGTTCGTCCAGGAGCACATGAAGCTCGACTGGGATCGCGTGTGGGTCACGGTGCACGCCGGCGACCCGGCACTGAAGCTCGGTCCCGATCAGGTCGCGATCGACCTCTGGACGCGAATCGGCATGCCACGCGAGCGGATCGTCCCGCTCCCGAGCTCCGAGAACTTCTGGTCCGTCGGTGGACCGGGGCCGTGCGGGCCCGACTCGGAGATCTACTGGGACTGGGGCGAAGAGCACGGGTGCGGCGAACCGGACTGCGCGCCAGCGTGCACTCGCTGCGAGCGCTTCCTCGAGTTCTGGAACCTCGTCTTCATGGAGTACGAACTCCATGCGGACGGTACCGTCACGCCGCTCCCTGAGCAGAACATCGACACGGGCCTCGGTCTCGAGCGGGGTGCGGCGATCCTCCAGGACACGCCGTCCGTGTACGACACGGACGGCTACCAGCAGATCATGGCCTGGATCGCCGCCGAGTCCGGTGTCGGGTACGGCGAGTCGCTCGCGGCAACCAAGGCGCACCGGATCCTCGCCGACCACGGGCGCGGTATGACCTTCCTCGTGTCGGACGGCGTGACGCCGTCGAACGAGGGCCGCGGATACGTCCTGCGGCGGATCATCCGCCGCGCCGTCGCGCAGGGCCAGCGCATCGGACTCCGTGACGTCCACCGCCTCTCGGGCGTCGTCGTCGAGCAGTTGGGCGAGGCGTATCCCGAGCTGTCGGCGAAGGCGGACGAGATCGCGCGCGTGCTGCGGCTCGAGGAGGAGCGGTTCTCCGAGACGCTCGAGCGCGGCCTCAAGCTGTTCGAGGAGCTCGGCTCCGGCTCCGTGATCACGGGCGAGCAGGCGTTCACCCTCGCCGCGACCTACGGCTTCCCCCTCGAGCTCACCGTCGAGCTCGCCGAAGAGCGAGGCCAGGCGGTCGACGTCGACGGCTACCGCGAGGAGATGAGCCGACACCGCGAGGTCTCGCGTGCGGCGGGATCGAGCGAGGCCCAGCGGGCCGCGGACTTCGCGCAGGCCGCCGACTTCGAGACCGAGTTCGTCGGCTACGCGAAGACGGACGTGCTCACGCAGATCGGCGCGCTCGAGGACCTCGGCGAAGGCCACTTCCTGGCGAAGCTCCGCGAGTCGCCGTTCTATCCCGCGGGCGGTGGGCAGGTGACGGACGGTGGCACGATCGAGCTCGACGACGACTCGGGAACGCAGGCCGACCTCGTCGATGCGTACCGGCTCGGCGGGGACCAGGCGCTTCTCTTCCGCGGCGAGGGCTTCTCCGCCGGCGACCGCGTGCTGGCTCGCGTCCCGTGGTCGACGCGCTTCCCGACCATGGCGAACCACACGGGGACGCATCTGCTCCACCAGGCGCTGCGCGAGGTGCTCGGAGAGCACGTGCATCAGGCGGGCTCGGCGGTGCGCTCCGACAAGCTCCGCTTCGACTTCACGCACGAGCAGGCGCTGACGGTCGACGAGCGCGAGCGCATCGAGCGCCGGGTGAACGAGATCGCCTACGAGAACGTCCCCGTGCACGTGTTCGAGACGCCGATCGAGGAGGCGCGCAAGCTCGGTGCGCAGATGCTCTTCGGCGAGAAGTACGGCGACATCGTCCGCGTGGTCGAGGTGCAGGGATACTCGGTCGAGCTGTGCGGCGGGACGCACGTGACCCGCAGCGCCGAGGTCGGGCCGTTCGTCCTCCTCTCGGAGGGCTCCGTCGGATCCGGCGTGCGTCGCATCGAGGCCGTGACGTCGGGCGCGGCGTGGGCGGTGCTCGACGAGCGAGCGCGCGAGCTGACGTCGCTGCGGGCCGAGCGGACGAGCGTGAAGGCGGCTGCACCGACGAGTGTGCCCAGGGGCGAGGCACCCGATCCCGAGATCCAGGAGGAGGGCGGCGTGAAGCTCGTGGTGCAGCCGCTCGAGGGCTTCGACGCGGACACGCTCCTCGACCTCTCGGACCGCTACAAGCAGACGCACGCGCCCGCCGCGATCGTCCTCGGCTCGACGGAGGACGGCAAGGTGCACCTCGTCGCGAACTTCGACGACTCCGTCGCGAAGCGCATCAGCGCAGCGGACGTCGTGCGTGCCTCGGCGGCGATCGTGGGCGGCGGGGGAGGCGGCCGTCCGACCATGGCGCGCGCGGGAGGGAAGGATCCGGACAAGCTGCCCGAGGCGCTGGCCGAGGCCGAGCGCCTGATCCGGGCCGCGCTCGCGTGAGGGTGCTCGCCCTCGACTACGGCGCCGCGCGCACGGGAGTGGCGATCTCGGATCCCACCGGCACGATCTCGCGCCCGCTCGAGGTCGTCGAGCGCGCGGCCGCACCCGCCGGCCTCGCGCGCCTGGGCACGATCGTCCGCGAGCACGAGGTTGAGCTGGTCGTCGTCGGGATGCCGCTCACGCTGCGCGGCGAGCACGGCGCGCAGGCGGAGGAGACGGCCGCATTCGTCGAGGCGCTGCGCGCCGAGCTCGAGGTCGCCGTCGAGACGTACGACGAGCGCTTCACGACCGCGCTCGCGGCGAGAGCGGGCGGAGGCTTCGACGAGGACGCTCGCGCGGCTGCGCACCTGCTCGAGGACTACCTCCGGAGCGTGCGTTCGTGACTCGGCGTGTCGCAGGGGTCGCAGTCCTCGCGCTTGCCGCGCTCGCGTCGACCGGCTGCCTGGGCAGCGGCTCCGAGTCGGCCCCGGCTGCGACGACGACCACGCCCGTCCTGCAGCAGCTCCGGATCATCTTCCCGGAAGGCTTCACGCGCCGGGAGATGGCCGAGCGGGTGGAGGCGGTTCGAGGGATCGCCATCGCGAAGCGCGGGGTGACGCCGCGGCTGACGAGGACCGGCTACCTCGCCGCCTCGGCGAGCGCGAGCCCGCCGGCGGAGTTCCGCAAGGATCTGAAGCGGCGCTCGATCGAGGGCTTCCTCTTCCCGGCGACGTACCAGTTCACGAAGCTCACGCCTTCGGGCGCGCTCGTCCGTCAGCAGCTCGCCGCGTTCCGGAAGGAGTGGAACAGGGTCGAGCTACGTTACGCGCGCTCGAAGAACCTCACGCCGTACGACGTGCTCACGATCGCGTCGATGGTCGAGAAGGAGGCGGTCGCGCCGCGCGAGCGCCGCCTCGTCGCGGCCGTGATCTACAACCGGCTGCACAACCGCATGCCGCTCGGGATCGACGCGACCATCCGCTACGGGCGCAACGTCCCGGGCACCGAGCCGCTCAAGGAGTCGGACATCCACAGCAACGATCCGTACAACACGCGGAACCGCCTCGGTCTCCCACCGACGCCGATCGCGAACCCGGGGCTCGCCTCGATGCAGGCGGCGGCGAGGCCGGCGCGCGTGGACTACCTCTACTTCGTGCGCAAGCCGGACGGCATCCACCACTTCTTCACTGCGAGCGAATCCGCGTTCTGCGAGAAGTCGCTCGAGTACGGCTTCGGCGGCTGCTGACCGCGACGGACACGTCCAAAAGAGCGTCTTTCGGATCGCAAGGAACGAGGCTACGGTCGCGGTGCGGAGGGTGAACGCCCGAGGTGGGCGACACGTTTGACGAACGTTGTGTCCGGTTCGCCGCCGGATCCGGTTCGATTCCGGCGCCCTCCGCCGCGGGACTGGCGGTCGGCGAGAGCGTTGGGAGTGGCGACCTGTCGTCAACGCTCTCGCCGTCGCAGTCGGCCCACGAACAGACGTTGGATACCGTGTGACGAACGTTCGTCATGCGTGTCATTCGGGATAGCTCCCGAATCTCGGGCTTCACTGCGACGACCCGCTTAGGCGGGTCGTCGCACTTCTGCCGGAGATACTGCTCGGCATGATGGAGGTCTCCGGCTCCACGACGCTCGTCGGGATCATCGGCTGGCCGGTCGAGCGCTCCCTCTCGCCGCGCATGCAGAACGCGGCGTTCGCGGAGCTCGGGCTCGACTGGGCGTACGTCCCGCTCCCGACGCCGCCCGAGCGGCTCGCCGAGGCCGTCCGGGGACTCGCGGCGCTCGGTCTCGTCGGCGTCAACGTGACGACGCCGCACAAGCGCGCGGTCGCCGCGCTCTGCTCGACCGAGGCTCGCTCCGTGAACACGCTCGTCGTTCGCGAGGGCCTCGTCGAGGGCATCAGCACCGACGCGGCGATCCTCGCGGGCCTCGACGCGGAGCGGCCCGTAGTTGTCGGCGACGGGGGCTCCGCCACGGCGTTCGTCGATGCGCTTCCGCACGCTCGCCAGTTCGCGCGCCGGGCCGAGTGGCCCCCGGAGGTCGCGGACGCGGACCTCGTCGTGAATGCAACCTCGGAGCGAGACGTCGTCCTCGTGGAGCTGCGTCCGGGACAGACGCTCGTCGACCTCCCGTACCCGGAGACGGCGACCGCCCGAGCGGCGCGCGCCGCGGGCGCCCACGTCGTGACGGGGCTCGAGGTGCTCGTCGCCCAGGGCGCTGCGTCCTTCGAGTGCTGGACGGGGAAGGCCGCGCCGATGGCGGCGATGCGCCGCGCCGTAGGGTTGCCCGCGTGACCCTCGAGCTCACGAGCGCCGGCGAGTCGCACGGTCCCGCACTCGTCGCCATTGTCACGGGGCTCCCGGCAGGGCTGCGCGTCGAGCATGACGCGATCGCCGAGGACTTGCGACGGCGACGCCAGGGCTACGGGCGCAGCCCGCGCCAGCAGCTCGAGGAGGACGAGGTGCAGGTGCTTGCCGGACTCCGGCACGGTCGCACGCTCGGTACGCCGCTCGCGCTCGTGATCGCGAACCGCGACCACGCCAACTGGGCGTGGGGGATGAGCGCGTGGCCGCCGGAGGGCGAGCCGTCCGGAAAGGGGACGACGCCCGTCACGCTGCCCCGGCCCGGGCACGCCGACCTCGCGGGCACGCTGAAGTTCGGCCACGAGGACGCCCGGGACGCTCTCGAGCGAGCGAGCGCACGCTCGACCGCGATCCACGTCGCTGCCGGGGCCGTTGCGAAGGCACTCCTCGCCGAGCTCGGAATGGGGGTCGAGGGTCGGGTGATCGAGGTCGGAGGCGAGACCTCCGAGGACGCATGGATCGCCGCCACCGATGCCGCTCGCGCTGCGCGGGACACGCTCGGCGGCGTCGTCGAGGTCGTCGCCACCGGCGTCCCGCCGGGCCTCGGCTCCTACGGTGAGAAGGCGACACGACTCGACGCGCGGATCGCGGGAGCTCTCATGGGGATCCAGGCGGTCAAGGGAGTCGAGCTCGGGGACGGCTTCGCGCTCGCGCGGACGCGCGGGTCCGAGGCGCACGACGAGATCGAGCCCGACCGCCGTCGAGCGACGAACCACGCGGGCGGCCTCGAGGCCGGGGTCACGAACGGCGAGCCGGTCGTTGCGAGAGCCGCGATGAAGCCGCTGCCGACACTCATGCGGCCTCTGCGCTCGGTCGACCTCGTGTCGGGGGAGCCCGGCGAGGCGCTCGTCGAGCGCAGCGACGTGCAGGCGGTCGACGCGCTCGCGGTCGTCGCGGAGGCCGCGGTCGCGTGGGAGCTCGCCCGCGCCGTGCGCGAGAAGTTCGGAGGGGATGCGCTCGTCGATGTCCGTGCGGCCCACTCCGCCTATCTCGAGCGGATCGGATGGCACACGCGCTAGGACGCCATCTCGTGCTCGTGGGCTACATGGGCGCGGGGAAGACGACGCTCGGCGAGGAGGTCGCGAAGCGCCTGGGCCGCCCCTTCCACGACGTCGACCGCGAGGTCGAGGCGGCGCACGGGCCGATCCGGGAGCTCTTCGCCGAGCGGGGCGAGGCGGCGTTCCGCGAGCTCGAGGCGCAGTTCGTTCGTGACGCGTGCGCTCGGCGCGAGCCCGCGGTCGTCGCGGTCGGGGGAGGTGCGGTCGAGACCCGAGATCTGCTCGGGGAGCTCGACGCGCTCGTCGTCCATCTCGACGTCGAGGTCGAGACCGCGTGGGAGCGCGTGCGGGACAGCCGTCGGCCCCTCGCGGAGGACGAGTCCGAGTTCCGGCGGCGCTACGAGGCGCGGCGGCCGCTGTACGAAGCCACGGCAGACGCAATCGCGACGGACGCCGACGGGATCGTGCTGGCGGCGGCCGGAATCCGCTTCGCTCCACATGGCGACGCACACGGCGACGCGCTCGTCGCGGACGCGCGGGTCGCGGAGCTTCATGCGCTCGAGGCCACACACGTCGTGCCGGGAGGGGAGGCGGCGAAATCCCCCGCCGCGGTCGAGCGCCTCTGGCGAGCGCTCGAACTCGAGCGCTCCTCGATGCTCGTCGCGCTCGGCGGTGGCTCGACCACCGACGTCGTCGGATTCGCCGCCGCCACGTACCTGCGCGGGATCGACTGGGTGGCGGTGCCCTCGACGCTCGTCGGGCAGGTGGACGCGGCGATCGGCGGGAAGGTCGGCATCGACCTGCCGGAGGGCAAGAACCTTGTGGGCGCCTTCCACTGGCCGGCGTCGACGGTGATCGACACCGTGCTGCTCGAAACGCTGCCGGAGGAGGAGCTGCGAAACGGCCGTGCGGAGGTCGTCAAGACCGGCCTGCTCGCCGGCGAGCCGGTGTGGGAGCTCGCCCGTGCCGAGCAGGTGCGCCGCTGTGCCGCGTTCAAGGCGGCCATCTGCCTGCGCGACCCCTTCGACCGCGGCGATCGTGTCCAGCTCAACCTCGGCCACACGTTCGCGCACGCGCTCGAAGCCGGCTCCGGATTACGCGGTTCCGCACGGACGCGCGGTCGCCCTCGGCCTTCTCGCCGCGCTTCGCCTCTCGGGTCTCGCCGACGAGATGCAGACCGTGGAGAGCCTGCTCGCGCCGGAGCCGGTCGCAGCCGACCGCGAGCGCGCCTGGGCCGCTCTGCAGCGCGACAAGAAGACGAGCGGCGGGCGGATCACGCTCGTCCTGCTCGAGCGGCCGGGCGAGGCGGTCGTGACGACGGACGTCGAGCAGGACGACGTCCGAGCGGCTCTCGACGCCCTCATCGCGTAGGGTCACGCGCGTGCAGATCCTCGTGCTCAACGGGGCGAACCTGGACGTGCTCGGGCAGCGCGACCCGGAGCTCTACGGCGGGCTTGCGCTATCGGAGCTCGAGACGCGTATCTACCAGTGGGCGCTCGAGCTCGAATGCACCGCGCGCTGCCGGCAGACGAACCACGAGGGCGAGTACATCGACTGGTGTCACGAGGCGTACGAGTGGGCCGACGGCGTCATCGCGAACCCCGGCGCATGGGGGCACTACTCGTGGGCGATCCGCGATGCACTCGAGATCTTCGCCGCGCCCGTCGTCGAGGTGCACCTCTCGAACGTCGACGAGCGCGAGGAGTGGCGCCGGGTGTCGGTGCTCGAGGACGTCGTCGCGACGCGCATCGTCGGGAAGGGCCCGGACGGGTACCGGGAAGCACTCGAGTTCCTCGTCGAGAGGAGAGCCGCATGACCAGAATCGAACGTCTCGCACGACTCCTGCAGGAGGATCCGATCCTCGTCGCCGGGCCGCCGTACGTCGAGAACGGGCAGGCGAACGTGCGCTACCTCACCGACCTCGCGAGCTCCAACTCGGCAGTCCTCGTCGAGCCGGACGGGGCGGCGACGCTGTACACGGATTTCCGCTACGCGAACCGCGCACGCGCGCTCGACGGCGTCGAGGTGGTCGAGACCGCGCGCGGGCTGATCCCGGCGGTCGGCGAGCTGCTCTCGGGTCGCCGTGTCCTCGTCGAGGAGCAGCATCTGCCCCACGCCCTGTATCGGGCGCTCTCGGAGGCGGGGGTCGACGTCGTTCCGTCGAGCGGCCTCGTCGAGGGGCTGCGGGCGGTGAAGGACGACGACGAGATCGCGACGATGCGCCGCGCCGGCTCGCTCTCCGACGAGATGTTCGAGGCGCTCGCGCGGGAGCAATTCAGCGGGAGGAGCGAGCGCGACCTCGTGTGGTGGATCGAGCGGACGTTCCGCGAGGCCGGGGCCGAGGGAATCGCGTTCGACCCGATCGTGGCTGCCGGCGCGACCGGCGAGACACCGCACGCGGTTCCGGGTGACGGGCTCATCGAGCCAGGCGTCCTCGTGACGATCGACGCCGGCTGCCGCGTCGACGGCTACTGCTCCGACTGCACGCGCACGTTCGCGGTGGGGGAGGTCTCGCCGCGACTCGCCGAGCTCCACGCCCTCTGCCTCCAGGCGCAGCTCGCCGGGCTCGACGCCGTTGCACCTGGCGTCCACGGACGCGACGCGGACGCCTCCTCGCGAACACTCATCGGCGAGGCTGGCCTCGGCGCCGCGTACGGGCACGGAATGGGCCACGGCGTAGGCCTGCAGGTGCACGAGGCCCCGACGCTCCGTCCCGAGTCGACCGACGTCCTCGAGGCGGGCAACGTCGTCTCCGTCGAGCCGGGGATCTACCTCCCCGACGAGGGTGCGGGCGTGCGGATCGAGGATCTCGTGCTCGTCACCGCCGACGGCCGCGAGCGGCTCACGCAGTTCACGAAGGACCTGCTGACCGTCGCCTGACTACACTCGCCGCTGGCATGGCGGAGACCGTCAACACGAACCAGTTTCGCAACGGCATGCACATCGAGATCGACGGTGCCGTCTGGCGCATCGTCGAGTTCCAGCACGTGAAGCCCGGCAAGGGAGGCGCCTTCGTCCGCACGAAGCTGAAGGCGCTCGAGTCGGGTTCCGTCGTCGACCGCACCTTTCGAGCGGGCGAGAAGTTCGTGCGCGTCCACACCGAGGTGAAGAACGTCCAGTACCTCTACGACGACGGCTCCGAGGCGCATTTCATGGACGAGGAGACGTACGACCAGTTCGGGCTGCCGCACGCGGCGCTCGCAGGCGCGCTCGCGTTCATCACGCCCTCGAGCACGGTGCAGATGCTCACGGTGGACGGGCGGCCGCAGGACATCCAGCTGCCCGCGTCCGTCGAGCTCGCGGTCTCGACGACGGAGCCCGCGGTGCGCGGCGACACGGTCACGAACGTCACGAAGCCGGCGACGCTCGAGACCGGCGCGGTCGTCCAGGTGCCGCTCTTCGTCGACACCGGCGAGCGGATCAAGGTGGATCCGCGCGACGGCCGCTACATCTCGCGCGCCTGACCGACCCCGCGTCGCAGGCTCGGTAAGGTCAGGGGCCGTGCCGAAGCTCGTCGACACGACCATCAGGCTCCTCTCGCAGGAGCCCCTCGCCGGAAACCTGCCGACCGCCGAGGTGCTCCGCGTTGCGGAGATCCTCGACCAGGCGGGCTTCGCCTGCCTGGAGGTCTCGGGCGGCGGGGTGTTCGACGCGACCGTCCGGCGGCGCGTCGAGAGCCCGTGGGAGCGGATCCGCGCGATCAAGGCGCGCGTGTCGACACCGCTCGGGATCGCGCTGCGCGGCCGCTTCCTCGTCGGCTCGCGCCCGGTGGGCGGCGACATCGTCGGCCGCTTCGTCGCCTGCGCGGCCGAGAACGGCATCGACGTGTTTCGGCTCCACGACCCGCTGAACGACGTCTCCAACCTGCGCGAGGCGGGCGCGGCGATCACGAACGCGGGCGGCGCGTTCCACGCCGGACTCGTCTACAGCCCGGGGCGCACCCACGAGACGGACACGCTCGTCGCGGCGGCGGAGAAGCTTCCCGAGCTCGGCGCAACGCGTGTGCTCGTGAACGACCCCACCGGCGCGCTCGTCCCGCACCGGGCACAGGAGCTCGTGGGACGGATCCGCGAGGCGAGTGGCCTCCCCGTGGGGTTCTACGTCCAGGGCTCCGCAGGCGTGGGACTCGCATCCGCCCTCGCCGCGGTCGATGCGGGCGCTGACCTCATCGCGACGACGGTCTACCCGCTCGCCCTCACGCTCCATCGCGTGTCCGGCGAGTCGGTCGCCGAGTCGCTCGAGGGGGTCGGGCACGAGCCCGGGGTCGACGTCGCCAAGCTCTGGGACGCCTCGGACGTCATCGACGAGTTCATCGGGGACGAGCCGGTCGCGCACGTCGCCCCGCGAATCGCGGTGCGTGCGGCGGAGTTCGACCTCCCGGCCGGGCTCGTCGCAGCCCTCGACGTGCACCTCCGGGCGCACGCCGCCGCCGACCGCCTGCTCGAGGTGCTCGAGGAGGTCGGACGCGTCCGTGCAGAGGCGGGTTGGCCGCCGCTCGCGGCGCCGATCGGCCAGATCCTCGCCTCGCAGGCCCTGCTCCACGTGCTCGAGGCGCGTCGGTACGGCTCCGTCATCGACGAGTTCAGGGAGCTCGTGCAGGGCGGCTATGGCGTCACGCCGGAGCCGGTGGACGCGACGGTCGAGCGCGCGGTCGAGCTGCTCGCTCCCCGAGCGCAGCTCTCGGAGGACCCGGTCACGACCGAGGACGTGCGCGAGCAGGCCGAGGGGCTCGCGGCGAGCGAGGAGGAGCTCGTCCTCATCGCGATGTTCGGATCCGATGCCGAGGAGCTCCTGAAGGTGATCCGCGCGCGCCACTCGCGGGACGGCGTGCTCGTCGCCGAGGACGCCGACGCCGAGCGCGGCGAACGGATCCGCGAGCTCGTGAAGATCGTCCAGGAGTCCGGCGTGGGGGAGATCGAGATCGAGGACGAAGGCATGCGTGTCTCCGTGCGGCGCGCGGACGAGCCCGTGGGCGCGATCGCGATGCCGGTTGCCACGGGCTACGAGCCGTCTGCGGAGATCGACGTCAGGCCACCTCCAGTGCCCGCCGACGACGTGACCCGTGTCGAGTCACCGATGGTCGGCGTCTTCTACCGCGCGCCGAACCCGGGAGCGCCTGCGTTCATCGACGTGGGCGACACGGTGGTTCCGGGCCAGACCCTGTGCATCCTCGAGGCGATGAAGCTCTTCAACGAGCTGAAGGCGGAGACCGCGGGCGTCGTGCGCGCGATCCTCGCCGAGAACGCCCAGCCCGTCGAGTACGGCCAGCTCCTCTTCGAGATCGAGCCGATGCTCGCGCCTCCCGCCGTCTAGGACGCGCGCGTGTTCGGTCGAGTGCTCGTCGCGAACCGGGGCGAGATCGCCGTGCGCGTCATCCGCGCGCTGCACGACCTGGAGATCGAGGCGGTCGCCGTCTACTCGACGGCGGATCGCGACTCGCTCCACGTCGAGCTCGCGGACCAGGCGGTCTGCATCGGGCCGCCCTCGGCCGGCGAGAGCTACCTGAAGATGTCGAACGTCGTCGCGGCGGCGGAGACGACCGGCTGTGAGGCGGTGCATCCCGGGTACGGCTTCCTCGCCGAGAACGCCGACTTCGTCCGCGCGTGCGAGGAGTCGAATCTCGTGTTCATCGGCCCGCCGCCCGACGTCGTCGAGCAGATGGGCGACAAGGTTGCGGCGAAGGAGGCGATGCGCGCGGCTGGCGTCCCGCTCGTCCCCGGCTCGGGCGACGCGACCGGCCTCGCCGACCTGCGCCGTGCGGCCGCCGACGCCGGCTACCCGATCCTGCTCAAGGCTGCGGCGGGCGGGGGCGGAAAGGGCATGCGTGCGGTCAGCGCCGAGGAGGACCTCGAGGACGCCTTCGGCGCCGCCAGCGCGGAGGCGGACGCGGCGTTCGGAGACGGCTCGATCTACGTCGAGAAGCTCGTCGCGCCCGCTCGCCACGTCGAGATCCAGGTGCTCTGCGACGCCGAGGGCGGAGTGCTCACGCTCGGGGAGCGCGAGTGCTCGATCCAGCGGCGCCACCAGAAGCTCGTCGAGGAGTCGCCCTCCGCTGCGCTCGACCCGGTTCGGCGCGAGGAGATGGAGGCCACGGTCGAGCGCGCGTGTCGCGCGATCGGGTACCGCAACGCCGGCACCTTCGAGTTCCTGGTGGGGCCGGGCGGCGAGTTCTACTTCATCGAGGTGAACTGCCGTCTCCAGGTGGAGCACCCCGTGACCGAGCTCGTGACCGGGCTCGACATCGTCCGCGAGCAGATCCGCGTCGCGGCAGGCGAGCCGCTCTCGGCGACCGGGCGGGCCGAGCGCCGCGGCCATGCGATCGAGATCCGCATCAACGCGGAGGATCCGGCCCGCGGCTTCCTGCCTGCGCCCGGGACCGTCACGCGCTTCGAGCCGCCGCTCGGGCCGGGAGTGCGGGTCGACACGGCCGTCCGCTCCGGCAGCGAAATCCCACCGTACTACGACTCGCTCATCGCGAAAGTCGTCGTGTCGGACGAGACCCGCGAGGCGACCATCGCGCGCGCGACGCGCGCTCTGCGGGAACTCGTCGTCGAGGGCATCGCGACGACGCGTGAGGTCGCCCTCGACGTCCTCGACTCGCCCGAGTTCCGAAGCGGCGAGTACTCGACGTCCACCCTTGCCGAGCTCGAGGGCCGCGTGCCATCGCTCGCCTCGCTATGAGCGCGCCACGCACCAGCCGCAAGGCAGCGCGGCGCCAGGCGCTGTTCCTGCTGTACCAGTGGGATCTCACCGGCCAGGAGCTAGCCTCGCTCTTCGAGGGCGAGCCTGACGACTTCGCGCGCTCGCTCGCCGAGTCCGTGATGTCGAAGGCGCCCGGGCTCGACGCGAGGATCTCGGGTGCGTCGCCGGACTGGCCCGCCGACCGCCTCGGCACGCTCGAGCGCAATATCCTGCGGATCGGCGTGTACGAGCTCGAGGAGGAGACGGTGCCGCGCGAGGTCGCGATCAACGAGGCGGTCGTGCTCGCGAAGCGCTACGCGACGGAAGACGCGTCGCGGCTCGTGAACGGCATCCTCGGCCGGATCGCCCGGGAGGAGGCCGCGTGAGCTCGGTCGACGACGCGCTCGGCCGTGCCGAGGAGCTCCTCGGCACGCTCAACGCGCGCCGAGAAGCGCTCGAGCGACTTGCCGCCGCGGACGACGTCGACGGCGACGCGGCCGTCGACCTCATCGGCGAGCTGGCGGAGCTCGCGCGCCAGATCGAGGCGGAGCTCACCCGCGCCCGCGCCCTGGCCGATGCGGCCGGCTGACGAGCTGCGCGACGCGGTCGAGGCGTATCTCCGCACGCTCTCGTTCGCGCCGGACCTCGGGGCTCTCGAAGGGCCGCTCCGCTACTCGCTCGAGTCCCGTGGGAAGCGCGTGCGTCCCGTGCTCTGCCTGGCGGTGGCGGAAGCTGCCGGAGGTAGCGTCGAGGCCGCGCTCCCCGCGGCTGCGGCGCTCGAGCTCGTGCACACGTTCTCGCTCGTCCACGACGACCTGCCCGCGATGGACGACGACGCGGTGCGGCGCGGTCGTCCGAGCGCGCACGTCGCATTCGGGGAGGGCGTCGCCTTGCTCGCCGGGGACGCGCTCCTCGCGGAGGCGCTCCGTCTCGCGTTGACGTACGAGTCGAACGGCGTCGCCCGCGAGCTCGTCGGCGCGACCCTCGGGATGATCGGCGGCCAGTACCTCGACGTCACCGGGGACGACGACGACCTCGCCCGCCTCCATCGGCTGAAGACTGGCCGGCTCTTCCTCGCCGCGGTGCTGATGGGCCTCGAGGTCGCCGGCGTCGCCGACGACGAGCGGACGGTCTGGCTCGCGCTGGGCGACGACGTCGGCCTCCTCTTCCAGGTCGTGGACGATCTCCTCGACGGGGACGGGTACGCAGCGCGCCTCGGCCCCGAGGACGCGAGGCAGCTCGCCCAGGAGGTCGCGAGCCGTGCGCGGGCGCGGTTGGACGAGCTCGCGGTCGACACCAGCGTGCTGCGCGACCTCGTGGACATGCTCGCGGTTCGCACCGGTTAGCCGTTTACACCGCCGGTTTCTCGCGTACGATCCGACGAACCCCGACAGACCAGGCTCGCGCGCGGCGCCCTGCGCCCGCAGTTGCGAGCCGGCCTCTCTCCTCATGGTGTTCCCCCGTCCCCTCATCTCCGTTTGCGCACTCGCATTCGCGGCGGTCGTGCTGCTCGTCCTCGCCGCGCCTGCGCTTGCGGTGGTCGACGACGATGGCGCACGCGCGGTTCGGACGCCGATGCACGGCTTCCAGGGAGATCCGCCGACGAAAGGGGAGCGCGCCGTGGACTTCGCGGTCGACCAGGTGGGCGTGCCCTACCGCTGGGGCGGCGAGTCGCCGTCGAACGGCTTCGACTGCTCCGGGCTCGTGCGCTGGGCGTATGCGCGGGTCGGCGTCGACCTCCCCCACAGCTCGTACGCCCTGTACGGGCAGGGTAGGCGCGTCGCGACCTCGCAGCTCGAGCCCGGCGACGTCCTCTTCTTCGACGGGCTCGGACACGTCGGCCTGTACGTCGGCGACGGGAAGATGGTGCACGCGCCGCACACCGGGCGCGACGTCGAGGTCGTGAGCCTCGGCGGCACGAGCTACGGCGCGCGTCTCGTCGGCGCCCGCCGCGTCGTCGCCTCCTAGCGCGCCACCGACTACCCTCGCGAGGTGAAGAAGCGCCTCGACGTCGTGCTCGTCGAGCGCGGGCTCGCCGAGTCCCGGTCGCAGGCACAGGCGCTCGTGCTGGCGGGCCGGGTGCCGGGGCACGACAAGCCCGGAGCGCAGGTCGCCGACGACGTCGAGCTCGTCGTCGAGCGTCTGCCGCCGTTCGTCTCGCGCGGCGGGGAGAAGCTGAGAAACGCGCTCGACGCCCTCGGCGTCGACGTGGCAGGACGGGATTGCGCGGACGTCGGGGCCTCGACGGGCGGTTTCACGGACTGCCTCCTTCAGGCAGACGCGGATCGCGTGGTCGCGATCGACGTCGGCTACGGGCAGCTGCATCCGCGCCTCCGGTCGGATCCACGCGTGATCGTGCTCGAGCGGACGAACGCACGCTTCCTCACCGAGCTGCCCTTCGCCCCCCAGCTCGTCGTCTGCGACGTCTCCTTCATCAGCGTGACCAAGGCGCTCCCGCCCGTGCTCGCGCTCGCTGCAC
Source organism: uncultured Gaiellaceae bacterium (assembly GCA_963846995.1). Lineage (GTDB taxonomy): Bacteria > Actinomycetota > Thermoleophilia > Gaiellales > Gaiellaceae > GMQP-bins7. The sequence goes on along the minus strand of CAWJYD010000008.1, from coordinate 295,591 downwards.
CGGGCTGGGAGGCGCTCGTCCTCGTCAAGCCGCAGTTCGAGGCAGGGAGGGCGCAGGCGGTGAAGGGGGTGGTGCGTGATCCCGACGTTCAGCGGGACGTCCTCGGGCGCGTCGTCGACGCCGCGCCGAGCTGGGCCGCGATCACGCTCGGCGTCGTAGACTCGGGGCTGCCCGGCCCGAAGGGGAACCGGGAGTTCTTCCTCCACCTCGCGCACCGACCCGGCGAATCGACCTCCGATGACGCAGACCGCTGGATCGCCGATGCCGTCGGCTAGCCCCCACCGCGTGGCTCGCGCCGCCGTCGTGACGCACGGCAAGACGGCGCAGATCGGGTCAGGACTCGCGCGGCTGCAGGCGGTCGCGGCGGAGCACGGCGTCGAGCTGCTCGTCTCGGACGAGGAGGCGGCGAAGCACGGCATCGAGGCCGCCCGCGACGTGTCGACTCCCGACGTCGCCGTCGTGCTCGGTGGCGACGGGACGGTGCTCCGCGCGCTGGCCCGATTCCTCGGCACGGGCGTGCCCGTCGTAGGCGTCAACTTCGGGCGTGTGGGCTTCCTCAGCTCGGTGGGCCGCCGTGACCTCGAGATCGGGCTCGGCCGCGTCTTCGCCGGCGAGTACGACGTCGTCGAGCTGCCGACGCTTGAGCTCGAGCATCCGGACGGGCGGGCCGTCGCGGTGAACGACGTCGTCGTGACGAGCGCCGGCCTCGGCCGCATGATCGAGCTCGACCTCGCGGTCGGCGGCGAGGAGCTCGGCCGCCAGCCGTGTGACGGGATCATCTGCTCGACGCCCTCGGGGTCGACCGCCTACAACCTCTCGAACGGCGGCCCCGTCCTCATGTGGGGCCTCGAGGCGCTCGCTCTCACCTGGGTCGCGGCTCATTCGCTGCGCGCTCGACCGCTCGTCATTCCTCCGAAGACGGACGTGATCGTCTGGAACCGCTCGGCCGACGTCGAGGCGGGAGTGCTCGTCGATGGGCGCCGCGTGTCGACGCTCGGCAAGGCCGAGCGCGCGGTCGTTCGGATCGCGGAGGAGCGCTCGCTGCTTGCGACTCTGCCCGAGGCGACATTCGTCCGCCGTTACCGCCAGAGCTTCGCCTCGTGAGCGACGGACGCCTCACGCTGCGCGACGGCCGCACGCTCGCCTGGCGGGAGTACGGGCCGACTGCGGGGCGGCCCGTGCTGCGCTTCCAGGGCACTCCCGGGTCGCGGTTCTCGCGCTTCCCGCACGAGGACTCGTACGAACGGCTCGACGCACGCGTCTTCGTCTTCGACCGGCCCGGGTACGGCGCGTCGACGCGGCTGCCGGGCCGCGGGATCGCGGCGATCGCCGACGACGCCGCGGAGCTGCTCGACCACGTCGGGCTCGACGCCGTGCACGCGATCGGCGGGAGCGGGGGAGGGCCGCACGTCCTCGCGTTCGCGGCAAACCATCCGACGCGCGTCCGCGCCGCAACGGTCGTCGTCGGCGGCTCGCCGCTCGAGGAGGAGGACACGCGCGGCCTCATCGAGCTGAACCGGGCAGCGTGGCGCGCCGCGCACGAGAGCTGGGAGGCGCTGTACACGCTGCTCGTGCCGCTGCGCGAGGAGATCCTGGCCGATCCACTCGCGGGCTTCCGGCACGTGATGGACAGTGCGCCCGAAAGCGACCAGGCGGTCATGGCCGACCCCGACTGGCAGCGCGTGCTCGTGGAGGACGTGACCGAGGCGTTCCGGCCGGGTGCAGAGGGGTGGACGGACGAAGGGATGGCGCTCACGCTGCCGTGGGACTTCGAGCCTTCGGCCGTCGCCTGCAGCGTCACCTGGTGGCACGGCGCGAACGACGCGAACGCGCCGCTCGGAGCCGTCGAGCGACTGCTGGAGACGATGGACGGAGTCGACCTGCGCGTGTGGCCCGAGGCGGGCCACCTCGAGCCGTTCCACCGTCACGACGAGATCCTCGCCGAGCTCCTCTCCCGCTGAGAGCCACGTCCGCGGGGACCTTTCGTCGCAGCGTCGTGAGGGCGGGACCGCAAGACTGGACGCTTCGTGCTGCGCAGCCTCCGCATCGAGAATCTCGTCCTCATCCGCGAGGCGGAGCTGTCGTTCGGCCCGGGCCTCAACGCCGTCACCGGCGAGACGGGAGCCGGCAAGACGATCTTCGCGCAGGCGATCGGTCTCCTCCTCGGCGCCCGTGCGGATGCGTCCTCGGTCGGCAGCGACGGCTCCGAGGCGTACGTCGAGGCCGAGCTCGACGTTCCCGACGGGTTCTTCGACGAGGAGGAGCTCGCGGGGCTCGCCGAGCTGCGTCCCGAAGGTGAGGCGGGGCTCGTCGTCGCACGAAGGGTCTTCGGCGACGGACGCACGCGTGCGTATGCGTGGGGTCGCGCCGTGGCACGCGAGGACGTCGCCGCTGCGACGGAGCGGCTGATCGCGATGTCCGGCCAGTTCGAGCAGCGACGGCTCGGCCGCGCTTCGTTCCAGCTCGCCGTCCTCGACGCGTACTGCGGCGCGACGCAGCTCGAGCGTCGGGCGGCCGCGGCCGCGGCGTGGCGGGAGCTCGTCGCGGCCCGGCGGCGCTATGAGGAGCTGACGCGCGACGCGGATGCCGTCGAGGCGCGGCTCGCCGAGCTGCAGGCGCTCGTCGAGGCGACGGAGGGCATGGAGCCGGGTGACGAGGCGGAGCTGCTCGCCCGCCGCGAGCGACTCCGGCACGTCGAGGAGCTGGCGGAGGCAGCTGCTGCGGCTGCGTCTGCCGTCGCGCCCGACGACGGCGAGGGCGCGGCGTCGCTCGCGGTCCGCGCCGAGCGCGCACTCGCGCCGCTCGAGCGGATCGCGCCCGAGCTCGGCGCCTCGGCGGAGGAACTGCGCGATCTGGCCGTACGTCTCCACGAGGTCGGCAGCGACCTCCACCGGTTCGCAGCGTCGCTCGAAGCCGAGCCCGGAGCGCTCGAGGACGTGGAGGAGAGGCTGCAGGCGCTAGCCGACCTGCGTCGACGATTCGGCGCAGCGTCCTACGACGAACTGCTCGCCTCCGCCGCGAGTGCCGAGCGCGAGCTCGGAGAGTCGGCCGGCGGCGCCGATCCCGTCGAGGCGGCCGCGGCCGCCGTGGCCGACGCGGAGGCGCGGGTGACCGCGCTCGCCGACGACCTCCATGCCGCCCGCGCGACGAGCACGGACGAGTTTGCGGAAGCGGTTCGCTCCGAGCTCGGCTCGCTCGGGCTGGGGGAGGGCGAGCTTCTCGTCGAGCTCAGCGAGCGCGAGGTCGGAGCGACGGGCCGCGACGAGGCGACGTTCCTCATCCGCCCGAACCCCGGCCTTCCGTTCGCCCCGGTCGCCGAGACGGCTTCGGGCGGCGAGCTGTCGAGGATCGCCCTGGCTCTCGCGGCAGTCGCAGGCGGGGAGACGCTCGTCTTCGACGAGATCGACGCCGGGATCGGAGGCGTCACGGCACACGCCGTCGCCTCGACATTGCAGCGCCTCGCGGAGCGCGCCCAGGTGCTGACCATCACGCACCTGCCGCAGATCGCGAGCGTCGCCGACCGCCACTTCCGGGTCGAGAAGGTCCCCGGCGACCCGACGCACACGCGGATCGACGAGCTCGACGACCTGCTGCGCCGCGAGGAGCTCGAGCGGATGGCCGGCGGCGCCGAGTTCATAGCCACCATCGCAGAGGCCTGACGGCAGCGACCGCGCCCCCTGCTACGGTGAGAACCCGTGGCCAGGTACGTGTTCGTCACGGGTGGAGTCGTCTCCGCGCTCGGCAAGGGCATCGTCGCCGCGTCGCTCGGACGGCTGCTGAAGGCTCGCGGCCTCTCCGTCTCGGCCCAGAAGTTCGACCCGTACCTGAACGTCGACCCTGGGACGATGAGCCCGTTCCAGCACGGCGAGGTCTTCGTGACGGAAGACGGCGCCGAGACCGACCTCGACATCGGACACTACGAGCGCTTCGTCGACGAGAACCTCTCGCGGAACGCGAGCCACACCGCGGGCGCGATCTGGGACTCGGTGCTCCGCAAGGAGCGAAAGGGAGAGTTCCTCGGCGCGACGGTTCAGGTCATCCCGCACATCACGAACGAGATCAAGGCGCGCATCCGCCGGGCAGAGAAGGTCTCGCCGGCGGACGTCGTCATCTCGGAGATCGGCGGAACCGTCGGCGACATCGAGTCGCTGCCCTTCCTCGAGGCGATCCGGCAGTTCCGGCGCGAGGTCGGCCCGGAGAACGTCGTCTACCTGCACGTCACGCTCGTCCCCTTCATCGACGCTGCGGGAGAGCTGAAGACGAAGCCGACGCAGCACTCGGTGAACGAGCTGCGCCGCATCGGCATCCATCCCGACGTGGTCGTGTGCCGGTCGACGGAGATCCTGTCCGACGACATCCGCGAGAAGATCGCGCTCTTCGCCGACGTCGACCGCGGCGCCGTCATCGGCTGTCCGGACGTGCCCGACGTGTACATGGTCCCCGAGGTCCTCCAGGCCGAGGGTCTCGACTCGCTCGTGTGCGAGAAGCTCTCGCTCGAGGCGCCGCCCGCCGAGCTCGGCGAGTGGGCCGAGCTCGTCGAGCGCACGCGTGACCTGCGCGAGGACGTCGAGATCGCGCTCGTCGGGAAGTACGTGAAGCTGCACGACGCCTACCTGTCCGTCCACGAGGCGCTCAAGCACGCGGGCGTCCACGCGGGCTGCCGTGTCCGAGTGCGTTGGGTCGACGCCGAGAACATGACCTACGAGGAGGCGGTGGCCGAGCTCGAGCATGCCGACGGCGTCCTCGTCCCCGGCGGCTTCGGCTCGCGAGGCTGGGAAGGAAAGATCCTCGCCTGCCGCGCCGCCCGCGAGCAGGAGATCCCGTACCTCGGCATCTGCCTCGGGATGCACGTCGCCGTCTCGGAGTTCGCCCGTCACGTGTGTGGGATGGAGGGCGCGAACTCGACCGAGATGGATCCGGAGACGCCCTTCCCGGTCATCGACCTGCTCCCGGAGCAGAAGGAGATCGAGGATCTCGGCGGCACCATGCGGCTCGGGGCGCAGGCGGTCGAGCTCGAGGCGGGCTCGCGCGCGCTCGAGTCGTACGGCGAGGCAGTGATCCACGAGCGGCACCGCCATCGCTACGAGGTGAACAACGAGCTGCGCCAACAGCTCGTCGACGGCGGTCTCGTCGTGTCGGGGACGTTCCAGGACGGACGCCTCGTCGAGATCGTCGAGCTCCCGGATCACCCGTGGTTCGTCGCGAGCCAGTTCCACCCGGAGTTCAAGTCGCGCCCGACGCGGCCCGCTCCGCTCTTCCGCGAGTTCGTCGTGGCCGCGCTCGAGCGCGCTCGCGCGCGTGCGGGCGAGGCCGTGCGCACTGCCGCGCGCTGACGGCTAGCTCGTTCGAGGGACGGTATCCTCCGGCTCAAGCTCGACGCACACGGCTCTGGGGGACTGTGGCGACCGAGCATGTTGCCGCCGTCCTCAAGGCGCTCGGCACGCACGCGCGGCCGGCGCCGCGCACTGGCCTGCGGGTGGGTTCGTCGGGATTCACGGCACGAACGAGCCCGACCTGCTGCCCGGCCGCGTCTCGCATGGCTGCATCCGCCTGCGAAACGCGGACATCCTCGTCCTCGCACGTCTGTTGCCGGTCGGGACGCCGGTCGAGATTACGTGAGGCGGCGAGCCCTCGTGGTCGCGCTCGCAGCGCTCGTGCCGCTGCTCCTGGTCGCCGCGCCGGCGACCGCCGAGCGCTCGAAGCAGCCCACGAAGCTGTGGTCGGAGTACCCGCTCGTTCCGAAGGAGTCGACCGCGCGGACGACCGGGTCGGGCTCGATCGGCACCTTTACGCCGCCGGTGGCTGCGGTCGACGCCGACACCGTTCCCGGGGCGGACGCGAAGACGCCCTGGAGTCTCCTCGCGCTCCTCTCCGCGGTCGCCGCAATCGCGGTCGTCGCGGTCGCGCGCGCGTCCCGCCCTCTGGCGAGCGCGCTTCGCGCACGGCCCAGGGCCGACGACCGCGGCGTGCCCGAGCCGATGCAGTTGCGCGAGACGCCCGAGGACGTCGCGCAGCCGCCCGCGGGCGCTCCGCTCGGGCAGTACGCGCCCGTGACCGCCGTCGGCGAGGAGCCCGCCGCGGCTGCCGCTCGCTCGGTGGTGCGGCGTACCGGGCTTCTCCGCTCGCGGTACGTCGTCGTCGTGGACGATGCGGGCGGTTCCACGGAGCAGGTCGGCGGCGCGAGGAGCTTCTGGCGCGTCGGCGGGGAGCGCTTTCGGGAGCGTGCAGCGGAGCGCGCCTGGGACGACCTGGTCGACGATCTCCGTCGCTCGGGCTGGGAGCCGGACTCCGGACGGCGCTCCGGGTTCTACGTCCTCCTACGCAGGATCGAACCCGATCCGCCCTCGCTTCTCCCGACGATCGAGGCGTACACGCGCCGGGAGGACGCAGGCGAGGGCTGAGCGCGGCCTAGGATGCGCGCCGTGGAGCAGCAGCCGCTGACCTCGCCGTTCGTCGACCTCTTCCTGGAGCTCTGCACGCTCCCGAGCCCGTCGGGGCGCGAGCGCGCGGTCGCCGATCGGGTCGGCGCCTACCTCACCGAGCTCGGTCTCGAGTGGGACGAGGACGCCGCGGCCGGGACGCTCGACGGCGACACCGGGAACATCTACTGCCACCTGCCGCCCACGAACGGCGAGGGAGGAACGCCGATCTTCCTCTGTGCGCATACGGACACGGTGCCGCCGGAAGCCGCGATCGACCCGGTCGTCGAGGATGGCATCGTGCGCAACGCCGCGGGGACGATCCTCGGCTCGGACAACAAGGCGGCAGTCGTCGTCATGCTCGAGGCGACGCGGCGCATCCTCGAGGAAGGGCGGGAGCACGCCGGCATCGAGCTCCTGTTCACGCCGCAGGAGGAGGTCTCGCTCCGTGGCGCGGACGCCTTCGACCACACGCGGTTCGTCGCGGACGTCGGATACGTCTACGACCAGGGCATGCCGATCGGCGAGATCGTGCTCGGCTCGCCGTACGGGCGACTTCTCGACTTCCGCTTCCACGGGCGCGCAGCCCATGCGGGTATGCATCCCGAGGACGGACGCTCCGCGGTCGCCGCCGCCTCACGAGCCATCGCCGACTTCAGGCTCGGCCGGGTGGACGAGGAGACGAGCGCCAACGTCGGCGTGATCTCCGGTGGAACTGCGCGCAACGTGGTGCCCGAGTGGTGCACGTTCACCGCAGAGGTGCGCTCGCAGGACGAGAGCAAGGCCGTGGGGCTCGTCCGCGAGATGCTCGAGAGCGCCGCCTTCGCGGCGACCCTCGTCGACTGCGAGGTCGAGTCCGAGGTTCGCCCGAGCTTCCCCGGCTACCGCTTTCGCGAGAGCGACCCGCCGGTGCGGATGGCGGCCGCGGCGCTCGAGCGCGCCGGGTACACGCCGTCGTACGCACTCTCCGGCGGCGGCGCGGACGCGAACGTCTTCAACGCGCGGGGCCTGCAGTGCGTGAACCTCGCGAACGGGATGACCGACATCCACACGCCCGACGAGCACATCGCCGTCGCTGACCTCGAGGGCATGGTCGAGGTGACGCTCGCGCTCGTCGACGTCGCGCGCAACAGTCCACTCTTGTAACAAGTTGTAACTTGCGCGCGTTTCCCCGGCCGCAGCCGAGGATCGCGCCTAGTGACAAGTTGTCACGTGGTTCTCACGCTATCGTCCCGCGCGCATGCGGATCGGGGTTGCGAAGGAGATCAAGTCCCAGGAGTACCGGGTCGCGCTCACGCCTGCGGGCGCGCGCGAGCTCGTGCAGCACGGACACGAGGTACTCGTCGAGACGAGTGCCGGCGTCGGCAGCGCCTTCCCCGACGGCGCCTACGCGCGAGCCGGAGCGTCCATCGGCTCGGTCGACGACGTCTGGGGGACGAGCGATCTCCTCCTGAAGGTCAAGGAGCCGGTCGCGTCCGAGTATCCGCGGCTGCGCGAGGATCTCACCCTCTTCACCTACCTGCACATCGCCGCCGACGAGCCGCTGACACGTGCGCTCCTCGACTCCGGGATCACGGCGATCGCCTACGAGACCGTCGAGACGGATCGCGGCGCGCTCCCGCTGCTCGCTCCGATGAGCGAGATCGCGGGACGCCTGGCCCCGCAGGCCGGGGCCGACCAGCTCGAGAAGCCGAAGGGCGGGCGCGGGATCCTCCTCGGCGGAGTCGCCGGCGTCGCGCCCGCGCGCGTGCTCGTCATCGGGGGCGGCATGGTCGGCTACAACGCAGCCGTCATCGCGCTCGGCATGGGTGCGCAGGTGACGATCCTCGAGCGCTCGGTCGACCGCATGCGCTTCCTCGAGCAGATCCTCTCCGGGCGGGTGCAGCTGCTCATGTCGTCAGCGCTGCAGCTCGAGGAGGCGGTGAAGGACGCGGATCTCACGATCGGCGCCGTGCTCATCCCCGGAGCACGCGCGCCGAAGCTCATTACGCGCGAGATGCTCGGGACGATGAAGGAGAGCTCCGTCTTCGTCGACGTCGCGATCGACCAGGGCGGCTGCGCCGAGACGTCGAAGCCGACGACCCACGGCGAGCCCGCGTACACCGTCGACGGCGTCGTCCATTACTGCGTCGCGAACATGCCGGGTGCTGTCCCGATCACCTCGACGCGCGCGCTCACGAACGTGACGCTCCCCTACGTCGAGCAGCTCGCGGAGCACGGGCCGGTCGCGGCGGTCGCTTCGAATCCGGAGCTCGCGCGCGGCGTGAACGCGTTCGCGGGACGCCTCACGTACGAGGCGGTCGCCGAGGCGCACGGGATGGAGTACACGCCACTCGACGACGCGCTCGCCGCCGGCGTCGCCTGAGCTCGTACTAGGTCGCCTCGCGCTTCGCGCGGCGGAAGAGCTTGCCCATGGCCTCCTCGGTGCGCGAGGTGGGCGGAGACTCACCGTCCTCGGGCTTCCTCGGCGCTTTCGTCGGGAAGAGCTTGATGACCGCGAACGTGATCGCGGCCGCGAGGCTCACGACGGCCGTGATGTAGACGACGAGCAACAGGAGTCCGAGGGCCTTCTCCAACGCGGCCGTAGAATAGCGGCGTGCTCGATCGACGATCCCGCACCCACGAGATTCCTCGGCCGGTCTGCTAGTGCCTCGTGCGTGCGTGATCGTCCTCGACGCGGTCGGGGCCGGGGAGTTGCCCGACGCGCCCGAGTACGGCGACGAGGGCTCGAACACGCTCGGCAACGTCGCGCGCGCGGTGGGAGGGCTCGATCTGCCGAACCTCGAGGCCCTCGGGCTCGGAAACGTGCTTCCGCTCGAAGGCTGTCCCCCACAGCCCGGCGCACCGGCGGTCGCGGGCAGGCTCGTCGAGCGCTCGAAGGGCAAGGACACGACAACGGGACACTGGGAGCAGATGGGCATCGTCACGCCGACGGCGTTCCCGACCTATCCGCACGGCTTCCCGGACGACGTGATCGACCCGTTCATGAACCAGACGGGCCGCGGCGTCCTCGGCAACAAGCCCGCCTCGGGCACCGAGATCATCCAGGAGCTCGGGGACGAGCACCAGCGGACGGGGAAGTGGATCGTCTACACCTCCGCCGATTCCGTCTTCCAGATCGCGGCGCACGAGGAGACGATCCCGCTCGAGGAGCTGTACGACGGCTGCCGCGTCGCGCGCGAGATCCTGACGGGCCGCCATGCCGTCGGCCGCGTCATCGCACGCCCGTTCGTCGGCGAGCCGGGCGACTACGAGCGCACCCCGAATCGTCACGACTTCTCGCTCGAGCCGCGCCGCCCGAACTACCTCTCGGCGATGCGCGAGGCCGGTAACACGGTCTACGGGGTCGGGAAGATCTCGGACATCTTCGCGGGCTGCGACGTCGACGACTCGTTCCCGACCGTGTCGAACGTCGACGGCATCAACCGCACGATCGAGCTGCTCGAGAACGTCGACGGAGGCTTCGTGTTCGTCAACCTCGTCGAGACCGACATGCTCTGGGGTCATCGCAACGACCCGGTGAACTTCCACCGGTGCCTGCAGGACTTCGACCGCCGGCTGCCCGACATCCTCGAGACGCTGCACCCCGGGGATCTGCTCGTCCTCACGTCCGACCACGGCTGCGACCCCACGACCGAGTCGACCGACCACTCGCGCGAGCACGCGCTCCTGCTCGCGTACGCCGCAGGACGCAACGCGGCGGGCAGGATCCACGAGGAGGGCGAGTTCGCGGACGTGGGGGCGACCGTGAACGCCTGGCTCGGCGGCAAGTCGCCCGGAAAGCGGCTTCCCGGCCGCCCGATCGAGCTCTAGGCGCGAGCTGTCCGGTCTGCACCGTCGAGGGAGTTGATTCGAGTGCCCTTCGGGCATGATCGAGGGATGGCTTCCGTCGCTGACGCGAAGGCAGGTGGGAACACGTGATCCGGGCAGCAGAGCTCGTCGAGCGGAAACGAAACGGCGGCACGCTCTCGGCCGACGAGATCTCGGAGCTCGTGCTCGGCTATACGGCAGGCGAGATCCCCGACTACCAGATGGCGGCGTGGTGCATGGCCGTCTACTTCAAGGGCCTGACGGGGGGCGAGACGCACGCGCTCACCGACGCGATGATCCGCTCGGGCGACACGCTCGATCTCGGCGCGGCCCTCGGGCGCCGCGTCGTGGACAAGCACTCGACCGGCGGCGTCGGCGACAAGACGTCGCTCGCCGTCGGCCCGATCGTCGCGGCCTGCGGCGCGCCCTTCGGGAAGATGTCGGGCCGCGGGCTCGGGCACACGGGTGGGACGCTCGACAAGCTCGAGTCGATCCCCGGGTTCCGGGTCGAGCTCGACGTCGACGCGTTCGTCGAGCAGGTGCGCACCGTCGGTCTCGCGATCGTCGGGCAGACCGGCAACCTCGTCCCCGCCGACAAGAAGCTCTACGCGCTCCGCGACGTGACCGCGACGGTCGACATCGTGCCGCTGATCGCGTCCTCGATCATGTCGAAGAAGCTCGCCGCCGGCGCCGACGCGATCGTCCTCGACGTCAAGGTCGGCGACGGGGCGTTCATGAAGTCGATCGACGATGCGCGCATCCTCGCCGAGCAGATGGTCGACCTTGGAAAGCGAGCTGGACGCGAGGTCGTCTGCCTGCTCACCGACATGGATCAGCCGCTGGGGGCGGCGGTCGGAAACGCGCTCGAGATCCGCGAGGCGGCCGAGACGACGAGTGCCGAGGGGCCGCCGGACTTCACGGAGCTCGTCCTCGAGGCGTCGTCCCGGTTGCTCGCGCTCTCCGACCTCGGGATCGACGCCGTCGAGGGTCGCGCGCGCGCCGAGCAGGCGATGACCGACGGCACGGCCCGCGAGATGTACGAACGCTGGATCCACGCCCAGGGCGGCGATCCCGACCTGGGAGTCCTGCCACGCGCGCCTGTCGTGCGCGAGGTCGTCGCCCCGCGAGCAGGTCTGGTGACGCGGCTCGCGGCGCTCCGGGTCGGTATCGCCGCGCTCGAGCTCGGTGCCGGGCGCCGTACGAAGGACGACGCGGTCGACCATGCGGTCGGCGTCGTCTGCTCCGCGAAGCGCGGGCAGACGGTCGAGGAGGGCCAGGTGCTCGCCGACGTGCACGCGCGCGACGAGGAGTCCGCGGAGCGGGCCGTACAGGCCGTCCTCGCCGCCTACGAGATCGGCGACCCCGGGTCGCCGCACCCGCGCGGCATCCTCCTGGACGTCGTCGCGTAGCTCAACGGCCCGGAGACAGGTGCCCGAGCTTCCCGAGGTCGAGACGATCCGCGCGCAGCTCGCGCCGCGGCTCGAGGGCCGCTCGCTGGCGCGGGTCGAGATCCTCGACCCGCGCCTGACCCGGCCTCACGACCTGTTCGAGGTCGCCGAGGAGCTCGAGGGCGACGTCGTCGTCGCGGTCGAGCGGCGCGGGAAGTACCTCCTGCTGCGGATGGCCAGCGGGCTCGCTCTCCTCGTGCACCTGCGCATGACCGGGAGCTTCGGCTTCACGCCGGTGTCGCACGAGCGGGCGGTCGTCGAGCTGGACGACGGCGCGAGGCTCGCGTACCGCGACGTACGCCGGTTCGGAACCTGGCTCGTCCTCGACGGCGCCGAGCTCGAGCCGTACCTCGCGACGAAGAACGGCCCCGAGCCGCTCGGCCGCCGGTTCACCGCAGCCTGGCTCGGCCAGCAGCTGGCGCGTCGCGCGGCTCCCCTCAAGGCAGTGCTGCTCGACCAGCGAGTCGTCGCCGGCCTCGGGAACATCTACGCCGATGAGGCGCTCTGGCGCGCGCGCGTCAGCCCTCTGCGTCCGGCGAACGAGATCTCGCACGACGAGGTGCTCCGTGTCACCCGCGCCATCCGCGCGGCGCTGCGCGCCGGGATCGAGCGCCAGGGCTCGACGCTCTCGGACTACCGCACGCCGGACGGCGCGTCAGGCTCGATGCAGGACGAGTTCCGCGTCTACGGCCGCGACGGCGAGCCCTGCCAGCGCTGCCGCGCGACGATCGCGAAGGCTCGCGTCGGCGGCCGCGGCACCTGGTACTGCCCGCGCTGCCAGCCCTTCTAGGGGCTCATCGGGCTCATCGGCGACATCGAGCCGCCGGAGGTCGTCAGAGCGGGGATCGCGTCCGGAGCGACGAGCATCAGCACGCCCAGGAGAAACAGGATGGCTGCCGTCCCCCAGACGGCGGGCCGCCGCCACGGAAGCGTCTTCTCGACCGCGATCAGGCCCGCGACGAAAGCCATCCACACGACGCTCATGACACCGAGGGCGAACAGCGAGGCCATCAACGCCCAGCAGCAGCCGACGCACCAGGCGCCGTGCCGAGCTCCCATCTCCACCGCACCCCTCCGTCCGCTCCGCCACGATCCGAGCAGGAACCCGAGCGGACTTCGACACTTGCCGAGGCAGACGTCCTTCAACGGAGTCAGCTCGTAGACCGCCGCCACGAGCAGCGTTCCGGCCGCGACCCAGCGACCGCCTCGATCCCACGCGAGCACGTCGCCGACGAGGCGGCTCGCACCGGCTGCGACGGCGACGACCGCCACTCCGACTGCGCTCCACACCACGAGATAGCCGGACGCGAAGAGGAGCGGCGCACTCGGCGAGCGGGACTTCGTGAGCCGTGAGTACAAGGCCACGGTCGGCGAGACCGAGGGGAACATCATCGCCGCCATCATCACGACCCAGACCGTCAGGAACCAGGTGACGGACCCGAGCTGCGTCCACGGGCCGCCGTCCATGTCATGCATCTGGCCGAACGTCCACCACCAGCCGAGCGCGGCCAGGGCGAAGAGGAGGGCGACGAGCCCGAGTCGCGCGCGTACGGCCGCGAACGCGAGCACGAGCCCGGGGCCGGCGGGCTCTTCGTGCGCGCTCGCGATCATGCCGTCAGGCGGCCCAGGAGAACTCGGAGGAGAGCCCCGTCTTGCCCTCGTAGCTGATGCCGAAGGCGTCGATCTTCGAGCGCTTCGCCTCCGCGGCCGTGAGCTCCGAGCCCGCCGGATGGAAGACTCCGACCAGTCGCGCCGGCTCGCCGGTCTCGATCCCGAACGGGACGATGTCCTCGATCTCGAAGTCGACGGCATCGCCGATGCGCACGCTGTGACGCAGACCGTCCTCGACGACCTCGATCGGCGCCCGCTCGACGCCGAGAACCTCGCCGATGAGCGGCGCGAGTCCCTCCATCGGTCCGCCCTTCTGTCCGCCGAAGACCGCGCTCAGCTTCTCCACTTGCTCGTCGCTGGCACCGTCGTCGACGAACATGCCGAGGCGCCAGTTGCCGTCCGTCATGACCTTCGGGGTGTCCGCGATGACGGCGACCGTGCGCCCTCCCACGTCCGTTCCCTCGACGTCCCCCTCGCGCACTGCGAAGACGAGGGTGACGCGGCAGTAGTCGTACGTCGCACCGTGGTCGAACGAAAAGTTGCACGGGCACATGAGCTCGCACGAGCAGGTCTCGAAATAGCTGCCCCGTAGCGTCCAGGCCATTACGCACCTCCCTCTCGAGTCGGCAGCGATTCTCCGCCCGTATGCGCGGGGTGTCAACCGGCCGAGGATCCGCGAGCGAAGGCCGGGGCCGGGCCTAGACTGGATCGCGTGGGCCGCACGTACAAGTCGGAGGCGGTCGTGCTGCGCTCGTTCCGCTTCGCCGAGGCGGATCGCGTCCTCCATCTCTACACCGAGGAGCGCGGCCGGGTCGGCGCGATGGCGAAGGGCGTCCGCAAGACGAAGTCGCGCTTCGGGGCCCGGCTCGAGCCGTTCTCGCACGTCGAGCTGATGCTCCACCAGGGCTCGGGGGAGCTGCACACGGTCACCGGCGTCTCGCTCGTCGACGCACACCGTCCGACGCGTGAAGACCCGTACCGCCTGTCCGTCGGGCTCGTGGGAGCCGAGGCGATGCTGCGACTCTTCGTCGAGGAGGAGCAGAACGAGCGTGCGTTCGAGGCGCTGACGCGGTTCCTCCAGACGGTCGACGCGATTCCCGTAGGCATGCGCGGACAGGCTGCGCTCGATCCGCTCGCGCTCGGGTTCCAGCTCAAGCTTCTCTGGCTCTCGGGCTACGTGCCGCACCTGGAGAGCTGCGTCGAGTGCGGTGGCGTGGACGGCCTCGTCGGCTACCTCGCCCGCGCGGGCGGCGCCGTGTGCAGCTCGTGTGCGCCGGACGAGACGGTCTTCGTCTCGCCGGACGGATTCCGCGGCATGCACGCGCTCATCTGGAGCAGCCTCGCGGAGGCGCGCGAGCTCGGCCTCGGCGAGCGCTCGCTGCGGGACACGCTCGCGGTCGTCGTCGCCTCGTACGAGTTCCACGGCGGCTTCCGGCTCCGCACGCTGACCGCATGAGACGCGCCCTGGGCGACGGGTACGAGCTCGACGACGACCCCGCGCGTATCGACCGCGACGCGGTGCACGCCTACCTCACGCGCTCGTACTGGGCGGAGGGGCGCTCGCGCGAGACGCAGGACGCCCTCGTGGACGCCGCCGCGCGCGTCGTCGGCCTCTATCGCGACGGCGAGCAGGTCGGCTTCTCGCGCGCCATTTCCGACGGCCACGTCCAGTCGTACCTCGCGGACGTGTACGTGCTCGAGGAGCATCGCGGCTGCGGCCTCGGCGTCGAGCTCGTGCGCTTCTCGGTCGACGAGGGCCCGCTCGCGACGACGAAGTGGTACCTGCACACGCGCGACGCGCACGACCTCTACCGCAGGTTCGGCTTCGTCGAGCCGAGCGAGCGGGCGCTCGAGCGGACGAGCCGCTAGTCGTCCTTCGGCGTCGTCCAGTCTGCGGCGAGCCGGTCGAGCACGAGTGCCCTCGCGCCGGAGATCGGAACGCGCTCCTGCGCGAGCGAGTCGCGGTCACGGATCGTGACGGTGTCGTCCTCGAGCGTCTGGTCGTCGATCGTCAGCGCGTAGGGAGTGCCGATCTCGTCCTGGCGCCGGTAGCGGCGGCCAATCTGCCCCGAGTCGTCGTACTCGGCCACGACCGCGCGCCGGAGCTCCTCGTACAGCCCCCGCGCCTTCGCGACCATGTCCTCGTTCCGTGAGATGAGCGGCAGCACCGCGACCTTCACCGGGGCGAGGGCGGGGTGGAGGCGGAGAACCGTCCGCTCGCGCTCGGCGACGACCTCCTCGTCGTAGGCGTCGACGAGGAACGCGAGCATCGAGCGATTGACCCCGAGCGCCGGCTCGACGACCTCGGGCGTGTAGCGCTCGTCGCCGTCGACCCATTCGAGCTTCGTGCCGGAGGCCTGCGTGTGCGCGGTCAGGTCGTAGGTCCCGCGGTGGGCGACGCCCTCGAGCTCCGTCCAGCCGATGGGATGGAGGTACTCGATGTCGCTCGTCGCCGACGAGTAGTGGGAGAGCTCCTCGGCCGCGTGCTCGCGCACGCGCAGGTGGCTCGCGCGAATGCCGTAGCGGCGATGCCAGCCGAGCCGCTGCTCGACCCAGTAGCGGTACCACTCGAGCGCCTCTGCGGGCGGAACGAAGAACTCCATCTCCATCTGCTCGAACTCGAGCGTGCGGAAGATGAAGTTCCCGGGCGTGATCTCGTTGCGGAACGCCTTGCCGATCTGCGCGATGCCGAACGGCGGCTTGCGCCGCGCGATCTGGGCGACGTTCTTGAAGTTCACGAAGATGCCCTGTGCGGTCTCCGGGCGCAGGTAGGCGTTCTGGCCCGTCTCCTCGACCGGCCCGATCCGCGTCGAGAACATGAGGTTGAACTGCCGCGGCTCGGTGAGATCGCACTGCTCGGTCTCGCCGGGGTGCTTGCTCGGCCGCTGGCCGCACTGCGACTCGTCGATCTGGTCCGCCCGGTAGCGACGCTTGCAGAAGCGGCAGTCGACGAGTGGGTCGGAGAAGCCCGCGACGTGGCCGGACGCCTCCCAGACGGCGGGGTGGAGGATGATCGACGAGTCGAGCGCGACGATGTCGTCGCGTTCGCGAACCATCGCCTCGAGCCAGCGCGCCTTCACGTTCTCCTTCAGGAGCACGCCGTAGTGGCCGTAGTCGTAGGCAGAGCCGAGCCCGCCGTAGATCTCGGACGACGGAAACACGAAGCCGCGGCGTCGCGCGAGCGAGACGATCTTGTCCATGGTCACGACGTCCGGCACGACGCCGAACCGTACCGTGCGCCATCTCTACGATCGGAAGGTGCTCGACGCGCGGGCAGACGATGACGCGCTCGTGCGCGCGGCGGCGGAGAACCAGACGGAGTGGCTCGTTCGCGTCGCCGAGGCCGCGGGGGGCGAGGTGCACCGCGAGCCGGGAGCGACGTGGATGGCGTCGCCTGCGGGCGCCGTGTTGGCGTTCCCGACGCTCTCGGTCGAGCGTCTCGACGCGCTCCTGCCACGGTTCCTCGACGCGGGCGGGGGCGCGCCCGAGGCGTCGTGCTGGTCGCTTCTTCCGACCGAGCCGGTCGAGCTCGACGAACGCCTGCTCGCCATGGGCTTCCGCGAGGGCTGGCAAGCCTGGTGGATGGCCGCCCCAACCGAGACGACGCGCCGGGTCGAGCCGCCCGAGGGGGTCGAGATCCGGCTCGTCGAGGAGCCCTGGACCGCGACGAGCCTCCCGTGGGACGGAGCGGGCATCGCCGCGGTGCGCGAACGCCTCGCCGCGGAGACGCCGCGGCGCGTCTGGCACCTCGCCGCATGGAGAGGGGACGTCCCCGTCGGGCACGCGGTCGTGAGCGTTACGACCGGGACGAGCTGCGTCGCGGGCATCTACGACATGGGCGTTGCGGAGGACGAGCGGCGGCGCGGGATCGGGGCGGCCCTCACGAGCGCCCTGCTCGCACGTGCACGCGAGATGGGATGCGCGGTCGCGACGCTGAACGCGACGCCCGACGGAGCGCTGCTCTACCGTACGCTCGGCTTCCGCTCCGTCGGCGTCGCGCAGACGTGGTGGAGGTGAGCTCCCCCTAACGGCGCGTCCCGAGCGTGAGCAGGTACTCGCGGTGGTGCACCATCGCATCGCCCTCGCGGCGCGCAGCTCCGAAGGCGACCCAGTCGCGATGGAACGCCTCGCGCCGCTCCGGGTCGAGCGACTCGACGACCGTCTTCGTCGGTCCGTAGGACGTGGAGAAGAGCTCCCAGTACTCCTCGCCGGACGGGAGCGTGACCGGAGAGTCGCCCTCCTCGAAGTGCAGCTCGAAGGTGTCCCCGAGCAGCTCGGTCACGTGTTCGCGATCGCCCCAGGCGAAGGGGCTCCCGGCGCCGGGCGCGGGAGGCGGCATGTACGGCGCCATCATCTGGAACACGTCCGCCATGCCCTTGCCGGGCTGCCAGCACACGAGTGCGATACGCCCGCCGGATCTCGTGACCCGCGCGAGCTCGCTCGCAACCGCCTCGTGGTCGGGCGCGAACATGACGCCGCACGTCGAGGTGACGATGTCGAAGGTCGCGTCCTCGTAGCTCATCGCCTCGGCGTCTCCCACCTCGAACTGGACGTCGACTCCCTCCTGGGCGGCTCGCTCGCGTGCCGTCTCGACGAGCACCGGGGCGATGTCCTGGCCGGTGACGTCTGCTCCCCGGGCTGCCGCGAGGATGGCGACCGCACCTGTCCCGGTTGCGGCGTCGAGGAGCTTCTCGCCAGGCTGCGGGTCGATCCGCGCGATGACGAGGTCGTGGATGTCGCGAATCGTGTTCGTGATCCGCTCGTAGGGCCCGTTGCCCCAGACGACGCTGTGCCGGGCCTTCAGCTCTGCGAATGCCATGGATGCCTCCTTCGCTCGACGGCTCTGAGCACAAGACGCGCCGGGCGCTAGCCTCCTTCCATGTCCGGCCACGACGGCGACCGCGTCCCGGTCGAGCTGCACATCGTCTCCGACTCGACCGGCGAGACCGCGCAGCGGCTCGTGCTCGCCCTCGAGGCGCAGTTCCCCGACCAGCCGTTCGAGGAGATCCGCCATCCGCGGGTCGAGAGCGTCGACGACCTTTACGTCGCCGTGCAGCAGGCTCGCGGCCGCCCGGCGGTCATGGTGTACACGCTCGTCGCCACGGAGCTGCGCGACGCGATGCGCCAGCTCTGCCGTCGCGCCCGCGTCCACTACTGCGACCTGCTCGGCCACCCGATCGACTCCATCTCACGCGTCGCCGGCGTCGCCGCCCGTATGGAGCCCGGCGCGCGGGCGCCGCTCGACTCGACCTACTTCAAGCGCATCGAGGCGATCGAGTTCGCGGTGAAGTACGACGACGGCGTCGGGACGGGGCTCGACGAGGCCGACGTCGTCCTCGTCGGCGTCTCGCGCACTTCGAAGACGCCGCTCTCCATCTACCTCGGCTACCTCGGGCACAAGGCCGCGAACGTCCCTGTCGTGCGAGGGATCGATCCGCCCGAGGAGCTGTTCGAGATCGATCCGGCGAAGATCGTCGGGCTCACCATCGGCGCGGAGCGCCTCACCGACATCCGGACCGCGCGCGTACGGAGCATGGGCGCGTCGCGCAAGCGCTATGCGGAGCTCGAGGGTGTCTACGCGGAGCTCGAGGAGGCGTCGAAGCTGCACCGCCGCCTGCGCTGTCCCGTGATCGACGTGACCGAGCTCTCCGTGGAGGAGACGGCGATGCGGATCCTCCGCCTCGTCGAGAAGCGCAGGCGCTCGACCGCGGCCGTATGAGCGACGAGCCCCGGAGGCCCCGGCCCTACGGCGCGCCGGGGGAGCCGCCGTTGACCAACCCCTTCCGCCCTCCGCCGGGCGGGAAAGGCGATCTTCGCGAGAAGGGCTGGATCCCGTTTCGCTGGATGGCCCTGTGGTGGTTCCTGATGTTCGCCGGCGACCTCGTCTTCTACGTGCTCCTGACGCCGATCTGGATCGGCCTCAGGGTCGCGGCCTGGATCGCAGAGCTCCGCTCGCGCGCGCAGAAGCGCCGCTGAAGAGTCACAGCACCCTCGTCTCGAGCGCCGTTTCCGCACCCGGCTCGACGCGAAACGCCTGCGCACCAGGCCGCGACGACACGACCTCGCGCAACTCTGCGCCTTCGAAGTGCAGGGCGGCGAAGTCGTCGGCCGCGTACCCCGCCGGGAAGCCGCCGTCCACGAGCGCGCGGTAGACGGGGCGGCGTAGCTCCTCGCCGTCGTAGTGGGGGCAGAAGCTGCCGCGGAGAAACCCGAGCCCGTCGTGGAGCGGGTCGAGCGCTCGGGCGAACGAGTCCGTCACGCAGCACTCGAACCAGCAGTTCGCGCCCGCACTCATCCCGCCGACGACGGCGCCGCGCTCCCATGCCTCGCGCAGCGCGACGTCGACACCGTGGAGCCGCCAGATCGCGAGCGCGTTCGCGGTGTTGCCGCCAGAGACGCAGATCACGTCCTGCTCGGCGAGGCGCTCGGCTGGGCGATCCGGGATCCCGAACAGGCGCAGACAGCTCGGCTCGCACTCGCGTCTTGAAAAGGTCTCGAAGAACGCTGCGATCCCGCGGTCCGCGTCGCCCGCCGGCGTTGGCACGTAGCAGACCCGTGGGCGAGCTGCCCCGGAGAGCGAGAGCATGAAATCCTCGAGGGGCGACTTCGGATCGGCGAAGAACCCACCGCCGCCCATTGCGACGATGTGACCGGGCATCGCTCGCGAGTCTAGATCCCTGCGAATGCGCTCTCGCGAGCCGGTGTGTCGCCACGAGTCCCGCCGCCCGGGCACGAGGACGTAGGCTCTCGTCGTGGGGAGCGACCCGGTGGACGTGGTCAACCGCTGGCGAGCGGCGAATTTCGAGCGCCGAGCGGTCGAAGACGCCCTCGCTGAAGACGTGGAGTGGGCGGTCCCGACACGCGGCGGGCTGACCACCTTGCGCGGAATCGACGCAGTTCTCGAGTGGTACGCCGGCGGGGGCGCCACCGACGAAGGAGTGGACGACGCCGTTGCGGGCTCGGCGAGTCTCGACGTCTCCGAAGAACGGGGCGAGTTGGAGAATCTCGGCGACGGCCGGGTCGGCTCGCTCAATCGCTTGATCTACACGAAGAAATCGGGCGAAGTCGCGCTCGTGAAGACTCACCGCCTCGTCTACACGGTGCACGATGGCAAGATCGTTCGCTACGAGCTCGAGAACCTCGACGAGCCCGAAGTCGCAGGGGGTTCCGCCGACTGACGCGGCCGCGAGGGATGTATCCCGGCAACTGAGTGGTATGCAACGCCGCAGATCGCATGTTGCAACTGGGAGCTTCAGCGCAACTTCCTGCCGACTAACGGAAGAGACGGTCAGCCCGATCGAACCGAGGGGCGCTGATCTTGCGTCCCTCGGTCTTGTGCAAGCTCGCGCCGGGCCCGGGTCAGCCGCCGGCGGCCGGGAAAGCGGTCTGAAGCAGCCTGAGGCCGGAGCGCCCAGCGTGCGATACGGTCCGAGCGAACTGGCTACCCACTTCGACCAGACGAGGAGCAGAGATGATCCTGGTGACAACAAAGGCCGAGGATTTCGATCGCTTCTGGAACACGTTCTCAACCAAGGGCGCTGAGAAGCGCGGTGAGCACGGATCCAAAGGCGCCCACCTATTTCGCGACCCTAACGATCCCGATCGGATCTGGGCCATCTTCGACTGGAGCGAGGAGGGCTGGCAGAGCTACGTCTCCGATCCCGACGTCCCGGCCATCTTCAAGGAAACCGGGATGCAAGCGCCGCCCCAGGTCGCCGAGTTCATCAGGGCGCACGACACGTAGACCGATCCGGGCGACCCGACGCCAGCCTGTGTTGTCCGCGCGAGCAAAACGCGGCGGGGCGCACCACCGGTAGAAGGAGCAACCGGCAGAAACTCTGGCCGCCCCCGATCTGCGCGCTCGGCGTCTTTGCCGTTGACGCCGAGCTTCACGTCGCTCAGCTGCCGGGCTGGTTGTCCTTCTGGGCCCGCCCCGCCTCGAACTCGAGACTCGTAGACGTAGGGTCGGCCCTGTGAGTGAACTATGGACTCGCTACTTCAACGCAGCCGGTGAAGATCCGCGTCCGACGCTGCTGACCGCCCTCGAGCACTTCGATGCCGAGCCGAATGACCAGGAGCGACTCGCCGTCGACCTCGGATGCGGCACGGGACGCGATACGTTCGAGTTGCTTCGACGCGGCTGGCGGGTGCTCGCCGTCGACGCCCAGGAGGAGGCGATACGGCGTCTGCGCCAGAGCGACGAATCCCTCATCTCGGATCGACTCGAGACCCAGGTCGCAGAGTTCGCCTCGGCGCGTTGGCCGACCGCGGACCTCGTCAACGCAAGCTACGCGCTCCCCTTCTGTGCTCCCGGAAGCTTTGCGAGGCTTTGGGAGCGAATCACCACGTCCCTTCCCTCGGGAGGGCGCTTCTGCGGACAGCTCTTCGGCGACCACGACGAGTGGGCGTCGCTACCCAATGCCTCCACTGCCGAATGGACGCCGTCAGGGAACGCCATGACGTTCCTCACAAAGAGCGAGGTCGACCATCTGCTCGACGACTACTCGATCGAGCAGTTGATCGAGGTCGACGAGGTCGGCCCGACCGCGACCGGCCCCGACAAACACTGGCACCTCTTCCATGTCGTTGCCCGAAGACGTTGACGGCGTGAGCGGCCACAAGGCAAACGCCGGCTAGCGACAGATTGCTGGAACCTGGCTACCACCCTGGATCTGCGGGGCGCTCATCGCGGCGGCTAAAGCTCGACCCGCCGATGTCCGCCGGATGAACGCAAGTTCCGGGTACGCCGCGCATGTCCGACGCGGGCGCAACGCCGCCCCGGTCCGGGCCTTTGAAGAGGCGAGTCTAGGAGGGCGACGGCGCTTGACGCCGGCGTAGCCGCGAAACGACTAACCGTCGCAGGCTTCGCCTCTTGGCCGGCACAACTTCTGAAAGTTCGGTGATGCGCCGTAATGCTCCAGCAACTTCCTGGTCCGCTGAGGAGACGGGTTCGACACTCTCCAAGGGAAGCGGCGGCTTGGCCGAGTCCAGCGACGACTGCTGTTCGAGCCGCGCGACCGCGTCGGCTGGGCCGGAAAGAGGTCCGCGTGCGTCCTCCGCCAAGCGCGGATCGACGAGGACGAGTTCCGGACTCACGATATCCGACTCGGCAGGACTCGGCGCGTGGCCATTTGGAGCGATGCGAGACATGTACCCCCTCGAATGAGGGACGATACGTGACGAAGGCATGGTGCGCGGAGCGCGGGCGAAACCCGCTGCCGTGGGGTTCATCCCGGACACAGACCGTCTGCGTGGCGAGGCCGGACGCGGGGAAATGGAAACCGACGGCCGTTCCCAGAACCGTGGCCCCCTCTGTGACGAGCCTGCCGCGCCCGGCCTCCGAGGGAGTATGCGCCTGCCGACCCGAGCTAGACAAGAGGTCGGGCGTGGGAGGGGGATAGCTGCGGCCACTACCCCTCGTCGCCCCCTTGGAGGCGATACCACGCCCGACCTCGCTCCCGCAGTCTCCCCGGCGGCCGTGTGGCGACATGCCCCCTTTGGGGCAGCCGGGCCTGGCGAAACAAGATATCCGGCTCAAGCGACATTCCCGCACACTAGGCGCGCGGCCAATTGCACGTTCGCTCTCGTTTGGCTCTAGCGCTGCGATTGCGAGCCGACGTCGAACAGATTTCAGAGTCGCGCCGGCGCGATTTTGGTCACAGATGCGGCGTTACGATCCCCACGTGAGCTGGCCGTACGCGAAGTGCAACGGCGCCCGCGTGGACGGCGAGCGCTGCCACGCAAGGGTGGATTCGGGAGGCGTGTACTGCCACCATCACGACCCGGCGCGCAAGTCGCCGACGTCGACACCGACTGCCTCCGCGACCGAAGTCAGCTCCTTGCATGACCCGGGCTGGCTTCACACAAGAGCACGTGGTCGAGGGCACTTTCCGCCCGGCCAACAACGGGCGCCTCATGCTCGGCCTCGACCTGCCTGTGCGCCCGCCGCCCGCCGTGGACTCACCGGCGGCCCGGCGGATCTGGGTGCGCCTCCGCGAGCTGCAGGGCGAGTACCGCGGGGCCGCCGGCGTCGACCTGCGCCACGAGATCGCCGTCGCCTTCAGCAAGGCCACCAACGAGCTGCACGAGGCGGCGGCCCGAGGGAACGCCGACCCCCTGGCCGAGCTGGACGGCCTGGCCCAGATCGTCGAAGAGAACCGGCGCGCCCGCCGGCTGTATGCCGAGAAGCAGCAGCGGCTGGCCCGGCAGCCCACGTGATGCTCAGCGAGGCACCGCGCTCTAGACACTCACCGCCGATCGGGTTAGGGTGACCCTCGATCGAGGGGATCGATCCACACGAGGAGGTAAGGAATGAGAACGTATCTCGTCGTGGCTGCGGTGATCGCCCTTGCACTCACCATTGGGGGAACAGCTTCTGCAGTCACCACACAGTCGTTCAAACTGACGCGTTGTTTGAACGGCAGTGATCCACAGACATTTGCGGCGGGGAGCGACATCGTTGCGACGATCAGCTGGAACACGCTCGCGCTCGACCAGCTCCAAAACTTCATCAATAACCAGGCCCTCGAGTCCGGCGTCATCACCGGTCCCTTCAACCCCGTAGGTAATCGCATCTTCGACCACGGAAACTTCGTGTGGGGCGCGCCGTACCAGGCGACCGTCCAGCGGCAGTTGCAGAATGGCACTCTCAAGACGTACACCGTGTGGAGAAGCGACCTCAGCGTGAACTTCGGATCCTTCACACCAGGGACGTACAACCTCATCGCAATGACAGCCGCCGTCACCCACTCGACAAATGACGGGCTCCCCGGCGGCAGCATCAATGCGTCGGCGAAGAATCCGTACGAGTGGCTGATCACCACCAACTGCGTGTTCACGGTTCAGTAGTTCGCGAAGGAGGGCGGCGCTCAAAGCTGTCCCATAGAGAGTTCAGTAGTGGAGACGGACAGGGCCGGTGGAGACACCGGCCCTGTCTTTCTTTTCTCTCCCGCCGCAAAGCTTGATCTAGAAGCTCGGAGCCGCCAACCCTGTGCCCGAGATCACGCTCAGCGGAAGGGCGACCCAATCGAGGGGTTCTGAGTCAACCCTTCCGCGAGCGCTTAGCCGCTTGGATCCTTTCCCGCGCGGCACCGCTGCGATACCGCTGTTTCCCACTCTGCAAACCCCGCTGCGAGCTAGCTCCGCGTCGCGATCAGAGAGATGAGCACGGGACCGCCGAGCGCCGCAGATACGACGCCGTTTGCTTGGTTGCGCCTGCTGGAACGGTGCGCCGATAGACCCCCGCGGTGCACACCGCTCAACGCCGCGAGCCACCGGCCGTCGCCCTGCTTCGCGAACACGGCCTCGAGGGCGAGGGCCTACTCGACTTCTGCGATCTGGTCGCCGGCGAGATGCTGCGCCGCTACGGCGCCACCTTGGGGGATGCGAGGCGCGAGGATCTCGTGAGCTACCTCGTCGAGCGAGCGCTGAGGATCGCGGGCACGTGGCAACCCGAGACCGGCGCGAGCTACTCGTTCCGCTCCTGGCTCGGCGCGTATCTCAAGTTCCGCGTGATCGACTACTGGCGCTCCGAACTCGGCGATGCCCGCTACCCGCGCAGCCGCGGCACCCTGCGCGGCCGAGTGCTGAGTCTCGAGGGCCTGCCCGAGCACGGCCAGCCGGCCGTCACGGACTCCTACTTCGGCTCGATCCCCGCGGCGGCCGGGTCAGGTGTGCCGGGTATGTCGCGAATGCTCGTGTGGTGCACACCCCGGTGTACACCTCGAAGGGACATGTCCTGAACGGCGCTACCGATTGGTAGTTAGCGCAGCTTCGATGCGGTCGAGCCGCTCCCGTATCTGCCGGAACTCTTCCGTTGAAGTATCGCTAGGGGTTCGCCCATGTCGTGCTCTCGCCTGGGACACAAACGTGCTCGTGATCGCGGCGGTGATCACCGTCAGAAAGCCGATGCCAACCAGCATGACGAGCGCGGCGAGGAGCTGGCCAGCGACCGTCGTAGGAACGTTGTCGCCGTACCCGACCGTCGTGACTGTCTGCACGGCCCACCAGAGCCCCGATCCAACGGTCGGAAAGTTGTCGCGGTCAACGAGCGTCATCAGGATGGCCGCCCCGAGTGTGATCGCGGTCGTCGCGGACGCGATGACGACACCGGCACCGCGCGGCGTCGTCGCGCGTGTCAGCACTCTGCTCAGCCGCTGCTCAAGCCTGGTCTCGTCTGCCATCACGGTGGAGTTCGCTCTCGCCCGCGACTTCCTTCTCGCCCGGCACCGCGCACATCGCGCTCGGGCCAGCGCAGTGCTGCCGTTTCGTCCGTTTGAAGATCCGCGCTCGGTGTTGTGTTGTATTTTCGAGCCACAAGGCGATAGCGAACCTCCTCTCAGGAGTCGAGCGCGAGGCGAAGCGGCAGGGCTTCGCCTTCAAGGGGCGCAAGAAGTCCTCCGGCGGGGACACCTACTTCGAAGGCGAGTTCATCGACTCGAGCGACCACTGGCGCGACCTGCTCGACGACGAGCTGCAGCTCGTCGCGGGGACGTCGTGGCTCTTCGCGCGCGCCGACTTCACTGGCTGCCTGGACACGCTGATCGTCGACGAGGCGGGCCAGGTGGCGCTTGCTGACCTCGTGGCGGTCGGCCACGCCGCGCGCAACCTCGTCGTGCTCGGCGACCCGAACCAGCTGCCGCAGGTCTCGCAGGGCGCGATGCCCGACGAGGCGAAGGCGTCCGTCCTCGGACACCTCCTCGGCGACGACACGACGACCGTGCCGCCCGAGCGCGGGATATTCCTCGAGCGCACGTGGCGGCTACGACCGGAGCTGACCGCGTTCACCTCCGACGCCTACTACGCGGGCCGGCTCGAGTGGGAGGAGGTTTGCGCGCGCCGCAGCGTGGAGGCGGGCAACGGGCTCGTCGTCCGGCCCGTCGAACACGAGGCGAATGGCCAACTCTCGCGCGAGGAGGCCGACGTCGTGGCGGAGGCGATCGCGGCACTCCTCGGGACGGGCTATACGGACGAGACCGGTGCATCGCGGCCGCTCGGCGTCGAGGATGTGCTCGTTGTGACGCCGTACAACGCGCAGGGGCAGGACTCCGACCTGAACACGACCTGACCGCGCGGGGTGACGCTCTATGGTGCGAAGCGCGCGCCCGCAACTGACCACGCAGCCGCCGCATCCTCCGGCTGATCGCGGCGTCACCGATGCGATGGGTCGTCAGGCACCCGAGGGCCTGATCGGCATCCACACGAACCTGCTCGTGCCAGCGCTGGGCGGCACCATGCCGACGGACATGGAGGAGGAGCGCGCGGCGGCCGCGCAGATCGCCACTTCCGGGCAGTCCGGAAACGGCTACTTCGTCGAGATGGCCACCCGGCCGCAGACGATCGGCTACGCCCTGCTCGACTCGCCCGTCGCGCTCGCGGCCTGGATGATCGACCACGACACCGACGCCTACTACAAGATCGCCCGCGCCTTCGTCGACGGGCAGCCCTCGGGCAACCTCACGCGCGACCACATCCTCGACAACATCACGCTGTATTGGCTGACGGGCACCGGCGCCTCCGCGGCTCGCTCGTACTGGGAGGCCTATGGACCTGACGCCCCGGCCGCGGGCGGTAGGCCACTACCGCCACCGGCGATCCCGTTCGGCTTCACGACGTTCCCGGGCGAGATCTGGCGAACGCCGCGCAGTTGGGTCGAGGCGAGCTACCCGAACCCCATCTACTGATCGCCCGCGGCTCGTTACGGAGTCACAAAGCGTCTTGCTCTCTCGTGCCATCCGTGCACTCCCGCTGCCTACACCGCATCCGCTCGCCTGCCCGAGTGTGCGGGAATGTCCCTTGAGGCCATGCCGGAGCAAACATTGAGCCCGCGCCTTGCGCTTAAGCAGGCGCGCCCCGAGGATTCGGTGATGGCCGGGATGCTGTTCGACAGCAAGGCAGCCGCGCAGGTCGAGCAGGCGTACGCGACGACCGACATGATCGTTCAGCGCGAAGAGTTGCGACGGTCGCTTCGAGCATCACCCGGCGAATCGATCCTGGACCTCGGTTCTGGCCCCGGGTTCCTCGCCTGTGAGCTCGCACAGGAGGTCGGTGCAACCGGCCGGATCGTCGCGGTGGACATCAGCTCTGACATGAACTCGATCGCCTCGAAGCGGATCGCGGCCGCCGGACTCCGCGACCGGGTCGACATCTCGGAGGGCGACGCGACCGCGCTTGCGTTTGCAGACGCGGTCTTCGACGCCGCCGTCTCGACGCAGGTCATGGAGTACCTCGCCGAGCCGGACGCCGCGCTCCATCAACTAGTCCGCGTCCTGCGACCCGGCGGACGACTCGTGATCGTCGACACCGACTGGGACTCGCTCGTCTGGGCAGCCAGGGATCGCCGCCGCGCTGCTCGGATCGCGGCCGCGTGGAACGAGCACCTACTAGATCCGTACCTGCCGCGGTCGCTCGCACCCCGCCTCCGCGCGGCCGGGTTCGAGGTCAGAGAAATCCGGATCGTCCCGATACTCAACACGGCCTACGACGCCACGACCTTCAGCTACAACATCGCCCCGCTCATCGCCGCATTCGTGCCCGGGCGCGGAGGCGTCTCAGAAGGCGAGGCAACCGAATGGCTCAACGACCTCGCAGACCTTCAACAGCAGGGGCGGTACTTCTTTAGCGTCAATCGATACCTCTTTGCCGCTTCGCGCCCCCAGGGAGGCGACCCGCGCCACCGGTGGGCTCGGGACGCAGCAAGCGCTCCTCGTCTACACCCTCCGGGGAAGTGAAACTGATCCTCACCTGTGTGTCGACGTCATCGTGGGCTTCGCAGCCATCCTGTTCACGCTGAGGACACTGAGGTTCCGACGTGCGTCCGACTCTGACACTGCGGCAGGCACGTCCTGAGGGTCACGAGCCCGCTGCAGGCACTTCGCTGTCGCGAGCCATGCAGCGGCGAGATCACGACCGGCATGACGGGGCGTAGCGGAAGCGGCCACGCCCCCTTTAGGGGTTGGGAACGTCGTCGCCAGGCCACGTCGGATAGTGGCCCTCAGCCGGCCAGGAGGAGAGGATCATGACGATACGAACACCCGCATCACTTACCACGCTGTGACGCTCGCCAGGCTCGAGCGTGAGCAGCGTTCCTGGTCTCGCATCAACGACGTCGCCACCCGCCTCGATCCGCGCCGTTCCCTCGACCACCATCAGCCAGACCCGTTCGCGAACCTCGTGGTCGCCTAGCTCCTCACCGGCCCCGAGGCGGAGGATGATCGCCCGCGCCCCATCGACAGTCTCAAGGACTGCCGCCAGGCGTTTCTCCTGAGGCGCCTCAACCTCCTTCACGTCCCAGGACTGCACGTTCGCGGATTGTAGGAGGAGTACAATCGCTAGGACTGGCCCTGCTGCCAGAACCCCGGCCGAAAGCCCGCAATCTCCCGACGCGCTATGGCGCGCGAGACGTAGGAGCCCAGGCGAACAGGATTCGACACTGCGGGGCCAGCACTTCGTTCAAGCTGGGCGTTGAGCAGGGGACGGCCGGGAGGTCTTCATGAGCAAGAGTTCCGAGAAACCGAAGAAGCAGCAGAAGCAAAAGCCTCAGAAGACCCTCAAGGAGCGACGTAGCGAGAAGCGCGCGGCCAAGAAGCTCGGCTCAGGCTCCTTTCTCCCCGCCGACAAGTAGAAGACCGGCGGCTCGATGGATGACTACGACGTTGTCGCCCGAGAGCTGAGCAACCTTGCGGAGCAGTTGCGCCGCCTCGAGGAGCGCTTGGCCGAGGTTGAGAGAGTGAACACGCGACTCGAGGAAGCCGCCCTGACTACAGCCCGCGCCCTGGGAGAGGTCTCACGTCACTGGGACGCGGTGTATGACGCGATGCGCCGCGCTGACCGAATCGACCGCCAGATCTCGTCCGAGCGCGACAACGAGGCGGCTAGGGAGCGTCGCGAGTAGCACGACTTCGGGTCGCATCGAGCTCGCTCATGCGGAGACGAACTTGTGAAACGCAGCGAGAGGGCCCAGCGAGCCGGGGCCCTCTCGCTCGGATGCGGCCGTCGAGCTACGCGGCAACCAACAGGTGGTCGGTGTGAGCGACGACCTGGCCGCTCGTGATCTTCGGCTCGTTCGGGAGGAGCACCTCGAGCTTCTCCTCACGAATCCAGGTGCCGACGAACTTCGTCGACTCCATGGCCTGCTCACGCGACTCGAACAGGCTGAGCGAGCTGAAGATGCCGTTGCCAGCCTCGATGAGGTAATAACCGGCGAAGCCGGGAAGCTTGCTGAGCTTGGGGACGAGAGTCTCGTTGACCTTGCTCGTGAGCTCAGTCGTGCGATTCTGGTCCACACCGTCGTAACGGCGAATGGTCGCAAACATGTGATGCTCCTTCGTTCCTAACAAGGACAGAGAGTCCGAACGAACCCCCTGCTGCGCTCAGGTCGATGCGACAGTCGAAGAGCAACGTGCGAAGCCTCGACGGCTTCAAAGACAACCAACGCGCTGATCCACCATAGCTGCGATATGCACTCGCCGTGTTGCGTCTCCTTAGGCCCGGTGCGCTACTCGAGACTGCAACGACGAGGGCTGGAGATCAGCGCACGATTCGACGGAACGAGGAGCTCGGGAGCGACAGGTCGAGACGGGGCGATGGGCCGAGTGCGAAACGAGTACCGTCGTCTCATGGAAGATGCTGATCGTGACGTCCTCGAGTTCGTCGGCGATCAGGGGAAGACGGCCGCGCAGGTTGCCGAACGGTTTCCAGCATTCGACTTAGAGGGCCTCGTTCGAGCCCAACTAATTCGGCCGCGTCGGACCAACCCTGTCAAGACGCAGTCGCGCCGCACTGAGCCGGCGCCCGACCTGACGTTCTACGTGCTCACATCTCGCGGAGCCGAGGCAATCGGCCTCGATCCGTACACGCTTCACTCGGACTGAAGCCCGGGCGACAAGATGGCCGTTCGGGATGTGTCCTGAGCAGGCAACGCTCCCGAGGCACCACCGGTGCACCACCAGCAGCGCATTTAGCGACATCTACGGCAGGGACGATCACGTAGCCATGCGGGTTTTCGCTCCCTGCCTAGTGCGGGTAGATTCCCCCCGCAAATGAGGTACGTCTACGACTTCGACGAGGACGTCGGCGGCGGGCGCGAGCTCCTCGGCGGCAAGGGCGTCGGCCTCGCGGAGATGACGCAGCTCGGCGTCCCCGTGCCCGACGGGTTCACGATCACGACCGATGCCTGCCGCGCCTACCTGGCGGCGGGCGGCGAGGTGCCGGAGGATCTCGACGCAGAGGTCGACGAGCACATCGCAGCGCTCGAGAGCCGCACGGGAAAGGGCTTCGGCGACGACCGCAATCCACTTCTGGTCTCCGTCCGCTCGGGTGCCGCGATCTCGATGCCGGGGATGATGGACACGATCCTCAACCTCGGCTTGAACGACGTGGCGGTCGAGGGGCTCGCGGCGTCGACCGGCAACGAGCGGTTCGCGCTCGACTCGTACCGCCGGCTCGTGCAGATGTACGGCGAGGTCGTCGAGGGGGTCGACGGCCACCGCTTCGAGCAGGCGCTGACCGACCTGAAGGCGGAGAAGGGCGCTGCGCAGGACGTCGATCTCACCGAGGCGGACCTCCGCGAGTTGGTCGCGACCTTCGCGGAGATCTACCAGGAGGAGACGGGCAGCGCGTTCCCGCAGGAGCCGCGTGAGCAGCTGCGGCGCGCCTACCGCGCGGTCTTCGACTCGTGGAACGCGCACCGGGCGCAGGTGTACCGCCGCGCGAACGACATTCCCGACGACCTCGGCACCGCCGTCAACGTCGTGCAGATGGTCTTCGGCAACCGCGGCGACAGCTCGGGCACGGGCGTCTGCTTCACGCGCGACCCCGCCACCGGCGAGCGGACGCTCTACGGGGAGTTCCTCGCAAACGCCCAGGGCGAGGACGTGGTCGCGGGGATCCGGACCCCCGAGCCGATCTCGCGGATGAAGGAGACGATGCCCGCGGCCTTCGACCAGCTGGTCGAAACGCTGGAGCGGCTCGAGGCCCATTACCGGGACCTCCAGGACATCGAGTTCACGGTCGAGGAGGGAACCCTCTACCTCCTGCAGACACGCACGGGGAAGCGCACCGCCGCAGCCGCACTACGTGTCGCGGCCGAGATGGTCGACGAGGGTCTGATCTCCCGCGAGGAGGCCGTTGCCCGCATCGACCCGGGCCAGCTCGACCAGCTCCTGCATCCGATGATCGACCCTGACGCGCACGTCGAGGTCGCCGCGCGCGGGCTCAACGCCTCGCCCGGTGCGGCCTCCGGCGCGATCGTGCTCGACGCGGACACGGCCGAGGAGCGCGGGAAGGCCGGGGAGCCCGTGATCCTCGTGCGCTGGGAGACGACGCCGGACGACATCCACGGCCTCATCCACGCAGCGGGCGTCCTGACGGCGCACGGCGGCATGACCTCGCACGCGGCCGTCGTGGCGCGCGGAATGGGGAAGCCGTGCGTCGCCGGCTGCGAGCAGCTCTCGATCGACGTCGCCGCCGGGACCGTCCGGATCGGCGAGCACGACCTGAAGATGGGCGACGTCCTCACGATCGACGGCGGCTCCGGTCGCGTGATCGTCGGCGAGGTGCCGCTCGTGCCGCCGGCGATCGACGAGAACTTCGGGACGATTCTCGGGTGGGCCGACGACGTCCGCCGCCTGCGCGTGCGGGCGAACGCGGACACGCCGGAGGACGCCGCGAAGGCGCGCGAGTTCGGCGCGGAGGGGATCGGGCTCTGTCGAACCGAGCACATGTTCATGTCGGATCAGCGGCTCCCGATCGTGCGCGAGATGATCCTCGCCCGCGACGAAGAGGAGCGCCGCAGCGCGCTCGAGCGACTGCTGCCGTTGCAGCAGGGCGACTTCGAGGGGATCTTCGAGGCGATGGCGGGTCTTCCCGTGACCATCCGGCTCCTCGATCCGCCCCTGCATGAGTTCCTCCCGTCGCTCGAGGAGGCGACCTCGGACGCCATGCGCGACCGGATTCGCCAGCTGCACGAGGCGAACCCGATGCTCGGCACGCGAGGGTGTCGCCTCGGGCTGCAGTTCCCGGAGATCTACGAGATGCAGGTGCGGGCGATCGTGCGGGCCGCGCGGGCCGTCGACGAGCGCACCGGGGAAGCGCCGCTCGTCGAGATCATGCACCCGCTCGTCGCCTTCCGCGAGGAGCTCTCACGCCTGCGCGAGCTGACCGAGCGGGTCGCGGCCGAGGAGCCGACCGTCGAGTACCTGTGCGGGACGATGATCGAGCTCCCGCGCGCCGCGCTCCGCGCCGACGAGATCGCCGAGGACGCGGACTTCTTCTCGTTCGGCACGAACGACCTCACGCAGACGACGCTCGGGTTCTCGCGCGACGACGCGGAGGGCAAGTTCCTCACGTACTACCTCGAGCACGGGATCCTCGAGCGGAACCCGTTCGAGGTGCTCGACGAGGAGGGCGTGGGGGATCTCATGCGGATCGGCGTCCAGCGGGGCCGGGCGGCGAAGCCCGGCATCAAGCTCGGGATCTGCGGAGAACACGGAGGCGAGCCGCGGTCCGTTGCCTTCTGCCACCGGCTCGGGCTCGACTACGTCTCGTGCTCGCCGTACCGCGTGCCGCTGGCACGCCTCGCGGCCGCGCAGGCGGCCCTCGCAGACGCCGGAGTCACGGCGGTCGCGATCGGCGGCTGAGTCCGCCTACCCGACCTGGGCGATCGCGACGACGATGCTGAGCGCGCCGACCGCGGCCATGGAGAGCGTGGCGAGCGCGGGCTGGCGACGCAGGCTCGAGAACGCGAGTGCGCACAGCCCCCCGCCGATCAGCCCTCCGATGTGGCCGCCGATCGAGATGCCCGGAATGAGGAACGTGAACAGGAGGTTGATGACGACGAGGCCCATCGCCTGCCCTCCGAAGACCCAGATCTTTCGCGCTTCGAGGACGAGCGCAGCTCCCATCAGGCCCCAGATCGCCCCGGACGCCCCCACCGTCAACGCGTTCGGCGACCAGATCAGCGCGCCCGCCGAGCCCGCGAGCCCGGAGGCCGCGTACACGAGCGCGTAGCGCGCGTGTCCGAAGTACTCCTCCAGGGCAGGCCCGATGAAGTAGAGGACGAGCATGTTCATGCCGAGGTGGAGCGGCCCGTAGTGGAGGAACGGCGCCGTCGCCAGCCGCCACCAGTCGCCGCCCGCGACCGCCGGCCCGTAGAGGACGCCGTGGACGTAGATCCAGCCCTGGTTCGCGTCGATGCCGGCTCCCATGAGCAGCTCGAGCAGGAACACGCCGACGTTGATCCCGATCAGCGAGAACGTCACGAACGGGCCGTACCGCGAGAGCGAGCGTGTGGCCGCCCGCGTGACGCGCTTCGGCGCAGCTGCACGACCACCGCCCGAACGCGCGTGATCCGGGCAGCGGATGCCGACCGGCCCGTACGTCATGCAGTCGGGGCAGATCCCGCGGCCGCAGTCCGCGCACGACACGTAGGTCTCCCGGTCGGGATGCCTGTAGCACCGCAAGGGCTCCGCCATTCCGGGCTAGCGTACCCACGTGCGCGTCGACGTCGTGTTCACTCCGGACGAGGCCGGAGCGGCCCCGACCGGGCTCGTGATCGACGTCATCCGCGCGACCTCGACGATCTGCCAAGGCCTCGCCGCGGGCTACGAGAAGGCGTTCTGCACCGCCGAGGTGGAAGAGGCGCGCGAGCTCGGGGGTCGGCTCGAGGGCGCCGTCCTCGGCGGCGAGCGGAACGCCGTTCGGATCCCCGGCTTCGACCTCGGCAACTCGCCGCGCGAGTACGTCGAGCCGGTCGGGAAGACGCTCGTCCTCTCGACGA
Source organism: uncultured Gaiellaceae bacterium (assembly GCA_963846995.1). GTDB lineage: Bacteria > Actinomycetota > Thermoleophilia > Gaiellales > Gaiellaceae > GMQP-bins7. Next base: position 261,527 of record CAWJYD010000008.1, on the reverse strand, counting down.
CGAACGGCACGCGTGCGATCGTGGCCGCTGCGCGGCGCTGCGACCGGGTGTTCGTCGCCTCGCTCCTCAATCTCGGGGCAGTCGTCGCTGCGGCCCGCGAGGCCGGGGAAGACGTCTTGGTCGTCTGTGCCGGCGTCCAGGGGACGCTCGCGCTCGACGACGCGTACGTCGCCGGACGCATCGTGGAGCTCCTCGCCGCGACGCGTACGGACGCCGCGGAGGCCGCCGCGCGTCTGACGGCATCCTGGCGCGACGCGGAGGAAGCGCTTCGAGCGTCGAAGAGCGGCCGGAACCTCGTGGAGAACGCGCCCGACCTCGAGCCCGACATCCCGTTCTGCGCACGGGAGAGCGTGCTCGACGTCGCCCCGCGGCTCGTCGCGCTCGACGGCGTGGTGGCCGAGATCGCGCTGTGATCGTCAACCGAGACCACACGGTGCGCGGGCCGTACACCGCGTTCGCGGAGGTTGCCGCGGCGTACGAGCGTGGACGTCCCGAGTACCCGCTCGAGGCCGTGCGCTGGCTCGTCGGCGACGAGCCCGTCGACGTACTCGACCTCGGGGCGGGCACGGGCAAGCTGACGCGGGCCCTCGTCGCGCTCGGGCACCGCGTGACTGCGGTCGAGCCGCTCGCGGAGATGCGCGCGCAGCTGGAGACGGCCGTGCCCGAGACGACTGCGCTCGACGGGCGCGCGGAGTCGATCCCCGTCGACGACGAATCGGCAGACGTCGTGACGAGCGCCCAGGCGTTCCACTGGTTCGACCACGGCCGGGCGCTACCCGAGATCGCCAGGGTGCTGCGGCCGGGTGGCCGACTCGCGCTCGTCTGGAACTCCCGCGACGACCGTGACCCGTGGATGGTTCGCCTGAGCGCGATCCTCGGCAACGAGACGGTCGCCGAGTCGTACGTCGTGCCGGTGCTCGGCGGAAGTGGCCTGTTCGGCCCGGTCGAGACGGCTCGCTTCGCGTTCGTGCAGACGCACGACCGGGAGGGCCTGATCGACCTCGTGCTCTCGCGCAGCTACTGCGCGAAGCTCGAGCCCGAGGACCGGGAGCCCATCCTCGACGCGGTCGCGCGCCTCTACGACGAAACGGCGGAGGACGGGCACGTGCAGCTCGCGTATGTGACGGACTGCTTCCGCGCCGGGCGCCGCTAGTCCGCGAAGGAGAGCGGTTCGCTGCGCGCTCGCTCGACGAGCGCCTGGTCAACGTTGCGGCCCGTGACGACGAGTACCACCGCGGCGTCAGGCTCCGGCAGCTTCCTCGCAGCGGCGAGGGCCGCCGCAGCAGACGGCTCGACCTCGACTCCCGTGTCGTGGCAGGCGACGAGCGCCTCGGCGATCTCGCGCTCGGAGACGAGGATCATCCGGTCGACGACGTCCCGCAACCGCTCGACGGCGAGCGGGATCGCGACACGGACGGCGAGCCCGTCGGCGATCGTCGCCCCCTCGTAGAGCTCGAGCGGTCGACCCGACTCGTGGCTCTCGGCCATCACCGGCATGTCCTTCGCGACCACGCCCACGTGCGTTGCGGCGGGCGAGCGCCTGCGGAGCGCCGCTCCGACACCTGCTGCGAGAGCGCCGTTGCCGATCGGCGTGACGACGGTCGCAACCTCCGGGCACCGGTCGGCGATCTCGTCGCCGATTGCCTCGTAGGCGTCGTACTGCAGCGGCTCGGCGCCGTCCTCGAAGAAGCGGAGCCCCTCGTCCTGCGCGAAGGCCCGGGCGGCATCCTTCGCCTCGTCGAGATCCCGGCCGGCGACCCTGACGTCGGCGCCGAGGCGGGCGAGGTTCGCGAGCTTCGGCTGGGCCGCCCCCGGTGGCACGAACACGATCGCGCGAGCTCCGGCCTCGCGACAGGCCCATGCGACCGCCGCTCCGTGGTTCCCGGTCGACGCCGTGACGACGGCCGCGTCGCCGTCGCGGACGAACGCCTCGACCACGGGGAGGGTGGAGCGCCACTTGAAGACGCCGATCTCGTTGTCGTCCTCCCGCTTGAGCCAGAGGTCGCCATGGCCCGCGAAGTCGCAGAGCTCCTCGGGAGCGCGCTCGAGCCGCGTCGGCGTCTCCATGCGCGAGGAGGCTAGCTGGTGCGTGTTTCTTTACGGATTTGGGGGTTGACAGGGGAACAGGTGTTCGTATAGAACATACGTTCCCATGATCGCCTGCCTCCTCATTCCGGGCTTCGAGCTGAGAGCGGCATTGCGCGCGCGTCCGCGGCTGGCGCTCGTGCCGGCCGCGCTCGCTCCGGAGGCGGGGGAGGAGCCGCTCCTCGGGCCGGTGACGGCCGCGGCGGAGGCGGCAGGGGTGAAGCCGGGGATGCGGCTCGGCGAGGCGCTCGCGACGTGCCCGTCGCTCGTCCTCGTCGATCGCGACCCGGCGGCGGTGGAGAGGGAGTGGGAAGACGTCCTGCGGCGCCTCGAGGACGCGGGCTTCGCGGTCGAGCCGATCGAGCGGGGGACGGTCGTGTTCGAGACGCGAGGAGTCGAGCGCCTCTACGGAGGCGTGCAGGCCGCCCTCGAGCGCGCGCTCGCAGCGGTCGGATCCGGATGGGATCCCCGCGTCGGCGCTGCCGGCAGGCGCTTCACGGCTCTCGCCGCGGCGAGCGTCGCGCGCCCCGGTCAGATCCTGCTCGTGGCGGCGAAGGAGGAGGAGGCCTTCCTCGAGCCGCTCCCGCTCTCGCTGCTCCCGATGACGCCGAACCACTACGCGGAGCTGGAGGGGCTCGGCCTACGCTCGCTCGGGGAGCTCGCACAGCTCCCGGGTGGCGCGGTCGCGGAGCGCCTGGGGACGGAGGGAAGGGCGGCGTGGCGGCTCGCACGCGGAGGCCGGAAGGCGCGCGTGCGAGGGCGCCGGCCCCCCTCGGAGCTCGTCGAGGCGCTGACCTTCCCGGAAGCGATTGCGAACGAGCTCACGCTGCGACGGGCGCTCGGATCACTCCTCGAGCGCCTGCTCGCGCGTCCAGAACGGGCCGGGCGGCCGTTTCGAAAACTCGCGCTGGTCGCCCGGCTCGTCGACGGCGGCTCGTGGCGACGGGTGGCGACGCTCCGGGACGCGACGGGAGAGGTCGCCCGGCTGCGAGCGGCGCTCGGGCCGAAGCTGCAGGAGCTCCCGGCGCCGATCCTCGAGCTGCGGCTCGAGGCGGTCGAGCTCGCGGAGCACACGGGGCAACAGCTCGCGCTCGTCGAGCCGGCGGGGGAGGAGACGGTCGTGCGCCTGCGCGAAGGGCTGCGGCAGGTGCGAGCGAGCACGGGGACGGGATCGGTCTGCGCAGTGGTGGAGGTTGCGCCGTGGTCGCGAGTTCCGGAAGCGCGAGCGCTGGTCGTTCCGCGCGACGACTAGCAGGTCGTTTGAATGCCCCGAGGCCGGCACTCGTGGAGACGGGACCGGGAGGGACGCCGCACGTCGTCAACCGCGAGCACGTCACGCTCGTGCGTGAGGAGTGGCGCGTCGTCGACCGCTGGTGGACGGACGAGCCGGTCGACCGCCACTACTTCGAGGTCGTCCTCGAGGGCGGACGGAACGTGTGCGTCTATCGCGACGCCGAGGCGCAGTGCTGGTTCACCCAGAACGCCTAGCGCCGAACGGCTCGCCGAGCGAAGCGCCCGACGGCGTAGAGCGCGCCTGTTCCGGCGGCGGCGGCGAGCGCGAGCAGGTTCGTCGTTGCGCAGGTCCTGCACGCGTTGCAGCAGACGGTGGCCATCGGCGCCTGCTCGCCGTACCTCGATGCGAGCCGGAGAGCCCGCTCCTGCACGACCTGCTTCACGACCACACCGTACTCCAGTCAGACGTCGAAGATGTCGTGGCGCTCGAAGAATGCGCGGTCGGGCTCGATCCCCTGCGCGCGCAGCTCGCGGAGCTCGGTGCGGTAGCGGGCGAAGCCTCCGGGCGTGTGGAGGTTGAGCATCCGCACGGGTGTGTCGCTCACGTTCCGAAACCAGTGGACGACGGTCGGCGGTGCGAGGACGTAGAAGCCCGGAGTCGCGGTGAAGGCCTCGTCTCCCACGTGGAACTCGATCTCGCCCTCGAGGACGTAGAACGAGTCCGAGTGGCCCTTGTGGAAGTGAGGGTCGACGCCGCTTCCCGGGTCGAAGGTGGTCTCGAGCAGCGAGAGCTCGGGGCGGTCGGCCTTGACGGGCTCGTCCGAGCCGCGCGGAAGGACGATCGGCTCGTCCACTCAGACGGCCTCGTCGACGAGCCGAGCCCACTCGTCGGAGAGCGCCTTCGGGACGAGCACCCACTCATGCATCGGCCGTCCCATGCCGGGGTCGAACGGCTCCGCGCCCGGCAGCGCGAGCGCCTTCTCGCGGGCGGACTCGTCCGTGAGCTTCACGTTCAGCCCTCCGTCCTTCCAGTGCCCCGCGACGACCTTGCCGTTCTCCCGCTTGAGGCACGGCATGCCGAACATCTTCGACTCGTGCAGCGGGTGCCGCGCGGTCACGTCCGCGACGAGCTCCTCCCAGGTCATGCGGGGACGTTACTCCGGAAGCCGCGCGACCACGAGCGCCGCCGGGTCGAGCCCGCCATCCTCGGGTGGGTCGAACTGGTCGAAGCCGGGGTTCCGACCGCGCATGTAGTCGGCGAACCCGAACGACGGCATGTGGAAGTTGAAGGCGCGCGCGGCGTCGGCCGAGTCGTTGTCGAAGCCGTGCACGACGTTCGGCGGGATGACGAGGAGCGTTCCCGCGGGCAGCGTCCGCGAGCCCTCGCGGAAGTGGAACGTGAAGGCGCCCTCGACGACGAGGAACCCGTCCGCGTGCTCGCGGTGCACGTGCCTTTGCGCTCCCCGCTCGCCGACCCCGTAGTGGAACTCCGAGATCGTGAGCTCGTCCTCCTCGACGAGCACGGTGGCGCGGCGCCCCGGCCGGTCGGTGAGCGTGTCTCCCTCGACCCCTCCTGCGCGCCGGACGACGACGAGCGCGGGGTCGGCCGACACGGCGTCGGCTGCGGGCCGCTGGTCGAAGCCCGCGACGTCGCCGCGCACGAAGTCGCCGTAGCCCGAGCCTGGGGCGTGGAAGACGAGGAACCGCGCCGGGGCGTCGCCCGCGACTTCGACGGCGTGCACGACTCCGGGCGGGACGAACGCCCAGCTCTCCGCGCCGATCGCGCGTACGCCGTCCTCGAGCTCCAGCGCGAGCTCTCCCTCGACGACGTACAGCGCCTCGCCGTGTCGGGCGTGGACGTGGGGCGGCGCCTTCCCCCAACCGGGATGCGCGCGCACGTCGACGACTGCGAGCTGCTCGACGTCTGCGAGGAGCGTCACGTCGAGCTTCGGAGTCCGGAGGAGGACCTCGCCTTCGCCGATCCCGGCCATCAGCCGGCAGCCTAGATGCCTTCCTACGTCGAGCTCCACGCGCACTCGGCGTACTCGTTCCTCGACGGGGCGTCGCAGCCCGAGGAGCTCGCGGCGCGTGCTGCGGAGCTCGGCTACGAGGCGCTCGCGCTCACGGATCACGACGGCGTCTACGGTTCGCTCGAGTTCGCGCATGCTGCGAAGGCCTTCGGCGTCCGCGCGATCACGGGCGCGGAGGTCACGCTCGACGGCGGTGCTCACATCACGCTGCTCGTCGAGTCGCGGCGCGGCTACGCGAATCTCTGCCGCCTTCTGACGACCGCGCATGCGGGAACGCGACGGCCTGGACGGGAGGATCGCGAGCCGCTTGCGCCGTCCGTCCCGATCGAGACCGTCGCCGAGCTGAACGAGGGGCTCGTCTGCCTGTCGGGCTGCGCGCGGCGCGGGCTCGGGCTCCTCGATCCGAACGCGGCGGCGAGGCTCGCGGGCGCGTTCGGCCGTGAGCACTTCTACGTCGAGCTCCAGCGCCCGTTCGAGCGGGGGGACGCGCGCCGGCTCGCGCTCCTGCGCGACCTCGCGGAGCACCTCGGCGTGGAGACGGTCGCGACCGGCGACGTCCACGCCCACCACCCGCGCCGAACGCTCCTGCAGGACGTCCTCGTCGCGATCCGCTGCCGCACCTCGCTCGAGGGCTGCGAGCCGGAGCGCCGCGGCAACCGCGAGAGCTACCTCCGCCCGCCCGAGGAGATGCTCGAGCGCTTCCCCGGCGACCGCGCGGCTGCCGAGCGGAGCGCCCTTCTCGCCGAGCGGCTCGAGTTCGACCTGACGAAACAGCTCGGCTACAGCTATCCGGACTTCTCGGACAAGGCCCATCCGGCGATCACCCAGCTCGCAGCCATTTGCCGGAGCGCGATCGCCGAGCGCTACCCCGCAAGTTACAAGTCGTTACAAGGGCAGGCACGCGCGCGTCTGGAGAGCGAGCTCGCCCTGATCGACGAGCTCGGCCTCGCCGGGTTCTTCCTCCTCCACCACGAGGTGCTCGAGATCGCGCGCGAATGCGCGCGCGAGGTACGCGGCACGGACTCCCCGCGGAGCTTCCTGCCGCCTGGGCGCGGGCGCGGGAGCTCCGTCGGCTCGATCGTCTGCTACCTCACGGGCCTCTCGCACGTCGACCCGGTCTCGAACGAGCTCTCGCTCGGCCGCTTCCTGAACCGCGAGCTCGCGTCGGTGCCCGACATCGACCTCGACTTCCCGCGCGACATCCGCGAGAAGCTCATCGTCCGTGTCACCGAGCGCTACGGCCGCGAGCACGCCGCGCTCGTCGCGAGCTTCGCGACGTACCGCTCGCGGGGAGCGATCCGCGACGTCGGCAAGGCGCTCGGCCTGCCCTTTGCGGAGCTCGAACGGCTCGCGCGGCTCTCGGACGGCTGGAACGCGAAGCGAGTGGGGGAGGAGGTCGCCCGCCTGCCCGACGGCGAGCGCAAGCTCGAGTCGAAGCGCTGGCGCGCGTTCGCGTGGCTCACGGGCGAGATCTCCGGCCTCCCGCGCCACGTCTCGCAGCACCCGGGCGGGATGATCGTGTCGACGCGTCCGCTGATCGAGCTCGTCCCCGTCCAGCCCGCCGCGATGGCCGGCCGCCAGCTCTGCCAGTGGGACAAGGACTCGTGCGCGGACGCGGGCTTCCTCAAGATCGACCTGCTCGGGCTCGGGATGCTGTCGGCGGTCGAGGACTGCGTCGAGCAGATCGCGCGTACGCACGACGAGGTGATCGACCTCTCGCGGATCCCGTTCGACGACCCCGCGGTGTACGACGACATCCGGCGGGCGGACACGATCGGCACCTTCCAGATCGAGAGCCGCGCCCAGATGCAGAGCCTCCTGCGGACGAAGCCCGAGAACCTCGACGACATCACCGTGCAGGTCGCGCTTGTCCGTCCCGGCCCGATCCAGGGGAAGGCGGTACACCCCTACATCGAGGCGCGACAGCGGTTGCGCGAGGACCCGGCCTACGTCTTCCCGGTCGACCACGAGCTCCTGCGCGAGCCGCTCCGCTCGACCTTCGGCGTCGTCGTCTTCCAGGACCAGGTGCTCGAGGTCGCGATCGCGCTCGCCGGGTTCACGATCGGCGAGGCGGAGGGGCTGCGCCGCGCGATGAGCCGGAAGCGCAGCCACGACGCACTCGAGGCCTTCCGCGAGCGGTTCGTCGAGGGTGCCGCCGGGAAGGGCGTCGACGCCGAGACGGCCGACGCCGTCTTCGACAAGCTCGTCGGCTTCTCGGGATTCGGCTTCCCGAAAGCGCACGCGGCAGCGTTCGGGCTCCTCGCCTACCAGTCGACCTGGCTGCGCCACTACCACCCGGCCGAGTTCCTGTGCGCGCTCCTGAACGCGCAGCCGATGGGCTTCTACCCACCGGCGACGCTCGTACGCGACGCGCAGCGCCACGGCGTCGAGATCCTCCCGATCGACGTCAACCTGAGCGCCGCCCGCTGCGTCGTCGAGTGGGGGATGGTGCGCATCGGCCTGAACTACATCTCGTCGATCGGGACGGACGAAGGTGAGGCGCTCGTCGCGGAGCGCGAGGCGGGCGGCCCGTACCTCGACGTCGCCGACCTCGCCCGTCGCTCCAAGCTCTCGCAGGACGGGATCGAGGCGCTCGTGAAGTCGGGCGCCTGCGACGGCTACCGCCGGCCGCGCCGCGACCTCCTCTGGGAGCTCGGGCTCGTCGTCCGCGCGCAGTCGGTGCCGGGGACGGACGGCGAGGAGAAGCAGCTGCCGCTCGAGCTCTCACCGACCACCGAGACGCCGCCCCTCCGCGACCTCACGCGCTGGGAGCGCATGCTCGCGGACTACCGGCACACGAGCATGTCGCTCGGGACGCATCCCCTGGCGCTCCTGCGCGCGCACCTGCCGGAGGGAACGCTCTCGAGCACGGAGCTCCACGAGGCGCGGCACGGCTGCCAGGTGGCATTCGCGGGGATGACGGTCGCGCGCCAGCGCCCCTCGACCGCGAAGGGAATCGTCTTCATGCTCCTCGAGGACGAGCACGGCCAGGTGAACCTCATCGTCCCCTCGGAGGTCTACGAGCGGCATCGCGCGACGGTGCGGGCCGAGCCCCTGATTCTCGCCCGCGGCCGCTACGAGCGCGTCGGCGACAACCGCAACGTCCTCGTCTCGACGCTCGAGACGCTCGGGCTGCTCGCACGCGAGGTCGCGCGAGACGACACCGTCTGGGAGTCGCTCCCGCGCCCGCACTCGTTCGGCCACCGCTGAGGTCGCCGCCTATGCTCGCAGCGTGTCGGAGGTGCGCTTCGCCCGGAGTGGGGAGATCGACATCGCCTACCGCGTGGTCGGCGACGGCCCGATCGACCTCGTGTACGTCCAGGGCGCGTACACGCACCTCGAGATCGAGTGGGAGCTTCCGCAGTTCCGGCAGTACTGCGAGCGACTCGCCGAGTTCACGCGACTCGTCCTCTTCGACAAGCGCGGAATGGGCATGTCGGATCGCGTTCCTGGCGCGACGACGCTCGAGGTGCGGATGGACGACATCCGCGCCGTCCTCGACACCATCGGGAGCGAGAGCGCGGTCGTCATGGGCGAGTCGGAGGGCGGGCCGCTCGCGATCCTCTTCGCCGCCGCGCACCCGGAGCGCACCCTGTCTCTGATCCTCCAGGGCGCGGAGGTGCGCGAGCGCCGTGACGAGGAGTGGCCGTGGGGCGAGGCCGACCAGGCCGAGCACGACGCGTACCTCGAGGCGCTGCCGGGCCGCTGGGGCAAGGGGCAGGGGATGCCGTTCCTCGCCCCGAGTGTCGGGAACCCGGAATGGGGCAGCGCGTTCCTCTCGCGCCTGCAGCTCCATTCGTGCACGCCCGCGGCATGGGCCGCCTTCGCGACCATGGCCTTCGACATCGACGTCCGCCACGTCGTACCGTCGATCGACGTGCCGACGCTCGTGATCCACGCGAGCGCTGATCAGGTGTGCCACGTCGAGAACGCGCGCTTCTTGGCGCGGACGATTCCGGGGGCGAAGTACGTCGAGCTCCCGGGAGGGGACCACGTGCCCTGGTTCGATCCGGACGAGACCATTGCGGAGATCCGCGAGTTCCTGACCGGGCAGCGCGAGACACGCCGTCCCACGCGCACGCTCGCCACCGTCCTGTTCACCGATCTCGTCGGCTCGACGGCGCGCGCGGCCGAGCTCGGCGACCGGGAGTGGCGGAGCCTGCTCGAGCAGCACCACGCCTCCGTGCGGCGCGAGCTCGCCCGCTTCGACGGGAACGAGGTCGACACCGCGGGCGACGGGTTCTTCGCCACCTTCGACGGTCCCGCGCGTGCGATCCGTTGCGCGCAGGCGATCGTCGACTCGGTGCGGCCGCTCGGCCTGGACGTACGGGCGGGGCTGCACACTGGTGAGGTCGAGCTCGCGGACGGCAAGGTCGCGGGCATCGCAGTGAACATCGGCGCGCGCGTCGCGGCGCTGGCCGACGCGGGCGAGGTGCTCGTATCCGGCACCGTGCAGGATCTCGTCGCGGGCTCGGGCCTCGACTTCGAGAGCCGCGGAACCTCTGCGCTGAAGGGCGTCCCCGGCGAGTGGCGGGTCTTCGCGGTCAGTCCGTCGCGCGCGCGAGCGTGAACGCCGTCTCGACGATGCCGATGTGGGTGAACGCCTGCGGGAAGTTCCCGACGAGCCGCTTGCGCTCGGGGTCGTACTCCTCGGCGATGAGCCCGACGTCGTTGCGCAGGGCGAGCAGCCGCTCGTAGAGCTCGACCGCTTCGTCGACCCGCCCTTGTTGCGCGAGCACGGCGGCGAGCCAGAAGGAGCAGGGGAGGAACACGCCCTCGCCGGGCGGTAGGCCGTCGACGTCGGCGTTGTCCTCGTCCGCGACGTAGCGCGCGACGAATCCACCGCGGACGAGATCCTCCTCGATCGCGCGCACCGTTCCGACGACGCGCTCGTCCGTCGCGGGGAGGAAGCCCACGAGCGGGATCAGCAGGAGGCTCGCGTCGAGCCGGTCCGACCCGAAGTACTGCACGAACGTCCCGCGGTCTGCGTCGTAGCCCTCGCGCTGGACCTCCTCGCGGATCGCTCTCCGCGCCGCCTTCCAGCGGTCGAGCGGCCCTTCGTGGCCGAAGCGCTGCACGGTCTTGATGGCGCGGTCGAATGCGACCCACGCCATGACCTTCGAGTGCGTGAAGTGGCGGCGCGGCCCGCGCACCTCCCAGATCCCCTCGTCCGGCTCGCGCCAGCCCGACTCGAGCCAGTCGAACACCTTCCGGGTGAGACGCCAGGCGGCAGGCATGGGGTCGAGACCGCGGAGGCGTCCCTGGTAGAGCGCGTCGACGACCTCGCCGTACACGTCGAGCTGGAGCTGGTTCGAGGCGCCGTTCCCGATGCGGACTGGCTGCGAGGCCTCATAGCCCGAGAGCCACGGCAGCTCGAGCTCCGTAAGGCGCCGCTCCCCCGCGACCCCGTACATGATCTGCAGGTCTTCCGGCGCCCCCGCGATCGCCCGTAGGAGCCAGTCCCGCCACGCGCCCGCCTCCTCGATGTACCCGGCGCGAATGAACGCGAGGAGCGTGAGGGTCGCGTCGCGGAGCCAGCAGTAGCGGTAGTCCCAATTCCGCACGCCGCCGATCCACTCGGGGAGCGACGTGGTCGGCGCGGCGACGATGCCGCCCGTCGGCGCGAACGTCAGCGCCTTGAGCGTGAGCAGCGAGCGGTGCACCGGGTCGTGCCAGCGGCCTTCGTAGGAGCACCGTGCCGCCCATTCCTCCCAGAAGGCGACCGTCTCGTCGAGGGCCCGCTCGGGCTCGATCGGCTCGGGGACGGTGTCGTGGGAGGGGAACCAGCGAAGGACGAAGGGGACACGGTCCCCGGCCTCCACCGCGAACTGGGCGTGCGTGCGGAGGTTGCGGCCCTCGTGCTCGACGGGCGTTCGGAAGAGCACGGCGTCGGGCCCGGCGATCGCGACGAGGGTGCCGTCGACCCTGCGCACCCACGGGACGATGGAGCCGTAGTCGAAGCGGAGCGCGAGCTCCATGCTCATCTCGACGCGGCCGCGGACGCCCTCGACGATCCGCACGAGGTCGGGATTCGTGTCCCGCGGCGGCATGAAGTCGACGAGTCGGACGGCTCCCGTGTCGGTCTCGAGTGTCGTCTCGAGGACGAGCGTGTCCCCGCGATAGCGGCGCTCGGTCGACCGGAACTCGCCCTGCGGCTGGATCGTCCAGTGCCCGTTCTCCTTGTCACCCAGGAGAGCGGCGAAGACCGCGCCCGAGTCGAAGCGCGGGAGGCACAGCCAGTCGATCGCGCCGTCGCGGCTCACGAGCGCTGCGGTCTCGAGGTCGCCGATGAGACCGTAGTCCTCGATCAGTGCCATCAGCGATTCTCTCCCAACAGGCCGACGTACTGCGGGTGGGTACGACGTGCCTCGCGATCGAACGCAGCGCGATACTCGTCTCCCGTGGCCTCGTCGAGCGTCGAGGCGTAGGCCTCGCGGGACTCGTACAGCAGCTCGCCGATCGCCTCGACCAGGAGCTGGTACTCGCCGAAGAGCTCCTCGGACTCGTGCGCCGGGGCGTGCGTCCAGCGTGCGTCTGCCGCGCGCGCCTCGGCAAGCAGCTGCGTCTGCTCCTCGGCGAACAGGTCGAGCTGCCGCCGCACGAGGTCGCGGAAGCGGCCGCGCTTGAGGATCACAGGAGCTCCCGGTACAGGTCCAGGTGGGCCACGGCCGAATGCTCCCACGTCAGCTCCTCGCGGGCGCGCTCCGCGCCCTCCCGTGCGGCGGCGAGAGCATCTGTGTCCCCGAGCAGGCTCGCCAGCGCGCCCTGCATCGCCTCCACGTCCCCTGGCGGCACGACAGCTCCTGCGCCGAAACGGCCGACGACCTCTCCGAGGCCACCCACGTCGTAGACGATCGCGGGAACCCCCGCACCCAGCGTCTGGAGCAGCGCTCCGGAGACGTCGATCTCGGCGCGGTAGGGAAACAGCGCGACGGTTGCCTCCGACAGCGCGCGGCGGAGCTCGGAGTCGGGGACGTAGCCGAGCCGCCACTCTGCGCGGTCGCCGGCCGTCGCACGAAGGCCGTCGACCGGGATCCGCGGATCGCCGACGACGAGGAGCCGTGCCCCGTCGACGCCGAGAACGGTCTGCACGGCGTCCTCCGTTCCCTTGTACGGACGGATGAGCCCGAGGCAGAGAGCGGTGTGGCCGTCGTCGGCGCGTGCGATCTCGGAGCGGAACACCGGATGTCCGATCACGCGGAGCTTTCGCTCGGGCAGACCGAAGGCGACGAGCTGCTCCCGTCCGCGCTTCGAGTGCACGACCACCCGTTCGACGCGCCCGAAGAGCGTCCGCCAGAGGCCGGTCTTGGCTGCAGTACGCCTCGGGAGGATGTCATGTGCCGTGAGGACTGCAGGGCTGCGCGGGTGGAAGAGCCAGCGGTCGGCCTCGGGCGCCCCGAACCACTGGACGTGGATCACGTCCGGCTTCACGGTCGCGAAGCGCGCCATCCCGAGCGGATGCTCGAGCGCCTTCACCGCGAGCCGCAGCCGTCTGTCCTGGAGCCGCGAGGCGACGGGATAGAACCACTCGTGCGCCCGGTACCCCAACGCCGGGGCGACCGTGCCGAAGCGGAAGCGCGAGGTCACGAGCTCGACGTCGGCGCCCGCGGCCGAGAGTGCCGCGGCGAGGGAGCGGTCGTACGGCGGCGTGTAGGCGGGCGGGTCGGCGAGGACGATGCGCATCGGCCCGGAACCTTAGAACGCGTGGCGTCGGCAGAATCCGCCGCGTGAGCTCCGCTGCACCCGACTCTCCGCGCTCGCGCTTTCCGGTGCTCGAGCGCCTCGCCTACCTGCAGGCGGGAAGTGTCGGACCGCTCGCACGGGCGACGAGGGACACGATGCACGCGGAGGAGGACCGTGGGCTCACAGAGGGCCGCGGCGGCATCGCGCAGTTCGAGCGGATCCTCGCGTTGCGCGAGGTCTTGCGCGGCGCGGTGGCAGAGCTCGTCCAGGTCACGCCCGAGCACGTCTCGCTGACCGCATCGACCACCGACGGCTGCAACATCGTCCTCGCGGGGCTCGGTCTCCGCGAGGGGGACGAGGTGATCACGACCACGGACGAGCACTTCGGCCTGCTCGGGCCGCTCCGGACGTCGGGCGCGACCGTCGTCGTCGCCGAGCCGGAGGCAGAGCACGTCACCGCTGCGATCACTCCACGAACGCGCCTGATCGCCGTCTCGCACGTCCTCTGGACCACCGGCGCCATCCTGCCCGTGCACGAGCTGCGCGCGGCGACGGGGCTTCCCGTGCTCGTCGACGGTGCGCAGTCGGTCGGAGCCATCCCGGTCGACGCGAACGGCGTCGACTTCTACACGGTCTCCGGGCAGAAGTGGCTCTGCGGACCCGGGGGAACGGGGGCGCTCGTCGTGGCGGATCCGGACGCGCTGCGCGTGGCGCGGCCGAGCTACCTCTCACAGCGCTCGCACGAGGTCGACGGAGCCTTTGAGCCGAAGGCCGGAGCCGCCCGCTTCGACCCGAATCTCACGCCGCATGCGCTCACGGCAGGGTTGCGCGCGGCGGTGGACGACGTGTCGCGGCTCGGGTTCGAGCGGGCGGCTCAACTCGCCGAGCGCTTCCGGGACAGGCTTGCCTCGGAGGGCCAGGACGTGATCGTGCCGCCGGAACGCGCCACGCTCGTGTCGTGGCGCGCTCCGGTCGACGAGTCTGCCGCGATCGTCCGGAGGCTGGCCGAGGCCGACGTGATCGTCCGCGACCTGCCGGGACGCGGCCTCGTGCGCGCCTCCGTCGGCTGGTGGAACGACGAGAGCGACCTCGAACGGCTCGTCGACGCGCTCTAGAGCTACCGCCTCATTGGCCCCGGCGCGCCGGGTCGACGCCCGCGAAGCGCAGGAAGTCGACCATGCGGAAGCCACCTCCGGGGTTCTGGAGCGTCGGCTGCCAGCCGGGCTGCGCGACGAGGTACGACGCCGGATCCGACTGCAGGAGCCCGATGAGCACCTCGGCCACGATGCGGCCGCCGACCGGCCCGAGCCGCAGCCCCTGCTCGACGAGCTCCGCCTCCTTGAGCGCGTAGTAGAAGAGCGGCGTCGAGCGCTCGAACCCGACGCCGAAGCTCTTCAGCTCGGAGAGCTCGTCGCTCGAGAGCGCCGGAACCCCCATCGTCCGCGCGATCCTCTGGCCCGACGGGAGCTTCCACGTGAGGTGCCGGAGGAGGGTTCGCTGCGGCAGCGCGGTCGGCAGGTCGTGGCTCGCGATCGCGGCCAGCGGGAGGTCGAAGAGCGGCGTCGAGAGCTTCGTGTCGATCCGCTTGTTCGGCTTGACCTGGCCGTCGCCGAAGTCGAAGAACGTCTGCCAGCCGACGAACCTCCGCGGTGCGCGGGCGCCTCCGCGCAGGTCGACGGGATCCGTCTGGCCTTGCCCGGAGTGGTCGAAGATGAAGCCGAAGAACGGCCCGCCGGCGTCCCCCGCGAGGTTCGCGCGGTAGGACGGCCGCACCATCGAGTGCCCGAACCGGTAGCAGGCGGCCTGGAACTCGACGGGAATGAGCGCCTCGCCGAGCTTGGGCCGGTAGAAGCGCCGACCGTTCGCGAGCACGTCGTCGACGACACCCTGGCCCACGAAGAGCGGGAGGAACTCGTGGAGGAGGAGCCACTGGTAGTGCCAGGTCGTCGCGCGGCGGGCCGCGTCGAACACCGCGGACTCCTGCACGCCGTTCGCCCGCATGGCGTCGACGGCATGGTTGTGGAACAGGAGGAAGGCGCAGTGCAGGCCGGCGAGGATCACGTGCTCGTCGTTTCGGGGATCGCCCGTGAACGCACTCATGTCCGCGGCCCGCGGGAGGTCCTCGAAGAGGCCGCCCGACTCGACCTTGAGCTTCGCGCGATCGGCCGTGTCGTACAGGTGCGGGGAGCCGACCGGGCCGCTCCCGTAGACGGAGTCGAGGTCGAGCGCCGCGGTGCGTCCGTTGGTCGACTCGAGCGGGTCGCTCGGCTGCCCCAGCCGCGACCCGACGTCGAAGGTGATGTCGTGGTCGACGAACTGCCCGAAGAAGGTCGTTCCGGCCGTGTGCTCGGGGTTGTTCGGATTGTTCGCGGAAAGCGCCGGGTTGGTGATGAGCTGGACAGGCCCCGCAGAGAGCGGGTCGTTCGCGTCGAGCAGCCCTCCGGGCTTCCCGAGCTCACGGAGCGCGTTCTCGATCTTCGGGCTCTGGCTCGAGAACGGCGGCAGGTCGAAGAACAGCCGCGTGAAGCTCCTCGTGTTGATGACGCCGTGGCCCGGACGCGCCCCGTACGCGTGCGCCGGCGCGAGCGTCCTGGCGCCGGCGACTGCCGCGGCCCCGAGCCCGATCCTCGTCAGGAATCGGCGGCGGTCGTAGCCTCGTCTGCCCTCGGACTCGTCGACCGTGGTCATCGCAGCCTCCTGTATCGGCGCCGCCTCGGCCTCCGATCGCAGTGCGAGCGTGGGCTCGTCGGGGGAGGGTCGGCTTGCCCATCTAGACGCAGCGGCCGCCAGCGCTCTTCCCCTCGAAGAGGGGATCCGCAGCCTGGAAGGGGCTAGGCCGCGTCGGCAGCCGTGCGGAGCCCGAGCTCGCCGGCGATCGGCTGCATCGCCGCGACGACGTTCGCGATGTGCTCGTCGAGTGAGAGGTTCAGCAGCTCCGCGCCCTCGACCACCTCGTCACGGTGCACGCCCGCGGCGAACGACGGCTGCTTGAGCTTCTTCTTCACGGACTTCGGCTCGAGGCCGTCGAGGCCCGTCGGGCGGACGAGGCCGCACGCGTGGACGAACCCGGACAGCTCGTCGCACGCGAACAGCACCTGCTTGAGCTGCGTGTCGCGCGGCAGCGCGAGGTGCTCCGCGTGCGAGAGCACGGACTCGACCAGCTCCTCGGGATAGCCCTCCTCGCGCAGGATCGGAGCGCCGTCCTGCGGATGCTGGTCGAGCGTGGGGTGGATCTCGTAGTCGAAGTCGTGGAGAAGCGCGGTCGCGCGCCAGAACTCCTCGTCCTCGCCGTACAGCCGCGCGTAGTAGCCGACGGAGGCCTCGACCGCGAGCGCGTGGCGGAGGAGCGCCTCGCTCTTCGTGTACGTCGTCAGGGTCTCCCACGCCTGCTGCCGGGTCGGCTGCATGGCGCAGTACCATAGCGCCCGCCGTTGGACCCCAAGCCCGAGTCGAAGGCACCCGCGCCGTACGGGACGTGGGCCTCGCCCATCTCCGCGGAGATGGTCGCGCAGGCCAGCGTCGGCTTGAGCGCGCCCTGGCTCGAGGGTGGGACCGTGTGGTGGCTCGAGAGCCGCCCGCTCGAGGGCGGACGGGTGGTACTCGTCCGATCCGAGCGCGGCGGCGAGCGGGGTGACGTCGTCCCCGCGGGCTTCAACGTCCGGACGTCGGTGCACGAGTACGGCGGCGGCGCCTACTGCGTGCATGGCGAGACGGCATACGCCTCGAGCTTCGCCGACCAGCGCCTCTACCGTGTCGAGCCCGGCAGCGAGCCGGTTCCGATCACGCCCGACGCGGGTCCGCGGCGTCACCGGTACGCGGACGGGCGGGTGACGCACGACGGGCAGCTGTGGATCGGTGTTCGCGAGCGCCACGCCGAGAGCGACCGCTCCGCCGACGTGGTGAACGAGCTCGTCGCGCTCCCCACCGACGGCTCCTCCGAGCCGACCGTGGTCGCGAGCGGCCGGGACTTCTACTCCAACCCCAGGATCTCGCCCGACGGCGCCAGGCTCTGCTTCCTCGCCTGGGATCTTCCGTGGATGCCCTGGGACGGATGCGAGCTGCACGTCGCGAAGCTCGCCGACGACGGAACGCTGTCCGACATCGAGCGGACCGCCGGGCTCGACGGACGCGAGTCGATCTGGCAGCCGGAGTGGAGTCCCGACGGCGAGCTCGTATTTGCGAGCGACCGCAGCGGCTGGTGGAACCTCGAGCGGATCCACGACGGCCGGCGCGTCGTGCTGCACGCGGCCGAGGCGGAGTTCGGGTTCCCCGCCTGGGTCTTCGGGGCGCGCTCGTACGCCTTCCTCGACGATGGGCGCCTCTTCTGCGAGTACGACGCGGACGGGTTCACGCACCACGCGCTCCTCGATCCCGACTCCGGTTCGCTCGAGGAGCTCGAGCTCGGGCTCGACTCGGGCTCCGGTGCGGTGACCGCAGAGGGCTCGACCGTCGTCCTCGTGGGCGGATCCGCAACCGCGCCGACCCGGCTGGTGCGCTTCGACGTGTCGTCGGGCTCGGCGGAGGTGATCCGGACGAGTTCCGAGCTCGCGATCGATCCAGGGTTCCTCTCGACCCCCCGTGCGATCGAGTTTCCGACCGACGGCGGGCTGACGGCCCACGCACTCCTCTATCCGCCGGCGAACCGCGACTACGACGCTCCCGAGGAGGAGCGTCCTCCGCTCATCGTCTTCAGCCACGGCGGCCCCACGGGGTCAGCCAGCGTGGGCTTCAGCCTCTCGAAGCAGTTCTGGACGACCCGCGGGTTCGCCGTCGTCGACGTCAACTACGGGGGCTCGACGGGATACGGACGCGACTACCGCGGGCGCCTGAACGGCGAGTGGGGAGTGGTGGACGTCGCCGACTGCGTGAACGCGGCGGCGTATCTCGTCGACCAGGGTGAAGCTGATCCCGACCGTCTCCTCATTCGAGGCGGCAGCGCAGGGGGCTACACGACGATCTGCGCGCTGACGTTCACTGACGCCTTCGCAGCCGGCGCTACCTACTTCGGGATCGCCGACCTCGAGCAGTTCGCGGACGGGGAGACGCACAAGTTCGAGCTTCAGTACGAGCACACGCTCGTCGGCCCCTATCCCGAGCGAGCCGACGTCTACCGCGAGCGCAGCCCGATCCACGCGGTCGACCGGATCTCCACGCCGATGCTCGTCCTCCAGGGCGCCGACGACCGCGTCGTTCCGCCCGCCCAGGCCGAGCTCATCGTCGGCGCGCTCCGGGAACGCGGGATTCCGCACGCGTACGTCCTGTACGAGGGCGAGGGGCACGGGTTCCGCAAGGCGGAGAACATCGTCGACTCCCTCGAGGCCGAGCTCTCCTTCTACGGGCAGGTGCTCGGGTTCGAGCCGGCCGGTCCCCTGCGTAGGCTGCAGATCGAGCATCTCTCGACCTGAAGCCGGGTATCCAGTGAGCTACATGACCGCCAGTAGCATTGCGCGCGCGATGCAGTCCTTCGTCATCGAGGGCGGCCGCCCCCTGTCGGGAACCGTGCGGGCCTCAGGGAACAAGAACGGCGCGCTCCCGATTCTCGCCGCGTCGCTCCTCGCGACGGAGGAAGTGCGCCTCTCGAACGTCCCTCGCATCCGCGACGTCGAGACCATGATCGAGCTCATGGCCGACCTTGGCGCCGACGTCGAGTGGAGCAACGCCAACGAGGTGCGGATCGACCCCGCTGGCGTCCACAAGACGGAGCTAGACGCCGACCTCGCGCGCGAGATCCGGGCGTCGTTCCTGCTCGCCGGGCCGCTCCTCGCGCGCTTCGGGCGCGTCTCCGTGCCGCCACCCGGTGGCGACGTGATCGGACGCCGCCGGCTCGACACGCACGTGCACGCGTTCTCCGCCCTCGGCGCGGAGATCGCCGTCAACGGCGACTACGAGCTGTCCGCGAAGGGCCTGCGCGGCGCGCGGGTGTACCTCGACGAGGCATCGGTGATGGGAACCGAGAACGCGATCATGGCGGCCGTCCTCGCCGAGGGCGAGACGATCCTCGGCCACGCCGCCTGCGAGCCGCACATCCAGGATCTCTGCCGCTTCCTCGTCTCGCTCGGCGCGCACATCGAGGGCGTCGGCTCGAACGTCCTCCACATCCACGGCGTCCGCGAGCTCGGGGGCGGGGACTTCCGGATCGGCACCGACCACATCGAGGTCGCGAGCTTCGTCGGGCTCGCCGCCGCGACGGGTGGCGAGGTCGTCGTCGAGGACGTCCAGCCCGACGACCTCATCTCGATCGTCCCTGCGTTCCGCAAGCTCGGCGTGCACATGGACGTCTCCGAGTCGAGCGTCCGCGTGCCGGCCGGTCAGCAGCTCTTCGTGGAGGACGACTTCGGCGGCCAGATCCCGAAGATCGAGAGCGGCATCTGGCCCGCCTTCCCCGCCGACCTGACGTCGATCGCCGTCACCGTCGCGACGCAGGCGACGGGCACCATCCTCATCTTCGAGAAGATGTTCGAGAGCCGCCTGTTCTTCGTGGACAAGCTCGTCTCGATGGGCGCGCGGATCATCCTCTGCGACCCCCACCGGGTCGTCGTCACGGGTCCTGCGACGCTCTACGGCGAGCGGCTCGAGAGTCCGGACATTCGCGCCGGCATGGCGATGCTCATTGCTGCGCTGTGCGCCGAGGGAACGTCGACGATCGGGAACATCGGCCAGATCGACCGTGGGTACGAGCGAATCGACGAGCGCCTGCGCGACCTGGGCGCGGTGATCGAGCGGACCGAGCTGTGACCGCGGCGGGCGCCGCTCGCATCGAGCCCGCCGGAGCCGACAGCCGCGTCGCGACCGGGGTCGCGGTCCTCGACCGTCTGCTCGAGGAGCTCGCGGCAGCGGGACGCTTCGGCCTCGTCCTCGAGATCGCCCCGGACGAGCCCGAGGCCGAGGTGGGTCTCGCCGGACGTGCGCTCGGCGAGGCGCTCCAGCCGCTGCTCGCGGGCGACGACGCGGGGCGCGGGTTCGGCATCGCACCGTCGGACGAGGCGCTCGCGATGGTCGTCGTCGAGGCGTCGGGCAGGCCGCTCGTCGCGTCGAACGCCGACCTGACGTCGACCCGTGCCGGCGGGCTCCGGAGCGACCTCGCTGCGACCTTCCTCGAGGAGCTCGCGAACGCCGCTGGTCTGACCATCCACGTCCGGCTCATCGAGGGAGACGACTCCCAGCACGTGTTGTCGGCGATCTTCAAGGCGCTCGGCAGCGCGCTTTCCGACGCAACCAGAGGAGGCTCGTAGTGGCCGAGAAGCAGGTCGTGCGCACCGACCGGGCGCCGGGTCCGTTCCAGGGCGCCCCTTACAACCAGGCGATTCGCGTCGGCGAGCTCGTGTTCGTGGCCGGACAGCTCGGAATGTCGCTCGAGACAGGCGCGCTCGCGGGCGAAGGCGTCGCCGAGCAGACCGAGCAGATCATGAAGAACCTCGGCGCGATCCTCGAGGAGGCGGGGAGCGGCCTCGAGAAGCTCGTCAAGACGACGGTGTTCCTCATGGATCTCGGCGACTTCGCGGCGATGAACGAGGTCTACGCGCAGCACGTCGGCGACGGCCCGCCCGCGCGCTCGACCGTCCAGATCTCGGGCCTCCCGAGCGGAGCGCTCGTCGAGATCGAGGCAGTCGCCCACGTCTAACAACGTCCGCGTCCGGCCGGCGACGCCGGAGGACGCGCCTGTGATCGCGCTCGTGCACGTCCGCACGTGGCAGGTCGCCTACGCCCACGCGTTCCCGTCCGAGCGGTTGCGAGACATCTCCGTCGAGGTGCGGGCGGAGCGTTGGCAGCAACTGCTCGCCGAGCAGCCCGTGAGTGAGCAGACGCTCGTCGCGGAGCTCGGCGGCGAGATCGTCGGCTTCGCCTCGACCGGTCCGGCGCGGGAGGATCCGGATCGCGGCGAGCTGTACGCGATCTACGTCCTGCCCGACGCGTGGGGAAGCGGGGCCGGGCGCGCGTTGATGGCAGGTGCGCTCGCGCATCTCGTCGAAGGCCGCTTCGGCGATGCGCTCCTCTGGGTGCTCGAGGACAACCCGCGAGCGCGACGTTTCTATGAACGCGCGGGCTGGAACACCGACGGCCTCACGAAGGTCGAGACGGTGCTGGGGACCGACGTGCCGCATGTCCGCTACGTGACCCCGCTCCGCGAGGTCTCCGATCATGCGGCGGCAGAATGAGCCCGTGCACCAGCAGGATCACCCGTGATCGAGAGCATCGCCGACGAGCTGCGCGCGAGCCCGCGCCTGCGTGCGATCGCGGAGGTGGTGGCGGCCCGCGGCGGTGACGCGACCGACGTCTTCGTCGTCGGCGGCACCGTACGAGACATCCTCCTGGGCGAAGAGGGAGACGACATCGACCTCGCGGTCGAGGGCGACGCCATCGCCTTCGCATACGTGCTCGCCGAGGCGCTCGGCGGGCATGCGACGCCGCACCGGAAGTTCGGCACCGCAGTCGTGTCCGACGGCGGCCCGGAGCACGTCGACGTCGTGACGACGCGCCGCGAGTCGTACGAGGCCCCGGGCGCCCTTCCGACAGTGGAGCACGCAGAGCTCGCGCACGACCTCCACCGGCGCGACTTCACCATCAACGCGATGGCCGCTTCGCTCGGCCCGGGGGACCTCGGAGCTCTCTTCGACCCGTATGGCGGGCGCGACGACCTTTGTGCCGGGACGATCCGCGTCCTGCACGCCGGCTCGTTCGTCGACGACCCGACCCGGATCCTGCGCGGCATCACCTACGAGGCGCGCTACGGGTTCCGCTTCGACGACGAGACCGAGGCTCTCGCCCGCGCCTGCATCGCCTCGGGTCACGTCGGCGACCTCTCGTCGTCGCGGCTACGCGACGAGCTCCTCGACCTGCTCGAGGATCCGCACGCCGCGGACGGCATCGGCCGGCTCGGCGAGCTCGGGATGGATCGCGCGATCCACCCACAGCTGCGCGGCGACGACGTCGCAGCGGGGCTCTTCTCCCGCGCGGTGGCTCTGCGGGACGAGCTCGAGCTCGACGTCCCGTCCTGGCGACTCGGGCTGGAGGCCCTCGCACGCGAGCTGACGGTTGCCGAAGCGTCGGAGTGGCTCGACCGGTTGAAGGTGCGACGTGCCGACGTCGACCGCATCGTCGGCGCAGTCGCCGCTGCTCCGCGGATCGTCGAGCGGCTACGTGCGGATGCGCTCGCTCCGGCGGAGGTCGTCGCGCTCGCGGATCCTCACGGGCCTGATGCCTCGCTCCTGGCGTTGGCGATCGAGGACAGGCCCGAGTTGCGGGAGTACTTCGGCCACCTGCGCGACGTGCAGCTCGAGATCGACGGCTCCGACCTGCTCGCGCTCGGCCTCGGAGAGTCGCCGCGGATCGGTGAGATCCTCCGGCGAGTGCGTGAGCGGAAGCTGAACGGAGAGCTCGACGGCCGCGAGGCCGAGCTCGAAGCCGCGCGGGAGCTGGCTGCGACGGAGATCTCGTGAGCGTCCTCCCGGCGGCGGAGATCGCCGAGCGCCTGGCGCGCGTCCGCGAGGACGTGGGGGAGGGGGTGACGGTCGTCGTCGCCACGAAGTACGTAGACGCCGACGGTATGGCCGCGCTCGTCGCTGCAGGCGTCGAGGTCGTGGGCGAGAACCGCGCGCAGGATCTCGAGGCGAAGCACGCGCGCTACGGCGACGCCTTCCGCTGGCACTTCATCGGCCACCTCCAGTCGAACAAGGCGAGGGTCGTCAACCGGCTCTGCGAGCTCGTCCACTCGGTGTCGTCCGAGTCGGCGGCGGAGCGCGTGACGATCCCGGCGCTCCTCGAGGTGAACCTCTCGGGCGAGGGGTCGAAGTCGGGGGTCGCGCCCGAGGAGATCGCTGCGTACGTCACTGCGTTCCCTCGGATCCGCGGGCTCATGACCATGCCGCCGCTCGCGGACGACGCCGAGTCCTCGCGCCCCTACTTCCGGCGCCTCCGCGAGCTGGCGTCCGAGCACGGCCTCGCCGAGCTGAGCATGGGCACGTCGCAGGACTACCGCGTCGCCGTGGAGGAGGGTGCGACGCTCGTGCGGGTCGGCTCGACGATCTTCGGCGTCCAGCAGGGCTGATCTACTATCCCGCGGTTATGGGTTTCGGCGATCTCTGGAACCGCACGCTCGTCTACTTCGGCATCGCCGAGGACGACGAGTGGGAGGAGGACGGGCTGCAGACGAACGAGCAGCTCGAGGAAGGACACCGCAGCAGGCGCGACCGTCAGAACGTGCGGCGACTCCCGAGCGACGCCGACGGAGAAGGCTGGGAGTCGGAGGACGCGGCAGCGCCGCGTCGCGAGCGCTCGTCACGGCTACGTAGCGTCACGGCGCCCGCGCCGGCGAAGGTGCATCTCGTCGCACCGCGCGCGTTCAATGACGCGAAGCAGATCGCCGATCGCTTCAAGGCGCAGATTCCCGTGATCATCAACCTCCAGAGCGCCGACACCGAGCTCTCGAAGCGGCTCATCGACTTCGCGAGCGGCCTCACTTACGCCCTCGACGGCAGCATGCAGCGCGTCGCCGACAAGGTGTTCCTGCTCACGCCGCGCGACGTCGAGCTCTCCGCCGAGGAGCGCGCTCGCGCGATCGAGCGCGGCGGCTTCTACAACCAGGCGTAGACGCTCGACCGCGGCGTGCGCCGCCCGGCGTAGACAACGCGTGTCCACGCGCTGTGCGGGTCGCCACCGAGACCGTAGGAACGGGAGCAAATGCGGCGAAATCGCGTCCGATGGGCGCATACGCCTTGCTCGGGCTCCTCGCTGACGCCGCGTCGTCGCTGCGTAGCTTCGTCACCGTGTTTGTCTCGATCTACGTCCTCTTCATCTTCGCGTACGTACTCCTGTCTTGGATCCAGCTTCCGTATTCCACTGTGGCCGCAAGTCTGCAACGATTCTTGGATGAAGTCGTCACCCCGTATCTCGGCCTCTTTCGGGGCCGGATCCCGACGCTCGGGCCCCTCGATCTCTCCCCGATCGTGGCGGTCCTCGTCCTGCTCGTTGCGGCATGGGTCGTCAACGCCCTGATCGGGGCCTTGTTGTAGGAGGTTCGAATGCCGCTCACCCCAGTCGAGATCAGACACATCGAACTCCGGCGCGCGTGGCTCCGGGGGTACCGCCGCAAGCCCGTCGACAACCTCCTCGAGGAGATCGCCGACAGCTTCGAGCAGGTGTGGCGCGAGCGCGCCGACCTCTCGGATCAGCTCGAAGAGGTCGAGGCGGAAGCTGCGAAGCACCGCGAGCTCGAGGCGCTGCTGCGCTCGACTCTGGTCTCCGCGGAGCGCGCCGCGCAAGACATGAAGGAGCAGGCCCGGCGAGAGTCCGACCTCATCGTGCAGGAGGCGCACGCCGAGTCGCGTCGCGTTGCGCGCGAGGCCGCGGCCGAGAAGCGGCGGCTCGAGGAGGACATCGTGAAGATCCGCGCGCAGCTCCGGGCGGCCTTCGACATGCTCGACGCCGAGTCGGCCGACAAGACCGCCGCGGCAGTGGAGGAAGCGGCAGCCGCGGTCACGCGCCCGACGGCTCTGGACGGGATGGGCGAGGGCGGGATCCGGAAGGTCGCCGGCTAGCTCCACCCGGGCCGCGGATATCCTTGGGCGCGTGCCGGCCCCGCCCACGCGCCTGCCGTGACCGTCGAGCTCGATCTCGATCGCTTTCGAAGCATGCTCGAGAGCGAGCGCGCTCGGCTGTTGCAGGCCGTTCACGCTGTGCACCACGACGACTCTCTCGTCGAGGAGACGGGCGACCTCGCCATAGGCGCGGGCGACCACCTCGCCGACAGCGCCTCCGAGACGTACATGCGCGAGGTCGACGAGGGTCTCGAGGAGAACGCCGAGCACATCCTCGGCGAGATCTCCGCGGCACTCGACCGGATCGAGGCGGGCACGTACGGCCTGTGCTCGGAGTGCGGGCAGCCGATCGGCGAGGAGCGGCTTCTCGCCGTGCCGTACGCGACCCTGTGCATCGCGGACAAGCGCGCCCTGGAGCAGCTTTGAGCGAGCCCGCGCGGACGGGGGTGCCGTCCGTCGACGTCCGCATCGGCTCAACCGCCAACGCGCTGCAGCCGGTTTCGTCCGCGGAGCGCTCGCTCGGCGCCGGGCGGGTGCAGTGGATCGTGCTCGCGGTGGTCGCCGGAGCGGCGATCTTCGCGGATCAGCTCACGAAGCAGGTCGTCGGCCGGACACTTGCCCTGGGGAACAGCGTCGACATCGTCGGGCCGTTCTCGATCCACCACGTCCAGAACTCCGGCATCGCCTTCGGGCTCTTCGGCAGCAGGACGGCAATCGTCATCGCCGTGACGGCCGTCGCCGTCGGCGCGATGCTCGTCTACTTCGCACGGTCCGGGCGGCGCCACCCGGTCTTGCCGGTCGCGCTCGGTCTCGTACTCGGCGGCAGCATCGCGAACCTCATCGACCGCGTGCGGCTCGGGCACGTCACAGACTTCCTCGATCTCGTCGCGTGGCCGGCGTTCAATCTCGCGGACACGTTCATCGTCGTCGGTGTGACGATCCTCTTCGGCGCGCTCGTCCTCGCGGACCGGCCGGACCGGATGCACGGGGCACGTGGTGGCGACGCTTCGCTTCGTCGTCGCTGAGGCCGACGCGGGCGCGAGGCTCGACCGCGCTCTCGCGACGCGCGAGGAGATCGGCACGCGTTCGCTCTCGGAGCGCTTGCTCGCCGCCGGTGCGGTCACGGTCGACGGCGCGGCGCGCGCGAAGAGCCATCGCCTCGACGCGGGCTCCGTGGTCGAGGTCGACCTCCCGGCACCGGCTGCGGGCCTCGCGCCGGAACCCGCCACGGTGCCCGTCGCCTACGAGGACGAACACGTCGTCGTCGTGGACAAGCCAGCCGGCCTGTCGATGCACCCGGGCGCGGGAATCGCTGCCGGGACGCTCGCGAGTCAGCTGCTCACGCTGGGAGCCGCAGGGGGCGACGATCCGAGTCGGCCGGGCATCGTCCACCGGCTCGACCGCGAGACGTCCGGGCTGCTCGTCGCCGCCCGCTCGGAGCGCGCGTTCGCGGCTCTCCAGCAGGCGATCCGTGAGCGCGAGGTCGAGCGCCGTTACGTTGCACTCGTGCGCGGGCGTCCGCGGTCGCGCACGGGGAAGATCGACGCGCCGATCGGACGTGACCGACGCGACCCCACGCGGCGCTCTCTCGACACCGACGAGCCGCGCGACGGCGTGACGTGGTTCGAGCTCTCCGAGACGCTCCCGGAGCACGCATTGCTCGACGTCCGGCTTGAAACCGGCCGAACGCATCAGATCCGCGTCCACCTGGCGGCGATCGAGCTTCCGGTCTCCGGCGACACGACGTACGGCGTGAAGGGCGACCTCGGGCTCTCGCGCCAGTTCCTGCACGCGCACCGGCTCGCCTTCGCCCACCCCGTGAGCGGAGACGCCGTCGAGATCACGTCGCCTCTGCCGGCCGACCTCGCGCAGGCGCTCGAGCGGGCGAGGAGCGCGTAGCCGTGTCGCGAGAGCGCATCGAGTGGATCGTCGAGTCGTGCCGGCTCCTGCGCGGGATCGGAGACGAGCTCGAGCAAACGACGCCGTTCGCCGGCCGCACGATCGGCACCGGGATCCACCTGGAGCCGAAGACCGCGGCGCTGCTCCTCACGCTCGCGCGCGGCGGGGCGAGAGTCGTCTCGACGGGGAACCTCAACACGACGCAGCCCGAGACCGTCGAGTACCTCCGCGAGCGCGGCGTCGACGTGATCGGCCGGCCCACGCGCGACGCGGACGAGCACGACGGCTATCTGCGGGCGGTGCTCGCGGAGAAGCCGGATCTCCTCCTCGACAACGGCGGCGACCTCTTCGTGCGCTTCCTCGAGTCCCCGTACCACAGGCTCGTCGGCGGAACGGAGGAGACGACGTCGGGCCGGATGCGCCTGCTTCCGTTGCGCGAGCGGATCGCACGGCCACTGCTCGTAATCAACGACAGCCCGATCAAGCAGTTCGCGGAGAACCGCCACGCCGTCGGGCAGAGCGTCCTCGAGTCGCTCCTGCGGATCACGAACCGCGCGACCAACGGCCGGCGCGTCACCGTCTTCGGCTACGGCGCCTGCGGGAAGGGCGTCGCCGAGAACCTCCGCAGCGCACATGCACTCGTCTCGGTCGTGGAGGTCGATCCCGTGACGCGGCTCGAGGCGCTCCTCGACGGCTTCGCGGTTCCGGAGCGCGAGGACGCACTCGCCAGCGCCGACGTGATCGTCACGGTGACAGGGGCCGCTGACGTGGTAACGGGTGCAGACGTGCCGCTGTTGAAGGACGGCGCGATCCTGATGAACGCGGGGCACGTTCCCTGGGAGATCGCCGTCCCGGCGCTCGAGGCCGCCGCGGAGACGGTGCGCGGCGACGCGGGTGGCGTCCGCACGCTCGAGCTCGCCGACGGACGGACGATCCACGTGCTCACCGGAGGCCACATGGTCACGCTGGCCGGCCCGCGGCCGCTCGGGAACTCGATCGAGTCGATGGATCTCGGCTTCGCGCTCCAGACGCGCTGCCTCGAGGCGGTGAGCAGCGGCGCCCTCGGGGCCGAGTCGTGCGTCGTGCCCGTGCCGCGCGAGGTCGACGAGCGGGTCGCCTCGGCGTATCTCGCGCTCGAACGCCGTACGAGCTTGTGACAATCTGTTGCAAGCTCGCCCGAGCCGCTAGACTCTAAGCCGATTCTCGTCCCTTCGACCCGGCGATCAGTCGAGGCGGGGGTGCCGTCGCTCTCTGCGCGCGGTTCCGCCCGGCCCGTCGGAGCAGCACCGTCAACCAACCGGAAAGGGGCTGATCACCGTGTCAGTCGTCACGATGCGAGAGCTGCTGGAGGCCGGCGTGCACTTCGGCCACCAGACGCGCCGCTGGAATCCCAAGATGCGCCGCTACATCTTCGGCGAGCGCGGGGGCATCTACCTCATCGATCTCACGAAGACCCAGGAGCTGCTCGTGGAAGCGCACGAGTTCGCGCGCAACATCGCCGAGCGCAACGGGACGGTTCTCTTCGTCGGCACGAAGAAGCAGGCGCAGAACGCCGTGGCCGAGAACGCCTCGCGCGTCGGCATGCCGTACGTCAACCACCGCTGGCTCGGGGGCCTGCTCACCAACTGGCGGACGATCTCCGAGCGGA
Source organism: uncultured Gaiellaceae bacterium (assembly GCA_963846995.1). Taxonomy (GTDB): domain Bacteria; phylum Actinomycetota; class Thermoleophilia; order Gaiellales; family Gaiellaceae; genus GMQP-bins7. The sequence goes on along the minus strand of CAWJYD010000008.1, from coordinate 233,415 downwards.
TCGGCTACCTCCACGATCTGCGCCGGCTGAAGGCGGACGGTCAGCTCGAGCTGCTGCCGTCGAAGGAGCGCATCGGCATGGAGGCCGATCTCGAGAAGCTCGAGGCGAACCTCGGCGGCGTCGCCGACCTCAAGCGCCAGCCGGACGCCGTGTTCGTCATCGACATGAAGAAGGAGCAGCTCGCCGTGCGCGAGACGCACCGTCTCGGCGTCCCCGTCATCGGGCTCGTCGATACGAACGCCGACCCGGACGAGGCGAACTACGTCATTCCGGGCAACGACGACGCGATCCGCTCGTGCGACCTCGTTGCTCGCGTGGTCGCCGACGGTGTCGCGGCCGGCCGGACGAAGGTGACCGCGTCCGAGATGACGGCGTCGCCGCCGGCCGAGACTGCAGCCGAGCCGGCGGCCGAGCTCGCCGCCGAAGAGGCGTCCGCGGAGGCGCCAGAGGCCGAGCTCGAGCCTGCTGCGGTCGCGGAGGGTGGTGCGTCCGAGTGAGCACGACGATCAGCGCATCGCTCGTCAAGGAGCTCCGCGACGCGACGGGAGCGGGAATGATGGACTGCAAGCGCGCGCTGGAGGAGAGCGGGGGCGACCTCGATGCCGCCCGCACGCTTCTGCGCGAGCGGGGGATGGCCTCGGCCGGCAAGCGAGCCGGTCGCGAGACGACGGAGGGCCTCGTCGGTTACATCGTCGACGCCGGAATCGGCTCGATCGTCGGCATCGGCTGCGAGACGGAGCCGGTCTCGAAGAGCGACGAGTTCCAGGAGTTCGCGATCAAGGTGCTGCGCGCCGTCCACGCGGACGGACCCGGCGCCGCCGACGAGTTCGAGGACGAGCGCGTCGAGCTCATCGCGAGGCTCGGCGAGAACATCGTGATCGTCGGTCCGGAGCGCTACGAGGCGCCGGCCGGGAACGTCCTCGGCGCGTACGCCCACCCCCCGGCCAACAAGATCGGCGTGCTTGTCGAGCTCGCCGGAGGGTCGGAGGATCTGGCACGCCAGCTCGCGATGCACATCTCCTTCGCCGCCCCCGAGTGGACGACGCGCGACGACGTTCCCGAGGACGTCGTCGCGGCCGAGCGCTCCATCTACGCGAACACGGACGAAGTCCAGTCGAAGCCCGAGGCCGCGCGTGAGAAGATCGTGGACGGCATGCTGAACAAGCGCTTCTTCGCGGCGGTGCCGGGTGGCGCCCTCGCCGAGCAGGCTTGGATCCACGATCCGTCGAAGACGGTCGGCCAAGCACTCGCCGATGCGGGCGCCTCCGTCGCGAGATTCGCGCGGGTCTCCGTCGCGGGCTCGTGAAGTGAGTACGAGCACCCAGGAGGTCGCGCAGGCGGCCGAGGCGGCGTCGGGAACGCGGTTCCACCGCGCGCTCCTCAAGCTCTCCGGCGAGGCCCTCCTCGGCGGCCGCGAGTACGGCATCGACCCGACGACCGTGGTCGCGATCTCCGAGGAGATCGTCGCGGTGCACGGCGCGGGCACGCAACTCGCCGTCGTGGTCGGCGCCGGGAACATCTACCGCGGCATGGCTGCGGCGTCGGAGGGGATGGACCGGGCGACCGCGGACTACGCGGGCATGCTCGCGACGCTCCTGAACGCGCTGACGCTGCAGGACGCGCTCGAGCGGCTCGGCGTGCACACGCGCGTCCTTTCCGCGATCGCCGTGTCCGAGGTCGCAGAGCCGTACATCCGGCGCCGGGCGATCCGCCACCTCGAGAAGGATCGCGTCGTCATCTTCGCCGCCGGCACCGGCAACCCGTTCTTCACGACCGACACGGCGGCGGCGCTGCGTGCGCTCGAGATCGGCGCCGAGGCGATCCTCATGGCGAAGAACAAGGTTCGCGGCGTCTACGACGGCGACCCCAACGAGGATCCGAACGCCCAGTTCCTCCCGCAGCTCACGCACCTCGAGGCGATCGAGCGCGGCCTGAAGGTGATGGATACGACCGCGCTCTCGTTATGCATGGACAACCGGCTTCCGATCCACGTCTTCGAGCTCGCCAAGGGCAACATCCGGCGCGTCGCCGCGGGCGAGCGCGTCGGCACGATCATCTCGACCACCCGGTAGGCGGAAGGAGAGCGCATGGCGGCGATCGAGGAATTCCTCGCTGACGCGAAGCGGCGGATGGACAAGTCGATCGAGGCGACGCACCACGAGTTCAACTCGATCCGGACCGGGCGCGCGTCTCCGGCGCTGCTCGACCGGGTCACGATCGACTACTACGGCACGCCGACGCCGCTCAAGAGCCTCGCGTCGATCTCCGCCCCCGAGCCGCGCCTCCTCGTCGTGCAACCCTTCGACCCGGGCTCGATCAAGAACATCGAGCGCGCGGTGCAGGAGTCCGACCTCGGCCTGACGCCGTCGAACGACGGCAAGGTCGTGCGTCTGCCGATCCCCGCCCTCACCGAGGAGCGCCGCAAGGATCTCGTCAAGGTCGTCCGGCGCGTCGCCGAGGACGGCAAGGTCGCGATCCGCAACGTCCGCCGCGACGTCATGCAGCACCTGAAGGATCTCGTCGTGAACGGCGACGTCGGCGACGACGAGGAGCGCCGCGCGGAGCAACAGGTGCAGAAGGTCACCGACGAACACACGAAGTCGATCGACGACCTCTTGAAGGTGAAAGAGGCCGAGATCATGGAGGTCTGACGCTGCCGGATGACGCCGGAGTGGCAGCGAAGAGCGTCGCGATCATCATGGACGGGAACGGGCGCTGGGCCGCGTCTCGCGACCTGCCGGTCGCGGAGGGACATCGGGAAGGCGCCCGCGCGCTGCGACGAACCGTCGAGGCGGCCATCGACCTCGACATCGACTCGCTCGCCGTCTACGCGTTCTCGACCGAGAACTGGTCGCGTCCCCCCGACGAGGTGGAGTCGATCATCGAGCTCCTCGACGAGACGATCGACCGCGAGCTTCCCGACCTCGCGAAGCAGGGCGTGCGCACGCGCTTCTTCGGACGGCGCGACCGTGTGCCGGAGGAGCTGCGCGAGAAGATGGCCGCGTTGGAAGCCGAGACCGCGCACCTCGAGCGCCTGCACCTGTGGATCGCCTTCGACTACGGCGGCCGCGCAGAGCTTGTGGAAGCAATGCGCAGGATCCTCGAGGAAGGTGTCAGACACGGTGTCAGACACCAGGACCTGTCCGAGGCGGACATCGCGGCTCACCTCTACGCCCCCGAGCTTCCGGACCCGGATCTCGTGATCCGCACCTCGGGCGAGCAGCGGATCTCGAACTTCCTCCTCTGGCAGTCGGCCTACGCTGAGCTCGTGTTCGACGAGACCCTGTGGCCGGACTTCGGCGAGGAGCAGCTGCGCGTCGCCGTGGACGAGTACGCGAGCCGCGCGCGGCGCTTCGGAGCGAGATGAGCCCGCTCCTCTCGCGCATCCTCGTCGCCGTCGTCCTCATCCCGGTCGTCATCGGGCTCGTCTACCTCGGCGGCTGGTGGCTCTTCGGGCTGGCGCTCGCGGGCGGGCTACTCGCGCTCCACGAGCTCTTCGTCATGGCTCGGACGCTGCGTCCGCTCGTGCTCGGCGGCTACCTGGGATACGGCGCGCTGCTTCTCGGGCTCCAGCTCGGAGGGCCGGACTGGATGCTCGCGGGCCTGCTCTCGACGTTCGTGTTCGCGTTCGCCGTCTACGGGCTCTCGGGCCAGCGGCTGTCGGCGACGACGTCGTTCGGGGTGACGATCCTCGGCGTCGCCTGGGTGGGCGCCGGAGTCGGCTGCCTCCTACTCGTCCGCGGGATTCCCGATCACGGCTTCTGGGCCGTGGTCGCCGTCCTCTTCACGGTCTTCGCTGCCGACACGGGCGCGTTCTTCGTGGGCCGCACCCTCGGCCGGCACAAGCTCGCACCGTCGATCTCGCCTGCGAAGTCGTGGGAGGGGTTCGTCGGCGGGCTGCTCGCCGCGGTCGGGATGGCGTTCGTGATCCTCTACAAGGACCGGGACGACTTCCTCACGATCCCGCAGTCGCTCCTGCTCGGACTCGTGGTGGCGCTCGCCGCCGTCCTCGGCGATCTCTTCGAGTCCGCTGTCAAGCGCGACCTCGAGGTGAAAGACTCCGGTCGCGTGCTGGCCGGCCACGGGGGGATGCTCGACCGGCTCGACTCGCTCCTCTGGGCCGGACCGGTCGCCTACTTCGCCATCCTCGCGTTCGGAGCGACGTCGTGAGCTCGGGCGTGAGGCGCGTGGCCGTGCTCGGCGCGACCGGGTCGATCGGGCGCCAGGCGCTCGAGGTGATCGCCGCCGATCCTGGTCTCGTCGCCTGCGCGCTCGCTTCTCGAACGCAGTCGCTCGACGGGCTCGCTTTGGAGCACGGCGTCGAGCACGTCCAGGTGGGCGGGGAACTTCCTGACCTCCTCGACGCGTGCGAGCCCGATCTCGTACTGAACGCGGTCGTGGGCTTCGCAGGTGTCGGCGCGACGCTCTGGGCCCTCGAGCGCGGCGTCACGCTCGCCCTCGCGAACAAGGAGAGCCTCGTCGCCGCCGGCGACCTCGCGCTCGCAGCGTGGCGGCGTGGGGGAGGCCTGCTGCTCCCGGTGGACAGCGAGCACTCGGCGGTCTTCCAGTGCCTCGAGGGTCGAGCGCGGGACACGGTCGACTCGGTCATCCTCACCGCGTCCGGCGGGCCGTTCAGAAACCGATCGGCCGCGGAGCTCGAATCAGTGAGCGTGGCCGATGCCCTCGCGCATCCGACCTGGTCCATGGGGCCGAAGATCACCGTCGACTCGGCGACGCTCGCGAACAAGGGTCTCGAGCTCATCGAGGCGCACTACCTCTTCGACCTTCCGTACGCGCGCATCGAGGTGGTCGTGCAGCCGACCTCCGTCGTCCACGCGCTCGTGCGGCTGCGCGACGGCGCGGCGCTCGCGCACCTGGGGCATCCGGACATGCGCGTCCCGATCGCGTTCGCCCTGACCTACCCGGAGCGCCGCGAGACGAGCGCAGTCCCGCTCGACTTCTCGGCGGGTCTCGAGCTCGTGTTCGAGCCACCCGATGTCGACCGCTTCCCGCTCCTCGCTCTCGCGCGCGAGGCGGGAGAGCGTGGAGGCACCTATCCGTGCGCGTTCAACGCGGCGAACGAGGTCGCGGTCGCCGCATTCCTCGACGGTCACATCCGCTTCGTCGACATCGCTCCGCTCGTGGCCGAGGCGCTCGAGCGCGTGGAGGGCGCGCCGGCCACGGATCTCGCCGAGCTGGTGGCCGCCGACGAGGAGGCACGCCGCCTCGCAGGAGGAAGAGTGGCGCTGTGAGTCTCGTTATCGCCATCCTCGGGCTGGCCCTGCTCGTGCTCGTCCACGAGGCGGGCCACTTCTTCGCGTCGCTCGCCGTCGGCCTGCGGCCGCGGCGGTTCTACATCGGCTTCCCGCCGCCGCTCGTGAAGACGACGCGTGGAGGGATCGAATACGCCGTGGGTGTCATCCCCCTGGGCGGTTTCGTGACGATCCCCGGGATGCACCGGCCGATCCCGCATGACGCGGAGCGGCGCTTCAGCCGCGCAGTGGAGGAGGCGCCCGTGCTCGGCGTAGCCGCCGACCGCGTGAAGCGCGCCCTCGAGGGAGACGACCTGGAAGCCGCCCGTCGCGAAGTCGCGGCCTTCGCGGACGCGCTTCGCGGACAGGAGATCTCGCCGGCGGCGCGCACGGTTGCGGAGAAGGGAGTCAACGAGCTCGACGACGCCCTCGGCCCCGATGCGTACTGGAAGGCGCGAACGTGGAAGCGGCTCGTCGCGATCGGAGCCGGGCCCGTGGCGAACATCGCCCTCGCGATCGCGCTGTTCACGTTCCTCTTCATGACGGTCGCGGGGAAGGCGACCCAGACCGTCGCCACGGTCGCGCCGGAGATCACGGCCGGGGTCACGTCGCCGGCCCAGAAGATCGGCCTCCAGGCAGGTGACAGAGTCGTGGCGATCAACGGAACGCCGGTCGCCGCAGACGAGATCGCCGACACCATCTCCGGCTCGCGCGGCCAGGAGCTCACGGTCACCGTTGTCCGCAACGGAAAGCGGGTGACGCTCGGACCGATCGCGCCGAAGCTCGTCGACGACCGTTACCGGCTCGGGTTCGGGCTCGAAGGCACCGGTATGGGCTTCGCCCCCGCGGTCGGCAACGCGGTGAAGGTCACGGGCCTCGTCTCCCGCGAGATCGTGAAGTCGCTCGGGCGACTCGTGACGGGCGAGGGTCGCCACGACGTCTCGAGCCCGATCGGGATCACGCGTGCGTCGTCGGACGCGGTCCAGCGCGGCACGGACAGCTACCTCTGGGTGCTCGGGCTCATCTCGCTCTCGCTTGCGCTACTGAACCTGCTTCCGCTGCTCCCGCTCGACGGCGGTCACATCCTCTTCACGCTGATCGAGGGCGCGCGCGGCCGCTTCCTCCGCCGTGAGATCTACGAGCGCGTCTCGATGGTCGGCCTCGCGCTCGTCCTCCTGCTCTTCTTCGTCGGCCTCTCGAACGACATCGGGAAGCTCTCCTAGCCCTTCTCGGACGCCGCTAGCCTCTACACGTGGCAAGCGAGGTGCAGATCCGCGTCGGCGACGTCCTCATCGGAGGGGGCGCGCCCGTCGTCGTGCAGTCGATGACGCTGACGAAGACGCACGACGTCACCGCGACCACGGCGCAGATCGCGGCGCTCGCGTCAGCTGGCTGCGAGGTCGTGCGTGTCGCGGTGCCGAAGAACGAGGACGCCGCCGCGCTGCCCCTCATCGTTCGGCTGTCGCCGATCCCGGTCATCGCCGACATCCACTTCAACGCCTCGCTCGCGGTGAAGGCGATCGACGCAGGAGTCGCCGCCGTCCGCATCAACCCCGGCAACATCGGCGGCCCGGACAAGGTCGAGCAGGTCGTGACCGCGGCGAAGAAGGCGGGGATCCCGATGCGAATCGGCGCGAACTCCGGGTCGCTTCCGAAGCACCTCTTCGACCTCGCCCAGAAGGACCAGGCCGAGGCGCTCGTCGCAGCGGCGCTCGAGGAGGTCGAGCTCCTCGAGAAGCTTGACTATCGGGACTTCAAGATCTCCGTGAAAGCGACGCACGTGCCGACGATGATCCGCGCGTACCGGATGCTCTCCGCGAGGGTGCCGTACCCGCTGCACCTCGGCGTGACCGAGTCGGGAACCGAGTTCGCCGGTGCGATCAAGAGCTCGGTCGGCATCGGCAGCCTCCTCGCCGACGGCATCGGCGACACGATGCGCGTCTCGCTGACCGCCGACCCGGTCAAGGAGGTCGCCGTCGCCTGGGAGATCCTCAAGGCGCTCGGCCTGCGCGAGCGCGGTCCGGTGATGATCGCGTGCCCCTCGTGCGGGCGGGACAACGTCGGCGTCGAGACGCTGGCGCGCGAGGTGGAGGATCGCCTGCGCGCGTACCCCGAGGCGTTCGAGGTCGCCGTCATGGGTTGTGCGGTCAACGGTCCGGGGGAGGCCGGCGACGCCGACTTCGGGATCGCCGGTGGGCGCGACGCAGGGTTCATCTACGCGCACGGGCGTGTCCTCAAGAAGGTGCCGTCGGAGACGCTCATCGACGAGCTCTTCGTCGAGATCGATCGCTGGCTCGCCGAGGGGATGCAGCGCCCGAAGCGCCTGAAGATGGCGAAGCCCGCCGCCCTCGCGATGGCCGAGGCGAGCCTGATCCCGCTCGACTAGTGGACGGGGAGAGCACGGAGTTCGTCGTGCTGCCCGTGCGCGTCGGGGAGCTTCCCGCGGAGAGCTGGGTGTACGCGTGGATCGAAGCGGGGCGTGCGGTGGTGTACGTCGGCGCCACAGGGCTCGATCCGCGCACCCGGGTTTGGCTCCATCTCCACGATGGCGATCCGGACGTGGGGCGCATGGCGGCGCGCTTCGACCGCCTCGGCACCGCCGAGCTGGACGTGCTCGCCATGGTCGTCCCCGACGAGGTCTCGCGCGCCGGTGTGCGAGACGTCCTCGGTGCGAGGCTTGCCGAGGAGGGCTTCCTGGCCGACGACGCGATCGTCGACCACCTACAGCTGCCACTCGAGCCCGCTCCGGACGCGGTCGAGTTCGCCGAGCGCTTCGTTGCACGTCTACGCGCGTACCTCGCGCAGGGCGTGCCCGAGCTTCCGTAACCTCTCTCGACCGTGATCGCCAGGCAGTCGCAGCTCTTCATCCCAACCCTGCGCGAGGCGCCTGCGGACGCCGACGCCGTCTCGCACAAGCTTCTCGTCCGCGGCGGGTACATCCGTCAGGTCTCGGCGGGCATCTGGACGTTCCTGCCGCTCGGCTGGCGCGTGCACCAGAAGGTCGTCCAGATCGTGCGCGAGGAGATGGACGCGATCGGGGGCCAGGAGATGCTCATGCCGGTGCTGACGCCCTTTGAGCTCTGGCAGCAGACCGGACGCGGCGCGATCCCGGAGATCTTCCGCCTCGAGGATCGCGCCGGACGCGAGTACGTCCTGCCGATGACGCACGAGGAGACGGTGACGTTCCACGCGAAGGAGATCGCGAGCTACCGGCAGCTGCCGCAGCTCCTGTACCACTTCGCGATCAAGGAGCGCGACGAGCCGCGCTCGCGCGGGGGCCTCCTGCGCCTCCGCGAGTTCATCATGAAGGACGCGTACTCGTTCGACCGCGATCGCGAGGGGCTCGAGGTGGCATTCCGCAGGTGCGAGGCCGCCTACCACCGGATGTTCCAGCGCGCGGGGCTCGAGTACGCCGCCGTGCAGGCGGAGTCCGGGATGATGGGCGGGTCCGAGTCGGTCGACTATCTCGCGCCGTCGGGCTCCGGCGAGAACACGCTCGTGACCTGCGAGAACGGCGACTACGCCGCGGATCTCGAGGTCGCGCGGAGCATCCCGCGCGCAGCGACGTTCCCCGACTCGCTCGGCGCTCCGCAGGAGGTGGCGACTCCGGGGGCGATCACGATCGAGAGCCTCGCCGAGCTGCTCGGCATCGACAACGCGGCGACCTCCAAGGCGATGCCCGTCACGAAGGCCGACGGAACCCTCGTCCTCGGGCTCGTTCGCGGCGACGACAGGCTGTCCGAGCCGAAGATGCTCGCCGCACTCGGCAGCGACTACCGACCCGCCACCGACGAGGAGATCCGGGCTGCGTTCGGCGCGGGCGGGGGCTCGCTCGGCCCAGTCGGCGTCGCAGTCGAGGTGGTCGCCGACGAGGCGCTCCGCGAGGGCCAGTTCGTCGCCGGCGCGAACCGCGACGGCTGGCACCTGCTCGGCGTCGAGGCCGGCCGCGACTACATGCCTCGCTTCGCCGACATCCGTGAGCCGCTGGAGGGCGACACCTGCCCGAACTGCGGCGGCGCGTTGCGGTTCCAGGTCGCGATCGAGGTCGGCCACATCTTCAAGTTCGACGACCGCTACGCGACGCCGCTCGGGGCGACCTTCCTCGACGAAGACGGCATCGAGAAGCCGCTCATCGGCGGCAGCTACGGCGTCGGGCCTGCACGGGTCATGGCCGCGGCGGTCGAGCAGGGGCACGACGAGAACGGCATCGTGTGGCCGCCGTCGATCGCGCCCTACGACGTCCACGTGCTCGCACTGCACGGCGGTGCCGAAGCCGTACTCGACGAGGCGGAGAAGGTCGCCGCCGCGCTCGACGACGCAGGCTTCGAGGTGATCCTGGACGACCGCGACGAGCGGCCGGGTGAGAAGTTCGCGGATGCGGATCTCGTCGGTTGCCCCCTCCGCGTGATCGTCGGCAAGAAGACGCTCGACGACGGTCAGATGGACGTTCGTCGACGCGACGGCTCGGCCGAGGGGCGCGTGGCGGCGCCGGACGTGCTGAAATGGGCTCAGGACGCCTGATGGCGAGACGGCGCAGATACAGCGACGAGACGTTCGGCCCGACGATCGAGCGGCTCATGGTGGAGACGGGTACGACGTATCGGGGCCTTGCCGACAAGGCCGACCTCTCGGCGGGCTACCTCAACCACATCGTCCACGGCAACCGGCCGGTGCCGTCGAACGACGTCATCGCCCGGATCGCCGAGTCGCTCGAGGTCGAGCCCGAGCACTTCCGCGAGTACCGCATCCGCGTCATCACCGAACGGCTCGAGGCGATGCCCGAGCTCATCGACCGCCTGTACAAGCGCCTCGCCTAGCGGCCGGAGCCGCGAGCGGGAGCGGGTAAGGTGGTGCGGCCTCGGGGCGTAGCGCAGCCTGGTTAGCGCGTCCGGCTGGGGGCCGGGAGGTCGCAGGTTCGAATCCTGCCGCCCCGACCATCTGAAAGCCCTGCCTTACGCGGGGCTTTCGGCTTTGGAGCCGATGTCCGGGCGCCGTCGGTCGTCGAGATTGCCAGCGACTCCGTACTGGGTTCTCTCGCAACGGCGCCCGGACTCGGTCGCTGATTTACCGAAGGCGCCGATATGCAAACGTGAGTAGCGCCTCCCTGAGAAGCCCGTGGTCGATTCGCTACGCGGGTCGGCCGTCGCGCGAGCGCTACGGCGCGCTCGGATCGAGTTCCGGCGGCTGTGCGGGCGGGCGCGGAGTCGGCGGCTCGGGGGGATCCGGGGCATTCCACGGCTGCGCCGGGTCGGGCGGCTCCGGGACGTCGATCGTTGGTGGCTCGTCCGGGCGCGTCGGCTGGAGCGGAGGATCGGGGAGCACGTTCGAGTCGTTGATCATGGACGTGCTTGACCCAGTTGTGCCGGATCGGAAACACGCGCGGTTCGTCGTTTCGGCGTGCTGCGAGGGGGGGAAAGACGAAACGTGACTGACTCCGGCTACACGACCGATCGGGACGAGCAGCCGCCCGAGCCGGGTGACTTCGAGAACGACCAGGATCCCGAAGACCGAGCTCCGACGCCGGGGAACGCGCCGGCACCGGGCCAGCGACCGAGCGATTCGGGCTCGACGCCGTCCGACCTCGAGACGACGGGCGACGACGACGGCGCGGGCGACGCCGCATCGGTCTGAGTCCTCCTCTCGTATCCGTCGGTGCTGCGCACGATGCGGACCAAACACGTGAGGGGTAACCAGCCGCGAGTGCGGGTCCGACTTGCCGCTCTCCTCGTCGCGGGCGCGGCTGCCCTCGGTCTGACTGCCTGCAACGGCGGAACCGTCGACCGACACGCGCTCACGAACGACTCCGCCTCGCTCGACTCGATCGCCTGCGAAGGCGCTCTGTTGGCGCACCAGGTCGGTTCGGGTGGGACGACGCACGTCTTCACACGTGTGCACGCCGACGTCCTTCGCGTCCAGGCGTCGAACTTCGCGGACGCGCTCGGATCGCGCGACACGTCGCCCGGCCTGGAGCCGCGGGTCCGCGCGAAAGCGCGCGAGGCCGCACGGATCGCTACGGCGCTCGAGCAGCTTCACCTGCACCCTGCGCAGCGTGACGTCGCGGCGGACGTCGAGCAGCGGCTCACCCGGATCGGCGGCTGCGCGTGAACAAGGTCCTCGGGCTGGCGCTCGGGATCCTCGCGGCGATCGGGGGCTTCGTGGACATCGGCGACCTGGTGTTCAACGTCGCCGCGGGCGCGACGTTCGGTTACGAGCTCCTCTGGGTGATCCCGATCGGAGTCGTCGGGATCATCGTCTACTCGGAGATGTGTGGCCGCGTCGCCGCCGTCTCCGGGAAGGCGGTCTTCGACGCGATTCGCGAGCGGGTTGGCTTCAAGGCGGGACTCGGCGCGCTCGTCGCATCCGAGGTCGTGAACCTCCTCACGCTCGCTGCCGAGATCGGCGGCGTCGCCATCGCGCTGCAGCTCCTGTCTGGCCTTCCGTACCGCGTGCTCCTCGTCCTCGCAGTGGGCGCGCTCGCGGTCGTCATCTGGGTGACGTCGTTCGAGTGGATCGAGCGGGTCTTCGGCTACGGCGGTCTCTGCATGCTCGTCTTCGTCGTCGCGGCGCTCAAGCTTGGGCCGGACTGGGGGGCGGTGGGGAGCGGGTTCGTGCCGCATCTCCCCGAAGGCGACACGCTCCTGTACCTCTACTACGTCGTCGGGCTGCTCGGCGCCGCGATGACGCCGTACGAGGTCTACTTCTATTCCTCGGGCGGCGTCGAGGACGGCTGGTCGCCGAAGGACCTCGGCCTGAATCGCACGAACGCGATCCTCGGGTACGGGCTCGGAGGCACGCTCTCGCTCGCGCTGATGTTCGTCGGCGCCGAGCTGTTTCTGCCGCAGGGAATCTCGCCCGAGCACCTCGGGACGATCGCCATCGGGCCCGCCGAGCCGTTGGGGCAGATCGGCCTGCTGCTGGCCCTCGTCGGGATCCTCTTCGCGGTCGGCGGCGCGTCGATCGACACGGTCTTCTCCGGGGCGTACAACCTCGCCCAGTTCTGCGGCTGGGAGTGGGGTCGCTATCGCCATCCACGGGGCGCGCCGCGATTCGCGCTGACCTGGGTCGTGCTGCTCGTCTGCGGGCTCGCGATCGCGATGACCGGCGTCGACGCCGTCGCGCTGACCGAATACGCAGTCATCTTCTCGGTGGTGGCCCTGCCGCTGACCTACGTCCCGATCCTGCTCGTCGCGAACGACGCGTCCTACATGGGTCGCTACCGGAACGGCCGGCTCGCGAACGTGCTCGGGCTCGTCTACCTCGTCATCATCGCGGCCGTCTGCGTGCTGGCGATCCCGCTCCTCGTCCTGACCAATGCGGGGCAGAGTTGAGCGAGTCGATCGAGATTGGGCTCCACGTGCTCGACCGCCAGCTCCTGGACAAGGACGGGCGGCGCTGCGGCAACGTCGACGACCTCGCGATCGAGGGAGGGCCGGGCGACGTTCCGCAGGTCACGCACCTCCTCGTCGGCCCCGGCTACTGGCCACAACGTGCGGGACGCATCGGCCGGCTCGCGGGCTGGATCGGTGGCGGCCGCAGGGTGCGCGTCGAGTGGTCCGACGTGGCGAAGGTCGACGCGGGCGTGGAGCTTGCGAAGAGCGCGACCGAGCTCGGCCTCGGCCGCGGCGACGACCGGCTCCGCCCGTACGTCGAAAAGATCCCCGGAGCGGATCGGTGAGGACGTTCTCCTCCTTCCTGCGCCGCGAGGTGGTCACGCAGTCGGGCGAGAAGGTCGGCCGGTGCCGCGACCTCCAAGGCGAGCTCGGTGCGAGCTCGCTCAAGGTGACGGGCCTCTGCGTCGGCCGGTACGCGTGGCTCGAGCATCTCGGGATCGGGATCCGCCGACCGAGCACGTTCGTCCCGTGGGACGCGGTCGTCGAACTTCGCGGCGACACCATCGTCGTTCGTGACGACTACGGTGACGTAAGCGCCTAGAAGGTCGGAATCGGCCAGAGGTCGGGCCGGCGAGCCCGCCCGACCTCGGAGCCGAAGGAGCTAGTTACGCGAGGGATCGTCGTCCCAGTCGCGGTAGGCCATGCCGCCGGGGCCGTAGTACGTGCCCACGGACGAGCGGTAGGCGTCGTCCAGCAGCAGGGAGTCGTCGAACTCGGGAGCGTCCTTGATCTGATCCTTCGTCCTGTTCACGAAGATCTGCTCGTCGTCGGCGTCGATGTTCTGGACGATCCCGGCGGGGAGCATGACCTTCTTCCCGAAGATCCACGGGCCCGTGTCGACGACGATGTGGCTGCGGCCGACCTCGTACGTCGCTTCGTCGACCTTGCCGATCGAGCCGTCGAGCGCTTCTACCTTGTAGCCGGAGATGTCGGCTCCGGCCTCCATGACGTCCGTACCGAGCTGCGACCCTTCACGGTACGTCCAGACGTCCGTGCTGCTCTTCTGATCCTGCATGTCGTGCCTCCTTGTCCGTTGACGGTCATCGGATCCCGTACCCGAGCTCGAGTGCTGCAAACACGGGTTACGGGACGGCGCGCGGCGGGTACCGCTGCTCCCATGCCGACCGAAGACGACACGCGAACCGTCGAACAGGAGATCGCGACCGGGCAGAGCGCGCGGACGCCTGTCGCCCTCATTTCGTCCGTCGCCGGGGTGATAGCGGTGGTCGTCGCGCTCGCGATCGGACTCGCGGCGCTGGCGTACTTCTTCGCCTAGCGAGGCCCGGTACGCATGACCTGAGTGGACCGGAGACGGGAGCGGGTGCCGCCACAGCTCCGCTCCCTTCCTCCCCGGCGGCAGCGCTTCCCCCTGACCGCTGCCCTGTTACCCGGATAGATGCGCGGACGGCGAGAAACTTGCGCGTTCGGGATCAGGGCTCGCAGCGGGAGCACGGCGGCCGACGAGATACCACGCCTCCATCTCGCCCTTCCCCTTCACCGCGATCGGGCCCCTCGGCTCGCAGACGAACTCGTCGTCGAGGAGCTCCTTGGTGGCCCGCGTGATCTGGATCCGGCCCGACGTCCCGTGGGACTCCATGCGGCTCGCCGTGTTGACGGCGTCTCCCCAGAGGTCGTAGAGGAAGCGCTTACGGCCGATCACGCCGGCGACGACCGGGCCCGAGTTGATCCCGATCCGGAGCTCGAGACCCAGGTGGTCGACCTCGTCGACCGAGCCCATCGCCTTCTGCATGTCGAGCGCCATCAGCGCGAGCGCTTGCGCGTGGTCCGACCGCGGCGTCGGCACGCCTGCCGCGACCATGTAGCAATCCCCGATCGTCTTTATCTTCTCGACGCCGTAGCGCTCTGCGAGCACGTCGAAGTGACTGAAGAGGTGGTCGAGGACGCCCACGACCTCGACAGCCGGAAGGCGCTCGGCGAGTGGGGTGAAGTCCGCAACGTCGGCGAAGAGGATCGACGCCGCGCTGAACTGATCCGCAATCGGCTGCTTCTCCGCCTTGAGCTTGTCGGCGATGGAGCGCGGGAGGATGTTGAGGAGCAGGCTCTCGGCACGCTCCTGCTCCGCGCGGAGAGCTCCGAGCGCCTCCCGGCGCTGTGCGGCGAAGACTGCGAGGAGCGTGAACACGATGGTCCCGCCGACCGCGATGTTGAGCGCGAGCATCGTGTTCGTGAACCACTCGGGCACCGTCGACGAGACGCCGCCGAGCAGCGCTCCTGCTATCCCCGAGCCGAGGAAGACGACGAGCCAGGCGACGTACCAGCGGACTGCGGCTCGCACGTCGCTGAACACGAGCGCTCCGAGCGGCGCGAGGATCCCCCACAGGCCCACGCCACCGGCGTCGAGAAAGCCTCCGAGCGGGATCATCGACAGCGTCGGGGCGAAGAGGATCGCGAGCTGGCTGACGAGGAGGAAGCGCTCGAAGTCCCGGGTGCGCGAGAAGACGAGGAGCGCCCCGAGCAGGATCGCGAAGTACACGAGCGGCACCCAGCCGACCGGCGACCCGAAGGCGAGATACAGCGTCGCCCAGAGCAGCGACACCGGGAGGATCAGCACCGAGATGAGGACGAGGAGGGCCTTGCTCGCGCGCACGTCGTCGTCGTCGCGTGGATCCGCGCCCACGAGCGCCAGCCGCGCGACCACCCGATCGCCGATGCGCCGCATCCGGCTCGACGAGCTCATCCCGGGGACGCTACTCGGCGTGGCGCAGATGCCGCGAGTCCCGGTAACGGCCCCCGCAGTGGACAGGTGAAGCTCGGCGACGATGTAGCCGTCGCGGCGTGGCCCTCCGGTCTGTGCCGCGTTTGTCGCTAGTAGCGCTTCTTCCGGCGGTCGGAGAGCCAGCCGGCGATGATCGCGATCACCGCGATCGCGATGAACGCACCGAAGAAGCCCCACGCATACCAGGCGCGCCAGAAGATCCAGGTTCCGATGAGGACGAGGATGCCGACGACGGCGAGGATCCCCGCGAGGCGCAGGTAGAAGGCTCTGCCGAGCTTCTCGTCGTCCTCGCCGATGATCGGGGTCGTGTCCTCGTTGCTCGCCATCGCAGCAGTATGGCGCTCAGCCTGCGCGCAGTCCAGCGGCAACACGCGTGAACGCGTCAGCGCTCGGCGGCGATAAGCGTCTCTGCTTCGACCGCGCTCCGGGCGGGGAGCGACCGCAGAAGCAGTCCGTCGGAGAACTCGACGCCCCAGAAGCGGGCCTCGTCGCGCATGACGTGATCGTCGTCGATCCAGCGGACACGTCCCTCCACGAGTGCCCGCGACTCGTCGAGTGGCGTGCAGACGTGCACGACCGTCTCCCACAGGCGACGCCCGAACTCCTGCTCGAGGAACGCGATGATCTCGTCGCGTCCGCGCAGCAACACACCAGGCTGCACCGCGATCAGGCCGAGAACTGCATCGGGGGCGAGGAGCTCCCGGAACTCCGCAAGCGTCTCGAGCCGGAAGACGGCGAAATACCGCCGCACCAGGCGGTCGATGTCCGGCGCGTTCGCGTCAGTGGGCCCGGAGATGGCCCGGAGTATTCCTCAGTACCAGCGGCCGCGCGCGAACCCGCCGAACGCGATGAGTCCGATGAGCGCGACGATGATGCCGATCCAGAGGCTCCAGACGATCGCGAGCACGATGCCGACGATCACGAGGATCCCTCCGAGCGAGATACCGAACATCCAGTTCCTCCGTTCCGTGAATTCGCCGTCCACACACCGCTCGACGGCTTCGGTACAGGCGTTTTCCCACCTCGGCAGCGACCAAAACGCGTACGCGTGAACCGCGACCGCCCGATCGACGAAGATGCAAGGGTGCGCCGTCTGCCCGCCGTCACGCTCGCCGTCGTCGCAGTCTGGACGGCCGGCGCTCTCTGGCTCGATCAGCACCTTGGGCGAACGGGCCAGCTCGGGCTCGGCGTGTTCACGGCGTGCGTCCTCGCCACGCTCCTCGCGTTCCAGCCGCGATCGGTGCGGCTGCAGACGCTCGCCGTCGTCCTCATTGCGACCTGCGGCGAGGTGATCGGCTCGATCGTCTGGGGCGTCTACACGTACAGGCTCGAGAACCTTCCGACCTTCGTGCCCCCGGGGCACGGCCTCATGTACCTCGCCGGCATGTCGCTCGCGACCCTCGTGGCGCGTCGTCCGACGGCGCTCGTCGCGTTTGCGATCCTCGGCGCGACGTCATGGGCCGTTCTCGGGTTGACGGTCATGCCCGCGACCGACGTCTCCGGGGCGATCGGCGCCACGTTCCTCGTGCTCGTGCTCCTGAAGACCAGGCGCACGGTGTACGCGGGCGTGTTCGTCGTCGTCGCGCTCCTGGAGATCTACGGAACCGCCGTGGGGACGTGGACCTGGCACGGCGTCGTGCCCGGGCTAGGCATCCCGCAGGGCAACCCCCCGAGCGGCGCCGCGAGCGGGTACGTGGTGTTCGACGTCCTCGCGCTCGCCCTCGTCGCACGGCTCGGCGCTGTGACGGGGGCGCTTCAGTCGAGGAAGGCGAGGAGAGCGTCGGGGGCGACCTTCGCTCCCGCGACGATGAGCTCGCGCGCGTCGTCGACCTTGCCCCACACGTCCCAGAGCAGCGCGCCCCTTGCTGCTCCCTCGTCGTCGACGTAGAAGACGACGCCCTTCCGTCCCGGCTCGACCCAGTGCTCGACGGTCTCGAGGCGCGAGTCGACGTCTCCGACGGCCTCGTAGCCGAGGTCGAAGAGGTCGGAGTAGAAGAACGGGAGATGGTCGTATGCCGTTCTGGCGCCAGCCATGTTCGCGCCGACCGTCCTCCCGTGTGTATTCGCGTGATCCTCGTGCTCGACGCGGCGCGTTCCGCCGAGCACGGGAACCGGGAAGCGCGCGACGTCGCCCGCCGCGAAGACGTCCTCACGTCCACCGGCCTTGCCGTACTCGTCGACGAGGATCCCGTCGTCGACCTCGAGCCCAGCTGCCTCCGCGAGGGAGGTCTCCGGGACGATGCCGAGGCCCGCGACGACGACGTCGGCGTCGACCTGCGTCCCGTCCTTGGTCGTGACCCCGTCGTCCGAGACCGCCTCGACCATCTGCTCCTGAAGGACGGTGACGCCCTTCTCACGGTAGTACTCGTTCACGAACGCGGAGAGCTCGGCCGGGAAGAGGCGCGCTCCGATGCCGGCTTCCGGGAAGACGATGGTCACCTCGCACCCGTTGGTCGTGAGCGCCGCCGCGATCTCGGAGCCGATGAAGCCGCCTCCGACGACCGCTGCGCGCACGCCGCTGCCCGCGATCTCGCGCAGGCGGCGGTAGTCGTCGAGCGTGCGGTAGTAGATGACGTCGGCGTCGCCTTGCAGGCGTCGTGGCGACCCGCCCGTGGCGAGCAAGAGCTTCTCGAACCCGTGCGTCGCGCCCGTCTCGTCGGTCACCGAGTGTCCGTCGAGATCGAGCGACTCGATCCGGCGGCCGCGGTGAATCTCGACGCCGAGGTCGGGGGTGCCGCGGAACACGGAGCTCTCCTCCTTCCCCGTCCAGAGCCCCTTCGAGAGGGGCGGCCGCGCGTACGGATCGTGCTGCTCGGCGCTGAACATCCCGACGGTTCCGTCCGCGTCGTGGTCGCGGATCCCACGGACGGCGGCGTCGCCGGTCATCCCACCCCCGACGATCAGATACCGGTACTCCGCCACGCGCGTGATGGTAACCGTGTCGGTCAGGAGCGGGCGTTAGAGTCCCGCCGGCGTGCGCGGCGGTCGCTTCTGGAGCGTCCTCCTGGTCGCGGTCTCCGCGGCGGTTGTCGCGTTCCCGGCGGCGGCCCGGAGGGGCGCCGCGGCTGACGGAGGTAGCGTCGCGATCTTCTATTACCCGTGGTACTCGAATCCCTCGCGCGACGGGAGCTGGGCGCACTGGTACGTCGATCGCGACGGAGCCCCGGCGTTGTCGACGGCGTTCTTCCCGAGCCGAGGTCTCTACTCGTCGTCGAGCTCCCGCGTGGTCGATGCGCAGATGCGCGACATCGCTGCGGCGGGTGTCGACACCGTGGTCGTCTCGTGGTGGGGCTTCGGCTCGCCCGAGGACGAGCGGCTACCTCTCGTCCGCCAGGCCGCCTCACGGCAGGGACTGACCGTCGCGATCCACCTCGAGCCCTACCGCGGCCGGACGCCCGCGTCGGCGGCGGCGGATATCGAGCGCCTGCACGTCGAAGACGGGATCACGGACTTCTACGTCTACGACGCCGACCGCGACCCCGCCGCGGACTGGGCTGCTGCGCTCGACACGGTCGGTGGGGTGAGGGTCTTCGCGCAGACGACGCTCGTCGGTCGAGCGCGTGCGTCCGGGTTCGACGGCGTTTATCCGTACGACGTCGTCACGTGGAACGCCGCGCTCTTCCGTCGCCTGTGCACCGAGGCGCACGAGGCGGGACTGCTGTGCATCCCGTCGGTCGGCCCCGGTTACGACGCCCGGCTCGCAACGAGTGACGAGGTCGTGCGGCCACGGCTCGACGGAGCCACGTACGACCGCATGTGGAAGGGCGCGATTCGCGCCCGACCGGATCTCGTGACGGTCACGAGCTACAACGAGTGGCAGGAGGGCACGCAGATCGAGCCTGCGCGCCCGCAGGTCGGCCGACCCGGATACGACGGCGCCTGGAACCAGAACGGCGCCACGGCCCAGCGCGCGTACCTCACGCGGACGGCCTACTGGGCGCAGCGCTTCCGCAGCGCGCCGCGTCAGTAGAGCGCCGCGGCCAGCCTCCGGCGATAGAGACTCGCGGTCGGATCGTCCTGGCCGAGATCCTCGAAGATCGCCACAGCGACGACGCGTAGACGCTCGCGTCGCTCGGGCGCCGCGTCGACGATCTCGGCGAGGAGGGCGTCGAGTGCGCCGTCCGTGTTGCCGGCCTCGAGCGCAGCGAGGACGACCGGGAGGTCGTTGCTGACCCGCAGCTCCTCGATCAGGCCCTCGACTCGCGGCGGGGCCAGCAGTTCGTCGAAGAAGGTCGCAACTGCCACGGGCGAGCGTGCGCCGACGAACTCGGCGACCACCCGGCCGTCCTTGAACGCCTTCACGGCCGGGATGCCCTGCACCCGGAAGGTGGCGGAGAGGCCTGGATTCGCGTCGACGTCGACCTTCGCGAGGACGACGGCGCCGTCGCGATTCGCGACCTCCTGTTCGAGCACCGGCGTGAGCGCCCGGCACGGCCCGCACCAGGCGGCCCAGAAGTCGACGACGACGGGCAGCTCGCGCGAGCGCTCGACGACGTCCGCGTCGAAGCTCGCCTCGGTCACGTCCACGTGCGCTGAAACGCCGGCGTCCTCCACGGTCATTCCCGGTGCACGACGTCGGCGGCGCAACCGGCGACGAGCGCAGCGGGGACGTGGTCGACCTCGACACCGGCCAGCGACGGATGGCTCAGATCCACGTCGATCTCGGGCCACTCGTCGAGCCCGAGCGCACGCGCTCCAGCCTCGCCGCCGAACGTGTACAGCTCGTCGGTCGAGAAGACCCCGCGACGACCCGTCTGCCGGCGCGCGATTCCCTCGAGCTCGCGCAGCTCCTCGAACGGATCGATCCGGACGTTCGAGTCGGAGCCGATGCAGAGCGGGATGGCCCGCGTGCGAACGCGCTCGGCGGGCAGGAAGCCGTCGCCGAGATCCGCCTCGGTCGTCGGGCAGGCACAGATCGTCGCGCCCGCGGACGCGACGAGATCGAGCTCGGCACCGTCCGCGTGCGTGGCATGCACCACCGTCGTGCGCTCGGTGAGTACGCCGACACGCGCGAGGAGCTCGATCGGCCTGCAGCCGTGCTCCGCGAGGCACTCTTCGATCTCCTTCGGCTGCTCGTCCGCATGGACGTGCAAGGGAAGCTCTTCCGCCTCCGAGTAGCGGCCGATCTTCTCGAGCCAGTCGGACGGACACGCCCGTACGGAGTGGGGGGCGAGGCCGACCCTGAAGCCCTGGGCGCGCAGGGACTCGACCTGCGCGATGTAGTCGTCGACCGACTCCTGGCGGAACCGGGTGAGACCGCCACGTGCATATGCGACGTGGAGGAGCACGAGCTCGATACCGGCGGCGAGCGCGGCCTCGGCGGCCGCGAGGGCCTCTGCCGGCCCGAGGTAGTGGAACTCGCCGACGACGGTGTAGCCGGCGGCGAGCATCTCACGGTACGTTCGCTCGTACTCGCTGCGGACGAGCTTTGGCGTCTGGCGCTCGGCCTCGTCGAGCATGCCGTCACGCCAGGCCCAGAAGTCGCCGCCTGCAGCCCGTCCCCGGAGCGCCCGCTGGAACGTGTGGCTGTGCGTGTTGACGAAGCCGGGTATCTGGAGCGTGTCCGCCATGCCGGGCCGCGACGCTAGCAGGGTGGGCGTACTGTTCCGCCGTGTCCTGGGCCGAGGTGCGTCGCTCGCTGCCGAACGCTCTCACGATCGCGCGGTTCGCCGCGATCCCGGTGTTCGTCTGGCTGTACCTCGAGGCCGGCGATGGGCCGGCGTGGGGGGCAGGGATCTTCTTCGCGGCTGCGGCGCTCACGGATCAGGTGGACGGGTTTCTGGCCCGCCGCTGGCACGTCGAGTCGCGGTTCGGGAAGGTCGCGGATCCACTTGCCGACCGGCTCATGATCGGAACCGCCGCGGTCCTGATGCTCGTCACGGGACGCATTCCGATCCTCGCCGCGATCGTGATCCTCGCGCGGGACGTCGCCCTCGTGCTCGGCTACCGGCTCCTCTCGCCCGGCGGGTACGAGCTCGAGGTCACCTTCCTCGGCAAGACGGCGACCTGGGTGCTGTACGCCTCGCTCGGCTTCGTGCTCGTGACCGCCGAGGGCACGACGTGGCCGGTCGTCTGCCTCTGGATCGGGGTCGCACTCTCGCTCGCAGCCGGCGTGCAGTACGCGCTCCGCGCGTGGCGCGAGACGCACGCACAAGGAGGGACTCTCGACCCCAAGTCGAACCTTGACGAGGACTGAAGTCTCAACCTGAGGTTGACCCCTGTGCGGGGCTCTTGCTTTACTCCGCTCACCCTCGACGAAAGGCCGCTCTTTGGAACCACTTCCCGATCTCTCGACCATGAAGGACGACGATCTGCGCACGATGATCCGCGAGCTCGAGAAGGAGGAGGACGAGATCTCCTTCAGGCGCCGTGTATTGCACGGGCGCATCGACATCCTCCGGGCCGAGCTCGTCGCGCGCCTCCGCGAGCAGGTGAGCGCGGGCGAAGCGAAGCTCGCGGACGTCGAGCGGCTCAGCGAGATCCTCGCCTCGAGGGCTCCTGCCGGCGACGAGTCCTGATCCGCGGAAGGAGCACGCGTGAGCCACGTGTACTGCCCCGAGTGCGGATTCCAGAATCCGGAGGCGTCGAACTACTGTGCGCGCTGCGGCGCGCTCCTGACTTCCGAGGCGGGTGCGGAGACGACTATGACCTTCGACATGGGTGAGGGCGGGGAGGAGGTCGACCTTCTCGAGTCGCTCGGGATCACCGGGCCTGCGCTCGTCGTCCGCTCGGGAGGCGGAATCGAGGGTCAGTCCTTCCAGCCGGGCGAGGGCCGCACCGTCATCGGGCGGTCGCCCGACTGCGACGTCTTCCTCGACGACGTGACGGTCTCGCGCCGCCACGCGGAGCTCCTACGCGAGGGCAACGCCTTCTCGATCCGTGATCTGGGAAGCCTCAACGGCACGTACGTGAACCGCAGGCGGATCGAGTCCACCGTCCTCGAGAACGACGACGAGGTGCAGATCGGCAAGTACCGGCTCACCTTCCTGAACCCGTGAGCACCGTCGCAGCACGCCGGGAGCGGGGAGGGGCGGAGCCGAGGCTGCGAACGATCGGCTCTGTATGCGAAGAGCTGCGCGAGCAATTCCCGGACATCTCGGTCTCGAAGATCCGCTACCTCGAGGATCAGGGCCTCATCACGCCCCGCCGTACCCGTGGGGGCTATCGCCTGTTCGCGCCGGACGACGTCGAGAGGTTGACGACGATCCTCCGCATGCAGCGCGACGAGTTCCTTCCGCTGCGCGTCATCCGCGAGGCGCTCGACGGTCCGGGTGCGACGAGCGACCGGACGAGGCGTCGGAGCCCCGGTGTCCTCGGCCGCGAGGGGGAGATCGACGAGGACGAGCTCTGCGATCGCGCCTCGGTGGCGCCCGACCTCGTGCACGAGCTGGAGGAATACGGCCTCGTCGTGTCGCGCTCCGAGGGCGGGGAGCGCCTCTATCGCGAGAGCGAGGCTGACGTCGTCGCGGCCTGCGCGCGATTCGCGCGCTTCGGCATCGACGCGCGTCACCTCCGCACCATCTTGACGGCAGCGGGGCGCCAGGCGGCGCTCGTCGAGCAGCTCGTCGCGCCCGGCCTGCGCTCGCGCAATCCGGAGCGGCGCAAGAACGCTCTCGACGACCTGGAGTCGCTCTCGCGAGTCGCCCAGGAGCTCTCGCACCTGCTGTTCGTCCGCGACCTCCGCGCCACGGTGGAGAGGACTTCGTGACCACGACGCTCGACCTACGCGACCGGATCAGGGACGTCCCGGACTTCCCGACGGAGGGCGTCGTCTTCAAGGATCTCATGCCGCTGATCGTGGACCCCGAGTACTTCGCCGCGACGATCGACGAGCTCGCGGACTGGGCGCGACCCCGCGAGCCGGCGCTCATCCTCGGCGCGGAGGCTCGCGGCTTCATCTTCGGCGCTGCGCTCGCATACGTGCTCGGGGCAGGGTTCATCGCGGCGCGAAAGCCGGGCAAGCTGCCACGCGAGACGGTCGAGGCGAGCTACGCGCTCGAGTACGGGACGGACAGCCTGCAGGTGCACCGCGACGCCGTGCCGGCCGGCACACGTGTGATCATCCTCGACGACGTGCTCGCGACCGGCGGAACCGCTCGCGCGAAGGTCGAGCTCGTCGAGAGTCTCGGCGGGATCGTCGCGGGCGCGCTGTTCGTCATCGAGCTCGAGTTCCTGCACGGCCGCGACAACCTCCCGGGCCGCGACGTGCACTCGCTCGTCCAGTACTGACGCCGCTCCGTCCGCTCGCGCGACTACAAGAAGAGTGTGCCGTCGCGCTGGCCGCAGCCGCACCCCGAGCGCCGTTCACTCCCGCCAGGGATCGCGCATCGCGAACGCATTGTCGATGCCCGGTTCATGAGTGCCGCCGTCCTCACGGAGGTCGCTCCTGCCGCCTCGCGGCGCATTCTCGCGGACGTCAGCGCGTTCACCGAGCAGGCGTCGGTTGCGAAGCAGCCGGCGTTCGTCCGCCTCGAAGCGGCTCTCGGCCGCGACTTCGCAGATCGCCTCGTCGCCGCTCTCAGTGAGCCCGACGACCGCGACGGCGACTGAGCTCTCGGGACGGGTACCGACTCAGCGACCCGGCGCGTCTCCGCCGCGAGTGCGTACGAAGACGAAGATGCCTGCGGCCGCGACGAGCGAGACGATGAATCCCAGACCGCCCGAGACTCCGACCGCGAGCCCACCGAGCCACATGAAGAGGAAGAACACGACGGACCAGACGAAGGCGTGAACTCCCTGGTCGATGCTCGGGGCGCGCAGGTGCATTCGCGCGCCGATGCTACATGGCCGCGTCGGACCAAAAAAATTCACCGAGCCGGTGGCGCTTTCGTCCACTCGACCCGCTGACCGTCCGCTTCCGCGTAGAGCCTGCGAGCTGAGCTTCGACCTAGTTGCGCTCCGTGCTCGGTGCACTCGGGAACCTAGGGGACGCGTCCCGACCGGTCAAGCGGGCTTTCACCGGATTGCCGCAATTTGCGTCCGATTTCTTCCCGCGGGTCTGCGAGCGTCTCGGTCGGACTCGTCCTGTTTCGGCTGGCGGCCGCGTACCGGGCAGGCGTTCGGCACAGGGCCGCCAGCACTACAGGTAGAGACGGCGTTGTCGGGCAGTCGCTAGCGGTCTTCACGTTCTCCGAACTGCGGCTTCGCGCGGTTCCAACGATCGAGAACGGCGTACGAGGGCATGCCTGTCCGTGCATGGCCGGCGCGGCACATCCGACGGGCCTGGGAGGCTTCCGCTGACGCCGACGGAGGAGGAACCCGATGCTCTTGGCCCTGAACCATTGGTATTTCTACGGAGGAGTGTTCGGCCTCCTCTGGCTGGCCTGCCTGCTCTCCGCCGGTGTGCTCACGTGGAAGCACGACCACAAGGTGCTGTTCTTCGTCGGGTTCATCCTTCCGATCCTCTGGATCGTCGGGGCGGTCTGGGACAGACCGCGTCCCTACCAGCCGGGTGCTCGTACCTAGAGGCGTCACCCGCTCTCGCGGACGAACCCTTGAACGCACGATAACCGGTGGACTAGTGCGTTCGAAGGAAGGAGGAAGGATGCCGCCTACCGGCCAGCGTGACCGCGTAAACAAGCGGCCACGAGCACGAAGCGACCTAGGCTCGCCCGCTCCATTCCACCTATCCGGCGAGCGCGGCCGTAAGCAGATGATGCGCCAGGGGCACACCTTCCAGACCTAGAGAAACCCGTCCTGCGCCAAGTGCAGGGAGCGGGGGCGAATCGTGGTAACGGCAGACCTGGACACGTCTGAGCCCCTGGCCGAAAGGCTGCGTCGACTGCGACGGCGACAACGAACCGCAGGGAGCACTCCTCCCGAGCCAGGGGGGAGTGCGCCTCGAGCCTGCGGAGGTTCGACCAGTATCAGAGCAACGCAGACCTGCACGCCGAGCTCGAGGCGGCGCTTGCTGCAGCGTCTACGGATTCGGCTTAGGCAGATGGTCCCGCGCATGAGGCGGTATCGAATCGCCCAAAGCCTGAAGCGAGTGAAGTCGGATGAATCCGCAGTTCCGACAGGCGAAGGAAGCAACGTCGAAGTACCCGCCGACCTTGCGTGTGTCTGGATTGAAGACGGGGACGCCTACATCTTGGGTCTGATTGCTGAGGGCAGGCATCCACTGATTGCCTCCGCAGAACGGGCACGCAACCTCGGTCGCAACGCCGCGTGAGACGAGCCTGTTCTCCGCGTCCCGATTGTCCATCGCGCCTGACTCTAGACGGCGAAACCGCCCGAGCTATCTGGCGTTTCCACTGCCGGCCCATTCAAGGAGAGTGACGATGCCGATAGTCCGTCATGGATATGTGACCGACGCCGAGAAGGCCGCGAAGCAGAAGCTCTGGAATAGCCAGGCCTGGAAGCGCACCCTGCTTCGTGACCACCTTTGTGTTCGCAGGCGTGCCCGTGGTGGGGGTGGGTCGCTTCGAGAATGCTGAGTACCCCTTAGGCAGTCCTCTGCCTTTCTGGGAACGAGATCACGGCAAATGGCTTGGCTAGGCCAGATATGGGGGGCATACCTCTCTCGAAGGCTCTGAGTACCCCCTAGCCAGCCCTCTCCTTCTTCGCGAACTACTCTCGCGATCGGGACTCCGGCGAAGCGAGCTTTAAAGTTCGGGGAACCGATGAGCCGTCTCCCGCGAAACTCGCTGCTGAGAAGCTCCAAGCCTGGTTGACCCCGTCTATTCGAGGGTAGTAATGGTGGATGACGCTGCGGCCTCGGAGCGAATTCTGACGGGGATCGTTCTTGCGGCCGCACTTCTCTTTGGCGTGGTGATCGCCATCTTCGTCATCGGGATGAGGGGCTAGAGGCCAGCAAGGGCCTCTCTTTAAGGACCGCGCGTACAGAACGCGCCGTGCGAAAAACGCAAGTTTTGCGACTTCTGCGCATCTATCTCCTCAGATCGCCGGAATCAGGGGCGACGACACAGCGGCGGCTGCCGTCTCGCCCCTCCGGCATCTCTGCGGCAAGGAAAGGAAACGCATCGTGAGCAGGACATACGAGGTCTACTCAGGGCGTCGCGTGGTGAAGACCGTGCTCTCGAGCGGTCCCCTCCAGGCGGCAATCGACTACGTCCACACCTTCGGTTCGGCGAATGAGGTCACGATTCTCGGACCTGACACGGTCTCGTGGAGGGGAGCGCGCTTCGTCGGCGTCGCCGTTCTCGACCCCAGCCCCAATGCTGAACCACCCGCCTCTCGGCGTGCTCGCCCGTAGCTCGGTAACGACGAGCAGAATCCCGGCGACTTCGAGGCCTGCTCCCGGGGCGTACAGCACCATCGCAGCCGCAAGCACGGGCGAATAGTCGCTGTTCGGCGTGACGGCAATCAGTCCGTGCGCCGCACCAGACTCGACGTCACCTTCGCGACGTCCCGCAGACTCGGCGTCCCTTCGCTCAAGTATCGAATGCCACGGCCTCGCCGCCGGCTCAAACTTGGGCGAGCCCCGCTCGGCGTAGAGATGGACTAGCTGGAGCGCGTCCGGGAGCGACAGGTTGGGCAGTTCGCGAGCCGAGTCCTCGGCCGCCCAGAGTGCCCGTCGTTCGATTGCTCTGCGGAAGCGCACCTGAGCGTGGGGTTGAGCGGTGACTACGAACGTATGTTCTCGTGAATCGCGTCAGACCGTTCCGCGCCGGCTGCGTAGCGCGGCGAGGTTGGTGTCGCGCGAAACGGTGTGACGCTCCGACCGGACGGTCAAGTAACAAGCTCATAGCGGCCCTATCGTCGGCGGACAACCCGAGACTCGCCTACGTCCAGGTGCCGCGGGAGGCCGTCGCACACAACGGCGCGACGGCCTCGATCCGAAGGCACTCCGCTAACGGGAGGCGGTGAGCTCGGGTTCGCTGTCGCCCCAACGAGCGGTCAGCGCGTAGAGCACGACGATGCTCAGGGCTATCCCCGTCAAAGACCAGAGCGTGTTCTGCGTGTTGCCGAGGAAGCCGAGCTGGGCGAAGAAGTTCAGACCGACGACGACGATCGCAAACCAGCGCGCCCAGGCCTGCCCGGCGCCCAAGCCGAGGCCAGCGAGAACAAGCAGAACTCCCCAGATCATCATCGTCCAGCCCCAGCCCGTCAGATCGAAGACGAGAAAGCCCGAAGCCGTGGGCACGTAGTAGTTGTCCTCTAGCAAGGCGATCAAGCCCTGAAAGAAATCGATCCCGCCGATGATCATCAGCACAATCGCTGCGAAGCCGATCCACCCGGCCATGCTTCTTGAGTTCACGCTTACCTCCCGTTCTGAAGTGACGGCCTCTGAAGGGTGGCACGTTGTTGCCCCGGATGCAATCAGAGCTAAGCGGCTGCTGCGGTCTTCTCAGCCCGCTTCTTCAGATTCAGGAACTGCTTGCGCATCATGAAGCGGTCGAACCAGGGCATCACCCACCGGTACGGCGCGGCGAGCAGCCTGCCGCCCGGCGGGTTACAGACCAGGTTCAGAACCGAGCGCGAGCCGTTCTCGGTCGGGGCGACCATGTACGTGCTGGAGACGTCGCCGAGGAGTTTCTTGCCGATGCCATCGCACACGATGGTGATGTGGCGATCCTGTTCGAACGACGCCAGGTGAAAGATCGTCATGACCCGCTGTCCCACCCCGAGCTCGTCGGCACCGGGCGTCAGGTCCTTTGGGCTGCGCCGCCCGAGGTTGTCGAGCAGGTCCTGAGGAATACGGGGCGACACGAAGCTGGCACAGCCACCTGTAGACGATGGGTACGGGCGCAGCGATGTCGATGGCCCGATATACGGCGAGGGGGGCGTCGGGAACGAACTCTTCGCCGGGGTAGGACGCCGCTCGCTGGTCTGCGGTGCTTCCCCACTCAATCGCGGTCGACAAACTGGCCA
Source organism: uncultured Gaiellaceae bacterium (assembly GCA_963846995.1). GTDB lineage: Bacteria > Actinomycetota > Thermoleophilia > Gaiellales > Gaiellaceae > GMQP-bins7. Next base: position 205,201 of record CAWJYD010000008.1, on the reverse strand, counting down.
ACGACCCCGCACCGCGCAAACGGCCGGGGTCACGGCATCAGGAGGTAAGTCCCGATGCAAGCCCGATCGTACTCACCCCAGACGCGCTGGCAGATGCGGCGCGGGTTCGGGCGGCGGCCATGAAAGACAAGGGCTACCGCGTCTCGTTCGTCGGCGGCGAGGTCGGCCGGTTCATGCGTGCTTTTCGCTGGCAAGATCGCACGCAGAACAGCCTGGATACGTATGAGATCGTCCTATCGCGGCTAGCGGTCGACTTTGGGCACTACACGGCGCTCGAGCAGTTCACCACGGATAACCTGCGCGCCTTCCTCGAGGAACACTGGGGAGACTCCGCGCCGGCGACGCGCCGCAACCGGCTCGCGATCAACAAGTCGTTCTTCCGCTACTGCGTGGACGAGCGTGGGCCGCGGCGAATCCCGCCGACAAGATCAAGCCTCCAAAGAAGCTGAACGTCGAGAGGCAGGCGTACTCGCCGAGCGTCATCGAGCAGCTAAGGGCGGCGCAGCCGACAATGCGCGAGCAGATCGCCGTTCAGCTTCTCGGCCTTCTAGGCCTCCGCAAGAACGAGTTGAGGTTGCTTCAGGTCAAGGACTTCGACCTCGGCAAGGGGACGTTCATCGTGCATGGCAAGGGCCAGAAGGTGGTCGTCGCGGATAGCGCAACCCAGAGCCTCAAGGACGACTTGAACCTTGAGCTACTGACCCCCGAGCCAGACGAGTACCTGCTCTACCCGAGGAAGCGTACGAGCGACCCGATGGACGCCGGGAGCCTGCATCGCTGGTTCAAGACGGCCTGAAACGGGCGGGACTCTCCGAGTCGATCAAGATCCACGAGCTCAGGCACTCGGCTGCGGACACCTTTACCGGGACACGGGCAACGTCATCCTGGCGCAGCAGCTTTTGCGTCACGCGTCGATTGCCACGACTCAGGGCTACCTGCATCCGGCACGCGAAGACCTAGCCGAGGCTCTCGCGTCGCTTCACAAGGAACGTCTCTCATGAAGTCGTGCGTTTGTAATTCCCGCAATCGCGCACCGCCGCTTGGCACCCTCCCTCGAACGCACGATAACCGGTGAACTCGTGAAATTGAGCCATTGATCGCCGCCGCCGCTCGGTCGAGCGTGATCACCACGAACTCGAGGGGAGGGGCCCCGACAACCCCTCGGCGCCGGGGCCCTTTCTGGGGTGACGTGGCGCGCCTAGGAACGCACCGTTCGTAGCCCTATTACGAACAGCTCACTCTCAGGAGATCAGGGAGGGAACTGTTGTGGCGACGGAACTGCACCTCGACGCCGGCGAGGGGGCCACTCTGCGTACCGAGGCCGGTGAAGGTGTACGTGCGCTGGCCGCCGTTCGGCAGCACCGGGTTAACTGTCTCTTCGACCCCGTTCGCCCATTCGAGCAGAGCGGTGGTTGCTGTCACGTCGGTACCACCCGTCCACGTGAGCGTCAGGTCAGAGGTATTCGCGTTGCATGTTGCCGTGTACTCAGACTTGCCCCCCGCCGCAACCGGTACGAGTGCGCAGGCGACGAGCACCAGAACTGCCGCAGTAATACGAATCACGATGTCTCCTTATCGGGACTTGAAATGCCCTCCGCACGCATCCTCAGCTGCGGCCCGTCGGATTTCCATGACCCGTTCGGGTTCCCCTGGATACGTTCCTTTAGACAGGCAACGCGCGCCTGACCCTGGACGAGTTTCTACTGCACCCGAAATGGTCGACGACGCGCCCGTTCGATCCCTCGGCGCTGCATCTGCACTTCAAGACGTGGCTTGAGCGGGGCTGCCAACGACGATCAAGATGCACGAGCTCCGGCACTCGGCGGCGGACAACCTCTGGCGCGAGTCCGGAAATCTTCTCTTGGCGCAGCAACTCCTACGCCACGAGTCTGTGGCTACGACGCAGGGCTACCTGCATCCGAGCCGCGCGGACCTCACTGATGCGCTGGCCCGTCTGCAAGTCGTGAAATTGGATCCGCACAACGAGGCGGCTTCGTGACCCGAATGCACGATAACCGGTGTTATGTCAAGTTGACTCACGAAAGCTCGATCAGGCCCGGCCCCCATCTGCATGACGATGTGTGAAACGTGCGTGCGGCGGGTACCGCGCTGACATGAATGATCCAAGACCAATGGGAATCGTCGTCGGAATCGTCGGAGCGGTCGTGCTCGCCGTCGCAGCACTCGCTGACTCGCTCGGTATCGGCGAGGGCCACACGTTCGGCTGGCTGCAGACCCTCGGTGTCGTGCTCGGAGCGTTGATCCTGCTCATCGGGCTCGCCATCGTCGTCGGATGGATTCCGACGCGGAGGAAGACGGTCGTCACGAGCGGGTCCGACGGCACGACCACCACGACGGTGGTCGAGGAGTCGCCGCCCGCGGCGGCGCCGCCTCCCCCCTCGCAGACGACCTGACCCTGACGCGGCTCGCGCGCTACCCTGGGCGCGAGTCCGTCTACCCGAGGGGGATCGGTGCTGGCCAACGGCCTACGGCTCGTGTTCGTCGCCATCGTGGTCGTCGCGATCATCGCGGTCGTCTTCCTGATCGCGACCGCGTGAGCCTGCCGGACGCCGCGGACTGACTCGGTCGAGGGAAATATCGGTCTGCCCCTAGACACGGCGACGCGAACGCGAGAGATTTCACCTACCGCGTCTACCGCGCCGCCTGCGTGACTCAGATCGACATCGACCACATCCTCGTCATCGAGGAAATCCGTCAACTGCTCGAGCAGTCCGAGCAGGTCGGGAGTGTGCGCGCATCCGACCTCGCCGAGGTCGCCGAGACGTACGAGCTCACGGAGCTGGAGCAGGACGCGCTCATGCGCGAGCTCGACCAGCGTTCGATCGAGATCGTCGAGCAGCCGCCGCACTCCGAGGCCGTGGTTGCGCTCACCGCTCCCGTCGAGACGACGACCGATGCCCTGCAGCTCTTCCTGCGCGAGGCGGGCCGGCACCAGCTCCTGACGGCGGCACAGGAGGTCGAGCTGGCGAAGCGGATCGAGCGCGGCGACATGGAAGCGAAGGAGCGGATGATCCAGTCGAACCTCCGCCTCGTCGTCTCGATCGCGAAGAACTACCGCAACCAGGGCCTCCCGTTCCTCGACCTGATCCAGGAGGGCACGCTCGGCCTCATTCGCGCGGTGGAGAAGTTCGACTGGCGGCGCGGCTTCAAGTTCTCCACCTACGCCACGTGGTGGATCCGTCAGGCCGTCGCACGGGCGCTCGCCGACAAGGCACGGACGATTCGCATGCCGGTGCACATCGTCGAGCGCCTCCAGAAGATCAACCGCGCCGATCGTCAGCTGTGGACGCAGCTCGGCCGCGAGCCGTCCCTCGAGGAGATCGCCGACGAGGCCTCCCTCACGGTCCAGCAGGTGCTCGAGGTGCGCGCGGCGGCGCGCGCGTCGACGAGCCTGGACGCGCCGGTTGGCGACGGCGAGGACGCAGTCTTCGGCGACTTCGTCGCCGGTGACGAGCCGCTGCCCGAGGAGACCGTGGAGCTCAACCTCCGCAGCCAGGCGCTCCGGAACGCCCTCTCCTCCCTCCCCCAGCGCGAGCGCGAGGTCGTCGTCATGCGCTACGGCCTGACGGGGGCTGAGCCGCAGACGCTCGAGGAGATCGGCCGGCGGCTGGGCCTGACGCGCGAGCGCGTCAGGCAGATCGAGCTCGAGTCGCTGCGCCGTCTCGCGTCCCTGCGCGAGATGCAGTCGGTGGACGTCGTCTAGCTGCGCAGGTACAGCTCGAGCGCCGGAGCTATCGCGCGTAGCTCGCGGAGTGCCCTCGCCTCGAGCTGCCGCACGCGCTCCCGCGTTATGCCGAGGTTCGCGCCGACTTCCTCGAGAGTGCGCGGGCGGACGCCGTCCAGGCCGAACCGCTCGACGACAACGCGCCGCTGGCGCGGCTGCAGCTTGCCGAGCGCCTGGAGGAGCTCGGTCGAGCGGGCTCGCTCGGCGGTCTCGAGCTCGGGCTGCTGTGCGCTCTGATCGGGGATGAGATCCGCGACGCTCGAGTCGCCGTCGCCGATCGGCGTCTCCAGGCTGACCGGGTCGACGATGAGCTCGAGCAATTCCTGGACGCGCTCGGGAGTGATCCCGATCTCCGTCGCGATCTCGTCGAGGGACGGGTCGCGGTTGAGCTTCTGTCCGAGCAGGCGGCGGGTCTTCGTCACCTTGCGAACCTGGTCTGCGACGTGGACGGGCAGGCGGATCGTCCGCCCTTGCTCGGCGAGCGCGCGTGAGATCGCCTGCTTGATCCACCACGTCGCGTACGTGGAGAGCTTGAAGCCGAGGCGGTAGTCGAACTTCTCGACCGCGCGGATGAGCCCGAGGTTCCCTTCCTGGATGAGGTCGAGGAGCGGCACGTCGGCGCGCGTGTAGTTGCGCGTGATCGACATGACGAGCCGGAGGTTGCACTCGATCAGCCGGCGCTTCGCGTCCTCGTCTCCCTCGTCCTTCCGCCGGGCGAGCTCGCGCTCCTGCGAGGGCGTGAGCAGGCGCCCGTCGCCGATCTGACGGACGTACAGCTTGAGCGGATCGTCTGCGTTCGGGCCGGCGAGGCCAGGCAGCTCGCGAGGCGTCGCATGGTCGTCTGCCGCCGACGTCTGCTCGTCGTCGGTCGGGTCGAACAGATGCTCGGCCGCGTAACCCTCCACGACGCATGTATCGGTTGTGTAGTTGCCCCGCTTGAGGGATGACAACTCCCGCGAGGGATGTGGTCCGACGCGGCGAAGCCGATGCGGTGAACGCGCGCTTCACAAACAGCGTCGTCGGAGCGTTCGTCTACGTTTGTGTGTCGGTGATTTTCACGGAGGCGGCGTAGCGGTTCATGTGCGGTATAGCCGGATTCAGCCTCGACCCTGAGTCAGACGTCGATCGGACGCTGGCCGCACAGGCGCTGCTCGCGGGTATCGCGGAGCGCGGCGCGGACGCAGTCGGCTACGCACACCGCTCGGTCAGCGGCGAGATCGAGGTGACAAAGCTCCGCGGAGGTGCGAGCGCGCTCCTCGACGAGCTCTCTGTTCCGCCGACGGCCCGGGACGCGCTCATCCACGTGCGCGACTTCACGAAGGGCCACCCGGAGATCCAGGCGAACAACCATCCGATCCGTCACGGATCCGTCGTCGGAATCCACAACGGGATCGTCGAGAACGACGATGCGTTGCTCGCGCGGTACCGAATCGAGCGCGCCGAGCCGCACATGACCGTCGACTCCGAGGCGATCTTTGCCCTCATGGAGGTTCGCCGGCACGATCCGCGAGCGCTCTCGGAGCTCCGCGGCGCCATGGCCGCGGCCTGGCTCGACACGCTCGACGACGGCACGCTGTTCCTCGCGCGCGGCCGACTCCGACCACTGTGGCTCGCGAGAACGCCGGACGGCCTCTACTTCGCGTCGACCCGGCGTGCGCTCGCGATCGTCTCGGCGGCTCTCCGCACGCGTCCCGACGTCTCCGAGGTGCGCGAGGGACGGCTTCTGCACGTCGTCGCGGGCCGCGTCGTCCGCGAGCGTCGCTTCCGCCCTGATCGACGCTACCGCGAGGCCAACGTCCTTCCTTCTGTCCGCGCTCCCCGCGAGGCCGTCTCGTGCCTCGAGCGGTTCGCGGCGATCGCGTCAGTCGCCTAGCGTCCCGTCGGCGAGGACGCCGACGCCGTTCTCCCGTAGTCGCTCACGCACGAGGTACTGGAAGGCGGTCCAGGCACCGCGGGAGACGTCCAGCAACCGGTACACCTGCCACTCCGAGAGAAGCGACGAGTCGGCCCGGCGCGCCTCGGCCCAGTCGGCCATCTTCGGCAGCCGGCCGAGCTCGACGGCAAGGGTTGCGCCCTGCTCGATCGCACGTTCCAGCCGCTCCTCTCCCTGGAGGACCTCGAAGCCGGCCTCGCGCAGCGCGTTGCCGAGAGATCCGAACGTGTGGGCGTAGAGCGATGCGGAGGGCACGGATCGCCCCCGCTCCGTCAGGTCGCGAGCCGTCGGAGCGCGTCCGAGCTCCGCGCCGAGGCTCCGCAGCTGCTCGAGCAGCTCGTCGCGCGTGAGAAAGCGGCGCGGGAAGAGACCGGCGGCGCGCTTCGCCGCATTCCACGTGCCGAAGTGCTCGATGACGGTCTGCGGATGCACCCGGGCGTCCGGGTCGCGAGCGAACTCGCGCATCGTGGGTGACCGCCCGAGCCGCTCGGCGGCGGCGCGGAGCTCGTCGAGGATGTCCGCATCCGTGTAGCGCCGGCGCATTCCGGCACGGAACGCCGCGAGCGCGGACTCGTCGATGCGCACGGAAGAGCGCTTGCCTGAGCGCGATCGCGCCATCTCTGCAACAAGCTTAGAGCGTTCTACGTAATCTGCAAACTGTCTAGAGCAGCCCTCTCCCCCATGACGGGTACGCTCGCCGCGCGATGGGCGTCCGGCTGAGCCTCGAGACCACGGCTGCGCGAGGCCTCGGCGCGCTGTCGCGCGCCGTCGGGCGCGGTGGCGGCACGACGATCCCGGGGAAGGTGCTGTGGAAGCTCGACCCGGGCTCCATCGACGCGCTCGCGCAGCGTCTCCCCCTCGGCGCTGCTCTGGTTTCCGCGACGAACGGGAAGACGACGACGACGGCGATGACCGCGTCGATCCTCGGCGACCGGCGCAGGCTCGCCTGGAACCGGGCCGGTGCGAACCTGCTCTCGGGAATTGCGTCGGCGCTGGTCTCGGCGCAGCGTCCCGAACTCGGCCTGTTCGAGGTCGACGAGGCGGCGCTCCCGGAGGCGCTCGCGCGCCTGCGACCGCGCGTGATCGCGCTCGGCAACCTCTTTCGCGACCAGCTCGACCGGTACGGGGAGCTCGAGCTCGTCGCCGAGCGTTGGCGGGCGGCGATCGAGGCGCAGCCGGCGGCCACGACGCTCGTGGTGAACGCGGACGACGCCGTCGTCGCCGACCTCGCCGACGGGCGCTCGACAGCGATCCGGTACGGCCTCGACGACCCGCGCCAGGCGCGTCAGAAGCTTCCGCACGCCGCGGACTCGAAGTACTGCCTGCGCTGCGGTGCGCCGTACACGTTCGAGGCGGCATACGTAGGCCACCTGGGCGACTACCGCTGCCCGAGCTGCGGCCACGCGAGGCCGCCGCTCGACGTCGCCGCGCGCGAGATCGAGCTCCGTGGTCTCCACGCCTCGCGGTTCGCGTTGCAGACGCCGGTCGGCGACACGACGATCGAGCTCCGACTGCCAGGCCTGTACAACGTCTACAACGCCGTCGCAGCTGCGAGCGTGGCGCTCGCGGTCGGGGCATCGCTCGAGGAGGTTCGAACAGGGCTGGAGCGCTTCGGCGCGGCATTCGGACGATTCGAGCGCATAGCGACCGGCGGCAAGTCGATCGTCCTCCTGCTGATCAAGAACCCTGCCGGCGCAAACGAGGTCGTTCGCACGCTCGAAACCGGTGTCCCACCGGTGCTCGTGCTCGCGCTCAACGACGCCATCGCCGACGGCCGCGACGTCTCGTGGATCTGGGACGTCGACTTCGAGCCGCTCCTCGAGCACGTGGGCCATGTCGTGGTGACGGGTCAGCGCGCGGCGGAGCTCGGACTCCGGATGACCTACGGTGGACTCGCGTCGGATCGGCTGGAGGTGATCCCCTCGCTCGAGCGGGCGCTCGACCGCGGGCTGGCCCTCGTCGACGCGGGCACCGAGCTCGTCGTCCTGCCGACCTACACGGCGATGCTGGCGCTGCGCGGACTTCTCGGCGACCGAGGTGTAGTCCGCCCGTACTGGGAGAACACGGCATGAGGATCCGCGTCGGCCATCTCTACCCCGAGTACCTCAACATCTACGCCGACCGTGGGAACATCGCGGTGCTCACGCGTCGCGCTGCGCTGCGCGGTCACGAGCTGGACGTGCGCTCGGTCGGGCTCGGGGACGAGCTGGATCCGACGGCTTTCGACCTGCTCTACGTGGGCGGCGGCCAGGATCGTGAGCAGCTGCTCATCGCGCCCGACCTGTCCGCAAAGAGCGACGCGCTTCGGGCGGCGCAGGAGCACGGCGTCGCACTGCTCGCCGTGTGCGGCGGTTACCAGCTCCTCGGTCGCGGCTACCGGGGACGCGACGGCTCGCTCATGCCCGGCGCCGGTCTCTTCCCGCACGAGACGGTTGCCGGCGAGGTTCGCATGATCGGCGACGTCTTGCTCGACTGTGCGCTCGACTCGACGCGAGGGCGCCAGCTCGCGGGTTTCGAGAACCACGCGGGGCGGACGCTCCTCGATTCCGACGCGGTGCCGCTCGGCCGGGTCGTATACGGGTTCGGCAACGACGGCTCGTCGGGAGCCGAGGGCTGCGTGCTCGGAAACGCGGTCGGTACGTACCTGCACGGGCCCCTCCTTCCGCGGAACCCCTGGCTCGCCGATTGGCTCCTTGCGCGCGCGTTGACGCACGCCGGCGTGAATGGATCGGATCTGCTGGCGCCGTTACCCGACGAGCTCGAGGCCGAGGCGTTTCGCGTCTCGGCCGAGCGGGCCCGGAAGCGCGGCGGTCGCCGCTGAGAGCGCTATTTCCGAGGGGCACCCCGGCCCACCACCCACTGCAAGCGTAACGAGGAAATCGTGACGCGTGGTGACCGGAAGCGTGCCAATTGCGTCAGAAGACAGCATCAGGGGATCCACATCTCCCCGAGGTACGCCGCCGGGTCACCGGGTTGCCAGCGCTGCAGGAAGCGATGGATCGGCGGGTGGAGGGTGATGGCTTCGAGCTCGCGCAGACGGAACGCGCGATGACCGCGAACCGCTTCGTCCTGCGACACGACGTCCTCGAGGGAGCCCGTGACGTCGGCCGCGAAGATCACGTGCACGACATGCTTGCGCCTCGGCTCCGAAGAGGGCGCGATGGAGTCGACGATCGCAACCGGGCCTTCCAGTGGAATCTCGACGCCCTCGGGAAAGAGCCCGGTCTCCTCCTGCAGCTCCCGACGAAGGGCGCGCACGAGACTCTCCCCCGTCTGCACCCCGCCGCCCGGCAGCAGCCAGATCTCCCCGCTCGACTTCTCGTGGCGAAGGAGCAGGATGCGCCCCTCCCAGCGGAGGATCGCCGACACGCGGATCCGCGGCTCGGTCAACACTCAGCTCGTCGAGGATCCGAAACCGCGCGCTCCGCGCTCGCTGCTGGCGAGCTCGTCCGCCTCGACGAGCTGCACCGACGCGACGGGAGCGATCACGAGCTGCGCGATGCGCATGCCGGGGACGACCTTGAACTCCGAGACGCGGTCCGTGTTCAGGAGCACAACGCGAATCTCCCCGCGGTACCCCGAGTCGATCAGGCCGGGCGCGTTCACGACGCCGATGCCGTGTCGTGCCGCGAGCCCCGAGCGCGGCTGCACGAACCCCGCGTATCCCTCGGGTATCTCGACGGCGATTCCGGTCGCGACGACGGCGCGCTCGCCAGGGCCAAGCACGGCGGTCTCGCAGGACGCGAGGTCGAGCCCAGCGTCGCCGTCATACGCCCGCTCCGGAAGCGTTGCGTCCTCCCGGAGCCGCCGCACGCGTACGTCGATCACCGAGCGGAGGCCTCGAGCTCGGGCTCGTCCGAGACGAGGAACCGCGCGAAGCGCGAGGCCTCGGATCGCGGAAGCCGCGCGCGAATGCGAACGCCCTCCGACGTGTCGCGGCGCTCCGCGATCGGAGCGCCCAGGTCGTAGAGGGCCGCGAGCGCGCGCCCCTCGGAGAACGGCACGAGCAGACGCACGTCCTCGAACCGGTCGGAGAAGAGCTCCGCGATCCGGGACTTCAGCTCGTCGAGCCCCTCTCCGGTCCGCGCCGAGATGGCGAGGGCGCGCGGATACGACCTCTCGATCCGATGGCGTGCCAGCGAGTCGAGTGCGTCGATCTTGTTCAGCGCCAGCACGACGGGGATGTCGGCCGCCCCGATCTCGTCGAGCACGGCCGTCACGGCGTCGATCGTCTCGACGAGACGTTCCTCGGACAGCGAGGCGTCGACGACGTGGAGCACGAGATCGGCGACGAGCGTTTCCTCGAGCGTCGCCGCGAAGCCCTCGACGAGCTGCGTTGGCAGCCGTCGGATGAAACCGACGGTGTCGGTCACGAGGTAGCGCTTGCCGTCGTGCTCGAACGCCCGGGTGGTCGGGTCGAGCGTCTCGAACAGCCTGTCGTCCACTGAGGAATGCGCTCCGGTCAGCGCGTTGAGAAGCGTGGACTTTCCGACGTTCGTATACCCGGCGAGCGCGATGGTCGGCGTGCTCGTGCGCATGCGCTCCTTGCGCCTCGTCGAGCGTTGTCCGCTCAGGCCGCGGAGCCGCCGCTTGAGGAGCGAGACCCGCGTGCGCGCGATGCGCCGGTCGGTCTCGAGCTGGCTCTCCCCCGGGCCGCGTGTCCCGACGCCCCCTCCGAGGCGCTCGAGGTGCTGCCACATACCGCGCATGCGCGGGAGGTTGTATTCGAGCTGGGCGAGCTCGACCTGGAGCTTGCCCTCCGCACTGCGGGCGTGCTGCGCGAAGATGTCGAGGATGAGCTGCGTGCGGTCGACCACGCGTGCCTTCAGCGCGTCCTCGAGCGCACGTTGCTGCGTCGGCGAGAGCTCGTCGTCCACGAGCAGGACCTCGGCCCCCATTTCGGCATAGGCGCCCTCGAGCTCACGCAGTTTTCCCTTGCCCACGAACGTGCGCGGATCGGGGTGGACGCGCTGCTGCGTGACGTCGGCGACCGGGACGACGCCGGCGGTTCGCGCGAGCTCACGCAACTCGGCGAGCTCGACTGCAGGCTCGGAGCCCTTCGGATACACGCCGACGAGGAGGCCGCGCTCCGGCTCCGCCCCAGAGACGGGATCGGGCTGGCGCGGAGTCACCGCAGGATTATGCCGCTGTACGCTCCGGCCGTGACCGCGCTCGCCGACCGCCTCGCCGCGCGGACGCTCGAACTCGTCGATATCCCTTCGCAGAGCGGGCAGGAGGACGCGATCCGGGAGCATCTGCTCGCACTCGCCCCGCCCGAGTGGGAGGCCGAGTTCGCCGGGGACGAAGTCTTCCTCTTCGTCTCGTCCCGGCGGGAGCATGTTCCGCTCGTCGTCCTCGCCGCCCACTACGACACGGTTCCGGCACAGGACAATCTCCCCGGCCGGATCGCCGACGGCGCCGTCCACGGCCTCGGCGCGAGCGACATGAAGGGCGGGCTCGCAGTCGCGCTCGAGCTGGCGCGGGATTTCGATCCGGACGGCGCGACGTGCGACCTCGCGCTGCTGCTGTTCGGTCGCGAGGAGCTTCCGGCAGAGCACAATCCGCTCCCCGCGCTGTTCGCCGGGTCACGGGCCGTGCGCGATGCGGAGCTGGCGATCGTCCTCGAGCCGACCGACCTGACGATTCAGGCCGGCTGCCTCGGGAACGTCGTCGCCCGCCTCGCGTTCAGTGGGACGAGTGGCCATTCGGCGCGCCCGTGGGATGCCGACAGCGCACTCGCTCGCGGCGTTCGGGGCCTCGCTCCGCTGCTGGACCTGGAGCCGCGGACGGCTGTCGTGGGTGGCCTCGAGTTCAAGGAGGTGCTCTCGGTCACGCGCTTCGAGTCCGGGATCGCGGACAACGTGATCCCCGGGAGCGCCACGGCGACGCTCAACCTGCGTTACCCGCCAGATCGCACTCCGGCCGAGGCCGAGGCGTACCTCACGACGCTCGTCCCGGAGGCAGCCGCGCTCGAGATCGTGAGCAACGGCCCGCCGGCAGCCGTCGTCGTCGACTCGCCTGCGGTGCGCGCGCTGCAGCGCGCGGGTGGGCTCGAGATTCGCCCCAAGCAGGCATGGACGAACGTCGCCGACTTCACCGCGCGCGGTCTCGACGCCGTCAACTTCGGGCCTGGCCATACGGCGTTCGCGCACCATCCCGAGGAGCGGGTGGAAATCGCCGCCCTCGTCCGTGCCTACGAGACGCTGCGCGAGTTCACTACGACTCCCATCGGGGAGGATGGCGTCTGATGGAGCTCGCGCAGAGGATCGAGGAGCTGTGGTCGTCGAACGAGCTCGACGCAGCGCCCATCGAGGACGCGATCGCGCGGCTCGACGCGGGCGAGATCAGGGTGGCCGAACACGACGGCGACGGCTGGCGCGTGAACGAGTGGGTGAAGAAGGCGATCCTCCTCTACTTCCGCCTGCGCAAGGTGGAGCCGATGGAGGTCGGCGGACTCCACTTCCTCGACAAGATCCCCGTGAAGGCCGACTACGCCGATCGCGGAGTCCGCGTCGTGCCGCCGGGTGTCGCCCGGTACGGCTCGTTCCTGTCGGAGGGCGTGGTGCTCATGCCGGGATTCGTGAACATCGGCGCCTGGGTCGGCCCGCGGACGATGGTCGACACGTGGGCGACAGTGGGCTCGTGCGCCCAGATCGGCGCGGACGTGCATCTCTCCGGTGGCGTCGGCATCGGCGGCGTGCTCGAGCCTCCGCAGGCCCAGCCGGTGGTGATCGAAGACGGAGCCTTCATCGGCTCGCGAGCCGTCGTGGTCGAGGGAGTCGTCGTCGGTGCCGAGGCGGTCATCGCGCCCAACGTCGTCCTGTCCGCCTCGGTTCCCGTCATCGACGTGACGGGCTCCGCACCCGTCGAGCACCGCGGCTACGTCCCTCCGCGCTCGGTCGTTCTCCCCGGGACGCGCCCGAAGACGTATCCGGCCGGTAGCTACGAGCTCCCGTGCGCCCTGATCGTCGGCGAGCGAAGCGCGTCGACCGACCTCAAGACCTCGCTCAACGACGTGCTCCGGGAGTTCGAGATCGCGACGTGACGAGGCTCGCGGAGGTTGCGCTGTTCACCGACGACGTGGCCGCGACCAAGGCGTTCTATCGCGAGCTGCTCGGCTCCGAGCCCGTGTCGGAGTGGCCAGGCGGTGCCGTCTTCGAGGTCGGGGGAACGACGCTCCTCGTGCACGAGCGTGCCGCGGGGATGACCGACGGCCCTCCGAACGAGGATCACGTCGCGCTCGGCGTAGGCGATGTCGACGCGGTGTTCGCCGACCTCGTCGCGACCGGCCGTACGATCGTGATCGAGCCACGGGATTACCCGTGGGGCAGATCTGCATACCTCCGCGACCCGGACGGCCGGATCGTCGAGTTGGCGGCCGGCTAGCTCACCCGCTCGGCTGTGCCGACGAGCGTCGCCCGGCCGTCGGCCAGCCTCACGAGGAGATCCCCGCCGGGAAAGTGGACGACCACGTCGCCTGCCCCGTGGGTCGCCGCGGCGACAGCGACCGCACCGGTGCCCGAGGAGGGCGTCTCCCCCACACCGCGCTCCCACACCCGCGCGGTGACCTCACCGGGGCCGTCGATGCGCGCGACCTGGACGTTCGTGCGGTCCGGAAAGCGTTCATGCGTCTCGAGTTCAGGCCCGACGTCCGTGATCGCGTCGGGGTCGCCGAGCACGACCGCGTGGGGATTTCCGACCGACACGGGCACCACCTCGATCCCTGCGACCGTCTCGGGCCGACCGACGACGACTTCCCCCAGTTCCTGCTCCACGAGTCCGTCCGCACGCATGCGCGCCAGAGTCCGGCGCTCGCCGACGACGATCTCGACGTCGCGTGCACCGGAAGCGGCCGCGTGCCACGCGGCGGCTATGCGGGTGCCGTTCCCCGAGAGCTCCGCGAGCGAGCCGTCGGGGTTCCAGATCTCGACGATCAGCCGGTCGTGGTCCACGCTGACGACCTCCACCACTCCGTCCGTCGAGCGCGAGAGATCGCGTGCCTCCACAGCGGTCAGTCGAGCGTCCCTCGGCTCGACGAGGACGTACGAGTTACCGAGCGCGCGCCAGGTCGAGGATCGCATCGGCGACGTGCTCCGGGGGGCGTTCGGCGTCGACCATCTCGATGCCTGGGATCCGGCGCATCCACTTTCGCTGGTACGCCGCATAGCGGCGCGTACGCGTCACGATCCTGCCGCGCGCCTCGGCCAGCGGGAGCGTGGAGAGCTCGCGGAGGCCGAGGGCCTTCTCGGCAGTCGGCGAGATGCCTGAGCGCACTGCCGCGCTCACCTCGTCGACGACCCCGCGCGCGACCATCGCGTCCGTGCGCTCGTCGATTCGACGATCGAGCTCGGCCTCGGAGACACCGAGGCCGACGACCAGCGTCGGGCGTCGGGTCTCCGGTGACCAGAGCCTGCCACCGTCGGCGAGCGACGCTCCGACCGCGGCGAGCTCGAGGGCGCGTACGACTCGCCGGCGATCGCGAAGGTGGACGGTTTCTGCCGCAGCCGGATCCAGGCGCCGTAGGCGGTCGAGGGCTGCCGAGGGGTCGTCGTCGTAGAGCCGCTCCAGCGCCCCGCGGCGCTCCGGGTCGCCCGCGGGCGGTATACGGAGGTCGGCCAGCGCCGCACGCAGGTACAGGCCGGTGCCTCCTGCAACCACCGCGCTGCCGTGGGCCGCGACGAGCTGGTCGATCTGCTCGTGTGCCAGAGGCGCGTACTCGCCGAGCGACATCGTCTCCGAGAGCTCGCGAATTCCGACAAGGCGTACGGGTGCGAGCGGCTGGTTCGTCAGGATCGGCAGCCCGCGGTAGACCTGAAGCGCGTCGGCAGAGACCACATCCGTGCCGATTCGGCGGGCGAGAGCCTCCGCAACTGCAGACTTGCCGGAGGCAGTCGGCCCGAAGATGGCGATCACTTCCGGGCCGAATTTGGTCAATTTGACTGGGGCACCCCGGCCCACCACCCGCTGCAAGCCTAACGAGGAATTCCGTACGAGTGGCTCACGGACGGTGCCAAGAGTGAGAACGTTCATCCTCAGGCTGCGACGAGTGACGCCACTCGACCGCGGAGCGTCGTCGAGGTGGAGCCTTCGATGAGCACGTCGACGAGCTCGCCGGCCGCGACGTGGCCGGAGAAGACGATCGTCGTGTTGCGTCGAGTGCGGCCGCGCCAGAGGGAGGGATCGGTTCGGCTCGGGCCCTCGACGAGCACCTCCTCGGTGCGGCCGACGCGGGTGGCGTTTCGGGTAGCCCCGACGCGCTGCACGACTTCGACGAGCTCCTCGAGCCGCGCGTGCTTGACGGCGTCGGGGATCTGATCCGGTAGGTCGGCGGCGGCCGTGCCCGATCGGGG
The DNA here is from genome assembly GCA_963846995.1 of uncultured Gaiellaceae bacterium. Taxonomy (GTDB): domain Bacteria; phylum Actinomycetota; class Thermoleophilia; order Gaiellales; family Gaiellaceae; genus GMQP-bins7. The sequence goes on along the minus strand of CAWJYD010000008.1, from coordinate 190,173 downwards.
CGAGAAGATGAACGTGAAGGCGCTGTCGAAGCCCACCTCCTCCACGAGTGACATCGTCTCGGCGAAGTCCGCGTCCGTCTCGCCCGGGAAGCCGACGATGAGATCGGTTCCAAGTGCAAGGTCGGGGATCGCCGAACGAAGGCGGTCGACCAGGCGCAGGTAGCGATTCCGGTCGTACGTCCGCCGCATCGACTTGAGGATCCGAGAGGATCCTGATTGAGCCGGGAGATGCACGTGTTCGCAGACGCTCGGGCACTCGGCCATCGCCGTGACGACAGGCTCGCGGAAGTCCTTCGGGTGCGGGCTCGTGAACCGGATCCGCTCGATGCCCGCGACCGCGTCGCACGCCCGCAGGAGCTCGCCGAACTCCGTGCGGAGCGCCGGAGCAAGGTCGCGTCCCCACGAGTTCACGTTCTGGCCGAGAAGGGTGACCTCTCGTACTCCTTCGGAGGCGAGCCTCGTCACCTCGGCGACGATGTCGCCTGGACGGCGGCTCTGCTCGCGCCCACGGACGGCCGGGACGATGCAGTACGCGCAGGCCGAGTTACATCCCATCGAAACCTGAACCCAGGCCTGGAAGCGCGGTCCAGCCTGCTGGGGGAGATCCGCTGCGAAATGCTCGTGCGTCCCGAAGCGGCCGCGGTCGACCGCATAGCCTCCCGCCGCGATCCAGTCGCCGAGGTGCGGGATGGAACCAGGCCCGAACGCGACGTCGACGAAGGGATACCGCTCGAAGATGCGCTCCCGCTGCGCCTCGGCATAACACCCGCCGACCGCTACTACGAGGTCCGGCCGGCGTCGCTTGAGCGCCGCCGCGTTTCCGAGGTGCGCGGCAAGGCGCGTGTCGGGCTTCTCGCGGACGGTGCAGGTGTTGAACACGACGACGTCCGCCTCCTCGGCGGACTGCGACTCGCCGAGACCGAGCGACTCGAGCATCCCCTTGATGCGCTCCGAGTCGTGCACGTTCATCTGGCAGCCGAACGTCGTGACGTGGTAGCGGCGCATCAGCGGGCCATTGTAGGGACGCCGCAAGCGGGCTCTGCTCCGCTCGACCACGAGCCCGCCGGCATCGAACCGGAGAAGCGACGTTCCGGGCGGCGACTGCACGATGCGTCGCGCAGCGTGCGAGTCGATCGCGAGTCGACGGCGGTGTGCCGCAGATCAGCCGTCTACTTCGCCACCTCGATCGCGCGGCTCTCCCGGATGACCACGACCTTCACCTGGCCGGGATACTCGAGCTGGTCTTCGATGTCTCGGGCGATCTCGTGCGAGAGGAGGACGGCCGCGTCGTCGTCGATCTCCGCCGGCTCCACGATGACGCGGATCTCCCGGCCGGCCTGCAACGCGTACGCCTTCGCGACGCCGGACTTGGCGATGGCGATTCCCTCGAGTGCCTCGAGTCGGCGGATGTAGTGCTCGAGGCTCTCTCCTCGCGCGCCGGGGCGGGATGCCGAGATCGCGTCGGCGGTGATGAGGAGCACGGCCTCGACGGTCTGCGGCTGCACCTCGTAGTGATGCGCTTCGATCGCGTGGACGACGCCTTCGGACTCTCCGCAGCGGCGGGCGAGCTGTGCGGAGATGAGGGCGTGCGAGCCGTCGACCTCGTGGCTGACGGCCTTGCCGATGTCGTGGAGGAGCGCGGCCCGCTTCGTCGTCTTCACGCCAGCCTTGAGCTCCGCCGCCATGATCCCCCCGAGGTGCACGACCTCGAGCGTGTGCTTGAGGACGTTCTGGCCGTAGCTCGTGCGATAGCGCAACCGTCCGAGCGCGCGGACGAGCTCCTCGTGGAACTCGCCGCAGTTCGCCTCGAAGACGGCCTGTTCGCCCGCCTGGACGATGTGCTCCTCGAGCTCGGCTTTCGCCTGGTAGTACATCTCCTCGATCCGGGCCGGGTGGATCCGGCCGTCCTCGATCAGGCGGTCGAGCGTCATGCGCGCGACCTCGCGGCGCAGCGGATCGAACGACGACAGCACGACCGCGTGCGGGGTGTCGTCGATGATGAAGTCGACGCCGGTGAGGTGCTCGAGCGAGCGGATGTTCCGTCCCTCGCGACCGATGATCCTTCCCTTCAGGTCGTCCGAGGCGAGCTCGACGACCGTCACGGTCGCCTCTGCCGTGTGGCTGGCCGCGACCCGCTGCAGGGAATCCGCCACGAGTGCGCGCGCCCGCCGCCTGGCATCCGAGCGCGCCTCCTCTTCCATCTGACGGACTTCACGCGCGAGCTCGTGCCTGACGAGGTCCTTCGAACGCTCGAGGAGCTGCTGCCGCGCCTCGTGCACCGTGAGGCCGGAGATCTTCTCGAGGGAGACGAGCGCGTCGCGCTGCGCATCCCGGAGCTCCTCCTGGAGCGTTTTGGCGTGAACCTCGCGATCGCCGAGGCCCTGCTCCTTCCGCTCGAGCTCCGTCAGGCGCGAATCGACCTCGTGCTCCTTCTGCAGGACACGCTCCTCGACCTTCGCGATCTCGACTCTTCGGTCCTGCACCTCGCTCTCGATCTCGCTTCGGAGCGAGACGGCCTGCTCGCGCGCTTCGACCTGCGCCTCGCGACGCATCGAATCGGCCTCGCGGCGGGCCTCGTCGAGGAGCCTCTCGCGCTCGTCACGCGCGGTACGGACGCGCGAGCGCGACGACGCGACCAGCAGAACCGACGCGACGACCGCTCCGACGAGGATTCCGATGAGTAGTGCGCCGGCGGAGAGCATGCAACCTCCGTGGAGGACGTCGTTGGCCGCGGGGCTCTCCCGCGGGTGCTCTCATCCGGCCGCCGACCTGCACGGTCGTGGCCGTTCTGACCGGGCGACTACGTCAGGAAGAAACGCCTCCGTCGCCAGGTGCCAGCGGAGTTCGGTGAAGGCTGATCGAGGGTCGGAATGGAGGGCATCGATTCAGAAAGCGTGTGCGTGCAGGAAAAACAGCAGATGAAAGCGAGGTCATCCTAACGACTCGATGCCGTACCCCGCAACGGCCGCCTGGGCGACCTCTACCGAGAAGCCCTTGCCGATGAGGTAGCGCGCCGTTCGCGGGTCGGAGCCCCTCCGCTCGACGACTCGCCGCGCACGGACCGACTCGTCCTCGAGCGCTCCGAGCGCGTCCTCGACGGTGTCGCGATCGACGCCGGCCGCGTTCAAGTCGTGGCGGATGAAGGCGTCGCCTGCGCCGCGGTCGGCGAGCGTGCGCGCTCGAGCTTCCGCGAACCGGCGGTCGTCGACGAGACCGGTGCGACCGAGCGTGGCGAGGGCGTCGACGCGAGCCGCCTCGTCGACCCCACGTGCCTCGAGGTGGCGCTCGATCTGGGCGGCGCTGCGTTCCCGGTGGCGCAACGAGCGGAGCGCCTGCTCGACCGCGTCTTCTCCCACCGGCTCAGCTCTCGATCGCGACCGGCTCTTCGGCCTCGATCTCGACGACTGCCTCCTCGCGCGATCGCGACGGCAGGAGACGCGCCGAGATGATCTGCTCGTCGGGGGCCTCCGCCTGGATCTGGGCGAGGATCTGCTGGACGAGGTCGGGGTTCTCGGAGAGGAAGCTCGTGGCGTTCTGGCGGCCCTGGCCGAGACGCTCGTCCCCGAAGCTGAAGTACGAGCCCGCTTTCTGGACGACCTTCTTCTCGAGACCGACGTCGAGGACGGTGCCCTCCCACGGAATGCCCGACCCGTAGACGATGTCGAACTCGGCCTGCTTGAACGGCGGCGCCACCTTGTTCTTCGCGACCTTGACCCGGACGCGGTTGCCGAAAGCCTCCGCTCCGTCCTTGAGCGTCTCGATCCGGCGGATGTCGAGACGGACCGACGCGTAGAACTTGAGGGCGCGCCCCCCGGGCGTCGTCTCCGGGTTCCCGAACATCACCCCGATTTTCTCGCGCAGCTGGTTCGTGAAGATGCAGATCGTGTCGGTGCGATTGAGCGTGCCGGCGAGCTTGCGCAGCGCCTGGCTCATGAGCCGCGCCTGGAGCCCGACGTGCGAGTCGCCCATCTCGCCCTCGATCTCGGCCTTCGGGACGAGCGCGGCAACCGAGTCGACCGCGACGATGTCGAGCGCGCCCGAGCGGATCAGCAGCTCGGTGATCTCGAGCGCCTGCTCTCCGGTGTCGGGCTGCGACACGAGCAGCTGGTCGATGTCCACGCCGATACGGCGTGCGTACGACGGGTCCATCGCGTGCTCGGCGTCGATGAACGCGCAGATGCCCCCGCGACGCTGAGCCTCGGCCATCACGTGGTAGACCAAGGTCGTCTTGCCGGAGGCCTCGGGGCCGTAGATCTCGACGATGCGCCCGCGCGGGAGGCCGCCGATCCCGAGAGCCATGTCGAGCGCGAGCGAGCCCGTCGACACGGCCCCGATCGAGACCTGCGGCCGGTCGCTCATGCGCATCACCGAACCCTTGCCGAACTGGCGCTCGATCTGGCCGAGTGCGACATCGAGTGCTTCCTCGCGCTTCATCTCATCCTCCTGTGCTTTGCGCAGTGCGCGAAAGATCCGTAGAACCAGCCGGATCGCGGCTTCGGTATCAGGCGTCGGGCTGTTTTCCTAGCGAACACGATTCGAGAACCTCGTACTGCGCGCCGGTCGGGCGCAGGCGTGAAAGGAAAGCAGCGACGCCGGACGGAGCGAACGCACCGAGATCGGGGAGCGGCGGCTCCAGCTTCGGTCTCGCGCGGAACCGCAGCACGGTGACGTGTGGGAGCCACGGCCGGCGCTCCGGGACGTAGACCCCCGAACGCTCGAGCCGACCCTGCAGGCGCCCGGCCAGGCCGGTTGCCCTTCCGCTCGGATCGGCGAGGACGACCATTCCGACGGTGCGTGTCTCCCGGTACCGGGCGGGCTCGAGCTCGAAGGACTCGGTCGTCGCAGCCTCGTCGCGCAGGACGCCGAGGATCGCGTCGAGAGCGGATCGTGGCGTCGGGCCGAGAAAGGCGAGCGTGACGTGGAACGTCGTGACGCGACGGCCACCGCCCAGCACGATCTGCTCGCCCCAGCGGGCGAGCTCCTCCGATACGTCGCGGGGGAGCTCGAGGGCGAGGAACAGCCGGAGCGCGTCATCCCCCTCGACGGTAGCGGCCGCGCTCACGCGTCCGTGTGACGACTCTCCAACAAGCGACGAACGAGATGCAGTGCCGCAGCCGTCGCGCGCCCGCGAATCATCTCGCGGTCACCGGGGAGCTCCGTGCGCACGGCCTTCTCGCCTCCGGGCCCGGACGCGTGGACGAACACGAGCCCGACCGGCTTGTCGTCCGTGCCCCCGTCAGGCCCGGCAACGCCCGTCACGGCGACTCCGACGTCGACTCCGAGCCGGGAGCGCACGCCTGCCGCCATGACCTGGGCGACCTCGGCGGAGACGGCGCCGTGCTCGGCGATCAGCGCCTCGGGGACGTCCAGCTCGAGCTCCTTGACGGCATTCGCATAGGCGACCACCCCTCCACGGAAGACGTCGCTCGCGCCGGGAACGGCGGTGAGGCGGGCCGCCACCATGCCACCAGTGCACGACTCGGCCGTCGCGAGCGTCAGGCCCTGCCCGCGGCAGAGCTCGAGCACGAGCTCCGAGATCGAACGCTCGTCCTCGGAGAACAGGTGGACGCCGAGCGCGGAGCGGAGCGCGTCGACAACCCGCGCGCCCTGCTCGTCGGCGTGGGGCTCGACGAAGACGTCCACGTGGATCTCGAACTCGCGCGCGCAAATGGTCACGTCGACTCCGTCACTCTCGCCGCCCGCGCCTGCGAGCGCCTCCGCGACGGCGGACTCCGGCGTGCCGAAGAACCGAAGGACGTGATGAACGCGCGCGGGAGCGCGCTCGAGGACGCGGCGCACCGGCTCTGTCTCGAGCGCGCGCGGCCACAGCCGCTGCAGCTCGCGCGGCGGGCCCGGGAGCACGACCACGACACATCCACCCGTGTCTAGCACCATGCCCGGCGCCGTGCCCGCGAGCCCGAGCGAGAGTGCGCCTTCCGGAAGCGTCGCCTGCTTGCGAACCCCGGGCGTGAAGTCCGAATACGGACGCCGCAGGCGCTCGGCAATCGTTTGCGAGATCGCGCCGATCGCTTGCTCGAGGGCCTCGTCGAGGACGAGCGAGCGTCCTGCCACACGGGCCACGAGCTCGACCGTACGGTCGTCGTGCGTCGGCCCGAGACCACCCGACACGAGGCAGAGATCGGCGGTGAATGCCTCGCGGAACGCGGCGTCGAGGTCGTCGACGCCGTCACCGACGATCGCTATCCGCTCCGGCTCGAGCCCGAGGCGCACCACCTCGGCTGCGAGGAACGGTCCATTGCGGTCGTTCCGCTCACCCCTGACGAGCTCCGAGCCCGTGACGACGATCGCCGCCCGGGGTCGGCTCAAGCGGTGGTCCGCGTGACGTGCCGGGCGGTGACGACGAAGGTCGATCCGTCCGGCAACTCGACCCGGTTGCCGTTCACGCGCACCGTGACGTTGTGCGGCGCGCGGAGCGCAAGCTGAAGGGAGCGTCCGTCGAACGACTTGTGCTGACCGCGCTCGAGCGTGCCCGAGTAGAGAAGCTTCCCCGAGGTCGAGCCCAGGCGCACCTCCATCCACGAGTTCCCGCTCGTCGCGCCGACGACGAGATGGACCTGGCCCTGGGCGTGGGAGCGACTCGGCGTGTTCGTACCCTGCAGCCCCGGCACCGCTTCACCCTCCGGACCGCCGAACTTCCACGCGGCGATCACGAGCGCCGTCGCGATCGCAATCGCCACGAGCGCGACGGCAGCCATCCGCGACTCCCGCGGGCCGCGGTCGCGGCGCGGAGCAGGCGCGCGTCGGGCGCGAAGCGGGGCGTCGTCCTCGCCGACCGTGAAGCGGGAGTTGTACTCGTCGACGAACGGCTGACCGTCGAGGCCGAGCGCTTCCGCGTAGGAGCGCAGGAAGCCGCGCACGTATGTCGGCGCGGGCAGGATGTCGAAGCGCTCGTCCTCGAGGGCGCGGAGGTACTTCGGGCGGATCTTCGTGCGTTCCTCGAGCTCTGGGAAGTCGAGCTCCTGACGAAGGCGCGCCTCGCGGAGGCTGGAGCCGATGTCGAACATGAACGCGGAAGTCTAGTGACTCGTGCCCGCGGCTCGTCAGCCCCGCGAACCGACGTACTCGAGCAGGCCGAAGACGCCGAGCGCGACGAGCGCCGAGGCCGCGAGGCAGAGGCCGAGGACGCCGAGGACGTGCCCTGCTGTGGCGGCCCTGCTGCCGCCGTTCGAGGTGATGCTCACGGACGAGCGCCTGCGGGCTCGTCGCGCGAGCACGAGTGCCGCAACTCCGAGCACGACAGCGAGCGGGATGGCGAAGCCCGCGTGGACGAGCTCGTATGTCGTGCTGAAGCGGGTGAGGTAGACGGCGACGGGCAGGGTCGCCACGGACGCCCCGCCCGCGACGACGGAGCCGCGGGCGGCTGTGCCGAACGAGGCCACTCTACTGCCTGATGTATGGACGGCCGTCTGCCGCGGGTGGCACGGTCCGGCCGATGACCCCTGCGACCGCGACAAGCGTGAGCAGGTACGGCAGCGCGTTGAACAGCGTGCCGTAGGCGGCCCACGCGTCGACGTTCTGGAACTGGGGCGCCAGCGCTTGCGAGAACCCGAACAGAAGGCACGCTACGAACGCCCCGAACGGCCTCCAGTTGCCGAAGATGAGTGCGGCGAGGGCGATGAAGCCGAGGCCGGCCGTCATCTTCTCGGTGAAGTTGTGGTTGAAGCCGATGGAGAGGTACACGCCGCCCATCGCCGCGAGAACGCCGGACATGACGACGGACCCGTAACGGATGCGGTAGACGTTGATGCCGACCGTGTCGGCGGCGCGCGGGTGCTCGCCGCATGAGCGAATCCGAAGCCCGAGCGGGGTCCGGAAGATGACGAGCCAGCAGAGTGGTACGAGTAGGACGGCCATGATCGTCATGAGGCTGATGCCGCTCAGCGAGTCGGTGAGGAACTGTCCAAGTGCGTGCGGAGGAACGTGGCCGAGCCAGGTGGGGTTGAACGCCGGAACGGCCGAAACGTCCCCGGGCGTCCCGTCATAGCCGTAGTGACTGTTGTAGAGATAGCCGGTGAGGCCCCACGCGATGAAGATGACGGCCGTCCCGCTCACGATCTGATCCGCGCGGAGATGGATGGCGAAGACGGCGTGGACGAGGGCCAGCGCCCCGCCCGAGATCATCCCGATCACGAGGCCGCCCCACCACGAGCCCGTCACGTCGGCACCCCAGATCCCGAAGAACGCCCCCATCAGCATCATCCCCTCGAGGCCGATGTTCACGACGCCGCTGCGCTCGGAGACCAGACCGCCGATTGCCGCGAACGTCAGCGGTGTCGTCCACACGAGCCCGAGCGAGACGATCGTCGACCACGTGATGACGTCCTCGAGATGCGTGGAGCTCGCCTGCGCAGCGGCCACGCCGCCCACCATCCCAACGAGCCCGGCGACGACGGCACCCCAACCGACGCGTTTCTCGCCACGCGTGATCGCGCCCACGCCGAGGATCGCCGCGAGTGATCCGACGACGATCGGCGCTGCAACGGTCCGCAGCGTCAGCGGCGGAAGCGCTAGCCATAACGCGACCGCGCCGGCGACGATGCCCGCGATGCCTACGGTGCGTGCAGTGACGAGCCGAGTCGTCACATTCGGCCTGCGGGAGGCCTCTGCCCCGGCGCTCATTCGACGCGGCTCTCGGCTTTGCGCGCCCGTCGCCGCCCTGACTGCCAGAGCCCGAGGATGAGGAGCTCGGCGCCGACGAACAGGACGACGAGTCCCTGGATCATCTGGGTCAGGTTGTTCGCGAGCTCGGACGGGAACACGCTGGGATCGAGATTTCGCGCCGAGGTTCCGGTCGTGAGCGCCGCGAACAGAAGCGCGGAGAAGAAGATTCCGATCGCTGTGTTCCGACCGAGGAGCGCGACCGCGATCCCGAGGAAGGCGACGTACGAGTATCCGTTCACGAACGACGTGTCGACGCGGAAGTTCCAGCCGAGAACGTCCATCGAGCCTGCGATCCCCGCGAACGCGCCCGAGATCGCCATTGCCAGGAAGTAGCTGCGCCGGACGCTGATGCCTCCGTAGGACGCAGCGTCCGGGTTGAATCCGACGGCTCGCACCTCGTAACCGAGCGTCGTTCGATTGAGCAAGAGCGAGTAGACGATGAGAGCGGCGAGTGCGATGAGGAACCCGATGTTCAGCGCCTGCAGCCCGGGCGTCCCCCAGAGGACCCGAAGTTGCGCGCCGGGATCGATCTGGGCGCTCACGCCCACCGGTCCCGCCGAGGGGTCCTGCATCGGCCCCCCGATGTCTACGAGGTAGGTCCCGACCCAGATCGCGACCCAGTTGAGCATGATCGTGGTGATGACCTCGTGGGCCCCTACCGTGGCCTTCAGGATCCCTGCGATGCCCGCCCAAAGCCCGCCGGCGATCGCAGCAACGGCAATCGCGACCGTCACGTGAAGGAAGCCGGGGAGCGAGTCGAGCGACGTCCCGATCCAGACGGCCGCGATCGAGCCGACGATGTACTGGCCCTGACCGCCGATGTTGAAGAGACCGCAGCGGAACGCGAACGCAACCGCGAGCCCCGTCAGCACGAGCACCGTGAACTGGATGGCCGTCTGCTGGAGGTGGACTGCAGGCTGGCACGGGTAGCTGCACGTATTCCACGGAAGCAGCCAGTTGAGGCCGGTTCCGTTGAAGATCGCGTGATACGTCGAGAGCGGGTTCTTCCCGCTGAACACGAGGACGACGAGCCCGCCCGCGAGGAAGGCGAGGAGTGTGGTCAGCAGCGGAACGGCAACTCCGCCGGCGCGATGACCCAGCGAGATCCGGCCGGCGAAGGTCTCGGGGGGAACGTCGTCGCCTCGCGGCTCTGGCGATGCGGGCGTCACGTCGGGGTCGCTGGCGTGGTCACGCCGCAGTCTCCTCGGCCACCCGTCCGCCGGTCATCGCGATACCGAGCTCCTCGGGTGTGACGTCGGGGCCGTACTCGGCGACGATGCGGCCCTCGTAGATCGCAAGGATTCGGTCGGAGAGCGAAAGGATCTCGTCGAGCTCCAGCGACACGAGCAGAACGGCCTCGCCCGCATCGCGCGCGTTGACCAGCTGCCTGTGTACGAACTCGATCGCCCCGACATCGAGGCCGCGCGTCGGCTGGACCGCAAGGAGGACCTGCGGCTCCCGGCTGATCTCGCGTGCGAGCACGACTTTCTGCTGGTTCCCACCCGAGAGGGCCGATGCAGGCGTCTCGGCGGTTCCGCCGCGGACGTCGAAACGCTCGAGGAGTCCGTGTGCGCGCGCAACGAGCGTGCGCGGGAAGAGCCAGCCGTATCGCGCGTTCGGCGGCTTTTCGTAGTCGTGGAGCGCGAGGTTCTCGGCGAGGCTGAAGTCGAGGACGAGCCCACGCCGCTGCCGATCTTCGGGGATGTGGCCGACTCCGAGATCGAGGATCTCCTTCACCCCGGCCCCGGTGGCGTCCGACCCGGCGATCCGGACGGCTCCGGCCGACGGGCGTCGCAGGCCTGACAGCACCTCGGCGAGTTCCGACTGGCCGTTCCCGTCGACGCCCGCGAGCCCGACGATCTCGCCTGCTCGGACGGTGAGGCTGAGGCCGCGCACGGTCTCGATACCTCGATCGTCGGCTGCCCGGAGGTCGTCCACCTCGAGGAGCGCGGTGCCGGGGCTCGGAGCCGACTTCTCGACCCGGAACAGCACTTCGCGTCCGACCATGAGGCGGGCGAGCTCCGATTCCGTCGCGCCTTCCCGCGGCACCGTCTCGATTCTCCTTCCGCGCCGGAGGACCGTGATGCGATCCGCGATCTCGAGCACCTCGTTCAACTTGTGGGTGATGAAGATGATGGACATCCCCTGGCGCTGAAGGGTCTTCAAGATTCCGAAGAGCTCCGTCGCCTCCTGCGGCGTGAGGACCGCGGTCGGCTCGTCGAGGATCATGACGTTGGCCCTGCGGTAGAGCGCCTTCAGGATCTCGACGCGCTGCTGTTGGCCGACTGTGATGTCTTCGACCTTCGCGTCAGGATCGACAGCGAACCCGAACCCGCTGGCGATGTCGCGCACCCGGCGGTCGGCCGCCGCGTAATCCAGGAGGACGCCTGCTTTCCGGGGTTCCGTGGCGAGGACGATGTTCTCAGCCACCGTCATGACCGGAATGAGCATGAAGTGCTGATGCACCATCCCGATCCCTGCGCGAATGGCGTCACCCGGCGAGTGGAACGTGGTCGGCGTCCCGTCGAGGACGATCTCGCCCGCGTCAGGCCGGTACAGGCCGTAGAGGACGTTCATCAGCGTCGACTTGCCCGCCCCGTTCTCGCCGAGGAGCGCATGCACCTCGCCGCGACGGAGGTCGAAGTCGATCGAGTCGTTGGCCACGACGCCCGGAAACCGCTTGGTGATCCCTCGCAGCTCGAGAACGAGCGGAGCGGCCTCAGTCATCGCGGGAGATCCTAGTGGTCTCCGGCGCAACGTTGACCCGTGCGCCGAAAGCGCCAAGGGCCGGGACAAAGCCCGGCCCTTGGTCGGTGAGGAACCGCTTACTCCCCGGAGGGGACTTTGACCTTGCCGCTCGCGATGAGCTTCGACAGCGCGGCATTGCTGGCCGTATAGGCCTTGGCAACCGACTTCGGCAGCTTCACGCTCAGACGGCCGTAACCGACGCCACCGTTCTTGATGGTGTAGTTCTGGTTGTAGCCCGTCTTGAAGCCGGCGGGGTCAGCCGCGTACTCCTTGATCGCGTTGTAGACGGCGACGTTCACCTTCTTGGTCGCGCTCGTGAGGACGAACGGACCGAGGAAGTACTGGTCGGCGTCGACGCCAATCGCCCAGACGCCCTTACCCTTCGCGGCGTCCATTGCACCGAGGCCACAACCTCCCGCGACGACGAAGACGATCTGCGAGCCGCGCGCGATCTGGCTGAGCGCCGCTGTCTTGCACTTCGTCTGGTCGTTGAAGGTCGGGTCGCCTGCGTAGTTGTTGAGGATCCGCACCTTCGGGTTCGCCCGCTTCGCGCAGAAGTTGTACCCGGCGAAGAAGCGGACGATCGCCGTCACCTTGTTGGCACCGAGCGCGGAGATGATCCGCTTCCCCTCACGCTTCGCCTCGAGCCCCGCGATGTTGCCGGCGAGGCAGCCTGCCTCCTGCTCGCGGAACTGCACACCGCGGAGGTTGGCGGGGTGGCCTTCGACGTCAGGGAAGTTGACGTCGATGCCGACGAACTTCGTGTTCGGGAACTGGGGTGCAACGGTGTTGAGCGGGCCGAACGAAAACAGCACGCCATTCGCGATGACGAGCCCGTAGCCCGCCTGTGCCGCGGCCTGCAGGTTCGCCGCGCGGTCGGCGGCCGTCGCGGTCGGGTAGACCCTGCCGTCCACCCCGAGATCTTTCTCCGCCTTCTCGATGCCCTGAACGGCAAGAGTGTTGAACCCCTTGTCGTTGAGGCCTCCCACGTCGCCGACGACCGCGACCTTCACGGCCGACGGCGTTGCCTGGCCGCTGCCCGCCGCGAGAAATGCACTGGTGACCGCGAGCACTGCCACTCCGGCGCCCGCGAGCACCAGCTTGCGAGATACCTTCACATGCCCTCCTTCGAGATTAACTCCTGCCGCCCTGGTTGGACGCTTGATCTAAGCGCAAGTTGTGCGCGGGGGCAAATGTCAACAAGCCCGTAATCGGGCCGATTCGAGGCTCTTACACGCTCTGGAGGTCGGTTTCCGAGACGAGCACGCGGCGCGGCTTCGAGCCCTCGTAGCCCGAGATGATGCCTCGCCGCTCGAGCATGTCGACGAGCCGTCCGGCGCGCGTGTAGCCCACCCGGAGGCGGCGCTGGAGGAGCGAGACGGAGGCCGTCTGCGTCTGCACGACGATCTCGATCGCCCTGTCGAGCAGCGGATCCTCGTCGGGGTCGAAGTCCTCGTCTCCGTCTGCGGCGTCCTCGAAGGCGGCCTCGGGCGCCTCGAGCAGCGACTCGTCGAGATCCTGGCCGCGCTGCGCGCGGCACTGCTCGACGACGAGCGCGACCTCCTCCTCGCTCACGTACGCGCCCTGCAGGCGTTGCAGCCGTGACGTGCCGAGCGGCTTGAAGAGCATGTCGCCCTGCCCGAGGAGGCTCTCCGCGCCGGCACCGTCGAGGATTACGCGGGAATCGGTCTGGCTGGAAACGGCGAAGGCGATCCGCGAGGGGACGTTCGCCTTGATCATCCCGGTGATGACGTCGACGGACGGGCGCTGCGTTGCGAGCACGAGGTGGATCCCGACCGCGCGCGATTTCTGGGCGAGGCGGATGACGCAGTCCTCGACCGCCTGCGGCGACACCATCATGAGGTCGGCGAGCTCGTCGATGACGACGAGGAGGTACGGCAGCGGATCCTCTCCGCGCGCCCTGAACGCACGGTTCGCCTCGGGCAGGCTGCGTGCGCGGACGAACGAGAGCCGCTCGTAGCGTCGCTCCATCTCCTGCACGACGTTCATGAGGACGACGGCAGCCTCCTTCGGACTGGAGACGACGGGCGTCAGCAGGTGCGGGATCGACTCGTAGTAGCCGAGCTCGATCCGCTTGGGATCGATGAGGATCATGCGCACCTCGTCCGGGGTCGCGCGCAGGAGCGTCGAGGTGAGGATCGTGTTGATGCAGCCCGACTTGCCCGAGCCGGTGGTGCCGGCGATGAGGAGGTGCGGCATGCGCGCGAGGTCGGTCCACACGGCGTTCCCCGAGATGTCCTTGCCGAGCCAGACCGAGAGCGGGCTCGCGGTCTGCGGCAGGTCGCCGTAGATGTCGCCCAGGGTGACGAGCTTCGGCGAGAGGTTCGGAACCTCCACGCCCACCGCCTGCTTGCCGGGGATCGGCGCGAGGATCCGGATCTCGGTGGTCGCGAGCGCGTACGAGAGGTCGTCCTTGAGCCCGGCGACCTTCGACACCTTCGTTCCCGGTGCGAGCTGGAGCTCGTAGCGCGTGACGCGCGGGCCGGAGATCTGCCCCGTCACCGTCGCGTCGACGCCGAACTCGGAGAGCGTGCGGACGAGGAGGTCCGCGGTCTTCGCGCTCGTGTCCGCCCCGGTCGACTTCGCCGCCGGCGAGGGGCGCAGCAGGGTGCGGTCGGGCAGCCGGTAGTCCGCGTGCTCGGACGACGTCGCGAAGACGGACTCGACGCTCTCCTCCTCGTCGACCTCCGGCTCGTCCGGGACGAGCGGCACGTGCTCGGAGGAGTGTGCGGTGGCGCCGACGACGTCCGGGTACGCCTCGGCGCCGTCGAGCAGCCGATGCTGCGCTGCGGGTGCTGCGGCGGGCGGTGCCGCCTTCACCGCGTCCTCGGCGGTCTGCGACTCGGTCGACGGCCACTCGAGAGCGCGGCGCGCGCCTGAGCCCGCCCGCTTCACGGCGTGTCCCGTCCGTCGCAGGATCACGCCCGTCGAGGCGCCGCTCACGAGCAGGAGCCCCCCGAGGAGCAGCGCCGAGCCGATGATCGCGGCGCCCGTCTCACCGACGAGCGCAGCGAGCGTGCCGCCGAGCGCCAGCCCGATGAAGCCGCCCGAGTCCTTGCCGAGCAAGGTCATGAGCCCGAGGAAGCCCACCCCCACACCGAGGCGGAACGGTCGTACGTCGAGCAGGTCGCTCCGTGCGAGGAGCAGACCGCCGAGCGCGACGAGCGTCACCGGGAGGACGTACGCGGCGCCGCCCACGACGCTCCGGAGCGCGTCCGCCAGCCACGAGCCGACGGCTCCGCCGTCGAGTCCGAGGTAGAGGATCGCCGCGAGGACGAGGCCGAGCGCCAGGAGGGCGAGGCCGAGCAGCTCGTTCTCGTGCTGGGAGCGTTCGCGACGGGTCCGCTTGCGGGCGCGTGAGGGGACGCGTGGCCGAAGCGGCCGCTTCTTCCTTCGAGCAGCCATGGAGGGGCGATTCGACGTCGGCTCACGCGCTCCTCCGGCGGCTCCACGAACGGCGCGGGTAGCGTCGCTGCGTGCTCGAGCAGGCGCGGCGCATCCCCGAGAACGTCAGGGCGGTCAGCGTCGTCTCGCTCGTCAACGACGTCGCGAGCGAGCTCGCCTACCCCGTCGTCCCGCTCTTTCTGACGATCGTGCTCGGCGCGCCGGTCGCGGTCATCGGCCTGATCGAAGGGATCGCGGAGGGAGCCGCCGTGGGTCTCGGCGCGCTCTCGGGCTGGGTCTCCGATCGCAGCGGCGGTAGGCGTGTCCCGTGGATCACGGCGGGGTACTCCCTCTCGGCGACGGCGCGCGCGCTCATCGCCGCGGCCACGCACTGGGGCATCGTCCTCGTCGGGCGGCTCGTCGACCGGGCCGGGAAGGCGGCCCGCACGGCGCCCCGCGACGCGCTCATCCGCGACTCCTCGGACCCGGCGCTCGTCGGTGCGAGCTTCGGCTTTCACCGCGCCCTCGACACGATTGGCGCGACCATCGGGCCGCTCGTCGCGGTCGCGTTGCTCGCCTCGGGCGTGAGTCTGCGGGAGGTGCTCGCGATCTCCGTCGTGCCGGGCGTGCTCGCAGTGCTGCTCGTCCGGCGCGTGCGCGAGGCACCCGCCGCGGCGCGTGCGGTCGCGGCCGACGCGCCCGAGCCGAGGCTGCGCCGCGGCTTCTGGCCCGTCGTCCTCGCGTCCGCGGTGTTCGCCCTCGGCAACTCGTCGAACGCGTTCCTCCTCCTGCGCGCGGCCGACCTCGGGCTCTCGACGACGCTCGTGATCCTCGCGTACGCGCTGTACAACGCCGTGTACGCGGGGCTGGCGTGGCCGCTCGGCTCGCTCTCCGACCGCATCCCACGAGCTGCCGTGCTCGGCGTCGGGATCGTCGTATACGCCGTCGTCTACGTGGGGCTCGCGCTCGCGCACGGAACCTGGTCGATCTGGCCGCTCTTCGTCTTGTACGGCGTCTACGTCGCCGCGACCGACGGCGTGGGAAAGGCCTGGGTCGCGGATCACGTCGAGGGACCGCTCGCTGGGACGGCGTACGGGATCTACGGCGGGACCGTCGGCGTGGCGCTCCTCGTGGCCAGCCTGCTCGCCGGCGTCCTCTGGTCGTCGATCAGCCCGGCCGCGGCGTTCTGGGCGGGTGCCGCCTTCGCAGTCGCGTCGCTACCGCTTCTCGCCGTCGCCGCCCGCCGCTGACGGCGTGAACGCGGCGCACATCATCCCGAAATAGGTCGGGCGCTCGTACGACAGGAGCTCGACCGCGAACCCGTCGCCGAGAGCGCCGTGCAGGACGAGGATCTGCCACAGACTGTCCGCCTTCGCGTCCTCCACGATCGGCTCGAGGCCGACTGCATCCTGCAGGCGATTCCCGGAGACGAGGTCGACCATCCGCCCGTCGAACTCGGCCGCCGCCGCGTGGAACCCGAACGGGCCATCCGGGTCGTGCGCGTGTCCGTGGTCGGCGCTCGCAACCACTGCCGCACGCCTCCCCTCACAGGCTCGGGCGATTGCACGGCCCGCCTGCACGTGCTCCTCGAGCGGCCGGTCGCGTGCCGGGCTGACGACGACCACGGGAACCGGGTCGCGCGCACGTGCGCCCAGGAACCAGAGCGGGATGAGCGTCCCCCAGTCCATCGGCATCTCCGCGAGCGCTGGGTCGTTCGAGCCGTAGCTCAGCCCGACGGCGGGGATCGCCGAACGTGCGAGCTCGTCGAGGATCAGCCCGGACAGCTCGCGATCGACCGTGCAGCGCAGCTCGACGCCGGGCTCGTCGAGCGAGCCCGCGATCACGGCAGCAGTCACCAGCGCGAACGACCCGTCGACGTGCACCGAGTGCGGCGTCACCACCACGGTTACGTCCGGGCGCGAGTCAGCGTGCCGGCGGCCGAGCTCCTCGAAGGCGAGCCGGGTCGGCGAGCCGTCGACGAACGCGGGGTCGCCGTGCGGGGCGATCGCGCCGAGGACGATCACGCTCGTGCGCGTGCCTCGGCGAGGATGCCCTCCGCGTCCGTGCGGTTCCCGTAGCCACGGGTCTCGACCTTGACCGCCTCGAGGTCCTTGTAGACCTGGAAGAAGTGCTCGATCTCGTTCCGGAGCGGCGCCGGGATGTCGTGGACGTCGGAGACGTTCATCCACGCGGGATCCTTGAGCGGGACGCACAGGATCTTCTCGTCCGGGCCCTTCTCGTCGGCCATGTGGAACACGCCGACGACGCGGACACGGATCCGGCAGCCCGGGAACGTCGGCTCGCCCACGAGCACGAGTGCATCCAGCGGGTCGCCGTCCTCGCCCAGCGTCCCCTCGATGAAGCCGTAGTCCGCGGGGTACGCCATCGAGGTGAACAGCCGGCGGTCGAGCACGACGGCGCCGAGCTCCTCGTCGAGCTCGTACTTGTTGCGCGAGCCCGATGGCACCTCGACGAAGACGACGACGTCGCTCATCGGCACGAGGCTAACCGAGCGTCGCTATCCGCTCGACGAGCAGGTCGAAGAACGCGTCCGCGTCGAGCCTCACCCCGACCTCCGCGTTCGGTGCGTGGTCGGTGCGGCGCCAGAGGTCGACGACCGGCCGCCCCCGGCAGAGCTCGGACTCGAGCTCGACCTGGAGGTTGCGACGCTTCGTCTCGACGAGACCCGGGCGGACGACGTGGGCGACCGCGACCGCATCGTGGATCGGCGCGCCGTCCCAGCCGTACGTCTCGCGGTGGTAGCGAGCGAAGAAGACGTTGAGCTCCGCGACGAAGGCGCCCACCCGCCCCGCCGCGCGCAGGCGGTCCCCACGGGAGGGCCGAGCAACGCCTGATGCGTCACGTCGAGACCGAGCATCGTCACGTCGAGCCCGCTGGCGAAGACGACCGCCGCGGCCTCCGGGTCGCACCAGACGTTGAACTCGGCGGCGGGTGTGTAGTTCCCCTCCGCGATCGCGCCGCCCATCAGGACGATCCGTGCGATGCCGCCGATGCCGTGCGCCGCGAGGTAGCGCGCAACATTCGTGAGCGGCCCCGTCCCGACGAGTGTCACGGGCGCGTTGCCCGCGACGAGCTCGGCGGCGAAGGCGACGGCGTCCTCCGAGACCGGCGACCCGCTCGCGTCAGGCAACGACGGGCCGTCGAGCCCGCTCTCGCCGTGGACGTGGGCGGCGACGGCCAGGTCGCGAGCGAGAGGCCGCTCGGCCCCCGACGCGACCGGGACGTCCGAGCGGCCTACGAGCTCGAGTACGCGGAGCGCGTTCTTCGTGGTCTTCGCGAGCGTCTGGTTGCCGTAGGTCGTCGTGACTCCGAGCAGCTCCAGCTCCGGGCTCGCGACGGCGAGCAACAGTGCGATCGCGTCGTCGTGGCCGGGGTCGCAGTCGAGGATCGTCGGGAGCGCCACGGCGCTGAGTATCGCGCGCGAGCGCTAGGCGAGGATCGCGTCGACCTCGGTGCGGGTCGGCAGCGACGGCTGCGCTCCCGCGCGCGACGCTGCGATCGCGCCGGCCGCGCACGCACGGGCGAGCGCCTCCTCGGGCCCGCGCTCCTCGAGCAGGGAGACGAGGAGACACGCGGTGAACGCGTCGCCTGCTGCCGTGCCGTCGACGGCATCGACCGACGGCGGGCTCGCACGAGCGACCTCGACGCCGTCCTCGAGGAGCGTTGCGCCAGCGGCCCCGTGCGTCACCGCGACGAGACCGTCGCGCCGCGCGAGCGTCTCCAGCTCGTACTCGTTCACGACGGCGAGGTCGGCATCGACGACGATGCGACGCGCGGGTGCCGCGTTGAGGCAGAAGAGGCCGGTGCATGCCTCCCACGCCTCCTCGACCGCCGCGTCCGGGATCTCGAGCTGACAGAGAACCGCGTCGTGCTCCGGCAGCTCGACGTCCGCGACGTCCCCGTTCGCACCGGGCGCAACGACGATCGTGTTCTCGCCACCGGCGTCGACTGCGATGAGCGCGACGCCGGTCGGCTCGTCGGACTCGCGGAGAGCGAGCTCGACGCCAGCCGCGCGCAGGCCTGCGAGCGCCTCCTCGGCGAACGGGTCGCGCCCCACCGCGCCGATCAGCGTGACCGTGGCGCCGAGGCGCGCGCAGGCGACGGCCTGATTCGCTCCCTTTCCGCCCGGATGGCGCGCGAACGTCGCACCGGTCACGGTCTCTCCCGGACGTGGGAGCCGCTCGCAGCGGGCGACGAGGTCGAGGTTGATCGATCCGACGACCGCGATCCGAGGCGTCACGCGGCGAGCGCGCGCAGGTCGTCCACGGTCGCGCCGAGCAGCGTGTCGCGCAGGTCGAAGAGCCCCGCCCACAGCGACGAACGGTCAGGCGTGGCGTCGAGGCTCGCAGCGGTCGTGAGCCCCTGCAGGGCGCGGACGAGGACGGCGAGCTCGAGGTAGACGGCGGCGACGCGGTTGGGGCAGGCGTGAACGCCCGCGCGGTCGAGCACGGGACGCCACTCGACGAGCTCTCCCGCTCCCGGCCCCGCGTACCACGATCGACCCTCGGCCCGCTCGGGCTCGAGCTCGAGGAGGTACTGGGAGAGCGGTCTCTCGAGTCCGGCGAGCGCGGTCTCCACGCGATCCGCTGCATGGCGGAGCGCCGCCTGGCGGCCGCCGGGAGTCGCCGGCATGGCATCCCCTCTCCCCCAGCGCTCGAGTAGCCGGCAGAAGGCGAGCGACGACGCCTCGCAGGCGCGGAGCTGCGAGACGAGCCGGCGCGCAGTGAGCTCGCTCGCGGCGTTCCGCTCGATGACCGTCTGCCAGCTCGCGCTCAGACCTCGATCACCACCGGCAACACCATCGGCCGACGCCGCGTGCGGTCGTAGACGATCTGCCCGACCGCGTCGTGGATGTGCTCCTGGAGAAGCTTGATCTCCGTGATGTGGTCCTTGGCGAGCTCGCGGACGACGCGGTCCGCCTCCTTGCGAAGCTCGTCGACGAGGTCCTCCGACTCCGCGAACCCGCGTGCGATCAGCTCCGGAGGCGCGATGTCCCCGCCGTCCGAGGACGCGAGCGTCGTCACGACGATGAGAACGCCGTCGTCCGCGAGGCGCCTGCGGTCGCGCAGCGCGACGTCCTGCACGTCCCCCACGCGGAGGCCGTCGACGAATGTGACACCCGCGTCGACCTGGTCGACGATCCGCGCACCGCCACGGGCGAGCTCGACGACCGAGCCGTTCTCGGCGATGAGGATGCGCTCCTCCGGCACGCCCGACTCGCGCGCGAGCTTCGCGTGGGCCGCCTGCATGCGGTACTCCCCGTGGATCGGCATCACGTAGCGCGGCCGAAGCAGCGAGAGCATGGTGCGCAGCTCCTCCTGGCACGCGTGACCCGAGACGTGAACGGGAGCGATCTCCTCGTGGAGCACCTCTGCCCCGGCGCGTGCGAGCTGGTTGATCGAGTCGTGCACGCGGAGCTCGTTCCCGGGCACAGGCTTCGCCGAGATGATGACGGTGTCGCCTTCCGAGACGGAGACGGCGCTGTGGTCGCCGTAGGCGATCCGGGTGAGAGCGGACATCGGCTCACCCTGGCTTCCGGTGCAGAGTACGAGGACGCGCTCCGGAGGCAGGCCTGACGCCTCGTCCGGGTTGATCAGGGCGTCCTCCGGGAACGAGACGTAGCCGAGGTTGCGGGCGATATTGAGGTTTTTCCGCATCGAGCGACCGACCACGACCACCTTCCGGCCGCACTCGACCGCTACGTCCGCGGCCTGCTGCATGCGGTGGATGTTCGACGCGAACGAGGCGACGAGGATCTTCCCGCGGCGAAGTGGGAAGATCGAGCGGAACGCCTCGCCGACGAGGCGCTCGGAGCCCGTGCTCCCGGGGCGCTCGGCGTTCGTCGAGTCGCCGAGGAGCAGGTCGACCCCGCGGTTCCCGATCTCCGCAAGCTTCCCGACGTCGGTCTTGAGCCCGTCCACCGGAGTGTGGTCGAGCTTCCAGTCGCCCGTGTGGACGATCCGGCCCGCCGACGTCTCGACGACGAGCGCCGTCGAGTCCGGTATCGAGTGCGCGACGCGGACGAGCTCGACCCGGAACGGTCCGAGCTCGAGCGGTGCGTCGCCCGGCTCCGCTGCCACCAGCTCGGCCTTCTGTCCCAGACCGTGCTCGTCGAGCTTCGACTTCACGAGGGCCAGCGTCAGGGGCGTCGCGACGACGGAGTCGACGTCGACCTCGCGCAGGAGGTATGGGAGCCCCCCCACGTGATCCTCGTGCCCGTGCGTGAGGATGACGGCGCGCACTCTGCGTCCTGCGAGGTAGCCGATGTCCGGCAGGAGCAGGTCGACGCCCAGATGCTCGTCGCGGGGGAAGGCGAGACCGGCGTCGACGACGATGGTCTCGCCGCCGAGCTCGTACACGGTCATGTTCTTCCCGACCTCGCCGAGGCCGCCGAGCGGGATGATGCGCAGGCCGTCGCTCATCGTCTGAGTCTACGGGCGCGTCTACAGCGGGTAGACGTCGACGGCGAACGTGTTCCCGTCGACGCGCTCCGCGTGCAGGCTGACGTCGCCGTGCTCCTCCGCGAGCCGGTCGAGCGCCGGGACCTGGCGCGTCGTTTGCTCCTCGCCGACAGTCAGCTCCCGCTCGCCGGCGACGACGCTCAGATCGACCACGTCCTCCGCGACCTCCGGGAGCTCCACGAGCGTCACTCTCTCGGCGACGGCCGTCCACAGGTCGCCTTCGACCCGGATGGCCGCGGCGCGGTAGGGCGGGTCGACGGTTTCCTCGAGGCCCTCCGCAAGTGGCGCGAGGGCGTTATCGGGGAGGTCGAGGTCGACGACGATGGTCCCGTCGTCGAACGTCACGAACGTGAGCTGGTCGAGGCCGAGGAGTCCGCGGCAGTCGGCGGAGGCCACCGCATCCCACGTGCGCCCACGCGCGACACCGGAGATCCCGGCGATTCCGAGGCCGGGATCGCCGGTCAGGTCCGGCGGGGTGGCGAGGAAGCCGCCGGCGTTGGCGCCCATCAGGGCCGCGAGCAGGTCCCGGGATCGTGAAGCCACGCTCAGACGACCGTTGCGTGCAGGAGCCCGAGCCGCTCGAGGCAGTCGCGCACGGCGTCGCGCTCGTCGGCGGTGGCCTCGACGAGCGGAAGGCGGAGCCCGCCCACGTCGTGTCCCAGAAGGTCGAGGGCGGCCTTGATCGCGATCGGGTTCGAGGCAACACGGAGCAGCTCGATCGACGGACGCAGCTCCTCGTCGAGCGCGCGCGCACCGTCGACGTCTCCGGCGCGGTAGAGCCGCACCAGCTCCTTCACCTGCGGCCCCACGACGTGCGTGTGCACGCACACGCCGCCGACGCCGCCGAGTTCGAGGAACGGAAACACGAGATCGTCGTCGCCCGCGTAGAGGTCGAGCCCGAGCTCGACGATCGCCCGCGCCTGGCCGAGGTCGGCGTAGGCCTGCTTCACGGCGCCCACCGTCGGGATCTCGGCGAGCTGCGCGATGGTCTCCGTCTCGAGGTTCAGGACCACGCGTCCCGGGATGTTGTAGACGACGATCGGCCTGTCGGTCACCTCTGCAATCGCCCGGAAGTGCTCGACGATGCCCCGTACGGGCGGCTTGTTGTAGTACGGGGTGACGACGAGGATCCCGTCGACGCCGAGCTCGTGCGCACGCTCGGTGAGATGGACGGAATGGGAGGTCGAGTACGTCCCGGTGCCCGCCACGACGGTCGCCTGGTCTCCGACCTCGTCGACCGCGGCCTCGTACAGCGCGAAGCGCTCGTCGTCGGAGAGCGTCGGTGCCTCGCCGGTCGTTCCCGTGACGACGACCCCGTCCGAGCCGTTCGCGACGAGGTGCGACGCCAGCCGGCGGAACGCGTCGAGGTCGACCGAGCCGTCCGTCTTGAACGGCGTCACGATCGCGGTCAGTATCTCGCCCAGCACGTCCCGAAATCGTACGACACGCGGAGGCACGCACCGATGCTCAAGGAGTTTCGCGACTTCATCATGCGCGGCAACCTCGTCGAGCTCGCCGTCGCGTTCGTCCTCGGTCTCGCGTTCGCTGCGCTGATCAACTCGTTCGTGGGCGACCTGATCATGCCGATCGTCGCGATGCTCATCGGCAAGCCCGACTTCTCGAACCTCACGTTCACGATCAACGACGCGGTCTTCCGCTACGGCGCGTTCATCACGGCCGCGATCACGTTCGTGGCGACGGCGGCGGCGCTCTTCTTCTTCGTGGTCAAGCCGATCGATGCGATCAAGTCGCGGATGGCGAAGCCGACCGAGACCGAGGTCACCGACGAGGAGCGCCGCCACCAGGAGCTCCTCGCCGCACTGGCACGCATCGAGCGCTGACGCGAGCCACGCCCCGGCGACCTAGGAGGGGGCGCGTACGGCCTGCACCTCGAACGTCCGCGTGTCGATGCGCGCGAGGACGCCCGTTCCGGGTTGCGTGAGCGTCAGCATCCCGTCCGCTCCCACCGACATCCGAACTCGCTCCAGTCCCGTCTGGGCGTCGCCCTTCCAGGGCAGGTCGATGCAGCGAGCGCTGCGGCGCACCGTGTCGAGCGCGTGGACGAAGGCGTGCGACTCCAGGCCGTTGTAGAGCGTGAACGCCGTCGCGCCGTCGCGGCTCCAGGTACGCACCATCGGCATTCCCGCCATCTGCTCGTCGGGCTCCGTCTTGTCGACGATCGCGCCCGGCTCGAGCTTGCCCGTGCCGAGGACGAGCGAGCGGACGAGGTACCGGATCGGGCCGTCGAACCCGTTCGGGAACTGCGTGAGATACAGGCGCTTGCCGCCGGGGGACACGGCGTCGAACGCGAACATCCCCGGGAGGACGATCGTGCGCCGCACCTTGAGCGTGCGCGTGTCGAGGACGACGAACCTCGAGGTGGTGGGGCTGTCGTAGATCGATGTGGAGACGAGGAGCTTGCGTCCGTTCGCCCACGTTCCCTCGACGTCTCCTGCGTACGTCGTCTGCACGACTCCGAGCAGTCCCGGGATCGTCCGCGAGCGCAGGAGGACGCCGTCGCGCTCGCGCATCAACGTGATGCGGGTTCGGTCTGCGATCGGGTTGACGACGACGCGTGCGCCGCCCGCGACCGCGATGCCCGCCTCGCCCTGCACCGTGCCAGGAACAGGGCCTGCAGCGGCTGCGACGGAGACGAGAGCCACCAGCGCGGCGACTGCGAGGGTTGGAACGACGGCGTACCACCTCATCGGAAACCTCCCTGATCGTCGACTACTCCAACGAATACACGGCGCCCGTACGGCTGGTTCCCTGCAGGTCCTCAGAGGAGCGCGTCGAGCCCCACGGTGAGACCCGGTGGCAGCGCGCGAACGGCCTCGATCGCCCGCAGGACGCCCGGCACGAAGGCTGCCCGCGACAGCGTGTCGTGGCGAATCGTCAGTGTCTCCCCCGCTCCGCCGAACACGACCTCCTGGTGTGCGACGAGGCCCGGGAGGCGCACGGAGTGGATCGCCGGATCCGTGCCCATGCGCGCCGCCGTCGCCTTCGCGGTCCCTGAGGGCGCGTCGAGCTTCGTGTCCGCGTGCAGCTCGACGATCTCCGCGCGGGGGAAGACGGCGGCCGCCTCCTCGGCGAAGCGCATCATCAGGACGGCGCCGAGCGCGAAGTTCGCCGCGTGGAAGCACGGCACGCCCGCCTCCTTCGCGGCCGAGTCGACCGCTTCGAGCTCGAACCCGGAGGTTCCGATGACGACCGGCACACGCTTGGTGAGACACGCCTCTACGTTCGCCAGAACGGCCTCGGGCCGGGTGAAGTCGACGGCGACGTCGCACCCTCCCGGGCCGTGCTCGCGCGCGTCCACCACCTCGTGTCCCGACTGCACGAGCGCGGGCTCGAGCTCGGCACCGACCTTCCCGGCGGCGCCGTACAACGCGACCCGCATCACGCCGCCTCGTCGACGAGGTCGGCGCTCACCCGCCCCACCGCGTCCGTGAAGCGGCCTTCGTCCGGCCCGATCCCCGCAATCGAGAGGCGCTCGGGCGAGAACACGGCGTTCGCGATCTCTGCGATCTCCGACGCCGTCACGGCCTCGAGCCGCTTCACGACCGACTCGGGCGTTAGGAGCGGCGTGTCGGTCACCGTGGACTTGCCGAGTCGCGTCATCCGCGCAGACGTCGACTCGAGGGAGAGCAGGATCCGGCCCTTGAGGTTCTCCTTCGCGCGTGCGAGCTCGTCGGCACGCACGTTGCCGGAGGCGATGTCGGAGAGCTCGCGGACCGTGATCTCGAGGCACTCGGCGACGTTCTCCTCGCGCGTGCCGACGTAGATGCCGACCTGCCCGCCGTCGCCGTACTGCGACGCATAGCTGTACACCGAGTACGCCATCCCGCGCTTCTCGCGGATCTCCTGGAAGAGCCGCGACGACGCGGAGCCGCCGAGGATCGCGTCGAGGAGCGACGCGGCGAACCGCCGCTCGTCGAGCCGGGAGATACCGGGGCCGCTCAGGCACACGTGGTACTGCTCGGTGTCCTTGCGCAGGAAACGGACCGCCGGCCGCGCCGTCGTCGTCGCAGGGCGCCGTGTCGGCAGCCCGGGACCGCTGGCGGCGCCGTTGCGGCGCGCGTCGAGGAGCCCGACGAGCTCCTCGTGGCGGACGTTGCCGGCTGCGGCCAGCACGATCTGGTCGTCCTGGTACGCGCGCCGGTGGTAGGCGGCGAGCGAGCGCTTCGAGACGTTCGAGATGACCTCGGCGGTGCCGATCACGGGGCGCCCGAGAGGATGGCTTCCGAAGACGGCCTCGGCCGCGATGTCGTGGATGAGGTCGTTCGGCGTGTCCTCGACCATCGCGATCTCCTCGAGGACGACCTCGCGCTCGGAGTCGATGTCGACGAACTGCGGCCGGAACACCATGTCGGCCATGACGTCGAGCGCGCGCTCGAGCCGGTCGTCGGGAATTCGCGCGTAGACGACCGTCGTCTCGCGCGAGGTCGCCGCGTTCAGCTCCCCGCCGAGCTCGTCGAAGATCTCCGCGATCTCCTGCGCCGAGTACCGCGACGAGCCCTTGAAGAGCAGGTGCTCGATGAAGTGCGAGACCCCCGCGCGGCTGTCGGGCTCGTCACGCGAGCCGGCGCCGATCCAGAATCCGAGGGCGACCGAACGCACACCGGGCACGCGTTCCGAGATGACACGCTCGCCCGCTGCGAGCTCGGTGAGCTGGTGCTTCGCCACGACCGGCGGATTGTAGGGGCCGCGTCAGCGACCCCTACGCTGTGCCGTTTCACCAGATCGGGATCCGCGAGCGCGGATCCCGATCGGTGGACATCCCTAAAGACGGCCGCTTCGCGGCCTATGTGGTCTTCGTTACGCCCGCTCGCGCGAGCGACCGCGGTCGCGACCGCCACGAGGGCGCTCTTCGCGGGGCGGGCGCGGGGGCGCGTCCTTGGCCCGCTCGACGAGCTCCTCGGGCGTGACGAGGCCGCCGTTCTCGTGCTTCGCAACGAGCTTGAGGCCGATCCGGCCACGGTCCTTGTCGACCTCCTGCACGACGACGTCCACGACGTCGCCGCGATCCATCACGTCCTGGATGTGGGCAACGCGGCCCGGTCCCACGTTCGAGACGTGGAGCAGGCCGTCCGTTCCCTTCTTCAGCTCGACGAACGCGCCGAAGTCGGTCGTCTTCACGACCTTGCCCGTGTACGTGTCACCGACCTCCGGCGACTTCGTGAGGGCGTGGATGGCAGCCATGGCCGCCTCCGCCTTCGTGCCCTCGGTGGCGTAGATGAGGATCGTGCCGTCCTCCTCGATGTCGATCTGCACCTCGTAGTCGGCCTCGAGCCCGCGGATCGTCTCGCCGCCCTTCCCGATGACCATCCCGATGAACTCGGGGTCGATCTTGATCGACGAGATGCGCGGCGCGTGCCCGGCGAGCGCGGTGCGCGGCTCGGGGATCGCAGCGAGCATCGTCTCCAGGATCTCGACGCGCGCCCGCTTCGCCTGCTCGAGCGCGGAGCGCATGATCTCCTGCGTCACGCCGGTGATCTTGATGTCCATCTGCAGGGCGGTGATCCCGTCCCGCGTGCCGGCCACCTTGAAGTCCATGTCACCGAGGTGGTCCTCGGCGCCCTGGATGTCCGTGAGGATGACGTAGTCGTCGCCCTCCTTCACGAGCCCCATCGCGATGCCGGAGACCGGCGCCGCGATCGGCACGCCGGCGTCCATCAGCGCGAGGGTCGACCCGCAGACCGAGCCCATCGACGACGAGCCGTTCGACTCGAGCGTCTCCGAGACGAGCCGGATCGTGTACGGGAACTCCTCGACCGACGGGATGACGGCCTGCAGTGCGCGCTGCGCGAGCGCACCGTGGCCGATGTCGCGCCGCTTCGGGCCGCGCATGAACCCGGTCTCCCCCACCGAGAAGGGCGGGAAGTTGTAGTGGTGCATGTAGCGGCGGTTCTGCTCGCGCGAGAGGTCGTCGATCTTCTGACCTTCCTTCATGGTGCCGAGCGTGAGCAGCGTCATGATCTGCGTCTGCCCCCGGGTGAAGAGCGCCGAGCCGTGCGTGCGCGGGCTGACAGTGACTTCGCACTCGACGTGGCGGATCTCCTCGGAGGAGCGCCCGTCGGGGCGACGCTTGTCGACCGCGATCTTCTTGCGGACGAGATCCTTGTACACCGCCTCGGACGCGCGCTTGACGAACTGCTTCGTCATCGAGTCCTTCACTGCGGGCTCGCCCTCTGCGGGGGCAGGGCCCATCGGGAAGGGCAGCTGGAGCTCCTCGAGGATGCGGTTGGTGAGGAGGTCGCGCTTCGCGGACTTGAGCTCCTTCGAGTCCTGCTCGGCGTCCGTGAGCTCGCGGAGCTCGGTGAGGAACTGCTCGCGCAGCGGGGCCTCGACCGCGGCGAGCCGCGCCTTCTCGAGGATCGACGCGAAGCTCGCGCCGATTTGGGCCCGCTTCGTCATGTCGTCCTCGGTCGAGGTCATCGAGACAGCGGGCGAGAGCTCATCGACGAGCGACTCGACCACCGTGCCGGCCTCGCGCAGGCCGTGCTCGGAGATCGCGCTGCGGACGGCGTCGCCGTGCGCGGCGTCGAGCTCCGCCGTGAGGTCCGTGTCCACCCACTTCGGCTTGCCGACCTGCGAGCGCAGGTCCTCGAGACTCGCGCAGATCTTGCGGATCTCGGCGTGCGCCCGCTCGAGCGCCTCGAGGATCTCCTCCTCGGGGATCTGGTTTCCGCCTGCCTCGACCATCGTCAGCGCTTCGCTCGTGCCGACCACGATCAGGTCGAGCGTCGACTCGTCGAGCTGCTCGAGCGTCGGGTTGACGACGAGCTCGTCCTCGATGCGGCCGATGCGGACGGCGCCGATCGGGCCGAGGAACGGCAGCGGCGAGATCATGAGCGCAGCGGAGGCGCCGTTGATGCAGAGAATGTCGTGCGGGGTCACGAGGTCGGCCGAGAGAACCGTGCAGATGACCTGCACCTCGTTGCGGAAGCCCTTCGGCCACAGCGGCCTGATCGGGCGGTCGATCATGCGCGCGGTGAGCGTCGCGCGCTCGGTCGCGCGGCCCTCGCGCTTGAAGAAGCCGCCTGGGATCTTCCCGGCCGCGTACATCTTCTCCTCGACGTCGACCGTCAGGGGGAAGAAGTCGGCATCCGGCCGTGCATCGGGCCTGCCGACGGCCGTCGCCAGGATCATCGTGTCGCCCGAGCGGACGAGGACGGCCCCGTCTGCCTGCTTGGCGAGCTTGCCCGTCTCGAAGGCGATCTCCTGACCGCCCACGTCGACGGAAACCGAGGCGTTGCGCCCGGCTGTGAGTGTGCTCATGTGAGGTATCCCTTCACCTTTCCTTCGTGTACGGAAGGTGGAGGTTTGAGTCAGCCTCGCCGCTCGCGACGCCGCTCCCTGCGTCGAGCTGAGACTCGCTCAAACTTCCACCTCCCCTGTCTGCGCCGCTTTCGTCTCGGAGCCCTACCTGCGGAGGCCGAGCTCCTTGATGAGGGCGCGGTAGCCCTCGATGTCCTTTCTCGAGAGGTAGTCGAGGAAGCGCCGCCGCTGGCCGACGAGCCGCAGGAGGCCGCGCCGCGAGTAGTGATCCTTCGGATGGGTGCGGAGGTGCTCCGTCAGGTCGTTGATGCGGCGCGTGAGAAGGGCAATCTGCACCTCCGCCGAACCTGTGTCCGCGGGTCCCCGACCGTGCTTTTCCACGATTTCCAGCTTGACTTCCTTGGTGAGGCTCATGCATCTCCTCCTGATAGACGACTCCGCAATCCCCGCCCCGCGTGAAGGAAGAAACACGCCGGGGCCGCGACCGCGGTCTCGGGAAGGGTAGCAGCCGTGCTTCGCTGGTTCGTCCGCGCCCTTGCGATCGCCGTCTTCGTGCTCGCCGGGCTCGTCGTGCTCGACTTCGCGGAGATCCTCGTGCCGATCGGCCCTGACGACTCCGCCTCGATGGCGAGCACGATTCCCGCCTGCAACGGCCGCGTGCTCGCAGAAGGCATCACGTACCGCATCCGGGATCCACGCCAGGACGACATCGTCGCCGTGCACGCTGCCGTGACCGATCAGAAGGACGTCGTCCCCGACAAGGACGCGCGCGACCGCGTGCTCGTGCTTCGCGTCGCCGCAGGACCGGGCGACGTGATCGAGGGACGGGGCGGGACGGTCTTCGTCAACGACATCCAGCTCGACGAGATCGCGACGAAGCCGTTCCCCAAGCAGACGGTGCCGAACGAGCAGTACTTCCTGCTCGGGGACAACCGCTCCGCCGCGGTCGACAGCCGGACGTTCGGCCCGGTGCTGCGAAACGCGATCTTCGCGAAGGTCTTCGCCGTCGACTGGCCGCTGCGCGACATCTCGTTCCGCATGCACCCCAGCCCGGGCGAGCCCCCCGGCCCGGCCGACTGCGGCTAGCGCGCCTTGCAACAACGTGCAACGAGCTCGCGGAACGGCCGCAGTGAGCGCGTTCTGCGGCTTGTGACAACTTGTAACTTGGCTGCATGAGGCCGGGAGTCGCCGCCGGGCATCCTGTCACCGCCGACGTCGGGGCGGAGGTGCTCGCCGACGGGGGGAGCGCGGCCGATGCGGTCGTCGCGATGGCACTCGCGTCGTGCGTCGCGGAGACGGTCATGAGCGGCCTCCTCTCGGGGTGCCACGCGATCTCGTTCGACGGGTCACGCGTCATGAACCTCGACGGCTTCGCCGCCGTGCCCTCGGGGAGCGGCGAGCTCGAGGAGCTACCCGTCTCCTTCGGCGAGGAGGTCGTCGTCTATGCGATCGGGCCGGCCGCCTGCGCGGTCCCCGGGCTGCCGGCCGTGCTGGGCGAGCTTTCCGACCGTCTCGGCGTGCTGCCCTGGATGCGCCTGTGCGAGCCGGCACTCGCGCTCGCACGCGACGGCGTCCCACTCCCCGCGATGCACGAGCGGACGCTGGAGATGCTGGGCGACCTCTACAGGCGCGGACGCGGCGCCGAGCTCCATCTGAGTGACGGCAGGCTGCTCGTGGCTGGCGAGGCGCTGGTGCAGCCCGGGCTCGTCGACGCGCTCGGCGTGCTCGCCGAGGAGGGTGCGTCGAGTGTCTACCGGGGAACGCTCGCCGAGGAGATCCTCCGAGTCGACGGCGTCGTGCTCACCGCGACGGATCTCGCCGACTACCGCGCACTCTGGAGGGAGCCCGTGCTCGTCCCGTACTACGGACGACGTGTAGCCACGCGCGGCGGGTTGTCAGGCGTGCCCGAGCTCCTGCCGCGCCTTCCGGAGCTGCGCGACGCGACGGCGACCGCCCGCGTCCTTGCGCTCGTCGAGGCGCTGGAGACGAACGACGAGGGCGGCGAGCACACGACGAACATGGTCGCCGTCGACGCGCACGGTCGCGCCTGCGTGCTCACCCACTCGCTCGGTGTCGGCGCGGGGATATGGCTCCCCGGGTTCGACGTCCAGCTCAACAACCTGCTCGGCGAGGCCGAGATCGCCTTCGGCGAGCCCGCGCCCGGCGACCACCTGCAGAGCCGCATGGCGCCGTCTCTCGCCTTCGACTCCGACGGGCTCGAGCTCGCGATCGGGTCGGCCGGATCGACGCGCTTGAGAACCGCGCTCGCCACCGTGCTCGCCGGCATCCTCGACGAAGGGCTCGACGCCGAGACCGCTGTCTCCCGCCCGCGCGTCCACCCCGGCCCCGCACTGATCGACGCCGAGCCGGGCGTGGACGAGACGGCGCTCGCCGAGCTAGAGAGCCGCGGCCGCACGGTCCACCGCTGGGACGACCTGCACCACTACTTCGGCGGGGTCGGCTGCGTGGGGCGAGCCGGAGCAGCGGGCGACCCGCGACGAAGCGGTGCCGCGGTCGTCGTCTAGGTGAGAAGGAGCTTGTCGATGCGTCGCGAGGCGACGTACATCCCGACGAGTCCCATCACCAGCAGATACGCCACGTCGAGCAGGAGATAGGCGGAGACGGTTCCCGTGGTCAGCGAGCGGATCAGGTCGATCCCGTGGTACAGCGGGAAGATCTTCACGACGATCTGCAGGAACTCGGGGTACACGGAGATCGGGTAGAAGGTCGCCGAGAAGAGAAACATCGGGAGCATCACGAGCTGGACGAGGTCGAAGTCCTGCCAGCTCCGCATCCAGGTGACAGCGGCGATCCCCGCTCCGGCGAAGCCGAAGCCGATGACGAAGCACGCGGGCAGCGCGAGGATCGCCCACCACGAGCCGACGAGGCCGAGCAGCACGATCACGAGGAAGTACGCGACGGAGTAGATGAGCGAGCGGCACACCGCCCACATCGTCTCCCCCGACGCGACGTCCTTCGGGCCGACCGGCGTGGACAGGATCGACTCGTACACCTTCCCGTAGCGCAGCTTCCAGAAGACGTTGGTCGCGTCGTAGAACGCGCCGTTCATCGCCGACGACGCGAGCAGCGCTGGTGCGACA
The DNA here is from genome assembly GCA_963846995.1 of uncultured Gaiellaceae bacterium. Taxonomy (GTDB): domain Bacteria; phylum Actinomycetota; class Thermoleophilia; order Gaiellales; family Gaiellaceae; genus GMQP-bins7. Next base: position 158,474 of record CAWJYD010000008.1, on the reverse strand, counting down.
AAGGCGGCGTACTCGATCGTCTGCCCACCGAGCGTCACCGGGACGTCGCGGACTGCCTGGAGCGGATAGACGAAGAAGAAGAGGTAGAAGAGCGGCTCGAAGAACCCGGAGAAGAGGATCAGCCACGTCCTCCGGTAGACGAGGATGTTCCGCTCGACGATGAGCAGCCCGCCGATGCGCGGGAGCGACGGTGCGCTCAACCGAGCGCGTGCGACGAGCTCGCTCATACCACGAGCCTCCGGCGATACGAGAGGAGCGCGAGCGCGAGGCCCGCTCCGACGAACGCGAGCAGATAGAGGACGTGCACGAGCGCGAGCCAGGCGACGACGTCGTCGAGGACGAGCATGCGGCAGAGGTCGACGCCGTGCCAGAGCGGCGTCAGGTACGCGAGGAACTCGAGGACCCTCGGCAGGCGGTCGATCGGAAAGAACGTTCCCGAGAAGAGGAACATCGGCAGGATCCCGAAGCGGAAGATCGCGACGAACGAGGCTTCGTTGTCGGTGCGGGCAGCCCACGCGGCGATGAACGTCGAGTAGGAGAGCCCGACGAGCACGGCGACCGGAATCGCGAGGACTCCGAGCGGCGAGGAGACCGCCCCGAACGCGGCGATGACGATGAAGTAGACCAGTGCGGTCGTGAACATGCGCGAGGCGATGAAGACCTGGTGCGCGATCGCGACGTCGCGTACACGCAGCGGCGTCGCGAGCATCGCGTGGTACTGCCGCGTCCACTTGATCGACGAGAGCACGGGCCAGCTCGCCTCGAACGACGCGAGCTGCATCGCGGTCGCGGCCAGGAGCCCGGGCGCGACGAACTCGAAGTAGTCGTACGTGTTGCCGCGAAACGTGATGTCCCCGAGGAATGCGCCCATCCCCACGCCGAGCGCGAGCAGGTAGACGACGGGCGTGACAACGCTCGACACGAGCGTCGCGCGCCACACGCGGCGGTACTGCGCGAAGAAGAACTCGAGCGGGCGCCCTGCGAGCGCGAGCGTCGTCATCAGTCGATCAGGCTCCGGCCCGTGAGGTGGAGGAAGACGTCCTCGAGGGTCGAGCGACGCACGAGCAGGCTCTCGGGGACGAGCCCTCGCTCGTGGAGTTGGTGCGCCGCGGCGTCGCCGTCGTCCGTGTACAGCAGGACACGGTCCGGGAGCGACTCGACGCGGCTGACGGCGCCGTCCGTCCAGAAGCCGAAGTCGTCTGGCCGGTGCGAGTCGTCGAAGCGGAGCTCGACCACCTCTCGCGTGGAGTAGCGCTCGATGAGCTCGCGCGGCGAGCCCTCAGCCACGATCTTGCCCTTGTCCATCACCACGAGGCGGTCGCACAGCTGCTCGGCTTCGTCCATGTAGTGCGTCGTCAGGAGCAGCGTCACGCCCTGCCGCTTCAGCCGGTACAGGCGATCCCACACGACATGCCGCGCCTGCGGGTCGAGCCCGGTCGTCGGCTCGTCGAGCAGGAGCACCTCGGGCTCGTTGATGAGCGAGCGCGCGATCGTCAGGCGGCGCTTCATGCCCCCGGACAGGGGCTCGACGCGGTCGTTCGCCCGCTCGGTGAGCTCCACGAACTCGAGGAGCTCGTCGGCGCGGCTCGCGATCTCCTTCCGCGACAGGCCGAAGTAGCGCCCGTAGATCACGACGTTCTCGCGCACGGTCAGCTCCATGTCGAGCGTGTCGAGCTGCGGGACGACGCCGAGTCGACCACGGATCTCGACTCCGTCGCGCGCAGGGTCGAGACCGAGCACGCTCAGCGTCCCGTCGGAGACGGGCGAGACGCAGCCGATCATCCGCATCGTCGACGTCTTGCCCGCGCCGTTCGGCCCGAGGAAGCCGAACGCCTCCCCGCGCTGGAGGTCGAAGTCGATCCCGTCGACGGCGACGAAGTCGTCGAAGCGCTTGACCAGACCGCGCGCCTGGATGAGCGGATGCCCGTTGCGGCTCACGGGCTCCACGTTAGTCATGCCCTCAGGGTCTGCGAGCGCCCTTCGTCGCCTCGACGTCGCGCGCGATCTGCTCGATCAGAGCCTGCTCGTCGTCGAAGACGGCCTCGTCACGCAAGCGCTCCCACAGCTCCACCACGAGTCGCTTGCCGTAGAGATCCCCGTCGAAGTCGAGGAGGTACGGCTCGATCCTCCGCTCGGTGCCGCCGTAGTGCGGGTTGGTGCCGATGGAGATCGCGGCACGATGCTCGAGCCCGAAGCCGGCGTAGATGCCGTACGCCGGGCAGGCGAGATCCGGCTCGAGTCGGAGATTCGCCGTCGGGTAGCCGAGCGTCCCGCCACGCTGGTCACCGGTGACGACGACCCCGTCCAGCTCGAACGGTCGCCCGAGCATGGACGCAGCCGAGACGACGTCTCCCTCCCCGAGCGCGACCCGGATCGCCGTGGACGAGACGCCCGGGAGCGCCGGCACCACGACGACGCCGTACCCCATTCGCTCGAGCAGCGCGAGATCGCCGGAGCGGCGGACGCCGAAGCGGAAGTCGGCGCCTGCCACGACGGCCTCCACGCCGATCGCGCGCAGGTAGCGCTCGGCGAACTCGTCCGGCGTGAGACGCTGGAGCGCCGGCGTGAACGATGCGACGAGGACGTCCTCCGCGCCCGCCTCGCCCAGGAGCTCGAGGCGACGCTCGAGCGTCGTCAGGAGCTCCACCCTGTTCCCGAGCGCGATCCGTGGGTGCGGATCGAAGGTGATGACGGTGACGGCCAATCCCGTCGAGCGGGCAGCCTCGAGCACCGCGCGGTGCCCGCGATGGACGCCGTCGAAGCTCCCGATCGCCACCGCGCGCGGGCGGCGAGCGAGCTCCGTCGGGTCGCGCACGACCTTCATGCGAGCCTCCCGAGCGCGACGTCGGCATCGATGATCCGCTCAGGATCGGCCTCGTCGACGTGGAACGGTCCGATCTCGGTGCGCCTGAGCGAGATGCAGTGGCCGCCGAGCGCGTCGGCGATCGAGCGCACGTACGTCCCGGAGGAGACGTGGAGCTCGAGACGCGCCACGCCTCCCTCGTAGCCGTGGAGCAGGAGCTCGTGCACGTGCATCGTGCGCCGCGGCATCTCGACGGCGACGCCGCGCCGGTGCAGCGCGTACGCGCGCTCCCCGTCGATCTTCACTGCGGACGCGGCGGGAATTTGCAGCTCGACGGCGCCGCGGAGCGCAGCGAGCGCGTCGTCGAGCTCGTTCGGAGTCGGCGGCTCGTGCTCCTCGACCTCGTCTCCGTCCACGTCGCCGGTCGAGGTGCGCGAGCGCAGGTCGATCTCGGTGAGGTAGCGCTTCGGCAGGCCGACGAAGCGCCCCTGGAGGCGCGTTGCCGCACCCGAGAGGACGAGCAGGAGTCCCGTCGCGAACGGGTCGAGCGTCCCTGCGTGCCCCGTGCGCGCCTTCGTCCTGCGCCGAGTCGCGGCGACGATGTCGAACGACGTCGGCCCCGCCGGCTTGTCCACGAGGATGATCCCGCTCGGATGGAGAGCGCGGGGCGGCATCTACCGCGCCGCTGCCGCACCGACCTGCGCCGAGACCTCGCGCACGATGAACTCCGTGATCTCGTCGACCGAGAGCTCGCTCGAGAACCCGGCTGCCTCACGGTGACCACCGCCACCCGACTTGCGCGCGATGGCGCTCACGTCGATCTCGTCGACCGACGAGCGCAGCGAGACCTTTCGAGGTGGCGCTCCATCGCGAGGCGGCTCGCGGATGAGCGCCGAGACCGCCGACCCCTCGACCGAGCGGAGGACGTCGATGATCCCCTCGGAGTACGGCTCGGTGGCCCCGACGGCCTCGAAGTCGTCGCGGAGCAGGTGCGACACGACGATCTCGCCGCCCTCGAGGACGCGTGCCCGCTCGAGGGCGCGGGCGAGGAGCTTGAGCTTCGCGAACTGGACGTTCTCGTAGACGCCCTGAAACACGCGGTTCACGTCTGCACCCGCCTCGACGAGATCCGCGGCGAGGCGCAGAGCCTTCGGGCTCGTGTTCGCGTACTGGAAGCGTCCGGTATCAGTGACGAGCGCGATGTACAGCGCCTCGGCGATCTCGGGCGTCAGCACGACGCCGAGCTCGCGGAGGACGTCGGCGAGAACCTCGCCCGTGGACGACGCGTCCGCGACGACGAGGTCGACGTCGCCGAAGCGCGGGTTGTCGTGGTGGTGGTCGATGTTGACCGTGAACGGCGCGTCCGCGACGACTCCCGGCTCTGCGCCCACCCGACCGGCGCTCGCGCAGTCGAGCGCGACGAGGACGCGGTCGCCGAAGTCGGGGGGGCGCTCTCGGCTGAGCCCGCGGGCCTCGAGCTCGAGGAAGCGGTACTCACCCGGAAGCGGCGCCTCTCCGCCGAGGAACATGACGACGTCCTTGCCGAGCTGCTCCAGTGCGAGCCCCATGCCGAGAAGCGAGCCGAGCGCGTCGCCGTCGGGCGCCTCGTGCGAGGTGACGACGAAGCGATCGTTGTCGCGTAGGGCGGCCACGACCGCCTGCGTGTCAGCCTCGTTCCGCATCGGGCTCCGACGGAGCAAGCTCGTCGATCATCTTCGTGAGCCGCACGCCCCGCTCGATCGCGGGATCGTATTCGAACGTGAGGACGGGTGTCCGCCGTGTCCCGAGCGCGCGTGCGAGCTGCGACTGCAGCACGCCGTGCGCCGACTGCAGGCCCGCGAGCGTCTGCTCCTGCTCGGCCTCGTCACCGAGCACGCTGACGTAGACGGTCGCCTCCGCAAGGTCTCTCGTCGTGCGGACGCCGGTGACGGTCACGAATCCGATGCGTGGATCCTTCAGCGACGGGAGTGCGTCGGACAGGACCTTCCGGACCACCTCGTTCACCCTCCGTCTGCGCTCAGCGCTCGCCAGGGCGCACCACCTCCCGCTCGCTGCGCACGAGCTCCCACTCGCGCGACCCGAGGTAGCGCTCGACCGCGTCGAGGAGTGTCTGCAGCTCGGAGTGCTCGCGCGTCGCACATGCGACGGCGAGTGTCGAGCGCTGCCAGAGCTCGTGGTGATCGACCTCGGCCACCGAGGCGCCGAAGCGCTCGTGCAGGTGCGCCTTCGCCGACTTCACGTGCCTGCGCTTGCCTTTCAGCGAGCCCGACTCGGGGAAGTGGAGCTCCACCGTGAGGATGCCGACGTAGCCCGTCGCCACGGCTGGAGCGCCCTATTCGTCGTCGTCAGCGACAGGCGGCGGGGCGGTGGGCGCCTGGTCGAGATCCGTCCGCTCGACCTCGCGCGTCTCGTAGACCTCGAGGACGTCGCCCTCCTTCACGTCGTTGAAGCCGTCGAGGAGGATGCCGCATTCGAACCCCTCGCTCACCTCGCGCGCGTCGTCCTTGAAGCGCTTGAGCTGCGCGATCGACGTCTCGTAGATCACCGTGCCGTCCCGGATGACGCGTACCTGCGCGCCGCGGCGCACGACGCCCGAGGTGACCATGCAGCCCGCGATCGTTCCGAGCCGCGACACGCGGAAGAGCGCGCGCACCTCGGCCTCGCCGAGCGTCTCCTCGGTCTCGACCGGGGAGAGCATGCCGAGGAGCGCCTTCTGGATGTCCTCGGTGAGCTGGTAGATGACGCGGTAGGTGCGGATGTCGACGCCCTCGCGCTCCGCGAGCGCACGCGCGTCGGCGCTCGGGCGCACGTTGAACCCCACGACGAGCGCGTCGGAGGCCGAGGCGAGGTTGACGTCGTTCTCGGTGATTCCACCGACGCCCGTGTGAATGACGGTGACGCGCACCTCCGAGTGCTGGATCTTCTGGATCTCGCCGAGCAGTGCCTCGACCGAGCCCTGGACGTCGCCCTTGAGCACGATGTTGAGGTCCTGCACCTCGCCGGCCTGGAGGTCGGCGTGCAGCGTCTCCAGCGAGATGCGGCGCCGGCCGCGCTGGGCGAGCTGCTCGCGGCGCAGGCGCTCCGCGCGCACGTTCGCGAGGTGCTTCGCCTGCCGCTCGTGCTCGACGACGCGGACGAACTCGCCCGCCGTCGGAGGATGGTCGAAGCCGAGCACCTCGACGGGCTCCCCTGGCTTCGCCTCTGCGACCTTCTCGCCGCGGTAGTCGTAGAGGGCGCGGACCTTGCCCGACGCGTCTCCGGCGACCGCCGCGTCGCCCACGTGGAGGGTTCCGCGATGGACGAGCACCGTAGAGACGGGGCCGCGGCCCACGTCGAGCCGCGACTCGATCACGACGCCCGACGCGTCCGCATCCGGGTTCGCGCGCAGGTCGAGCTCGGCGTCGGCGACGAGGAGGATCTTCTCCAGCAGGTCGGAGAGGTTCTCCTTCTGCTTCGCCGAAACGGCGGAGAACTGCGTCGAGCCGCCCCAGTCCTCGGGCTGCAGGCCCTCGGCGGCGAGCTCGCTCTTCACGCGGTCGACGTTGGCGTCAGGAATGTCCATCTTGTTCACCGCGACGACGATCGGAACCTCGGCCGCGCGCGCATGCGAGATCGACTCCTTCGTCTGCGGCATGACGCCGTCGTCGGCTGCGACCACGAGCACCGCGATGTCCGTCACCTTCGCGCCGCGCGCGCGCATCGCCGTGAAGGCCTCGTGGCCCGGCGTGTCGAGGAAGGTGATGCGCCGCCCGTCCACCTCGGCCTGGTACGCGCCGATGTGCTGCGTGATCCCGCCGGCCTCGGTCTCGACCACCGACGCCTCGCGGATGGCGTCGAGGAGCGTCGTCTTGCCGTGGTCGACGTGGCCCATGATCGTGACCACGGGCGGCCGCGGCGAGAGATCTGCCTCCTGATCGTCGAAGTCGGCCGGCTCGAGCTCTTCCTCGGCGGCGTGCTTGATCGTGATCTCGCGATCGAGCTCGGTGCCGATGATCTCGACCTCCTCGTCGGAGAGCGACTGCGTCGCCGTCCGCATCTGGCCGAGGCCCATGAGGATCTTGATCAGCTCGGGCATCGGGACGCCGAGGGCCTGCGAGAGGTCCTTGACGGTGACGCCCGACTCGACCGTGATCGGCCCGGACGGCGGCGGTGCGGGCGCCTGGCGCGGTGCGGGCGGTGCGTTCGAGCGGTCGCGCGCCTGGCGGCCCGCGCTTCGCCCTCCCCCACCCTCGATGACGACGCGCCGCTTCCGCCCTCCGGTTCCTCCGCGGGGGCGGATCGGTCTGTTCGGTCCCTTGCGTCCGTCGGCCATGTCGGTGTCAGTCTAGAACCGCGAGGGCTCAGGCATCCGCCGCGGCCTCCGCGTCCGCGGGCTCGGCGGTCTCCTCGACGCTGGCGACCAGCTCGAGCTCCTCGCGCGGCTCCTGGGTCTCGTCGACGGTCTCGGCTGGAGCGTCCTCCTCGGCCTCCGGTTCCGCGGACGCATCGGCCTCCGCGGGCTCGCTCGCCGCGAGCGCCTGGTGCGCCGGAACGCCGCAGTAGTGCGATCCCGGCAGCGCCGTGTTCGGGCAGCGCTTGCCGTTCGAGAGCACCGCGGCACAGCGGCCGGAGAACTCCTCGCCATCCTCGGAGCCCGCGAACGCGAGCTCGGCTTCGGCCTGGGCGAACTCCTGCTCGGACTGGATGTCGATCTTCCACCCGGTGAGCCGCGTCGCGAGGCGGGCATTCAGCCCCTCCTTGCCGATCGCGAGGGCGAGCTGGTCGTTGGGGACGACGACGGTCGCCTCGCGGGTCTCGTCGTCGATGTACACCTCCCGCACGCGCGCGGGCGAGAGCGCCTTCGCGACGAAGCGGGCAGGCTCCGTGTTCCACGGGATGATGTCGATCTTCTCGCCGCGGAGCTCGGACACGACCATGCGCACGCGCGAGCCGCGCGGGCCGACGCACGCGCCGACCGGGTCGACGCCCTGCTGGTGCGACTCGACCGCGATCTTCGAGCGGTAGCCGGGCTCGCGGGCAACGCCACGGATCTCGACGAGGCCGTCCGCGATCTCGGGCACCTCGAGCTCGAAGAGCGCGCGGATGAGCTCGGGATCGCGTCTAGAGAGGATGACCTGCGGCCCCTTCGTGCCGGAGCGCACCTCGGCGATGACCGCCTTGATGCGGCTCCCCTGCTCGTAGCGCTCGCCGTCCACCTGCTCGGAGCGCGGGAGCAGCGATTCGACGCGACCGAGGTCGACGAGGACGTTGTTGCGGTCGCCCGCCTGCTGGACGATTCCCGTCACGACCTCGCCCTGACGGTCGACGTACTCCTCGTACATGATCGCCCGCTCGGCCTCGCGGATCCGCTGCTGGATGACCTGCTTCGCGGTCTGCGCAGCGATCCGGCCGAAGTTGTCCGGCGTCACGTCCGTGCGCACGATCTTGTCCGCGGGTACCTGCGACCAGTCGAGCTCGAGGTCATCGTCGGTGATGAGCGTGTGCTGGCGCTCCCCGGTCTCCTCCTCGAGCTGCTCGAGCTCCGTGATGCGCGCCTCGCGCGCCTCCTCGACGAGCCGCTCCTCGATGTCGCCGGGGATGTCGATCCCGTAGACGCGGAACTCGCCCGCGTCGTCGAGCTTCACCTCGGCGTGCCGGGTTGCGCCCGGCGTCTTCTTGTAGGCGGCGCGGAGCGCGTCCTCGAGTGCAGTGATGAGGATGCCCTCCTCGATGCCCTTCTCCTTCTCGATCTCGTGGATGCCCTCGATGATCTCTTGGCTCATGTCTGCAACCCCTCGTCGATCAGATTGGCCCGCACGATGGAGGCGTACGGGATACGAACAGTTCGTGCGTCTGCGTCTCGAGCATGATTGCGTCCGGGCCAGCATCGGTGAGCGTTCCGCGCTGACGCTTCTTGCCTTCGGTGCGCACGGACACGCTCCGGCCGAGCGCCGCGCCGAAGTGCTCGGGCTTGCGGAGCGGTCGCTCCGGCCCGGGCGACGAGACGTCGATGGTGTACTCGGAGCGATAGTCGTCGAGGACGCGCGTCACGCGTTCGCAGAGCGCGTGGTTGACGCCGCCAGGATGGTCGATATAGACGCAGAACCGGCTCGGCGAGACGAGCTCCACCGCCAGCACCTCGACCCCGTCCACGCGCGACTCGACCGCGGGTGCGATGTCGTCCTGGAGGGTTCGTTCGCGGGCGAAGGTGGTGCTCATCGTCTCCTCTCAACAAAAATGGGCGCCGCGCGCCCATTTCGTGAAGCCGGTGAAATGTGGTGTCGGAAGGATAGCACCCGTCCGTGGCGGCGCCGCTCGACCGGCGTACCGCTTCCGAGTGAGCCGCGCGCGACGCGCCGACGCCGATAACTCGGACGTGCGCGAGGAGTTCACGGACGTCACCCTGCTCGCCGAAGTCGTCGCGACGCAGCAGGCGATCTCGACGAGCGACTTCGACCTCGAGGCCGTCATGGCCGAGATCGTCGTCCAAGCACAGCGCTTGACTCGGGCCGACGGCGCCGTGGTCGAGATGGTCGACGGAGACGAGATGGTGTACCGCGCGGTCGCCGGCGCAGCGCGGCCGTATCTCGGCTTTCGGCTACCAGTCGCGTCGAGCCTTTCCGGGCTCTGCGTGACGAGCGGCGAGATCGTGCTCTGCGACGATTCGGAGACGGATCCACGCGTGGACCGAGAGGCCACACGTCGGGTCGGCGCGCGCTCGATGGTCGTCGTCCCGCTCCGGCACCGCCACGACGTCGCGGGCGTGCTGAAGGTCTACTCCGGGCGGCCCGCGTCGTTCGCCGAGCGCGAGCTACGCGTCCTGCAGATGATGGGAAGCACGCTGGGAGCCGCGATCGTGCGGGCCGAGCTTCTCGATCGCCTCACGAGGGAGGCGACGACCGACGTCCTGACGGGACTGGCGAATCGCCGTGCATGGGAGGAGCGCGTGCCACTCGAGCTCGCTCGAGCTCGTCGCTCGCGAGCGACGCTCACCGTCGCCGTCGTGGATCTCGACCACTTCAAGGCCTACAACGACGAGCACGGGCACGCGGCTGGCGACAGCCTGCTGGCGGACTGCGCACGTCTCTGGCAGGAGCAGTTGCGCGAAGTCGACTTCATCGCCCGCATCGGCGGCGAGGAGTTCGGTCTCGCCCTGCCCGGATGCTCGGAGACCGAGGCCGTGGACGTCCTCTCACGGCTGCGCACCGCGACCAGCCCGCTCCGGACGATCTCTGCCGGCATCGCCGAATGGGATCGGGAGGAGGAGTGGACGGCGCTGGTCGCACGCGCCGACGCGGCGCTCTACCGCGCGAAGCGAGAGGGCCGTAACCGGGTGGCACTCGCGCTCGACTCGCTTACGCGCCTGATCTCCTGAGTCGGCGGTCGTCGGCGGCTACGCGTCGAGGACGATCGTCACCGGGCCGTCGTTGACGAGTGCGACCTCCATCCGCGCGCCGAAGATGCCCCGGGAGACCGCGACCCCCGTACCGGCCAGCACGCCGCAGAAGTGCTCGTAGAGACGTTCGGCGAGCTCGGGGTCTGCCGCCTCGGTGAAGCTCGGGCGGTTCCCCTTCCGCGTGTCGGCGATCAGCGTGAACTGGCTGACGACGAGTGCCGCCCCGCCGATGTCGAGGAGCGAGCGGTCGAAGCGCCCGGCGTCGTTCTCGAAGATCCGCAATGCCGAGACCTTCGCCGCGAGCCGATCCGCAGCTTCGTCGGTGTCGCCCCTGGCCACGCCCAGGAGCACGAGGACTCCCGCACCGCTGCGCGAGACCGGCTCACCGTCCACCGAGACGGATGCTTCGCGGACGCGCTGGACGACGGCGCGCACGTCGTCTACTCGAGGTCGTCCTCGGGCTTCCGCGGGCGCATCGAGCGTGCGAGCTTGATGTGCGGCGTCGCCTCCGTCCGCTTTCCCTGGTTCACGAGGGCGCGGCCGAGCGCGTAGTGCGCGAACTCGTCCGCGGGGGCGAGCTCGACGAGGGCGCGGAACTCTGCCTCTGCCTCGACCCAGCGGCCGATACGGAAGTACGCAATGCCGAGGGCCTCCCGGATGGAGCGCGAGCTCGGCTCGCGGCGCTTCGCCTTCTCGAGCGGCACCGTCGCCTGCGCCGCCATTCCCGCGCGAAGGTGCTTCCTGCCCAGCTGGAAGAGGTCGTAGGTCTCGCTCACGGCCCGACCGCACCCCGGATCGACCGCAGCGAGGCGAACCCGCGGAGGCGTGCCCACACGGAGAGCTCGCTCCGCGCATGCCTGAGGAGTATCCGAAGCTCCTTCCTCGCTCGCGCTGCGCTCGTCGCTCCCGCTGCAGGAGGCCCGTAGCGCGCGCGTGCGACCGCGGTTGCGAACGGCCGCCCGTCGAGGCGGAGCTCTCGGCGAACCGTGCGCTCGAGGTCGACCAGGGTAGCGCTCGCAGGGATGGCGACGCCCTGATCTCGCATGAACCCCTCGAGCTCCAGCCGGCTCGCGGTCGCCACGCGACGAGGGTCACGCGAGCGGTAGCGCCACCTCCGTCGCACCGCCTTCCACACGCCGACGGCAACGATCCAGGCCGCGAGGAGGACGAGTCCCAGGCCGAGGAGCGAGGGCGCGCGACGCGCCCTGCCCGCGGTCGTTGAGCCTCGGAGGTCACTCACGTCCGGCTTCCGCGTCGTGACCGGCGCTCCGCCGCGCGAGAGCGTCCCCTTCTGCAAGGCGGAGACCGCGGCGTCCGAGGCCGATGCGAACGAATACCGACCTCCGAGGGTCCCGCGTCCGGGAGTGGGATCGAAGGGGATCCAACCGAGCCCGGAGAACCACACCTCGACCCAGGCATGGGCGTCGTGGTCGGTGACCACCCACGTACCGTGCTGGTTCTCGCCGCTCGTGAAGCCGACCGCGACGCGGGATGGGATCCCGAGGGTCCGCAACATGGCCGCCATCGCGCCGGCGAAGTGCTGGCAGTAGCCCGCCTTCGTCCGGGTGAGGAACGCGACGAGCGGCGGCCCGGTGGTGTGCGGAGGCGACTCGTCGTAGCGGAAGCCGCCCGTGTCGCGCAGCCACGACTCGAGCGCGAGCACCGCGCCGTACGGCGTCGTCGCCGAGCCGGCGACGCGGCGGGCCACCTCGTAGAACGCGCGCTGCGGCGCGAGCTGGGCGTACGAGGAGTCGGAGAAGATCGCGTTCACGGCCCGCTCGCGGTGCGGTGCGCCGAAGGGCGGGAACTGGCGCCCGTCGATCTCGAGGTAGTGCGAAGTCGCGGGCGGGTAGCGGAGCGGCGCCGACGCGAGCGCGTGCGGCGAGGGATCCGGTGCGTAGCTCCACACCCGGTAGCTCTGACCCTCGGCGACCGGATCGCGGACGCGCAGGACGCCTCCCGTGAGGAGGAACACCGTCCCGAGCCGGTGGGCGTCGAGCGCGACCGGGGTTCCCGCCGCCGCGAGGTGGTCGTCGACCAGAGCCTCGATGCGGATCCGCTGCTCGAGCCAGTTCTCCGGGTGCGCTGCTCGAGCCGGCTCGAGCTCGGCCAGTCGAAGCGCGCGTGTCTGCGGGTCGACCTGATCGAGCCAGAAGAGATCCTCGAACCAGTGGCCGTCCGTGAAGAGGTCGAGCGTCGTCGTCCGCCAGTACTTCGGCGAGCGCGGGCCGTCGACGCGCAGGACGACGGTCGTCTTGCGGGGGAAGCGGATGCCGTCGTAGTTCGAGTTCCAGACGAACTGCACGGCATTTGCCTGCGCCGGCGGCCCGCCGAAGTTCCAGCTCTGCCAGTCGAGCGCGCCCGTGCTCGCGAGGGTCGTCGCGGAGCCCGTCCAGGCGGCAGCTCCCACGACGGCCGCGGCTACCGCTGCGCCGACGACGAGCGTGCGCGCCGAGCTCGTGCGGAGGATCAATGGAATCCCGAGCGCGGCAGCGAGCGCAGCCGCACCCATCGCGACCGTTCCCCCGCCGACGAGCGTCGCAGGCCAACCCGACTGCGGCGATCGTGACCGCGGCCGCCGCGATCGGACGCCGCGCGGCGATCAGGAGTCCGAGGGCGAGTACGAACCCGAACACCGCACACAGCACGAGCGAGTGCATCTCCGGATCGCGCACCGGATCGAACGGGAGGAAGACCGCGTAGAAGTCGGAGAACCCCTGTCCCGCTTCCCGGAAGGCCGGCCCGACGACCCGCTCGTCACGGAACGGGAGGAGCTCCCACGGCTGCGCGCCGAACGCGACCCATCCGGCGGCGAACGTGACGCCCGCGACGGTCACGGGCCGCTGCACGCGTCCGCGAACGAGCGCGGGAACGAAAGCGAGCGCCGCGACCAACGCGAGCTCCCGGATCCGAGGCGGATCCTCCATGCTCGACCACGCCGCCACGACGACGATTGCGGGAAGCAGCGCAGCGAGAAGCGTCCTACGCATGTGCGGTCGACTCCAGCCGCGGCGCGGAGAGTGCCTCGGCGAGATCGTCGCCGAGTCGGACCACCGTCGCCGGGATTCCGTGCGCCACGAGTCGGAGCAGCCCGGGTTCCGCCCGCGTCGGGCGGCCCGCGAAGCTCGCCGCGTCGATCCAGACGACCGACACGAGGCGTCGCTGTGAGGCTGCGAGGAGCGTCGAGAACGCCGGCCCCTCGACAGTCGACGTGACGACGACGAGCTCGCCACCGCCGGCCAGCGCCCGTTCAGAGCCTCCGAGAAGCCGCACGAGCCCGCGCGGCTCGTCGGGCTCCGCTCCGGCGAGCTCGTTCAGGATGCCGTCGAGCCCGCCGCTCGTCGCTCGCACCCGGATGGGCGCCCGCGCACCCCGGGCGCAGACGAGCGACGGAGCCCGGCCGCGTTGCGCGTAGGCCTGGACGAGGGATCCGGCGGCACGCACCGCGACGTCGAAGCTCGTGTGCGGCGCGTCTCCCACCGCGCCCGCCGGATCGCAGTCGAGCACGACCACGACACCGTCCTGGGCGGTGTCCTCGAGCTCCTTGACCATGAGCTGCCCGCGCCGAGCGCTCGTCGGCCAGTGCACGCGCCGCAGCGACTCGCCCTGCTCGTACGCGCGGACCGAGTGGAGCTCGAACCCGGCCGTGCGCCGCAGCAGCAAGCGGCGGCCGCTGGCGCCGAGCCGCCCGGCGTCGCTGAAGAGGCCGTCGGGCGCTACGAGGCGTGGGTGGACGATCACCGTCGCCGGGTTGGCGACGACGCGAGGGCTGACGGAGACGAGCCCGAGGAGGTCGCAGAGCTGCACGTCGACCTGCGATATCGGGTAGACGCCGCGTGGGAGCGCTCCGAGCTCGAGCTCGCCGGTCGCAGTCCGGCCGTGTGCTCGGAGGCGAGAGCTCTGCGGCCCACGACGTCCGACCGAGCCGGTCGCCGTCCGCGCGCCGCCGAAGATCCGCGAAGCAGTCCGAGTCTCGATCTCGACGTGTACGCGATCGCCTTCGACCGGCGCCGCCGGACGCACCGCCAGGGAGACCGAGACGGGTCGCTCCGCATACCACGTCCACACCCACGTGAGCGCACCCGCGACGAGGAAGCCCACACCGGCGACGGCGAACGCCGACGAGCCCGTGGCGTAGGCGGCGGCGAGCGCGATTGCCCCGAGCGCGAGCCCGCCGCTCCGTCCGCTCACGAGGGAGCTCGCGTCTCCGCGATCGCACGCTCGACAGCGTCCTCGCCGCGGATTCCCGCGGCGCGTGCCTCCGGAGCGACGATGACCCTGTGCGCGAGGACTGCGCTCGCCACCGAGTGGACGTCCTCCGGGATGACGTAGTCGCGCCCGAGCGCGACCGCTCGCGCCTTCGCCATCCGCAGCAGCGCGATCCCGGCGCGCGGGCTGGCCCCGAGAGCGAGGAGCGAGCTTTCGCGCGTATGCCGAACGAGGGTCACGACGTACTCGCCGACGGACTCCTCCACGTAGATCGAACGAGCCGCCTCGGTCGCCGCGAGCAGGTCGGCGCGGTCTGCGACAGGCCCGAGGCCGTCGAGCGGCGGCGCAGTCGTTTGCTCGGCGAGCATCAGCGCCTCCTCGCCGAACGGTGGATAGCCGAGCGAGATGCGCGCGGCGAAGCGGTCGAGCTGCGCCTCGGGTAGCGGATACGTGCCCTCGTACTCGATCGGGTTCTGCGTCGCGACGACGAAGAACGGCTGCTCGAGCTCGTAGGTGACGCCGTCGATGGTCACCTGCGCCTCCTGCATCGCCTCGAGCAGAGCGGACTGCGTCTTCGGCGAAGCGCGGTTGATCTCGTCGACGAGGAGGACGTTCGCGAACACCGGGCCGGGCCTGAACTCGAACTCCGCCGAGCGCTGGTTGTAGACGTTGACGCCGGTCACGTCCGTCGGCAGGAGATCCGGCGTGAACTGCAGACGCGAGAACGAGAGGTCGAGCGAGCGCGCGATCGACTTCGCGAGCACCGTCTTCCCGACGCCCGGGAAGTCCTCGATGATGAGATGGCCCTCCGCGAGGATGCAAAGCACGCAGAGCTCGAGCGTCGAGCGCGGAGCCCGGACCGCCCGCTGGAGGTTCTCGACGACGCGCGCAACCACGTCGGCCGCAGTGCGCGACGCGACCGGCCCGCCGGCGGGCGCTGCGTCGGTCATCTCTCCGAGAGTAGCCGCTCCACTTCGTCGAAAACCGCCGCCGCGACGACAGGCTTCGGCGCCTTCTCGATCGCGCGCTCCCCGCCGTCCGACAGCAGCACGACCTCGTTGTCGGCCGAGTCGAACCCGATGTCGTCCCGGCTCACGTCGTTGAAGACGACGATGTCCGCGTTCT
The DNA here is from genome assembly GCA_963846995.1 of uncultured Gaiellaceae bacterium. GTDB lineage: Bacteria > Actinomycetota > Thermoleophilia > Gaiellales > Gaiellaceae > GMQP-bins7. The sequence goes on along the minus strand of CAWJYD010000008.1, from coordinate 142,962 downwards.
TCGCGCGTCGCTTGTCTCTCGCGCGCTCGAGGCCGGACTCGGCGCCATCCGCCGCGAACCCGACGAGGATCTGCTCGTTCGAGCGTCCCGCACCGAGCGTCGCGAGCACGTCCGTCGTCGGCTCGAGCTCGACCGCCCACGGCTCCGTGCTCTTCGGCCGCTTGGCCGCGGAGGGCGCGGCCGGACGGTAGTCGGAGACCGCCGCGGCCATGACGATGACGTCCGCGTCCGCTCGCGCGAGGGCCTCGCGTTCGAGATCGGCCGCGGTCGGCGTCTCGACGACCGCCATGCCCGCCGGGGCGGATACGGAGAGGTTTGCCGCGAGCAGCGTGACGTCGGCGCCCCGGCGCCTCGCCTCCTCGGCGAGCGCTACGCCCATGCGGCCGGACGAGCGGTTCCCGACGAAGCGAACCGCGTCGAGCGGCTCGCGCGTCCCGCCTGCCGACACGAGGACGCGTTTTCCCACCAGTGGACTCTCGCCGTAGAGGAGCTCCTCGACGCGGGCGAAGATCTCCTCGGGCTCGGCCATGCGTCCCACTCCCTCCTCCCCCTCGGCGAGCTCACCCTCCGCCGGACCGACGAGCTCGACGCCGCGAGCGCGGAGGAGCTCGACGTTGTCCCGCGTCGCCGGGTGTGCCCACATGCGCGAGTTCATCGCCGGCGCGACGAGAATCGCGCCGTCGTGCGCGAGTGCGGCCTCCGTCAGGACGTCGTCGGCGAGACCATGCGCGAGTCGCGCGAGCGTGTTGGCCGTGAGAGGAGCGACGACGAGGAGATCCCACCGTCCGAGGTGCGGGTACGGATCGTCGCGGCGGCTCTTGTGGGCGAGCGCGAGAAACGTCTCCTCTGCGACGAAGCGCTCTGCTCCCGCCGTGAGCACCGGCTCGACGTCGTGCCCGGCGCGAACGAGGAGCCGGACGAGCGTGCACGCCTTGTACGCCGCGATCCCGCCGGTCACTCCGAGCAGGATGCGCGCCACGCGCCCCTCGCTAGCTCGCGGGGAGCAGCTGCCTGATCTTCCCGCTCGCGACCTCTTCCATCGCCATCGTCAAGTAGTTCTTCGAGCGGGACTCGATGAGCGGCGGGGGTGCTTCCTCGAAGCCGATCCCCTCGCCGAGCTGGTGGTGGTAGTTGTTGATCTGGCGTGCGCGCTTCGCGGCGACGAGCACCAGTGCGTAGCGCGAGCCGTCCACCTGCTCGAGGAGATCGTCAAGGCGTGGGTAGATCATGGCCGGCGCACTGTACCTGTTTGCGCGCGACCGAATGCGCGAATGCGGATCCGGTCGCGCGAAGAAATCCCTAGAGGCGCCCGCTCCGCGGGCGCTACGCGGGCGTTCTCCGAGTTTCTTGAGATCCGTTCAGCTCGCAGGTCACGAGCGCGGCCAGGGCAGTCGTTGCCCTGTCCAGGTCGTCGTTTCGCACCATGTAGCGGAATCGATGCGCCTGCTCCAACTGTGCGCGCGCAAGCTCGATTCGCCCCTCGATCTCCCCGGTGCTCTCGGTCGCGCGCTCGCGCAGCCGGCGCTCGAGCTCGTCGACGTCGGCAGCGATGAAGATGGTGACGCTCCCGGCCACGTCGGACTGAACGGTGAGCGCGCCCTCGAGCTCGAGCTCGAGGATGCAGACCTTGGAGGCGTTCCCGATGCGCTCGATCTCGGAGCGGAGCGTGCCGTAGCGACGTCCGGACACGTACGACACCCATTCCAGGAAGTCCTCGGCCTCGACGCGGTGGGTGAACTCGTCGTCCGAGAGGAACCAGTAGTCGGCACCGTCGCTCTCGCCGGGGCGCCGCGGTCGAGTGGTCGCCGACACAGCGACCTCGAGGCCGGGGACGATCCCGAGCAGGCCCTTGATCAACGTGCCCTTCCCCGCTCCCGAGGGGCCCGTGACGACGATGACGGGCCGGGAAGACGACATCGGCGAGGAATCTACTGCGGGACGCCCGGACTGCGAGGCCGTCCCCGAGAGCTCAGCCGCGGTGGTTGAAGAGCTCGACGAGCTCGGTGCGCTGGCGCTCGGAGAGGCCGCCGACCGTCTTCGACTGGCTGATCCGGCACTGGTTGAGAAGGCGGGCCGCCTTCACGCGCCCGAACTTCGGCACGGCCATCAGCATGTCGAACACCTTCGCCGTCTCGACCCACTCCGGTGGCTCGAGGAGGATCGACTCGATGTCCTCGCGCCCCGCCTTGAGGTCCCGCTTCAACTGCGCGCGTCGGACACGGACGTCGTTCGCCCGCTGCAGCGCCTCCATCCTCTGGTCGAGTGACCGCGCCGGCGCCTGTGCGTGCGACTTCGTCGTGACCATGAGCCGGACGAGTCTACCAAGCTTGCCCTGTTGGTCAAGCTAAACCGTTTTAGCCGATTTGCAGGTCTTTTTCTGTTGTCTAATTTGACGTCGTCACCGCAGCGGTGACGGACGGTCGCGCGGCGTGCGGCGCCTCGGGCGCCTCCACACCGGCCTCTCGGAGCTCCGAGCGAATCCGGCGCGCAGCCCAGGGATCGGCGAACAGGACCGTCCCGAGGGCCACCGCCGATGCGCCGACGGCGACGAGATCGAGGACGTCGGAGCCGGTCGAGACGCCTCCCATCCCCACGATCGGAAGGTCGACGGCGGCCGCGCAGGCGGCGACGCAGGCGAGCGCGATCGGTCGGAGTGCCGGGCCTGAATAGCCGCCGGCGCCTCGTCCGAGAACCGGGCGGCGGGCGTCGTCGAGTGCGAGTCCGCGAATCGTGTTGACGAGCGAGATGCCGTCCGCACCAGCGGCCTCCACGGCTCGCGCCGACTCCGCGACGTCCCAGGTCGCCGGTGAGAGCTTCGCGTAGAGCGGCTTTCGCGTGGACGTGCGCGCTGCACCCACGAGCTCGGCCGCGGTCTCCGGAGCCTCCTCGACGTTCGGGCACGAGAGGTTCAGCTCGATCGTCTGCACCTCCTCGCGCTCCTCGAGGCGCTCGCACACGGACGCGTAGTCGTGTGCGGAGAACCCGCCGACCGAGACCCAGAGCGGGATTTCGAGGTCACGGAGCCGCGGCAAGACTTCACTTGCGAACGCGTCGATCCCCGGGTTCTGGAGGCCGATCGAGTTCAACATGCCGCCCGGCAGCTCGGCGAAGCGCGGTGGCGGGTTCCCCTCGCGCGGGTGTGGCGTGACGGTCTTCGTCACGAAGGCGTCGAGCTCGCTCGCGACCTCCGGGGCCGCGAGCGCGTCGAGGCAGCCCGACGCGTTCAAGAGGGCCGTCACGCGGCGTCCCGGAGGACGGGCCCGTCGACGCAGAGCCGAACGTAGTGGCCGCCCCGCTCGACGACGCAGCCGTAGCAGGCGCCGTACCCGCAGGCCATCGGCGCCTCCCACGCGAGCTGCGCCCGGGGTGCGAGGCGTGACACGGCATCGAGCATCGGCTCCGGCCCGCAGGCGAGGACGTCGCCCGGGTCGTTCGGAAGGAGCTCGGTCACGAGACGCGGCTCGACGACGACCTCGGCTCCGGGAAGCAGCGCAGCCGCCTCCGCGTGCCGGTCGCTGCGGAACCCGAGGATCGCCGGCGCTCCGCCGAGCGTTTCGGCGACGTACGGCAACGGGGCGATCCCGATCCCACCCCCGACGAGGAGCGGGCGCTCGACGTCGAGGTCGAAGCCGTTGCCGAGTGGCCCCAGGACGTGGATCGCATCGCCGTCGTCGAGGTCGCAGAATGCACGTGTGCCCGGCCCGATCGGGTCGACGAGGAACGTCAGCTCGCGCGGTGGCGCCTGGCAGAGGCTCATCGGCCGCGGCAACAGGCGCCCCGGTGCCTCGAGCATGAAGAACTGGCCAGGTGCGCCCGGATCGAGCGTGCCGCGTGCGAACCGGAGGAGCGTGTACGGACCGACCTCCTCGCGGGCGAGCACCGCGAGACGCTCGCGCCGCGCATTCATGCCTCGATTCCGATCCGCTCCTGCAGCGAGAGGGCCGATTCCGCGCGGGCGTTGCCGATCGCATGGACGGCCGCTGCTGCCCCGGAGATCGTGGTGATGCAGGGCACGCGGGCGACGAGCGCCGCTTCGCGGATGAGGTAGCCGTCCGCGCGCGCTCCGCTCCCCTGTGGCGTGTTCACGACGAGATCGCAGCGCCCGTTACGAACGAGGTCGACGACCGTCTCCTCCACGTCGTCTGCGTCGGCGACCTTCGCGACCACCTCCACCTCGAGCCCCGCTGCACGGAGCGTGCGCGCTGTCCCTTCGGTCGCGACGAGCTCGAAGCCAAGCCCCGCAAGAGCGGCAGCGACGGCGACCGCCGCGGGCTTGTCGTCGTCGCGCACCGAGAGGAAGGCCGTACCCGAGGTCGGCAGCGGCCGCCCGGCGGCGCGCTCGGCCTTCGCCAGTGCGGTCGGCAGGTCGGCAGCGCTCGCCATCACCTCCCCCGTCGAGCGCATCTCCGGGCCGAGCACGGGGTCGGCTCCGGGGAAACGCGCGAACGGCAGCACCGCCGCCTTGACGCTCACCTGCGCGGGACGCGGCGGCTCCAGCGCGAGCTCGGAGAGCTTCGCCCCTGCGGCAAGGCGGCACGCGGCATCGACGAGATTGACGCCGATCGCCTTGCTCGCGAAGGGGACGGTACGGGACGCGCGTGGATTCACCTCGAGGACGTAGACGTGGCCGTCGGCGATCGCGAGCTGGACATTCAGGATCCCGACGACGCCGAGCGCCGGCCCGAGCCGGCGGACGACGTGCTCGACCTCGAGCGCAGCTGCGAGTGTCAGTGAGGGAGCCGGCAGGACGCAGGCCGAGTCGCCCGAGTGCACACCCGCCTCCTCGACGTGCTGCATGACCGCGGCGATGTAGACGTCATCGCCGTCGCACAGCGCGTCCACGTCGAGCTCGATCGCGTTCTCGACGAAGCGATCGAGCAGGACCGCCCCGTGCACGGCCGACATCGCCGCCTCCAGTTGCTCCGGGTCGTAACAGACGCGCATCGCCCGGCCGCCGAGCACGTACGACGGGCGGACGAGCACCGGGTAGCCGATGTCGGCGGCCGCGACGAGCGCCTCCGCCACGCTCGCGGCGATCGCCCAGGGTGGGCAGCGCACTCCGAGCTCGTCGGCGAGGCGGCCGAACCGCTCGCGGTCCTCCGCGAGGTCGATCGCCTCGTGCGGCGTGCCCAGGATCCGGTAGCCGGCGTCCTCGATGTGACCGGCGAGCCTGAGCGGCGTCTGGCCGCCGAACTGGGTGACGACGCCGACGGGCTGCTCGCGGTCGCAGACCGCGAGCACCTCCTCCGGCGACAGCGGCTCGAAGTAGAGCCGGTCCGAGGTGTCGTAATCGGTCGAGACGGTCTCGGGGTTGCAGTTCACCATCACGGCCTCGTAGCCGAGCGCGCGAAACGTCTTCGCCGCATGGACGCAGCAGTAGTCGAACTCGATGCCTTGCCCGATGCGGTTCGGGCCGGAGCCGAGGATCACGACGCGCGGTGCGTCGCCGGACGGAGCCGCCTCGTCCGCTTCGCCCCAGGTCGAGTAGTAGTAGTTGGACGCCGCCTCTACCTCGCCGGCGCACGAGTCGACGCGCCGGAACGCCGGCCGGATGCCCTGCTCGCGGCGAAGGCGGCGCACCTCGGCTCCCGAGACGCCGAGAGCCTCGCCGAGCGTGTCGTCGCCCCAGCCCGCGCGTTTCGCGCGCGCGATGTCGCCGGAGGCGAGCTCCTCGCGGGCACGCGCGATCTCCGCCCGGAACCACGGATGGAGTCCCTCCGGCAGGTCGGCGTCCTCGAGGCTCGGCCACGGCGTCGGCGCGCCCCGCTCGAGCTCGCGCGAGCCGTGCGCCTTGAGCAGCGCCTCGGAGAACGTGCGCCCGATGCCCATCGCCTCTCCGACCGACTTCATCTGCGTGCCGAGGGTCTCGTCGGCGCCCGGGAACTTCTCGAAAGCGAAGCGTGGGAACTTGACGACGACGTAGTCGAGCGTCGGCTCGAAGCTCGCGGGCGTGGTCTTCGTGAGGTCGTTCGGGATCTCGTCGAGCGTGTAGCCGACGGCGAGCTTCGCAGCCACCTTCGCGATCGGGTACCCGGTCGCCTTGGATGCGAGGGCCGACGAACGCGAGACGCGCGGGTTCATCTCGATCACGCGCAGGTCGCCCGTTTCGCGGTCGCGCGCGAACTGGATGTTGGAGCCTCCCGTCTCGACGCCGACGGCCCGGATGATCGCGCGCGCCGCGTCGCGGAGCTCCTGGTACGCCTCGTCGGAGAGCGTCATCTGCGGCGCGACCGTGACCGAATCGCCGGTGTGCACGCCCATCGGGTCGAGGTTCTCGATCGAGCAGACGATGACGACGTTGTCCGCGCGGTCGCGCATCACCTCGAGCTCGAACTCGTCCCACCCGCGCACGGACTCCTCGACGAGCACCTGGCCGATGGGCGACTCCCAGAGTCCGCGCTCCACGTGGTGCGCCAGCGTCAGCGGATCGTCGGCGAAGCCGCCGCCGTGGCCGCCGAGCGTGAACGCCGGCCGCACGACCGCCGGGACGGCGAGCTCGTCGAGCTGGGCGAGGGAGGTCACGATCGTGGATGCGGGCACCTCGAGACCGCACGAGCGCACGGCGTCCCGGAAGAGCTCGCGGTCCTCTGCGCGGCGGATGACCTCCACCGGCGCGCCGATCAGCTCAACGCCGAGCTCGTCGAGGATGCCCTCCTCCGCGAGGGCGATCGCGAGGTTGAGCGCAGTCTGGCCCCCGAGCGTGGGCAGAAGCGCGTCGGGGCGCTCACGGCGCAGGACTGACGCGACGCTCTCGAGGTCGAGCGGCTCGATGTACGTGCGGTCGGCGAACCCCGGGTCGGTCATGATCGTCGCCGGGTTCGAGTTGCAGACGATCGTGCGGAAGCCCTCCTCCCGCAGCACCTTCAGCGCCTGGCAGCCCGCGTAGTCGAACTCGCACGCCTGCCCGATCACGATCGGGCCTGATCCGATGAGGCAGATCGACTCGATGTCGGCCCGGCGCGGCACTAGCGAAGCTCCTCCACGAAGCTGCCGATGATCGGCCACGCGTCGTGCGGCCCCGGCCCGGCTTCGGGGTGGAACTGCACGGAGCGGGCGCGCAGCTCCGGGAAGTCGAAGCCCTCGACGGTGCCGTCGTAGAGCGAGACGTGCGTCGCCTCGCCCTCCTCCGAGGACTCGACGGCGAACCCGTGGTTCTGGCTCGTGACGAGCACGCGTCCGGTCGCCCGCTCGAGCACCGGGTGGTTCGCTCCGCGATGCCCGAACGGGAGCTTGTACGTCCGGTGGTCGGTCGCGAGGCCGAGGAGCTGGTGGCCGAGGCAGATGCCGAGAAGCGGGACGCGGCCGAGGAGCGCGCGAACCTCCCGGGCTTCCTCCACGAGCGGCTCGGGATCGCCCGGGCCGTTGGAGAGCACGACGCCGTCGTACTCCGCGAGCTCGCCCGCGCTCGTCGAGTGCGAGACGACGGTGACCGAGGCGCCGGCGCCGGCGAGCCGCCGCACGATGGAGCGCTTCGTCCCGTAGTCGACGAGCGCGATCCGTGGCGAGCCCTGCTCGTTGACGACGTAGGGCTCGCGCGTCGATACCTGCGACACGAGCGCCTGACCCTCCATCGCCGGCTGGGCACGAACGTGCTCGAGCGCGTCCTCGACGGGCATCTCGTCCTCGTCCGAGACGAGAGCGGCTCGCATGGAACCCTCCTCGCGCAGGCGGAACACGAGCGTGCGCGTGTCGATCCCGTCGAGCGCGACGAGCTCACGTTCCGCGAGCCAACTCGCCCAGTCCTCCCCGCCGAGCGCGCGCATGAGGCAGCCGGTCGCATGTGGCGTCTCCGACTCCGAGCGGCCCTCCGCGACGCCGTAGTTGCCGACCATCGCCGCCGTGAAGCAGACGAGCTGCGACGCGTAGCTCGGGTCGGTGAGCGTCTCCTGGTAACCCGTCATGCCGGTCGTGAAGACCGCCTCCCCGAACGCGACGCCGCCCGCGGCGACCGAGCGGCCGCGGAATACCGCACCGTCCTCGAGCACGAGGTAGCCGCTCATAACTCGAAAACCAGGCGTCCGTCCGCGACCGTCTTCGCCACCCGGCCGCGCAGCGTCGCGCCGAGGAGCCAGGAATTCGCCGAGAGGGAGCGGAAACCGCTCTCCTCGACGGTCCACTCGGCGTCGAGATCGAGCGTCACGAGGTTCGCACGCGCTCCGACCTCGATCCGCGGCTCCTCGAGGCCGAACGCTCGGGCCGGGCCGCTCGACATCCGCTCGAGCAGCGTCTCGAGCGTCAGGATCCCGGGCTGCACGAGATGGGTGTGGAGCGCCGCGAACGCGGTCTCGAGACCCGTGACGCCGAAGGGCGCCTCCTCGAAGGGAGCGTCCTTCTCGTGCCGCGCATGCGGCGCATGATCCGTGCCGACGCACGAGATCGAGCCGCGTCGAAGCGCGTCGCGCAGCGACTCGCGATCTGCGTTTCCGCGGAGCGGCGGATTCATCTTCACGTTCGGATCGAGCGTGCGGACCGCTTCGTCGGTGAGGGCGAGATGGTGCGGCGTCACCTCCGCAGTCGCCGGCGCACCGCGCTCGAGCGCGCGCTCGAGCGCGTCCACCGACTCCCTAGCCGAGAGGTGCATCAGGTGGATCGGGCGTGACTCGGAGGCGGCGAGCGAGAGGTCCCGCTCCACCATCACGCTCTCCGCGGTCGATGGGTACGGCCCGACGCCGAGCTCGGCCGAGACCGCGCCCTCGTGCATGTGCCCTCCCCGCGAGAGGCTCGGCTCCTCGCAGTGCAGCGCGAGCCGCAGGTCCGTGAGCGCGCTGTACTGAAGCGCGCGCCGCATGAGCCCGGCCGAGACGACCGGCACGCCGTCGTCGGTGAATGCGGCGGCACCCGACGCGGCGAGCTCCGCCATCTCGGTCAGCTCCTCCCCGCGCTGGCCCTTGCTGATCGTGGCCATGAAGCCGACCTGCACGACGGCGGACTCGCGCGCCTGCGCGACGAGCGCGCCGAGCACGGAAGCCGAGTCGACCACGGGCTCCGTATTCGGCATCGCGAGAATCGCGCAGTACCCGCCTGCCGCCGCCGCCTCCGTCCCGGAGCGGATCGTCTCCTCGTCCTCGCGACCGGGAGTGCGCAGGTGGACGTGGGGATCGACGAACGCAGGCGCCACGACGATGCCGTTCGCCGCGCCCGGCTCGATCGCGCTGATCACGCCGTCGGTGATCGTGATCCGCAGGGCGCCGTCGATCCCCTGTGCCGGCGCGAGCACCCGCCCCTCGAGCGTCAGCGAGTCCGAGTGTCCATTCCGCGAGACGAGCATCACGTGACCTCGGCCCGCTCGGGCACCGGTAGCGAGGCCGGTGCGGACGTGAGCACGTCGTAGAGGACAGCCATCCGCACCACGAGCCCGGCGCGCACCTGATCCGTCACGAGTGCGGCGCCGGAGTCGGCCACGCGCGGGTCGATCTCGATCCCGCGATTCATCGGGCCGGGATGCATCACGAACTGGCCGTCGCGCACGCGCTCGGGGGTGATCCCGTACAGCGCCGTGTACTCGCGGAGCGAGGGCACGAACGCGTCGCCCATGCGCTCATGCTGCATGCGGAGGACGTAGACGATGTCGGCGTCGACGGTCGCTGCAACGTCGTGGGAGACGTCGCTGCCGAGAGCCTCGATCCCGGCCGGGACGAGAGTTGGCGGACCGACGAGCACCGATCGGGCTCCGACGAGCGCGAGGGCCTGCACGAGCGAGCGCGCGACGCGCGAATGGAGGACGTCGCCGACGATCGCGACGCGCACGCCCTCGAGGTGGCCGAGGGCTTCGCGGATGGTGAAGAGATCGAGGAGCGCCTGAGTCGGGTGCTGGTGCTTGCCGTCCCCCGCGTTCACCACGTGCGCGTCGGTGTGCCGCGCGACGAGCTCGGGGGCGCCGATGGCCGGATGGCGGACGACGATGACGTCCGGCTCGTACGCCGCGAGTGTCAGGGCGGTGTCCTTGAGCGACTCGCCCTTGTCGACGGACGACCCCGTGGAGCGGATCGACATCGTGTCGGCGGAGAGGCGCTTCGCGGCGAGCTCGAAGCTCGCGAGCGTGCGTGTCGACGACTCGTAGAAGAGGTTCACGATCGTGCGGCCGCGAAGCGTCGGGAGCTTCTTCACCTCGCGGTCGAGCGACACCTCGAGGGAGCGGGCTCGGTCGAGGAGCCGCTCGACGTCCTCCGCCGTGAGATCGCGGATCGAGAGCAGGTGGCGCCTCGGCAGCGCCGGGAGCCGGAGCTCAGACATCGTCGTCCTCCTCGTGCCCCGCGACGAGGTACACGCCGTCTCGCTCGTCGATCTCGACGAGCTCGACCCGAATGTGCTCCCCTCTCCCGGTCGGGAGGTTCTTGCCCACGTAGTCGGGTCGAATCGGAAGCTCGCGGTGGCCGCGGTCGACGAGGACGACGAGCTGCACGCGCGCCGGGCGGCCGAAGTCGAGCAGGGCGTCGATCGCGGCCCGGATCGTCCGGCCGGTGTAAAGCACGTCGTCGACGAGGACGACCGTCATGCCCTCGATCGGAAACGGGATGCTCGTCGCGCGTACGACCGGTTGCCGGCTCGGCGAGACACCCGCGCGGACGTGGACGTCGTCGCGATGGAACGTGATGTCGAGCGCCCCGACCGGCACCTCCACCCCGCTCCGCTCCGCGACGAGCCGGCGCAGGCGGGAGGCGAGCGGAGCACCGCGCGACTGGATGCCCACGAGGGCGACCTGCTCGAGCCCCGGCTCGTGCGGCTCGGCGTTCCGCTCGATGAGCTCGTGCGCGATACGAGAGAGCGCCTTCGCGACGGCCTCGGCGTCGAGCAGCAGCCTCGCGGTTGCGTCTTCGGGGACGTGCGTCGTCACCTCGCTCCTTTCCGGCCTCGCTGGACCGGTTTTAAAGGGTTCGTACGAGTCTAGACGACGAGCGGGACTACGCCCTCCGCGGCAGGCAGAGTGTGCGCCATGCCGGCGCGCCGTCGTCCGGATCGTGCGCTTCTCGCGCTCGGCGCGCTCGTAGCCCTCTCGACGGGACTTCGTTTCGCGCTCTCCCGCGGCGTCGACGCGCCGTGGATCGCCCCCGACGAGCAGCTCTACGGCCTGCTCGGCCGCTCGCTCGTCTCCGGCGACGGGTTGACGCTTCTCGGCCAGCCGGTCGCGTACTACAGCCTGCTCTACCCGCTGCTCGTCGGCCTCCCGTTCGTGTGGGCCAATCTCGAGGACGGAGTCCGGGCGGTTCAGTTCATGCAGGCCCTGCTCATGTCACTGACCGCTGTCCCCGTGTTCCTGTGGGCACGTCCGCTCGCCGGGCGGCGGTGGGCGCTCGGCGCGGCGGCACTCACGGTTCTCATCCCCGGCCTCGCCTACAGCGGGTTGCTCATGAGCGAGGCGCTCTACTACCTCGTCGCGACCGTCGCCGTCTGGGCGCTTGCGGTGTGCCTCGCGACGCCGACGCGCGGACATCAGCTGTGGCTGCTCGCGGCCGTCGGGGTCGCGTTCGCGACGAGGCTCCAGGCCGTCGGGCTCGCGGGGACGATCGTCGTGGCGCTCGGGCTGCTGGCGGTCGCCGAGCGCTCGCTGGCCCCGTTTCGCCGGCTGGCGCTGACGCTGGCGATCCTCGGCGTCGGCGGCGCCGTCTGGGTCGCGGTGCGGGTCCACGCGGGAGGCATCGGGCAGCTCCTCGGGGCCTACGCGCCGCTGACCGAGGCCGGCAAGTACTCCGTCGGGGACATCGCCCAGTCCCTCGTGTGGGAGACGGGAGCAGTGGCGCTCGTGACCGTCGCGGTCCCGCTCGTCGCCCTCGGGATTCTCGCGTGGGAGACGATGAGCGGAGCGGAGCCGGAGCCGGCGGCGCGCGCACTCGTCGCCTCGGCCCTCTCGTACGCCCTTGTGACGCTGATCCTCGTCGGGGCGTTCGCGTCGCGCTTCGTCGAGCACGTCACCGAGCGTCAGCTCCTCTCGGTCGCACCACCCGTCTTCGTCGCCTTCGCCGTCTGGCTCCACCGAGGCGCCCCGCGTCCGCAGCCGGCGACGTCCGTCGTCGCGTTCATCGTCGCCGCCGCGGCCCTCCTGCTCCCGCTCGACCGTGTCACGACACCGGCGGCGTACGCGGACTCGCCCTCCGTGATCCCACTCGAGCTCCTCAGCCACCACCTGCACAAGTCGTCGCTCGAAGGTCTCTATGCGGGCGTTCTCGCGCTCCTGCTCCTCGCGGCCGTGCTGCTCCCACGGCGCGCGATGCCGGCAGTCGCACTCGTCGTCGCATTCGCGCTCGGCGCCGGTTCCGTGATCGCGTCCCGCGAAATCCGCGACCGCTCCCAGGTCGAGCGCGCGCGCACGTTCTCCGGCGTCCCGGTCGACTGGGTCGACGCCGCCGGTGAGCAGGACGTCGGCATGCTCGTCACCGGGCAGCGCCTGTGGACATCGGCCTGGGAGATCCTGTTCTGGAACGACTCGATCCGAACCGTCGTGAGGCTGCGCGGAGCGGAGTCGCCCGGAATCGTCCCGCAGGAGGTCGCCACCATCCGGCCGGACGGACGCCTCGAGACCGCGACGGGCGCCGACCCGAGAGTGAAGGCGATCGCCGCACCCATGGGCACCTCCATCGTGGGCGAGGAACTCGCGACGCTGCCGGCCTCGTTCGAGCAGGCCGGAATGTCGCTGTGGCGCGTCGAGCCGCCCTTGCGGGTGTCGCGCCGCATCCTCGGCCTGAAGCCCAACGGGGACCTCTACGGAGGCTCGACGGCGCGCGTCGTCGTATTCGGCTGCGGCCCGGGCGAACTGCAGCTCACGCTCCTCGGAAAAGAGGGGAAGCCGACGCGGATCCTCTGGGGCGACCGCGTCCTCGCCGAACGCGCGATCCCGCCCGGCGCCGTCTGGCGACCCGCCGTCGAGGCGCCTACGGCTGCGACGAGAGGCGGCCGCTGCGTCTTCCGGATCCAGACGGACGGTCTCGTTGGCTCGACGCGGATCGAGTACGTCCGCGCCTGACCCGCGCTACGACTCGGGCTCGTCCTCCGGCTCGGTCAGTGCCTCGATCGCGTCGCGCGCGTCGTCGACGTCCACCTCGGACACGAGCACCTTCAGCGGCGCGTCCTCGAGGGCGCTTACGTGGTGCTCCACGGCCGGCTCGAGCTGACTCTCGATCCCCGCGGTCGTGAGCAGCTCCTGCAACTGCTCGCCCTCGGCGACGTCGCCGGCGACGGCGATCTGCACGAGCCTCGTCACGACTCCGGGGACCCTAGCTGAGTCCTCCGCGCGCGGGCCCCCGACCGCAGGAGCTCGGGCTCGCCGCGCTCGGGGAACGGGACGGTCACGACGTCGAAGTCGCGCGGGACGACGGTCGCCGGAAAGAGCTGCGTCGCCTCCTCCACGACCTCGTGCCCGAAGTAGCGCGTCGAGACGTGCGTCAGCGCGAGCAGCTTGACCCCGGCCTCCCGCGCCACGAGCGCCGCCTCGCCAGCGGTGCAGTGCATGGTCTCCCGGGCACGCTCGCGCTCGTCGGCGAGGAACGTCGCCTCGTGGACGAGAAGGTCCGCGCCCTCCGCAGCCTCGACGACGGACTTCGCCGCCGCGGTGTCCCCGGTCACGACCACCTTGCGGCCGGCTCGAGACGCGCCGAGGACATCCGCGGGAGCGACGACGGTGCCGTCTGCGAGCGTGACGGGCTCGCCGCGTTGCAGCCGCCCCCGCTCGGGGCCGTCGGGAACACCGAGCCGCGCGGCCCGCTCGAGGTCGAAGCGCCCGGGGCGCGCCTCCTCGACGAGCGCGTACCCGAGAGCGGGCACGCCATGCTCGGCCCGGAATGCCTCGACCGAGTATCCGTCGCGCTCGAGCCGTTCGCCCGCGTCCACGACGACGTGCGCGACGGGGTAGGTCAGCCGGCCGAAGATCCGCCGGAGAGCGCCCAGCAGCTCGTCGAGGCCGGGAGGCCCGTAGATCGTGAGTGGCGTCTCCCGTCCGCGGAGGGCGAACGTCTTCAGCATCCCGGGCAGTCCGAGGTAGTGATCGGCGTGGTAGTGCGTGAGGAAGATCTCGTCGAGCTCGACGAGGCCGATGTCGCTGCGCAGCAGCTGACGTTGCGTGCCCTCCCCGCAGTCGATCAGGAGCCGCTCGCCGCCCCGCCTGACGAGCGTCGCGCTGAGCGCGCGCTTCGCGGTCGGCATGGATCCCGACGTCCCGAGGAACACGACGTCCAGATCCACGGCGGCCGATTGTACTGAGACGCTCAAAGTCTCTCGCTTCCCAGCCGATAGACGGGTATGCGGCGGATGCGGGCGTACCGCTCGCCCGGGCTCGGGCGCTCCGTGACGCTCCTGCGCGTCTTCGTCGGGGCGTCCGCGCTGATCCTCGCGGTCGGTGCCGTCGCGCTCTCGGAGACGCTCTCGTCCGACCTCCACAGTGCGGCGCTGGACGACAACGCGGCCGACGCCGAGACGTACGTCGACGCGGCCCTCGCGCCGATCGTCGTCCACGGAAACCAGCTCGTCGTGACCCGCTCAGCCCGCGCACGGTTCCGCCGGGCCGCCGCGCTCCGAACGGACGTCAGGGGCATCGAGCTGTACACGAGCAAGGGTGTGCTGCGGTTCTCGACGACGCACCCCGACCTCGTGGGACGCCACCGTGGCGGCGCGGCACTCGCAAGCATCCCGCGCACTGGCGAACCCGAGGCGGAGGTCGTGCATCCCCCGGGTGGTGGCACGTCGTTCGTGCGAACCTGGGTGCCCCTCAGGTCGGCGGACGGACACACGGTCGGCGTTGCTGCGCTCGATTTGCGTCACTCGCTCGTCCACGAGGCCGTAGCCGAGTCCGAGCGGACGATCTGGATCGCGGTGGCGATCGTGTTCGTCGTCCTCTGGCTCGCCCTCGCTGCGCTCGCTCACGGTGCATCCGCCCGGCTGGCAGCGCAGAACGAGGCGCTGGCCCAGCGCTCGAACGAGCTTCTGGAGTCCTCCCGCGAGCTCGAGGCGACGCTGCTGGAGACGATCGAGACGCTGAACGCCGCGGTCGAGGCACGCGACCCGTACACGGCCGGCCACTCGCAGCGCGTACGTCGCGTGTCGCTCGCGATCGGGCGGGAGCTCCGGCTACCCGCCAGGCAGCTCGGCGCCCTCGGGACTGCCGCGCTCTTCCACGACATCGGGAAGATCGGGATCCCGGATTCGATCCTCACGAAGCCGGATCGACTCGATCGCGCCGAGGCGGCCGTCATGCGCAAGCACGTCGACCGCGGGGCGGAGATCGTGGCCGGCATCTCCTCGCTCAAGGAGTGCGTCCCGTCCATCCGGCACCACCATGAGCGATGGGACGGCCTCGGCTATCCGGATCGGCTCAGTGGCAAGGACGTCCCCGTCGGGTCCGCGATCATCGCCATCGCCGACGCGTGGGATGCGATGACGACCGACCGCCCGTACGCGGTGGCGCTCGATCCGGAGGAGGCGATGCTCCAGATCCACGCGGGTCGGGGACGCCAGTTCAACCCGGTCGTCGTCGACGCCTTCCTCGCCGTCGCGCAGCGTCGCCCCGCGGACCTCGCACCACCCGACGCCCCTGTCGCTCCCGCAGTCGTCGCCGCGGCGAGCTGACGCCTACGCAGTGGGGAACGCGAGGTCCGTGTAGACGGTCTCGCCGCGGAACTTCCGCGCAGCGGGATCCCACGGGAAGAAGATCGCGTTCCGCCACTCGAGTCGCTCGCCCGTCGGCTCGTGATCCAGCCAGCGTGCCGAGTGCGTCGCGGTCACCCGCGCCTCCTCGCACACTCCTTGCGGGCCGATCACGATGTACTCGAGGTCGAAGTGGATGTCCGGGAACGCGGTGAGGAGCTCGGTGTAGAAGCGCGCGGCGCCCTCATGGCCCTCCCAGCGGGCGCCGGTTCCCATGACCTCGTAGACGCAGTCCTCGGTCAGCGTGGAGATCAGCCCGGGCAGGTCGCGGTTGTCCTCGGCGATCGAGTGCGTCTTCCAGAGCTCGCGGATCTCCTCGTACTCGTCGACGTCGACTCCACGACGGAGGAGCTCGAGGATGCGGTCGGAGGCCATTGCGGCCCGTTCATACCACGCAGGCGCGACCCCTACGGGAGAAGGAGCCGCTCGCCCGGGACGATCGTCGGCTCCGCGAGGCCGTTCGCGCGCTGGAGCTTCCACACTCCCTCGCGCGGGTCGCCGCCGTAGCGCGCGGCCGCGATCGACCAGAGCGTCTCCCCCGCCCGCACGGTGTGGTGCTCCGGCTTCGAGCCGGCGCCAGAGTCCCGTGCGAAGGCTGCCCACAGAAAGGCGGCGACGGCGAGGACGATGACCACTCGAGCGAACACGTGTTCGCACTATGGCACGAACAGGTGTTCGTGTCAAGTCAGCGACGCAGCAGCGCCTTTCTCACGACGAGCGTGTGCCGCGTCCGGTTGGACTCCGCAGCGAAGCGCACCGCGACCTCGACCCGCCCGCGCGTTCCCGAGTGGAGCCGCAGCGGGACGTCGAGCGCGTGCAGCCCCTGCACTGCGACCGAGCGGCAGCGCGCGTTCGCGCCGACGTCGGCGAGAGCATGCACGCAGACGCGTGCCCGTGCGTCCTCCCCCGCGCCGAGGCGCGCGTTCAGCCTGCCGCGCGCGTCCTCGACGTCGACGTTCGCGTCGAGCACGTCGACCTCGGGCTGCCAGACGGCCGGTTCCTCCATGCAGGGCTGGGCCATCGCCGCCTGCACGGCGGCCGCGGCGGGGCGAGCCGAGCCGTCGGCTCGCTCGAGACCCGCCTGGAAGCCCGTCCGCAGGCCGTCGTCGCGGAATCCGAAGAAGCTCAGCGACGCGATGTCCGGGTCACACGCGGCCTCGCGGATCAGCGACCCGTAGATCGCCGCCTGCGTCGCCTCGGTGGTCACCGGCACGTTCTCCCGTCCGTGGTAGCCGACCCGCCCGGCAGTGCTCACCTGCCAGCCGACCTCGTCCAGGTGCAATGCGAGTCCCTCGAGCGTCGTCGGCTGGGGCGTGCCCTCGAAGGCGTCCCAGAGCGCCTGCTTCACGCGGCCGAGGTTCGCGAACCCGGCGTTCGGCCACTGGTAGCCACGCTCGAGCGGGTCGGTCGCCTCGTTCGGGTACGGGTGGAAGCTGAAGCCATCCATGAGCGGGCGCGTCCTCCCGCTGCGGCGGTACCAGGCACCGAGCGCCCGGAGGAAGCGGACGGGCGACGTCGAGATGTTGTTCCTCGCGGTGGGGCGGTCGTTGCCGCGCGGCGAGAGGCCGACTCCGAGCACGGAGATCGTCGGGTCGACGGCCTTCAGCGTGTCGTAGGCCGCGGCAAGGTACGGACCGAACGCCGCCGCGGACGCGTTCGCGCCCGAGGCGTCGAACTGCGGTCGCCAGAAGGCCGGCTGGTTCGGCTCGTTCCCGATCACGAACTCGCGCACCTGCGGGTAGATGGAGGCCAGGACGCCGACGTACGACGCAAAGAGCGACGGCGAGCCGAGACCAGCTTCGAGCTCGCGCGGCGGGTACGGGTAGACGGCGAGGACGACCTGGATCCCGGCCTTCGTCGCGCTCTCGATCGCGCGGTCGAGCTGTGGCTTGTCCTGGACGACGACCGACTCGCTCGGTACGAAGTGGACGCCGATGACGGTCTGCTTCAGGCCGAGCTCGGCCATGTGCGCGTAGAGCGCGCCACCGCCGTCCTCGGCGAACTTCGCGGAGTCGTCGTTCGCGCCGATGTCGGCGCCGACGGCGACCGACGCTCCGGTGAGGAGCGCCACGGTGAGAACGGTTGCCACAGCGAGGATCCGCATCGATTCATCCATGACGGGCTCCCCTCTGCCCGCGGCGGCTTGGGAGCCTAGAGCCGGCCGAGGAGCGCGTCAAGCAGAGCGTGCGCGCCGAATCGGACAGGGTCGTCCGCAGGCAGCCCGGTCGCCTCCTGGGCGTCTGCGATCGCCGCTCGGGCGGCGTCGTCGTCGGCGACCTCGGCAGTGTTGACGGCGATGCAGGCGACCCGCGCCTTGCGCGCGGGCAACGCGATCCGCTCGTGCAGCTCGACGAGCTCGTCGAGGGGCGGAATCGGGTGTCCGGGACAGCCCTCGATCTCCGTCGCACCCGCCTTGTGGCAGAGGACGAACGCGTGCGGCGTCGAGCCGTGGACGAGGCCGAGGGTCACGCCGGAGTACATCGGATGCACGAGCGAGCCTTGTCCCTCGACGAACAGGAGCTTGCCGCCTCTGCGGGCCCCCTCGACGACCAGCCGCTCCGCGGCGCCCGCGAGGAAGTCGGCGACGACCGCGTCGACCGCGATCCCCCAGCCCGCGATCGCGATGCCCGTCTGCCCGGTCGGGACGAACACGGAGTCGAGCCCGCGCTCGCGCGCCGCGAGGTCGAGCTCCACCGCCACCGTCTTCTTGCCGATCGCGCAGTCGGAGCCGACCGTGAGCACGATCGTCGCGTCGACCTCGAGGTTCGCGCCCGTGGGCACGCTCAGGTCGTCCGGCGGCCTGCGCAGGTCGCGCAGCCGCACGCCGTGCTCCCTTGCCAGCGCGCTGAGGTCGGGATCCTCCTCGAGGAACTCGTGGAGGCCGCTCTCGACGTCGAGGCCGGCCGCGATGCTCTGCCGCAGCAGCTCGCGCCACGCGGGCGGGAAGCGTCCGCCCTGCGTCGCGACGCCCACGACGGCGACAGTCGGCTCGTACGGGAGGGCGTCCGCGACCGTTCCTACGACCGGGATCCCGTCGTGCTCGGCGCCCGCGCGGCGCGAGTCGAGGATCGCCACCACGGGATCGGGGCCGTAGCGGATGATCCCGCGCATCGTCTTGCCGTAGTGGGGATCGTGAGAGAAGCCCTCGCCGAGGACGAGGAGGCGGCGCGAGCGCCCGCTCATGCGGCCGCGACGCCGAGGCCCGGCGCGAGCGACGGAACCTGGACGCCGTCGACGAACTCGACGCCCGGCCACGGATCCTCGCGGAGGAGGAGGTTCCCGTCGAGGTCGACGTGGTCGCAGAGCGGCGCGACGCAGCAGCCGGCGGCGATCCCGAGGCCCGACTCGAGCATGCAGCCCAGCATCACACCCATGCGGAGGGCGCGGGCCGCGTGCGCCATCCGGATCGCCTCGCGGATTCCCCCGGACTTGGCGAGCTTGATGTTGATGCCGTGCGCGATCGCCGCGCACGTGCCGACGTCCGCGAGCGTGTGACAGTCCTCGTCGACGTAGATCGGGATGGGCGACTCGGCCTTCAGCCGTCGCCCACCCTCGTCGCCGGCGCGCAGCGGCTGCTCGCAGTACTCGACGCCGAGCCCCGCGAGCCTCGGGAGCGCGTCGAGCGCCTCGTCGATCGTCCACCACTCGTTGACGTCGACCATCAACGGAAGATCGGTGGCGTCGCGCACCGCCTGCACGCGCTCGACGTCGAGGCCGTCGCCTCCCCCGAGCTTCAGCTTCAGCCGTCGGAATCGCTCCTGCGCCTGCTCGGCGCGCCGTGCCATGTCGTCCGGGTCTCCGAGCCAGATCGTCCACGACGTCGGCGGGCCGCTCCGCGGCAGACCGAGCAGGCGGTGGGTGGGAACGCCGAGCAGCTTGCCGTGCAGGTCGTGGAGGGCGGCGTCGAGGGCGGCCTTCGCCGCCTGCTCCCCTGCGATCGCGGACAGCCGTTCGCCCACGTCCTCGAGTGCGAACGGGTCGTCGCCGACGAGCCTGCCGTGCTCCTCGACGAAGAGGAGTGCCGAGTGCGCCGACTCGCCGTAGCGATCGACCGGCGCGGCCTCTCCGTAACCCGTGACGCCGTCGTGCGTGAGCGACACCGTGACGACGTCGGCGTAGTCGGTCGACTCGCGCGCGATGACGAACGTCTCCGCCAACCGGAGCCGGTCGATGCGGGCATGTACCTCCACGCGCGCGAACCTACCCTCCGGAGTTCGACACGGACACGACATAGGCGACGACGTCCGCCTCGTCCTGTCCTGAGACCAGACCCGCGGGCATCACCCCGCGGCCCTGCTCGACTGTCGCAGCGACGGTTGCCGCGTCGAGGCCGGCTCCCGCGAGCCGCGGACCGACTCCGCCACCCTTGCCGGCCGTCCCGTGACAGCCCGAGCACGTGCCGGCGAAGACGGCGACGCCGCGCGCGGCGTCGCCGGCCGTCGTTGGCAGCGGCGCCGCCGACGGGCTGAACACGTGCGTCTCGGCGAGGGCGAAGGTGATCGCGACGACGACGGCGCCGACGAGGATAGGCCGCCAGCCGCGCCCCATCAGAACCCGACCCGGACGTTCGTGAAGTACCAGAGGCTCGACGTCAGCCAGAGGAGGAGGAGCATCGTCGCGAGCGTGATCCCCGCAGTCGGAAGGGCCCACCCGGGCAGCGAGCGGTCGCGCACGATGACCACCTTCGCCGCGAACACGCCGTAGAAGAACGTTCCCAGCGTCGCGTGGATCGCCACGCGCGCGTCGGGCGTCCTGAACCCGAGGATCGTCACGCAGTGGAAGAAGACGGGAAGCGTGAGGACGAACGCCGCTCGTCCCGACCAGCGATGGACGCGCGCGACGACAGCGCCGCGCTCCGGCAGGAACCGGAGCCGTCCGTAGATGCGCGCCGCAGTCACGAGCTGGACAGCGACGAGCACGAGCGCCGCCGTCGCCAGCCACACCTTCGCGACGATCGTCGACGAGAACACCGTCGTGACGAGATCCGCATACCGGCCAGCCACGTCTCCGATCGGCATCCCCGGAGCGTACGACCTCTCGCGGGACGGGCGGAGTGCCGCCGATACACTCCCGCTTCCGCGCCCGTAGCTCAGGGGATAGAGCGCGCGCCTCCGGAGCGCGAGGTCGCAGGTTCGAATCCTGCCGGGCGCATGAACCGCTCGATCCATTCCTACGGCTCGGGGCCGAGCCAGCTCGGAGAGCTCTTCCTCCCTTCCGGTGCCGGGCCGCATCCCGTGGCGGTCGTCGTGCACGGGGGCTACTGGCGTGCCCGGTACGACCGCTCGCTGATGACCGACCTCTGCGTCGACCTCGCCGCCCACGGTCTCGCGGCGTGGAACCTCGAGTACCGGCGCGTCGGAGCCGGTGGAGGCTGGCCGGAGACCTTCCTTGACGTCGCCGCAGGCGTCGACCTCCTCGCGGAGCTCGATGCACCGCTCGACGCCGATCGCGTGCTCGCGATCGGCCACTCGGCGGGCGGCCAGCTCGCGTTCTGGGCGACGGCACGGCCGACGCTTCCTGCCGAGGCTCCCGGGGCCGCTCCGCGAGTCGCGATCCGGGCAGCCGTCTCGCAGGCGGGCGTGCTGGACCTCACTCTCGGGGCAGGGCTCATGCCGTCGTCCGCGCCCACGAAGGCGCTGCTCGGCGACCCCGCCGCCGACTTCCAGCGCTACGTGCTCGCGTCTCCGCGAGAACGGCTCCCGCTCGGAGTTCCGCAGCTCGTCCTCCACGGCGACCGCGACGACACCGTCTCGCTGCGCATCGCCACGAGCTACGCGTCCGCAGCGCACGCTGCCGGGGATCCGTGCGAGCTCCGCGTCCTCTCGCACACGGGGCACTTCGAGCACATCGACGCCGGGTCGCAGGCGTGGCACGTCGCCCGTGACTGGCTGCTCTTCTACGCGAACGCGCCGCGCAACTGAGCCACGAAGCGCTCGAGCGCGGCCGGCCCCTCCTCCGCCGCGAGGAGCGCAGCGGAGCCGACGACGACCCCGTCCGCCAGTGCCGCGGCTGCGGCAGCCTGCTCCGGCGTCGAGATCCCGAAGCCCGCGTACAGCGGGAGGTCGGTGAGCGTCCGCGTGCGCTCGACGAGCGGTGCGAGAGACGGCGAGAGCTCCGCCCGCGCGCCCGTGGTCCCGGCGACGGTCACGAGGTAGAGCCAGCCGTCGCTGCGTGCGGCCGCGAGCGCGATGCGCGCGTCGGTCGACGTCGGCGCCACGAGCTGGACGCGCCGGAGCTCCTCGTGCGAGTCGACGGGGAGGTCGGCGACGATGAGCGAGTCGGCCCCCGCCGCGCGCGCGTCGTCGGCGAAGCGCTCCCAGCCGTACGCCTCGAGGAGCGAGGCGTACGTCATCGGCACGAGTGGAACGCTCACCGCGCCGCGCACGGCCTCGAGGCACTCGAGGCACGCGGCCGTGCGCATGCCGGCCGCGAGGGCACGCTCCGCCGCGCGCCGGATCACCGGGCCGTCGGCGAGCGGGTCGGAGAACGGGAACCCGACCTCGACCAGGTCGGCGCCCCCGGCCTCGGCCGCGCGCGCGAGGTCGGGCGTGTCGGCGCCCGCCATGAGGTAGACGACGAGAGCTTTCGTCAGTGCGAGAGCACCTCGGCGAGGTCCTTGTCGCCGCGTCCAGAGAGCCCGACGAGGACGACCTCGGCGTCGAGATCGAGAGCGCGCGCGAGCGCATGGGCGGGCTCGAGCGCCGGAATGATCCCCTCGCGCTCGGCGAGCAGGCGGAAGGCAGCGAGCGCATCCTCGTCCGTGGCCGCCATGTACTCCGCCCGGCCGGAGTCGCGGAGCGCGGCATGCTCCGGCCCGACGCCGGGGTAGTCGAGCCCCGCCGAGATCGAGTGCGCGTCGAGCACCTGCCCGTCCTCGTCTGCGAGCACCGACGAGCGCGCGCCGTGCAGCACTGCGGGCCGGCCGGAGCCGAGACTCGCGGCGCCTGCGGCCTCCACGCCGACGAGCCGCACGTCCTCGTCGTCGACGAAGCCTGCGAACAGGCCGATCGCGTTCGAGCCGCCCCCCACGCAGGCCACGACGGCATCCGGAAGGCGGCCGAACTCGTCCAGCATCTGCGACCGTGCCTCGCGTCCGATCACGGACTGGAGCTCGCGCACGATCGACGGGTACGGGTGCGGCCCGACGCACGAGCCGATGAGGTAGTAGGTCGATTCGACGTTCGTGATCCAGTCGCGGATCGCCTCGCTCGTCGCCTCCTTGAGGGTCTTCGTGCCGAATTCGACCGCCTCCACCTCGGCGCCGAGGAGGCGCATGCGCTCGACGTTCGGATGCTGGCGGCGCATGTCCTCCGAGCCCATGTACACGACGCACTCGAGCCCGAAGCGCGCGCACACCGTGGCAGTCGCGACCCCGTGCTGGCCTGCGCCCGTTTCGGCGACGATCCGCTTCTTCCCGAGCCGCCGCGCGAGCACGATCTGGCCGAGCGCGTTGTTGATCTTGTGCGCGCCCGTGTGACAGAGGTCCTCGCGCTTGAGGACGATTCGGCGGCCGTCCGGGGCGAAGCGCTCCGCCTCGTACAGCGGCGTCGGCCGACCCACGTAGCGCTCGCCGAGGCGATCGAGCTCCTCGCGGAACGAGGGATCCGCGACTGCCTCCGACCAGCCCAGCTCGAGCTCGTCGAGTGCCGGGATCAGCGTCTCCGGCACGTAGCGGCCGCCGTACGCGCCGAACAGGCCGCTGCTCACGCCCGCGCCGCCTCCACGTATGCGCGCACGCGCTCGTGATCCTTGATCCCCGGCCCGGACTCGAGGCTCGAGCTGGCGTCGACGGCCCATGGCTTGACCTCGGCGATCGCCTCTCGCACGTTCTCCGGCCCGAGCCCGCCCGCGAGCATGAGTCGCCCCTCGACCGCCCGGGCTCGCTCGAGATGCGTGGAGTCGCGCTCGAGCCATGGCAGGTCGACAACACGCGCGACCTCCTCTCCCTCCCGGAGGAGGACAGCGTCGCGACCGCGCACCTTTCCTTCCTCGCGCGCATAGAGCTGGACGAGATCGGCACCGCTCTCGGGCTCGCCGACGACCACGGCGACCGACAGCACGGTCTCGGGGACGTCGAGGACACGCGGGGCGCGTCGCGGGCTGCCCTCCGCGAGGACGAACCCCGCGAGATCGGCCCCAGCCTCCACCGCGACCGCGACGTCCTCGTCGCGCGTGAGGCCGCAGACCTTCACGAGCGGGCGCGCGAGGAGCTCGCGGAGCTTCGCGGCCGGGTCTGGGGCGCGCATGAGCGTCGAGCCGACGAGGATCGCGTCGGCGCCGGCGAGCTCCGCGGCGGCGCCCTGCGCGCGCGACTCGATTCCACTCTCCGCAATCACGACGCGATCCCGGCGAGCGCTGGCGACCAGCTCGAGCTGCGCCTGCCGGTCGATACGGAACGTCGAGAGGTCGCGAGCGTTGAGGCCGATCACCGGTGCGCCGAGAGCCTCGGCCCGCGCAAGCTCGTGCGCGTCGTGCGCCTCCACGAGCGTCTCGAGGCCGAGGCGCGCGGCCGCGTCCAGTAGCTCCCGCGCCGTCGCGTCGTCGAGGTCGCGCAGCAGGAGCAGCGCCGCGTCGGCGCCCGCGGAGCGCGCGGTCTGCAGGTCGTCCTCCGTGGAGAAGAAGCCCTTCGCGAGGAGCGGGAGCGCGACCGACGCCCGCGCCGCCCGCAGGTCGTCCCACGTCCCGCCGAAGCGCTCGTCTACGAGGATCGACACCGCCGCAGCCCCGGCGCCTTGGTACGCCGCAGCGAGCGCTCCTGGATCCGCACCGGGACGCAGCTCGCCCGCGGAAGGCGAGCGCCGCTTGACCTCCGCGATCGCGCCGAGACCGGGCGCGCGGAGCGCTTCCTCGAAGCGTCCCATCACGCCGATTGTCGCGAGAACGCGACGACCTGGTTCAGCCGCTCTGCCGCGGCTCCCGTAGCGAGCGCCGAGACGGCGAGCGCGAGACCCTCGCGCAGGTCGTGCGCGTGTCCGGCTGCGGCGATTGCGCCGGCGGCGTTCAGGACGACCGCGTCTCGCTTCGGGCCACCGGCGCCCGCGAGGATCTCCCGCGTCGTCGCAGCGTTCTCCTCGGGCGAGCCGCCGAGGAGGTCTTCCGGAGCGCAGCGGTCGATTCCGAGCTCGGCGGCGTCGACCACGTGCTCGCGGACGTCCCCGTCCACGACCTCGAACACGAGATTCGGGCCTGCTGGCGAGAGCTCGTCAACCCCGTTTGCGCCGTGCACGACGAAGGCACGCGTTGCCCCGAGCACGGCGAGCGCGTCCGCGACCGTGCGCGCGACCTCGGGCGCGTAGACACCGAACACTCCAGCACGGGCGCCGGCGGGGTTCGTCAGCGGCCCGAGCACGTTGAAGATCGTCCGCGCACCGAGCTCCCTCCGTACGGGGGCGGCGTGGCGCATCGCCGGATGGTGCGCCGGGGCGAACATGAAGCCGAACCCGAGCTCGTCGATCGACTGCGCGATGCGCTCCGGCGACTGCTCGAGGCTCACGCCGAGGGCCTCGAGGACGTCCGCGGAGCCGGAGGTCGAGCTGACGGCGCGGTTGCCGTGCTTCGCGACCGCCGCGCCGGCCGCGGCTGCGACGAAGGCTGCTGTCGTGGAGATGTTGAAGGTGCGCGACCCGTCGCCACCCGTCCCGACGACGTCGACGACATCCGCTCGGGTCGGGTGCACCGGCAGCACGTGGGCGCGCATCGCCTCGGCGCAACCCGCGATCTCGTCCGCGGTCTCCCCCTTCGCCCGGAGCGCCACGAGGAAGCCGCCGATCTGCGCGGGCGTCGCCTCGCCGCCCATGATCTCCCCCATGACCTCGCATGCTTGGGCGCGGCCGAGGTCATGCCCGTCGAGCAGTCGCTGGATCGCCGTCTGGATCACCGTCGCGCGAGAGTCTCGCGCACGGCGTCGACGAGCCGGTCGAGGTCGGCCGGGTCGTTGTACGGGCCGATCGAGACGCGGAGGATCGTCGTGTCCTCCCAGTCGTAGACCGGAACCTCGACACGGTGCTCGTCGACGAGCCGGCGCCAGAGCTCGTCGGGATCCCGGTCGCGCACGACGAGAGCGCGCATGGTCGGGGCACGCGTGCCGCGCAGCGGTCGCAGGCCGAGCTGCGAGAGCCTCCGCTCGGCCTCGGTCGCGAGCTCACGCGCGGCGGCCAGGTCGAACGTCGCGTGAGCGGCGATCGCCGCCGGCACGGCGAGGAATGCCGCCGGGTCGCGCGTGCCCTGCCAGCCGTGCCGCTCGCCGAAGTCCGCGTCCTCGTGGTAGCCCCAGCTGATCACGAGCGGCTCGATCCAGGACTGGTGCTCCCTGCGCGCCCACAGGAAGGCCGAGCCCTTGGGCGCGCACAGCCATTTGTGGCAGTTGCCCGCGTACACGTCGGCGCCGAGCGACGAGAGGTCGAGCGGAATCTGCCCGGGCGCGTGAGCACCGTCGACGATCGAGAGGACGCCGGCACGCCGCGCCGCCTCGCAGATCTCCGCCACCGGCAGGACGAGCCCGGTCGGCGAGGTGATGTGGGAGACGATGATGGCGCGCGTCCGAATCCCGATGTTCGACACGAGCTCGTCGGGCTCGACGAGGACGACGTTCGCGCGGACGAAGGCGAGCGCGCGCAGGATGGTGCCGTACTCGTGCTTCGTCGTGAGGATCTCCTCCTCCGGTCGGATGCGCAGCGAGCGGATCACGGCGTTCAGCGCCGAGGTCGCGTTCTGGACGAACACGAGATCCTCGGATCGGGCACCGACGAACCCGGCGAGAGCCGCCCGCGCACTCAGCAACTCCTCCGAGAAGCGCCTCGCGAGGAGCTCCGTCGGCTGCCGCTCGAGCTCGCGCTGCCAGCGTTGGTACTCGTCGAAGACCTCGACCGGGCACGCACCGAAACCTCCGTGGTTGAAGTACGCGACCTCCGGGTCGAGGAGAAAGCCTGCGCGCATGCGTGGCTAGTGTCCCACGGTGCGCGGACTCCTCCGGATGTACGTCCCGCCGCTGCCGCGCTCGGTCTTCACGCTGCAGGTGGGCGGGCTCGTGAACGCCTTCGGGAACGGGATGGTGATCCCGTTCATGTTCATCTACCTCCACAACGTCCGCGGCATCCCGCTCGGCGTCGCCGGGCTCGTCATCGGGACGCACGCCGTCGTCAGCATCGTCGCGGGACCGGTCTTCGGCTCCCAGATCGACCGCTTCGGCGGCAAGCGCATGCTCGCGCTCTCGCTGGTGATCCTGACCGTGGGCTATGCGAGCTACGCGCTCGTGCACACGGCCTGGCAGGGCTTCCTCGTCGCGCTCGTGAGCGGAACCGGCGTCGGCGGCTTCTGGCCGTCGCAGTCGACCCTCATCACCGGCCTCACGCCGAACGAGCTCCGACCCGCGGCGTTCGCGATGCAGCGGGTCGTCATGAACCTCGGGATCGGCCTGGGAGCTCTCACGGGCGGCTTCATCGCGGCGACGGACTCGCCCGGGACGTTCGTCGCCCTCTTCCTCGCCGACGCGGTGACCTTCCTCGGGTACGCCGTGGTCATGCTCGTGCTCGTGCCCGAGCCGGCGCGCTCCCACGGGCATGCCGGGGGCGCGCCGGGCAGCTACCGCGCGGTGCTCCGTCACCGAGCTTTCGTCTGGGTGATCGCGCTGAACGCCCTCTTCATCTTCGCCGGCTTCTCGGGCTTCGACGTCCTCCCCGTCTACGCGAAGAACGACGCCGGCCTCAGCGAGAACCAGATCGGGCTCCTCTTCTTCCTCAACACCGTCGTCATCGTCCTCGCACAGCTGCCGGTCGCCACGTTCGTCCGCGGGCGCCGCCGGATGCCGACGCTCGCGCTCTTCGGACTGCTCTGGTCTGCCGCGTGGCTCGTCGTCCCGTTCGCGAGCCACGCCTCCGAGGCGGTCGCGCTCGGCCTCCTCGCGGCGGTGATGGTCGTGTTCGCATTCGGGCAGTGCCTCCACGGCGCGGTCGCCGGACCGCTCGCCGCAGACCTCGCGGAGCCACGCCTGATGGGCCGCTACATGGCCCTGAACGCGCTCTCCTGGAACATCGGCTTCGCGCTCGGCCCCGCCCTCGGAGGACTTGGCCTCTCCGCGTCGCCGACCGGCGTCTGGCTCGCCGCGTCGGCACTCTGTGCGCTCGGCGCCGCCGGCGCGCTCGCGGTCGAGGGCACGTTGCCCCTCCGCGCGCGGCGAACGCCGCTCCTGACGCCGCGTTCGGCGTGAAATGAAGGCCCGGAGGGTAGAATCCCGAACATGGCGCTGACGAAGGACGACCCGCTGAGTACCCATGCCGAGCCTCCCTCGCATCCGTCGTTCGCGCGCCCGTGGCGGCTCGCCGGTCGTCTCGCCGGCGCCGATCGTCCACGAGCTCGCCTCTAGCGGCCTCACCTGGGTCGACGTCGTCTCGCCGGACGTCGAGACGGCGCAGGAGCTCGCCGAGCGCTTCGGCTGGCACCCGCTCGACGTCGAGGACATCGTCTCCAAGCGCCAGCGCCCGAAGGTCGACGACTACGAGGACGAGGGCTACCTCTTCGCGGTCCTCCACTTCCCGATCTACGACAAGCAGGTGCAGCGGCTGAACGCCGCCGAGCTCGACCTCTTCATCGGCCACGACTACGTCGTCACCATCCCGCACGGCGCGCTCCATCCCGTGCGCCGCCTGTTCGCCCGCTGCGAGCGCGACGAGCAGTTCCGCGACCAGCTGTTCGCGCGCGGCTCGGGCCGGCTCCTGTACGAGATCCTCGACGACCTCTTCGACTACTGCTTCCCGATCCTCGACAAGATCGCGCACAAGCTCGACGGGATCGAGGACGAGATGTTCGAGGGCCGCTCGCAGGAGGTCGTCCGCGACATCTCCAACGTGAAGCAGGAGATCATCTCCTACCGCAAGATCATCAAGCCCGAGCGCTCGACGCTGCGTGTGCTCGAGCGCCGTGTCGAGGGCTTCCTCCCCGAGGAGCTCGAGCTCTACTTCGACGACATCGTCGACTCGGCCGAGCGCATCTGGGACCTCCTCGACAACTACAAGGAGGTCGTCGACGGCCTCGAGTCGACGAACGAGTCGGTGCTCGCGCACCGGCAGAACGACGTCCTCCGCCTGCTGACCGTCATCAGCGTCGTCATCCTGCCTCTGACCCTGCTGACGGGCTTCTTCGGCATGAACGTCCACTTCCCCGGTGAGGGGACCGTCGAGGCCTTCTGGGTGATCACCGTCGGGTTGCTCGTCGTCGCTGCGGCGACGCTCGGCTTCTTTCGATGGCGAAAGTGGCTCTGAGCAGACGTTCGCAGGAACACGCTCGCGCGTGCTCCTGCTCGTGCAGGGTCGCCTAAAGCGCCCGCTTCGCGGGCGGTCGCAGCGATCCGTCGACCTCTCGTTCGACGGGAACCCGAACGGGCCGGTTTTCGCTGACCGCCAGCTCTAGCGTTGACGCCGGCGCAGTGCTCGGCCGCCGAAGGCGGGCTCTGCCCGCCGGGAGGCCCGCGTCGCTTGATCGTCGCGGACGCAAAGGAGGAGGCTCGTGGGGGAACCTTGGTTCCCCACGCACAACGAATAGGCCGGGGATCCCCCGCCGCATAGGGGCCCCGGCCTGGTGTGCCGCCGCTCTAGACGAGGATCCGCAGTGCCGTCTCGGGAGGGCAGCCGCGCCGCGTCAGTGACGAGGCGTCGTGAAGATCGATCTCGACGTGCGAGGCGAGGACGAGAGCCGAGCCGATGTCGTACCCGGCGCGGACAAGCTCCTCGAAGCGCCACCTCAAGATCGCCTCCGCCTCCGTCTCGTCGATCAATTCGAACTGGGCCGCAGTCACTGGCCGCCTCCCTCGTTTCGTCTTCGACTACAGGGACACAGTTCAGCGTCATCGGTCGTCGACAGCGCCCGCTTGAGGTCCAGAGTCGATGCGCCGAAGGTCTGGGTTCCCCCCGCGAACCTCCCTCGTGCGAGTGACGGACTACCCCGAACGAGTGTCGACAGGTCTGTCTCGTCGCCACTCGACGCGGCACGCGCCCCACATTCCGCGTCGCGCGGCCCGGGCCGAGGCGACCGCGTCGAGGAGCTCGTCGGCGTGAGCTCCGCGGGCGTCGCGGAAGAAGTACGGCGCCGCCGCACCGCGCCGTACGAGCTCGACGTTCAGATCCGTCGGGCCGACGCGGACGTAGCGGAGGAGCCGACCGAAGCGGTCGACGTCGTCGAGCCGCGAGTCGGTCTCGAGCTCCACCCGTGCGCCCTGCGGCGCCAGCCGCTGCAACTCGCGGAGAGCCTCACGCGCGTAGCACTCGCCCTCTCCGAGTTCCGGCGCGTCAATCTGCACCAGCCGTACGCGCGTGCCGCTCGCGAGCTGGAGCGTGTCGCCGTCCCCGACCCGGTCGACGGTCGCCGCCGTGCTCCTCGGCGGCTCCGCTCCCTGCGTGCCGCAGGCGGCACACCCGACCGCGAGTGCGGCCGCAACCGCCAGGGTCGATGGTAGAAACGCCGCATGCCGAAGTCCCTGTGGGCGCCGTGGCGGCTCGAGTACATCGCGCAGGCGGACGAGCAGGAGGGCTGCGCGCTCTGCGCAGAGGCGTCGGACTCGGTGGACGCGGCCGACTCGCTCCTCGTGCACCGAGGCGACCGCGCAATCGCCCTCCTCAACAAGTACCCCTACTCCTCCGGCCATCTGATGGTCGCGCCCCGCCGACACGTCGGCAGGCTCGGGGAGCTCACTGACGAGGAGGCGCTCGAGGTGCACAGCCTCTCCGTCCTCTCGGTCGACGTCCTCGAGCGCGTCTACGGGCCCGCGGGCTTCAACCTCGGGTGGAACCTCGGGCGCGCGGCCGGGGCGGGCATCGCCGATCATGTCCACTTGCATGTCGTCCCGCGCTGGGCGGGCGACACGAACTTCATGCCCGTGCTCGCCGACGTCAAGGTGATCCCCGAGCACCTCCTCGAGACGCGCGACAGGCTACGCGAGGCGTGGCCTAGCGGCTGAGCGGCGCGAGCGCACGCCACGCGCGTGGCGCCGTCGTCAGCCAGTCGTACAGGCTCACGCCGATCGTGCCGCCGTCGTCGGAGACGGCGGCCACGAAGCCGGCGAGCTCGTCAGGCCCCATCCGGTTCGCGACCCCGCCGACGACGTGGATCGGGACGTCCGGGTCGCCCGTCTGGGTACGGAGGAGCCGGAGGGCACGCGTCACGTACCCATACGTCGCGTCGAAGCCCGTGAGCCCTCCGCCCGTGTACACCATCGGAGCGAACGCATCGGCGTTCTGCGCGAGCTGCGCCCACGGGAAGCCGGGCCACGTCGCCGGCCGACGCTCGAGCCCGCGCGGGTTGAACGGCACGATCGCAAGCGGCACGTCTCCCGCCTGCTGCCGCAGCCAGCGCGTGAGCGCGACCGCGCGCTGCGAGCGGAGTGGCACGTTGCGCAGCTTGGTCGACTCGATGTCGAGCGCGACGCCGTCGAAGGTGCCGCCCGAGGGCGTCCGGAAGCGGAGCATCGCGAGCGCGCGGCGCTGGTCGAGCGCCTGGTTGACGTGTCCCGGCAGGTACCACGCGACGACGCGGACGCCACGGACGTGGAGGGCGTCGACGAGCAGCCCGAGGCGAAGCGGGTCGACGACGTCCGCCGGCGCGCCGAAGTTCGCAGTCTCGATCCACACCGTCTTCACGTGTCGCGCGGCGATCTGCTGTGCGGACTTCTCGGGAGCCGCATAGACCGGCCCGTCGTAGATGTCCACCCAGGTGCCGAGACCGCCGAACACGCTCGAGTCGGCCCGAGGCGCAGCCTGCGTGCGCGCGGCTCCGATCGAGCAGAGGGCGGCAGCCAGCGCGACGGCTATCGCGGCGCGGAGCACCGCGACACTGTAGGAGCCGATGATGAGGGCGGTGTAAGCCCACCCGTGTCGCAACTCGTCAGCCCTGCACCACAAGGCAACCGCCGGATGCTTCGGCTCGCCTCCGAGGATCGAGAAACGCGGAGAAGCCGACCATGCAGCTCACATCGCCGAGAAGCTCTCCACGGTCGCCGATGAGTTCATCGTTCAGGCGAACGTATGGACCGAGGACGACCCGATCGAGGACGACGGCGGAAATGGGGTCGATGTGGCGCCGAGTCCGGAGGGCAATTCCTGACACCGCAGTAGAATCCGGGGTTCGCGGACGTAGCTCAGTTGGTAGAGCACTGGCTTCCCAAGCCAGGTGTCGCGGGTTCGAGCCCCGTCGTCCGCTCTAGCAAGACCCCCGCACTTGCGAGGGTTTCCTTACTCGGTAAGGCTTGGCCCGCGGTGGCCCAAACCTCCTGGACGTCGAGTAACCCGTCCGGTCGTTCACCCAACCCGGACGAGTGCGATGTTGCGAGTCGCACACCTCGCGTACCGACAACTACGGAAGGGACATGAAAAAGCGCAACGTCGCAGCCGCCGTTTTCGCCGTCACGTGTATTAGCGCCACAGGGCTTTCGCCGCTCAGCCGGACAGTCCCGGCTGCTTCGGCCGCGATCGCGCCGCATATGCAACCGTGAATGGCTCGGCCGGTGCGGAGGCTCCCGGAGTGGGCTACTACGCGTCCACGCGAGCCGGTGACAACGGTGAGATCAACCAGGCCTACAAGGACAGCTGCGGCGGCTGAGTAACCCGCTCCACAGAGTCGAGCGTCGACAACGGCACGCAACGGCGTGCCCTTGTCGTTCTCTAGCGATCGGCGGCCCCGCCGGGAGTGGCCCCATTTGCCGCTTCCGCGGCCTCTATCGCAAACGCATCCAGCCAGGCCCCCAATCCAGTAAGGCCCGCGTGATGAAGGTTCTGTGAGGAATCGGCGGAAACGCCACACTGTCGGCATACGGCAGGCAAGGTAGGGCGATGGTCGACAGCATCCGTATCTCGCTGATACTGGGAGCGCCCTGGATCGTGGCGATCATTTGGACGTGGTTGCGAGCGCCACGCTCCGATGCCGTCCCGCCTTCGATGGCGGATTGCGCGCGTCATCGTCTCTGGACGTAGCCCTCGAGGTGCAGCCCGCGCTTGACCGTCGCTTCGGACTAGGTGGCGCGGATAACGTCACCGAGGGCGATCCCCAAGATCACGCCCAGGCCGGCGACGAAGAGGAGAACGAGGCGATCACGATCCGCCGCTCGCTGATCGAGTGACCGCCGATAAGGCGCGCCACACAAGGCCGTCGAGAGCCCACCAGACGGCGACCAGGGTCCCGATTACTCCCGTGCGGACAGCGCTCGGTGCGGCAGGGGTCTGTTGCTCCACTAGCGCAAGATATTGGCAGGCTCGACGGGGCACGGTGCCGATAGTGGACGACGACTAGCCGTGCAGCACGCCGCCGCACACATCGGGCCTTCCCCCTATGGACGGAGATGCGGACCGCGGCCGAAACTTGCGCTTCGGCGCGGGGATCCGACGGGAGCTGTCCCGTTAAGGACCTCGTGCAGGACCTCCACCCAGTGAGACGAAGCCAACACCTGGCCGGGCCGGTCTGTGGCGTTCCTGTTCTCTCCCCCTTACGGGGACGCGATTGGGTTGCCGGCTCGGCCGTTCTCGCGGACCGCGCGGGGACGTGGGCGACCGCCTCCGCAGGCGTCAACTGGCTCGGCGGCTTCCGCGGCCCAGTTGAAGCGGGGCGAGCGCCTCACGCGGGCAACCGTCGCTGCTTTCTGTTAGAGATCCTGAGCTTCGATCGGCTACGCCGAATACCGCATGTTCACCCGGATGAAAGAAAAACCGCCGCGTCGTGAACGCGCGGCTGGGTGTCTACTCTCGCCGCGAGCGTCGGCATCCTCTCGCTCATCTGGCCGCCCTTCGCGAGATCGCGCGTTCGAGCCCCGTCGTCCCGCTTCGCTCATTTGCAGGCCAAACGTCGCGGTAAGCGACTCGCTAGCCCTCCTCCGTGGCCATCTCGGCCGCTCAGCGCAGGGCGGGCCGTCGCTCGGCCCAACGCTCGCATTCGACAAGTAGAGGATGGAGGGAGAGGCAGGCGGTCCCCCTCCATCCTCGAACAGCGTGTCCGGTCGTCGCCGCGCCCGATAGGACACGAATGGGTCTATTCGGGAAGCTCACCGGGTACCGAATGAAGGCTGCGCGAGAGACTCCGCCGAGTCTCTCGCGCAGCGACGGCGAGTCCGTGTAGGCCCACCTACTACAGGGGTGCGCCGTTTGCCGGGGGGAGATCACCCGGCTTGCAGCGCCGGACTCACCACGGCAATCACGGTAGGAGCGGCCAGTCAAGCCGTACAGGACACATTCGGGTCAACTCCCGTCCGCGCAGTCCGCCGGGGAATAGACCCGATCGTGTCCTAGCCGGCGGGTGCAGGAGAGGACACGCTTGCGGGGATGAACACGACAACTCTCATAGTGCAGTGGAGCATGACGGAGGCTTACGACCCCGAGGGCCGCTCAGGCTCAGCGAACGACATTCGTGCCCTCCTGTTGGGCGAAATCCGGCATGACGAAGTCGAAGCTGCTCGCCTCCCGGTCTGGGATGGGGATGGCAACCCTCCGGTCTTCTTCAAGGATCCACGCGAGGTGGGCTGGCACGCTCTCGAAGATGCGTGATCGCGCAGCGACGGCGAGCCCCGGCAGGCCCACCTGCTGACGGGGCTTTCGCCGTTCACGAGGATCGCCTCCTCCCAGCACAGCGCTGGACCCACCGTTATGTGATTTGGGTGTAGGCAGTCAGGCCGGGACAAAATCGTGTCAGTCCCGCCGGCGATTCGGAGCCGACGGCGCTCATCGTGACGAAGCCCGCGCGGCGGCAACGGCTTCGAGTCGGGAATTGACGCCGAGGGCCTGAAAGAGACGGCGAATGTGGTTCCTGACTGTTTCGGTGCTCAGGTGAAGCTCGGCGGCGATCTGCTTCGTCGAGCGTCCCTGCTCCAGAAGACGGAGTACCTCCACCTGGCGGGGGGTGAGATGCGGGGGCGGCGCAGTGACGTTCTCGGGGCGTTCCTCGATCAGTCCGAAGACGCCGACCACTCGCTCGCCGCTTACGAGCGGCACGGCGCTGAGTTCGACAGCCACGCGCGTTCCGGTGGTGGAGATCAGCACCCCGGTCGCCTCCGTGGCCGGGGTAGTGCCGAGCACCTTCCGGGAGAACAGCTCGCGGGCACGTCGGCTGTCCTCGGGCGCGACGACGGAGGTGAAGTGACGACCGCGAACGTCGCCGACGAGCCGTTCGGCAGCCGAATTGATCCAGCGGACGACTCCGGTTTCGTCGAGGACGTAGCTCGGGACGCCGACGTTCTCCAAAGCCTGCTCGACATCACCGCCGACTCCCAACCCACCGGCCACCCCGGAAGTGTGGCCGATCAGCGCCGAGTAGGGCCGGAGGTCGCGAGCTCGGCCCAGAACGTCGCTCTGCTCTACCCGTGGAGCGGCGGTGCGGCCCCGATCAGGTTTCCCGGTTCACCACTTCCGGGGAGAAGGCCGGTAGGCAGATAGCGATGTACTCGGCCTCCTCGATGGGGGTCGAGTACCGAACGCGCTCTCCTCGTCGCGTGATGATGGCTTCTCCCGCAGCCACATCCGCGATGCCCTCGGCGGACTCGACTCGGACGAGCCCGCGCAGGACAATCGTGTACTCGTCGAATTCTGGCGTTTGCGCTGGCTCCTCCCATCCCGCAGGAGCGACCATCCGCGCGATGCTCACGGTGTCGGTTTCCGAGTTGACAAGGCCGACGAACTCCTCGATGACCTTCCGTGGTTCACCAGGGACTGCGATTCGCGTAGGGCGCACGATATGTCTCGGCATCAGGTCATCCTAGGCTCCCAGGCGTTACGGGCGTGGCCAACTCATGGCCAAAAACGATCCAAAAACGACCCACGCAGCCTTGCGGCCTCGAGGTGACGCGACGACCTGAACCCGCACGGCTACTAGCGATACGCGGCGTCCGTCGTCGCCTGTCGCCATCGTCGGCTTGGCGTCCCAGGCCAGTGTCGCGGGTTCGAATCCCGTCGTCCGCTTCGCCGAACCGATCCGCGGCGACGGGCAGATCCATCGCGGAGTCCCGTCCCCGGCCGGGTTTAGGCCGAGCGTCAGCGGGATACACGTCACTACTCGAAATCCACGAAGGAGGGAACGTGCTCGCCATTGCCGGTACGGGCTACGGAATCATCGGAATTCTTGTGATCGTCCTGCTCGTCGTCCTGATTCTCTACTTCGTGCGCCGCGCGTAAACAGCGCCCCGCTCCACCACGCCTAGGCTCCCGGGTGACGTCCATCGGAACCCGGGAGGCCCCACATGCAGATCAGCGCTCGCAACAAGCTCGTCGGCACCGTCACCTCGGTCAAACTCGGCGGTGTCATGGCGGAAGTGGTCGTCGCGGTTGGCGGCAACGAGATCGTGTCCGTCGTGACCCGTGCGAGCGCGGAGGAGCTCGGGCTCGCCGAGGGCGACTCCGTCACCGCGATCGTCAAGTCGACGGAGGTCATGCTCGCGAAGGACTGACGCGCCCGGCGGCGCGACGTGAGCTTCAGCCCTTCATGCGGTGCGCGACGTCGAACCGCGTGACCGAGGTGCGCGACCCGGGAGTGCCGTCCGTGGGCATCGCGTTCAGGATCTCGTCGCCGCGGCGGTAGTCCTCGTCGCTGTCGAAGACGATCACGACGAGGGACTTCTCGGAGTCGGCGTCGTGTAGGACGATGAGCTCCGCGGGCGGCATCCCCTCCGGCCGGTCGCCTTCCTCCATCTGGCGCTTCAGCTCCGCCATCCGCTCGCTGCTGACGCCCTCGAACGTGACTACGCGTGCTACGGCCATCTTCGCCTCCTCGTCGATTGCGGCAACCATACGCCCCCTGCGGGCACGGCGGTAGCCTCCCGCGCGTGGCCGACGAGCACTCCGCTCCCGCGCCGCTGACCGAGGAGGAGATCCTCGCCTCGGCGGTCGGCGAGCTTCGCCCCCACGCAGCGACGATCGAGCTCGCGGAGTACGACCCGGCCTGGCCCGAGCTCTTCCGCCGCGAGAACGGGCGGATCCGATCCGTGCTCGGCGACCGGGTGCTCCTCCTCGAGCACGTCGGCTCGACGTCGGTGCCGGGACTCGCCGCGAAACCGCTCATCGACATGACGATGGCGGTCGCGGACTCGGCCGACGAGGACGCGTACGTGCCCGACCTCGAGGCCGCCGGCTACCGCCTGACGATCCGGGAGCCGGACTGGAACGAGCACCGGCTCCTCAAGGGCCCGGACATCAACGTCAACCTCCACGTCTTCTCGCAGGGGTGTGCCGAGATCGGGCGCATGCTCGCGTTCCGCGACTGGCTGCGGACGCACGACGAGGATCGCGAGCTGTATGAGCGCTCGAAGCGCGAGCTCGCCGCGCAGGAGTGGAAGTACGTGCAGAACTACGCCGACGCGAAGTCCGCCGTGGTCGCCGAGATCATGGCGCGAGCGCTGCCGGCCTAACGCTCTACGCCGTCCGGCAGGACGCGAATCTTCGGGCGGTGACGCGTCGCGAGCGCGTGTCGACTCGACGAAGGACGCGAGCGTCGCGAACCGCCAGGTGCAGGTCGACCTCGCGCTCTTCACGCAGTGGATCGACGCATACGCGAAGAACGAGACCGAGCTCGCCGGCTTCTACCGCCGGCGCTTCCGCCAGGAGTTCGTGCCCGCGTTCGACGGCTGGGTCGCGACGCATCCGCGGCACCACCCGAAGGCGCCGCTCTCGCCGTTCGCGATGCCGCAGTACGAGCTCGCGGCGAGCACCGAGGCCGACCGGCTCGAGCAGAAGGCCGGCCGACCTCTCGCAGCAAGTGAAGACGAACATCCAGCGGGCTGACAACTGCCTCCTCGCCGTCGTCCTCTTCGCCGTATCGCTCTTCTTCGCCGCGCTCAGCACGCGGCTTCACGAATACCGGTCACGCGTGGCGCTGCTCACACTCGGCTGGCTCCTGTTCCTCGGCACCGTCGCCTGGCTGGCGACGCAGCCGATCAGCGTCGCGGTGTAACGGGAGCTCGTCGCGGCGTCACCCGGGTGAACACGCGCCCGGGGAATGCGAACCGCGGCGTGTGCACGTCAGTATTGGCCGCGATGCCGCCCGAGCAACGCCTCGTCCGACCGAAGATCAAGCCGCTCCGGCTCTTCGTCTCGTGGCTCGTCGCTGCGGCGTCGCTCGTCGTTGCCGCGGCTCTCGTCCCACACGTCGACGTCAAGACGTTCTTCGGCGCGCTCGTGACGGCGCTGATCATCGCGATCCTCAACGCCCTGATTCCGCCGCTCGTGGCGGCGATCCGGCTTCCGTTCACGCTCGTCCTCGGCTTCCTGCTCGTCCTGGTCCTGGATGCACTCATGCTCCTGGCTGCCTCTGACCTGAGTGAGCGAGGCGTGAAGGTCGACAGTTTCTGGTGGGCGCTGCTGACCGCGCTCATCGCCGCGGCCGTCACCGTCGTGCTCGACGTCGTGTTCGGGACGAACGACGACGACACGTACACGCTGCGCGTGATCGAGCGCATCGCCCGTCGCTCGGGCGAGCGGGTCGAGACCGAGGTACCTGGTCTCGTCTTCCTCGAGATCGACGGACTCGCGCTCCCCGTCCTCCAACGCGCGATGCGCGACGGCAACGCGCCGAACATGGCCCGCTGGCTCGCGGACGACAGCCACCGCTTCGTCGAGTGGGAGCCCGATCTCTCGTCGCAGACGGGCGCGAGCCAGGCAGGCATCCTCCTCGGCTCGAACGAGAACATCCCAGCCTTCCGCTGGGTGGAGAAGGAGACGGCGACGCTCATGACGTGCTCCGCACCGCCCGACTGCGCCGAGCTCGAGCGGCGCCACGGGACGGGCGTCGGGCTGCTCACGGACGGCGGGGCAAGTCGCGGCAACCTCCTCTCGGGCGAGGCCGACCACGTGATCCTCACGGTCAGCCGCATGGATCAGGAGAAGGGAGCGAACCCCGGTTACCGCGCGTTCTTCTCGAACGGGTTCAACGTCACCCGCGTCCTCGTCCTGTTCACGTGGGAGCTGATCCTCGAGTGGATGGCGTCTCTCCGTGCCATTCGCCGCGACGTCCGACCAAGGGGGCACCGAGGCGGCATCTACCCGTTCATGCGCGCGGCGATGTGCGTCGTCGTGCGCGACCTGATCGTGTACGGCGTCCTCTCCGACATGCTCAAGGGGCGGCCCGCGATCTACGCGACGTTCTCGAGCTACGACGAGGTCGCGCACCACTCGGGGCTCGAGCGCGCGGACACGCTCGAGGCGCTGCGGAAGCTCGACCAGCAGTTCGGCCGGATCGACCGCGCGCGGCGGTACGCCTCGCGCCCGTACGAGATCGTGGTGCTCTCGGATCACGGGCAGACGCAGGGCGCGACGTTCAAGCAGCGAAACGGCTACGGGCTCGACGAGCTCGTGGAGCGCTCACTCTCCTCGGGGAAGGTCGCGGACTTCTCGGGCGGGGACGAGCAGCACGCGATGGTCGGGCTCGCGGTGTCAGAGGCGGCGGGTACGGATCGCTCGAAGAAGCGTCCGAAGAACGACGTCTCCGACCGCCAGGTCGTCGTCCTCGGATCCGGAAACCTCGGCCTCATCTATCTCATGGACGAGCGCCGTCGCCTGACCCTGGAGGAGATCGACGAGCGGCATCCCGAGCTGATCCCGGCCCTCCGCACGCATCCACACGTGGGCTGGCTCCTCGTGCGCTCGGCGAGCGACGGCCCGGTCGCGCTCGGCGGCGGAGGCGCCCGCTACCTGTCCGACGACCGCGTCGACGGCGACGACCCGCTCGCGACCTTCTCGCCGAACGCGGCCCACCATCTGCGGCGCACGGACGGTTTCGCGGATGTCGCGGACATCATGGTCGGGAGCTTCTACGACCCGGCGCTCGACGAGGGCTGCGCGTTCGAGGAGCTCATCTCGTTCCACGGCGGGATGGGCGGGCCGCAGACCCGGCCATTCATCCTCTTCCCCGCCTCCCTCCCGCTGCCGGACGAGCCGATCGTCGG
Source organism: uncultured Gaiellaceae bacterium (assembly GCA_963846995.1). Lineage (GTDB taxonomy): Bacteria > Actinomycetota > Thermoleophilia > Gaiellales > Gaiellaceae > GMQP-bins7. The sequence goes on along the minus strand of CAWJYD010000008.1, from coordinate 103,436 downwards.
GGCTGCGGCGGTACACGGGCTGCTGCGCGGCTGGCGGCAGCAGCTGCAGGGCGGGGCGGCCTAGGCCTCGCTCGCGGGGATCGGCGGACCCGCCGCCACCTTCGCCGCAGTGACCTGCTCGCGGCGCGCCTTCGTCAGCTCCACGATCACGATCTGGATCGTCGCCGCCAGAGGAACCGCGGTCAGCGCGCCGAGGACCCCGAGGAGGGCGCCGAAGAGCGTGACCGCGACGATGATGAAGAAGCCGGAGAGATTCACGGCCTTGCCCTGGATCTTCGGCGTGAGGATGTTGTTCTCGACCTGCTGGTAGCCGAGGACGACGACGAGCATGATCAGTGCCGCCGTGAGGCCCTGCTCGGCCCACAGAGTCGGGACGAGGATGAACCCGGCGATGGTCGCGCCGATGTTCGGGATCATGTCGAGCAGGCCCGCGATGACCCCGAGCGCGACCGCGTAGCTCGAGCCGAGGAGCCACGCGGTCGTCCCCTGGGTCGTGCCCGCGATCACCGCGATCACGACGACGCCAATCGCCCAGCGCGAGATCGCGGTCGTCACGCGCTCCCACACGTCGAGCCAGCGGTCCTCCTCGCCCGGCATCAGCACGCTCGCGAGCGAGCGCTTGAGGTTCACGACGTCGCTCAGGAGGAAGAGGCAGATGAAGAGGATCGTGAAGCCGGCGAGGAACACGCCGAAGAACGTCCCCGCGATCCCGAGCACCCCCGAGATCGCGTCGGGGATCGAGACGGAGATCTGCTGCGCGCCGCTCTGGACGTTCTCGGCGGCGCCGGAGCCCCCGACCCACGAGAGCTCGTCGGAGGTGCGCAGCTCGTCGACGATCGTCGGCAGCTGCTGCAGGAAGTCGCGCACGGAGGCGACGAGCGGGACGAGCAGGAGGAGCATGAGAGCGACGACCGCGACGGCGCTCCCGAGGACCGTGACGGTGGCCGCGAGCCCACGTGACATGCGTGTCTTCGCCATGACGAAGCGCACCGGGTACTCGAAGACGAGCGCGAGGAAGATGCCGACGAAGACGATGAGGAACGTGTCGCCGATCGCCGCGAACGCCGCGGCGAGGCCGAGCGTGGCGAGGATCGCGATGAGCGTGCGCACGGGCAGGACGAGCTCGATGCGTCGCACGTCCCGCGCCTCCATGACGCGAAAGGCTACGGCGCGGTGCGGCTGGAACGGGCCGCAGACACGCGGTACGCGGCGCGCGAGGACACGCGGTCGAGGTTCACCCGGGTGAACCGGGCAAAGGGCAGGGAGGCACTGAGATACTCGTGCGACCCGCCCGCCGGAGGAGAGAGCGTGACACTCAAGCATCCGAGAACACCGCGTCACCGCCGCCAGGATCTGGCTGTCGCGCCGCGCTTCAGCCTCGAGACGCAGACGATCCCGCGCGACAGGCTCCCCGAGCGGGAGATGGCGCCGGACGTCGCGTACCAGATCGTGCACGACGAGCTCATGCTCGACGGGAATGCACGCCTGAACGTCGCGACCTTCGTGTCGACCTGGATGGAGCCACAGGCCGACCGGCTCATGGCGGAGTGCTCCGACAAGAACATGATCGACAAGGACGAGTATCCGCAGACCGCGGAGCTCGAGACGCGCTGCGTCGAAATCCTCGCGAACCTGTGGCACGCGCCGGACGCGGATTCCGCGACGGGCTGTTCCACGACGGGCTCGAGCGAAGCGGCGATGCTCGCCGGGCTCGCGCTCAAGCGACGCTGGCAGAAGCGGCGCCTGGCGGAGGGCAAGCCGACGGACGCACCCAACCTCGTGATGGGGATCAACGTCCAGGTGTGCTGGGAGAAGTTCGCGAACTACTGGGACGTCGAGATGCGTCTCGTCCCGATGGAGGGCGACCGCTTCCACCTCTCCGCGGAAGAAGCCGTGCCGCTCTGCGACGAGAACACGATCGGCGTCGTCGCAATCCTCGGCTCGACGTTCGACGGCTCGTACGAGCCCGTGAAGGAGATCTGCGTTGCCCTGGACGCGCTCCAGGCCGAGACCGGGCTCGACGTCCCCGTCCACGTCGACGGCGCGTCGGGCGCGATGATCGCCCCGTTCCTCGACGCCGACCTCGAATGGGACTTTCGGCTCGAACGCGTCGCGTCGATCAACACCTCGGGGCACAAGTACGGGCTCGTCTATCCCGGAGTCGGGTGGATCGTCTGGCGCGACGCCGCCGCGCTCCCGGAGGATCTGATCTTCTGGGTGAACTACCTCGGCGACAACATGCCGACCTTCGCGCTCAACTTCTCGCGGCCCGGCGCGCAGGTCGTGGCGCAGTACTACAACTTCATCCGCCTCGGATTCGAGGGCTATCGCGAGGTGCAGGGGTACGCGCGCGACGTCGCGATGCGCCTCTCCGACCGGATCGCGGAGCTGGGTCCGTTCGAGCTGCTGACGCGCGGCGACGAGCTGCCCGTCTTCGCGTTCACGCTCGCGGACGACATCGACAACTACACGGTGTTCGACGTCTCCAACGCCCTCCGCGAGCGCGGCTGGCAGGTTCCCGCCTACACGTTCCCGGAGAACCGCACCGACCTCGCCGCGCTCCGCGTCGTCGTTCGGCGCGGATTCACCCACGACCTCGCCGACATGCTCGTCCACGACATCCAGCGCCAGCTGCCGCGGCTCGAGCGGCAGCCCGAGCCCGTCCACGACGACGCGACCGGAAGCGCCTTCGCCGCACTGATGCGTCGGCGTCGACACCGGCCCAGCGGCCGCGAAGCGGTCGCCTTCAGGGGTCTTCGCACGGCCAGGATCCGCGCTCGCGGATCCTGGCCTGGTGCATAGGGATGTGTAGGTGGCTCGCCTACTACGGCACGCCCGTGCTCCTCCAGGAGCTGCTGTTCACGCCGCGACACTCCCTGATCGACCAGAGCCTCCACTCGACGCTCGGCGCCGAGACGACGAACGGCGACGGCTTCGGCATCGGCTGGTACGGCAACGAGGAGACGCCGGGCACGTTCCACAGCGTCGAGCCCGCCTGGAACGACCGGAACCTCCGTGATCTCTCGGCGCACCTGAGATCGGGGCTCGTGTTCGCGCACATCCGCGCCTCCTCCGGGTCTCCCGTCCAGCAGACGAACTGCCATCCGTTCCGCCACGGTCGCTGGTTGTGGATGCACAACGGCGTCGTTCGCGACTTCCCGCGTGTGAAGCGCGACCTCGTGCTCGCGATCGACCCCGAGCTGTACCCGTCGATCGAGGGCTCGACCGACTCCGAGGTGTTCTTCCACCTCGCCCTCACGCTCGGGCTAGAGGACGACCCGCCCGGCGCCGTCGCCCGCGCCGTCGGGCTGATCGAGCAGGTGGGTCGGCGCCACGGCGTCGAGCACCCCATCCAGATGACCGTCGCGACCACCGACGGCGCTTCCGTCTGGGCGTTCCGCTACTCGAGCGAGGGCAGCTCGCGCTCGCTCTTCTTCTCTACGCGTGTCGACACGCTGCGCGAGCAGCATCCGGAGGTCGCGATCCTGCAGCAGCTCTCCGACGCCACCCGACTTGTCGTCTCCGAGCCCCTCGGCGACCTCAAGGGCGCGTGGAACGAGGTTCCGGAGTCGCATTACGGCGTCGTCCACGAGGGGCAGGACGAGCTCCGGCCGTTCGCACCGATCGCTCCCGCGTAGAACGCTCGCTCAGGCGGGAGCGGGAAGCACCCCGGCGTCCGACTCCCTCGCTCCTTCCGTCGCCACCGAGATGGCGATGGCGCCGACGAGAGCGAGCCCGAGGCCGCAGTAGGCGACCACCTTGTGCGAGATCGGCGGGGACAGGCGCTCGTCGAGGAGCAGCGTGCCGATGACGATGCTCACGAGGGGATTGCAGACGGAGACCGTCGCCACCGACGTCGCGAGCTTGCCCGTCGCGAGCGAGACCTGCTGGACGACGAAGGCGAGGACGCCCGCGATCGCGAAGGCGTACGCCTCCCAGCTCGTCAACACCGCGCCGAAGCCGTCGTCGCCGAGGATCTCGACCGTCGGCTTGCACAGCGAGGCCGACAGGCCGTAGAGGACTCCGGCGCAGGCGCCGTACAGCCCCGCCTTGCGGGCGAGCGAGCCCTTTCCTCCGAGGACGAGCAGCAGTGCGGCGATCGCACCGAAGACGAGTACGGCGGCCGCCCATTCGCGCGCCGGCGCGTTGTCGTTCCCGTCCCCGGCCTTGCCGACCACGGTGAAGATCGCGAGCCCGAGGACGACGACCGCCGCGCCGAGCACCTCGCGCCTGTTGATGAGCTGGTTCGTCAGGAAGTAGCCGAGCGGGAGCGCGAACACGATCGTCGTCACGAGGAGCGGCTGGATCACGGCGAGCCGCCCGTTGGCGAGCGCGACGGCCTGGAAGCCGTAGCCGCACAGCAGCGCGATCGTCCCGAGAAGCCACCATGTCTGCTTCACGAGGTTCAGGAGCGACCTCGGCGAGCCGAGCGACAGCCCACCGAGGTCGAGCGCTCCCTTCTGCTGGAGCGTTGCCGCCAGCGCGAAGAAGAACGCCGCCACGAGCGCGAGGATCTCGGCCACGGAGACGAGACTACGCCGGGTCGCGGACGCCCGCAACGAGCCTCGGCGAAGCGAGCGTGGCGCTCTTGTAACGTCCGCGCATGGCGTCAGAGGCCGTGCGCCCCTACTTCGTCCCGGTGATCCTCGGAACGACACGGAAGGGACGGATGAGCGAGCAGGCTGCTCGGCTCGTCTGGTCGGAGGTCGCGAAGCGGCCGGGGGTCGAGACCGAGCTCATCGACGTCGCAACGCTCCCGATTCCCGTCGACGACGCCGGCGACGGCGCGAAGGATCCCGACTTCGCCGACACGATGAACCGCGCGGATGCGCTCGTCCTCGTGGCACCGGAGTACAACCACGGCTACCCCGGCCTGCTGAAGCACGTGCTCGACACGAACCTGCCCGAGTACATCCACAAGGCAGCCGGGATCGTCGGCGTCTCCGCGGGGGTCTTCGGCGGCGCGCGGATGATCCAGAACCTCGTTCCCGTCCTCCGCGAGCTCGGGCTCGTCACGATCTTCTGGGACGTCAACTTCACGTCGGTGCACAGCCGCTTCGACGACGAGGGAGCGTTGCTCGACGAGACGTTCCTGCCGCGGATCGAGAAGTTCCTCGACGAGCTCCTGTGGATGGCCGAGACGCTCCGCCATGGACGCGAGCACGTGACCGTCGGAGTTCCCTCGTGAAACACGCGTGCCCGCGCTGCGGCACCGAGATGAACCACCAGGCCGACAAGCTCGTCGACCCGACGACGCGGGACGAGGCAGCTGAAACGACTGCGCTCGGCGGTGTTCTCGTCGCCGTGTTCGCGTGCCCGCACTGCGGCTGGATCGACGTGCGCCGGGACCGCAGCGAGGACGAGAGCTAGGCGGGCGCGAGCGTCACGACCTCGTCGACGAGGTCGAGCCCCTCGGATCGGTGCGTGATCAGCAGCACGCTACTGTCGCCGGCGGCGGCGAAGACGTCTCGGACGAGCTCTCCGGCGGTCGCGGTGTCGAGATGAGCGGTCGGCTCGTCGAGGAGGAGCACCGGGGCGTCGACGAGGAGCGCCCGCGCGATCACGAGACGCTGGCGCTGCCCGCCCGAGAGACGCGCGCCCTCCTCCCCGACGAGCGTGTCCAGCCCGGCAGGAAGCGAGGCCACCCATTCGTCGAGCCGTGCGAGCCGCAACGCCTCGCCGAGCTCCTCGTCCGTCGCGTCGGGACGCGCGAGCCGGAGGTTCTCGCGAATCGTCGAGTCGAAGACATGCGCCTCCTGCCCGGCCAGGGCGAACGTGCGCCGCACGTCCTCCTGTGCAAGCTCGCGGATGTCACGGCCGTCGAGGGACACCCGACCCTCGGACGGATCGAGGAACCGCAAGAGCAGGCTCGTCACGGTGGTCTTCCCCGCTCCACTCGGCCCGACGAGCGCGACCCGTGCGCCGGGCTCGAGCCGGAGATCGAGCCCGTCGAGGACGGGCGGCCCGTCGCCGTAGCGGGCGGAGACGCCTTCGAGCGCGACGACCGGGCGTCGACCCGAGAGACGTGCCGGTTCGAGGCTGTCGCGAACCGCGGGCTCCTTCCTCGTCAGCTCGAGGACGCGACGCCCCGAGGCCACGGTGGAGACGAGGTCACGCGCGGCCGCCGGGAGCGGCTGCACGGCGTCGAACGACGAGAGTGCGAGCAATGCGAGCGTCGCCACGAGGACGCGGTCGAGCGCTCCCGTCTCGTGCGCTGAGACCGCGAGGGCGAGCACGACCGCCGTCGTCGCGCCGACGACGAGCACGAACGCCCCATCGGCAAGGCCCGCGACGAAGGCGTCGCGGCGCGCGAGTCCCACCAGCTCGCGGTCGGCTCGTCGCACCCGCGCGAGCGCATCCTCCTCGCGCCCGTACGCGACGAGCTCGGGAGCGCCGCGCAGCAGCTCCACGAGCTCGGCGGTCAGCTCGCCGCGGGCGGGCGCCTGACGGACCGCCGCTCGGCCGGCGACGCGCGCGAGGAGCGGCACCGCGACTCCTGCGAGCACGAGGCCGACCGCGAGCGCGCCCGCCGCCCACGGGAGGACGAGCGCACACGTCGCCACGCAGGCCAGTCCGACGACGAGCGCGACCACTGCCGGCGAGAGAGCGCGAAGCGTGAGGTTCTGCAGCGCGTCGACGTCCGCGACGAGCCGCGTGAGGAGGTCGCCGCGCCGGAACTCCTCGAGACCGGCCGGCGCGAGCGGCTCGATGCGCCCGTAGACCCGCGCACGGACGCCGCCGAGTCCGCGCAGCGCGGCGTCGTGCGACGCCAGGCGCTCGAGGTAGCGGGCGAGCGGCCGGGCGAGCGCGAAGAACCGCACCGCCACGATGACCGTGGTCAGCTCGAGGATCGGAGGATGCTCGGCCGCACGGGAGATCAGGTATCCCGCGGTCGCGAGCAGCGCGACCCCGAAGCCGACGGCGAGCGAGCCGAGCGCGATCGAGAGCACGAGCCGTGCGCGCGGAGGCCCGAGGAGGGCGAAGAGCGGACGGAGCACGGAGGTCACGCCGCCTCCACGGCCGACTCGAGCGCCCGTCCGGACTCGAGGCGCACGACGCGGTCGGCGCGGCCCGAGAGCTCTGCGTCGTGCGCAGCGAGCAGCACCGTGCGGCCGACGCTCAGCCGCTCGAGCGCCTCGCCGACGAGTGCTGCGCTCTCGCGGTCGAGGTCCGCGGTCGGCTCGTCGAGGAGGACGAGCGGGGCATCGCGCACGAACGCGCGCGCGAGCGCGAGACGTCGCCGCTGACCCGTCGAGAGCGGCCGACCGCCCTCCCCCACGCGCGTCGCGTAGCCGTCCGGCAGCTGCGAGACGAAGCCGTCGGCGGCTGCGAGCACCGCCGCCTCGTGCACGCGCGGGTCGCCAGCGCCCGGATCGCCGAGCCGGATGTTGTCGGCGACCGTCCCGCGGAAGATCGTCGGGTGCTGCGGCACGTAGGCCGTGAGTGCGCGCCAGGCGGTGACGTCGAGCGAGGCGAGATCCCGCTCGCCTACGAGAATCCGCCCGCCCGTCGGCTCCGCGAAGCGCAGGAGGAGCGACAGCAGCGTGGTCTTCCCTCCCCCGCTCGGCCCGACGACCGCGACGAGCTCGCCGGGCTCGAGCTCGAAGTCGAGCTCCCGCAGTACGTCGACCTCTCGCAGCGGGTAGCGGAAGCTGACGCCCTCGAAGCGAATCGGTCGCAGGGCGCCGGCGGGCGACACGCCCACCTGCGCAGCCGGCCCTGCGTCCTCCACGAGATCGAGCATCCGCGCCGCCACGGCGTTCCCGTCGGCGCTGGCGTGGAACTGCACAGCGAGGTTCCGGAGCGGGAGGTACAGCTCCGGGGTGAGGACGAGGACGGTGAGCGCCGGCTCGAAGCCGATCCGTCCGTCCGTCAGCCGCACGCCGACGACGACCGCGACGAGCGCGATCCCGAGCGTCGCCGCCAGCTCGAGGATCGCGCCGGACAGGAAGGCCACCCGGAGCGTGCCCATCGTGGCGCTGCGGTACTCCTCGCTCACCGCCTCGATGCGCGCGCTCTGCTCGCGGCCGCGGCCGAACGCGCGCAGGGTCGGCAGGCCCCGCACGACGTCGAGGAAGTGGTTCGAGAGGAGCGCGAGCGCCTGCCAGCGCTCGCGGGCGCGTCGCTCGGCATGCCTTCCGACGAGCCACATGAAGACGGGGACGAGCGGCAGCGTCACGAGCATGACGGCGGCCGCGACGAGATCGATCGACGCGACGAGCGCAACGACGGCGATTGGCACGACCACGGCGAGGACGACCTGCGGGAGGTAGCGGGCGAAGGTCGTCTCGAGCGCGTCGATCCCGGTCACTGCCGCCGTCGCGACCTCTGCGCTCTCGACGCCGTCGAGCGCGCTCGCCCGGCCCCGCAGCCGGGACTCCACGAGGTCGAGTCGCAGGCGGGAGAGGATCCCGCTCGCCGCACGGCGCCCTGCGACCTCGAAACCCCAGACCGTCGCGGCGCGCGCGCAGACGACTGCGAGCAGGAGGCCGAGCGGAGTCAGCACCTCCGCGAGCGTCGCGCCTGCGAACCCGCGCGCGGCCACGCGGGCGAGCAGCACCGCCTGCGCGAGGACGAGCAGGGCCGCGACGACGCCGAGAGCCGCGTCGACTCCGAGGAGGACACGGGCCGAGCGCGCGCGGCGCAGGAGGCGCGGATCGAGGGCGCGCACCGGCGAGGAGCCCTACTCGGGCGCAGGGGCGCCGCCGCCGACCCGGTGGCGGAAGACGTAGTACGTCCAGCCCTGGTACAGGAGCACCGCCGGGACGCAGATGAGCGCGACGACGCTCATGACCGCGAGCGCGTAGTGCGTCGACGACGTCCCGTCGACGGTGAGGCTGTTCGTGGCGAACGTGCTCGACACCATCACGCGCGGGTAGAGGCTCGTGAACAGCGTCGCGACGACCGAGACCGCGGCCACTGCAGTCATGGCGAACGCGCGGCCAGAGCGCCCGCGGTAGACGAACAGGGCTGCGAGGACGAGCGCGGCGATCCCGATCGCGGCGGGCACGACCGGCGGGAAGAGATCCTTGTCGTTGCGGTTGATCGCGACGGTGACCGTGAGCGCCATGTACGCCCCGGCGAGGATCGCGGTCGGCACCGCAAGCGTCCGAGCCATCGCCTCGGCGCGGTCGCGCAGATCACCCACGGTTCGCAGGGAGAGGTAGGTCGCGCCGTGGAACGCGAACAGCGCGACGACCGCGATCCCGGCGAACACGGTGTACGCGCTGAAGAGGTCGCGGAGACTGCCGGTGAACTCGCCGTTGGAGTCGATCGGGACGCCGTAGACGAGGCACGAGAGCCCGATTCCCCACAGCAGCGACGCCCCGAAGCTGGCGATCGTGTTCACCCACGACCACGCTGCTCGCCACCTCGGCGACTCGCTCTTCGACCTCCACTCGAACGACACGACCCGGACGATGAGGAAGAAGAGAATGAGCAGGAGCGCGAGGTAGAAGCCGGAGAACATCGTCGCGTACCAGGCAGGGAACGCCGCGAAGGTGGCGCCGCCTGCGACGACGAGCCAGACCTCGTTGCCGTCCCATACCGGCCCGATCGTGCGGAACGCGATCGTCCGCTCCTCGTCGTCCTTCGGCACGAACGGCAGCAGCATGCCGACGCCGAAGTCGAAGCCCTCGAGCAGGAAGTACCCCGCCCAGAGCACCGCGATGAGGACGAACCAGAGCGTCTGCAGGTCCATCAGTAGCTCACCGCGGGAAGCGCGAACTCGTCGCCGTGGCCGCCGAGCTCGGGCGGGTCGACGCGCGCGTAGCGGCGCATGAGGACGAAGTCCACGGCGAGGAGCGCGACGTAGAGCACGACGAAGGTGCCGAGGCTCGCGACGATCGTCGCGGTCGAGACGCTCGGCGAGTTGGCGTCGGCGGTCTTCAGCAGCCCCTGCACGATCCACGGCTGCCTTCCGACCTCCGACAGCACCCAGCCCGCCAGGGCGGCGAGATACGGAAGCGGGATCGTGAACACCCCCGCCCACAGCAGCCAGCGCCTACGCTCCAGCGTGCCTCGCCACGAGAAGAAGGCGCCGAGCGCGAGGACGAGGAAGACGAGCGTCCCGAGGTACGCCATGATGCGCATCGACCAGTACGTCGCGAACGCGTTCGGGCGGTACTCCCCGTCGCCGTACTGCACGACCGAGTCCAGCTGTAACGGGTTCATGCCCTTGACCTGGCCGTTCAGGGAGCCCGTCGCGAGCACGGAGAGCAGCCGTGGAATCTGTATCGAGAAGGTCGGAGTCTCGTCGTTGACCGTGAAGCCGCCGATCTGGAAGAGCGAGAACGAGCACGGCTGGCACGTCTCCCATTGCGCCTCGGTCGCGGCGATCTTCATCGGCTGGTAGTCGGTGACGACGACGCCCACGTGGCTGCCGACGCCGAGATTGAGCGCGGAGACGGGAACGCCGACGATCAGCGCGAGCTTCGCGGCGCGGCGGAAGAGCTCCTGGTTCCTTCCGCGCACGAGGTGCCAGCAGGCGACGCCGAAGATCAGCACGGCCGCCGTCGTGAGGCCGACGAGGAGGACGTGGATGTACGCCCAGACGGCGAAGCGGTTCGAGAGCAGCGCCCAGACGCTCGTCAGCTCGGACTTGCCGTCGACCACCTTCGACCCGACGGGCCGCTGCATCCACGAGTTGGCGACGATGATGAAGTAGGCCGAGAGCCAGCTCCCGACGGCGAACGCGTAGGCGGTCGCCAGGTGCACCCGGGGAGAGAGGCGGTCCCATCCGAAGATCCAGAGGCCGAGGAAAGTCGACTCGAGCATGAACGCCGCCAACCCCTCGATCGCGAGCGGGGCGCCGAAGACGTCCCCGACGAACTTGGAATAGATCGACCAGTTCATCCCGAACTGGAACTCCTGCACGAGCCCGGTCGCGACGCCGATCGCGAAGTTGATGAGCATGAGCGTCCCGAAGAAGCGCGTGAGCCGGAGCCAGTCCGGGTTCTTCGTGCGATGCCAGAGCGTCTGCATGACCGCGACGAGCGGAGCGAGGCCGAGCGTCAGCGGGACGAAGAGGAAGTGGTAGAGCGAGGTCGTCGCGAACTGGACACGCGCCAGATCGACGGTCGAGACCGCGAGGCTCACACGACGATCGTACGCCACCGCCCGTGCGGCGTCCGGTCGGACGGTTCTTTCATCCGGGTGAAAAGGCGGTGCGCGCCTTGGCCGTGGGGACAGGGTCTGGAATGCTCATCCGGTGACCGGTGGTGGGCAGGCGCACGCGCGTCCGCGGGTCCTCATCCTCGGCGGTGGGTTCGCGGGGATCGGCGCGACGCATGGGCTGAAGAAGGCCGCCGTCGAGGTCGTGGTCGTCGATCACCACGACTACCACACCTTCCAGCCGCTGCTCTACCAGCTCGCCACGGGTCTGCTCGACACGACCGCCGTCGGGCACTCGCTCCGCGACCTCGTGAAGAATCAGGACAACGCGACGATCCACAAGGCCCCGGTCACCGAGATCGACCTCGACGGCCGGGAGGTCCGCTTCGACGGCCTCGCGCCCCTCACCTACGACTACCTCGTCTTCGCGCTCGGCGCCCAGGTGAACTTCTTCGGAACCTCGGGGTCCGAGCACGCGTTCCCCATGTACACGCTGCCCGACGCAGTCAAGCTCAAGGATCACCTCCTCGGACGCTGGGAGGCGACCGACAAGGATCCGAGCCTTGCGGACGACGGAGCCCTGTCTGTCGTCGTGGTCGGCGGCGGCCCGACCGGCGTCGAGACCGCGGGAGCGATCGCGGAGCTGTACCGCGACAACTTCGTCAAGGACTACCCCGATCTGGCGCAGGAGCAGGCCCGCGTCATCCTCGTCGAGGCAGGAGACGAGATCTTCGCGATGTTCAAGCCGAACCTCCGCACGTACGCTCGCGCGGCGCTCGAGAAGCGGACGGTCGAGGTCATGACCGGCGCCCGCGTGGAGTCCGTCTCCCCCACCCGCGTGACGCTGGCCTCCGGCGACGTGATTCCCGCGCACACGCTCGTCTGGGGTGCAGGCCTCCAGGGCAACTCGCTCGTGCAGTCTCTCGGACTCGAGCTCGAGCGGGGCAACCGCATCGCGGTCGGCTCCGACCTCCAGCTCCCGGGCCACCCGGAGGTCTACGTCGTCGGCGACGTCGCCGCGATCACCGACTCGAAGACGGGGCAGGTGCTTCCGCAGCTCGGGTCGGTCGCGCTCCAGTCCGGTGAGCACGCGGGCGAGACGATCGGGCGGCTCGTCGCCGGGAAGGCGCCGAAGCCGTTCGGCTACCTGGACAAGGGCACGATGGCCGCGATCGGCCGAAACGCCGCCGTCGTGCAGATGCTCGCCGGGAAGACCATGAAGGGCTGGAAGGCGCAGGCGGCCTGGCGCGCTGTGCACCTCGCGCTCCTGCCGACGAACGAGGACCGGGCGAAGGCGGTCGTGGACTGGGCGGGGAGCCAGCTGACGCACCAGCGCGTCGGCCGCATCACCGTCGAGGACGAGTAATGCCGGCGAACGGCAGCGCGGGCAAGGCCGACGTGCTCGTGATCTTCGGGATCACGGGAGATCTCGCACGCGTCATGACCTTCCGCTCGCTGTATCGCCTCGAGGCACGCGGGCTCCTCGACTGCCCGATCGTCGGCGTCGCCTTCGACGACTGGACCCTCGAGCAGCTCGTCGAGCGCGCGCGGGACTCCATCGTGGCGACCGGTGAGGCGCTGGACGAGAAGGTCTTCGAGCGCTTCTCGAAGCGGCTCTCGTACGTCCACGGCGACTTCAAGGACGAGAAGACGTATGCGCAGGTCGCGGCGGCGGTCAAGGGCAAGGAGCTCCCGGTCTTCTATCTCGAGGTACCGCCGTCGCTGTTCGCGACGGTCGTCGGCGGTCTGGCCGATGCCAAGCTCACGGAGAACGCCCGGGTCGTCGTCGAGAAGCCGTTCGGCCACGACCTCGCATCGTCCCGCGAGCTGAACGCGAGCCTGCATGCGCTGATCGACGAGTCGCAGCTGTACCGGATCGACCACTTCCTCGGGAAGATGTCGGTCGAGGACATCCTCTACCTGCGGTTCGCGAACGCGATCCTCGAGCCCGTCTGGAACCGCAACTACATCTCCTGCGTCGAGATCACGATGGCCGAGGACTTCGACATCAGCGGGCGCGGAAACTTCTACGACCCGGTGGGCGCGATGCGCGACGTCGTGCAGAACCACATCCTGCAGGTGCTCAGCCTCGTCGCCCTCGAGCCTCCGACCGGCCGGGGGACGGACGTCCTCAACAACCGCAAGCGGGACGTGTTCATCGCGATGGCCGAGGCGGATCCGGCGCACTACGTCCGCGGCCAGTACGCGGGCTACCTGGACGAGGCCGGGGTTGCGGAGGGCTCCCAGACGGAGACCTTCTGCGCGATGAGGTTCGAGATCGACAACTGGCGCTGGGCGGGAGTGCCCTTCTTCGTCCGCGCCGGAAAGGCGATGCCCGTGACCGTCACCGAGGTCCGGATCGTCTTCAACACGACCCCCTGGCTCGGGTTCGTGCCGAAAGACGCGCCGCGCCCTGAGGCGAACCAGCTCGTGCTCCGCATCAGCCCGAAGCCGGGAGCTCGGCTGCGCATGCAGGCGAAGGCGGCCGACGGGCCGGATCTGCGCTCGGTGCAGCTCGACATGGAGTTCGAGGAGTTCGGAGGCGAGGGGCCGATCGCGTACGAGGTGCTCCTGAAGGCCGCACTCGACGGCGACTCCAGCCACTTCGCACGCCAGGACGCGCTCGAGGAGACGTGGCGCATCGTCCAGCCGCTCATCGACGCGCCGCCCCCGGTCGAGGTCTACGAGAAGGGCACCTGGGGCCCGGCGTCCGCGGGCGAGCTCGTGAGCCACTACGGCGGCTGGCGCGACCCCTGGCTCCCGTCGTGAGCACCTGCCGCCGACTCGAAGAGGCTTAGATACGTGACCGACCGCGATCGCATCTATCTGCTCGCTTTCGACCACCGCGGCTCGTTCCAGAAGAAGCTCCTCGGCATCCCCGGCGAGCCGACGGCGGAGGAGGCGGCACGCATCTCCGAGGCCAAGGGAGTCATCTTCGACGGCTTCCGGCAAGCGCTTGCAGACGGGCTTCCGCTCGCCGGCGCGGGGATCCTCGTCGACGAGCAGTTCGGAGCGGACATCGCACGGGGCGCGAGCGCACTCGGAGCGCAGCTCGCGATGCCCGTCGAGAAGAGCGGGCAGGACGAGTTCGACTTCGAGTACGGGGGCGACTTCGGCGAGCACATCGCGGCGTTCGACCCCACCTACGCGAAAGTACTCGTGCGCTACAACCCGGGCGGCGATGTCGCGACTGAACCGCCGGCAGGCGGAGCGGCTCGCGCGCCTCGGCGAGTGGCTCCACTCGACGGGTCGCGCGTTCCTGTTCGAGCTGCTGGTGCCCGCCGAGGAGGAGCAGCTGGCGGCCGTCGGCGGCGACGCCGACCGCTACGACCGCGAGCTGCGGCCGGGACTCATGGTCGACACGATCCGCGAGCTCCAGTCGAGCGGCGTCGAGCCGGACATCTGGAAGATCGAGGGGCTCGACGAGCGCGAGCGACTGCGTCCGCGTCGCCGAGGCGGCGCGGGCTGGCGGACGCGAGCACGTGCGGTGTGTGGTGCTCGGGCGGGGCGGCGATGAGGCCAAGGTCGTCCGCTGGCTCGCAGACGGGGGCCGACGTACCCGGCTTCGTCGGCTTCGCCGTCGGCCGCACGATCTGGTGGAACCCGCTCGAGAAGTGGCTCGCCGGGCGAGCCCGCCGAGGAAGCCGCCGCAGCGATCGCGTCCGGCTACCGCCGGCTCGTCGACGCCTACGAGCGCGCAGCAGTCGCCGCATGACGAGGGAGGAGCGCCGATGACGACCACGACGACCACCACCACTCCTGGCACGGGCATCGACGAGACCTGCATCAACACGATCCGGACGCTCTGCATCGACGCGATCGAGGCGGCGAACTCGGGACACCCGGGCACTCCGATCGGGATCGCCCCCGTGACGTACACGCTCTGGCAGCGGTTCCTCCGCTTCGACCCGACGGACCCGATCTGGCCGAACCGCGACCGCTACGTGCTCTCGTCCGGACATGCATCGGCGCTCCTGTGGTCGATGCTGCACCTGACCGGCGTGCAGGCCGTCGACCCCGAGTACGAGATCCTCGGGCGGCCGGCCGTCTCGCTGGACGACCTGCGGACGTTCCGCCAGCTCGACTCGAAGGCGCCGGGCCATCCGGAGTACCGCTGGACGAGCGGCGTCGAGACCACGACCGGCCCGCTCGGGACGGGCGCCGCGACCTCCGTCGGGATGGCGGTCGCGAGCCAGTGGCTCGGCGCGCGCTACAACCGCGACGGCCACACGCTGTTCGACTTCGACGTGTACGCCCAGGCCGGCGACGGCTGCATGATGGAGGGCATCACCTCAGAGGCCGCCTCGTTCGCGGCCCATCAGCGCCTCTCGAACCTGTGCTGGATCTACGACTCGAACCGGGTCACGATCGAGGGGCACACCGACATCACGTTCACGGAGGACGTCGCGGCCCGCTTCGTCGCGTACGGCTGGAACGTAACCACCGTGTCCGACGCGAACGATCTCGGCCAGATCGAGAAGGCGCTCCACGACTTCCGCTCCGAGCACGAGCGGCCGACGCTCGTCGTCGTCCACAGCCACATCGGCTACGGGACCGACGTCGAGGACACGCCGAAGGCGCACGGCGAGCCGCTCGGCCCGGAGGGTGTGAAGGCGGCGAAACGCTTCTACGGCTGGCCGGAGGACGCGCAGTTCCTCGTGCCCGACGGCGTGTACGAGCACTTCACGGAGGGCATCGGCACCCGCGGCCGCGAGGCCCGCGAGGCCTGGGAGGCGTCGTTCGAGGAGTACCGCGCGGCGCACCCGGAGCTCGCCGACGAGATCGAGCGCATGCAGCACCGCGAGCTGCCCGACGGCTGGGACGCCGACATCCCCGAGTTCCCGGCCGACCCGAAGGGGATCGCCAGCCGTGACTCGTCGGGCCAGGTGCTGAACGCGATCGCGAAGAACGTCCCCTGGCTCGTCGGGGGAGCGGCCGATCTCGCGCCCTCGACGAAGACCCGTCTCTCCTTCGAAGGCGCAGGCGATTTCGAGCCCGAGGAGCGGAGCGGGCGCAACTTCCACTTCGGCGTCCGGGAGCACGCGTCCGCGGCCATCGCGAACGGCCTCGCGGTCTCGAAGCTCCGCCCCTACTGGTCGGGGTTCCTCATCTTCTCCGACTTCGCCCGCGGCGCGATCCGGCTGTCCGCACTGATGGAGATCCCCGTGATCCACATCTTCACGCACGACTCGATCGGGGTCGGCGAGGACGGGCCGACGCACCAGCCGGTCGAGCAGCTCGTCTCGTTGCGGGCGATCCCCGGCCTCCTCGTCTTCCGCCCGGGGGACGCGAACGAGGTCGCCGAGGCATGGAGATACGTCATGCAGCTCAAGCGCGACCCTGCGGTGCTCGTCCTCTCACGGCAGGCTCTGCCGACGGTCGATCGCTCGGAGATGGCATCCGCGAGTGGCGTGGCGCAGGGCGCGTACGTCCTGGTCGACGCCGACGGGGGCCACCCCGACGTCATCCTCATCGCCACGGGATCCGAGGTCGGGCTGGCGCTCTCCGCGCGCGACGAGCTCGCGCGGGACGGCATCGGGGCCCGCGTCGTGAGCATGCCGTGCTCGGAGCTCTTCGACCGCCAACCTCGGTCGTACCGCGACGAGGTGCTCCCGCCGGCGATCAAGGCGCGGGTCGCGATCGAGCAGGCCTCGACGCTCGGGTGGCATCGCTACGTCGGCGACGGCGGAGCCATCGTCGGCATGCACACGTTCGGGGCCTCGGCGCCGCTGAAGCTCCTGGTCGAGAAGTTCGGATTCACCCCCGACGCGGTCGCACAGCTCGCGCGCGAGCGCGTCGCCGCCGCACGAGAGAGCTAGGAGGAACGCATGAGAGCAACGGAGAAGCTCCACGAGCTCGGGCAGAGCCTCTGGCTCGACAACATCACGCGCGAGCTGCTCGACTCGGGGCAGCTCGCCACCTACATCGACGACTACTCCGTCACCGGCCTCACGTCGAACCCGTCGATCTTCGACAAGGCGATCGCCTCCGGCGGCTACGACGATGCGATCCACGAGAAGGCGCAGGTGGGCGTGGAGCGCGAGGCGCTCTTCTTCGACCTGGCGATCGAGGACCTTCGCCGCGCGGCCGACATGTTCGGCCCCGTCCACGAGCGGACCGACGGCGTCGACGGCTGGGTCTCCCTCGAGGTCTCCCCCCTCCTCGCCTACGACACGCAGAGCACGGTCGCGGCCGCGACGTCGCTGCACGCGCAGGCCGAGCGCGACAACCTCTTCATCAAGATCCCGGGCACCGCCGAGGGGCTGCCCGCGATCGAGGAGGCGATCGCGGCGGGCGTGCCGGTGAACGTCACGCTCCTGTTCTCCCCCGAGCACTACCGCGCTGCGGCGGACGCGTACATGCGAGGCGTCGAGCGGCGGATCGCGGCGGGACTCAACCCCGTGGTCGGCTCGGTCGCCTCCGTCTTCATGTCCCGCTGGGACGCCGCGGTCCTCGAGCAGGTGCCGCGACGAGCTCGCCGACACCCTGGCGCTCGCCGTCGGCCTGAAGACGTACCAGGCCTATCGAGAGCGTCATGGACTCCGAGCGCTGGCAGCGCCTGAAGAACGACGGCGCGCGCATGCAGCGCCTGCTCTGGGCATCGACGAGCACGAAGGACCCGAACGCACCCGACGACCTCTACCTCTACTGCCTCGGCGCGCCGTTCACGATCAACACGATTCCCGAGGCGACACTGCGGGCGTTCTACGACCACGGCCACGTGGGCACGCCGATGCCGGCCGACGGCGGGGACGCAGACGAGACGCTCGCGGCTCACGCGGCCGCGGGGATCGACGTCGACGCGCTCGCGGCGAAGCTCCAGGCCGACGCGGCCACGAGCTTCGTCGACTCGTGGAACGACCTCATGTCCATCATCGACAAGCAGATCGGCGGCACTCGCGACATGACCTCCCTGCGAGAACGCCCTGCCTGGGCCGCACTGGAGCACCACTACGCGGAGATCCGCGACGTCCACCTCCGCGACCTGTTCGCGGAGGATGCGGAGCGCGGCGAGCGGCTCACGGCCGAAGCCGTCGGGCTCTACCTCGACTACTCGAAGAACCGGGTCACCGACGAGACCCTCCGGCTCCTGCTCGCACTCGCCGAGGAGTCCGGCGTCGCCGAGCGCCGCGATGCGATGTTCCGCGGCGACCGCATCAACACGACCGAGAACCGCTCGGTCCTCCACGTCGCGCTGCGGATGCCGAAGGGGACGTCGCTCGTCGTCGACGGCGTCGACGTCGTCGCGGACGTGCACGACGTGCTCGACCGCATGGCGGACTTCTCCGAGCGCATCCGCTCGGGAGAGTGGAAGGGGCACACGGGCAAACCGATCCGCAACGTCGTGAACGTCGGCATCGGCGGCTCGGACCTCGGCCCGGTGATGGCCTACGAGGCGCTCCGCCACTACACGCGGCGCGACCTCACGTTCCGCTTCGTCTCGAACGTCGACTCGACGGACTTCGTCGAGGCGACCCGCGACCTCGACCGCCGCCGAGACGCTCTTCGTCATCTCCTCGAAGACGTTCACGACGCTCGAGACGATGACGAACGCGCGGTCGGCCCGTGAATGGACGCTGGCCGCGCTCGGCGACGAGTCGGCGATCGCCAAGCACTTCGTCGCCGTCTCGACGAACGCCGAGGAGGTCGCGGCGTTCGGCATCGACACCGACAACATGTTCGGCTTCTGGGACTGGGTCGGGGGGCGCTACTCGATGGACTCGGCGATCGGCCTCTCGACGATGCTCGCGATCGGCCCCGACGGCTTTCGCGACCTGCTCGCCGGTTTCCACGCCATGGACGAGCACTTCCGGACGACGCCGTTCGAGCGCAACCTCCCCGTCCTCATGGGCCTCCTCTGCGTCTGGTACGCGGACTTCTTCGGCGCCCAGACGGTCGGCGTCATGCCCTACAGCCAGTACCTCAAGCGCTTCCCCGCGTATCTCCAGCAGCTCACGATGGAGTCGAACGGGAAGCACGTCACGCTCGACGGCCGAACCGTCGACTACGAGACCGGAGCCGTCTTCTGGGGCGAGCCCGGGACGAACGGCCAGCACAGCTTCTACCAGCTCATCCACCAGGGGACGAAGCTCATCCCCGTCGACCTGATCGGCTTCGGGAAGACCCTGAACCCGCTGCGCGACCACCACGACATCCTCATGTCGAACGTCTTCGCGCAGGCGGAGGCGCTCGCCTTCGGCAAGACGGAGGAGGACGTGCGCGCCGAGGGCACGGTCGACGCGGTGGTTCCGCACCGCGTGTTCGAGGGCAATCGGCCGACGAACGTCCTCCTCGCGGAGGAGCTCACCCCGTTCACGCTCGGCTCCCTCGTCGCGCTCTACGAGCACAGCGTCTTCACGCAAGGCACGATCTGGTCGATCAACTCGTTCGACCAGTGGGGTGTGGAGCTCGGGAAGGTGCTCGCGAAGCGGATCATCCCGGAGCTCGAGTCGGACGACGAGCCCGAGCTCGAGCACGACTCCTCCACGAACGCGCTCATCCGCCGCTACCGATCGCTGCGGTGAGCGACGCCGCTCGGATCCGGCTCCTCCTCTCCGACGTCGACGGGACGCTCGTGACGCCGACGAAGGAGCTGACGCAGCGCACGGTCGACGCCGTGCACCGCCTCCAGGACGCGGACATCCACTTCGCGGTCACGAGCGGACGGCCGCCCCGCGGGATGCAGATGCTCGTCGAGCCGCTCACGCTGCGCACGCCGCTGTCGGCCTTCAACGGCGGTCTCGTCGTCGAGCCGGACATGGACGTGGTCGAGGAGCTCGTGCTGCCCGAGGACGTCGTGCCTGGAACGATCGCTCTCCTCGAGTCGTTCGCCCTGTCGGTCTGGCTCTACCAGGGCGCCGACTGGTTCGTCCGCGATCTCGACGGCCCGCACGTCGCGCACGAGTCGAACACCGTGCAGTTCGCGCCGACCGTCGTGGACGGGTTCGACGGGCTCACGGCCCGCGTCGCGAAGATCGTCGGCGTGAGCGACGACTTCACGGCGGTCGCGGCGGCTGAGAAGTCCGCGCAGGCAGAGCTCGGGGACCACGTCGCCGCGTCCCGTTCGCAGAACTACTACCTCGACGTGACGCACCCTCGTGCGAACAAGGGCGGCGTCGTCGCGTACCTCTCCGGCCGCTACGGGCTCGCGGAGGACGAGATCGCGACGATCGGCGACATGCCGAACGACGTGCTCATGTTCTCGCGCTCCGGGCTGTCGATCGCGATGGGCCAGTCGAGCCGCGAGGTGCACCGCGCCGCGAGGCGAGTGACGACCTCGAACGAGGACGAGGGCTTTGCGAACGCAGTCGAACGATTCATCCTCCAGGAAGGGAGATAGACGAGATGGCAACTGAGACGCCGATGCAACTCGGAATGGTGGGTCTCGGCCGGATGGGCGCCGGGATCGTGAGACGGCTGATGAAGGACGGGCACCGCTGCGTGGGCTTCGACGTGTTCCCGGACGCGGTGAAGGCGCTCGAGGCCGACGGGGCGACCGGCTCGTCCTCGCTCGAGGACTTCGCCGCGAAGCTCGAGAAGCCGCGCGCCGTGTGGGTCATGGTCCCCGCCGGCGAGATCACCGACAAGACGATCGCGTCGCTCGCCGAGGTGCTCGAGGAAGGCGACACGATCATCGACGGCGGCAACACCCACTACCACGACGACATCCGGCACGCCAACGAGCTCCGCGAGAAGGGCATCCACCACGTCGACGTCGGCACGAGCGGCGGCGTGTGGGGCTTCGAGCGCGGCTTCTGTCTCATGATCGGCGGTGAGGAGGAGATCGTGAAGCACCTCAGCCCGATCTTCGCCTCCGTCGCCCCGGGTGTCGGCGACGCCGAGCGAACTCCGGGCCGGACGGGCGATCCGAGCCCCTCCGAGCAGGGTTGGTACCGCTGCGGCCCGAACGGCGCGGGTCACTTCGTGAAGATGGTGCACAACGGGATCGAGTACGGGCTCATGGCCGCGTACGCGGAAGGCCTGAACATCATCGAGAACGCGGACGCGGGCAAGCGTCAGCGCGAGATGGACGCCGAGACGGCTCCGCTCGAGAACCCCGAGTACTACCAGTACGAGATCGACACGACCGAGGTCGCCGAGGTGTGGCGCCGCGGCAGCGTCGTCGGCTCGTGGCTCCTCGACCTCACCGCGGAGGCCCTGTACGCGTCTCCCGGCCTCGAGGGCTTCGCGGGCCGGGTGTCCGACTCGGGCGAAGGCCGCTGGACCTCGAGCGCCGCGATCGACGTCGGCGTTCCCGCCCCGGTCCTGACGACGGCGTTGTACTCGCGGTTCGCCTCGCGCGATCTCGACTCCTATGCCAACAAGCTCCTCTCCGCCATGCGCAAGGAGTTCGGCGGACACGACGAGAAGCAGGCGTAGCGGCGTGAGCGTCGAGATCGAGATCCTCGCCGACGCCGAGTCGGTCGCCCGGCGCGGCGCGGAGATCGTCGCGGAGCGGGCGAGCGCAGCCGTCGCCGATCACGGCGAGTTCACGTTCGCCGTCTCAGGCGGCCGGACGCCGTGGGCGATGTTCGCTCACCTCGCGGGCGCGCTGCCGTGGGAGAAGGTGACGATCTTCCAGGTGGACGAGCGAGTCGCACCGGACGGCGACCCGGACCGCAACCTCACGCAGCTCCTGCGCAGCCTCCCGGCAGGCGGGGCGGCGGACGTGCGTCCCATGCCGGTCGAGAGCGACGACCTCGACGAGGCGGCGGCGGCGTACGCTTCGGCCCTGCCTCCGGCCTTCGACCTCGTGCACCTTGGCCTGGGCCCCGACGGTCACACGGCGTCGCTCGTGCCCGGCGACCCGGTGCTCGAGGTCACGGATCGCGACGTCGCACTGACCGGCGAGTACCAGGGCCGGCGGCGCATGACGCTCACGTACCCCGTGCTCGGACGAGCGCAGCAAGTGCTCTGGCTCGTGACGGGCGCCGACAAGGTCGACGCGCTCCGCCGTCTGCGATCCGGGGACACGACCATTCCGGCGGGCCGCGTCGCCGCACGCAGCTCGCTGATCCTCGCCGACCACGCGGCCATGGAGGAGTCATGACCGAGACGACCGAACGCCGTTACCCCGTCGAGCCGAAGGCGCCGGCCGTCCTCGCCGTCGACGTCGGCGGCTCCCACGTCAAGGTGCTCCTGAACGGCGTCGACGAGCGGCGTCGGTTCGTCTCGGGGCACAAGCTGACCGCGACGAAGATGGTCGCGGGAGTCCTCGAGCAGACACAGGACTGGACCTACGAGTTCGTCTCCGTTGGGGTTCCCTCCCCCGTCCGCGACGACGTCGTGCTCAACGACCCGTACAACCTCGGGCAAGGCTGGGCGGGGTTCGACTTCGAGACCGCGTTCGGCAAGCCCACCAAGGTGATCAACGATGCGACCATGCAGGCGCTCGGCGGGTACGACGGAGGGCGCTTGCTTTTCCTCGGGCTCGGCACGGGCCTCGGGTCGACGATGATCCTCGACGGGGTGATCGCCCCGATGGAGCTCGGGCATCTCCCATTCCGCAAGGCGACCTTCGAGGACTACGTCGGCGAGGCGGGCCTGGAGAGACTCGGGCACAAGCGCTGGCGGAAGGCGGTGCACGAGACGATCACCCGCCTCACGGCTGCGCTCGAGCCCGACTACGTCGTGCTCGGGGGCGGCAATGCCCAAGAGCTGGGAGAGCTCCCGCCCAATTGCCGGCTCGGGCGCAACGAGGACGCGTTCCTCGGCGGCTTCCGGCTCTGGATCGACTGATCGAGTCGATCACCGGCGCTCGTTGCGGGATGACCGCCCGCCGCCATAGCGTGCGCTCGTGACCGCGCGAGGACTCGCCGAGCTGCGATGACCCGGCGCGGCGCGCTGCTCTTCGCGGCGATGTGCGTGATCTGGGGGATTCCCTACCTCCTGATCAAGGTCGCGGTCGACGAGATGAGCCCTTCCGTGCTCGTGCTCGGGCGCACCGCGATCGGCGCCGCGATCCTCCTTCCGATCGCGGCCGCACGACACGAGCTCCGACCGCTCCTTCCCTACTGGCGCCCGATCGTCGCGTTCGCCGCGGTCGAGATCGCGCTGCCGTGGGTCCTGCTCGGCGCGGCGGAGACGAAGGTCTCGAGCTCGCTGACCGGCCTTCTCGTCGCCGCCGTGCCCCTCGTCGCCGTC
Source organism: uncultured Gaiellaceae bacterium (assembly GCA_963846995.1). Classification (GTDB taxonomy): domain Bacteria; phylum Actinomycetota; class Thermoleophilia; order Gaiellales; family Gaiellaceae; genus GMQP-bins7. The sequence goes on along the minus strand of CAWJYD010000008.1, from coordinate 80,180 downwards.
GCCATCGCCGCTGCCACGGGGCGCGGAGAGCGCTTCGACGTGCCGAAGGCCCTCGGTCTCGCCCTCGGGGTGCTGGGTGTCGCCGCGATCGTCGGAATCAACCCCGAGAGCGTGAGCGTCGCTCCGGTGGCCGCGATCGGGCTCGTCGCCGTCTGTTACGCGGTGGGACCGGCGATCCTCGAGCGCTGGCTCAAGGGGCAGCCGCCGGTCGGCGTCATCGCCTCCGCGCTCGCGCTCACAGCAGTCGCGTACGCACCCATCGCAGCGTTCGACCTGCCGGCGGAGCGGCCGTCGGCCCAGGCGCTCGCCTCCGTCGTCACGCTCGCGGTCGTGTGCACCGCGCTCGCCTTCGTCCTCTTCTTCGAGCTGATCGCCGAGGTCGGGCCGGTACGGGCGACGGTCATCACCTACGTGAACCCTGCGGTGGCCGCCGTGCTCGGGGTCGCGATTCTCGGCGAGAGCTTCACGCTCGGGATGGGCATCGGCTTCGTCCTCGTCCTCGCCGGGTCCGTTCTCGCCACTCGCCGCGGCGCGGAGCCCACGGTCGAGCTCCAGCCGGACACGGCCGTCGGCTGACGCTCAGCCGAGCGAGCGATGTTCGACCCGCTCGCCGCGCGCGACGAGCACGTCCGAGACGAGCTCGGGCGGGAAGAGCCCGTGCTCCACGACACCGACCGTCTGCGCGAGCCGTGCGGCGAGCTCCGCGGGATCGTCGAAGGCTTCGGTGTAGTCGGCGATCACGCCGCCGTCGGGACTGCGCGGGACGTCGCGGAGTGCGACCGGGCCGATTCGCCGGAGCGTTCCGGCGAGGCCGAACTCGAGGAGCTCGAGCGGAACCGGCGGGGACAGCTCGGCGACGAGCTTGTCCGAGGAGGCGATGACGACAAAGCGATCGGCCGCCGCTGCGACCGCCTTCTCCCGCGTGTGCGCAGCGCCTCCGCCTTTCACGAGCCATCCCGCCGGGTCGACCTGGTCTGCGCCGTCGATGGCGATGTCGAGCTGTTCGACCGCGTCGGCGCCGACGAACGTCTCCACCGCGAGGCCGAGCTCGCGCGCGGCGGTCTCGGTGGCGACGGAGGTCGCGACGCACCGGAGCTCGAGCCCCCGTTCCGCGAGCGCCGGCAGCAGGAACGCCACCGTCGACCCCGTCCCCAGACCAACGCGCATCCCGTCCTCGACGAGCAGCGCGGCCGCCTCCGCCGCAGTACGTTTCTCCGCATCGATGCTCACGGGGCGACCCTAACCGCATGCAGGCTCGTTAGCCACGGCGCGAGCGCCGGAGGTACGTCATGATGCGCGCCCAGCGCGAGCCTTCGAGTCCGAGAGGGGCGTCCATGAAGTCGATTCCTGCACTCCGTGCCACTGTCTTCGCGGTCGCGACCGCGCTCGTCGTGGTGGCTTCTGGATGCGGTGGCTCCGATGGTCCGCCGTCGTCGGTGAACGGGTGCGCAATCCAGCCTGCGACGTCGTGTCCGAGCGCGGATCTCTCGGCCGCAGACCTCTCCGGCGCCGACCTCTCGCAGGCCGACCTCTCGGGCGCGGACCTCGGCGGCACGAACCTCGAGAGCGCGAATCTCACGCAGGCCAACCTGAGCAACGCCCGGATCGTCGACGCGAACCTCTCCAAGGCGGACCTCACGAGCGCCAACCTCACCGGCGCGACGATCACCGGAACGAGCTTCGACGACACAACGCTCTGCGGGACGACGCGGGCGGACGGCACCACCGACGACACGAGCTGCCCGCCGACCGGGACGACGACGTCCACCGACACGACCTCCACCGAGTCCACGGAGACGACCACGACGACGGCCGCCTCTGCGGAGGTCACCTCGTTCGACGTCGGAAGCATCGACTGCGGCGCCGCTGCCACTGCGCCGGTGCAGGTGACGTGGGCGACGGAGAACGCGACCGCCGTCCAGATCGCGGTCGACAGCTTCACGCCCGCGGGCTACGGCCCGTCGGGCACGGCTACCGTCACGGTTCCCTGTGACGGCGACTCGCACGACGTCACCATCACGCCGCGGAGCGACGCCGGCGCCGGCGAGGCGGAGACGAAATCGGTCTCGGGCTGAGAGCCGTGCGCTCGCCGTCGTGAGCAGGATCACTACGGTGCGAACATGAGCACGGGAACCGGGCGCAGACCGGCGCGAGTGGTCGCCGGGGTCGACCTCGGCGGAACAAAGATCCAGACGGTCGTGACGCGGCGGCACGCGGTGGTGGGCCGCGCTCGCGTTTTGACCCCGCAGACGGGCGTGCCCGGCGACGTCATCGCGGCCATCGCGGGCACCGTCCAGAGCGCGCTCGAGGATGCCGGGGCGTCCGTCGATGCCCTCCGGGCGGTCGGGATCGGCACGCCCGGCGAGATCGACACCGAGGCCGGAGCCGTCCTGCTCGCCGCGAACGTCCCCGGGTTCCAGAAGCGCGTCGAGCTCGCATCCGAGGTCTCGGCACTGCTCGGCGGCGTCGCAGTGAAGGTCGGCAACGACGTGAGCGTCGGGGTCCTCGGCGAATACGCCCGCGGTGCGGGCAAGCCGTACCGCAACGTCCTCGGCGTGTGGGTCGGCACTGGCGTCGGCGGCGGGCTCATCCTCGACGGCGAGCTCCACGACGGCCGCGGTGCCGGGGGCGAGGTCGGTCACATGGTTGTCGAGCCGGACGGTCTCCGCTGCCCATGCGGACGTCGCGGCTGCCTCGAGGCGTACGCCGGCCGGCTGGCGATGGAGCGCCGCGCCCGCAAGCTCGTCGCCCGAGGCGGGAAGACGAAGCTGTTCTCGATCATGGAGAAGCGGGGCCGCACGAGCCTGAGCTCGGGCGTCTACGCGCGTGCCCTCAAGCGCGGGGACAAGATGACGAGGAAGCTCATCGACGACGCGGTCTGGGCGCTCGGGCTCGGCCTCGCCTCCGCCCAGAACCTGCTCGACCTCGAGGCGATCGTGATCGGCGGCGGGCTCGGCGACCGACTCGGCCAGCCGTTCGTCGACCGGATCGCCGAGCAGATGAAGCCGCACGTCTTCGCGCACGAGGCGCCGCAGGTCCTGCGCACCGAGCTCGGGGACCTCTCGGGCGCCGTCGGCGCGGCCGTGCTCGCCGGCGGCTAGGCCTCTGGTCGCACGCGAAAGCGGGCCACGTACGTCTCGCCCGGCCTTACCGTGGGACACGTTCCCTCGACCAGCGCGTTCGTCGGCGCCGTCATCGGCTCGAGCGCCACGAAGCGCCGGCCGGGTGGCGCGAAGATCTGCGCGAATCGGTACCCGTCCTCGAGCTCGACGCTCAGACGCCGGTGGCCGAGTTCCAACCCGAGCGTCCGCCTCGCACCGACCTCGAAGAGATCGTCGAAGACGCGGTTGCCGATGGGCTCCACCTCCGCGGAGCAGCGCGTGCGTCCGCCCGTCGGGATGCCGCGCTCGTCGAGCTCGAGCTGCTCGCGCCGGGGAAGCCGCAGGCGCCATGCCGCTCTCGAGCCCTCCGGTAGCCGAAAGTACGGGTGGTAGGCGAACGCCACGGGCACGGGACGATTCCCCGTCGGCCGCAGCACCGTCGTGACGGTGAGCGCTTTGCCGTCCACCGAGGCCGCGACCTCGAGCCGGTGCGGGAACGGGAACGCGGCGAGCAGGTCCGGTGTCTCGTACGCGAAGCTCGCGGCGATCCGAGCGACGCCGCGGCGGCTCGAGAGCTCCTCCACCTTCCACGCCTGACGTGCAGACATCGTCCCGTGGATCGGCAGGCCGTTCGCGTCGACGTGGAGCCGCAGACCGGCGAGGTCGACGCGGACGCGGCCGCTCCGATAGGCGAGACCGGACAGGCGGTTCGCCCACGGCGCCAGCAGCGGTAGCCCAGTCGTGTGTCCCTTGCCGTAGGCGGCGAGGCCGCCGGGAGTCGCGAGGAACTCCTCACCGGCGAGCCGAAGCGACGTGCCGAGCAGGTTGAGCTCGGGCACGAACGTCGCCTGGAGCTCGCCGGCGCGGAGAGTGACCGCCGCCGCGCCGCGCCACCGTTCGACGCGGACTGAGGCAGACGTCAACGACGGGCGCGGCGCTTCTCGACGTCCACCCGGCCGCGGCCGAACGCGTCGATGCGGCCCCAGCGCCCCGGGATGTCGAGCAGCTCGAGATGCCCGACCTCGCTCGGAAGCGACGGATCGACGACAAGGTGCTCGCCGATCGGCTCGAGCCCCAACATCGTGCGGAGGAGCAGGAGCGGTGTCCCCGTCGACCAGGCCTGCGGGCTGCAGGCAGTTGGGTACTGGACGGGGTACTTCGTCTGCGTGCGTTCGTAGCCGCCGAAGGCCTCGGGCAGGCGGCCGTCGAAGAACTCCGCCGCATCGAGGATCCCCGACGCGATCTGGGCCGCCTCGTCCTTGAAGCCATACCGGCGCAGCCCCCAGGCGATGAACGAGTTGTCGAACGGCCAGACGGTTCCGACGTGGTAGCCGATGGGGTTGTAGCGACCTTCCCCCTCGGCGAGCGTGCGCACGCCCCAACCCGAGAAGAGCCGCGGCCCGAGCAGATGCCGTGCGACCGCTTTCGCCTTGGACTTGTCGACGATTCCGCTCCATAGGAGGTGGCCGTTGTTCGAGGCGAGCGCGTCGACCTGCCGCCCGTCGGGGTCGAGCGCCAGCGCGAAGTACTCGCCGTCCTCGACCCAGTAGTCGCGGTTGAACCGGCGCTTCAGATCGGCCGCGTCGCGCTCGAGCCTGTCGGCGAGCTCGTCGTCGCGCCACACGAGCCGTGCGAGGCGGGCGCCCCGCACCTTCGCGTCGTACGCATAACCCTGCAGCTCGCACGTCGCGCGCGGGAAGCCGGGCAACGCGCCGTCGCGGAAGGAGATCGAGTCCCACGAGTCCTTCCAGCATTGGTTCTCGAGCCCCGACTTCTCGTTGCGGCGCTTGTACCAGATGTACCCCGTGCCGCCCACGACGTCCGCGTATTCGTCGATCCAGTTCAGCGCGGCGCGCGCCTCGACCTCGAGCTCGCGCACGATCCCGCGGTCCCCGGTCCAGCGCTCGTACTCGTCGAGGAGCACGATGTACAGCGGCGTCGCGTCCACGGATCCGTAATACGGGGAGTGCGGACGCTCCTCGAAGGCGGTCATCTCCCCGTAGCGCATCTCGTGAAGGATCCGCCCGGGATCCTCGTCGCGGAAGTCGTCGAGCCGGACGCCCTGCCAGTCGCCGAGCGCCCGCAGCGTCGTCGCGGCGAGCTCAGGCGTGAACGGTATGGCCTGCAGGCTTGTGAAGATGCTGTCGCGGCCGAACATCGTCATGAACCACGGCAGGCCAGCCGCTGGCAGGCTCCGCCCGCCGGCGATGGGAGGCGAGAAGCGGAGGGCGGCGAGATCGACGAGGCTCCGGCGGTACGTCGTCTTCAGCTCGTCCCAGTCGCACTCGATCCGGGGCGCGTCGCCGAGCCAGCGCTCGAGGTTCTGCTGCAGCTGGCGCCGCGCGCGCCGCGGATCCATCCCTTCCTTCGGCGCCTGGCCCGCGCCAAGCTGCGCGGTGACGACGTCGATGTCGGTGCTCCACTGACCGTGCGGCTCGATCCGGACGCGGAAGCTGAGGCCCTCGGAATCGACGCGCGCCCGCGCCGACGCGGAGATCTGCGTGGCCCGGCTGAACGGGCCGCGGTCGTAGGCGAGGACGAGCTTGCCGCCGGAGGTTCTGGTCGAGTACGTGCCCTTCTTCTGGAGTGCGTCCTTGACCTCGAACAGGTCCGCGAAGTCGGAGCTCGCGTCCAGGCGCACGTGGAGGTTCACGGACTTGTCCGCGTGGTTCAGGATCGTCAGCTCCTCGTGGAAGCCGTTCGCAACCGAGCGCTGCCGGATCACCGAGAGCTTCGCATCGATGTACACCGTCCCCGTCCCGGGCACGAGGAAGAAGCGGGTCTCGAAGTACTGGAGGTCGTCGACGGAGAGCGCGTTCAGGCGCTCGCCGTCGATCGTGAGCACCCACCGCGAGAGGAAGCGGGTGTCGTAGGAGAAGAGGCCCGTGGGATCCGAGAGCGACGCCTCGATATCGCCGTTCGAGTCGCTGACGACGAAGGTGTTGCCATCCAGGATCTGGACGAGCCCGTCGCTCATGCCGTCCCCCGGCGCGCGCGGCCCCTGCCCGGGAAGAGCCTCTGGATACGCACGAGCAGCCGCCAGTCGCCGTCGACGGCGAGGTCCCCGCGCAGCACCGCCGCGACGGCGTTCTTCCGTCCGGCGACGAGCTGCTCGAACAGGGTCTTCTCGACCCGGATCACGCAGTCGGCGGAGTCGTTGCGACGGAAGACGGAGAGCTGGCCGTTGTCGATCGCGAGGAGCCAGCGATCCGTCTTTCGCCCGGAGACGATGTCGAAGCGCGCGGTGCCCTTGGCATTGTCGAGGAGCGTCACGTGGCCGCGTGCGGCGAGCGCCTCGAAGAATGCGCCCGTCGGGTCCGTCGGTGTCTTCTGTGCGCGGCCCACCGACCGGGATTCTCGTCGACAGTGGCCCGGTCTGTCCACCTGCCGGCCGGTTCACCCGGGATGAACTGCGGCCCTCAGGGCTCGTCGCCCGGATGCGTACCGCTCGCGCTGCGCCCCGCGATCTTCATCGCGAGGAGCGGGTAGACGAGGACGGAGACCATCCCGGCCCCGACGAGCGAGGCGCCGACGGAGTGCGAGATGGCGCCGCGCTGGGTTCCGATCCCGACGATCGCGACGATGAGCGGCAGCCCCGTCGCAGCGAAGAGCGCCAGGCTCGCCGTCGCGCGCGGGCCGAGGGTACGAAACCAGATGAGCGCCGCCGCTCCCCGGGTGACCAGGAGGAGCGCGAGGAAGAGCGCGGCGAGCGCGAGCCCTCCTGCGGTGAGCAGACTGTCGATGTCGAACGTCATCCCGGTGACGACGAAGTAGACGGGCACGAGGAAGCCGAAGCCGATCCCCTCGAGCCGTAGGCGCACGACCTTCCCCTCGTCGCTGTCGAGCGCGAGCCCGACCACGAGGCCGGCCGCGAACGCGCCGAGGACGAACTCGAACCCCGCGCGGGCGGCGACGAAGACGAGGAACGCGAGGAGCAGGATCGACGCGCGAACGCCGACCTGACCGGTCGTGTGCAGCGTCTCCTGCAGGATCCGCAGGAGCCGCGGCGGACGGGCCCGCAGGGCGATCCGCGCGGCGCCAGCAACGACCACACCGAAGCCCACGAGCAGGAGCACCTCTGCCGCAGCGCCGTACACGCTCGTGAGGAAGACCGAGATGAAGATGATCGGCCAGAACTCTCCCGCGACGCCGGTGCCGAGGACGGCGCGGCCGAGCGGAGTCGGGAGCAACTGGGCGTCGGACATGATCGGCACGAGCGTCCCGAGCGCCGTGGTCGCGAGCGCGACGGCGACGAGCCACCACTCGGCGTCCACTCCCGCCGCTTGCAGGGCGAGCCCGAGCACGAGCCCGAGGCCGAGCGAGACCCCCCAGCCGAGCGTGCCGCGGCGCAGCGCGTCGCGCGGCACGTGATGCTCGATCACCTCGAGCCCCGCGAAGAAGAAGAGCAGCGCAAGGCCGAACTGCGAGAGGAACGTGATGTAGACGTTCACGTCGGCGATGCCGAGCACCTCGGGTCCGATGAGGATCCCGAGGACGATCTCGACGACAACGGTCGGCACGATGAGACGGAAGTGCCAGCGCGAGAGGACGGCGCCGAGGGTCGTCGCGGCGAACACCAAGACGAGCGAGCGCCCTTCCGCACGGGTCAACTCGGCGGCGAGAGGCGTCACGAGCCACTCAGCGATCGTCGCGACGATGCTCACACTCGCCTGGCCGGGCCGGCGTATGGACCGCCGATTCCCTGGCGGTCGGCCGTGCCTGCGAGATCGCCGTCGACGCTCTTGCCCCATCTCGCAGCGACGACTGCGTCGAGCCGAACGAGCTCGTCGAGTACTCCTGCACGCCGCTCCGGCAGCACCGCCCCACCGAGTGACTCGAGCATCGCCCGCAGGCGCCGGACGACCTGGATCGAGTTCGCGCCGTATCCCCGGATCTCCGTCACGCTCAGCGCGAGGTAGTCGTTCCACCGCCGAATCGGCAACACGAGACCGACCTCGACGTCCGTGACGTCCCGCTCTTGGTAGTCGGAGAGGTCGGTCTGTCCCACGAGCCGAAGGAGATCCTCGAGATGGTCGAGCACCTGCACCGCCGTCGTCGGGTCGTTGACGGCAGGCGAGAGCGCGCGAATCGCGATGTCGACCATGATGCGAACCGCGAACGCAGGATCCTGTTCGATCGTCCGCTCCACGCCGAGCGCGATCATCGAGCGGAGGCGGCGCTCGGCGTCGGGTCCCGGCGTAGGGCCGTACACGTCGATGAGGGGTTCGCCCGCCGGAACGAAGTCGCCGACCGGGTGGCGAAGGACCACGAGGCACGAGTTCGCATGCGCCCAGCTTCCGAGCCCGCCGACGTCGAGCGCCTGGATCGCGCCGCCGTGCAGCATGTGGACGACGAGGATCGGCTCGCCGGGGGCGTCGTCGTACGGCCCGGGGACGATCACGGCGTCAGGCTTCGCCGCGGCCTCGAGCGCCTGGCGCAGCGCGCGGCGCCCTGCCTTCGCGACGAGCGCGGCCACCGCCACCGGCCGCAGCCGGTGGATCGCGCGGTCGAGAAAGATGACGAAGAGAATGATCCCGAGCCCCAGGCAGGCCCCGGCGAGCGTCACCCCGAGGTTCGGGACGTCGTTCGCCTCGACGTGGCGCAGGAGGGTGTACGAGAACGCGAACGTCCCGATCAGCACGGCGAGCACCGCCTTGAACGCCCAGTCGCGGTAGAAGATCCGCATGTATCGCGCGGAGAACGTGCCCGTCGCCATCTGCACGATGAGGACGCTCACGGTGACGACAAAGCCGATCAGGCCGACGCTCGCCGCAACAACGGACGCGAGCACCGAGTCCGCCGTGCTCGGGGAGTACTGCCAGCGGGCCGAAAGGGTCGCGATCGTGCCGAAGTCGGACGAGGCGATGCCGAGCGTCCAGCCGAGGACGCCGCCGACGAGCGGGGCGACCCAGAGGCTCTCACGGAGGTAGCGGCGCAGTAGGAAGCGGAAGCTCCACGTCATCGCGCGCAGGTTCTACCGTCCAGCGATCCGAATTGCGACCCGGAGGCTGCGCCCTAGATGGGGTTGACGCGGTCGATCTCGACGTTCAGGTCGCGGAGGCGCTCCAGCACGCCGTGGAGGTGCGCCTGGTCGATGACGTCGACGAGGAGGAGCGTCCGATCCGGCCGGAGCGCGAAGCACTTGGCTCCGATCTCGTCCGCGAGCCTCTCCCCCAGCTCGCCACGCACGAGGATCTCGTATGCGGTCATGGCCTCCTCGCCGCGAACGCTCACGGGCGCAGCATGACCCACCACCGGTGTCCCATCCCGCCGCGGCGGCGAATCATCCCGGGTGAACAAGCGTTTGCGGCACCCCGGCCGAGTCGCAACAATCCCCGGCCCATGGCGAGCCCATCCGTCGCCGAGGCATCGCCCGCCTCCGCGGCGGTGCTGCCGACCGTCATCCCCACGAAGCTGCGCGCGCCGCGCATTCGCTCCGAGCTCGTCGAGCGGCCGGAGCTCGTGGCGCGGCTACGGGAGGGTCGACGGCGCGCGCTCACCCTCGTCTGCGCTCCCGCGGGCTACGGGAAGTCGACGCTGCTCGCGCAGTGGGTCGATTCCGATCGCGAGCGGACGCCGTTCGTCTGGCTGGCACTCGATCCGTCCGACTCCGACCCGACCCGCCTGTGGGCGCACCTGGTGACCGGCCTGCGCGAGGTGCACGCGCCCGTCGGGGAGGCGTCGCTCGACGCGCTGGTGGGTGGTCCGGGCGCGATCGCCGACACGCTGGTGCCGCTCCTCGTGCGCGAACTGGCCGACGCACCGGAGCTCGTCGTCGTCCTCGACGACTGGCATCTCGTACGAAGCCCGCTCTGCGACGCGACGATGGCTGCCTTCGTCGAGCACGCGCCGGACTCCGTGCAGGTCGTCGTCTCGAGTCGGGCGGACCCGGGTCTGCCGGTGGCTCGGTTGCGCGCGCACGGAGAGCTCTCAGAGCTTCGCGAGGCCGCGCTGCGGATCTCGGCGCACGAGGCGCTCGACCTCTTCCGCCGTGCCGACGTCGAGCTCACGAACGACGAGGTCGAGCGCCTCAACGACCGTGCCGAAGGCTGGCTCGCCGGGATCTGCCTCGCGCTGCTCGTCGCGAAGGAGCGCCCGGATCCCGCTCGCTTCGTCGAGGAGTTCTCGGGAGACACGCGCCACGTCCTCGACTTCCTCGCGGACGACGTGCTCGCCGCGACTCCGCCCGAGATCCGGAGCTTCCTCCTGCAGACGTCGATGCTCGACCGGCTCTCGGCCGACCTCTGCGACGCGGTCCTCGAGATCTCGTCGTCGGCGTCGCTGCTCGACGAGATCGCGAGCGCGAACCTCTTCCTCGTCGCCGTCGACGAGGTCGGGCACGAATACCGCTACCACCACCTCTTCGGCGCGATGCTCGAGCGCGAGCTACGCGCGGCCGACCCCGCCGCGCCGCACCGGCTGCACGCCCGCGCGTCGGCCTGGTTCGAGGCGCACGGCGACGTCGACTCGGCCATCGAGCACGCGATCGCGAGCGGCGACCTCGGGCGAACGAGCGCGCTCGTGACGCTCCACGCGCACCCGTACCTGGCGAACGGCCGACTCGCGACCGTGGCGCGCTGGCTCGACGCACTCTCGTGGCCGGACGCAGGGGCCGATCCGCAGCTCGCCGTCGTGCGCGCGAACGTGAACGGGATGTCCGGTCGGCCGCGCGAGGAGGTCGAGCGCTGGCTCGAGCTGGCCGAGTCGTCGCCGGACATCGGCCCGCTCCCCAACGGGATCGACTCGCTTCGCTCGGCAGTCGGAATCCTCCGCTCCGCGTTCCTCACGCGCGGGATCGCCGCCGCGATCGACGAGGCGCGCTCGACGCTCGCGCGGCAGGAGGCGACCAATGCGTGGCGAGGGCAGACCCTCACCATGCTGGGGCAGGCGCTCTACCTCGCGGGTCGCCCGGCCGAGGCACGCGCCCCGCTCGAGGAGGCGCGCGCGATTCCAGGGGCAGCTGCGCGTGCCCCGGCGACGGCCCAGGCACTCGCGTACCTGGCGCTGATCGCACTCGACCACGGGGATCGGCCGGGTGCGGAGCTCATCGCGCGCGACGCGCTCGACCTGCTCGTCGAGCGACATCTCGGCACGGGCATAGTCGCCGCCAACGCGCACCTCGCCCTCGGCTGCGCCCTCGCGGACGGGACGGACCTCCATGGCGCGGCGACGCATCTCCGCCGAGCGGTCGAGTTCACCGCCCCCGCGATCCCGAACTACTGGCATGTCCACGCGCTCGTCCGCCTCGCAGCCGTCCTCCATCCGCTCGGCGACACCACGTCGCCGGCCGCGTCGCTCGCGGCGGCCCGTGCGGAGCTCGACCTCCTTCCCGACGAGGGAATGCTGGGCGATCTCTACGAAGCTGCGCTGGCGACCGTCTCAGGACGTGCTCGCCGCCAGGGCTTCCTCGGCGAGGAGCTGAGCGAGGCGGAGCTCCGGATCGTGCGGGCGCTCGCATCGGGAGCGTCGCTGAGCGGGGTCGCGCGCGAGCTGTACCTCTCGCCCAACACGGTGAAGACGCACCGACGTCGCATCTACCGGAAGCTCGGCGTGACGACGCGCGCCGAGCTCCTGGAGTGGGCCGCCACCCCCGGCGGCGTGCTCGCCGACGGCGACTGAGCGATCGCGTCGCTACAGAGCGACGACGAAGAAGACCAGGCTCACCCGCGGCGAAGTTGCTCAGGCCTCGGCGCCAGCTGGCTCGAGGCCGCCGCTACCCTGCGCAGACTCGGGAGCCGACGCGTCCTCGGACGCGTAGGTCGCGTGCAGCTCGTGCTCACGCTCGCGCTTCGGGAAGAGGAAGAAGACGAGCACGGCCCCGACGATGACGGCGATCAGTCCTGCGCCGTATGCCCACTGGTCGCCCTGCAGGAACGCAGACTTGGCGGCCGAGACGATTGCCGCGCCGTCCGAGGGGTTGTGCTGCGCGATGTTCTCCGCGCTCGCGAACGAGAGCTGGAGCTGGCTCTCCGTCGCGTTCGTGACGTCGCTGGAGACGGACTGGGCCGCCATCGCCGACGCGTAGTGGGTCGTCAGCACCGCACCCAGGATCGAGGTCATGAGCGCCCCGCCGAGGTCGCGCTGGAGGTCGGCGGTTCCAGAGGCCATCCCGACTCGCCGCACCGGCACGGAGCCGGTGAGCGAGTTCGAGGCGGGCGTGCCGGCGAGACCGACGCCGATCCCGATGCAGATGTACGGGAACGCGATCTGCCAGTACGGCGTGTCCTCGTTCCAGAGGAGGAGCATCCCGATGAAGGCGAGGACGAGGAAGACGTAGCCGGAGAGGAGGGTGAGCCGCGAGCCGTGCGCCGCCACGAGCTTCGCCGAGCTCGGAGCGACGAGAACCATCGCGAGCGCCGCGGGGAGGATCGCCGCTCCCGCCTGCACGGTCGAGTAGCCGAGCACGTTCTGCACGTACTGCTGGCTCACGTAGGCCGTGCCCATCAGCGTGCCGAAGATGACGATCCCCGCGCACGCGGCGACCCAGAACGTCGGCCGGGCCGCGACCCGTAGATCATAGAGCGGGTTACGCGCGCGACGCTGACGCAGGAGGAAGAGCGGAGCCGCCACCAGCGCGACGGCGAAGAGCACGAGCGCCGTCGTCTCCATGCCGTTCACCGGCCAGAAGTTGATGCCCAGGATGAGCGCTCCCACGAGCACGACGGAGACGATCCCCCCGACGTTGTCGACGGGCTCGGTCGTCTCGTTGACGTGGGACGGGACGAGGAACACGGCCATGGCCAGGGCGATGAGGGCCAGAGGGATCGTGACGAGGAAGACCGAGCCCCAGTCGAAGTGCTCGAGGAGGATCCCGCTCACGAGCGGCCCGAGCGCCGCGAAGCCGCCCCCGATCGCGGACCAGAGAGCGATTGCCTTCGTGCGTGCGCGGCCTGCCCAGAGCGCCGTGATCAGCGCCAGCGTCGTCGGGTACGCCATGCCTGCACACAGCCCCCCGGCGACGCGCGCGGCGAAGAGGACGTCGTCGCTCCACGCGAATCCGGCCAGGAAGGAGACCGGCACGGACAGGGACATGCCGACGATGATCAGGAGCTTGCGGCCGTAGCGGTCGCCGAGAGCGCCGAACCAGAGGACCGAGGCGGCGAGGCCGAACGAGTACCCGACCGCGATCAGGTTGAGCATCGTCTGCGACGAGTCGAAGTCGTCGCCGATGTCTGGGATCGCGACGTTCGCGACCGACAGGTTGAGGTTCGCGACCGTCGCGACAGCGATGAGCGCCGCGAGGACGAGCCCGGCTCGCTCCGGCCGAGACCCGGGCTGCTCGCTCACTGCTGTCTCTCCATGCGCGCGGCTAATCCTATGGAGTGCGCATGTTCCGCGAGACGACTAGGCTACAAGGCTGGCACAGGCGCTCTGGAACGAACGGAGGAAAGCGATGGAAGAGATCGGCCCAGTCGAGTACATGATTGTGTCGTTTCCAGGTAATCGGTTTACGGGCGAGATCGCACCTGCCCTAGGGAAGCTCGTCGAATCGAACACGATCCGGATCATCGATCTTGCGTTCGTGAGCAAGGATGCGGATGGAGCAATCGGAGCATTCGAGCTCAGCGATATCGACGAGGATGTCCGGCGCGGCCTCGATGCGCTCGGACTCGAAGCGACCGGGCTTCTGGGCGAGGAGGACCTGATGGACGCTGCAGAAGACCTCGAGCCGGGCTCGTCGGCAGCGATGCTCCTCTGGGAGGACGTCTGGGCAGCCGAACTCGCGTCCGCCATGCGAGACGCAGGCGGCGAGCTCGTCGCGATCGGTCGCATCCCGCACGATGTCGTCAAGGAAGCGCGCGAGGTCCTGCTGTCCGCCGCCAACACCACACAGGAGGGTTGACATGTTCCGTCGCAGAGGAGGTCTGGTTCGTGCGGCCGCGACGACCGCGGTCGTCGCAGGGACAGCGGGTGCGGTCCGACATCGCCAGGATCAGAAGTACGCCGCCCAGGACCAGGAGGCATACGACCAGCAGATGGCGGCAGAGCAGGCAGCCCCCGCGCAGGCCGCTCCTGCGCAGCCGGACTACACCGCCGAGCTCGCGCAGCTCGCGCAGCTGAAGGCACAGGGGATCCTCACCGAGGAGGAGTTCGAAGCCAAGAAGAAGCAGATCCTCGGGATCTGATCCGCGCCCAACGACCGACGAAAGGTAGGTTCAGTGCTCGCAGCCAGTTATCCGTTCCTCGACGTGCTGTGGTCGATGTTCATCTTCTTCCTGTTCGTGATCTGGATCTGGATCCTGATCACCGTCTTCGTGGACATCTTTCGCCGGAAGGACATCTCGGGTGGCAAGAAGGCGCTGTGGATCATCTTCCTGATAGTCGCCGTCTACATCGGCGTCCTCATCTACCTGATCGTGAACCACGACGGGATGGCTGACCGGAACATCCAGAAGATGCAACAGCAACAGCAAGCGACGGACCAGTACATCCGTACGGTCGCCGGCGGCGCCGCGGCGGAGATCGAGAAGGCCAAGGGGCTGCTCGACTCCGGCGCGATCACGCAGGCCGAGTTCGACGCGATCAAGCAGAAGGCACTCGCAAGCGCGTAGCTTGCGCGGCTCGAGACGAGGGGCCGCTGGCTCGCGGCTCCTCGTCGAGGGCGTTACTCTCGGCCGATGACCGACGTTGCCCTCGCGCCTCCTCCCGCCGCGGACGACCCGGGCCGTCGCCGGATCCTCAGGATCGCCGCGTGGCTCGTCGGGATCCTCGTCGTCCTCGTCGCGCTCCGCCTCGCGGGAATCGACGTCTGGGGCTGGTTCGACCAGCTCTGGAACGCGGTCACCGACATCTCGCTCGGCTATGTGATCCTGGGCTGCGTCCTGCAGTTCGCCCAGACGACGCTGACCGCGCTCGGCTGGTACGGGATCCTCCGCTACGCCTACCCCGGCGGCGTGAACTTCGTCACCGTGCTCACGTGCTACGCGACGGGCGTGGCCCTCAACAACGTCGTTCCCGGCAACCTCGGGACGTTCGTGATGCTCCTCATGTTCGTCGCCGTCGTGAGCGGATCGACGTTCCCCGGGATCCTCGGAGGGTACGCGGTCCAGAAGATCTTCTACCTCGTGATCGGGACGCTGATCTACATCTACCTGTTCTCCGCCGTGGCGGGCTCGTTCGACTTCCAGTTCGGCGACGACAAGGACCGCGTGATCAATCACCCCGTGCTCACGCTTTCCATCATCGGCGGCGCGCTCTTCCTGCTCCTCGTCCTCCTGCGGATCTTCTGGAACTGGGTGAAGAAGATGTGGGCGAAGGCCACAGCGGGAGCCGCGATCCTGGGCGACCCGCGCGCGTACGGGAAGTGGGTCCTCCTGCCGCAGGTCGGCGGTTATGCGGCGAAGGTGGGCGTGATCGCCGTGTTCCTCGCCGCGTACGGCATCCCCGTCACCTTCGGCTCGATCATGAGCGTACTCGGCTCGAACCAGCTCGCGAACCTGGTCTCGTTCACCCCGGGGGGAATCGGCGTCAACCAGGCGTTCAACTCGTTCGCCCTCGAGAGCTACACGAGCACGCAGACCGCAACCGCGTACTCGACCGGGCAGCAGCTCATCACGACGGCCTTCAACATGGGCTTCGCGATCATCCTCGTGTGCCACGTCTTCGGATGGAAGAGCGGGTCGCTGCTCGTCCGCTCCTCCTACGCCGACGCGAAGGTGAGGGCCACGGAGATGAAGGCGGAGCGGAAGGAGAGCCTGCGCCGGCACCGCCAGGAGGATGAGCCGCCCGACGACGCGGATCTCGACCCGGACGCCGCATAGCCGGCGCGGTTGTCGCTTGACGCGCGGCCCGTCGTGCGAGAGGGTGGTGCACCCGTGTGCTGTCTCGCCCTCCTCGCCGGTTTCCTCGGCCCTCGTCTCGCCCTCTTCGTCTGGTGGGTCTTCGGCGACAAGGTCGACGCGGCGTTCAGCTCCTGGATCTTGCCGCTCCTCGGCCTGATCTTCCTCCCGTGGACAACGCTCGCGTACGTCGTCGCGTGGGGTCCGGTTCACCATGTGAGCGGCGCGGGGTGGCTCCTCGTCGCCCTCGGACTCGCGGCGGACATCGCGACATATAGCTCGCGCGCCGCGAAGGCGCGCTACCGCTCGGCGTACTGAGCAGCTGGCTCCGCGCACGAGCGCAGCGCGTGCCTGACGTGGTCTTCGAGCACCCGCGCCTCGCCGCGATCTACGACGCCCTCGATCCGGATCGGAGCGATCTCGACGCCTACGTCGCTCTCGTCGAAGAGCTCGGAGCGCGCTCCGTTCTCGACGTCGGCTGCGGGACCGGGACGTTCGCGCTGCTGCTCGCCGACCGCGGGCTCGACGTCGTCGCCGTCGACCCCGCCCGTGCGTCGCTCGAGCAGGCGCGCGCCAAGCCTGGCGCGGCCCGGGTGCGGTGGATCGACGGCGACGCGAGCTCGCTCCCCCCGCTCGCCGTCGATCTCGCGACGATGACGGCCAACGTCGCGCAGGCGATCGCCGACGAGGGCGACTGGACGGCGACGCTGGACGGGATCCGGGCTGCGCTTCGGCCCGGCGGGCATCTCGTCTTCGAGACGCGAAACCCGGCATACGAGGCGTGGCGCGACTGGAACCGCGAGGAGTCGTACGGGGTGACGGACGTCGACGGCGTGGGCCGAGTACAGAGCTGGCACGAGCTCACGGAGGTCGCTCTGCCGCTGGTCTCGTTCCGCTCGACCTGCGTGTTCCCGGACGGCGAGGTGCTCACGTCGGACTCGACGCTCCGGTTCCGCGCGCCGGACGAGGTTTCGTCCGCGCTCGTCGCGCGGGGCTTCGAGGTGCTCGAGGTGCGGGACGCGCCCGACCGCCAGGGTCGCGAGCTCGTGTTCGTCGCCCGCCGCTCGGACTAGCGCGCGAGCAGCGCGAGCGCGGCGGCCTCGATCTCGTCCTCGGAGACGAGCACGAGCTGCGCGGAGTCGCCGAGCGGGACGAACGAGTCCTTGCTCGCCACGCGGCCGATCGGACCGTCGAAGCCCGCGTCGACGAGCTCGGCGATGACGCCCTCGCCGACTCCACCGCTGCGGCGGGTCTCGTCCACGACCAGCACGCGGCCGGTCGCATTCGCCTCGCGGACGATGTCGTCGACCGGGAGCGGCGTGAGCCAGCGGAGGTCGAGGACTCGCGTGCGCACGCCCTGCGCCTCGAGCCTGCGCGCCGCACGAAGCGAGAGCCGCAATCCGTTCGCGAAGGACACGATCGTGAGGTCGTTCCCGTCGAGGTACGTCCGGGCGGCGCCGACCGGGACGTGCTCGCCCGTCGGTGCGGCGAGCCAGCCGGCGTCGCCCTCCTCGTGCAGATCGCGCTCGTGGTAGAGCGCGATCGGCTCGAGGAAGACGCACACGCTCCCGTCCACGAGCGCCGACTCGGCGCAGGTCACGAGCATCGCGGCGGCGTCGTCCGGGCGCGCCGGCGAGGCGAGCACGAGGCCCGGCATGTCGCGGAGCACGCCGACGGCGTCGTCGTTGTGGAAGTGGCCGCCGAATCCGCGCTGGTAGCCGTAGCCGGCGATCCGCACGAGCATCCCGTTGCGAAATGCGCGCTGCGAGAAGAACTGGAGCGTCGCGGCCTCGCCGCGGAGCTGATCCTCGGCGTTGTGCAGATAGGCGAGGTACTGGATCTCGGGGATCGGGAGCAGCCCGCTCACTCCCGCTCCGAGCGCGAGCCCGAGGATCGAGGTCTCGTCGAGCAGCGTGTCGAAGACACGGCCCGCGCCGAACTGCGCGTGCAGCCCGCGGGTGACTCCGTACACCCCGCCCTTCACGGCGACGTCCTCGCCGAACACGAGCGCCTGCGGATGCTTCTCCAGAACCGCTTGCAGCGACGCGTTGATCGCCTGCGCCACGGTGACCGGGGTCTCGTCGCCGGGACGAATGCGTGCGGCTCGCTCCGCGACGACGCCGGGGGAGCGTGGCGCGAGCGGAGCCATGACCTGCTCGGCCGACATCA
Source organism: uncultured Gaiellaceae bacterium (assembly GCA_963846995.1). GTDB lineage: Bacteria > Actinomycetota > Thermoleophilia > Gaiellales > Gaiellaceae > GMQP-bins7. The sequence goes on along the minus strand of CAWJYD010000008.1, from coordinate 62,131 downwards.
TCTGCGGGAGCCCGGCGACCTCGAGCGCCAGCTCTTGCGCCTCCTCGCGCGCGAGGATGTAGTCCTCGGCCAACTCGGCGCCGGTCGCCCGTCCGGCGGCGACGAGCCACCGGGCCGTGCCGAGGATCGGATCGCGCTCGTAGTCGTCGCGGATAGCTCCAGGAGCGCGATACGCCATCTCGGCCTCAGCTCCCGCGTGGCTCAGGTAGCGCACCGTCCGGAGGTGGAGGATCGCCGGCCTCCGCTCCTCGCGGACGAAGGCGGCGAGCTCGCTCGCGATGCCGAGCACCTCGGCCGGGTCGCTTCCGTACGCCGCGTCGTAGCGGAGCTCGGATCTGGCGCGGAGCGACGACTCCACCCAGCCCGGAGGGGTCGGGACGCTGATGCCGATGCCGTTGTCCTCGCACACGAAGAGCACCGGGAGCGGGAGGCCCTGATATGTGCACAACGCCGTCGTGTTGAGGGCCGCCTGCGCGCTTGCGTGGTTGAGAGACGCGTCGCCGAACGAGCAGACGACCACCGCGTCCGGCTGCCACGCGCAAGGGACGCCGAGCCGGACCGCGCGGTCGATCGCGAGCGCCATCCCGACAGCACGCGGAAGCTGCGAGGCGATGGTCGACGTGACCGGGAGCACGGCGAGCTCCTTGCGGCCGAAGACCTTGTGCCGCCCGCCCGCGATCGGCTCGGTCGCCGCGGCGACGACGCCGAGGAAGATGTCGCGGAGGCCGGCGACCCCTGCGCGGTTGGCGCGCGCCAGGTAGAAGGCGCCGGAGCGGTAGTGGAGGAGCGCGGGATCGTCGTCGCGCAACGCGAGCGCGACGGCTGCGTTCGACTCGTGACCGGCCGAGCCGATCGTGTAGAAGCTCCGCCCGTGCTGCTGCAGCCAGCGCGCCACGTAGTCGGCCTGCCGACTGTCGACCTGCGCCCGCCAGATGTCCTCCACCTCGGGCGGAGCGGAGCGGAGCGCCGCGCTCGGCTGCAGCGCCGTCAGGCTGTCGAGGAGATGCTCCTCGAGCGGGTCGGGCTCGGCGGCCACAGGTCGAGGATCGACGCGGTCAGGCTGCGACCGGCTGCTCCAGCTCGGCGTTCCACTCGCCCGCGGCCGCGAGCGCGTTCATCCGCGCGCGGTGGACGAAGGTCTGCTGCGCGGCCTCGACGTTCGCAGCCTCTCCACTCCACTCCTGCAGCGCCGACTGCTGCAGTGCGCGGCCGTACGAGAAGGAGAGCGGCCACGGACCGCCGACCCGGTTGATCGCGTCGAGGTTCTCCGTCGCCTCGACCTCGGACTGACCGCCCGAGAGGAAGACGATTCCGGGGACCGCGGCCGGTACGTGCGTCATGAAGCACTGCACGGTCAGCTCGGCGATCCGCGAGGCCGGCGCCTGCTCCGGGCAGCCCTTCCCGGAGATGACCATGTTCGGCTTCAGCAGCACGCCGCGAAGATCGACCCCCTGGACGCCGAGCTCGTCGAACGTCCACTTCAGCGTGCGCGACGTGACCTCGAAGCAGCGCTCGATCGTGTTGTCCGCGTCCATGAGCACCTCGGGCTCGACGATCGGGACGATCCCGGCCTCCTGGCAGAGCGCCGCGTAGCGCGCGAGCGCGTGCGCGTTCGCGCGGATGCATGCGACCGAGGGTACGCCGTCACCGATCGTGATCACGGCGCGCCACTTGGCGAAGCGGGCGCCGAGCCCCCGGTACTCCTCGAGCCGCGCACGAAGGCCGTCGAGACCCTCCGTGACCTTCTCGCCCGGGAAGCCGGCGAGATCCTTCGCCCCGGTGTCGACCTTGATCCCCGGTATCGATCCCTTCGCGGCCAGCACCTCCGGGAACGGCGTCCCGTCGTCGGTTGCCTGGCGGATCGTCTCGTCGTAGAGGATCACGCCGCCGATCGAGTCCTCGATGCCGGGCGCGGTGAAGAGGAGCTGCCGATAAGCGCGCCTGCTCTCCTCCGTCGACTCGAGGCCGATCGCATCGAAGCGCTTCTCGATCGTCCCGGTCGACTCGTCGGCGGCCAGGATGCCCTTGTGGTCGGCGACGATCGCGCGCGCCGTGTCGTTCAGCTCGTGCGCTCCCATCAGGAGGCTCCTTTCATGAGGCTCTGGATCTTCGTCAAGGGATGCGATGCCACGACCCGGCGGAACGTCCCGGAGCGCGAGCGCATCACGATTGACTCGGTCTCGACGCGCTCGCTGACGACGCGAACGCCGCGGAGCAGCGCCCCGCTCGTCACGCCGGTCGCGGCGACGAACACGTCCTCTCCCTGCACGAGGTCGTCTGCGGTCAGCACGCGGCCGATGTCGAAGCCCTCCTCGTCGAGTCGCTGGCGCTCGTCGTCGTTCCGCGGCCACAGCTTGCCCTGCAGCGCGCCGCCGAGGCACTTGATCGCAGCCGCGGAGATGACGCCCTCCGGCGTCCCGCCGATGCCCATCAGCAGGTCGACCCCCGTGCCCGGCTGGGCCGCGGCGATTGCAGGCGCGACGTCGCCGTCGCGGATGAGGTTCACGCGTGCGCCCGCCTCCCGCAGTTCGGCGATCAGGTCGTCGTGGCGCTCACGCTCGAGGACGACCACGGTGAGGTCGTTCACCGCGCAGTGTTTCGCCTCGGCGACGCGCTCGAGGTTCTCGGTCGGGGTCGCGTCGATGTCGATGGCGTCGGCCGCCTCAGGCCCGACGGCGATCTTGTCCATGTACAGGGCCGCGCCCGGAAAGAACATCGTTCCACGCTCCGAGACCGCGATCACGGAGATCGCGTTGGGCATCCCGAGCGCCGTGAGGCGCGTCCCCTCGAGCGGGTCGACGGCGACGTCCACCTCCGGACCGATGCCACCTCCCACCTGCTCGCCGTTGAAGAGCATCGGCGCCTCGTCCTTCTCGCCCTCGCCGATCACCACGGTGCCGCGCATCGACACCGTGTCGAGCATCAGCCGCATCGCGTCGACCGCCGCCTGATCGGCGGCGATCTTGTCCCCGCGCCCGATCCAGCGTGACGCGAACGTGGCTGCCGACTCCGTGACGCGGACGAGCTCGAGGGCGAGGTTCCTGTCGGGCACCTCACTCACGTCGCCCGATCCTACATCCGTTCCGGCGCCTCCACTCCGATGAGTTCGAGGCAGCGCGCCAGGACGGACTGGGTCGCGGTGCAGAGTTGCAGCCGGAAGCGCTCGTTCTCCGATTCGAGCACGCGGTGCTCGTGGTAGAAGCGATGGAAGTCGTCGGCCACCCGAATCGCGTAGATCGGGATCGCGTGAACGGCGCGGCGCTCGGTCGCCTCGCGCACCACGCCGGGGAACTCGAGGAGCCGCTTCACGAGCTCGCGCTCCTCCGGCTCCAGCGCCGTACCTGTGGAAAAGGTGTCAGACACTGTGTCTGACACCGCCGCGTTCCTGAGGATTCCAGCAATGCGCGCGTGCGCGTACTGGACGTAGTAGACAGGGTTCTTTTGGGAGCGTTCCGCGGCGAGATCGACGTCGAGCTCCATCGCCTGGTCGTGCCCGCGGGAGACGAGGTACCAGCGCGCGGCGTCGACGCCGATCGCGTCGAGCAGCTCGTCGAGAGACACGACGTCGCCGCGCCGCTTCGACATCTTGCGGGCGGCGCCACCCTCGACGACCTGGACGAGCTGGTAGATCAAGACCTCGACCGCTTCGGGGTCGTGCCCGAGCATCGCGGCGAGCGCCTGCAGGCGGCTGACGTACCCGTGGTGATCGGCGCCGAGGACGTAGACAAGCTGGTCGTGCCCGCCCGCGAACTTGCGACGGATGTAGGCGGCGTCCTTCGCGAAGTAGGTCGGCTCGCCGTCCGAGCGGATGAGGACGCGGTCCTTGTCGTCGCCGTGCGCGCTCGTCCGTGCCCACAGCGCACCGCCCTCCCGGTACGTGTCGAGGAGCTCGATCGCGGCTGGAATCTCGGGCTCGAGCTCGGTCTCCCAGGTCCAGGTGTCGAAGCGGACGCGGAAGCGGTCGAGCGACTCCTTCATCGACGCGAGCATCTGCGGCACGGGATCGCCCGGGAGCGCCGCGAGCTCGTGCATGTACGCGCCGTGGTAGCCGTCCTCCGGCGGCGCCTCCCCGCGCCGGAGCGCGTCGACCGAGGCGTGGAAGAGCTCCATCTGCGATCCGCCGTCGTTGCCGTAGTACTCGCGCTCGACGTCGTGGCCTGCGAACTCGAGGAGCCGCGCGACGGAGTCCCCGTACGCGCCGTTCCGCGCGTGCGCGACCGTGATCGGGCCCGTCGGGTTCGCCGAGACCATCTCCACCTGATAGCGCTGTGCCGGCTCGGCCGAGCCGCCCCCGAAGGCGCTGCCGGCAGCGGCGATCTCGCCCACGCCGTCCGCGAGCCACGCCTCCGCCAGCCAGAGATTGACGAACCCCGGCCCGGCTGCCTCCGCCCGCTCTGCGAGCCCGCGCTCGACCGCCTGCGCCGCGATCTCGTCCGCGATCTCGCGCGGCGGGCGCTTCTGGAGGCCCGCGAGCTTGAGGGCGACGTTCGTCGCGTAGTCGCCATGCTCCGCGTCGGCAGGGCGCTCGAGCGCGACCTCGATCTCCGCGATCTCGGTGAGTGCGTCGGCCAGACGTGCGACGGGGTCGGGGGCCGCGGTTCGGGACATGCGCGCAATCGTAGGCGCGCCGGCGGGCGCGCACGCCTGTCGCGTGGTCGCGGGCTACACCCGGCTCTGAGCCGAGGGCGCGGACGTGATCGGCACGACCACGCCGTCGCGGTGCAGCGCCAGCTGCACTTCCTCGCGCGCCTTGTAGATCCGCCACTTCACGGTCGCGAGGGTGATCTCGAGAGTCTCCGCGATCTCGGTGTAGGAGAGCCCGACGACGTCGCGGAGGAGGAGCGCCATCTTGAGGTCGGGGTTGAGCGCCTCGACAGCGCGCCACACTGCGTCGATCGTCTCCGCCCGCTCCGCAGGTGCGTCGACGACCTCGACCGGTGGTGCGTCGTCGATGTTCACGACAGCGCGCGGACGACGTTCGATCGCTCGCAACTCGTCCAGCACCCGGTTCTTCGTGACCTGGAAGAGCCAGGTCGTGAACCGCGACCGGAGCGAGAAGCTCGGGAGCCCCTGGAAGACGCGGAGGAAGACCTCCTGCGTCAGATCCTCGGAGAGGGAGCGGTCGCCCGTGAGCCGGAGGACGTAGTTGTAGACCGGCTGCTCGTACGTGCGGACGATGATCGAGAACGCACGCTCGTCACCGCGCTGCGCCTTGCGCAGGACACCGAGATCTGGCTGCGGGAGCGACATGTGCGCGGCGAGTATAGAGGGGTAGTTGTAAAGGGACTGGACGGGGGCCGTTACGCAGGCGTTGCAAGCTTCGACCCTGTCATGTCAGCGGGTATCGGCACGTCGAGGAGAGCCAGGACGGTAGGTGCGAGGTCGGACAGCCGACCCTCGTTGCGAAGCTCGAGGCCGGCGTCGGTGACGACGAGCGGGACCCTGCTCGTCGTGTGCGCGGTGAACGGGCTGACCCCGTCCGCTTCGAGCATGACCTCTGCGTTCCCGTGGTCTGCGGTCACCAAACACACGCCTCCGAGCTCGGCGACGCGATCGACGACCTTGCCGAGCGCCCGGTCCGTCGCCTCGACGGCGGCGACCGCGGCTGGGATCGAGCCCGTGTGCCCGACCATGTCGGGATTCGCGAAGTTCACGACGGCGAACGCGTACGAGTCGTCGAGCTCCTCGCAGAAGCGCCGGACGACCTCGTCCGCCGACATCTCGGGCTTCAGGTCGTAGCTCGCGACGTCGCGGGGCGAGGGGACGAGGATGCGGGTCTCGCCCTCCCACTCGCGCTCTTCCCCGCCATTGAAGAAGTAGGTCACGTGTGCGTACTTCTCCGTCTCCGCCGCGTGGAGTTGACGCAGGCCATGCGTTGCGAGGACCTCGGCGAGCGTGCTCGCGACGTCCTGCTCGCCGAATGCGACGGGGCACGCGAAGTCGGCGCTGTACCGCGTCATGGTCGTCAGGTCGACGCCGGCCTCGAGCAGCCGCTGCGACAGCTGCCGGGTGCGGTCCGGGCGGAAGTTGAAGAAGACGGCTGCGTCGCCGTCGCCGAGTCGCGGCCTGTCGTCGACAACGATGGGCTCGACGAACTCGTCCGTCACCCCGCGCCCGTAGCTCGTCCGGATCGCCGCGAGAGGATCGGTCGCATGCTCTCCCTCTCCGAGCCGGATTGCGGCCGCGGCGCGATCGGTGCGCTCCCAGCGTCCGTCCCGGTCCATCGCGTAGTAGCGGCCGCAGACGGTGGCGATCCGATCGAGGGGGAGCTCCGCGAGGTCGTGCTCCGCGGCGTGCGGCGAGACGTCCCGTCCGTCCGTGAAGGCGTGGATCCACGTGCGCTCCGCCATACCCTCCCGCCCGGCCAGCTCGAGCAGCGCGAGCAGGTGGTCGATGTGCGAGTGCACGCCTCCGTACGACACGAGGCCGAGCAGGTGGACGTCGCCGCCGCGCTCGCGCGCCCGCGCGAACGCCGAGACGAGCGCCGGGTTCTCGAAGAACGAGCCGTCGGAGATCGCTCGGTTCACCCGCTGGAGGTCCTGGAAGAGGATCCGTCCGGACCCGATCGTGAGGTGACCGACCTCGGAGTTGCCCATCTGTCCCTGCGGCAGCCCGACCGCCTCGCCCGAGGCTGCGAGAGAGGTGTGCGGGTAACTCGCCCAGAGCCGATCGAAGACGGGCGTGTCGGCGAGCTCGACCGCGTTGCCCGGGCCTGGTGGAGCGAGCCCCCAGCCGTCGAGGACGACGAGGACGACGGGTCTCAAGCGGCCGCCTCGGCGGCCGCGCTGCAGATCGCCTCGAACGAGGCTGCCTCGAGGGACGCACCGCCCACGAGCGCGCCGTCGACGTCCGACAGCGCGAGCAGGACAGCCGCGTTCTCGGGCTTCACCGAGCCTCCGTAGAGGACGGGCGCGTCGTGCACGGACTTGATGTAGGCATGCGTCTCCTGCGCGATCTCCGGCGTCGCGGTGCGGCCGGTTCCGATCGCCCACACCGGTTCGTACGCGATCACGAGCCGCTCGTTTCGGGGAAGGCCCGCGAGCTGTCGGCTCAGCACGGCCTCGGTCTCCCCGGCCTCGCGCTCGCTCTCCGTCTCGCCGACGCACGCGATGACCTCGAGACCGGCCTCGAGCGCCGCCTCGGCGCGGCGAGCCACCCCCTCGTCGGTCTCGCCGAAGAGCTGGCGCCGCTCGGAGTGCCCGACGATCGCTCCCGTCACGGCGAGCTCCGCGAGCATCGGCGGCGAAACCTCTCCGGTGAACGCCCCCTCCAGCTCCCAGTGGACGTTCTGGGCGAAGACGCGAACGGCGCTCTCCGAACCGAGGCCCTCGAGCGTCGCGGCGAGCGAGACGAACGGCGGACAGACGACGACGTCCACGCCGGCGAAGCGCTCCGGCAGGTGCCGGATCTGCGCTCCGAACGTGCGCGCCTCGTGCGCGCCCTTGAACATCTTCCAGTTGGCGGCGACCAGCATCAGCTCTCTCCTTCCGGGATTGCGACGACGCCGGGAAGCTCCTTGCCCTCGAGCAGCTCCAACGAGGCCCCGCCCCCCGTCGACACCCAGTCGACCTGCTCGCTCAACCCGAGCTCGGAGATCGCGCGCACGGAGTCCCCTCCACCGACCACCGTGTACCCGTGGACGCGCGCGACCGCCTCTGCGACCGCCTTCGTGCCCTCCGCGAACCGCGGCCACTCGAACACGCCCATCGGGCCGTTCCAGAACACCGTCCGGGCGGACGCGAGGACCTCGGCGAAGCGCTCGCGCGTCTCAGGCCCGATGTCGAGCCCGAGCCAGCCGTCCGGCACGTCGTCGTAGGGAGCGATGCGGCTCTCGGCATCGGCGTCGAACTCGGCGGCCGCGACGACGTCGGAGGGAAGCTTCGCCTCGTACGGCAGCGGATTCTCCTCGCGGAGCTGCTCCGCCATCTTTCCCCCGACGAGCACCGAGTCCGCCCGCCCACCGAGCTTGACGAGGATGCCCAGCTTGTCGTCGACCTTCGCTCCGCCGGCGACGAGGACGAAGGGGCGCTCGACGTTCCCGAGCAGCTTCCCGAGTGCTACGAGCTCGGCCTCGAGCAGCAGCCCGGCATACGCGGGCAGGAGGTGCGCAACGCCCTCGGTGGACGCGTGCGCGCGATGCGCGGAGCCGAACGCGTCGTTCACGTAGAGGTCGCTCCCCTCTGCCAGCCGCCGGGCCGTGGACGGGTCGTTCGTCGTCTCACCGGGATCGAAGCGCGTGTTCTCGAGCACCTCGAGGCGCTCGTCGCCGAGGAGCTCGCGCAGACGCGCCTCGACTGGGGCCATCGCATAGGCGGGATCGGTGCCTTTCGGCCGCCCGAGGTGCGAGCACACGGCGACGTGCGCGGCGCCGCGGTCGAGCAGATCGCGGAGTGTCGGCAGCGACGCGCGGATCCGCGTGTCGTCGGCGACCTCACCGTCCTCGAGCGGGACGTTCAGGTCGGAGCGCACGAGGACGCGCTTGCCGGCGACGTCGGCGTCCCGGACCGAGCGTGGCCGGTGCATCTCTTACGAGGCGAGGAGCTTGCCGATCACGTCGGCGAGCCGGCACGAGTAGCCCCACTCGTTGTCGTACCAGCCGAACACCTTGACCGCGCTGCCGTTCACCATCGTCAGCTGGCTGTCGAAGATGCACGAATAGGGGCTGCCGACGATGTCGGTGGAGACGAGCGGATCGTCCGAGTAGCGGAGGATCCCCTCGAGCGGGCCGGACGCTGCGGCGCGGTACGCCTCGTTCACCTCGTCGATCGAGGTGTCGCGGCCGAGTGTGACCACGAGATCGGTGAGCGAGCCCGTCGCGACCGGCGCACGAACGGAGATCCCGTCGACCCTGCCCTGGAGATCCGGCATCACGAGCCCGATCGCCTTCGCCGCACCAGTCGAGGTGGGAATGAGGTTGATTGCGGCGGCGCGCGCCCGGCGAAGGTCGCGGTGCGGCGCGTCCTGGAGGCTCTGATCCTGCGTGTACGCGTGGATCGTCGTCATGAATCCCGACTGGATCCCGCCCAGGTCGTGGAGCACCTTCGCGAGCGGCGCGACGCAGTTCGTCGTGCACGAGGCGTTCGAGACGATGTGGTGGGCGTCGGCGTCGTAGGAGTCGTCGTTGACCCCGAGCACGATCGTGACGTCCGGATCGGTGGCCGGGGCGGAGATCACGACCTTCTGCGCGCCCGCGCCGAGGTGCTTCTGCGCTCCCTCGCGGTCCGTGAAGAAGCCGGTCGACTCGAGCACGACGTCGACTCCGAGGTCGCCCCACGGGAGCGAGGCCGGATCGCGCTCCGAGAGGATGCGCATCTCCTGGCCCGCGGCCTTCAGCACGCCGTCCGCGAGCTCGACGTCGCCGGCGAACGGGCCGAGCGTCGAGTCGTAGCGCAGAAGGTGTGCCATCGTCTCCGCGTCGCCGAGGTCGTTCAACGCGACGATCTCGAGGTCGGCGCCGAGCGCGTGCTGCGCGCGGAAGAAGTTCCTCCCGATGCGGCCGAAGCCGTTGATGCCGACGCGTACCGCCATCCCGGAGGCCGAGTCTAACCGCGGGCCAGCTCCTCGAGAGAGCGCAGGCGGCGGTGCAGCGCTGCCTTGCTCGCCGGGGGGTCCGAGCGCGCGGCGAGCTCGCTCAGCGATGCGGTCGGGTGACGCAGACGAAGCTCGGCCGCCTCCTGCAGCGCGTCCGGGAGCGCTCCGAGCGCGTCGGCGTCCCGCAGCAGCTCGACCGCCTCGAGCTGCCGCTGCGCCGAGCGGCTCGTGCGTACGAGGTTCGCGTGATCCGCGTTCGCGAGGCGATTGGCGCGCGAACGTGTCTCTGCGACGACCGAGCGCTCCTCGAGGGCGAGCACCGTCTCCGTCGCACCCATCAGCGCGAGCAGCGACTCGATCGACTCCCAGCTCTTCGCGTACGCGAGCGCATGCGTCGCCCGCTCCGCCACCGCGAGCTCGACGCCCTCGGCGCGCGCGAGGCGGGAGAGGAGGGCGGCGGACTCCGGAGAGGCCGTCCGCAGCTCGAGGTGCGGCGAGCGGGCGAGCGAGAGCGAACCCGCGCCGAGGAACGCGCCGCGGAGGTACGCAGCCCGGCAGCAGCTGCGGGCGACGACGCGGCGCGGCGGGCGCTCGAGCGGTGCGTGCCTGCGGTCGACCACACCGGCGGCGGCGAGGACACGTAGGGCCTCGGCGTCTCCGGGAACATGCAGCTGGTATCGCGTCGCCGCGTCGAACGCACGTCGCCGGTACGTGCGGATCTCCGAGCGGATCCCGCTGTCGCGGAGCAGCGCGAACGCGCGCCGCGCGGCCGCACCGCTGCCGAGGTCGAGATGGAGCGCCCAGTCGCCGGCTCCGCGGAGGTGCAGGCTCCCGGCCGAGTGGAAGAGCGCCGAGAGCTCCGCGCGGCGGTCGCACTCTCGCTGCGGCGCGATGCGCGCGAGCTCCTCGCGGACGTCCTCGGACGTGATCAGAGCGAGACTCCCTCGAGCGCGAGCAGCCGCCGCTTCACCTCGACGCCTGCAGAGCCGTAGCCGCCGATGCCCGTCGCTGACACCACGCGGTGGCAGGGGACGACGAACGCGTACCGGTTCGCGGCGCAGAACGCCCCTGCGGCACGTGCCGCGCCGGGCCGACCCGCGAGCGCCGCGAGCTCGCCGTACGAGACGACGTCGCCGCGCGGCACCGCGCGCAGCGCCTCTGCGAGGTCGCGCTGGAACGGCGTCGCCCACCCGAGGTCGATCTCGACATCCGCGAAGTCGTCGGCGTCGCCTGCGAGGAACGCGTGGAAGCGCGCGACGAGCTCGTCGTCGCCATCTGTCGCGCCCGAGACGGCACCGAAGCGAAACTCATTCCAGGCGACCACCCCGTCCGAGCGCCACAACTCGCCGGCGCCCCACCCGGGCACCGCGTACCGCGTCTCGACGGCCGTCACGGTCCCGGACTGTAGAGCCGCGGCGGCCTTCTAGAATCGCCGCCATGACCGCACACGGCTTCTTCATCCCGCCCGAGCACGACAACGAGCCCGTCAGGTCCTACGCGCCCGGCTCGCCGGAGCGCTCCGCCCTCCAGCTCCGCCTGCACGAGATGGAGAGCGAGCGGATCTCGATCCCGATGATCATCGGTGGCAAGGACGTCCACACGGACGCGACGTTCGAGGCGGTGGAGCCCCATCGCAAGGGCCACGTCCTCGCCGACGTCGCGAAGGGCGGCGCCGAACACGTCGAGCAGGCGATCTCCGCCGCGACGTCCGCGCATGCCGAGTGGTCGCGGATGCCGTGGCACGAGCGGGCAGCGGTGTTCCTGCGCGCCGCCGAGCTCCTCTCCGGCCCGTGGCGGACGACTTTGAACGCCGCCACGATGCTGAACCAGTCCAAGACGGCGCACCAGGCGGAGATCGACGCGGTCTGCGAGATGATCGACTTCTGGCGCTTCAACGTCGACTTCCTCACGCGGATCTACGCAGAGCAGCCGACCTCGCCGACCGGGACGTGGAACCGCATGGAGTACCGGCCGCTCGAGGGCTTCGTCCTCGCGGTGAGCCCGTTCAACTTCAGTTGCATCGGCGGGAACCTCTCGTCCTCGCCGGCGCTGATGGGGTGCACGGTCGTGTGGAAGCCGGCGTCGACGGCGGCGCTCTCCGCCTACTACTACATGCGCCTCCTGCAGGCCGCGGGCCTGCCCGATGGGGTGATCAACCTCGTCTACGGCTCGGGCGCGACGATCGGGAACGCCGCGCTCGCGAGCCCCGAGCTCTCCGGCATCCACTTCACCGGCTCGACCGAGGTCTTCAACGGCATGTGGGAGACCGTGGGCAAGAACGTCGGCTCGTACAAGGGCTATCCGCGGCTCGTCGGCGAGACCGGAGGCAAGGACTTCATCCTCGCGCACCCGTCCGCCGAGGCCGAAGCGGTTGCAACGGCCGTCGTCCGCGGCTCGTTCGAGTACCAGGGGCAAAAGTGCTCCGCGGCGTCCCGTCTCTACATCCCCTCGAACATCTGGCCGGACGTTAAGGAGCAGCTCGTTTCCGACGTCGGGTCGATCCGCATGGGCGACCCCGTCGACTTCGAGAACTTCATGGGCGCGGTCATCGACGCGAACGCCTTCAAGACACACTCCGACGCGATCGCCGAGGCGCGCTCGTCGGGGGCGGAGATCCTGACCGGCGGCTCGACGGACGACTCGGAGGGCTACTTCGTGCAGCCCACCGTGGTCACGACCGAGGACAAGGGCTTCAGGCTCCTGCGCGACGAGCTGTTCGGCCCGATCGTCACGGCGTACGTGTACGACGAGAAGCGCTGGGACGAGACGCTGAAGCTCGTCGACGAGACGGCGCCGTACGCGCTGACCGGGGCGGTGTTCGCCACCGAGCGCTCCGCCATCGAGGAGGCCCACGACGCGCTCCGCTACTCGGCCGGGAACTTCTACGTCAACGACAAGCCGACGGGAGCCGTCGTCGGACAGCAGCCGTTCGGCGGCTCGCGCGCGAGCGGCACGAACGACAAGGCCGGCTCGATGTGGAACCTCATCCGCTGGGTGACGCCCCGCACGGTCAAGGAGACGTTCGTGCCTCCCACGGACTACCGCTACCCGTTCCTTGCGCCAGACTCGGAACCCCGCTAGCGCGGGCCTCCGGTCGCGGCGACGATCCCTGAAGCGCGGTCGCTTTGCGACCGCGGGTCGTAGCGACTGTCAATTGCCTGCCGCGCTCGCGAATTGTGGGTAAAGCTGCGATGCATGCTCGTCCGCGTCCTCGACGGGATCGACGCGTTCCTCGACCAGCTCACGTCGGTCCATCCGCTGCCGCTCTTCCTCGCGGTCCTCGCGCAACTCGGGAAGCTCTCGTGCACGAGCATGGCCTGGCGCAACGTCCTCGCCGCCGCGTACCCGGGCGTGCGCGTCAAGCGCCGCTCGATCCTCGGCGCCTACCTCGCGGGGGTCGGGGTCAACGCCATCATCCCGCTCAGAGTCGGCGACGCCGTCCGCGTCGTCCTTGCGCACCGCGCTGTCCAGTCGAGCACCTACACGACCATCGTCTCGAGCACGTTCGTCCTCTCGATCTTCGACCTCACCGCCGCGACGAGCGTCCTGCTCTGGGCGACCCTGACGCAGGACGCTCTCCCGGGGATCGGCGACCTCCCCCGCCTTCCGAGCTTCGAGTTCTCCTGGCTCCTCGAGCACCCCGAGGCGGCCGAGCTCGCGGTGGCCGGGATCATCGTGCTCGGCTTCGTCCTCGGCTTCTGGATCAGCGGTCACGTGCTCGACTTCTGGGGGCGCGTGCGGCAGGCGTTCACGGTCGTCCGATCGCCGCTGCGCTACCTCGGCACGGTCGCGATCTGGCAGGCGGGCGACTGGCTTCTGCGCATGGTCACGATCTGGTTCCTGCTCGCCGCCTTCGACATTCCCCAGTCCGTCGAGAACGTGCTGCTCGTCCAGGTCTCCGCGAGCATCGCGACCCTCATCCCGCTGACCCCGGGCGGCATCGGGACGGAGCAGGCGTTCCTTCTCTACGTCTTCCGCGGGACGGTTGCGAGCTCGAAGCTGCTCGCGTTCAGCGTGGGCTTCAAGCTCGTGACCGTGGGGACGAACGTGATCGCGGGTTTCACCGCGATCGGGCTGACCCTCCGAACGCTGCGCTACAAGAGCGCGCTCGAGACCGAGCCCGACGCGCAGCCCGAGTAACGGCTCTACGACGGGCCGGCTTTGTGCAGCTGCGCGTACAGGTCGCGCGCCGTCTTCTGCGGGAGTCCAGGCACGCCCTCGAGCTCCTCTTGCGACGCCGCGAGGAAGCGCTCGACCGAGCCGAAGTGGCGGATGATCGCGCGCCGCCGCACCGGCCCGACCCCGGGGAGGGTCTCGAAGATCGTCTCCATCGAGCGCGAGCCGCGGCGCTTGCGATGGAAGCGCAGGGCGACGCGGTGCGCCTCGTCGCGGATGCGCTGCAGGAGCTGGAGCCCGGGGCTCGAGCGGTCGAGGACGATCGGCACCGGAACGCCCGGGACGAAGACCTCCTCCTCGCGCTTCGCGAGCGAGATCACCGCGACGCGCGGGAGGTCGAACTCGTCGAGCGCGGCAAGCGCCGCTGCGAGCTGCCCCTTCCCGCCGTCGACGACGACGAGGTTCGGCATCCGCGAGAAGCTCTCGTCGAGATCGCCCGAGTGCAGCCGCGCAAACCGCCTGGAGACGGCCTCGCGCATGGCCCCCACGTCGTCCTGACCGTCGAGCCCGCGGATCGCGAACGTGCGGTAGTGGCCGTTCTTCGGCCGACCGTCGACGAAGACCGTCATCGACGCGACGATCGACTCGCCCTGGATGTTCGAGATGTCGAAGCACTCGATGCGGACGGGGAGGCTCTCGAGGTTCAGCACCTCGCGCAGCTCCTCGAGCGCCGCGATGCGGCGCGAACGCGCCGCTTCGCGAACCGCCGCGTCGGACTCGAGCGCAAGTCGCGCATTCTCGGCCGCGAGCTCGACGAGCCGACGCTTCTCCCCGCGGAGCGGCGTGCGGACGACGACCCGCGCCGCGCGACGCTCGCACAGGTACTCCTCGAGCGCGGTCGTGTCCTCCACGCCCTCCGGCACGAGGACCTCGGGCGGCACGCTCGGCGCCGCGCCGTAGTACTCGACGACGAAGGCCTCGAGGATCGTCTGCGCGTCGGCGCCGGCGACGTTCTCGAGATGGAACCCGTAGCGGTCGATCATCTTCCCGTCGCGCAGCGGGAAGACCTGCACCGCAGCCTGGTCGCCGTCGGTCGCGAGGCCGATGACGTCGGCCGTTCCGACGGCGCGCTTGTCCGCGGCCTGTCGGTCTGCGAGGTGCCGGATCGAGAAGAGCCGGTTGCGGTAGCGCGCAGCCTCCTCGAAGCGCTCGCCCGCCGCAGCTTCGCGCATGCGGTCCTCGAGCTGGCCCTGGATCGTCTGCGTGTCGCCGGAGAGGAAGCCGACGACGCCGTCGACGATCTCGGAGTAGCCCTCCTGCGAGATGGCGCCGATGCACGGCGCGAAGCAGCGATCGATGTGGAAGTCGAGGCACGGGATCCCCGAGTGGCGTCCCGGCCGCGGCCCCTCGCACGGCCGGAAGCGGAAAACGCGGTTGAGCACGTCGAGCGTCTCGCGCACCTTCTTCGCGTTCGCGTACGGGCCGAAGTAGATCGTCCCGCGCCGATGGCGCTCGCGCGTGAACATCACCCGGGGGTACTCGTCCGACACGGTCACCGCGATGTACGGGAACGACTTGTCGTCTCGAAGCCGGATGTTGAAGGGCGGCCGATGGCGCTTGACGAGGTTCTGCTCGAGGTGGAGCGCCTCCGCCTCCGTGCGCGTGACGATCACCTCGACGTCGTCGATGCGCCTGGCGAGCGCCGCGGTGCCCGCTCTCGTGTCGCCGCGCTGGAAGTAGCTGCGCACGCGCGAGCGCAGCGACTTCGCCTTCCCGACGTACAGGACTTCTCCGGCCTCGTCCCGAAAGAGGTAGACGCCGGGCCCTCGTGGGAGCCCCCGGAGCTTGTCTTCAAGGTTTTCTCGCAATCTCGGGCTAGCGTATCGACGTGCGTTTCGGAGTCCTGACTGCCCTTTCCGCGCTGCTGACCCTCGTCGCGCCGGCGCTCGCCCACGCCGGACCGGGGCTCGTCGTCGGCGCGGTCGAGGACGACGTGCGCGCGACGACCCTCGTCGACGCCCAGGCGAAGATGACCGCCTTCCGGCTCGCCGGCTTCCGTGCCGTGCGGATCGAGAGCTACTGGACGCCAGGCGACACCCGGCCGAGCGACTCCGAGCTACAGGTCCTGAAGAACGTCGGCGACGCAGGTCAGATGAACGGTGTGCGCGTCTTCGTGACCGTGATGAGCCCCGGCTCACGCACGACACCGCTGACGGACGAGGCGCGCTCGCAGTTCGCGTCCTACGCGGCCGCGATCGTCCGAGGCGCCCCCTCCATCCGGAACGTCATCGTCGGCAACGAGCCGAACCTCAACCGCTTCTGGCTCCCGCAGTTCGACCTCGACGGCTCGAGCGCCGCCCCGCGCGACTACCTCGCGCTCCTGGCTCGTACCTATGACGCCCTGAAGGCCGTCTCACCCGACGTGCGGGTGTACGGCGGCGCCGTCTCGCCGCGTGGGACCGACCGAGCGGACGGGACGCGACCGACGCACTCGCCGACGCTGTTCATCCAGCAGCTCGGCCTTGCCTACCGCGCGAGCGGACGCACCCGTCCGATCATGGATGCCTATGTCCAGCACGTGTACGCCGACAACTCGAGCCAGTCCCCGACCGTCGCGCACCCGAACTCCACGTCGATCGGAGTCGCCGATTACCCAAAGCTCGTGGCGCTGCTCGGCGAGGCGTTCGACGGCACGGCGCAACCCGGATCCACCCTGCCGATCGTGTACGGCGAGTTCGGCGTCGAGTCGCAGATCCCGGCCTCGAAGTCCGCGCTGTACACCGGCAACGAGCCGACGACGACGAAGCCGGTCGACGAGGCCACTCAGGCGACCTACTACCGTCAGGCCCTCGCGATGGCGTTCTGTCAGCCGACCGTCTCGGACATCCTGCTCTTCCTCACGCGCGACGAGCAGTCGAGGCCGGGCTGGCAGTCCGGGATCTACTACGTGGACGGGACGCCGAAGGCGAGCAAGACGGCCGTGACCGCGGCGCTGAACAGAGCGACCGGAGGGTCGATCGCGCATTGCCCTGGAGTCGAGCTTCCGGTGCACGCCACCTCCGTCAGGTTCGGCACCCGCTCGGCGGCGAAGCGGGGCGTCTTCCGCGTGAGCTTCGGCTGCGACCTCGACTGCCGCTACTGGGTGCGGCTCGAGAACGCCTCCACGCACGCCACGAAGCTCGCGGCGAAGGGCGCAACGATCGTTGGCGCTCCGGTCAAGGTCGACCTCGGGAAGCGGCATCTCGCGGCGGGGATCTACCGCTACACCCTGCGACTCGTGCATCCCGTGAACCCCGCCCCGCCGACGGTGCGGGCCGGGCCGACGTTCCGCCTGCCCTAGCTCGAGTAGCGGTGCTCCGCGCGCCACACGCGGATCAGCACGTACGCGCAGAGTCCCAGCACGATGACGAGGGCAAAGGCGTCGCGGCTCGCCGGAAGGCCGTATCCGATCGTGAGCCCGATCGCCAGGACTGCGAGGCCGATGGCGGCGTAGAAGAGCCGCCGGTTCCACTCCGACCAGGCCTCGAGGTCGCCGCGCCGCTCGCGCCACACGAGGAAGAGGAAGAGAGCGACCGCGAGGTAGAACGCGATCCGCAGGATGCCGCCCACCGTTGCGACGACCGGTTCGAGCGAGAACACGACGACGACGAGGGCGATCGCCGCAACGATCGCGATGCCGCGCGCAAGCGCCGGGACCCTCTCCCAGAGCCGTCTCACAGCCCACCCGTCATGAAAGCTCGTACGGCGAGTGCTGCGGCGAGGAGCGTTGTCCCGGCGAACCACAGTAGCCGGCGCCTTGCCTCGTCCGGCGCGTAGAACCACGGCGACAGTGCCACGGCCAGCGCGAGGCCCCCGTACGTGTAGTGGAGTCGGTCCGGCGCACGGCGCCCGCCCGAGAGGAGCAGCAGCCCGAGGCCGGCCTGGGCGATGAGCAGCGTCTGCGCGAGCACGAGCGCATTCGACACGATCGCGCCTGCTCCCGCCTCTCGGCGAGAGGCGACGAAACCTACGATCGCGGCGCCTGCGCAGACAGCGATCACCGCGACTCCGAGCGCGACGTGCAGCTCCACCATCGCGCGCACCTTAGAGGCGCACGCAACCGGCGGATGCCTCCTGCCGGCGGTTCGCTACCCGGCCACTTCGTCGCCGTGACGGTGAGCGACCATCCAAACACCCTCCTCGCGGCGGTAGACCTGGGTCGCCCGCAGCGTGTAGCTGCGTGGCACGCCACCGACGGAGACCGATGTGTGCTCGAGCCCCGCGGTGTACGCCATCTCACCGAGAACGTCGAACGCCTGGAGCTGGAACTCGTAGGACGTACAGTCAGAGAAGCGCTCCGCGAGGTGTGCGAACAGCTCGTCGATCTCCCGCTGCCCGTAGGCGTTTCGCAGCGCGCCGAGGACACTAACGGCTCGCCGCGCGACCAGAACGCGCGGCGTGGCGCCGCGTCGCCGTTGTGGAGGGCGAGCTCCGCGTCGTACAACGTGGATTGGATCCACGCGAGGAAGTCGTCCCGGTCGCTCACGCACCGAACGCCTATTCCAGAGGCCGACGCATACGATCGAGAGATGCGCGAGCTCGCCCCCGGACTCTGGCACTGGACGGCCAGCCACCCGCAATGGCGTGCGAGCGAGCCGTGGGACGCACGGGTCTCCTCCTATGCGATCGAGGACGCGGAGCAGCTGCTGCTGTTCGACCCTCTGGCTGTCCCGGTCGAGCTCACGGGGCGTGCCGCAGCGAGCGACGCGGCGATCGTTCTCACCGCCCCGTGGCACGAGCGCGACAGCCGCGACCTGGTCGAGTGGCTCCGCCTGCCCGTGTACACGCCCGCGCCCGACAGCGCGAAGTACCTCATGGAGAAGTTCGACCTCACCGCGGAACAGGTGGGCGACGGCAGCCCCGACGTCGCGTGGCTCGTGCGCGAGGGGATCGGCGAGGCGCGCCTGTACGCGGCAGGCGACCGGCTCGACGTCGGCATCGAGGCCCTCCCCGGCGAGAAGCCGAACGACCTCGTGCTCTGGGTCGAGAGCCACCGCGCAGTCGTCGCGGGCGACACGCTCGTCGACTTCGGAAACGGGCTCGAGATCAACCCGCGCTGGCTCGACACGGAGATGACACGGGAGCGGCTCGTCGCCGGTCTCGGCCCGCTGCTCGAGCGTCCCGTGGAGCACGTGCTCGCGGCGCACGGCGGCCCGTTCGGCCGAGCGGACCTCGAGCGGGCGCTGGCCTGAGGGCGAGCGCTACGATCGAGAGGTGATCGCAGAAGGGAAGCCGGCGCCGACGTTCACGCTGCGAAGTGACACCGGCGAGGAAGTCGCGCTCGAGTCGTTCCGCGGCAAGCCCGTCGTCCTCTACTTCTATCCCAAGGACGACACGCCTGGCTGCACCGCGCAGGCCTGCGGGATCCGCGACGTCTGGAAGGAGCTCCAGGGCAAGGGAGCGGTCGTCCTCGGCGTGAGCCCCGACAGTCCGCGTGAGCACACGAAGTTCCGCGAGAAGTACGGATTGCCCTTCACCCTGCTCTCCGACGAAGAGCACTCGGTTGCCGAGCAGTACGGGACGTGGGTCGAGAAGAGCATGTACGGCAGGAAGTACATGGGCGTGGAGCGCTCGACCTTCGTGATCGACGTCGACGGCAACGTCGCGAAGATGATGCGCAAGGTGAAGCCCGCGGAGCACGCCGACGACGTGCTCGCCGCGCTGACTGACGAGCCGCGCTAGTCGGTCGGGCGGCTCGAGACCGGTACCGCGCTGTACCGCGCACCGCGCCAGGCGATCGCATCCACCCCGAGGCGCACCATCTCCCCGTCGCGGCAGCCCATCGAGCGGAGGTAATCGATGAGCGCTTGCTGCGGAGTAGCCGCGCTCCGTACGGACAGGGACTGGCGTCCAGAGCGGATCTCGTAGTCCGTCGCCATCGACGGTGATCCTAGCCCGGTAGCCGGAGCGCTAAACGCGTCAGCTCTCGGCGCGGACGTTGCGGTCGAACCGGTTCCAGGACTTGTCGCCGCGCAGGTAGCCCCAGGTGCCCTTCATCCGCGCCCAGGTGATGATCGGGCGGTAGAGGATGATGTCGAGCGGCGACAGCAGCAACAGGCGAACGAGGTCGCGCACGCGGTAGAGACGAGACTGGACGTCGTCGAGGAGGATCGCGCCCGCCGTCAGCGCGGCGTTCGTGAACGCCATGGCAGCGACCACGACGAGGAAGAGTTCGAGGTCGAACAGCCCGAGCGCCACCGCGACGACGAGAGATCCGAGCGCGAGGATCTCGACGAAGGGCGAAAGCACCTCGGTGAGGAGGTAGAACGGCGCACCCACCATTCCGACCGATCCGTAGTTCGGGTTGAACCACATCCGACGGTAGTGGACGACCGTCTCGTTGATCACTCGCTGCCAGCGCTCGCGCTGCGACACGAGCTTCCGCACGTCCTCGGGCCCCTCGGTGACGCCGACGCTGTCCGGAAGGCAGTGGATCGCGTAGTCGCGCCGTTCGCGCCGGAACTTCTCGTGGATCCGGAACGTGAGCTCGATGTCCTCGCACGTGAACTCCGTCGAATAGCCGCCGACCTCCTCCAGCACGTCCCGGCGCCAGATCTGGAAGCCGCCCGGCGAGCACATCATGAAACCGAACTTCGACCATGCCAGCCGGTTGTTCAGGAACGCGCGCAGGAAGTCGAGGTGCTGGTAGAGGCCGAGAAGCCCGCCGTCGATACGGCGCCGTCCATTCGGCATCGCGACTACCTGCTCGGGCTCCTTCGCCGTCGCGATCTGGCTCGTGACACCGACGACCCGGGCGGGGTCGTTCATCGGGAAGCGCATGACCTTGAGAAGCGCCTTCGGGTCGAAGACCGTGTCCGCGTCGACCCCGCAGACGTAGCGGAAGCGTGCGACGTTCAGTGCCGCGTTCCAGGAGTCGGCCTTCCCGCCGTTCTCCTTGTCGACGACGACGAGGTTCGGGTGGCGTGCGCTGCGGTAGAGCGCCCGGACGGGCCGCGTGGAGAAGATGTGACGGACGAAGACCTCGTAGGGCGCCAGCTCGAACGCCTCGCACAGCCGCTCGAGGGTGTCGTCGGACGAGCCGTCGTTCACGACGATCACCTCGAACTCCGGATACTCGAACCCGAGGAACGACGAGACCGTCGACTCGATCACCGTGGCCTCGTTGTACGCCGCGACGATGATGCTCACGGGGATCGTGAAGCGCGACGCCCCCAGGGTCGCGTAGTCCGCGCTGTCCTCCTCGTGCTTGCGGACGTCGTTCTCGACGGCTCCGATGAGGAGGAACGCGAGCGCGACACCGTTCACGAGCAGGAGATAGACGAAGCACGAGAGGACGACAACGAGAAGAACGTGCTCGATCACGCCGCTCTCACGGTCTGCGTCGTTGCCTCGGCGTTCTCGATGCGAGCCTCGGCGGCCTGGCGGAAGCGCTCGCCGCCCGCCGCGTAGATACGGGCGAGCAGCGGGCTCGTCGGGTCGTCGAGCGCGAGGAAGTCGACGAAGCCGATGTCCTGCAACACCTCGGCCGCGCCGTTCCGCGCGAAGCCGTCCTCGTGGCCGAGCACCGAGACGAGCGCAGGGATCGCGTCGGTACCCATGGCCCGAAGCGCATCCTTCGCTGCCGTTCGCACCCACCAGCGCTCGTCCGCGAGGAGGCGAGTCGTCGACGGAGCGGCCTCGGCTCCGAGGACGTGGCCCGCGGCGCGAGCGGCGTGCACCCTGACGAACCACTCGCTGTCGTCGAGCCGTGAGAGGAGCGCGGCGCCGACAGCGGCGCCGGAGCGCGACCCCAGCGTCTCCACGGCAGCCGCGCGCACGTTCGGGTCGGAGTCCCAGGTCAGATCGATGAGGGTCGACTCGGCGAGACCCGGGTACGGGCCGAGGAGCGTGGCTGCCCAGAACCGGACGGCCGGGTTCCCGTCGCGCAGCAGCGGGACGAGCCGCCGACCCGGCGCGGGTGCGAGGTGCTCGAGCTCGGCGGCGGCGCGCGAGCGCGGACCGAGGCCGAGCTGGAGCGCGTCGACGAGGAGCTCGACCGCCCACTCGTCGCCGAGGTCCCCGAGCGTGCGGAGTGCGGCCGCCGCGATCTCCTGGTCCTCGTCCTTCAGGACCCGCCGGATGAGCCTCGGAGCCGCCGGATGGTGCGCGCGCTCGAGCCGCTGGAGGGCGGTGACCCGTCGCCACCTCCCCCACTCGGTGCGTGGCTTCGACTCGACGCGATGGATGAGTCGCCGGGCCGTCCGCCTGCGGAGCGGCCTGATGCCGAGACGGCGGCGCCGCTCGTACTTCGTGCGCCCGACGACGATCGTGACCGAAAGGACGACCCACGACGTCACCGAGATCACGAGCAGGAGCACGCCGAGCTGGAGAACGACGTCGTTCACCCTCTGGTCCTCGTCGCCCCCGGACGAGCGGACGTCCCTCGAACGAGGGATCCACAACAGCGCTTGGTTCAGGCTGGACAAAGGATGTGCGATCCGTGCTCCGGGATCGCACGTCTCACGCACAATTGCGGAGGATGCGGATGAGAGGACTTGAACCTCCACGCCCTTACGGGCACACGGACCTGAACCGTGCGCGTCTACCAATTCCGCCACATCCGCGCGGCCGACCGATTCTATCGCGGGGTCGTCTCAGTCTCCGATGACACGGGCCGCCTCCATCCTCGCCGTTTCGATCGCTGTCGTGCTCCTCGCCGGAGCTTCGACACGCGCCCAGGAGCCGGGTGGCAAGAAGACCGAGGTCGTCGTCCTGCTCGCCTCGCCCTCGCTTGGGCGCGCGCCCGGCACCGGCGCCGAGATCGACGCCGAGCAGCGGACGTTCCGGCGCGAGCTCTCCGCCGACGTGCCGTCGGCGCAGATCGGCTGGCGCTATCGGCTCGTGGCGAACGGCTTCTCGCTCACCCTCCCCCGTGCGGAGCTCGGGCGCCTAGGGGCGCTCCCGGGCGTGCGACGCGTCCTGCCCTCGGCGACGTACGCGCCGCAGTCGGAATCGAGCGCGGCCCAGATCGGTGCGCCGAGCCTCTGGGGCCCGACGCTCGACAGCGCGGGCCAGGGCATGAAGATCGGGATCATCGACTCGGGCGTGGATCCGAGCCATCCGTACTTCGACCCGTCGGGGTACACGATGCCCTCCGGCTTCCCGAAGGGCCAGCTGCGGTTCACGACCGCGAAGGTGATCGTCGCCCGCGTATTCGCGCCGAAGGGAGTCACCTCGCCGAGCGCCCGGCTCGCGTTCAGTCCGGACGACTCGAGCCACGGCACGCACGTCGCGGGCATCGCGGCCGGGAACGTCGACACCGCTGCCGCAGGCCGACGCATCTCTGGGGTCGCGCCGCGCGCGTACATCGGCAACTACAAGGTCTTCGTCGAGACGAGCTCGGGGCTGAGCCCGAACGCGAACGCACCGGCCATCGTCGCCGCGATCGAAGCAGCCGTCCGCGACGGGATGGACGTCATCAACTTCTCGGGCGGAGAGCCCGAGATCGAGCCGAGTCGCGACATCGTCGCGCTCGCGCTCGACGCAGCTGCGGCGGCGGGCGTCGTCCCGGTGGTCGCGGCCGGCAACGAGTACGGGGACGTCGGCGCCGGGTCGGTCTCGTCTCCGGCGAACTCGGCCCGCGCGATCGCGGTCGGAGCGGCCGACATGGACGGTACGACGCGAGCGCACGCCGACTTCTCGTCCGTCGGGCCGACGACGATCTCGCTGCGCCTCAAGCCGGACGTCTCCGCGCCGGGGGTGAACGTGCTCTCCTCGATTCCCGGCGGCGGCTGGGGCGAGCTCTCGGGCACGAGCATGGCGGCCCCGCACGTCGCCGGCGCCGCGGCGCTCCTGCGCCAGCGCCATCCGGGCTGGACCGTCGACGAGATCAAGTCGGCGCTCGTCCAATCCGGCGTCGACGAGTCCCTCGGGCAGGACAAGGCGGCCGGCCCGCGCTTCCAGGGAGGGGGCGTCGTCGCGCTCGGGCGTGCCGACCAGCCCCTCGTCTTCGCCGACCCGACAGCCGTGTCGTTCGGGCTCCTCTCGCGCGGGCGTGCGTCTACCCAGGCGGTCGCCCTCACGGACGCCGGGGGTGGCGCCGGCACGTGGCAGGTGAGCGGGAACCTGCGCACACCCGAGGGCGTCAAGGTGCGCCTGCCGGCCACCGTCACCGTGCCCGGTCAGCTTCCCGTGTCGGTCATGGTCGGCTCTGCGAGCGGCGTAGGGGACGTCGAGGGGTACATCGAGCTCCGCCGAGGAACCGACCAGCGGCGCATACCGCTGTGGGGCCGCGTGACCGCCGCAGCACTCGCGCAGCACGTGACGACACCGCTCCTCCGGCCGGGCATCTACCACGGCACGACCGCCGGGCAGCCGGCATTCGTCTCGCGCTACCGGTACCCGGAGACACCTCGCGGTATCGGCGTGACCACGATCCTGCGAGGGCCGGAGCGCGTCTTCCGCGTGCGGATCTCGAAGCGCGTCGCAAACTTCGGCGTCGTCGTCACCTCGCGCGGCGCGGGAAGCCACGTCGAGCCCAGGGTCGTGTCGGGGCTCGACGAGGATCGGCTCACCGGCTTCGCCGGCCTTCCGGTCAACCACAACCCCTACACCGATCAGTTCGACTCGGGCGTGCTCGCGGCCGGTGCGCTATCTCCCGCGCGGGGCGAGTTCGCCATCGTCTTCGACAGCGCGGCGCGCGTCGGAGCCGGGTCGTTCACGTTTCGCTACTGGGTGAACGACGTCACGGCCCCCGGGTTGCGCGTCCCCTCACATCGCGTTCGGGCCGGGAGCCCGCTCCTCGTATCCGCGACCGACGCGGGAGCAGGCGTCTACCCCGACTCGATCCAGGCGAAGGTCGACGGGAGCATCGTCGACGTGCGTTTCCGACACGGGGTCGTCTCGGTGCCGACGCGCAGCCTCGGCACGGGCACGCACAAGCTGCGCCTTCGCGTATCCGACTACCAGGAGGCAAAGAACACCGAGAACGTGGGCCCGATCCTCCCGAATACGCGCTGGCTCACCACCACGTTCGAGGTTCGCTAGGAGCGAAGAACGAAGTAGACGCTGCGGTACGAGCCGACCCGTATCTGCCAGCACCCGGGCTCGGGAAAGACGAACGCCGCCCCCCGACTCGATTCCGGGCCGCACGAGGCCCTACGTCTTGCGGTCGCGCTCCTCGATCGTCGGGAGCGAGTCGAGATCCTTCTGAACCGAGCGGATGAACTCCTCGCTCTCGTCGTCCTCCGAGGTGATCACGCGGAACTGCTTCTTGCGGCGCTGGCGGTCACGGTCGCGGCGCGCAGGGGCACCGTAGCGCCGTTCGAGGCGCGGCTTCTCCACCGCGACGGCGAGTGCAGCCGCGAGGACGAGCAACACGAGCCACGGCCAGCTCACGTTCGGATAGTAGCGTCGGCCACGCTACCCGGCCTTTCGGTGGATCTCCATGGGCAGCGTGGCGAGGGGCTCGCCGCCCTCCGCCGTGACGAGCCACGTGTCCTGCATGTACAGGCAGTCCTCCCCGCTCGCGGCGATCGCGTGCGGGTGCATCGACAGCACCATGTTCTCGGCGAGCTCGGTCTCCACGCCCTCGCCGACCTTCGGGAACTCGATCATCGTCATCCCGATCGAGTGCCCGGTGACGTGCCCGAGGTGGTAGCCGCGGTCGGTGAAGCCCGCCGCCACGGCGCGGTGGACGTCGTGGCACGTCGCACCGGGACGCATCGCGGTACGGGCAGCGTCGAAGTACTCGACGTATGCCTCGGCCATCTTCTCGGTCTCCTCCGAGAGCACGGCATCGTGCGCGGCGATCGCCCGCGACACCTCGACCCAGTGCATTCCCGGCCCCGCCACCTCCAGCGACGGCAGGAGGAACGAGCCGAGCACCTCGCTGCGCCGCGCGATCTTGAACTCGGGCCGGGCGAACGCGTCGGTGCCCGTCAGCACCATGTTCATGGTGAGGCGCCCGCAGCCCTCGGCGAGGAACCACTCCTCGGCGGCCGCCATGACCTCCGCGGCCGACTTCCCGGGCTCGTAGGCCTCGAAGAAGACCTCGAACCCGCGCTCGTTGATCCTCACGGAGTCGCGGACCGACTCGAGCTCGGCGTCGCTCTTGACGGCACGCGCGAGGTCGAACCCGACGTCGAACGGGATCGGAGACAGGCCTTCGAGCGCCCGGTAGTCGCGTACCGCCATGACGTAGTCGAGGCCGTAGGCGCCCACGCGCTTCCAGCCGCCGTCTCGGGCGCGAGCGGCGATGAGCTCCCCGGGCCGGTCGTGGAAGACCTGCTCGAGCTCGGCGGTTCCGTGCTCGCCGACGTAGCGCGCCTCCGATGGGAAGACGACGAACGCCTCGCCGTCCGCGGGGACGACGACGTACGCGTAGCGGTGGACGATCTGGAAGCCCGAGAGGTAGGTCACGGCCCCTTCGAAGCCCGTGTACTCGCTCCCCGACACGACGAGCGCGTCGAGGTCGTTCGCCGCCATGGCGGCGCGAACGTTGTCGTGCCGCCGCCGGAGCTCGGGGCTCAGTTGTGCCATGAGGCCTCCAATGCCTTGACGAGTTGGGTGATGGCGTCGTTGAGCGGCGTCTGGACGCCGAGCTCGCGACCGAAGCGCCCGATGCCGCCGTTCAGGAAGTCGATCTCCGTCTGCCGGTGAGCCTCGACGTCCTGCAGCATGCTCGCCTTGTGGCCGTAGGCGACCTCCGGGCGCGCCGCATGGTCGATGAGCTCCTCCGGATCGGCGTCGAGTGTGATGCCCTGCGCCGCCGCAACTGCCGTGCCCTCGTCGACGAGCGCGCTCACGACGGCGCGCAGGTCCGGCCGCTCGCACACGCGGCCGTGCGTCAGCCCGGTCAGGGCGCCGACGGGGTTCGTCGCGGCGTTGAAGATGACCTTCCGCCACTGCGCCGGGCGCGCGTCGGCAACGGCCGCTGTCGGCATCCCGCCTCGGGTGCAGGCGTCCGCGAGCCGCTCGATCTCCTCGGCCGCGGCAGGCTGTGGCTCGAACGGCCCGAGTGTCGTATCCCCTCTGACGTCCCACTGCACGATGCCGGGCTCGACGATCTTCCCGGCGGGGAACGTCGTGCCGCGGATCACGCGCGCGACGTGTCGCGCGACGACCTCCTCGTTCCCGACGCCGTTTTGCACCGTTGCCACGGCGCCGTCGGCGAAGGCGTGCGCGGCGGCGGAGATCGCACCTTCCGTGTGCATCGCCTTCGTCGCGACGATCCCGAAATCGCACGCCGGAAGCGCAGACGCATCGGTCGTCGCGGTCGGGAAGCCCAGCGCCTCGCCCGCCCCGGTGAGTCGCAGCCCGTGCTCGTTGATCGCGTCGACGTGCGCCTGCGACACGTCATACGCCCACACCTCGACCTCGTCGAGCTGCGCGAGGTTGGCAGCGAAGAGCGACCCGACGGCCCCGCATCCGATCACGGCGACCCTCACTTCGCCTCCGCCGTCCTGCGCCCGAAGGAAGGCAGCGAGAACTCGCGCCCTCCGGTCAGGCCGCTCGGCCGGAGGATGAGCACCAGCGCCATCACGGAGCTGACCACGACGATCCGCGATCCCTCGGGCAGGTCGATCGTGTGCCCGAGCACGGTGAGCCCGCCCTCCATCTCCGCGAGCAACGAGTCGAGCCCGCTGACGAACAGCGCCCCGACGACCGCGCCCCAGAGGCTCGAGGTGCCGCCGATGACGAGCATCGCGAGCGTGATGAAGGTCAGGTCGAGGTAGACCGCGTCGACGTTGATCGGGATGAAGTGGATGTACAGCCCTCCGGCGAGCCCGGCGAGGAATCCCGAGAGCGCGAACGAGGTCAGCCGCTGGCGGTAGATCGAGACTCCGACCGCTCGCGCTGCGGCCGGATCCTCGCGCGTCGCCCGGAGCTGACGGCCGAGCCTGCTGCGCTGATACGCGAACGCCGCCACGATCACGGCGAGCGCTCCCACGGTCGCCTGCAACAACCCCGTCGTCTCGGGCACCGACGAGAACGTGTTGAGCCCCGGGCCGATCTTCTCGTAGTAGCGCAGGACGTTGTTCGTGATCCCGAGCACCGCGAACGTCGCGATGCCCGCAGCGAGACCGGACAGGCGCATCAACGGAAGACCGACGACGAGCGCGAACACGCCGCCCACGGCGGCGGCGATGAGGAGCGACGGCACGTTGCCAACTGTGCGTGAGCCGAGGAAGTGGAAGAGGTACGGCATCGTCGCCGGCTTCTCCGCGACGGGCACGGAGAGGACGCCCGCCGCCCAGACGCCGACGGCGAAGAAGCTGATGTGCCCGAACGAGAGCACGCCCGAGTTGCCGACGAAGACGTAGATCGCCACCACCGTCGACACGGAGATGAGCGCCGTCACGACGTAGATCTCGGTCGTCTGCGAGACGACGAGCCCGAAGAGGCCCGTCGCGACGACGAGCAGCGCCGGGGCGACGAGCTCGACGGCTCCCGTGCGGAGCGACCTCACACGCGCTCCACGAGGCCGCGCCCGCGGGAGAAGAGCCCGTCGGGTCGCACGAGCAGGACGAGGATCACGAGCCCGAACACGAACGACGGCAGGTACTGGCTCTGGCTCGACGGCAGCGCGCCGCCGAGGATCCCCGAGACGTAGCCGATGAAGAAGCCGCCGAGGGTGGCGGAGAACAGGCGCGTCATCCCGCCGACGACGACTCCCGCCAGCACGATGATCGTGTCCTGAAGCGCGTAGGTCGGCGTCACGGTCGGGTACTGCACGGTGAGCATCACCGCCACGACCGCGGCAAGCGCTCCCGCGATCAGCACTGCGATCGTGCTGACGAGATCCGCGCGCACACCGAGCAGGCGTGCGGTCGAGAAGTCCATGGCCGCGGCGCGCATGTGCAGCCCGATCGACGTGCGATCCAGGAGCAGGAGGAGCAGCGCGAGGCAGATGGCCGCGACGACAATCGCGACGATGGTGATCTTCCGGATCTCCACGCCGCCGAGCGAGATGGGCCGATTGAGCTGAACCAGCGAGGTCGCCGTCTTCCCGAGCGGGCCGAACCAGAGGAGCGCGATCGACTGCAGCAGGAACGCGACGGCGAAGGTGGCGATGAGCATCACCGCTGCCGACTGGTCGCGCAGCGGGCGGAAGACCGCACGCTCCATTGCGAGCGAGAGGACGAGCACGACCGCGAAGCAGAGGGCGATTCCGATGCCCACCGGCCACCCGTGGTCGGACGCGAACGCGAGCGCGAACGCGCCGGCCATGATCAGCTGGCCGTACGCGAAGTTGATCAGCCGCATCACGCCGAAGACGAGCCCGATGCCGACGGCCATGAGCGCGTAGATCGCACCGAGCCCGATCGCGTCGATCTGCACCTGCTTGTCCAGGGCGTCGCTGACGAAGCTCGTGGCGCCGCTCGCGAGGAGCGCGCTCACGAGAGGTAGGCGGCCACCATCCGCGAGGTGTCGGCGGCGTCGTCCGGGGTCAGCGTGAGACGGAGCTCGCCGTTAGCGAGCACGTGGGTGCGATCCGCGACCGCAACCGTGCGCTGGGCCCGCTGCTCGACGAGGAGGATCCCGAGTCCCCGCTCGCGGATCGTCTCGAGCGTCGAGAAGACGAGGTCGACGACGGTCGGCGCGAGCCCGAGGGAGGGCTCGTCGAGGAGGAGGATCTGCGGCTTCGCTACGAGTGCCCGGGCGATCGCGAGCTGTTGCTGCTGGCCGCCCGAGAGCGCCCCTGCCGGACGTCGCGCGAACTCCTCGATCACGGGGAAGAGCTTCGCAGCGTCGGCGAGGTCGCCGGCCGCGTCGCCCTGGCCCGAGCGCGCCGCGAGCCCGAGCCGGAGGTTCTCCTCCACGGTGAGCTCGCCGAACAGCCGCCTGCCCTCGGGCACGAGCGCGATCCCCGCGCGTGCGATGGCCTCGGGCGACCGTCCGACGATCGAGCTCCCAGCGAACCGCACGTCCCCGGCGCGGGCGCGGACGAGCCCCATGATCGCGTGCAGCGTCGTCGACTTGCCCGCGCCGTTCGGGCCGATCAGCCCGACGATCTCGCCCGGGGCGACGTCGAGCGAGAGCGCGCGAACGGCGACGACTCCACCGTACGCGACCTCGAGCTCGCGAACCTCGAGCGTGTTCACGACTGCTCCTCCTGTACGGCCGACTCTCCTAGGTACGCCGCCGCGACGTCGAGGTTCTCGCGGATCTCGCCGGGCGACCCTTCCGCGAGCGTGCGTCCCTGATCGAGCACCTGGATGCGGTCGCAGACGCCCATGATCAGCGCCATGTTGTGGTCGATGAGCAGCACGCCCGCGTCGTGGTCGTCGCGGACGGAGCGCACGACTTCGGCGAACGCGGGCACCTCCGCCTCGGGGAGACCCGCGGCGGGCTCGTCCATGAGGACGAAGCGCGGCTCGGTCGCGAGCGCACGTGCAACTCCGAGGCGGCGCTCGTCGCCGTGCGGGAGCGAGCCGGCAGGCGTTTCCGCGTAGGCCGTCAGCCCGAGCGAGTCGAGGAGGTCTCCTGCACGACGACGGGCCTCGCCGGGCGACGCCCCCGAGCCGAGCGCCGAGACCTCGACGTTCTCGCGCACGGAGAGCCCACGGAACGAGCGAGAGTGCTGGAAGGTTCGCGCGAGACCCGCTCGACCCCGCTTGTGGGGCCGCCAGCGCGTCACGTCACGGCCCTCGAGCTCGACGGAGCCCGAGTCCGGGAGGTCGAATCCGGAGAGCACGTTGACGAGCGTCGACTTGCCCGCGCCGTTCGGGCCGATCAGCCCGACGACCTCGTGCCGGTGCAGCTCGAGCGTTACGTCGCGCAGGGCCTGCACTCCGGCGAACGAGCGCGAGACGCCCGCGGCCCGGAGCGAGGCTCCGGACCGCGGTGTCCCTCCGATCTCGGCTTCGGACAAGCCGCCCTAGATCTTCGGAACGACCTTGGCCTTGATCGTCCCGACGACCTTCGGCGTGTTGTTCTGCACCTCGATCACGCGGTACTGCCGGCCGTAGACGGTGTGGAGCGTCTTCGAGAAGCTCACGAGCCCGGACAGCGTGGGCACGTTCTTGAACTTCTCCATCTGCGCTGCAAGTGCAGCGCCGCTCGTGTTCCCGCCGTCGCGCTTGAGCGCGACGAGGATCCCGTCGATCGCGGCCGGGCCAGTGATGAACGCGCCCGTGCTTCCCGCCTTCGCGATCGCAGCGGCGTTCCGCTTCGCGAGGACGTTGACCGCGGCGACCGGGTCGTTGCCGAACGCCGAGGCGAAGGTCACGTAGTAGTAGTTGTTGACCTTCGGATCGTCCGTGTACCAGTAGTTGCCGTCGCCGGCCCACGAGTTGAGGATCGGCGTGTTGTTCCCGAGCGTGCGCAGGCCGTTCATGATCGGCACCTGCGCCCCGAACGCCGCGGCAGTCGACGTGACGATGACGTCGGCCGACTTCGCATTGAGCCTGGTGACGGTGTTCTGCCAGGAGGCAGGACTGCCGCCTGCCGACTGATAGGTCTCCTCGGTCACGACCTTGCCGCCGAGCTGCTCCCAGCGGGCCTTGAACGCCTGGACGACGTTGCGGAAGTAGACGATCACGGTGTCGGTCGCGAGCGACGCCGACCGCCAGCCTTTCTTCCACGCGAACTCCGCCATCGCGGAGCCCTCGTCCTGAGCGACGTTGCCGTACGAGAAGGCGAGACGGCCCTTGGCGCCGAAGCGCTTCGGCCCCATCTGGTCGGTGCCGATGCAGGCCGCGACCGTCAGCTTTCCGGCGTTGATCGCCGTCTGCACCACCGGTGCGGCGTAGTCGACGTCGCAGGTGGTCATGATCACGCTCGCGCCCTGCGACAGAAGCTTCACCGCGCAGGCCTTGGCGATCGCCGGCTTGTTGCCCTGCGTGTTGCAGGTGAGGAGCTTCACCTTCGTCGCGCCCGTCTTGTTGATCGTCGCGATGTGCGACTTCGCCGTTGCGAGCGCCGGGCCGTCGAACGGCGCCATGTTCCCGATGCCGTCGTACGCCCAGCCGATCGTGAGCGTCTTCTGCGGTGCGGCGGCGCCGCCCGTGGCCACGGCCACGGCCACCGCCGCAGCCGCGGCGACGGCGAGCGCCGCCCTCCATACGTTCCTCATCTCTCTCCTCCTGTCGTTACGAAGCCTGCCACGATGCTTCCTTTCCTCTGACGAGTGTGTACAGCAAGGTGTTGAGCGGCACCGGCACGTCGTGCCGCGCCGCCTCCCGGACGATCGAGCCGGTGATCAGCTCGATCTCCGTCGGACGATGCGCCGCGACGTCCTCGAGCATCGACGGGTAGTGCGCGGATCCGCGCTGCGTCGCGAGGACGTTCATCTCCCAGGGGTCGTCATGGAGCTCGACCCCGGCCGCGGCGGCGACGGCCTTCCCCTCGTGGACGAGACCGTGCACGAGATGTCCGAGCTCGCCCGGCTCGTTCTCCTGCGCGAAGTGGAAGTCGTGCGGCAGCCCGGTCAGCGCCGCCGTCGGGTTCACCGACGCGTTGAAGATGAGCTTCGACCACTGCGCGGGCCGGAGATCCGGGAGCGCCTCCGCATTGAGGCCGGACGCGACGAGCGTCTCGGCGATGTCCTGCACGGCCTCGAACGGCGTCCCCTCGAAGGGCCCGAGCCAGGTCTCGGTGTCGAGGATGTACTCGACGTGGGTATCGGAGTGCCGCGTGCCGCTCATGAACGTCACCCCCGAGACGATGGGCCACGCACCGTGGCTGCGGACGACCTCCTCCGCGCCGATCCCGTTCAGCACGGTCACGACGGTCGCGTCGGCGAACCGTCCCTCGAGCGCGCCCGCGGCCGCCTCCAGTCCCGACGCCTTCGTCGCGACGATCGCGACCTCGAAGTCCGGGAGCTCCTCGGGGTCGTCCGTCGCGAAGACCGCCGCCTGCCGCTCGCTCTTGCCGGTGACCCGCAGTCCGTCCCGATTGAGCGCCTCAGCGTGCTCGCGGCGTCGCGTCAGCACGGAGACCTCGCACACGCGGGCGAGATGACCCGCGAAGAGGCTCCCGATCACGCCCGCTCCGACGATGCAGACCCGTTCCACGCTGCGCCGCGAGTATCTCAGTGAACTGACATGTCAGTCAACCGGGACGTCGCAGTTGTGCAAGTTGCAAGTTGTTACAAGGCCCGCGGCCGACTGCTTGCAGCCGTGAACGGCCAAGTTACAACTTGTTACGAGGACTTCTTGCGGGCGACGATCCGTCTGAACTCGCCGTCGGTGACGAGGCCCCGCTTCTTCGTCCCCGCCCGCTTGACCGCATCGAGAATCGCAGGGAGCCGGTCCTCGGGGACGTCGAGTCCGAGCTCGGCGACCTTGATGCGGATCGAGTCGAGGCCGCTCTTCTTGCCGAGCACGATGCCGCGCTCGGCTCCGACGAGCTCGGACGAGTACGGCTCGATCGCCGGGGGGTCGTGGAACTGGGCCGCGACCGCGCCCGACTCGCGCGTGAAGAGGTTGTCGCCCGTGACGGCCTTCCAGGGCGCGAGCGGCGTGCCGGACAGCTCCCGCACGACCGAGCCGAGCGCCCGCGCCTGTTCGAGCCGGAGCCGCGTCGGGATTCCGTAGAGCGCCTCGAGAGCGAGCGCGACCTCCACGAGGTCGGCGTTGCCGGCGCGCTCCCCCATTCCATTGACGGTTCCCTGCACCCAGGTCGCGCCTGCCTGCACGGCCGCGACGGCCGCCGCGGTCGCCAGCCCGAAGTCGTCGTGTCCGTGCCAGTGCACCGGCACCTCGCCGTCCAGCCGCTCGACCACCTCCCCGACCAGGTACGCGGCCGCCTCCGGCGTCGCGATCCCGAGTGTGTCGACGACGACGACCTCCTGTGCCCCCGCCTCGACCGCGCTCTCGTACGCCTGGCGCACGAACTCGATGTCCGCGCGCGACGAGTCGACGCCGAAGAAGGCCACGCGGATGCCCTCGCCCGCCGCGAACGACACCGCGGCACGGATCCGCTCGAGCATCGTCTCGCGGGAGACGCCGAGCGCGGCGAGCTTGCCGTCGGAGATCGGGCTCTCGATCACGGACGCCTGCAGGCCGAGCTCGACGAGCGCCTCGACGTCCGCGCGCACCGCGCGAGAGAAGCCCCAGATCTCCGCGGGGAGGCCGGCCTCGAGGATGAGCGAGATCGCGCGCGCGTCCTCCTCGGAGACACGGGGGAATCCCGCCTCGATGCGGTCGATTCCCGCCTCTGACAATGCTTTGCAATCTCTACTTTTTGCTCTGGATCGAGGACGACTCCCACGGTCTGCTCTCCGTCGCGGAGCGTCGTGTCGTAGAGCCCGACCGTGACGCGAGGCTGCGGCTCGAGCGCCTTCGCGTTGAGATCTCCTGTCCACACGAGCGAGCGGTCGAGCGCCACGGCGTGACTATCGCATTGCGTGATACTCGGCGCGTGCTCTTCGAGCCCGCCGTCGAGAGGCTGCCGCGGGACGAGTTGGAGGCCCTCCAGCTCGAGCGCCTGCGCGATCTGGTGTCGCGCGTGTGCGAGCGCGTGCCCTTGTACCGCGAGCGCCTCGCCGACGTCGAGCCCGACTCGATCGGCTCGCTCGACGACTTGCGGCACCTCCCCTTCACGCGCAAGGACGACCTGCGTGACACGTATCCGCTCGGCATGCTCGCCGTACCCCGCCGCGAGCTCGCGCGCATCCACGCCTCGTCGGGCACGACGGGCAAGCCCACGGTCGTCGCGTACACCGCCGCCGATCTCGACCTCGTTCGGCCGCGTGAACGCCCGCAGCCTTGCGATGGCAGGAGTCGAGCCGGGCATGACGCTGCACAACGCGTACGGCTACGGCCTGTTCACGGGCGGGCTCGGGCTTCACGCCGGCGGCGAGCGGCTCGGCGTCAACGTCGTCCCCGTCTCCGGCGGCATGACCGAGCGCCAGCTCACCCTCATCGAGGACCTCCGCCCCGACGCGATCGCGTGCACGCCGAGCTACGCGCTCACGCTCGCGGCTGCGTTCGCCGACCGCGGCATCGCGCCGGACGAGCTCGGTCTTCGCTTCGCCGTCGTCGGAGCGGAGCCGTGGACGGAGCGGATGCGCGAGGAGATCGACGCCGGGCTCGGCGTGCGCACGACGAACATCTACGGGCTCTCGGAGATCATCGGCCCGGGCGTCTCCTGCGAGTGCGTGGAGGCGCGCGCGGGCTCGCACGTGAACGAGGACCACTTCCTCCCGGAGATCGTCCACCCGGACTCGGGCGAGCCGCTTCAGGAGGGCGAGGAGGGCGTGCTCGTCCTCACGACGCTCACGAAGGAGGCGCTCCCGCTCGTCCGCTACTGGACGGGCGACGTGTGCTCGCTCACGCGCGACGCGTGCGCGTGCGGGCGGACGCTCGCGCGCATGGGCCCGATCGTCGGACGCACCGACGACATGCTCGTCGTGCGCGGCGTCAACGTGTACCCGAGCCAGGTCGGAGCGGTGCTCGGCCGGATTCCCGAGCTCTCACCGCACTTCGGGCTCGTCGTGCGGCGAGAGGGAACGCTCGACTCGCTGGAGGTCCTCGTCGAGCCGGCGAGCAGCGACGCCTGCGACGCCGTCACGCTGATCGTCAGGACCGCCGCCCTTCTCCGCGAGACGATCGGCTGCACGATGCGGGTCACTGTCGTGAAGCCGGGCGAGGCGCCTCGCTCGGACGGCGGCAAGATCCAGCGGGTGCAGGACCTGCGCTAGGCGGCGACGATGCCGTCGGGGAACGGCGAGAGCTTCTCCGCACCGTCGGGGCCGATGAGGAAGTTGTCCTCCACGCGGAGCCCACCCCCGCCTTCGATATAGCAACCTGGCTCGATCGCAAACACCATCCCCTCGCCCACCTCGCCCCCGCCCGCCTGGTGCGCGTACGGCGGCTCATGGGCACGAGCGCCGACACCGTGGCAGATCGGGTGCGACGGCTGGCCCGGGAACCCGATTCCGGCGATCCCCTCGCGGACCCTCCGGTCGAGCTCGGCGAGGCTCGCCCCCGGACGGAGGAACTCGACGGCATCCTCGTACACCCCCATGAGCCCGGCCTCGAGCTCGCGGTAGTTCGACGCCAGCTCCCCTGCGACGAGGTTCTTCGTGTGGTCGCACCAGTAGCCGTCGGCGCAGACCCAGATCTCGAACAGCGTCGGCTCACCCTCGACCACCGGCCGGGCCGTCGTCGCCGTGAACGTCTTGATCCCCGGGCCAGACCAGACGAGGGAGAAGCCGAGCGCGAGTGAGACCTTGCCCTCCCAGCCGGTGCCTTCCCCGTGGACGAAGCCCAGCCACTCCGCGGCGATCTGCGCCTCGCTCATTCCCGGCTCGAGCACGAGCTTGCAGTGCTCCATCGCAGCCGCTGCGATCTCGTTCGCGAGCCGCATGCGCTCGACCTCCTGCTCGGTCTTGATCGCGCGGGCCTCGACGAGCAGCGGAGTCGCGTCCGTCGCTGCGCCGAAGCCGGCGAACCAGTCCGCGGTGTACGTCGTCGGCTCCCCGACCATCCGATCTGCCGCCTGCGTCCCGAGCGAGAGCTCGATCCCGACCCGTTCGTATGCGCTCGCCGCCTCGCGCGCGAGGTCGAGCACGCGGGCCGTCGGCGGGCGCGGATCGGCCTGGTCGTACCCTTTGAACAGGCGCACCTCTGGAGTCCATGCCGTCCTCGCCGCGTCCTCCTCGGACGCCTCGAGGCAGACGAGGATCGGGTCGCCCTCCC
The DNA here is from genome assembly GCA_963846995.1 of uncultured Gaiellaceae bacterium. GTDB lineage: Bacteria > Actinomycetota > Thermoleophilia > Gaiellales > Gaiellaceae > GMQP-bins7. The sequence continues at coordinate 25,856 of CAWJYD010000008.1, read as the reverse complement.
GCGGGAACACGCACGCGTCGTAGCCCTTCATTCCCCAGAAGTTCGTGAGGTAGAGGACGTTGTCGGGCGCGCGGACGATGAGTGCGTCGAGCTTGCGCTCCGCCATGAGCGAGCGCACGCGCTCGAGCTTCGCGTCGTCGCGCGGCCAGGGCGTCAGACGACCTCCCCCCAGACGACGTGATCGCCTCGCGTCGCCACGCGCCCGATCCCGGAGCCGGGGTAATGCCCACACACGAGAAGGCAGTCGATGTCGACGACGTCCTCGATCAACGCCCCACGCGTGGTCGTCTGCGGGATCTCGTCGAAGGCGAACCGCCACTCGGGCCGATCGAGGAGCGCGGGATGCGGCGCGCTGTCGGCGATCAGCTCGGCGCGCTCGCCCCCCGAGCGCACGCTCACGCCCGCATGCCCGGGGTAGTGCCCCGGCAGCACTCGAACCGCGACCCCTGGTGCGAGCTCAGCGTCGTCGCCGGGCCACTCGAAGCGCTCCGCGAGCGGGACGATGCACCGCTGCACCTGCGGCCGGTCGGACTTCTCGAGCGCGTACGCGAGCCCGTCGGGATGCACCACGTAGCGGGCGCGCGGGAAGAACGGGGCACCGTCTTTGTCGGTGTTCCAGCCGATGTGGTCGACGTGCAGGTGCGTGAGGAAGACGACGTCTACGTCCTCGCGCCCGACTCCGACCTCCTCGAGCGCTCCGGGAAGGAGGCCGTCGCGCTCGGGCGCCCAGTGCTTCCACCACCCGGACGGTCCGTAGCCGGTGTCGACGAGGATCGTCTGCCCGTCCACGCGCACGAGCTGGACGGACACGTTGAACCGCCAGCGCGAGTCCTCGAACTGCGTCGGGTACAGCTCGCGGTACGGGTCCCAGGCCTCGGCCGGGACGTCCGGGTAGAGCTCGGCGAGCTCCCCCAGCTTCCCGACCGCGTCGAGCAGCGGGACGATCTCGACTTCGCCGACGCGCACGCTCAGAAGGGCAGGAACTGCAACGGGGAGCGGGTCACGTCAGAGAGGTCGACCTCGATCCTCACGTCCGCGTCGTCGGGAAGGCGCGCCCGAAGCCGCTCGGCGAGCTCCTGCGCACGCTCCTCCGTCAGGACGCCGACGGTGACGTAGCGCCAGCGCCGATGCGGCGCGAGCCCCTCCGCGCGGAGCTCGTCCTCGAGGTTCGCCGCGACGCCGCGGTCGGGCAGGTCGACGGCGACGTGCCAGTCGTAGACGCCCTCGCGCGCAGCCTCCGCAGCCTCCGCGACCTCACGTGCCGCGTACTCCGCATCCTGCTCGGACGGAGTCGTAGGAAGCGGGAGCGACGCGTCCTTCCACTCCTCCTCGATCGGATGCCAGCGCGTGACGGCGAAGTCCGCGGTCAGCCCGTCCTCGGCGACGAGCTCGCGGGCGACGCGCTCCGCCTCGCGCGCGGAGTCCTCGGCCGCGGTGTAGACGAAGAGGGTCGACCCGTCGCGCGTCACCATGGCCCCGGAGCCGAGTCGCTCGCGCGCCTGGTCGTCGACACTCGTAGCGCGAAGGCGCTCCCGCAGCGAGGTGCCATGCTCCTCGTCGTCGAAGGAGACCTCGACCCGGAAGCCCTCGTCCATCGCGGCGACGCTACCAGCGGACGCGCGGCGGAGCAGGCTCGGCGTGCGCCTCCTCCCACGACTCCACCGGGTTGCGCAGCACACCGATGCGCTCGATCTCGGCCTCCATCACGTCTCCCGGCTTGAGGTAGAGCGAGGCGGCGTCGGGCGAGAACCCGGCGACACCCGAGACGGTTCCGGTCGAGAGGACGTCGCCTGCCGAGTACCCGAGCGCGGAGTAGTGGCTCAGGATCTCCGGGATCGTCACGGACATGCGGCTGGTGTGCGAGCTCTGGCGCACCTCGCCGTTCACGCGGAGCTCCATCGCGAGCGCGTGGGGATCGGGGATCTCGTCCGGCGTCACGATCCACGGGCCGAGCGGGCAGAAGGTATCGATCGCCTTGCAGAAGCTGAAGACGCCCGAGCGCATCTCGCGGCGCTGGATGTCCCGGGCGGTGATGTCGTTGAAGATGACGTAGCCGCCGATGTACTCGCTCGCGTCCTCCGGCGGGAACCAGCTGCCGGCCCTGCGCAACACGACCGCCAGTTCGAGCTCGTAATCGAGCTCCTCGGTGAGGTGCTCCGGGTACACCACCGGCTCTCCCGGGCCGATGATCGCGTCGACGTTCTGGAAGAACACGATCCAGGGCGCGATCTCGTGCGACCAGTCGACCTGCTTCGACTCCTCTTCGTGCTCGCGGAAGTTCCCGGCTGTGTGGAAGAACTTCTTGGGGATGATCGGCGGGCGCAGGTACGTGTCCTCGAGCGGCACCCGCTCGTCCGTCTCGTCGGCGCCGCCGTGCTCGAACAGGTCGCGCATGTTCTCGACGTCGAGGACCACGATCTCGTCGCCGTCGACGAAGCCGACGCGGTCGTACGGCCCGAAGCTGACGAGCTTCATGCTGCCGATCTCCCCCGCAGCCAGGCTACGACTTCCGCGGCGTTCCGGTCGGGCGGAAACACTGGGTAGAAGACCTTCGCGACGTGGGCCGACTCGAGGACGAGCGTGACGCGCTTGTACAGCTCGTCGCCGTCGAAGACGAAGGTCGGCAGGCCGAGCGCGGCGCCGAGCCGCAACTCCGGGTCCGCGACCACCGGGTACGGGATGTGCTCGCGGCCAGCCAGCTCCTCCTGCTCCGAGAGCGACTGGGCGGAGAGACCGGCGACGAGGGCACCGAGCTCGCCGAGCTCGTCGGCGTGATCGCGGAACGCACAGGACTGCGGAGTGCAGCCGCGCGCGCCCGGAGTCGCGTCCCAGCCGTCCGGGGTCGGGCGGCCCGGGAGGCCCGTGCGCGGATAGACGTAGAGGACGGCGAGGTCGAGTCCGAGCTCGCGCATGCTGATCGGGCCTTGCGAGGAGGTGAGCGTGAGCGACGGCAGGGGCAGGCCGAGCAGGTGATCGCACGCGCCGTCGTCGACGGGGGCGGGCAGATCGGCTGGGAGCTGGTAGATGCTCACGCGACGTCGCAGACCTTCATGGCCACCCGAGCGTAGACGTCGGCTGTCCGAACGAGCCCGTCGATCTCGAGGTTCTCGCCCTTCACCGTGTCCAGGAGCCCCGTGGACGTCCCGTAGTTCACGGTCGCGATCCCATAGCGGCTGAGCACGGAGGCGTCCGAGAACCAGCGCGTCACGTCCCGCTCGGGCGGAGCTCCGAAGACCTCCGCGTGCGCCTCGTCGATCGCCCCGACCAGCGCATGCCCCTCGTCGATCTCGGCACCCGGCGCTGTGACGTACACCTCGCCCTCGATCCCGTGCTCCGGGAAGCGCTTCGCGAGGCCGCGCACCATCTCGAGCACCTCTCCGCGCGCCGTCGCCATCGCCTTCGTCGGCGGGACGCGGACGTCGAGGAAGAGGTCGGCGCGGTGCGGCGTCCGCGAGACGCGCCATCCGAACCCACCGTCGACGGCGCCCACGTTGACGATCGCCTTCGCGCCTCGATACGCGTTCTCGGGAGCGTCCTCCCAGGTCGGGATCCATTCGAGCACGGCGTCGAGGACGTCGCGGAGCCGGACGATCGCGTTCTCGTTGCGCCTGCCCTCGCTGAACGCGGTGTGGACGAACGGCCCGCGGGTCGAAACCCTGAGCCAGAGCGAGCCGAAGTGGCCGAGAACGACCTTCGACTCGGTGGGCTCGCCGAGCAGGCACATGTCCGCGACCCCGCCGTGCGAGACGAGGTAGCGCGAGCCCGCGGCGTAGCCCCGGTACTCGGCCCCTTGCGCGTCACCCCACTGTGTCTTCTCGATCTCGCCCGAGACGGCGGCGATCATCACGTCGCCGCGTGGCCGCACCCCGGCGTCGATCAGCGCGCGCACCGCCTCGACGTAGCACGCGAGCGCTCCCTTCATGTTCGAGATGCCGAGGCCGTACAACCGCCCGTCCTCCACGAACGCGCTCGGCTGGAAGCCGGGGACGTGCCGTAGCCACGGCTCGCGCCCGGAGTACGACGTGTCCATGTGCCCGTTGAACATGAGGCTCGCGCCGCCTCCGGCTCCGCGCAGCGTCCCGACGACGTTCGCGCGGCCGTCCTCGACCTGCTGCCACTGCACCTGCAGGCCCATACCGAGGAACGTCTCGCGCATGAGCTCGGCCATCGCCTCCTCCGAGCCCGTGAAGCTCGGGATGCCGATCGCCTGCGAGGCCCAGTCGACGAGCCGGTCGCGGTCGATGAAGATCTCAGCCACGGACGTGGGGAAGCACCTGCTCGCCGAAGAGCCGGATCTGGTCGTGGCGGCGGTCGCCCCAGAGCTCGAGCATCACGTGGGTACAGCCGGCGTCCCGGTACTCCTCGATCGCGGCGATGCATTCGTCCGGCGTGCCGGCGATCGGCTTGCACTTGTCGAGGATCGCGTCCGTCACCGCCGCCTTCGCCGCGAGCCGACCGCCCTGCTCCATCGCCTCGGCGACCGGCCGGATCTCGTCCTGCTCGAGCCCGGCCAGGTCGAGGAGCGTGTCGGCCGACCCCTGGATGTTCTGCACCTTGTTCGCGAGGTACATGCCAGCGATCTCGCGTGCGCCGTCGCGCCCGGCCTCGCGGTCGGTCTCGTGGATCGAGGCGACGACCGTGCAGCCGATGTCGATGTCGGCGGCGACGTTGTCGCGCGTATAGCGGACGAAAGCGGGTGTCGTGATCGACGGCGTCAGGCAGCCGTCGCCGATCTCCCCCGCGAGGGCCTGCATCTTCGGCGCGGTCGCAGCGACGTAGACCGGCGGGACGTCGCGCGGCGTGTGCGCGTCGGGGCTCAGACCCGGAACGGACGCACTCCACGTCTCGCCCTCGTACTCGAACCGCTCGCCGCCGAGGACGCCGCGCACGATCGTCACCGCGTCGCGCATCGGCCCGAGCGTCTTCGACGTCTGCGAGCGGATGTTGTTCAGGAAGATCTTCGACGTCCCGAAGCCGAGGAGGAAGCGGCCCGGGCCTGCGGCCTCCTGCACCACTCTTGCATCCATCGCAACTTGCACCGGGTGACGGGTGAACGGCGAGATGATTCCCCACCCGATCGTGAGACGCTCCGTCTCCTTCGCCATGAGCGCGGACACGACCGTCGACGAGCGCGCCTCCATGCCGTGCTTGCGCCACCAGGGGTACGCCTCGGCGAGCCAGATCGTGTCCATCCCGGCCTCGTCCATGACGCGCGCCGACTCGAGCATCTCGTCGAGTGGCTCCATGGTGAGCTGCATGACGCCGATCCGAAACGGTGGCGGCACGACGGCTCCCGTCAGGAGTCTTCGGTGGAGTGCGTCGGGCCCTCGGGCTCCGACTCGTACGCCTCGGGCGACGCGGGATGGATCCCGGCCTCGGCGCCCTCCGCCGGCGAGCCGGCCACCTGCACGCGCGCCTCGAGCGCCTCGAGCACCTGGGAGACCTGCTGGTTCACGATCGGCTGCAGCACGCGCTGACCCATCGCGCCGACCGGGCCGGCGATCTTGACGTCCGCCTCCCAGGCCATGGCGGTGCCGCCCTCGATCTCCTCGAGCGTGAACGACGTGGTCATGTCCATCAGCGCGCCGACGCCCTGGCCCTTTGCCCGCATCGACGAGAAGACGGGCTCTCGCTCCTCGAGCTTCTCGAAGTTCATCGTCATCTTCAGCCCACCGAGGCCGAGCGGCACCTTGACCTTCGCCGTCCAGTGCGTGTCGTCGGTGATCTCGAACGACTCGACGCCGGGCATCAGCTTCGCCATCTCGGACGGCTCGTTGATGACACCCCACACGGTCGCGCGTGTCGCCGCGAGCTCCTTCGTCCCGGAGACGATCACCGGGACGTCACCGTCACGTTCGCGCGCATCGCCTGGGGATCCTGCAGCATCGCCCACACCCTATGCGGCGGGTTGCAGCTGTCGTGGACGATGGCGCCGCCCGCGGAGCGCAGCGCGTCCTGGATCGCCGAGCAGATGCAGTGGATGCCGCCTCCGCCGCCCTCGCCCATGCCCTTCGCGCCGAGCGGCGCGACGGGAGAGGGCGACTCCATCGCGCCGGTCTTGAGCGGCGGCATGTCCATGGCGTGGGGGACGTGGTAGTCGTAGAAGTTCGAGGTCAGGAGCGTCCCGTCGTCGTCGTAGACGAACTCCTCGTGGAGTGCGGCGCCGAGCGCGTGGGCCGTTGCGCCGTGCACCTGGCCTTCGACGATCTGCGGATTGATGCGGACGCCGCAGTCGTCGACCGCCGCGTAGTCGACGACGTCGACCTCGCCCGTCTCGGGGTCGATCTCGACGACGGCGCAGTGGATCTGCAGCGCGTACGTCAGCGTCAGCTGCCCCGTCTTCTTCTCCGTGTCGACCATCCCGAAGTAGGGCCGGCACACGTACCGGTGGTTCAGCGTCGGGTTGAACTCCGGCGGGAGGAACGCGTTGTTCGCGTTGATGATGGCGCCGAGGGCCATGAAGGGCAGCGCCGCCTCGGGCGGCCCGTCCTTGACCCGCGCGAAGCCTTCCGAGAGCTCGATCGCCTCCGGCGGCGCCTGCAGGACGGCCGCGGAGAGCTGGATCATCTCGTCGCGCACGAGCTCCGCCGCACCCTTGACCGCGCCGAGCCCGGTGAAGGCGAACTGGCTTGCGTAGGTTCCCGAGAAGCCGGCGTGCGAGTTGAACCACGTGTCGTGACCGCGCCTCACGTTCACCTGGTCGGGCGAGCAGCCGAGGATGTCCGCGACGACCTGTGCGGCCGTCGTCTCGTGCCCCTGGCCCTGCGGCACCGTCCCGAGCGTCACGACGACCTCGCCGAAGATGTCGAGCTTCACCGACGCCGCCTCGTTGTTCCCCGAGAACTGGAGCTCGGGGTTCAGGAGCGTCGACTGGCCGAAGTTGTTCGTCCCCGAGTCGAGCGTCGAGCCGATACCGAAGCCGAGGAGCTTCCCGCGCGACGCCGCCTCCTCGCGCCGCTTCTCGATCGACCCCGAGTCGATCAGGTCGAGCGCGATGTCGAGTGCGGCGGCGTAGTCGCCCGAGTCGTAGACGCAGCCGTTCGGCGTCTCGTAGGGCATCTGCTCGGCCTTCACGTAGTTCCGCTTCCGCACCTCGACCGGATCGAGACCGAGCTCGGCGGCGACGATGTCCACGATCCGCTCCGTCAGCCAGAGGTGCTGCATCCGCGAGTAGCCACGGTTCGGCGAGACGGGGGACTTGTTCGTGCAGACCTGGGTGAAGTCGACGCGGACGTTCCGCCACGAGTACATCCCCGGGGTGACCTGCGCCCAGATGATGCAGCCGAGCGGCTCGTAGCGCGGGAACGCGCCGCAGTCGTCGAGCGCCCTGACCTTGAAGCCGGTCATCGTCCCGTCCGAGCGCACCGCGACCTCGACGTCGAGGAACGTGCGCTCGTTGCCGTGCGCGTTGGCCGTGTGCTGGTCGGTGCGCCACTCCGTCCACTGCACCGGGCGGCCGAGCTTGCGCGACATGAGGCAGAGGACGACGTACTGCGGGTGCAGGCAGATCTTGTTCCCGAAGCCGCCGCCGATGTCGTGGGTGACGAACCGGAGCTTGTCGATCCCGACGCGAAGCGCCGGCGCCATCCAGATCGCCCCGACGCCCGGCATCTGGTGGTTGCAGGTGAGCGTCCACTCGCCCGTGCCCTTGTCGTACTCGACGAGGGCGCCCGCGCACTCGAGCGGCGTCGAGGAGAAGCGGTGGAAGTGCAGGCGCTCGATCTTCACGACGTGATCCGCCTCCGCGAGGGCCGCGTCGACGTCGCCCCAGTCGAAGACTCCCGACCAGACGACGTTCGAGCCTGCGTCGTCGTGGAGGATCACCTCGTCCTTCAGCGACTCCTCGGCGTCGACGAGGACGGGAAGCGGCTCGTACTCGACCTCGATCAGCTCGGCCGCGTCGCGCGCGAGTTCCCGCGTCGCCGCGCAGACCGCGGCCACCGGCTCGCCCATGTGCCGTACGCGCCCGACCGCGAGCGCGTAGTCGGTGATGTTCCCGCCCGGCTCGACGGACATCTCGAAGAAGGGATCCGTGTGGATCGCGACCTCGTCGCCGGTGATCGTCCCGTACACGCCGTCGAGCTCGAGCGCCTTGGCGACGTCGATCGAGACGATCTTCGCGTGCGCGTAGGGCGAGCGGACGAAGTGGACGTAGCCCATCCCGTGGCGTCGTACGTCGTCGAAGAAGGTGCCCTGGCCCTGGACGAGCCGCCTGTCCTCCTTGCGCGGGATCGACTGCCCGACGAAGCCCTTCTTGAGCGTCGTCGTCGGCTGCTCGGTGACGGTCACGTGCTCCCTCCGGCGGTCGAGCGTGGGGGAACCCATGGTTCCCCCACGAGCCCCCTCCTTCCGGCTCGCGACTTTCCGAGAGCATCGGGAGCCTGCGCGGGAGTAAATCCCGCTCCGGCGACCACCGAGATCGGATCCATCAGCCTCCTCCACCCCCAGCCGCGACCACGGCTTCGACGATGTTCACGTACCCGGTGCAGCGGCAGATGTTCCCCTGCAGCGCGTACCGCACGTCCTCCTCCGAGGGGCTCGGGTTCCGCTCGAGCAGCGCGGTCGCGCTCATGAGCATCCCTGGAGTGCAGTAGCCGCACTGCAGCGCATGGTGGTCGTTGAACGCCTGCTGCAGGGCGGTGAGCTCGCCCTCGGCCGCGAGCCCCTCGACCGTCGAGACCTTCGCACCCTCGGCCTGGACGGCGAGCATCATGCAGCTCTTCACCGGCTCGCCGTTCACGTGGACGGTGCACGCGCCGCAGTTGCCGGTGTCGCAGCCGATATGGGTGCCGGTGAGCCCGAGGTCGTCGCGGATGAAGTGGACGAGGAGCCGGCGGGTCGGAACCTCGAGCTCGATCTGCTCGCCGTTCACCTCGAGCGAGACGGGCATGCTCGTGACGGGCTCGGGCACTACCCCTTCCTCCTCTCGGCCGCCTGCAGCACCGCGCGCGTCGCGGCGATCTCGGCGAGGTGCCGTCGGTACTCCCCGGATCCGTGGACGTCCGAGGGGGGATCGAGCGACGTGCCGAGACCCTCGGCCGCCTTGCGCACGGCGTCCTCGGAGAAGTCGCCGCCCGCGAGCGCCTCCTCCATCGCCGTCGCCCGGACGGGAGTTGCGGCAACGCAGCCGATCGCGATCCGCGGGCCATCCTCGGAGACCGTCGCGGCCGCATTCACGATGTACGTCCCGTGCGTGCCGATGGTGAGACCGGCGAAGCCGTCTCCGCTGCCGCTCGACGGTGGCACGTTCACGGAGATCAGGAGCTCGCCCTCCCCCACCGCGGTCATGTACACGCCGAGGAAGAACTCGTCGGCCGACACGGTGCGCTCGCCTCCGTCTCCACGGATCGTGAACGTCGCGTCGAGTGCGACGAGGAGCGGCGGGAAGTGGTTCGTGGGGTCGCTGACGCAGACGTTGCCGCCGATGGTGCCGCGGTTGCGGACCTGGACGTCGGCGATCGTCGCCGCGACCTCGGCGAGGATCGGCCGTGAGACCTCGACCTCGGACGAGGACGTCAGCTGGGCGTAGGTCACCATCGAGCCGATCTCGAGCAGCCCGTCCGACGAGAAGCCGATCGCGCGCAACTCGGAGAGCTGCCCGAGGTCGACGAGCACGTCCGGTGCGGCGGCACGCGCCTTCATCACGTTGACGAGTGTCTGACCCCCGGCGAGCGCCCGCGCGCCGTCGTGCGCGGCGAGGAGCGAGATCGCTTCCTCGACGGTCGCCGGGCGTGCGTACTCGACCTCGCGCAGGAGCACGTCGGGATTCAATCCGGCGCTCGCGTGACATGTCAAGCACGTACGCGCTAGCGTCTCCGCCGATGGAGGCACACGACCTCGCCACGGTCTTCGACGAGCACGTGGCCGCGGAGTTCGTCGACATGGATCTCGACGCGACGATGGCGACGATGACCGACGACCCCTACGTGAACCACGTGCCGGTGATGACTGGAGGCGTCGGCACCGCGGACGTCAGACGCTTCTACGGCGAGCACTTCATCGGGCGCTGGCCGAAGGACATCGAGATCACGCCCGTCTCGCGGACGGTCGGCGACAGCCAGGTGGTCGACGAGCTCGTCCTCTCGTTCACCCACGACATCGAGATGCCCCAGCTGCTCCCGGGGATCGCGCCGACCGGGAGACACGTGCGACTCGCGTTCTGCGTCGTCGTCGGCTTCGCCGACGGCAAGGTCGCCCACGAGCACATCTACTGGGATCAGGCCTCGCTCCTCGTGCAGGTGGGGTTGCTCGATCCCGAGACGCTCCCGGTTCGTGGCGTCGAGCAGGCCGAGAACGTGCTCGACCCGCACACGCATCGCTTGAACCAGCTGATCGATCGCTAGCGGCGGGTCGACCGAGGATGCGCGAGACCCCGTCCGCCGCCGGCGACCTCGCAGCGCTCCGCTCGTGCTGGCACCCGGTCGCGTTCGGCGCCGAGGTCGGCGCCCGAACCGAAGGCCACCGACCTGCTGGAGACGCAGCTCTTCCTCTGGCGCGACTCGAGCGGCGTCGCACACGCCTTCCACGACCTCTGCATCCACCGGGGCACCGCGCTCTCGCTCGGAACCGTCCAGGCCGACGAGATCGTCTGCGCATACCACGGCTGGCGCTACCGAGCGGACGGAGTCTGCACGGCGATCCCGCAGCTCGCGGACCCGACGCGCGTCCCCGCGAAGGCGCGCGCGACCGCCTACCGCTGTCGCGAGCGCTACGGGCTCGTCTGCGTCGCGCTCGACGAGCCGCGCTGGCCGCTCCCGGACGGCGTGCGATGCGGGCCGAGGGCCTCGCCTCGGATCCCGTGGGCGAGGTCGTTCAGACCGTGCCGTAGAGCTGCAGGACGACGCGAACGAAGAGCTTCGTGTCGTCGTACAGTCCGATCTCGCGCACCGCGCGAGCGCCCTGGTACCAGCCTGCGAGCGCGAGACGGCGGTCGCCGCCGAACTCGTCGAGCTGCCAGCGCAGGTAGCGGACTCCCGCGCGGACGTTGCCCTGGTACGTCCTCGGCGTCTGCGCGCCGAGGAGCACCGAGTCGACGAACGCCCACGTCTCGGGCAGAAGCTGCATCACGCCGACGGCGCCGACGTTCGAGACGACGTCCTCCTGCCAGCCCGACTCCATCCAGGCGAGCGCACGTGCGAGCGCGGGATCGACGCCGTACACCCGCGACCAGTAGTCGAGCGCGGCGCGCACGGAGTCGCGGCTCGCCGGCGGCCCCGCGCTCGACGGCGGCGAAAGGCGCGCGCCGACGGGAAGGGCGAGCCGCTGCCCGGGCACGATCACGCTTGTGAGTGGGATCGAGTTGCGGCGCGCCAGCCGCCACGGGCTCACGTGGTAGTGCGCCGAGATCGAGAAGAAACTCTCGCCCGCGGCGACGACGTGCCACGCCGTCGGCGGCCGGCCGGCGAGCGCGCGGTACGTGTTCGGGCCGGCGATCCCGTCCGCGTCGAGCCCGCGCCGCTGTTGATAGCGGCGCAACGCGACCTGCGTGCTGCGGGTGAACCGCCCGTCGACAGCCGCTGCTGAAAGCCCGAAGCGGCGCAACCGGAACTCGAGCACTGCGACGTCCCAGCCGACCGCTCCGACGCCGAGCTCGCGCTGGCCGAGGAGCGGCCTGCCATGCACCCCGAGCGCACGCCGCGTCCGACGGTCGAGCTTGCCGTGGCAGGCGACGCCGCTCTTCCGTTGGAACGCCATCAGCGCGGTGCGCGTCATCGGTCCGCGGACGCCGTCGACCGGCCCCGGGTCGAACCCGTGAGCTCGCAGTCCGATCTGCAGCGCGGCCACGCGGGCGCTCGCCGCCAGCCCGCCGGGAGCGAGCACGAGGGCGGCGATGGACAGCACAACGCATGCGACCGCGAAACGGCGCATGGCTCCTCGGTTCGCGCTCGGCTCCTGCCGTCCTCCCCGCCCGAAAGCGCTGGAGCGCCCGGCTACAATCCCGCGGCTGCCTTCCCCGGTAGCTCAATTGGCAGAGCATCCGGCTGTTAACCGGAGGGTTGTTGGTTCGAGTCCAACCCGGGGAGCTGCGAAAGCCCTGCTCATGCGGGGCTTTTCTCTTTCGGTGGTTCGGCCCGCGTAGCACTTGGTACCCGATTTGGTACCTCGGACGCGAAGAGATGAGCTTCGGCGAGCTCGGCTGCGTCGGGATAGGTGGTCCTCGCCGCGTGCAGGTACCGCTCGGTCGTCGAGCCCTGCGCGTGGCCGGCTTTCGCCTGGACGAACATCGCCGGAACGCCAGCGGCGGCCGTCTCGGTGAGTGCCGTGTGACGGAGCCCGTGCCACGGTCTGAAGCCGTCGCCCACACCGGCCCGTTCGAGTGCCTTCTTCGCATACATAGTGAGCTTCGAGGGATCGAGCGGAGAGCCGAGTGTCAGAACACGATCGAGTCACGCGCTCGGTACAGGCTCGCCGTGAACTGCTCCTCGAGCGCTGTGATCGCGACGTCACCAAGCGGGATCGTCCGCCGCCCGGCCCTGCTCTTCGGGCTCGTCATCTCGTTTCTGACGAACGCCTGCCGAACCAGAAGGCGTCGATCGAGGAACTCGACGTCCTGCCAGCGCAGCCCGAGCAGCTCGCCTCTCCGCAGTCCGGTGGAGAGTGCGACCGTCGTCATACGCCGCGCGGTGCGGTACCACGGCCTCTCTGGCTTCTCGGAGGCGTGCTCCAGCTCCCTGTACGCCTTGAGCAGCGAGGCGACGACAGCTGCGCTCAGCGTCTCCGTCTCGGTGTGCGGCATCGAGGGAACGTCTACGAGCTCGAGCGGGTTCTCGCTGACCCAGCGCCAGCGTCGCGCCGTCTTGAACATCAACCCGAGCAAGACGAGCTGGTTGCGGACCGTCTTCGGGGAGAGCCCGACCTTGATCTTCGTCGCGGCAAAGCGCTCGAACGCCTCGGGGCTCTGCGAGAGAGTCCCGAGATCGTTTGTCCCGAACGCTGGCCGCAGGTGATTCGCGATCGTCGCCTTGTAGTCGATGAGCGTCGACTTCTTCCGAGGCTTGGCCGGAAGCGCGACGGCAATGAACTCGCCGGCGAGGTGTCGAACGTGCGGGCTTTCGGCTTGCGCATCCCCCGCTCGACCTCGGCGAGCTTGGCACCGAGAGCACGTTCGGCTTTCCGTCGTGTCCAGCCGTCAGCCTCACGGCCAAGCGTTTCCTTGATCTGGCGTCGATCGGCGTCGCGGTACTTCACTCGCCACACGACTCCACGAGCGCCTTCATAGCGAAGGACACAGGCGCCGCTAGGCATCGCTGACCATCGCCGTCATCAAGACGGCCTCCTCTCAGCGCGAAGCCCTCCGAGCAACGTGATTCGGCCACGCGCCCGGAGGGCACGCGCATTCTGTCGTCCAACTCGGAAGGCGTACGGGCCGAATCCGCACTCCCACACGGTCCCCTATCCGGCGGACGAGTTCAAGTGCCGGGCCGATCCCCCTCGCCCCACCCTGGCGGCGCGGCGGAGCTTCGAACCGACCCGGCCCGCATGGCTTCGAGGGTCACGGTTCTGCTCCTGCAACGCGACGCAGCGTCACCGGCCGGCCCGGGCGTGCGCATTCCTCAAGCCAGCGCTCGACGTCACCAATGCGGTAGCGCCGGTACCGGCCGAGCGCGACGCACGGCATCACACCGGCTCGCGTTGACTCACGCACCCATGAGACAGGTACGGCCAGGAGTTCGGCGACCTCGTCGGCGGTGAGAAGGCGGTCGCTCACCCTCGACCTGCCATAGTCAAGCTGTGGCCGAGGCGAGCAGATATCACACTGTGCGGCTCACCTTGATGCCTTCGGGGACCGTCGACGAGTTCTACAAATACCGCAGGGAGGAGCTTCCCGAGGTCGGCGAGGTCATCGACGTCGTCCGCTTCCTGCGCGACCTCCGCCCAGCTCATGCTCGCGTGACGCACATCGATCGCCGCCTCGAGCCCCGGATCACCGCCGTCCAGATCCATTAGCTCGGCCGCGGTGAGGATGCGCTCGCTCACGAGATGTACTCCACATGGCTCCAACGCCGTTTCGGGAAGCAAGTGCCAAAGGCGTACGATCGAGGAACTCGACCAAGGAGGCTTCGATGGCTGTGGCTTACGTCCAGGAGTGGCCGATCACGGATCGATCGACCGAGAACTACGACTTCGTTGCCGAGAAGATCGGCACCGGTCCCTTCGACGGCCTGATCATCCATTCGGCGGGGTTCGACGAGAAGGACGGCGTCTTCAGGATCCTCGACATCTGGGAGTCGAAAGAGCAGGCACAGCAGTTCATCGAAGCGAACCTGCAGCCGCTCATGGACCAGGGTCCTCAGGCTTTCCCGAACCCGGACGCTTTCACTGAGCCGACGCGGGACGAGTTCTACGAGCTCCACAACGTGATCGCACAAGCGACCACCGCGATAACTCACTAGCCGCCACGCAGACAATCCACCCGCGCTCTCCTCAGCGAAGGGGAGCGCGGGCGACTTGGACGCCGATACGAACGTATGATCGCCTCGATGCACCTCGCCGGCATCCCCGTAGCTGACCGCCTCGTTCTTGAGCTCGCCGTCAAGCTCCGACGAGAGGCAGGTCTCGATGAGACGGCTGAGAAGCTCGAGAACGCGTACGACCGCGAGACGAAGGTGCTCGCTCTGACCATCAGCGAGCGTGAGCAGATCCTCTACGCGCTCGACGATCCCCCCGACGGCCTGGCTGAGCTCCGTAGCGTCCTTCTCGCCGAGCAGGTCGGGCGGCAGCGGCAGGGGCTCGTCTAGCGACGGGCTGGCAGGCCGTAGAGTTACCCCCTCGTGAGCGTCGACGAAGAGGAGTTCCAGACGCTGCTCGAGCAGGTGCAGGAGCTCCATCGGCGCACCGATGAGCTCACCCGCCAGAAGACACGGATTCGAGAAGATCCGCGCACGGATGACCTGGAACGATCCGCCCAGCCTTCCTTTCGAGCAGCGCGAGCTCGCGGACGAAGTAGTGGAGGCGCTCGCTAAGCCCCGCCTCTCGACGACGCAGGCGCGGCGGCTCTGGCGCACGTACTTCGGGAGGTAGCGACCGGGCGCCTCCGAGGATCGCTAGCGCGAAGCGATGCGTAGGGAGTCCGCTCCCGCCTAGCGAGTGCGCGCGACCCTGTCCCCGACGCTGGCCGCGCAGCAATCCTCCCGCCTTGTGCTCTCGCTCCTGAACTGCGAGTGTCCCGCGTCTGCGGCGGGCGGGTATGTCGTTGGCCGGGTCTCTCCCCCTGACCGGCACGCCCGCCGCGTTACCCGGTGTCGGTCTGCGCCCATTGGTCGACTCGCTGCCCCAGGTAGCGTGGATCGCGTGAGGCTCGCCGGTGTTTCGGTCCGTGACGAGAACATCGCCACCCTGCCTCGGGCGCAGAAGGCGCGTTCTCGGCGTTTGCTGCATTACTTGCAAGTCAAACGGTGTGCTCTGGACGACATGCACGCGAACGAATACGCTCCACGCGTGCGGGAGGGCCAACGCAGCTAGCCGAGCGCACCACCCGCGGCACAACCGTGGAGTGCGGTGAGTGCGGCGCCGCGTTCGAGCTCTCGGCGCGACGTGCCTACGAATACCGGCGCGAGGGGAGACCGCCGCGCTGCCGAACCTGCCGGCGTCCCGAGAGGCCGATGACGGCCGCGGAACGTGAGCGGTATGAGCGGTGGTGGCTCGAGGAGTCCGGCTCGGAGACTCATCCGGTCGAGGGTCGGCGCTCACGTCCGGGCTGTCCGCTACCGATGAAGGAGCAGTGACACAGGGTGTGACACGCGAGCAGTGGCGATCGAGGGCAGCGACGACCGACGCCGAAGCCGAGGCCGATGCGCTCTGGGACGAGTACTACGCGCTTGCGGACCAGATCGACGGGCTGCGCTGGTGGAACCGCTGGCGGCGCGAATCCGATCTCCGCAGCCGGCTCCGCAAGAACGGACTGCAACGCGCCGCGCTCGACGACCGCCGGAGCGTGCCGGACGTGATCGGCGAGCAGAAGGCGATGTAACCGCCGTCGGCGCCTGAGGCCCGCCTGGGCTCCCGGAGTTCGCGTACGAGAGCTGACCTGCAACTACCCTTCCGTTCGAGGCGATGAACGACGAGGAATTCCAGACATTGCTCGAGCAGGTGAAGGAGCTTCATCGCCGCACGGACGAGATCACTCGCGCGAAGACGCGAGTCCACGAGAACATTCGCGCTCGGCTGAGTTGGAACGATCCTCCGACGCTCCCTCCTCGGGAGCGAGAGATCGCCGACGAGGTCGTGAACGCGCTCGACACGCCGCGACTGTCGACCATGCAGTCGCGGCGCCTCTGGCGTGCGTACTTCGAGAAATAGCGCGATCGTCCCTCCACGCGGTCCGCCGCGGATCTGTTTAGCCGTGCGAGCTGTGGGCATCACCGAGACGTGGACGGACTGCAGCGGATCACCTTCCGGTTCGGCGGCGACCTCGAGGTCCGATACCTGCCGAACGCGCCCGACGCGGGCGACCGTGTGACCCATGGGCGCGAGCTCTGGGTCGTGGCCGTGGTCTCGATGGATCCGGTCGGTGTCACCATCGTCTGCGAGCTGCCGCGCCGCGATGGGCCGGAGCTCGAACGGGTCGCCTGAACGACTAGTGTTCCGACGTCCAGTCGTGTTCGTTCGGTCGCGCGAGGGGGTGAGCAGTGCGCGTCATGGTCGTCCGCTTCCCGGACGGAAGCAAGGAGTTCCGGTACCCCGAGAAGATGCTCGTCGAGGGTGACGTCGTCTGGCACGACGGTCAGCGGTTCCGGGTGATCAGCGTGAACACGGACGACCAGGATCGGGCCGTCGTGATCGTCGAGGCCGACTCGGACGACCTCGGCGAGCTCCTGCGCTCGGAGGAAGGCGCGATCCACCTGGCCGAGATCGGCTAGGGCGCTCCACGAGCTCCTTCCGCGTCCTTCCCGTCGCTTGGAGATCGGGCGCGACGGGTAACAGGCTGGGATGCCGACGGAGCGCTCACCGCGATCGGCCGGGCTCGCAGAACGCCTCGACCGGCAGCTCGGTGAGACCGTGAGCCGAACGGTCGCCGCCCACCATCGACGGCGGCTCCGGCGGTCCGGCTGGGACGACGCGCTCGCGGCGACGGGGGGCGGTTGGGCTCGGGGAACGCCCCCGCGCGACGGGTGCTCGCTGGACGTGCTCATCGACGGCGCCGAAGCTCTTCCGCACATCGCCCAGGAACTCGCGTCGGCGACGTCGCACGTCCACCTCACCGGGTGGTACTTCTCCCCCGACTTCCCACTCACGCGCGGCGACGACCCGTTGATCCTGCGCAACCTGCTCGGAGAGCTCTCGACCCGCGTCGATGTGCGCGTGCTCGCCTGGGCGGGAGCCCCCTTGCCGCTCTTCCGGCCGTCGCGAGCGATGGTGCGGAAGATGAGAGACCGCCTGTGCGACGGCACCCGCATCGCCTGCGCGCTCGACTCGCACGAGCGTCCCCTGCACTGCCACCACGAGAAGACGATCGTCGTCGACGATCGCCTCGCCTTCGTCGGCGGGATCGACCTGACCGCCGAGAGCGGCGACCGCTTCGACTCCAGCCAGCACGTTGCGCGCGCGCAGGTGGGTTGGCACGACCTGAGCGTGCGGCTCGGAGGGCCGATCGTCGCGGACGTGGCCGAGCACTTTCGGATGCGTTGGCGTGAGGTGACCGGCGACCTCCTCCCGCCCGTTCGACCGGGGGAGCCGGACGGCGACATGCAGGCGCAGCTCGTCCGGACCGTGCCGGAGAAGGTCTATACGTCGGTCCCGCACGGAGACTTCGGGATTCTCGAGTCCTACGTCGGCGCCCTCCGCGGCGCCCAGGAGCTCGTGTACCTCGAGAACCAGTTCCTGTGGTCGCCCGAGATCGTCGAGATCCTCCGCGATAAGCTCGTGCGGCCGCCCAGCGACGGTTTCAGGCTCGTCGTCGTGCTCCCCGCGAAGCCGAATACGGGATCCGACGACACCAGAGGGGCGCTCGCCGAGCTCGTCGAGGCCGATGCGGGAGCCGGGCGCCTGCTGGCGTCCACGCTGTACGCCCGTCACGGCGAGCTCTCGGATCCCGTCTACGTGCATGCCAAGGTCGGCATCGTCGACGACGCCTGGCTGACGATCGGCTCGGCGAACCTGAACGACCATTCGCTGTTCAACGACACAGAGGTGAACGTCGTCACCCACGACGCGAAGCTCGCGCGCGAGACGCGGCTCCGCCTGTGGTCCGAGCACCTCGAGCTGCCGGAGAAGGAGATCGACGGCGATCCCACCGAGGTCGTCGACCGGTACTGGAAGCGGATCGGCGCAGACCAGCTCGAGCGGCAACGCGCGGGGCTCCCGCTCACGCACCGGCTGGTGCGCCTGCCCCACGTGTCGCGCCGCTCCGGGCGCCTCCTCGGTCCGCTGCAGGGCCTCCTCGTCGACGGCTGACGAGCCGACGCCCCGCACGGCACTGCGAGAATCGCGCCGTGCCCGAGCTCCTCGAGTCGGCTCTCAACCACCTGCGCGTGACCAAGCGCCTTGCAACGCGGCGCGGCGCGTCCGTGGGCGAGCGCCTCGGCCGCCTGGACGACCGCTTCGTGTTCGTCGTGGGGTCGCCGCGGTCGGGAACGACGTTCCTCGCCGGGGCGATCGGCTCGGTGCCCGGATTCGTCGACCTCGGCGAGGTCGCGCCGGTCAAGGCCGCGATCCCCGAGCTCGCGTCACTCGCACCGCAGGCGGCTGCCGCTCGTCTTCGCTCGATCCTCCGCGTCGCCCGCCGAGCAGGGCTCGTCGGAGCAGTCCGCCCCGTCGAGCAGACCCCCGAGCTCGCCCACGTCGCGCGCGCGCTTCCGCTCGCGTACCCGCAGGCGCAGGTCGTCCACATCGTCCGCGACGGCCGCGACGTCGTCTGCTCCCTGCTCGAGAAGCCGTGGCTGCGCCGCAACGAGCGAAGCGCGGACGACGCGGGGATCGCCTACGGCTCGTACGCACGCTTCTGGGTCGAGCCCGAGCGGCGCGACGAGTTCGAGCGCGCGAGCGACGCGCGTCGTGCCGCCTGGGTGTGGCGGCGCTACGTCACTGCGGCCCGGTCGTCCGATGCCGTCTCCGTCGAGCTTCGCTACGAGGAGCTCGCACGAGATCCGGACGCGATTGCCTCCCGGCTCGCCGACTCGATCGCCGCGCCGCGCGGCCCGCTCCTCGTCGGCCTCCGCAGGGTTCACGGGGGCTCGATCGGCCGGTACGAGCGCGAGCTCGACGAGGAGCAGCTCGCCGAAGTCGAGGACGAGGCCGGCGACCTCCTCCACGAGCTCGGATATCGCTAGGTCAGCTCGGCCAGCGTCTGCCGCACCTTCGCGAGGTGCGCCTGCAGCTCTGTCGTCCGCGCGAGGTCCGCGCCGGACAGCTCGCGCTTGAGCTTCCGCTCGCGGAGTCGCAGGAGCAGCTCTCGCCCGGTGCGCTCGTCGATCGCCTCGCGTGCCGCGCGCGCGTCCAGCTCGGCCCTGAGCGCCGTGAGCTCCGGGTCGTCGCGACCCGAGACGAGGACGTCTCGGAAGCGGCGGTTCTCCTCGACGTCGAAGTGATCGGCGGCGAGCTCGGTCAGGCTGGGCACGAGAGACGGGTGCGCGACGCACGCCGCGAGCACGTCCCGCTCGAGGCGGTCGCCCGCGTCGAGGAGCCGTGAAGTCTCCGCAGGCTCCCGAGTCGCCCCGCCACGCGCAGGCGCAAGCCCGGCCAAGGTTTCGCGCGGCAGGTCGAGCCGGTCGGCGAGATAGCGGACGGCTTCCTGGTGCTCGGGCGAGTCCGGGATTCCACCCAGGAACTCACGGCTGCGAATCCAGATCTCCTGATTGTCCGTCGACCGCTCCGCGATGAGCCTCGTCCGGTAGAGGACGTAGCTCTCGGCACCCCGGAGCCGTTCGGCGAAGCCGTCGGGAGCGTCGGCCGGATCCTGACCCGGAGGGAGGGTCACGACCTTCACGTCGAAGCCGCGTGTCGTCGCCAGCTCCATTCCGCGCAGCGTCGCCTCCTGCCCGGCGGCGTCCGCGTCGAAGCAGAGGAAGAGCTTCTTCGTGAGCCGCCCGAGCTCGCGCAGCTGGCGCTCGGTGAGCGCGGTTCCCATGGAGGCGACCACGGGCTCGAAGCCCGCCTGGCGCAGCGCGATGACGTCCGTGTTGCCCTCGACGACGGCGGCGAAGTCCTGCTTGCCGATCGCAGTTTTCGCGAGATGGAGCCCGTAGAGGATCGAGCCCTTGTGGAAGAGGTCGCCTTCGGGCGAGTTCACGTACTTGCCGCGCAGCGGATCGTCGTCGCGGAGCTTGCGCGCCTGGAACCCGAGGATCCGGCCGCGCGCGTCCGCGAGCGGGAACATGAGCCGCTGCGGGAAGTAGTCGCTCCCGCGGGTGGTCGCGAGCCCTGCCGACTTCAGCTCGTCGAGCGTGAACCCGCGCTCGCGCGCCTTCTCGGCGAGGCCGCGACCCGGCGAGAGCCCGAGCCGGAACTCCTTCGCGATCTCCTCACCGAGCCCGCGCTCGGCGAGGTACGCACGCACGGACGCGCCCGCGTCGCCGTCCCAGAGAAGCCGCTCGAAGTACGCCGCCGTCTGCTCGAGCACGGCGTACAGCCGCTCGCGCCGCCGGCGCTCCGCCTCGACACGCGGTGACGCCTCCTCCACCTCGATGGGGACGCGGAAGCGCTCGGCGAGCCATTCGACGGCTCCTACGAAGTCGAGATTCTCCGTCTCGCGCACGAAGGAGATGACGTCTCCGCCCTTCCCGCACCCGAAGCAGTAGTAGAGCTTGTCGACGGGGTTGACGGAGAAAGAGGGCGTCTTCTCCTCGTGAAACGGGCAGCGGCCGGTGAAGCGCGAGCCCGAGGCGCGCCGCAACGGCGTCCGCCCCGAGACCACCTCGACCATGTCCGCGGCGGCCACGACGTCGCGCACCGAGGAGTCCCTTATGCGCGCCACCGGATGAGACTACTCGGCGCCCGAGTCGTACTCTCTTACGCGCCCGAACCGCTCAGAGAGCCTCGGCATAGTCGAGCGCGAAGCGGTCGGTCATCCCGGACACGTAGTCGACGGCGTTCTGAACATCGTCGCCGCGCTCGATCAGGTGCTCGAAGATCCGCGCGACGACCGCGTGCGCCCGCTCGTGCTCGGGTGCCGCCTGGGGTCCGAGATAGACGCGCTCGAACATGAACGCCCGGAGCGACAGCATCGCCTCCCCCACCTCGGCCGACTGACGAATGTCGTCGACTCCGTCGGACGTCTCGACGATGTCGTGGACGAGCCGGTCGATGCGCTCCGAGCCGGTCGCCCCGAGGACGGCGATCTCGGCCCGCGGCAGGTCGCTCTCGCGAAGCAGGCCGTAGCGCACGGCGTCGTCGATGTCGTGGTTGATGTAGGCGACGCGGTCGACGAGCCGGACGATCTTGCCCTCGAGCGTCTCGGGCTCGCGCTCGCCCGTGTGCGTGAGGATGCCGTCGCACACCTCGAGCGTGAGATTGAGCGAGCGCGCGATCCGAAACGACTGCTCGTTGTGCCGAAAACGGCGCCCGAAGCTCTCGTGCAGCACGTCGTCGAGGGCGTCCTCGCCGGCGTGGCCGAACGGCGTGTGCCCGGTGTCGTGCCCGAGCCCGATCGCCTCGGTCAGATCCTCGTTGAGCCACAGCGCGCGGGCGACGACCCGCGAGATCGCCGTGGTCTCGAGGGTGTGCGTCATCCGCGTCCGGACGTGGTCGCCGCTCGGATCGATGAAGACCTGGGTCTTCCCCTTGAGGCGGCGGAACGGCTTCGAGTGGACGATGCGGTCGCGGTCGCGCTGGAACGGCGTGCGCACACCGCAGGGCTCCTCCGGGCGCTTCCGGCCACGGGTCTCGTACGAGCGCACGGCAAACGGCGAGAGATCCGCCTCGCGCGCGACGATCCGCTCCTCGAACGACCCCATCAGACGATGATCGGGACGGTGCCGCCGTCGGCGCTCCACGCCGCACCGGTCACATACGAGGCGCGCTCGGAGCACAGGAAGACGATCACTGCGGCGATCTCGTCGGGTCGCGCCAGGCGCCCGAGCGGACGACCCGCTCCGACCTTGTCGAGCACGTCCGCCCGGTCGCCCTGTTGCTCCGCGAGGCCGCCCTCACCGAGCCAGGCGTCGGTGGCCGTGGGGCCGGGCGTCACCGCGTTGCAGCGGATGTCGTCGCTCGCGTAGAGATCCGCGACGAGCCTCGAGAGCGACAGGACCGCGGCCTTCGTCACCGAGTAGTGCGGCATCCCCGTCGAGGGGCGCTTCCCGGCCGTGGACGAGACGTTCACGATCGCACCACCCCCATCCCGGAGCAGCGGTAGGGCGCCGCGAATCGCGCGGACGTAGCTCATCACGTTGAGCTGCCAGTACGCGTCCCACTCGCTGTCCGGCACGTCCTCGAAGCGCGCGTGCCGCGCAACCCCCACGTTGTTCACGAGGACGTCGATACCTCCGAGCGCGCGTGCCGCGGTCGTGACGACCCGCTCCGGCTCGTCGGCGAGTGAGAGATCCGCCTCGACGTGAGCCTCCTCGCCGGCCCCGGGGGCTCCACGGCGCCCGCAGGAGACGACACGCGCCCCCTCGGCGACGAGCTGCTCCACGACCGCCAGGCCGATTCCCGCGGTCGACCCCGTCACGAGGCAGCGCTTTCCTCCGAGCCCGAGCTCCACGCGCTCTACGGTATCCCGCGTGGAGACGACAATCGTCCTCGTACGGCATGGCGAGACGGACTGGAACCTCGAGGGCCGCGTCCAGGGCCACACGGATCGTCCGCTGAACGCGACCGGGCTCGCGCAGGCGCGCGAGCTGGCCGCGGCGCTTGCCGAGGAGCCGCTCGACGCGATCTACGCGAGCGACCTGTCTCGCGCGTTCGAGACTGCGCGGATCCTGGCCCAGCCACACGAGCTCGACGTCGTCGCGGCTCCGGGACTGCGCGAGAAGCACTTCGGCACGTGGGAGGGGCTGACCGGTGACGAGGTACTGGAGCGGTATCCGCACGCGGCGGGCGGCAGCTGGGGAGACGCCGAGACGTCCGCCGAGCTCGGTGAGCGTGTCCGCGCGACGCTGACCGAGATCGCTGCGCGACACGAAGGTCGCCGAGTCCTCGTCGTCTCGCACGGAGGCCCGATGCGCGCCGCGCTCCGCTGGTGCGCGGGCCAATGGAGCGGGCCGATTCCGAACTGCTGCGCCTTCCGCTTCGCGCTGCGGGACGGCCGGCCCGAGCTCCTCGTCTGACAGCCCTCAAGTCGAAGCCGCGCCCTGCCGACGACTTCTGCTGTCGGGCGCAAGTTTCGTCCCCAACCGCATCTATCCAGTACATGACTCGAAAATACGAAATCCGCTCAGGGCGCCGGACGGTTTCGATCCAGCACTCTGTGAGCCCCCTGCAAGCCGTGGTCGACTACGTGCGCATGTTCGGCACCCACGACAGCGAGATCCGGAGACTCGGAGTGGACTCCGTCTCCTGGAGGGGCGCACGCTTCAGTGCAGTCCTCGCAGCGCCCGAGCCGGCCCCCGCCGACTAGCTTCGAGCCAGTCCTCGCCGCCGATCTCCGTCGTCAGCACGGACAACGGCTGCGCTGACCAGATTGGCTAGGCTGCAGCCGGTGGAGGACTACACGAACTAATCCAACGTTCGAGGACGAGCGTGGCGGCCTCTTGATGGCCCCGTAGAAGACGAAGTTCTCCCCGTGTTCCCCCGTCGTAGGCCAACGCTCCAGCGCCACGCCCGTCGCATCACATTTACGGCCACGTGCGGTGGGAATGCAACGGGCGGGCGTTTCGCGCACGCGAGCCGGGCACGGTGAGAGTCGTGCGTTCGGCTAGGGGGAGAAAACACGTCCGCAGCCGCACCCGGCTCCGCGGGAATGTCAGTGGTCGATAGGAAGCGACCGCCGACGTCGAGTAACTCGCTGAATGCGGGCGTGGCGGGGGAGTGGGTCGTCCGCAGCCGGAGGAGACTCCCAGCCGTCCACCGTCAGGGACAACCACACCACGCCCGCAGCCGAAACGCTATTCCTTGTGCGCTCGGAGCGGGCGAGCAACAACCGCCGTCGTCGCTCGCCCGCGAGCGCGTTGTGCCTCCCCCTACCCAGATAGACGCTCCGCAGCGCAAAAACTTGCGCCGACGAGAGCAGGGAAGCGGCCGTCGCCTACGACCGCTTCCCGGTTCCGCCGATGGCGTGCTTTTCGCACGCGCGGTATCTGTGATAATCCAGCGTAAGTCCAGGGGAGGGCTGCAATCCTGCGGCAGGCGTGGCCCGCGATTGGCGTCGACGGCCACTCTTCCCTTCGCTGGGCTGAGAGGGGGGAAGAGATGAAAGGGGAACTACGCCCACTATTGACGCTGGCGTTCCTCGGGTTCCTGGTCGTCCTCTACGGGGCGATCGAGGCTTATATCTGGCTGTATCGGCGCTTTTCGGATCCGCGGCCGAGCGCACCGAGGCTTTAGAAGTCTCGAGCTTGTTCGCACCAGCGACATCGAGCTCCATGTCCGCGACGTTGACGGCGACGTTTTCCCCGAGTATTCGTTGAGGTCCGGGGGAGGAGGGAGGAATGGAAGAGGAACTACTCGCGGTCGGCAAACGGCCGGCACCCCGAGCGCGTGACACGGATGGTGAACGGCGGCAGCTGCGCGCGGGGGCTCAGACGCGGGCCGTCAACCGAAGTGTCGCGCTGGCTGCCCTCGGATTCGTGATCGTCCTCTACGGGACGATTGGGTACAGCTTGTATCTGGTTGTAACGGCGCTCTTCTAGCCCGTACCCCAGACGCACTAGACGATGCTCCGTCTTGCGGCTTTGCAAGGGTGGATGCGTCTCATGGCGCGTCGTCTCGACGAAGACCGTCGCTTCATCTTTTTCACCTGGGGCATCGTCCTCGTGCTTTGTGTCGAGTTCTGGCTCGCTGTCGCGAGCGCTCTCGAGCAGCATCTCTACTAGCGAGCGGTTTACGGCTGCCCTCTCTCGAGCTTCACCACTCGCGCGAGGTCTTCAGCGCGTTCGCCGCCGAGCGGTTGCAACTGCGATGTGCAGGAAATGACCGTGTGGGATCACGGTCGTCGTGATCGAGTTCCCAGAATTGATCGGGGCCGATCTCCTCACCGCACCGGAAGCAATAGATGACCTCGCGGCGCTCGATGCGGCGGACGAACTCGAGGCGACGGCGCCGGTGCTTGGGCCCGTACAGCGCGCGCTGCCGGCGGTTGTGTAGTGCCAACCGCAGGCGTCGCTCGTGATCGCGCTCGATCGCGCTCCGATCGGCCAGGTCACCTGAATCCGCAGGCATCGTCACCTATCCGCAAATAGGGGGTAAAGAATCGGTGTGGGTGACCACCGCCGGATGTGGCTTAAAAACTCACGTTGCGGCGCACCCCGTCGACATCTCGTTGTCTACCTGGCACGCCGAGGCGCCGCCCCGTGTGCTTCGCAATCAACTCATCGACCGCCTTCGCCCGGACGCCATCCTCCACGCGCTCGGGGTACAGGGAGAACTTCAACTCGGGTGGAGGACCACCCGGCGAATGACGAAGCGGTTGCCCGATGCGATCCATCTCCTCCTGCTCGGCCTCGTGGTCCCGAGGGCCCCAGAGTGAGCGGTCATAGTCGCGGCGGTTGCCGACAGAGATGACCTTGCGGCTCATCGCAGCGGATCCGTGGCGGTCATCTTCCTACCGCCGACCGAGCCGACTTCGGAGATCGTGACCGAGCCGGGCTCGTCGGCCTTCTTCAGAAACACGAGGCCGTCACCCGCCTCGGCGTCGGCTGAGATGAACCATGTGGAGATGTCCTCGATGCCCGACCCGCCGAGCGTGGGATCGCCCGGGACGCGGCGATAGAGGACGTCCGTGCCCCTGTCTCGAACAGCTTGCCCTCGGTTCGCGTGTAGTA
>CAWJYD010000007.1:0-45604 GCA_963846995.1 uncultured Gaiellaceae bacterium | reverse complement strand
GCGCCCGGGATGCCCGAGTGGGTGACCTGCCGATCCCGGCCAAGCTCCTTCGGCAGGGCGTCAGCGATCTGCTGCGGATCTCCGACGCACGGATGAGCGGTACCTCGTACGGCGCCATCGTCCTGCACGTAGCGCCAGAGTCGGCCGTCGGGGGCCCGCTCTCGCTCACCGAGGACGGCGATCTGATCCGCCTCGACGTGGCCGAGCGACGGCTCGACCTCGTCGTCGAGCCCGCCGAGCTCGAAGCGCGGCGAGCGAGCTGGGAGCCGCCGCCGCGCAGGGACGAGCGCGGGTTTCGGCGACTGCATGCGGACCGGGTCTTGCAGGCCAACGAGGGCTGCGACTTCGACTTCCTCCGTGGCAAGGCGGCGGTCGTGGAGGACGCCCTCAGTACCTCTGAGGGATGAGGATCCTCGTCACAGGAGCTCGAGGAAAGGTCGGCCGTGCGCTCTGCAGGCGGCTGATGGGAGCGGGATACGAGGTGCGTGCGAACGATCTCGCGCTACCGACTTGGGACCGTGCCGAGCCGGAGACCCGGAGGACTACTGGCAAGCCGATCTCACCGATGCAGGCTCGTGTTTGCGCTTGCGCGCGATGTGATGCAGTCGCGCACACGGCAGCTATCCGCAGCCGATCCACAACCCGCCGCACGTCGTCTTCGGCAACAACATCATGATTACGTTCAACGTGCTCGAAGCGGCGATCGCGGCCGGCGCACGGCGATTCGTGAACTTCTCTAGCGAGACCGTCCCGGGCTTCATCTTCGCCCATCGGCCCTTCCGACCGGAGTACCTGCCGTCGACGAGGAGCACCCGGTACGGCCGCAGGACCCCTATGCGACGGCGAAGTGGTTCGGAGAGCTCCTATGCGAGCGGGCGATCGAGCGCGCCGACATCCGGTGCACGTCGATCCGTCCGAGTTGGGTCCAGGACGAGGGGAGCTACGAGCGAAACCTCGGGCCGATCGTCCGCGACCCGTCCGTCCTGATCGAGAACTACTGCTCCTACGTCGACGTTCACGACCTGTCTGACGCGGTCGTCCTAGCCATCGAGACCGACCTGCCCGGACACGAGGTGTTCTACATCTCCTCGCCCGACACCATCGGGGGGCATCCACTCGTGGAGACCGTGACGACGCACTACGAGGGCGAAGGGATCGAGTTTCGACCCGTGGAACGCGAGGACGCCTCGGCTGTCTCCAGCGCCAAGGCCCGGCGCCTCCTCGGCTGGAGCCCAACGCGGTCCTGGCGCGACTACCTTGACGACGAAGGTCGGGCGCGGACGTGAAGACGCGGCAGCTCGGGGAGACGGGCCAGAGCTCTCGACCGTCGGATTCGGCGCCTGGGCGATCGGCGGACCGTGGCGCTTCGGATGGGGCGAGGTCGACGACGACGACTCGATCGCAGCAATCCGTCGCGCGGTCGACCAGGGCGTGAATTGGGTGGACACGGCCGCGGTGTACGGGCTGGGGCATTCGGAAGAGGTTGTCGGGCGGGCGCTGGCTCCGTTCCGCGTGGGCGACGACGTCCTCGTGTTCACGAAGTGCGGCCGGCGCTGGGAGGGACGGCCGGACGGGATCATCGAAAACGACCTGCGGCCGGAGTCGATCCGCGAGGAGTGCGAGCGGAGCCTTCGCCGCCTCGGAATCGAGCGGATCGACCTGTACCAGTTCCACTGGCCGGACCGGACGACCGGCATCTCCCTCGAGGACTCCTGGGCGACGATGATCGACCTCGTGCAGGAGGGCAAGGCACGCTGGATCGGCGTCGCCAACTTCGACACGGAGCAGCTCGAGCGGTGCGCGGCGATTCGCCACATCGACTCCGTGCAGCCGCCACTCTCGCTTCTCACGCGTGGCGCGCGCACGACCGTCACTCCGTGGGCGGCCGACCACGGTACGGGGGTCGTCGTCTACTCCCCGATGGGGTCGGGGCTGCTGACGGGAGCCTTCGATCGCGACCGCCTCGCCCAGCTAGACGCGAGCGACTGGCGCCGCGAGTCGCCGGCCTTCCGCGAACCTGCCATCGGACGGAATCTGGATCTGGTGGACCGGCTGCGGCCGATCGCCTCACGGCTCGGCGCGACGTTGCCGGAGCTCGCAGTTGCGTGGACGCTTGCCCAGGCCGGGGTGACCGCGGCCATCGTCGGAGCGCGGCTGCCGCGTCACGTCGACGGCTGGTCCGAGCGTCCGAGCTCGAGCTCGCACCGGAGACCTTGCGCGAGATCGACGACGCGGTCGCAATCAGCCGTGCCGGAACCGACGAACCTCCACAGCCACCACCCCACGTCCTCGCTGCCGCCGCCGCACGCAAGGAGCCGGAGTGAGACTCGGCATCGTCTCGACCGCCGACATCAACCGGAAGGTGATCCCGGGCGCGCACGCGTCGGCCAAGATCGAACCGTGGCCGTCGCCAGCCGCGAGCAGCGGCGCGCCGAGGCGCTACTACGGCTCCATCGCTGTCGATCCAGTGAGGATGTCGCGCGATGCAGGCCAGGTTGCAGACGAAGTGGTCAAGCGCCTTGTCGGGCACGCAGACGCCCACGGGTGGGACGTCATACAGAAGATGACTGCGAGTGAGCTAATCCGTGCCGTCGAAGATCTGGGCCTGACTCTCTCAGCTGCGAACTCAGAGCCTGCCGACGCCCGGAGGTGAACCCGCAGGCTGCTGCAGGGATTAGAGATCCTCACCCGTTACACAGATGCCCGGAGTCAATCCCTCCCAGTGAGACGCGGAAGTCGTTACGGCACACTGGCACTGCTATGACCAGAGGGCGGCAAACATAAGCGGACCACCTACCATCGCGAACGAAAGTGTCGAGCTCGCTTCGGGCTCGAAGATGCCAGTACTCGGGTTCGGAACGTGGCAGTTGCGAGGCAGCAGCGTGGTCAATTCGGTGCTGCGAGCACTCGAAGTCGGCTATCGACATATCGATACGGCGACCGTGTACGGCAACGAGGAACAGGTGGGACAAGCGGTAGCGCAAAGTGGCGTTCGCCGTGAAGACATCTTTGTCACGACGAAGCTGCCGCCCAGCCGCGCAGGACATGAGCGCGAGACGCTCGAGTCAAGTCTCGATGCGCTGGCGCTCGGTTACGTCGATCTCTGGCTCATCCACTGGCCACCGAGCGGGGGCGCGCGTCCGGACGTGTGGGAGCGGCTTCTCGAGTTGCAGGCGGAAGGACTGACGCGGGAAGTCGGCGTCAGCAACTACTCCGTCTCGCAGATCGACGAGCTTGAGCGCGCGACAGGTCAACTGCCGGCTGTCAACCAGATCGAGTGGAGCCCACTGCTCTTCGATGCGGACGTGCTCGAGGAACACCTGCGCCGGGGTGTGCAGCTCGAGGGTTACAGCCCGCTGCTGAACATCAACTTGCGCGACTCGCAGCTCGTACGAATCGCCGGCAGTCACGGTGTGACACCGGCACAGGTCGTGCTGCGTTGGCACATCGAGCACCGAATCGTCGCGATCCCAAGGTCGTCGAAGGCGGAACGGATCGCTGAGAACGCAGACATCTTCGGCTTCGCGCTGACTTCGTCCGAAGTCGAGATTCTCGACAGCTTCGCCAGCGGTTGACGCGCGTAGGCGTCGAGCTGCGCCACGACGGCCTTTCTCGGCCTCGTGGGATCCTCAATCCCACGCCCGATGTGCATCCCGCGGGTAGGCGCCAAAGACACGCCTCTCACGGCGGCGCACGTGTTCGAATCGAAAGCACGTGCGAACTCGCGCTTAGGTTACGCGGCGTCTGGGAAACGTATGTCTTGTGATACGTGGGCTCGAGATCGAGCCACTTCCCGACGGAAGCGGCCTCCGCCTAGCCGGAGAGCTGGACTTCTCCACGGTCCCCCTTTTCACAGACACGCTCCGCGCGTTCCCGCAAGGTGAAGAGTTGCAGCTCGATCTCGCGGAGCTGATGTCCGTGGACAGCGCCGGCTTGCACGCCTTTCTGAGCCTTGCACGACCACGCGGGAAAGGTTCGGTGCTATTCCTCGATCCAACCGCGTCAGTCATGCGCAGCTTCGAGATCGCATCGATCGACGAGCATCCGGCCATAGAGATACGGCGGGCCAGCGCGTCTGTTCCGCGGCGCACTCGAAAGAAGCCGCCCTTGCGCCGAACGGGCTGAATCGACGACGCCACGTCTCGACGCGCGGGACTCCCTCGTTTGAGGGGTTCCTGAGCGCAGGTCGTTTAGGTGCGGCCATTCGCAGGAATCACTGATGCGAGGGAGAGGTGCGCGTGAGCGGTCTGGCCCGTCTCATGAGTACCGCTTCCTCAAACCTTTCTACATCGGTCCGCGCCCGAGGTCGCGCGAGCCATGCTGACCTGCTAATCGATCTGGGTCGCAGTAATCCGGGGCTGGTAGTAGGCGTCAACGCCGGTCACGCGAGCACGAGCCGGGCGAAGGTCGCGCAGGAAGCGGACGACTTCGATGACCTCGTCTACCTTGGGCAGCTCCTCGGCGCGGTATTTGTAGAACTCGTCGACCGTATCCGAGTCCTTCAGGGTGAGTCGCACGCTGTAATAGCTCCCCGTCTCGGCCACAGCTACGGCCTCGTCCCCGTCCGGCCCCCAGGTCGAACAACCACAGTGGCGTGCTTGCCCGCCTGGTTCAACTCGCCCACGCTTTCGACCACCCAGGACGCTGCCCACCGGTCCAGGAGGTCGCCTGGCTCGAAGACCATGTCGGTGAACCAGAACTCCCGATGTCCGTCGGGGTAGAGGATCGTGAGGGTACGAGGCATTCCGCTCCTTCCCGCTCCGCCTGGCGCGATGGCTCAGGCTTGGTCACGGCGGGAGGGGAGCTGTAGGACACCAGCATACCGCGTTCCAGGGAGACTCGCGTGCCCGTCCCCAGATCGCGCGAGCCATCGCCGGTGGTGAGCCTGCCGACGCCCGGAGGTGAACCCGCAGGCTGCTGCAGGGATTAGAGATCCCGTCGGCCCCGCGCTAGGCGGACAGAACTCCGACCGCGACAAAAGACTCCGAAGTGAGGCGGCAACCGCCTGGGTCAGTGGCACTTAGCTCTCGACCACGCCGATGAGAAGGGGGCGCACCGCTCAGTAGCCGTGCGCCCCTGTCACTCAAACCGAAGCGATGGCGCTGACGCTCTTCGCCTGCGGACCCTTCGGGCCCTGCTCGACCTCGTACTCCACCTTCGCACCCTCGGCGAGGCTCTTGAAGCCCTCGCCCGTGATCGCGCTGTGGTGGACAAAGACATCCTTGCTGCCGTCCTCGGCCTCGATGAAGCCGTAGCCCTTGTCGTCGTTGAACCACTTCACGGTTCCAGTTGGCATATCTACACCTCCCCTCGACTGCTCATGAACGTGCAGCGGAAGGGGCAAACGCCAAAACCGGTACTCGCTCTAGCTCCTATGGTCCGCGCAACCCTACAGCGCCCGACCCCAGACGTAAAAGTCGCGAGGCCTCCCGCACCTTGGTAACGGAGCCCCGAAAAGAATTCACCGAGCCGGTGGCGCTTTTGTCCACTCAGCCTGCTGACCTTCCGCTTCCGCGTACGGCCCTCGGGCGGAGCTTCAACCTACTCGCGCTCCGTGCTCGGTGCGTGGAGGAAGCTAGAGCCGAGAACCGATTTGGTCAAGTCGCGCGCAGACGAATTTGCGCAGTTTGCGCTCTTCTTCTAGCGAGAGCGCCTGCGTGTGGACGCGTCCCGAGTCACGAGAGCGGTGTCGGTGGGCCGGCGTAGGGAACCAGCTAGCGCTCGTGCTGCTTTGTGAGGAGCGCGTGGATCTGCTTGGTGAGGTCTGCGACCTGCTCCGTCAGCTGTTTGTCCTACAGCGTGAGCTCAGTGTTTGACCCGAGCAGCTCGAGGAGCTTGTCGGTTTCCGCCTTCGCGGCTCGCTCGAGCCTCGTGTGACTCTTGTCGATCCGATCGGCGCGGATCTTGTCGCGATCCGCCTGCCGCGAATGACACCCTCGGGTCCGCCACCAAATACGCCGAGGACGAGCACTAACCCAAGAATCAGCCCAGCCGCGATCGACCCTAGAACGATGAGTCCGATGTGGCCTTGGCCCTGTTTTCTCTCGACTTCCGGATGCGCGACGGTGCTCGCTGGCCCGCTCATGGCTCGACGTCGAAGCCGAACATCATCCCGCTCTCGTGGTGCTCGGCAATATGGCAGTGCGCCATCCAGCGGCCTGGATTGGTGACGTCGAGGAGGATGTCGACCGTCTCACCTGTCCGAACCAGCACGGTGTCTTTCCAGACGAGGTTCGGCTCCTTGACGCTGTTGCGTGAAAGAACGAGAAAACGCCCAGCGCCGTGGACGTGGAACGGGTGCGGCATCGGATGATCGGAGTCCATCTCGTTGACGAGGCGGATCTTGACTTGATCCCCGACTCTGAACTTCCAGTCGATGGCAGCGTTCGCTGCGCCGGTGTCGCGGTCTACGAGCATCCAGCGCATGTTCTCCGCCGTGGTGCGCCGATTCACCTCGACCATGTCGTCTTCCCACTCGATGCCATGTGCGTGCTCGTGGGCGTGGGCGGCGCTCTCTGCGCTCTCGTTTGCCGAATGAGAGCCGTGATCCTCGTGCGCCCCGTGGGAGTCGTGCATGTCGTGGCCAGCGTGCTCGGATGTGTCGACAAGTTGCGCCGGCATGAGCTTCATGCCGCACTCGGGACAGCGACCTGGTGCGTCGCTCATGACGTGGGGATGCATCGGGCAGACGTAGCTCGTGGTGGGTGACTCCACCGGAAGAAGCTTCATCCCGCACTGGGGACACCGTCCCGGCTCCTCGCTGACGACGTCCGGGTGCATCGGACAGGTGTAGACGGCTCCTTCCGGGGTGTCGAAGTCCATCTCTGCGACGAAGGCGAGCGTCTTATCCGGAGCGGCATCGAGAAGACGAGAGGTTCGCGCGCGCTCGGCTACCAGATCGTTATTCGTCCGGAGAACCGCGAACTGCTCCCCGAGCGCCGGCTCGGCCACCTTGTCGCTCACCGTGATCGAAGCGAGTTGATACGAGCGGGCAGGAGTTCGGTGCTCGAGAACGTGCTCGCCCGACCGCTCGAAGAGGACGTCGACGATGAACCGCTCGGAGGGCGACAGCAGAACCTCGTCGACGAAGCTTTCGTGCTCGTAGTGTCCGCTGTCTCCGCCGACGAGCTTCATGCGAGCTCCGGGGAGCGTCACGTTGAAGACGCGAGTGTTTGCGGTGTTGGTGAAGTAGAAGCGCACAACCTCACCGCGCTTTGCGGTGAGTGCGAGGTCCGACTCGCCAGAGATGAGCATGACGTTGCCGAAGCGGCCCATTGCGACGTGCGTCGTTTCGGAGGTGCTGAAGCCGCCGATCTTGCCGTCCTCGATGAGAACGTCGTCCAGCGTCAGGAACAGCTCGCGGTGCACGGGTGGCCAGTACTCCGGATCCGCCGGCACGACGTGGATGTTGCCGTACAGCCCCATCTCCTGGCCGTAGTCCTCGCGGATGTGAGGGTGGTACCAGTACGCGCCGGGGTCGGGGACGTGCACCTGGTACGTGAAAGCCTCCCCCACGGGAATTGGAGCTTGCGTGTCATGAGTCCCGTCGTAGCGGTTCTCAAGCCGCAAGCCGTGCCAGTGCACAGTCGCCTCGAGGTCACCCTCGTTGATGACCTCGACAGTTACGGTCGCGCCCTCTGGGATCTTGAGCGTCGGACCCGGGATCGAGCCGTTGTACGCGAGCATTCGAACATCGGCGTCGCCAACTCGTTTGACGACCGGCCCAATGTGGAGTTCCGTTCTATCGCCGTCTGCGAGCTCGATGACACTCGGAGACGCCGCACGTGGAAGTCCGCTCGTGTCGGTCGGAAAGTCGCTGTGGCCGTCGATTGTGTTCTGCGCTTTCTCACTCATGGAAGTCGCGCTCCTTGAGGCATTGCTGGCGCTTCAGTACGGACGGTCGTGAGATCGTCCGCGTTAATGCCGATTCGTCCCGCTATGAACTCGGCGTCGTCCTTCACCCAACCGAGAAGTGCCGAACCGCGCGTGTATTGCCAGTACAGGCCCAGGAAGAACAGCCCCGGATAGTCAGTGGCTCCGCGTCGATGACGAACCCGGCCGTCCTCGCCGAACACCGGTACATCAATCCAGTCGTAGTCGGATCGGTATCCGGTTGCCCAGATGACCGCATCGACCTCGAGTTCGCTTCCATCCGCGAAGGTCACCGTGCGGCCCGAGGCACCGACGACTCGCGGCTTGATCTCGACGCCATGGCGCTTCGCGGCTCGCGGACTCAAGCCGACAAGCGTTTCGCGACGTTGTGCAAGCTGTCCGATGCGCGAGTCGAGGGTCTTGTTGATGAGTCCTGTCTTCGAGAGCCACCAGAAGACATCGCGCCCCAACACTCGCTGCGGCAACGGGGTCTGCCGAGATCCAACGGCAAGGTGGACGGTGTGCGTCGTCGATAGTTCTTCGGCTATCTGGAATCCGGTGTTGCCCCCGCCGACCACCAGAGCCGTTCCATGAGGAAGATCGCTTGGATTCCGGTAGTCGGTACTGGGCATCTGGATGACCTCCGGCGCCAGTTCCGCCGCGAATGCAGGCACGTTCGGGACCTGGAATGGACCGGTCGCAACGACAACCTGCTCGGATTCGAGTGTCCTTGCTCCAAGGTTTAGGACGAAGCCCCCGTCGCTGGGTGCGACCGCCTTCACGGGGCTGTTGAGCTCGACCGGCAACTCAAAGGTCGCGGCGTATCGCTCGAGGTAGCTGATGACTTCGTCGCGTCCGGGATAACCGTCCGGATCGCCCGGGAACGGGAGGCCCGGGAGGCTGTCGTAACGACGCGGCGTGAACAGGACGAGCGAGTCCCAGCGGGTGCGCCAAGCCGCGCCGATCGAATCAGAGGCCTCGAGGATGGCGAAGCGACGGCCCTGCTTCCCGAGGAAGTACCCCATGGCGAGACCGGCCTGCCCAGCGCCTATTACAGCGACTTCAAGTTGATCGTCGACGCTGCTCGCCATCCCTTGTCTCATATCGACGTCCACGGCGGCTCACCACCCAGCGTCTGGCGGGGCCCGAAGCACCCATGCCCGAAGTGCATGCTCGGAAACATCAGATTCCGAGCCACCGCCGGCTCAATTACTCGGCGCTCGGGCCTGCGGAATTCGATCGAGATCGTGTTGTGCGGCTTCACGCACGGCGGCCTGCGCAAGCACTGATGGCGTCTGGCAGCCGACGATCGCCGGAGCCTCGTGGACGAGCTCGTCGTTCTCAATAGCGCGCACCATGAAGAGAGCGAAGTCCACCCGGCGCGTGATGTTGCTCGCGAGGATGGGGTCGCCTACGTGTCGGCTCCACACAGGCAGACCCTCGCTCTCGCCCTCTTCGAGGTCGCTCCCTCGTACGACGGTCCAGCGCGTGTCGCTATCAAATACCCTCCGGCACGCCTCGGCCTGATCGTCGAGGTCAGCAAAGCGAGCGAGGCGGGCGAGCGGGCCGGCGACCTTGACGATCGCCTTGAGCTTCAGGGAGTAAACGTCCCGGCCGTCGCGCGAGATGTGCCAACCGCACGAGAAGACGAGCCGTGCATCAGGAGGCGAGTAGTCGAGAACCGCCTGGGCCGTCCCCGTCGAGTAGCCGTGGACGCCCCTTGGGACGAGCACGACGAGCACTCCGTCGCATCCGGCCA
This sequence comes from uncultured Gaiellaceae bacterium, assembly GCA_963846995.1. Taxonomy (GTDB): domain Bacteria; phylum Actinomycetota; class Thermoleophilia; order Gaiellales; family Gaiellaceae; genus GMQP-bins7. Next base: position 35,973 of record CAWJYD010000007.1, on the reverse strand, counting down.
CCGCGCGTTCGATGACCTCGCGGTCATCCGTCGCACCAGAAATTACGGTGATGCGATCCCTGAATGGATCCAGCTTTTCGATGCTTTGCTCGCGGCACACGCCGACCACCTCGTAGCCGCGATCGAGAGCGTGCTGAACCATGTACTGCCCGAGCTTTCCGGAGGCTCCAATGATGCAGACCCTTCCCAATGCCGTCACGAGGTCATCGGGGTGACCGGAGACGGCGGGGTTACGCCGGTATCGGCAGCGCCGTCACCCGAAGGGTCGTGGCCGCCCATGTCCAGCCGGAAGGGTGGGTACGCGTCGGTCATGAGTCCCGCGTACGCAACGACGCGGAAGACCCAGCGGTTCATTCCGAGCACGAAGTCGTACAGGGTCTTCGGGTAGCGGTGGGTGAAGAGCAGCACCACGCCTGCGAACAAGACGAGCAGTCCGACCAGGCCTCCCGAAGTCCACATGAAGCTGTCATTTCCTGTCCACGCAGCCCAGCCTCCTCCGACGAAGACCGCGACGACGAGGTATTGCGGCAGCGCGAGGAGCCACCACTTGATCAAGACGAGACCCCGCGAGAGCGACTCGGGATACTCGACCTCGAGCCGAGCTGGATAGTCAGGCACATCCTTGAGCGTGAAGGGCGGGTATCTGTCGGTGCCGAGTGCGCTGTAGCTGTAGAAGCCGACCCGCCATGACCAGCGAAGGACACCGACGTTGAACTCGAACAGGCCTCTTGGGTACCGGCGTGTGAAGAGAATCGCGAAGAAGGCGACCACGCTCACGATGGCGAACGCGATCCATAGGACAAAGAGCACGATGAAGTGTGGAATCGCGAGCAACCACTTGACCAGCCAGAGCCAACGGCTCAGCTGCGGCGAAAGCTCGCCTGTGAGTCGGAGCGGATAGGCGGACGCACTCGTGTCCATGACGCAACCCTCTCTTCGTTGCCGGGACAGGGAGTCGGAACGAACTCCCTGCTGCGCTCAGGTCGGTGCGACAGTCGAAGAGCAACGTGCGAAGCCTCGACGGCTTCAAAGACAACCAACGCGCTCATCCACCCTAGCTGCCGGAGCTGCGCGCCATGTTGCGTCGCACGACGCATTACGAGGGTGTTCGGTACCGCAGCTCAGTGGAGGCCGTGCACGACGGCGTGACCCACCAGCGTCGACCGCTCCAGCAGCGTTACCGTGGGGCCAAATGACCGACACGCCAGCAACCTTCCTGTTCGCTGACATCGCCGGATTCACGGCGTTGACCGAGGCGCACGGGGACGAGCAGGCCGTCGCGCTTGTGGACGCCTTCTGCGCTGCCGTGGATGCCGACCTGCCGGCCGGCGGCACCCGCGTCAAGTCGATCGGTGATGCAGTGATGCTCGCGTGTCCCCGATCCCGGCGACGCGATTCTGCTCGGGCTGCGCATGACCCGAGACGTGCTTGGCGAGAACGGCATGTTTGGCGTGCGAGTCGGTCTCCATCATGGAACCGCCGTCGAGCGGGATGGGGACTATTTCGGCGCGACCGTGAACCTCGCCGCACGTGTCTCCTCGCGTTGCGGCCGGGGGCGAGGTACTGATGACCGGGCAGACGGCGGTGCTCGTCCCCGACCTCGACGGCGTCGTGTTCGAGTCTCGCGGGAAGCACGATCTCCGCAACGTTGCCGAGCCGGTCGAGATCTTCGCGGCGCTGCGGGCCAGCGACGTGGGAGCCGACGAGTTGCCGATCGACCCGGTCTGCCGGATGGCCGTCGATCCCGACCGCGCGGCTGGCCGGCTCACTCACGAGGGGACGGTGTACTACTTCTGCTCGTTGCCGTGCGCCGGCCACTTCGCGAGCTATCCCGAACGCTTCGCAAGATCGACGCGTTAGCGGGTTCTTAATGGAGGCCGTGCACGACAGCGTGACCCCGGCCCCGCGCGATTAGCCATCGATTCACTGGAACGGCGACCACGAACGCGATGGCGAGGCTGAGGAGCAGGCTCCACCAGAAGAGACTGTCCGACAGTCCCGCTGCCAGCGCACCCGGCACGATGAGGATGAACGCATTGTCGACCAGCTCCATCGTCGCGATCGAGATCGTGTCGGAGGCGACAGTGAGACCAGCCGCTCGACGGAAGGGAACGCCTGCTCGAAGGATCGGCCCGAACGTGAGCGCATAGCCGAAGAAGAAAGGCCAGGACGACCGAAATCGTGATCGACGCCGCGTTGCCCCAGTCCAATGCGGTGGCGATCACCATCCCCAACACCTCGCCGATCGCGCACCCCGTGAGGCAGTGCAACGTAGCGCGAACGGCAGAGCGATTCAGCGAGTCGTAGCCGTGGCTGTGTTCACTGCTCATGCCTTCCCGGATCGTCGGGAAGCGCTCAACGCCCGCGGCGCTGCGCACGGCGCAGCGCGTCAAGTCGGCGCCGAGCCTGCTTCGTGGGACGCGTCCCGAGATCGGCTCCAAGCGGCCGAGCGAGCCTCCGTTCTTTGGCGTACTGCTCGCGAGCTGCCAATGACTCGGGCGTTTCTGAGTACATCGTTGCGGCCACGCTTGCGGGGCCACGCAGCTGGGCGACACCTGTCACGGCCAGCGTACGCCGGCCCGTGCCGATCGTCAGCTCGATCGTGTCGCCAACATGCACGGCCCTCGAGGGCTTCACGCGATCTCCGTCTACGTGTACTCGTCCGCCGAGGACAGCCTCAGTCGCCGCGCTACGTGTCTTGAAGAGACGTGCCGCCCACAGCCACTTGTCGATCCGCACCTGATCCACGGCTTCATGATGGCAGCGGGTCATACGGCGGTTTGTCGGAAACTGCGGACGATTCCGTCGGGGAGGCGCTTGACTCGATGAACTGCGCCCTCGTAGAGTCGCGGTGCACCGAGTACGGAGCGTCCGAGGTTGATGGTTCTCCGAGCGGCACCCGCTTCGGCGGAGGTCAGTCGGAAAGCCGGACGAAGACGCAACCGGCTCGGTGCATTCTTTTCGGCCGGCTTAGACAACTCGCAGGCGGTGGAGTCACCGCGTGCGATTGACAGAACGCTCGCCTGCCCCAATGTGCGCAACGTCTCTTCAAGCCGAGTACCAGTGCGACTCGCTTCGGTGGCTGCGGATGCGCCGCGAGATTGTCGGCGAAAGGGTCACCGTTGTGCGCGCCTTGGTAACCAGGCTTGCCCAGACTCCATCGGCCTCACTATGTTTTCCGCACGGGGTCGGGCGCGAGCTGACGGTGGCGATCCCGAGGGGGGCATCGACTCCTCACCTTTTCGCCGGCGTCCGACCTCGTCCAAACATGAGGCGAATTCGGGGCGATCGTGACCCTTCCTGACCCTCTGTGACCCGATCGCTTCAGCGTCTTCGGATACGAAAAAGCCCCAATCACGGGGCTTTTACCTAGAGGCCCATACGGGATTAAGACCTGGCTGCAATGCTTCTCGTGCAGCACCGGTGTGTCACGGGGTGGGCGCGTTTTCCCTGACGGTTGCCAGGGTAGGCATGCAGCGACGCTTCCTTAGCCCAGCACCCATCGGAAGGAGCGACAGCCGCCGATGCGAGACGACCAGAGGCACGCTCGGATATTCGGAGTGCTGTTCATCATCACGTTCATCACGTCGATCGCGGCGCTGGGTCTTTTCCAGCCTGTTCTCGATGACCCCGTGGGGTACGTCACCGGTGGCGGGAAGGACAACCAGATTTACCTGGGCGCTCTCCTGGAGTTCTTCCTCATCGTCTCCGGCGTCGGAACGGCTGTTGCCCTCTACCCGATTGCGAGGCGGCAGAACGAAGCCCTCGCAATCGGCTACGTCGCTTCGCGAATCATGGAGTCCGTCTTCATCGCGGGCGGGATCATTTTCGTGCTCGGTGTCGTGGGCTTGCGCCATGACCTACCCAGTGCGCACGACGCCGCCTTCACGCTCGCCGCGCTGAAGGACTGGACGTTCCTCCTCGGCCCAGGGTTCTTCCCGTTGGGAAACGGCCTGCTCCTCGGCTACCTGATGTACCGCTCGGGTCTCGTTCCGCGACGCATGACATGGTTGGGTCTGATTGGTGGGCCGCTCCTTTTCTTCGCCAACGTCGGCGTGCTGTTCGACTTGTGGAACGCGGGGGGGACTGTGCCTGCCCTCGCAACGATCCCAGAGTTCATCTGGGAGCTGTTCCTCGGGGTCTACTGCGCGATCTGGGGCTTCCGGAAGGACTCCCCGATTCTCCGCCCGACCTGGCGCGGGAACGCGACGGCATGACAAGCCAAGTGGCGGGAGAGCAGTCCTCAAGCTCCCTACCCCTCTCGTGGCAACGGCTCCTGGCTCTCTGCGGGGTGCTGGTCGATTGCTACGAGCGTCGCGAGATATCGTGCGCTGTCGGCCGAACCGATGAGGTAGCTCCGGTCCGACTCGTCAGCATCGCGGCGTAACTCAGTTCGGTCAGGTCGAGCATCACGTGAGCATACGTCCGTAGATGCTCCTGGACTGAGTGCCCGAGCCAGGCGGCTGCCTGGACGGGCGGAACGCCTGCCAGATGCCAAAGGCTTCCCCTGCGGTGCCGGAGGTCATGCGGTTACCGACGAGCTCGGCCCCCACCCGCTCGGCATTCGCCGGCGGGATCGCCTTCCCCTGAGCGATCGCCTTCTCGGCGGCGCTGCGGTCTGCGCCCTAGTCTCGTCCGATGGCCCGTAGTGGGGTGCGTCAGCCGAGATCTCTCGTTGTCCGAGCTCGACGCCGTCGAGGACATCGCGGAGGAAGCCAATCAGGCCCTCGACCCCTGCGACCACGATGTACGGGTTGACGCTGTGGTAGCCGTCCGGAAGGACGTTCGCATGTCCTGGCATGGCTGAATGGTTGCGCTTGCTCAAGGGACATTCCCGCATATTGGGGCACGCCGGCGCACCTCGGACGTTCGGACACTGGGAGCAACAAGACGACGGCTAGAAGCACTGGATCGGGACCGCTCCGACGCCGGAAGCAGCGGCGGCTACTGACGTCAGAGACAGCGGGGCCGCCTAGGAGCGCCTCGAGGTCGAGGTTGATCCGCCGCCGAAAACGGAGTGGATCAAGACCGAGGCAGTCGAGCTCCTGGGGAGGCGAGTCGAAGTCGCCAGCGTCCGCTTGCGGCCACGCCTTCCGTGCCCGCTCGATCGCCTTGGGCGTGGCGCGCGGGAGAACGCGGACCGACATCGTCTCCTTCTCGAGCCGGCGTCCAGTGAGCGGGTCGATGAACCACGGTGATTCGCTCATGCGTCCTCCTCGTGCTCATGTGGCTGGGTCAGGTCGTCACCGAGATACCGACGCAACGCCCTGCGGACCTCGGCACTCACGGTGCGGTCGGCGGCGTCAGCGCGCCGCCGGAGCTCGGCCTGCGTCTCTGCGTCGACCGCAGCGGAGACGACGTGCTGCTCCCGAACCTGTTGCATATAGAGATTCTAGCAACGGCCCGAGCACGTTGAGATTCGCTCCCAAGGGGCATAGCATCCCGTCCGTGGCGCTCCGGATCATCGAGACGGCGACCGGCCCCATCTTGGTCGACGACGAGCCCGTGCCGACATCGGCGGGACCGACGGAGCTGGAGCTACTCGCCGAGGCGCTCGACATGGACGCCGACGCCCTACGCGATCGCCTGCGCGACGAGGTCCAGCGCCGGCTACGCGAGAATGGGCTGGCCTGGCACAAGCTCGACGTCGCCCTCGAGAAGCGCGCGAGCGCGTAGCCCGGCGACGTCTAGCCCGAGAGGGCGACGATGAGCAGAGCGATGGTCAGGCCGACCGTCGCCGCGGCCAGGACGGCCGTCGCCGCGCCGAGAACGATTAGCAGGCGATCAGTGCGTTCTTGTCGGGTGGCCAGATCGGCGGTCACCGTGTTCAGCCGACGCAGCTCGTCGCGCGTCTCGACGGTCGCCGCACGCGCCTCGGCCTCGCGCTCGGCGTTCATTCGAGCGGTCTGCTTGAGCGTGTCCATGCTCTCCATGAAGCGAGCTTTCCCCTCCGTCTGCTCCAGCTGCGCTCGCTCGAAGATCTCCTTCCGAGCAGCGGCGATCTGATCGCGTATCTGCGTCTCGTACTCGGCGGCCGTCGGCGTCCGAAGCGGCGTGGTCTGCTCGTCGTCCATCTCGCGTCCAATGGTAGGAGGCAGGCGGGACGGCGCACTCGGCCCGATCTACCGTCGCGTTGCCTCGGCTGACGATGATCCCGAGGCACCACCGGTGCACCACCAGCACCGCATTTAGCGACATTACGGCGTGGACGACCACGTAACCATGCGGCATTCGGCTACCCTCCGGCCCTTGGAGGACTACACGAACAAGTACAAGGGGGAGCAGGTCGAGGTCGCCCTCTTCGGCGGCGAGTACCAGGAGGGTGTCCTGACGGCGTATTGCTCGTTCGAGGACGTCCCGCACGTCGAGCTGAACGGGCACATCCTCATCCCGCTGCAGAACGTCGCGTCGCTCCACTGCTCGAGCCGCTGCGACGCACCCGAGCCGGACTGGCCCCCGCGCGGCTTCATCGAGGACGACACCGGAGAGTCGTAAAGCCGTGACGCGAGCCGTCGCGTCCAACCTCGCGAAGGCGGCGACCCTCGTCGCCGCGCTCGCGGCGGTGTTCGGCGGCCTTGGCTGGCTCGTGGGAAACACCACCACCGCGCTGCTCTTCGCCTTCTGCTCGCTCCTTGGGGCGTCGGGGGTGTATCGCTTCGGCGACCGCGCGCTGCTCGGGATGCTCGGAGCGCGCCCGTTCGCGCTCGCCGAGGATCCCGTCCTGCGCTCGGGCGCCGACAAGATCGCGGCGAAGCTCGGCGTGCGCGCGCCAGCTCTCTACCTGATCGACGACGGCTTCCCGCGGCTGTTCGCGGTTGGACGAGGCCCGACGAGCTCGGCGATCGCCATCTCCACGGGTGCGCTGCGAGTGCTTCGGCGTGAAGAGCTCGAGGCGGCCCTCGCCCACGAGCTCGCGCACGTGCGCCGCCGGGACGTGCTCGTGCAGACGTTCGTCGTCCTCTTTGCGACGACGCTCGTCGAGATGAGCCGGCTCGGGGGATGGTTCTCGCGCGCGCTGCTGTACGTCTTCGCACCGCTGAGCGCGGCATTCGTCCACATCCTGCTCTCGCCGAAGCGGGAGCTCGACGCGGACGCGCTGGCCGCGCGCGCGACAGGCGCAGGTCACGACCTGGCAGATGCCCTCACACGGCTCGATCAGGCCGCCGAGCTCGTCGACTTCGCCGCGTCGCCGGCGACGGAGCCGCTCTATCCGATCGACCCGTTCGAGAACGAGGGCGTCGCGCGTATGTTCAAGACGCATCCGGCGCTCAGCGAGCGGGTTCGTCGGCTGCGCGAGCTCGGCGGCGGCAGCAACGGCCGCGTCACGGAGTCAGCCCTCTCGAAGCTCGCCGGGTAGCAGCGAGAACATCACCGAGTCGCGGATCCGCCCGTCCGGGTGGCGGAGATGCGCACGGAGTACGCCCTCCCTCACGTAGCCGACCTTCTCGGCGACGCGCTGGGACGCCAGGTTGTCCGGGTCGGTGATCAGCTCGAGCCGCTGGAGCTGAAGGTCCTCGAGCCCGTGCCGGGAGAGCGCCCGAAGCGCGTCGGTGCACGTACCCCGCCCGCGAGCCGAGGCAGCGACCCAGTAACCAAGGCGCCCCCGGTACTGATGCACGTTCACTGCCATGCTGATGCCGCCGACGACCTCGCCCGCACGCGTGATCGCCAGAGGGTGCTCGGACGGCGCCACCTCGCCGCGAAGGAACGAGCGTGCGTCGTCCTCCGTGTACGGCGACGGGATCAGCGGGATCCAATGGGCGATCTCGGGATCGTTGAGGAGCGAGACGAGAGTGCCGGCGTCGTCCTCTCTCCACCGACGCAAGACGACGTCGCCCTCGCGGAGCTCCACGGCGGCAAGTCTATGACCTCGATCTGCGCAAGCCTCGCGCGAGCAGGGTTTCTTCCGCCGATAGGACTGTGGTCGCGAAATGGCCTTTGCGGCGAGCGTCTTTGACCTTGATGCGCGATCGAGATCCCCATTCGGGGATCTCGATCTGTGCAAAGACTGGGCGGCGTCCTACTCTCCCGGGGGCTTGCGCCCCGAGTACCATCGGCGCTGGCGGGCTTAACTTCTCTGTTCGGAATGGGAAGAGGTGTATCCCCGCCGCTATGACCGCCCAAGTTGTCGAGGTGCCGGCTGCTCGTGTGTACGAGCGCGTGCAACCCTCAAAACTCCATAGCAGCAGTCGTCGGTGTTCAAAATCAAGACCTCGGGCAATTAGTACGGCTCCGCTGAGCGCATTGCTGCGCGTACACGTGCCGCCTATCGACGTGGTGATCTTCCACGGCCCTTACTCCCTCGAGGGGATGGGAGGTCTCATCTCGAGGTGGGCTTCCCGCTTAGATGCTTTCAGCGGTTATCCCATCCAGGCGTGGCTAAGCAGCGGTGCCCTTGGCAGGACAACTGCGACACCAGAGGCCTGTTCATCTCGGTCCTCTCGTACTAGAGACGACTCCTCTCAAACCTCCAACGCCCGTGGCGGATAGGGACCGAACTGTCTCACGACGTTCTGAACCCAGCTCGCGTGCCGCTTTAATGGGCGGACAGCCCAACCCTTGGGACCTGCTTCAGCCCCAGGATGCGACGAGCCGACATCGAGGTGCCAAACCCTTCCGTCGATGTGGACTCTTGGGAAGGATGAGCCTGTTATCCCCGGAGTACCTTTTATCCGTTGAGCGACGGCGATTCCACTCTCCACCGCCGGATCACTAAGGCCGACTTTCGTCCCTGCTCGACTTGTCAGTCTCGCAGTCAAGCTCCCTTATGCCTTTACGCTCTACGCACGATTTCCAACCGTGCTGAGGGAACCTTTGCGCGCCTCCGTTACATTTTAGGAGGCGACCGCCCCAGTCAAACTGCCCACCTCACGCTGTCCCCGACCCGGATGACGGAATCGGGTTAGAAGCCCAGAACACGAAGGGTGGTATCCCAAGGGTGACTCCGCGAGAGCTAGCGCTCCCGGTTCACAGTCTCCCACCTATCCTGGACAACGTATCCCAAACTTCAACGCAAAGCTGCAGTAAAGGTTCACGGGGTCTTTCCGTCCAGCCACGGGTACTCGGCATCTTCACCGAGACTACAATTTCACCGGATCCCTCGTTGAGACAGCGCCCAAGTCGTTACGCCATTCGTGCAGGTCGGAACTTACCCGACAAGGAATTTCGCTACCTTAGGACGGTTATAGTTACCGCCGCCGTTTACCGGGGCTTGGATTCAAGGCTTCGCCCGAAAGCTAACCTCTCCTCGTGACCTTCCGGCACCGGGCAGGCGTCAGCCCCTATACGTCGTCTTACGACTTAGCAGAGACCTGTGTTTTTGGTAAACAGTCGCTTGGGCCGTTTCACTGCGGCCCCCTCGGGCTCACGGAGTAAATCCGATCACCCTACTGGGGCGCCCCTTCTCCCGAAGTTACGGGGCCATTTTGCCGAGTTCCTTAACGAGGGTTCTTCCGATCGCCTTGGTATTCTCTACCTGCCCACCTGTGTCGGTTTAGGTACGGGCACGCCCCACCTCCCTAGACGCTTTTCTAGGAGGCATGGATTCAGGGACTTCCCCCATTTCTGGGGTGGGCTTCCCGTCTCAGGTTCACGGACGACGGATTTACCTATCGTCCACCCTACGCGGTTGCCCCAGGTCGACCATCGCCTGGGATCCCTTATCCTACCCCGTCCCGCCATCGGTGATAGCGGTGGGTACGTGGTACCGGAATATCAACCGGTTGGCCATCGCCTACGCCTGTCGGCCTCGGCTTAGGTCCCGACTAACCCTGAGCAGATTAGCTTTACTCAGGAACCCTTGGGCATTCGGCGGAGGGGTTTCTCACCCCTCTTTCGTTACTCATGCCAGCATTCTCACTTCCCATGCCTCCACGGCTGGCTTACGCCGCCGCTTCACTGGCATGGGAACGCTCCCCTACCACTCAGCCAATCCGAAGATAGAGCTGAGTCCGTAGCTTCGGCTCCAGGCTTGAGCCCCGTTACATTGTCCGCGCTCGATCACTTGACCAGTGAGCTGTTACGCACTCTTTGAATGGTGGCTGCTTCTAAGCCAACATCCTGGTTGTCTGGGCAATCGAACATCGTTTCCCACTTAGCCTGGAATTAGGGGCCTTAGCCGACGGTCTGGGCTGTTTCCCTTTCGACCACGGAGCTTATCCCCCGCAGTCTGACTGCCACGCTCTGAACTGCCGGCATTCGGAGTTTGCCTGATTTCGGTAAGCTGGTAGGCCCCCTAGACCAAACAGTGCTCTACAACCAGCAGTGAACACGTGACGCTATACCTAAATATATTTCGGGGAGAACCAGATATCTCTGAGTTTGATTAGCCTTTCACTCCGACCCACAGGTCATCCGCGCCGTTTTCAACCGACGTCGGTTCGGTCCTCCACGGGGTCTTACCCCCGCTTCAACCTGCCCATGGGTAGATCACTCAGTTTCGGGTCTGCCTCCGACGACTGAACGCCCTGTTCAGACTCGCTTTCGCTACGGCTCCGTTTCCTTAACCTCGCCGTCGAAGAGCAACTCGCTGGCTCATTATGCAAAAGGCACGCCGTCACGGAACAAGTCCGCTCCGACCGCTTGTAAGCACACGGTTTCAGGTGCTATTTCACTCCCCTTCCGGGGTACTTTTCACCTTTCCCTCACGGTACTAGTTCACTATCGGTCGCCAAGGAGTACTTAGCCTTGCGGGGTGGTCCCCGCGGGTTCCGACCAGGTTTCCCGTGCCCGGCCGTACTCAGGAACTCGTCCAGGAAGGCTGCGTGCTTTCGCCTACGGGGCTCTTACCCGCTGTGGCCCGGCGTTCCAGCCGGTTCGACTAACACGCAACTTTGTAACTTCCCGACCCGCCGGCAGACGGATCAAGACGAGCCCTACAACCCCCGCACGACAACGACTGCCGTCTATCACATCGCACGGGTTTGGGCTCTTCCCTTTTCGCTCGCCACTACTCAGGGAGTCGAGGTTTCTTTCCTTTCCTCCGGGTACTAAGATGTTTCAGTTCCCCGGCTTGCCTCTTCCTGCCCTATGTATTCAGGCAGGAGCACGCGCGCATTACCACGCGTAGGTTTCCCCATTCGGAAATCCCCGGATCAACGGATGGTCAGCTCCTTCCCGGGGCTTATCGCAGCCGCCCACGTCCTTCATCGGCTCTTGGCGCCAAGGCATCCACCGTGTGCCCTTGTTCTCTTGATTCGAAAGAACACGTTTTACTGCCGCTATGGAGTTTTCAAGGTGCACGACGGACTCGGCGCCCATCGAGTAGACAGTGCGATCGTCTTCGACGAGTCGGCACAGCCTCTCAAAACTCAACAGCGTGAGCCGGCTCGATCGCCGCCTGAGTGAAGGCGGGCAATCGACACTGCCGGCATCGAGGTCGACGTTGTTCCAGGCGAGCCGGAGTGGCCGGACGGTCTCGGAAGACCATCGACGGGTCCGACGCCTACGGGGTAATTGCTCCCGTATTCCCTAGAAAGGAGGTGATCCAGCCGCAGCTTCCGCTACGGCTACCTTGTTACGACTTCACCCCAATCATCAACCCTACCTTCGACGGCTGCCTCCTTGCGGTTAGCTCACCGGCTTCGGGTATTGCCGACTTTCGTGGTGTGACGGGCGGTGTGTACAAGCCCCGTGTACGTATTCACCGCGGCGTTGCTGATCCGCGATTACTAGCAACTCCGCCTTCATGAAGGCGAGTTTCAGCCTTCAATCCGAACCGGGACCGGCTTTTTGGGATTCGCTCACTCTCACAAGTTTGCAGCCCTTTGTACCGGCCAATGTAGCACGTGTGTAGCCCAGGACATAAGGGGCATGATGACTTGACATCATCCCCACCTTCCTCCGATTTGTCACCGGCAGTCTCCCATGAGTCCCCGACATTACTCGCTGGCAACATGGGACAGGGGTTGCGCTCGTTGCGGGACTTAACCCAACATCTCACGACACGAGCTGACGACAGCCATGCACCACCTGTGCACTAGTCCCGAAGGAGGACCGTATTTCTACGGTTTTCCAGTGCATGTCAAGCCCTGGTAAGGTTCTTCGCGTTGCATCGAATTAAACCACATGCTCCGCTGCTTGTGCGGGGCCCCGTCAATTCCTTTGAGTTTTAGCCTTGCGGCCGTACTCCCCAGGCGGGGTGCTTAATGCGTTAGCTACGGCACGGAAGGAGTCGACACCTCCCACACCTAGCACCCATCGTTTACGGCGTGGACTACCAGGGTATCTAATCCTGTTCGCTCCCCACGCTTTCGCGTCTCAGCGTCAGTACCGTCCCAGAGAGCTGCCTTCGCCATTGGTGTTCTTCCTGATATCTGCGCATTTCACCGCTACACCAGGAATTCCACTCTCCTCTTCCGGACTCTAGCCACACGGTTTCCGTCGACAGCTGGAGGTTGAGCCTCCAGTTTTCACAACGGACCTGCGTGGCCGCCTACACGCTCTTTACGCCCAGTAAATCCGGACAACGCTTGCCCCCTACGTATTACCGCGGCTGCTGGCACGTAGTTAGCCGGGGCTTCTTCTGGAGGTACCGTCACCCTCTGGGCTATTCACCCGAGTAGCTTCGTCCCTCCTGAAAGAGGTTTACAACCCGAAGGCCTTCCTCCCTCACGCGGCGTCGCTGCGTCAGGCTTTCGCCCATTGCGCAAGATTCCCCACTGCTGCCTCCCGTAGGAGTCTGGGCCGTGTCTCAGTCCCAGTGTGGCTGATCGTCCTCTCAGACCAGCTACGGATCGGAGCCTTGGTAGGCCGTTACCCCACCAACAAGCTAATCCGCCGCGGACCCATCCTCGGCCGGAGGCCGAAGCTACCTTTTCCGACCGGCTCGAAAGCCGAAAGGGCCATCCGGTATTAATCCGGGTTTCCCCGGGCTATCCCGGTGCCGAGGGCAGGTTATCCACGTGTTACTCACCCGTTCGCCGCTGTCCCCGGAGCCGAAGCTCCGGTTCTCGCTCGACTTGCATGTGTTAAGCGCGCCGCCAGCGTTCGTCCTGAGCCAGGATCAAACTCTCCGTGAAAGACTTGGAAGTTCTCGGACAGCCCGCGGACGCAGAATCCTGCGTAGCGAGCGTCTTTCCCGAGAACAGAGTCTGTTCAGTTCGAGCTCGATGCTCGATCGTCTTCCAAAGGAACAAGAAGACGGGTTCATGTCCGCTCGCAGGCTGAAGCCTCCGAGCGGTCTCGACGTTTCACGCTGTTGAGTTTTCAAAGACCGCGCCGCTCTTGCGGCAACAAAAAGCCTCTGACTCGCACCAGAGGCCGTCGGGAGGGAACAACGAAGGTCGTATCCGCTCGCTCGAAGGCTCTCCAGTTCGTCGAGTGACAGGCTTTCCGTGCCCTCCTCGCGGAAGGCCGAACGATGGTAGCACACGGGTTTCTGCTGTCAACCAAGCCGTTCGCGCGGCCATCGGGCATCAGCCGGTGAGACGCGCGAAGCGACGCTTGCCCGCCTGTACGACGGCGCCTGCAAGACGCGCGCGCGGGACGTCGAGCTCCTCGAGCGAGCTGGCCGTCGGCCCGTACCCCGCCCTGCGCCAGGAGCCGGCGAGCCTCGCTCGTCGAGAGCCCGAACGCAGCGGCCAGGACAGCCGGCACGTGGACCGGATCTCCGTCCGGGAGCGCGACCTCGGGCACGTCGTCCGGAGCGCGCCCCTCGCGTACGACCTGCGTGAAGTGGCGCTCGGCGTCGGCGGCCGCCTCCGCCCCGTGCGAGCGCGTGACGATCCAGCGCGCGAGGGCGAGCTTCGCCGCGAGCGGGTCGGCCTCGGGCGGCAGCTCCTCCTGCACGACGAGTCGGTACCACTCGCCGAGGAGCTCGTCGGAGATCCGCATCGTCCGGCCGAACTGCTCCTCGGGCGGCGCCGTGAGGGGAATGTTGTTGCCCAGGGACGAGCTCATCTTCTCGCCGTCCCACGAGACGAGCAGCGGCATCGTGAGGACGACCTGCGGCTCGAGCCCGTAGGCCTGCATCACCTCCCTGCCGGCGAGGAGGTTGTACAGCTGGTCGGTTCCACCGAGCTCGACGTCGGCCCGCACCGCTACGGAGTCGTATGCCTGCATGAGCGGGTAGAGGAGCTCGGAGACGGAGATCGGCTGCTCCGCCGCGTAGCGGTCGGAGAAGTCGTCGCGCTCGAGCATCTGGGCGACGGTCATCATCCGCGTCAGCCGGATGACGTCGGCGAAGCTGAGGCCGCCGAGCCATTCGCTGTTGAACCTCACCTCCGTCTGCTCGGGCAGGACGATCTGGTACGCCTGCTCGATGTACGTCTTGGCGTTCGCGTCGATCTCGTCGTCGGAGAGGATGGGCCGCTCCGCCGACCGTCCGGAGGGATCCCCGATGCGAGTCGTGTAGTCGCCGATGATGAAGACGCCGACGTGGCCCTCGTCCTGGAACGCCCGCATCCGCTGGAGCGGGATGCCCCGGCCGACGTGGATGTCCGGCGAGGTGACGTCGATTCCGAGCTTCACGCGCAGCGGGCGACCGCTGGCGAGCTTCTCCTCCAGCGTGCCGGCAGGCAGCACGTGCACCGCGCCGCGGGTGAGCTCGGCGACACCCACGGTCAGCCTCGGGTGACGTGCGACGCGGTCACGTCCGCCGGGGAGCGGCAGCCGAGGAGCGCGAGGGCGTTCTCGGTCTCCTCGCGCAGGATCTCGAGCACCTGCTCGACGCCCCTGGCTCCGCCGAACGCGAGGCCGTAGAGCGCCGGGCGGCCCACGAGGACGGCACGCGCGCCGAGCGCCAGCGCCATGACGACGTCCGTACCTCGCCGCACCCCGCCGTCGAGGAAGACCTCGGCCCGGTCGCCGACCACCTCGACGACCTCGGGCAGGGCCTCGAGCGAGGCGATCGCGCCGTCGAGCTGGCGCCCGCCGTGGTTGGAGACGACGACGCCGGAGGCGCCGTGCTGGCAGGCGAGATCCGCGTCCTCCGCCGTCACGAGTCCCTTGACGAGCACCGGGACGTTCCAGCGCTCGCGGAGCTCCGTCACGTAATCCCACTCGAGACCGGCCTCGAGGAGACCGAGGGAGTGATGACCTTCGCGCTCGCCGCCACGCGCGCGTGCTGCGACGATCGCAGGGACGTCCTCCTCGGGCGCCTCGAAGCCCGTCCGCGACTCGCGGTGCCGGATCCCGTACACAGGGAGGTCGGCGGTGAGGACGAGGGCCGTGAAGCCGGCCTCCAGCGCCTGCGCGATCACGTCGTCGCTCACGCCGCGGTCGCGGAAGACGTAGATCTGGAGCCACCGTGGTGCCCCGGGCGCGGCGGTGGCGATGTCAGCGGGCGTCGCGGTCGCGACCGTCGAGACGCACATGAGCGTGCCCGCCGCCGCCGCGCCGCGGGCCATCGCGACCTCGCCCTCCTCGTGGGCGATCTGCTGGAACGCCATCGGTGCGACGAGCGCGGGCATCGAGACGGTCGTCCCCAGCACGGTCGTCTCGGTGCTCACGGCAGCGACGTCGACGAGCACGCGCGGCCTCAGGCGGAAGTGCGAGAACGCCTCCCGATTCCACCGCAGGGTGCGCTCGTCGCCGGACCCGCCGACGATGTAGCTCCACGCCTCCGGCGTCACGGCCTGCTCGGCCATGCGCTCGGCGTCGTCGATCGTGAGGAGCTGCTCCACGGCCGCTGAGCCTAAACGACGTGTGAATTCACGCCTCCGTAAGGGGCGGCCGCCTACCCTTTCCCCGTGCTCGTGCTGCTCGCGATCGCGTTCCTCGCAGGGATCATCACGGCAATCTCGCCCTGCGTCCTGCCGGTCCTCCCCATCCTCCTCGCGGGCAGCGCGAGCAGCACGGATCGCCGGCGACCCTTCGCGATCGTCGCCGGCCTCGTCGTCTCCTTCACGACGTTCACCCTCGCCGGGGCGGCGCTCCTCAGCGCCCTCGGCCTGCCGCAGGACCTGCTCCGCAACATCGCGATCGCAGCGCTGCTCGTGCTCGCCGCGAGCCTGCTCTCGCAGCGCGTCGCGTGGCTCCTCGAGCGTCCGTTCCTGTTCCTCACGCGACGTCGCGTCGGGCAGGACTCGAACGGCTTCGTCGTAGGGCTCAGCGTCGGGCTCGTGTTCGTCCCGTGCGCCGGCCCGGTGCTCGCGGCGGTGACCGCCCTCGCGGCGAGCGGGACCGTGACGTTTCGGATCGTCCTCGTCACCGCCGCCTATGCGGTCGGCGCCGCGGTGCCGATGCTCGCGATCGCTATCGGCGGCCAGCGGCTCGGGTCTGGGATGAAGGTCGTCCGCACGCACGCAGGCGCTGCCCGCAAGGCGGCGGGCGTCGTCGTCGCGGTGACGGCGCTCGCAATCGCCTTCGGCGTCGACCAGCACTTCACGACCGCGGTGCCCGGCTACACGTCAGCGCTCCAGAAACGCGTCGAGCAGAGCTCGGCGGCACGCCGTCAGCTCGACCGGCTCAGCGGTCAGGCGCCCTCCGCCGTCGCCGCTTCCGACTCCCGTGCGGCCGCTCCCGACTTCCGCGGGATCGACCTCTGGCTGAACACGCCGAACGGACAGCCGCTTTCGCTGGCGAAGCTGCGCGGACGGGTCGTCCTTGTGGACTTCTGGACCTACTCGTGCATCAACTGCCTGCGAACCCTCCCCCACCTCGAGGCCTGGGATCGCGCGTACCGGAAGGCGGGGCTGACGATCGTCGGCGTGCACAGTCCCGAGTTCGCATTCGAGCACGTGCCGGACAACGTGCGCTCCGCCGTTCACCGGCTCGGCGTCGAGTACCCGGTCGCGCTCGACAACTCGTTCGCGACGTGGCGTGCCTACTCGAACGACTACTGGCCCGCCGAGTACCTCATCGACAAGACCGGCCACGTACGGCACGAGCACTTCGGCGAGGGCTCGTACGGGGAGACGGAAGGGCTCATCCGGCAGCTGCTCGGCGAGAAGGCCGGCGTGAAGCGCACCTCCATCGCGGACACGACGCCGCAGGAGCTCACGACCCCCGAGTCGTACCTCGGCTACGCGCGGCTCGACCGCTTCGCGAGCGGGCAGCCCATCCTTGACTCCCCGGCGCGCTACCACTTTCCCGCGCAACTACCTCAGGACGCTCTGGCGTACGCGGGCACGTGGACGGTTCAGCCCTCGCGGATCGTCGCCGGACCCGGCGCCAGGCTTCGCCTCCGCTTCCAGGCGCGGAAGATCTTCCTCGTCCTCGGCGGCACGGGAAGCATCCGGGTGCTCGTCGACGGCAAGCCGCTCGAGGACGTGGTCGTCTCGGGCACGCCCCGCCTCTACACGCTCGCGCGATTTCCACGCCTCCGCCACGGTCTCCTCGAGCTCCAGGTGCCGGCCGGGGTCGAGGGCTACGCCTTCACCTTCGGCTAGACGGCGCGGCGCGAGGGAGCGCTCGGCTCCCCCGCGCGCGTGCTCCAGGGACTAGCCCTCCATCCCGACGACGAGCTGGCCACGCAACGCGCCCGCCGGGTACTTCGCGGTGTGGATGTTCACGTAGTACGCGTTCGGGCTGGTCTCGATCTTCTCGATCGTCGCCTTCGCCGTCTTCACGCACCCCTTCGCCGAATACGCCTTGCCGAACGGCACGACGACCGGCCCCGAGGCACCCTTCGAGCCCTTGTGGATGTGCGCAGCTGTGGGTTTGTCGATGCCGCTGACTCCCGTGAAGGACCAGCACGTCGTGCCCTTCGCGGCGTTGAAGTGGATGACGGCCAGGCCCCTGCCGTTCGGGTCGCCCTTCACCGGCGCCTCGCTCGAGCCTTTGAGCTTCGCCGAGACGACCGGGCTCATGGACTGCGCGCCCGCGAGCGCGAGCGCCGGGACGACGAGGGCGACGACGGCGAGCGCGAGAAACGTTCGCATGGCTCTCCTCTCCTCTGGTCGAGCCGGGCGAGCGCCCGGCGCCATCATTCGAGCGCGGAAAGCTTGCGGCCGTCTTAAAGCGCGGAGCGCGGTCAGCGAGCGCCGAAGAAGCGCGCGAGGAAGCCTGGCTTCTTGGCGTGCGTGTGATCGTGCTCTTCCTCGTGGCCCGCGGCATGGACGTGGTCGTGCGCGTGCGTCGTACCGTCGTCGTGCGTGTGTTCGTGGTCGTGGTGCGAGTGGTCGTGATCCGTGTGGTCGTGCGAGTGCTCGGTCCCGTCCTCGTGCGTGTGCTCGTGGGCGTGCGGGGTGTCGTGGGAGTGATCGCTCACGGGGCTCCTCCTCGGTCGGTGCGCGCGAGCGTAGCGCTCCTCACGAAGGCCGTCGACCTTCCGTCATGACGGCGTCGGGCGCGCGGCGGCGCACGATGCGCAGAGCCCGACGATCGGGAAGTGGTGGAACATCGCCTCGAATCCGTGTTGCTCCCGAACGAGCGTGCGCACGTCGTCGAGCTCGGAGGGTGCGAGCGCCGTGACCGCTCCGCACGCCTCGCACACGAGGTACTCGCGGCCTGCGTCACGCGCGAGCGCGTAGCGGCCGGCGCCATGACCGAGATGGACGTGGCGAACCAGGCCGACCTCCTCGAGCAGCTCGAGGTTCCGGTACACGGACGGGAGGTCCATCTGCGGGATCCGGTCCGGGACGCCGCGGGCGATCTCTTCCGCGACGAGGGGCGTGTCCGCGATGAAGAGCGACTCGAGGACGAGCCTGCGGGTGGCCGACACGCGTAAGCCCCGCTCGCGAAGGGCCGCTTCGGCCGCCTCCACCGAGTCGACGTGGAGCGGCGCGGTCGGGCGGACGGAGGTCATCGAGCGCAGGGTAGTTCAGACCAGCTTGGGGAGCGCGCGCGCCGTCATAGCGATCCCGATCCCGAGCACGAGCAACGCGCTCACCGCCGGCAGCGCGCGAATGACCGGCCCCTCGAAGCTCACGCGCCGGAACGTGCTGCGCGCGCCCACCGCGATCAGTCCGATGCCGGAGATGACGCCGGCGAGGCCGAGCGAGAACGCCACGATGAGAACCAGCCCGAACGCGACGCGGTGGAGCGAGATCGCCGCGAGGAGCACGACGAGTGCGGTCGGGCACGGGATGATCCCACCCGAGATTCCGACCGCGAGCAGCCCGCGCCAGCCGGTCCCGGCGGCAGGCAGGTGAGCCCGTGCATGCTCCTCGTCCGTCATCCCCTCGTGGTGGTGATGACCGTGGGACTGCTCATGAGCATGCGAATGACCATGTCCATGGGAGTGCAGGCGCGACGGCGACCCGAGTGCCGCGCGAAGCCGCTCGCGCAGGACGACGACGCCCACGCAGACGACGAGGACCGCGGAGACGAGGTTCAGCCACGGGTAGAGATCCTCGGGGACGATGAACTCGGAGAGTGCGAGCGTCACGAGCCCGAGCGCGAAGACGCCGATCGTATGAGTGAGCGTGACGATCCCGCCGAGCGCGAGCGCGTCGCGTGCACGTCCCCGCGACCCGACGAGGTAGGCGGCGACGATCGACTTGCCATGCCCTGGGGTGAGCGCGTGGGCGGAGCCCCAGAAGAGGGCCAGCAGGAGCGCCACCAGGACGAACCCGACACTCAGGTGGTCGCGCGCGACGAGAGAGGCGAAGCTTCCCGTGCCGCTGCTCGCGCGGACGGGTGCGGTCGTCGCGTGACCGAGCGCAGGTGGTTCTCCGTCCGCGGTTCCGGCGCGCACCGTCGCAGCTGCGGTGCGAACGTGGAGCGGGCTCGTGAGCAGGTTCTTCGGGTAGACGAGCAGTCGGTCGCTGATGCTCCGGGTCGGCGCATCCGACGCGTCGAGCGCCGCCCCCCGGCTTGCCGAGACGACGATCTCGCGCCACCCGATCCGGTCCGGGAACGAACCGTCTCGGATCGAGACGGTGCCGCTCGCGGGAGCCGAGCCGGCGTCGTAGACGACCTCGAGACGGGTCGTGTGCAGGCCACCGACGCCCTGCGGGAAGACGAGTGTGTGGCGCAGAGCACGGAGTGACCGCGGCGCGCCGTCGACGGAGACCGCGAGGGCGTCCTCGATCTGGCGCGAGACGGAGCTCGCGTACCCCTCGTGGCCCAGGCGTGCGACGTCCGGCTTCGCCTGGAACGTCGGGATCTCCGCGAGGTCGAGAACGGAGAGGACGTAGAGGCGGTCACCCGAGGCGACGACCTCGTCGTAGCGGTTCGTCGTGAAGTTTCCAAGCGGGTGCGCGGAAGCCAGGGCCGGTGCGGCCAGGGCCGCCACGGCGATGGCAACCGCGGCCAGAAGAAATCTCACGCGTGTCATTCGCCCAGCCGACACGGCCGGTTCGGCCGGTCAGGTGTCAGACACCGTGTCTGACACCTGACCTGTCCGAACGAGACGGCTACTTGCCCTTCGTGTTGTCGAACCCGCTCTGCGGATCCGCGATGTACGGGAACGACGGCATGGGACTCCTGTCGTCACCGTTCACGCCGTCGCCGAGAGGCAGCTTCGTTCCCTTGAGGAAGCCGCCGACGGCCTGCTCGGCGATGTCGATGACGTCGTCGTCGAGCCGACGGCCGTTCGGCCAGCCCTGGACGTCCCCTCCGAGAACCCCCAGCCGGTTCGGATCCTTCGTCACCGGGATGGAGAGGTTCACGCGGAGCAGGTCGGCCAGCTTCGGGCCGGTGTAGTTCAGCTTCGGAACGCCGGTGAGCAGCACCGCGACGAGGTCGTCACGGCCGGTCTCCGGAGCGCCGAGCTTGTACAGCTTGTTGATGACCGCCGCGAGGATCGGAGAGGTGTAGTACTTCTCGAACCTCGCCTCCTGCGACGGCTGGAGCGCGTTCCACTGATCCTTGAGGCCCGTCGGGATGACGACCTCGTTGACGAGCGGGTTGGCCAGGCGGTCGACCTGGACCCACGCGCCGGAGTTCCGCGTGGCCGCACCCCGCCGCGTGATGGCGCGGCGGTCGACGGACGACCACACTCCGATGGTGCTGTTCTTCGCGTGCAGGCCCGCGATCGGGACCTGGACGCCGAACGTGTGGACACCGTAGCCGGCGAAGAAGTCCTTGCCGCCGCCCATGTTGCCCGTGCCCTTCCGGATGGCGACGAGGTCGAAGATCGCCCCGACGTCGCCGAAGAACGGGTCGTCGCGCTGACCGGCGAACACCTTGCCGCCGCCGGCGAGGGAGAGGATCCCCTTCTCGGCGAGCGCGTGGTAGTTCGGGGTCGAGCGAGGCCCGATGTTGTTCGGCGGAGTCGTCCCGCGTGCGACGACCTTCGCCTTGTGCCCGACGACGCGCGTCACCGTGTACGGCTGGGCGGTGTCGCCGAGGAAGAACGGCCCGGTCTTGGTCTTGAACTGGAAGCGGTACGTCACGTCGGGAAGCGCGTCCCCGTTCGTGTCGACCTTCAGGTTGTACCGCGCGTTCGGCGAGAACGTGTACCAGTTCGGGCCTGCGGCCGGGTCCTCGCCTGGGATGACGTTGGCGAGGATCGTCACGGTGCCCGGGTTGTCCGGGCTCCGGAACGCGTACAGGTCCGTGAGGTCGGCGGACGGATCCTCCGCGATCAGCGGTGCCTCGCGATGGCTCGATGCCGCGCCGGTCCCTGGACCCAGGATCGTGGCCCCGACCGCGGCTGCTGCGACCAGCAGGCCAGCGGTGGCGACCAGGGTGACCCCTTTGCGCATCTGCACTCCTCTCTAGGAACGACAGGTTGGGAACGGCCGTTGTTCGCAATGTCACGTGGGTCGGTTCGACATGAACCGGAACGCAACATCCGGCGAAGGAAAGGCGTGCAGGCCATGGCCCCACTGCTGTTAGCGTCCCCGCCGACGCAGGACCGCTTCGCCATGCGGAAGCACCACGCCCACCTCTCGGACGAAGCCCTGGTGGCACTCGTTGCCCGTGGCGACGAGCAGGCGCTCGCCGAGCTGTACGACCGGGTCGGGCGCATCGCCTACGGACTCGCGCTGCGCGTGCTCCGCGACGACCGCTACGCGGAGGACGCCGTCCAGGAGGCGTTCCTCCAGGTGTGGCGGAACGCGGCCACGTTCCGCGCAGAGCGCGCGAAGGCCAGCACGTGGATCCTCACACTCGTGCATCGCCGCGCCGTCGACCTCGTGCGTCGCGAGGAGCGGCGCCACGTCGAGCCCCTCGGCGAGGACGCCGGTGGCGCGGAAGCGCCCGAGCGGACGGAGGAGGCGGCATGGCTGCGGTTCGACCGCGAGCGCGTGCAGGCGGCGCTCAAGCAGCTCCCCGACGTCCAGCGCGAGGCGCTCGAGCTCGCGTACTACGGAGGCTTCACGCAGTCGGAGCTCGCCGAGAGGCTCGGCGTGCCGCTCGGTACGATCAAGAGCAGGATGTTCGCGGGGCTCGCGCGTCTGCGAGAGCTCCTCGACGACGCCACTCAGGAAGGGTCATGGAAGCCGGAATTCACGAGCTGACCGCCGGATACGCGCTCGACGCGCTCGACGACGCGCAGCGCGAGGCGTACGAGGCCCACCTCGCCACGTGCACGCGGTGCCAGGGCGAGCTCGAGTCCTTCTGGGTCACGACGGAGGCGCTCGCGGTCGCGGCGACCGGCCCGGAGCCGAGCGACGGTCTGCGCGACCGGATCCTCGCGGACGCTCGTAACGAGCCGCAGGTCGTCGTCCCGTTCGCGCCTCGAAGGCACCGCCTCGTTCCGGTGCTTGCAGCGACCGCTGCCGTCGCCGCGGTGGTCGCTCTCGGGATCGGACTCTGGGCCGCCCACCTCTCGCTCCAACTCGACGACTCGCGCTCGGCGCTCGAGCGGGAGCGCGCGAACGCCGCCGTGCTCGTCGACCCGAACAGTCGCTCGGTCGACCTCGACTCCGGCACCGGCAAGCTCGTGGTGGGCCCGGAGGGCCGCTCCGTACTCGTCGTCGACGGCCTGGAGCCGGCCCCGTCGGGCAAGACCTACGAGCTCTGGATCATGCCGGGCGGAAACGCCGCCGAGGCCGAGCGCGCGGGACTCTTCCACGGAGGCGGCGACGCACAGGTGCTCGGCGTCGACGGGGCCGTGCAGACGGGAGACGTCGTCGCAGTGACCATCGAGCCTGCGGGCGGTGCCGACCGCCCCTCAACCGCTCCGATCGTCACCTCGCAGCCGTTCTAGGAGTTCTCCGTGCGGGAAAAACCCGCTTCCGAGCTAGAATCCACGCTCTTGCGGGTTCGGAAGGAGAAGGTGACGCCGCGTCGACGGCGCCGGGTTCGCAAGCGTCGGCTCGCGGCGCTGCTGCTCGTCCTCTTCGTCACCGCCGCGATCTCGTTCTCGTTCGGCCTCATGCGGGCGGTCGCGAGCGAGATTCCGACGCTCGACCCTGCCGCGCAACACTCCGAGGTCGACAGCGTCGTCTACGCCTCGAACGGGAAGAGCGTCCTCGCCGTCCTCCGCGGTGACGAGAGCCGCGTGCTCGTCGGGACGGACGACATCGCGCCGATCATGCGTCAGGCGATCGTCTCGGTGGAGGACCAGCGGTTCTTCGAGCACAACGGGGTCGACGTCCACGGGATCGGACGAGCGCTGTGGGAGGACGTGCGGCAGAAGGGCATCGTCGAGGGTGGCTCGACGATCACGCAGCAGTTCGTCAAGAACGCCTACATCCGGAACGAGCGCACGTTCGCGCGCAAGATCCGCGAGGCCGCGCTCGCCTGGCAGCTCGAGCAGCGCTGGAGCAAGGACCGGATCCTCACCGCGTACCTGAACACGATCTACTTCGGGCACGGCGCATACGGGATCCAGCAGGCGGCGCACGCCTACTTCAAGAAGAGCGCGAGCGAGCTGACGCTTCCCGACGCGGCGCTCCTCGCCGGCATCCCCTCCGACCCGTCCCTCTACGACCCGGCCGCGAATCCTCGCGACGCGCGGCTCCGTCGCCACCACGTCCTCGAGCTCATGTTCGAGCAGGGGAAGATCACGAAGCGGCAGTTCGCCCGCGCGAACAAGGCGGAGCTCCCGGCGCCCGAGGACATCCGGCTCCCGGGGACGCGCGGGCCGGCGCCGTACTTCGTCAACTACGTGAAGGATCAGCTCGTCGCGCACTACGGGGCAGGTCGCGTCTTCGGCGGGGGCCTCCACGTCACGACGACGATCGACCTCGGCCTTCAGCTGAAGGCCCGCGCCGCGATCGAGCAGGTGCTGCGCAATCCGAGCGGGCCCGCGGCCGCCCTGGTCGCGATCGACCCGCACACGGGCGCCGTGAAGGCGATGTTCGGCGGGAGGAACTTCCGCCGCAGCCAGTTCAACCTCGCGGCGCAGGCGAAGCGGCAGCCCGGCTCGGCGTTCAAGCCGATCGTCCTCGCCTCGGCGATGAACGAGGGGATCTCGCCGATCACGGAGATCGAGTCGAAGCCGGTCTCGATCGACGCGGGCGACCGGATCTGGAAGGTGACGAACTACGACCACACCTACCTCGGTCGCGTGAGCATCTCGCGCGCGATCGTGTCGTCCGACAACTCGGTGTTCGCGCAGCTGACGGACATAGTCGGCCCGAACGAGATCGTGAAGACCGCGCACAGTCTGGGGATCCGCAGCCAGCTCCAGCCCTACTTCTCCATCGGCCTCGGCTCCGCGGCCGTGAGCCCGCTCGAAATGGCGCGCGCGTACGCGACGCTCGCGAACGACGGCAGGCGCATCGACGGCTCCGAGCTCGGGAACACGCCGCGCGTCGTCGAGTCCGTCGACCACGTGCGCTCGGGGCACGTCGACGACAACGGGCCGATCCCGAAGCAGGTCCTGGACGAGGGCCACGCCGAGCTCATTACGAGCATCCTCCAGAACGTCGTCCGCGAGGGAACCGGGCGGCGCGCATCCATTCCCGGACTCGAGATCGCCGGCAAGACCGGGACGACCGACAACTACGGCGATGCCTGGTTCGTCGGCTACACACCGGACCTCGTCGTCGCGGTGTGGGTCGGCTACCCGGACTCCCTGCGGCCGATGCTCACCGAGTTCGGCGGCGAGCCCGTTGCCGGGGGCACGCTCCCGGCGCTGATCTGGAAGGCCTTCATGGAGAAGGTCGAGAAGTCCGACACGCACTCGTTCGACTCGCCGCCGTACCAGGGCGGCGTCTCGACCTGGGTCGTCGACCGCGGAGGCAAGTGGCAGCAGGACAACGGCTACTGCCGTGGCGCTCGGCTCATCGCCTACTTCTCCGGCGAAGGCCCGGACACGAAGGCCGACTGCCAGCCGAACGAGGTCTCCGTGCCGCTCGTCGTCGGGATGACCGCAGAGGGGGCGAAGGAGCGGCTCGCGCAGCAGCCCCTCGCGGCGAACGTCGTCTACGCGCCGGCGAAACCCGGGCATCTGCCGGGGATCGTCCTCAGCCAGGAGCCGCGCTCGGGAGGGCTTTCCGCGAACAAGGACGTGACGATCTGGGTCTCGAAGGCGCGGTACGGAGCGCTCCCGAACTTCGTCGGCTCGAGCGTCCGCGACGTCGAGCACGAGGCGGCACGGCTCCACGTCAGACTGCAGGCGAAGACGGCGCCCGGGCGCACCGGCACGGTCGTCCGTCAGTCGCCGGCTCCCGGCGTCGCGATCGCGCCGGGGCTGCGCGTCAGGCTCGTGGTCGGGGACGGCTCACGAACGTAGAGCCGGCGACCGAGTAGCGCCACGGCTTCTCCGTCGCGCGACTGATCCCGATCCGTGGAGAGGCGATCACGTCGAGATCACGCGTACGCGGGACGAGCTCGAACGGAGGCGCCGAGAGCGTCGGCGCCGTCGTGGGCGCCCGAGATGCCGAGCGCCTGCGTCAGCCGCCCCGGGCCGGCAGCGAGGAGATGCAGGTCGTCCACGCCGCGGCGCTCGCGCATGCGTCCGACTCCGGAGGTCGGCTCGAGCGCGCGTAAGAGCACCGCCGCGCCCACACCCTCGGCGGCGCAGACGATGTTCGCGCACCAGTGGATGCCGTAGGAGCGATAGACGTACAGACGGCCGGGCGAACCGAACATCGTCACGTTCCGCCCACGCGGCCCGCCGAACGAGTGGCTTGCCGGATCGTCCTCCCGATACGCCTCGGTCTCGACGATCACGCCGCCGACATCGTCGAGCTGCAGCGTCCAACCGACGAGCTCCCGCGCCACGACCACGGCGTCGCGCTGGAAGAAGCCGCCGAAATCGGTCAGAAGAGCGGCTCGGTCTCGCTCGGCCGCGCGGTCGCGGCGAGCACCTTGCGTGCACGACGGCCGAGATCGCCGAGGTCGACGCGCCCCTCCTCCGCCGCGGCCGCGAGGCGCTCGGCGAGGTCGAGTGCGCCGTCGAGGAGGACCGTGTCGCCCGCCTCGTGACCCATGTCGTGCAGGATCGTGCGCTCCGTCCGCGAGGCGACGAGCGGCTCGGGGAGCCCCTCGACCCACACTCGCGTGCGCCGGCCTCCCCCTCGGTCGTCACCCGTGATCGGCTCGAGTGCGTAGATCTTGTCCGCGCGCGCGTACTTGCCGAAGCCGAGGAAGACCATGCTCGACGCCATGCGCGGAGTATGACGCGCGCCTCGAGGACTAGCGCAGCGCTTCGCGGAGGACGCCCGCGACGTACTCCTGGTCGTCCTCCGGGAGCCGCGCGTGGAAGGGCAGCGCGAGCGTGCGCGCGGACACCTCCTCGGCGACCGGGCACAACCCCTCGGAGAACCCGTACCGCTCGCGCATGTACGACTGCAGGTGGATGCACGGCAGGTAACGGGCGGTCTGGATGCCGCTCTCGGTGAGCCGGCCGACGACCTCCTCGCGGTCGGCTCCGGCCGGCAGCGCGACGACGTAGACGAACCACGACCGCTCGTGCTCGTCGTCGTCGGCGCACGGCAGCTCGAGCCCGGGGATGTCACCGAGGAGCTGCGCGTAGCGGCCGGCGACCTCACTCCGCGCGGCGAGGATCGCGTCGAGCTTCTCGAGCTGCCCGAGCCCGATGGCGGCCTCGATGTCCGAGAGCCGGTAGTTGAAGCCGAGCCGCGCGTGGTCGAGCCACCCGCCGGAATCCGCGCGTCCCTGGTTGCGCAGGCTCCGCAGCAGGCGCCACTCGTCCTCGGAGTGCGTCGTGATCATCCCGCCCTCGCCCGTCGTCATCTGCTTGTTGGGGTAGAAGGCGAACACCGCCGGTGGCCCCTGCGACCCGAGCAGCGCTCCCTTGTAGCGGGCGCCGAGCGCCTCGCAGGCGTCCTGGATCAACGCGATGCCGCGTGCGTCGCAGATCGCGCGGAGCTCGTCGAGCTCACACGGGTAGCCGTAGATGTCGACGGCGACGACCGCCCGCGTCCGCTCGGTGATCGCCGCCTCGACCGCGGCCGGGTCGAGGTTGAGCGTCCTGCGATCGACGTCGGCGAAGACCGGCGTCGCGCCTTCGTAGATCGCGCAGTTCGCCGACGCGACGAACGAGTACGGCGAGGTCACGACCTCGTCGCCGGCGCCGATGCCCGCGGTGATGCAGAGCAGGTGCAGACCCGCGGTGCCGCTCGACACGGCGGCGGCGTACGGCGCTCCGACGATCGCGGCGAACTCCTCCTCGAACCGGTCGATCGACGGGCCGAGCGAGAGGCGGCCCGAGCGGAGCACCTCGGCGACGAGCTCCTCCTCCCGCTCGTCGAGCCAGGGAAGGGAGAGCCCGACCGTGCGGACGGACGCCACGCGCGGCTAGGCGGCCGAGGGCGACATCTCGACGACGTCGAGCCAGTGGCTCCAGCGCTCGCTGTGCCCCTGGACCGTGTCGAGATACGCCTTCTGCAGCTCGCGCGTGACCGGGCCGACGCCGATCTCGCGATCGTCGACGGACCTGACCGGCGCCACCTCGGTGGCGGTGCCGACCATGAACACCTCGTCCGCGAGGTAGAGGTCGGTGCGGATCAGGAGCTTCTCCTCGACGCGGTGACCGAGGTCCTGGGCGATCTGGATGATCGTGT
This sequence comes from uncultured Gaiellaceae bacterium, assembly GCA_963846995.1. Taxonomy (GTDB): domain Bacteria; phylum Actinomycetota; class Thermoleophilia; order Gaiellales; family Gaiellaceae; genus GMQP-bins7. The sequence continues at coordinate 8,221 of CAWJYD010000007.1, read as the reverse complement.
CGCGCGTGACCCCGGGCAGGATCGACATCGAGAGCGGCGGCGTGGTCAGCACGCCGTCCTTCACGACGAAGATGTTCTCGCCGGGACCGTCGGCGACGTAGCCCTCGTGCGAGAGCATGATCGCCTCGTCGTAGCCCCCGCGCCGTGCCTCCATGGTCGCGAGCATCGAGTTCAGGTAGATCCCGGTGGCCTTCGCGACGTGCGGTACCACGTTCGGGCCGATGCGCTCCCAGCTCGACACTTTCGCGGTGATCCCGTGGTTCTGGCTGTCCTCACCGAGATAGGCCCCCCACGGGAAGCTGATGAGCACGACCTCGACCGGATTCCCAGTCGAGGCGACGCCGAGCTCGCCGTACCCGTAGAACGCGACGGGCCGGAGGTAGCAGGAGGTGAGCCCGTTCGCCGCGATCACCTCGTGTGCCGCGGAACGGAGCTCGTCGACCGAGAACGGGAGGTCCATGTAGAGGACGCGTGCCGAGTTCTCGAGACGTACCAGGTGGTCGCGAAGGCGAAAGACCGCCGGGCCCTTCGGCGTGTCGTAGCAACGGATCCCCTCGAATACGCCAGAGCCGTAGTTGAGCCCGTGCGACGCGACGTGGATCTTCGCGTCCGCCCAGTCCACGAGCTCGCCGTTCATCCAGATCTTCTCGGTCTCCTGCACGGTTCAGCTCTCCTTTTCGTTGGACGAATCGTACGAACGCTCCGAGACCACGTCCAACGGACGCGCCCGGGCGAGCCGCCCGAGCTCGGACGGTGCGATTCCCACCATGTGCCGCTCCGACCCGGCCCCCGCCCACACGAGCGGGTGCCGGTAGAGCGCGCGCTCCATCAGCACTGCGTCGACCTTGGGTAGCGGAAACGGTGCGACTGCCACCCGGTGAGAACCCGGTTGCGTCCTCGACCTCGCGCGCGGTCGCGACCCGCGCAGTGTCGGCGTCGAGCGCGCGCGCGACCTTGTCGGGATCGACCCTGCGGTCTCCCGGGACGAGCGCGAGCACCGGTCGCTCATCGCAGACGAGGACGAGCGACTTCACGATCTGGGCGAGCTCGCAACCCGCAGCCGTCGCCGCGTCGCGCGCGGTCGGCGTGCCCTTGGGAAACTCGTGGATCCGCGCGTCGGCTCCCGATTCGCGGAGGAAGGAGGACACCCGCTCGACGGGCTCCGGCCAGGCCCCTACCACCCTGTGAGCCTACCTTGAGGGGGTCAGTAGACGAAGGGCACGATGCGGTAGCGCGTGTGCTCGCAGTAGGTCGCGTACCCCGGGTAGCGAGCGGTGAGCAGGCGCTCTTCGACGCGTGCCTTGAGGGCCCACACGAACGCCAGTACCGCCGTGGGCACGAGCGCCCACGGAGAGAGCGCGAGCGCGATCCCTCCGATCAGGAGGATCGCGCCCGAGTAGACGGGGTGCCGCACGACGGCGTACGGGCCGTCGACGACGAGCGCGCCGCGCTCGTTGGGCTTCGGAAACTGCGTCATTGCCGCGCCGAGCGTCCGGATCGCGGAGACGAACACGATCGCGCCCGCGACCGCGCAGGCGGCGCCGACCCCCTTCAACCACCAGTGAGCGCCGTCCGGCCAGCCCGGAGCGGCTGCTCCGAGCACGAAGACGACCGCGATCAGCGAGAGCTGCAGCGCGACCCAGCCTCCTCCGCGCGCACCGAGCTGTGGGACGCTAGGCATGGTCGACGAACCTCGCGTCGTCGAAGCCGGTCTCGTGGACGCGCTCGAGCAGCGGTGCGGGAGCAGCGGAGTCGATCGAGAACGCCATGAGCGCCTTCCCGCCGGGGTTCGTGCGGGAGACGGCCATGTTCGCGATGTTCACGCCCGCCTCGCCGAACATCGTCCCGACCGTCCCGATCACGCCCGGGATGTCGTCGTAGGCGAGGAAGGCCATGCGCTGTGCGAGCTCGATGTCGATCGCGAAGCCGAGCGCCTCCGCGAGGAAGAGTCTGTGCTCCGGGCCTACGGTCGTTCCCGCAACTTCGACCTCCTCCTCGTCGGTGCGAACCGTGACCCGGATGAGCGTCATGTAGCGCTGCGACGCCGCGGAGCGCTGCTCCGACACCTCGACGCCGCGTTCGGCAGCCACCACGAGGGCGTTCACGTCGTTCACGACCTCGTCCACGCGGCCGCCGAACATCCCACGGAGTGCGGCCACGAGGAGCGGGCGCGTGTCGTGCTCCGACAGAGGCCCGTGCACGCCAACCGCGAGCGCCTCCGGGCGGCCGCGCGCGAGTGACATGCCGAGTGCTCCGAGCGTGCGCGCGAGCGGGACGAACGGACCGACGAGCTCGAGCTCGCTCGCGTCCACGACCGGGATGTTCACGGCGTTGGGCACGATGTCGCCCTCGAGCGCGGCCACGACCTGCTCCGCGATGACGACGCCCGCCCGATCCTGGGCCTCGGTCGTCGAGCCCGCGAGGTGCGGGGTGACGACGACTTGCGGGAGTCCCAGGAGCGGCCCGGAGTACGGCTCGTTCGCGAAGACGTCGAGCGCAGCGCCGGCGACCTTGCCCGAACGGATGGCGTCGACGAGCGCGTCCTCGTCGACCAGCTCGCCCCGCGCGGCGTTCACGATTCGCACACCGTCCTTCATCCGCGCGAACGCGGACGCGCCGAGAACCCCATGCGTCTCCGAATTGAGCGGCAGGTGCAGCGTCAGGACGTCCGCCTCTGCAAAGACGTCGTCGAGCGCCGCGGCCGCCTCGACGCCGAGCTCCCGGAAACGCTCGGCCGCGACGAACGGGTCGAACGCGACGACGCGCATGCCCAGGCCGAGCGCACGGCGGGCGACCAGGCGCCCGATGCGTCCGAGCCCGAGCACGCCCAGCGTCTTGCCCGCGAGCTCGATCCCGGTGAACCGCGCGCGATCCCATGTCCCCGCGGTCAGCGCCGCGTGCGCCTGCGGGACGTTGCGGGCGAGCGCGAGGAGGAGCGCGATGGCGTGCTCGGCAGCCGAGTCGACCGTCGACTCGGCTGCATTCGCGACGACGATGCCGCGGCGCGTCGCGGCGTCGACGTCGACGTTGTCCAGGCCCACTCCGGCGCGGCCGATGACCTTCAGCCGCGTCGCGCGCGCGATGAGCGGTGCGTCGAGCGTCGTCTGCGAGCGGACGACGATCGCGTCGTAGTCACCGATCACCTCGCCGAGCTCGGACTCTCCGTCCTCGACCACCTCGAAGCGGCTTCGCAGCAGCTCGAGGCGCTCGCGCCTTTCATGTCGTTCATGGTTGCCGGGGCAAACCGGAAGGACCTGGCGTTGCTCAAGCCACGTCTCGAACGGAGCGACGTTTCTAACGAGGTTTGAGCGCGTCGCGACCGTAAATCTCGCGATACATCGTAATCGTAGCCAGCGTCAGACACCGTGGCTTTGGGCGGAGTGTCTGACACCCGCAACGGAACTGCTCATCGCCGTTCCGCGCGGACGCGCTTGCAGGCAAGGACAAGGCCGGGTCCTTCGCCGGCCACTCAGGGAATCTGCCGAGGGCCTGATCGGCGAATCGCGGTAGAGTGCAGGCAACCATGGAGGACGCCATGCATATGCATCCCAGGATGGTTGTCGTGCTGACCGTGGCCGCGCTGGCGGCCGCCGCGAGCCGGCGACGGTTGATGCCTGGCAGGCGCCCGCACGCCGCCACCTGCGCGGCCGGCGAGGTATCGCGCGCCGCGCGCCGCGGATGGCCATGCCGACCTGAACGGCATCTGGCAGGCGATGAATACGGCCAACTGGGACATCCAGGATCACGCCGCCCGGCAAGGTCCGGTGGTCGCGCTTGGCGCGTCGTTCAGCGTTCCCGGCGGCGCGGGCGTCGTCGAGGGCAACGAGATCCCCTATCAGCCGTGGGCGGCGGCAGAAGAAGAAGGAGAACGCCGCCAACTGGCTGACGCTCGATCCCGAGATCAAGTGCTATCTGCCGGGCGTGCCGCGCGCGACCTACATGCCGTATCCGTTTCAGATCGTGCAATCGCAGAACACGATCCTGATCGCCTACGAGTTCGCGAGCGCCAGCCGCATCGTGCACATGCGGGAGGTCGGCGAAGCGCCGATCGACTCCTGGATGGGATGGTCGCGCGGACGCTGGGACGGCGACACGCTGGTCGTCGACGTGACCGGCTTCAACGATCAGACCTGGTTCGACCGCGCGGGCAACTTCCACAGCGAGGCGCTGCACGTGGTCGAGCGCTACACGCGGACCGGTCCCGACCACCTGCAGTACGAAGCGACGATCGAGGATCCGAAGGTCTTCACGCGGCCGTGGAAGATGAGCATGCCGCTCTATCGGCGAACCGAGAAGAACGCGCAGCTCTTCGAGTACAAGTGCGTCGAGTTCGTCGAAGAACTGATGTACGGGCACCTGCGGAAGAAGTAGCTCACCGCTGCGACGTGGCTTACTTCTTCGCCGCTTCTTCCGCGCGCTTTTCCTCGGCGCGATGTCCCTGCAGGACGTGCACGATCGCGTAGTTCCCCTCGTGGCACGCGTATTCGTAGATCAGGCCGTCGGCCGGCCGCATCGGCAGCGTCGCCGTCAACGGACGCGAGTAGAACGACGGGTTCTCGACCGTGAACTGATAGTCGATCGCGTCCTTGCCGACGCGACGGAAGCGCTCGATCACCTGCAAGCGTCGCCGGATCGGCGGGGAACCTGAACGCCGCGTCCGGCCGGAAGTTCGTCGTCTCGACGACGAGCGTGTCGCCTTCCCAGTGGCCGCGTGAATCGCCCAGCCACTGCCGGATCGACGGGCCCGCGTGCGGACGGCCGTCGAGCGGGATGATCCGGACCTCGTGGATCTCCTCGTGAAGAATCGCGACGACGCCGGGCGCCTGCGTGATTTCGTAGTTGTTGTTGTAGCCGGTCGGCAGCGGCGGCACGCCGTGGTACATGATGCAGCGCTCCTGCAGCGGCCGGTCGACCCACGAATCGAATGCGCCCCGCCCGCGCCGAGCGGCGGCGCGCTCGTCCAGCAGCTTCTGCCCCTGCGGTGTGAGCGGCGGCAGCCGGCCGTCCTTCGGATCGATGATCAGCGAGGTGCGGCCGATCGACTTGCCGCGATCCCACCAGAACTGGTCGTAGGCCAGTTCGACGTCCTGCGCTCGATCCGTGGGACGGTTTTCCGCGCGTCGCGCGGGTGTCGGACTGCTGCGTTGATCTCCTCTTCCTCTTCCTTGGTGAGCAGTTCCTTCTCGCCGGCCCCGCGCGGGCGCTCGAGCGGCGTGATCGTCCCGTTGTTCCAGGTGCCCTGGAGATCCGGATCGCCCCACGCGGTCCGGGGCGCCGTGTAGGCGGGCTTCTTCGGCGCGGCGCTCTGGCTTTTCGCGGCGGGAGCCTGGCCCGAGGGGCCGGCGACGAGGACCGTGAAGACGACTGCGAACGCGACGCCGCAACCCTCGAGCATTCGACGAGTCATGGGAGACCTCGTTCTCTTTGCGTGTACCATGCCCCAGAGATGGCACCGCGTCAACACATCTCTCAAGAGAATTCGAATGGCAGAGTGCCAATAGTGTTCGACTCGATCGGTGCGTTGCTCCTCGCCGCTGCGTCGAAGGACCCGGTTCAGGAGCGGTTGCCTTTCGCGAGTCGCCAATTACGTTTTTCGAGAGCATTCGGCTCTTTCTGCGGCGCGTCGGGCATGAATGAACACCGACCGGGCGCAACGAGCCGCGCTAAAGAGCTATAGCTGACTCAGAATCATCCCGACTGGACTGCCACATGCCAAAAGCCGTCCCGCTCCCGCCGACCGGTTTCGACGATTTGTCGGTCGACGAGAAGCTCGACTACCTGCAGTCGTTGTGGGACCGAATCACCGCCAGCCCCGAGGCGATTCCGAGTTCCTGATTGGCACCGTGAAATCCTCGACGAACGCCTGACAGAGCTGGAAGCCAACCCAGATGCGGGTGACATCTGGGAGGCTGTTCAGGAACGCCTTCGCAAGAAGTTCGAACGTCGCCAGTAGATCGCATGGCCCGCCGGTTCATCGTTCGGCCACTTGCCGAGGCCGATCTCGAGGCCGCCGCGAGCTGGTACGGGGCGGAGCGCGCCGGGCTTTCCGCGCGCTTTCTCACCGATGTTAGGATGGCGCGTCCTGACGTACCCCATTGTCGAGGTCGACGACATAGCCACCACGGTTCGTATCGTAGGTCAGCACGTTCCACGGCAGTGGATGATAGCTGTCACCGACGCCGAGGCCCCCGCCGTCGAAGTCAACGGCGACTTCCACTTCGAGCGCCGGACGGTTGCGTCCTGCTTCGTCGGTCCAGCTGAACCCCGAGACATCGTTGTCCCGATGTCCAGCCGACCGACGCGCACAACGCGCGTCTACCGCGTTCGGCCGCCAAGCGTGTAAGAGAGAGCCACCGACGCCCACGATGTTGCGACCGTCGAAATGAACTGGCTGCGACGAAGCAAGTGCAGATGGGCCATGACGGAGATCTCGAGGTACGCAGCGACTGTCTCTCGTCGTTTGGGTGGGCGCTCCTAGGGCAGCTTGACCTTATCGTCCCGCAGAAGGAGCCATGACACTGGAGGCCACAACGCGACCGGCGAGTCAGACAACGGTCACCAGCAGATGCAGAAACAGGACCGCCAGATCGCGCACCGCCGCATCCTACCAAGATCGCGGCACGGACAAGGACTGCTCAGGAATTTGGAATTCGCCATGGACAGGGGAAAAAGGCGTCTTCCCTGACCGGCCCCGCCAATGCGGACTATCGTCTAACTGGAGGGCGCATTATGACAACGTCTAAACCACAGAAGCCCCTGCTTCGATTTATCGTCCTGCTCGCAATCTGCGCGAGCGTCTCGCTCTGGCCTGCAATCCCTCAACGGGATGCCATCAGTAAACAGCTTGGCCTCATCGTGCCGGTCGCGGCACAGGCCCCCGTCACGCTGGATCGCAGCATCCGCGATTACAAGCTGCCGTCAGAGATTGCGTGGGTCGAGCGGAATGGCACTGGAAGTCTCACGCTCTACGGCGACGCGTCAAAACCGGGCGGAATTTATGTCTCGCTCCTGAGACGCCCATTTGACAATTGGAGCGCCCCCCACACTCACCCGACGGAACGCTATGTCACGGTGCTCGAGGGAACGTTCCTGGCTGGCACAGGGCCGGTTCAAGATCGGAATCGAGTGGATGCCCTGAAGGCCGGCACGGTTGTCAGCGAAGTCCCCGCCAGAATGCACTATGACGGTGTGGGGCAAGATGGAGTGACGCTGTTCTTTATCGGAATGGGTGGTGCGAACAGCGGCCCGGCCAACGAGCCACCTCGTGCCCCTGGCGGACCGAATGTCGATCCGACTGCGCGTGTCGCCAAGAAACTGGAAGACATGGTGTGGACCAAGGCAGCCGACGGCAGCACGTTCGTCAATGTCTTTGGTGATCCGGGCAAAGCCGGCCTCTACGTTCAGTTTGTCCGCCGGCCACCGAATAGCTGGAGCACGGCGCACCGCCACGCCAACGATCAATTCGTCTGGGTCATGGGCGGACGCATGTACATTGGCACGGGATCGTCCGTCGACAAGGACAAGACAGTCGGCATGCCGAAGGGGTCGTACATTCACGACTTTGCGAACGGCACGCACTACGAGGGGACGAAGGATGAGGACCTCTGGCTTCTGGTTGCTGGCATGGGACCAGCCGCGCCAGAGAAGGTTGACTAGAACCCGGTCGAAGCCGAGACACCTCCAAAGGGCGAAAAAAAGGGAAACGTCCATCCAAGGCGCGATCGGGCGCCGGCGAACGTCGTGGAATTTCCGAAGGAAAATGGCTCGTCTACCGAGCAACCGTGAATCAGTCAGGGGAGCTTCCGGAGGGACGGCTCCTATAAGCGCCGACAGCGCGGCCGACTGGCCACGGTTGTAGTGACCGACCCACCATTGCAACCGTCGGTTTCTCGACCGCGCACGTCCCCTGCCTTTAGGCGCGTTGTCGCAGGAGAGCATCAGTAGGTTGCGGAATCGGATCGTGTGATGTCTGCGATCACGACTCATCAGCCGAACTTGACCAAGTCCTCAAAGATCAGCCGGCTCGTTCTGTGGGATGTCTGGCTTGATCATGATTCATCGCGTGTCGACGATTCACGGCAATGCCGGAAGCGGGAAGTGAGGCATCGAAACCGCTATCTCATTTCAGTCAGGTTGTGCGGATCTGAAAGACGCCACCTTCACTGCAGACCTTCAGGATCGGAGGCGTAGGTGGAGCCAGCCTGGCGATGCGCTGCGCCAT
>CAWJYD010000006.1:0-121048 GCA_963846995.1 uncultured Gaiellaceae bacterium | reverse complement strand
CGCTTTCCGGCGGACGACGGCGTGGCGATCGTGGTCGAAGAGGCGACGGCCTCGGAGACAGCCGACCTCGAGACGACGCAGCGTGCACTCGACCTCGTCAGCGCGATTCCGACCGGGGTCGTCGCAGTCGCGCCTGGCCTTCCCGGAATCGTCGAGACGAGCACGAGCCTTACCGTCGCGGCGACGGAGGAGGGGACACTCACGCTCGCGTCGATGGCGCGCAGCTCCAATGCCGCGGCGCTCGACGACCTGCTCGCGACCTCCCGGGCGCTCGCTCGCCTCGGGGGGGCGGAGATCGAGGTACGACGCTCGTATCCGCCCTGGGAGCCGCGGCTCGACTCCGGGCTCCTGGCCGCCGCACGCTCGACGTACACGGCGCTGTTCGAAAAGGAGCCCGCGCTCGAGGTCGTGCACGGCGGGCTCGAGTGCGCCGTCCTCGGGCAACGGATCCCCGGCCTCGAGATGATCTCGATCGGCCCCGAGATCGTCGGCCCGCACGCGCCTGGCGAGAAGCTCCGGATCTCGAGCACGCAGCGCTTCTACCGCTTGCTGACCGCGCTCCTGGACGAGCTCTCGCGCTGAGCTACAGGCCGACCACGTCGTCGGGGCGCACCGGAACCCGGGTGAGCTCGCGTCCGGTCGCATCGCGCAGCGCCGCCACGATCGCCGCAGTCGAGACGACCGTCGGCGGCTCGCCCACGCCCTTGAGTCCGTAGGGCGCGTCGGGCTCGGGATCCTCGACCAGCTCCGAGACGACCGGCGGCATGTCGAGGAAGGTCGGAATCAGGTAGTCGGTGAAGCTCGCGTTTGCGATCGCCCCGTCGCGCGTCTGGATCTCCTCCATGAGCGCGAGCCCGAGGCCCTGCGCAGTTCCACCCTCGATCTGACCCTCGACCGCGACCGTGTTCAGCGCGTGCCCGACGTCCTGCGCCGTGCCGATCCAGACGACGCGGGTCAGCCCGAGGTCCACGTCGACCTCGGCGACGACGCGCATCGCCGCGACCGCGAGCGAGACGTGCGCAGGCCCGTCCGTGATCTGGCCCGTCTCGGGGTCGAGCGGGAACGTGCGGGGATGGCGGTAGACCCGCTCGACGTCCACGGCTTCGCCCGTCCGCTCGCGCTCCTCGAGCGCCGCGCGGCACGCCGTCTGCACTGCGCCCGCCGCCATCCAGGTCATGCGCGACGCCGAGGACGAGCCCGCGGAGTCGACGTTCGCGGTCGAGCCCGACGCGAGCGTGACGTCGTCCGTTCCGAGCTCGAGCCGGGCGACCTGGAGGATGACGTCGCTCACACCCTGGCCGACCTCGGCGGCGGCACAGTGCACCTCCGCCGTTCCGTCCTCCGAGAGCACGACCCGCGCGGCGCAGTAGTCGTCGAAGCCCTCCGAGTAGCAGATGTTCTTGAAGCCGACGGCGAACCCGACACCTCGTCGCACGCCTTCGCCCCGGGTCGTGTTCCCGGCCCCGCCCGGCAGCCGGATCGCCTCGCGCGGGAGCTCCTCGGGCTCTGGGAGCGGAAGCGCGGCGGCGCGACGGACGACCTCCCGGGTCGGCAGCGATCCCGAGACGACCTGCCCGGTCGCCAGCATCCCGCCGGTCTCGAGCGCGTTCAGGAGCCGGAGCTCGACCGGGTCGATGTCGAGAGCGGCGGCGAGCCTGTCCATCTGCGCCTCGGCCGCGAAGCACGTCTGCACGGCGCCGAAGCCGCGCATCGCGCCGCACGGGGGGTTGTTCGTGTAGACGGCGAGTCCCTCGATCCGCACGTTGTCGACCGCGTAGGGGCCGACGGCGAACGAGCAGGCGTTCGAGATGACGGCGGTCGAGCTCGAGGCGTACGCCCCGCCGTCGACGAGGATCCGCATCGAGACGGCGACCAGCTTCCCCTCGCGTGTGGCGCGGTGCTCGGCGTGGATCCGCGCCGGGTGGCGGTGGATGTGGCCGACGAACGACTCCTCGCGGTTGTAGACCATCTTCACCGGGCGACCCGTCCGCAGCGCGAGGAGCGCCGCGTGGATCTGTATCGAGAGATCCTCGCGGCCGCCGAACGCGCCGCCCACGCCGGCGAGGTGGATCCGCACCTGCTCCGGCGCGAGATCGAGGCAGGGCGCGACCTGCTCGCGGTCGACGTGGAGCCACTGCGTCGCGACGTGGACGTCGACCCCACCCTCGCCGTCGGGGATCGCGATCCCCGACTCCGGACCGAGGAACGCCTGATCCTGCTGCCCCACCTCGTAGGTGCCCGACACCGTCACATCCCCCTGTGCACCGGGATCGCCGCGCTCGATCAGCATCGAGCGGACGACGTTCGGGCGTGGATCGTCGCGGTAACCGTGTCCCATCGTGGGGCGGTCGGGATGCAGCGCCTCCATCTCGGTCGCCCGCTCGGGATCGACCACGGGCTCGAGCGGCTCGTACTCGACGCGCACCGCGGCGGCCGCACGTCGCGCCTGCTCCGGCTCCTCGGCCGCGACGACGGCCACCGCCTCGCCGAAGTAGCGAACCCGGTCGCCGGCGAGTACCGGCTGGTCGGCGAACTCGAGCCCGTAGGTCTTCCGGCCAGGCACGTCGTCGTGCGTGATCACGGCGTGCACTCCCGGCAACGAGAGCGCCCCGGAGACGTCGATCTCGAGGATCCGGGCGTGCGCGTGCGGGCTGCGCACCGTGCGCCCCCAGAGCATCCCGGCCGCGTGGAGGTCGCTCGAGTACGCGAACTCGCCGGTGACCTTGGGGATCGCGTCGGCGCGACGGGTCGACGTCGCGCGACCGCGGCGGATCGTGTCGGTCGCGGTCACCCGGCAGCCTCGTGAACCGCGTCGAGGATCTTCTGGTACCCGGTGCAGCGGCAGAGGTTCCCGGAGAGCGCCTCGCGGATCTCGTCGTCGCTCGGATCGGGCACGCGACGGAGGAGGTCGGCCGCCGCGACGACGAGCCCCGGCGTGCAGAAGCCGCATTGCACGGCGCCCCTCTCGGCAAAGGCGCGCTGCACCGAATGGAGCTCGCCGTCGCCCGCGAGACCCTCGATCGTGACGACGTCGTGGCCCTCCGCCTGGGCGGCGAGCACGAGACACGAGCAGACCAGATCGCCGTCGAGGAGGACGGAGCACGAGCCGCACTCGCCCTGCTCGCAGGCGTTCTTCGAGCCGGGGAGCTCGAGGCGGTCACGCAGTGTCGTGAGCAGGCTCTCGCCCGCCCACGCGTCGGCCTCGCGCCGCTCGCCGTTGACGGTGAACGTGACCCTCATGCGAGGCACCGCTCGAGTGCGCGCGCCGTGAGGACGCGGAGCGCATGGCGACGATAGGCGGCCGTGCCACGAACGTCGTCGATCGGGCTCGCCGCCTCGGCGACGACATCGGGAAACTCCCCTACGTCGTCGAGCGAGCCGGTGACGAGCCGGACGACGGGAGCAGCCGAGCCGAACGCCGCGCGCAGCTCGCCGCGCTCGCGGTCAACCGCGACGGCGAGCGAGCAGACGGCGATGACCATGGCGTTCCGCGGCCCGATCTTCATGAAGGTCTGCCGAGCGCCGCTCGGACTGACGTGGGCGGCAACGATGAGCTCGTCGTCGGCCAGCGCGTTCTGCTTGACGCCGACGAGGAAGTCGACGAGTGCGATTCGGCGCGAACCGCGGACGCTGGCGACCTCGATCTCCGCTCCCTCGACGAGGAGCGGCGGCAGCGCGTCGCCCGCGGGCGAGGCCGTCCCGAGGTTGCCGCCGATCGTGCCGCGGTTGCGGATCTGCGGCGACCCGACGGTGCGCGACGCCTCGGCGAGCGCAGGCAGCTCCTCGCCGAGCTCGCCGAACGCCTCCGTGTAGGTCAGACCGGCGCCGAGTCGCAGCGTCCCGTTCTCGCGGGACCAACCGCGAAGCTCGGCCACCTCGTTCAGGTTCAGAAGCGTGTCGGGTCGCTCGCGGTCGAAGTTGAGCGCGACCATCACGTCCGTGCCGCCCTGGATCGGCAGCGACGCACGGTGCCCGGCCTTGAGCTCGAGCGCCTCGTCGAGCGAGCGCGGAGTGAGGACGTCCACGGAGACGTTCTAGCGCTCCTCGCGCACGTACGGTCGACCGAGCGCGGCGGGCGCGCCGAGCCGCCTGCGCGCAAGGGCGGTCGACACGAGCACGAGGACGACGATCGTCATCACGTAGGGCAGCGACTGCAGCAGCTCCGGCTTCACGGTGACGTCGTGCGCCTGGAGCGCGAACGGCAGCGCGGAGAGGCCACCGAAGAGGTACGCGCCGACGAGACAGAGCTCGGCCCGCCAGAACGCGAAGATGACGAGCGCGATGGCGATCCAGCCGGCGCCGTTCACCAGGGTGTCCCCCGCGACCCAGCCGGGCGTGATCGCCAGGCTGTAGCAGGCCCCTCCGACGCCCGCGAGCGCGCCGCCGGCGAGGACGTGGACGTACCGGTACCGGTTGACGGAGATGCCCATCGCATCCGCGGACGCAGGCGCCTCCCCCACGGCGCGCACGTTCAGGCCGAGCCGCGTGCGGCCGAGGTAGACAGCGACGAGCGCGGTGAGCAGCCACGACGCGTAGACGAGCGCCGACTGGTCGAAGAGGATCGGCCCGAGGATCGGTACGTCGCCGAGCCCGAGCACGTCGAGCGAGCCGAACTGGTGCGTCGCGGGAACGTCCGCGAGATGGAGCTCGTTGCCGAAGTACGCCGACAGCCCGAGCCCGCCCGCGAAGATCGTGAGCGCGAGCCCCGACACGATCTGGCTCGCACGCAGGGTGATCGTGAGGAAGGCGTGGATGGCCGCGGTCGCCGCACCCCCTGCTGCGGCAGCCAGCACGGCGAGCGTGAGCACCGTGACGCTCGATCCGTGGACGCGCTGTGTCGTCCAGTAGCCGACGGCAGCGCCGAACAGCATCATCCCCTCGACTCCGAGGTTGAGCACACCCGATCGCTCGGCGAGGAGCTCGCCGAGGGACGCGTACAAAAGCGGAGTTCCGTACAGCACGGCCTGGGCGAGTACGACGACGAGGAGGCTGTCGTTGATCATGCGGCCTCCACTGCGGACGGCTCCACGTTCGACGGCCGGCGCCGCACGCGCACTCGGTAGCGGATGAGGAGCTCTCCGCCCAGCGCGCAGAAGAGGATGATCCCCTGCAGCACCCCGACGAGCCCGGACGGGAAGTCGGCCCCCTGGAGGGTGAAGCCGGCGTTCAGGAGCCCGCCGATGAGCACCGCGACGAGGCAGACCGCGAGCGGGTTGTAGCGCGCCAGCGCCGCGACCACGATCCCCGTGTATCCGAACGCCGCCGCCTGCAGGCCCTGCGGGCTCCCGTCGAGCACGTGCGAGAAGTCGCCCACCTGGCTCGCCCCGCCGATGCCCGCGACCGCCCCGGACAGGGCCATCACCGCGAGGATCTTCCGGCGCGTCCGCATCCCCGCGTAGCGAGCGGCGCGCGGCGAGTCGGAGATGACGCTCACCTCGAAGCCGAAGCGTGTGCGCGAGTAGAGGACCCAGAGCGTCACAGCGGCAAGGAGACCGATGAGGAAGCCGAGCGGGACGACGACACGCGAGCCGAACGTCGCCCACTCGGCGGCCGACGGCATCGGCTTCCCCTGCGGGAAGGCCCGCGCCTGCAGGGTCGAGACGTCGCGCCAGTAGGACGAGCTGTCGAAGATCAGGTACGTGAGCAGGTAGCCCGCCACGTAGTTGAGCATCAGCGAGGTGATGATCTCGTTCGTGTTCGCGAACGCTCGCAGTACCCCGGGGATCAGCGCCCAGAGCGCGCCGAGAATGCCCGCGGCCGCGCACATGGCGATGACGAACAGCGGCTTCGAGGTGGAGCCGTGGTCGCCCAGCCGCAGGGCGATCCAGGACGCGCCGATCGCGCCGAGGTAGAGCTGTCCCTCGGCTCCGATGTTGAAGAGCTGCATCCGGAAGGCGGCCGCGGCGGCCAACCCGGTGAAGAGGATCGGCGTCGCAGAGAGGAGCGTCGCCGAAAACGCGCCGTGGCCGGTGAACCCAGCCTCGACGATCCGCCGATAAGTGGCGCCTGGCGCATGTCCACTCGCGGCGAGGACCACGCCCATGATCGCGAACGCCACGAGGAGCGACCCCACGGGAACCGCGACCGAGAGCCACCATGGCTGGTTCAGCCTGCGCTCGAGCCGGATCATCGCTATCGCGCGCCGCCGGCCATCAGGTAGCCGATCTCCTCGATGCTCGCCTGCCCAGCCGCGAGTTCCCCGACCACCGCTCCCTCGTAGACGACGAGGATCCTGTCGGAGAGGGCTCGGAGCTCGTCGAGGTCCTCGCTCATGAGCAGGATCCCGACCCCCTTCGCGGCTGCATCCCGGAGGTACGCGTGCACCGTCTCGATGGCGCCCACGTCGAGGCCACGGGTCGGTTGTGCGACCACGAGCACGAGCGGCTCGTCGGAGAACTCGCGACCGAGCACGAGCTTCTGGAGGTTTCCGCCCGAGAGGTTGCGCACCGGCGTCTCGGGCCCCGGCGTCTTCACGTCGTACCTGCGGATGATCCCGAGGGCGGCGTCGCGCATCCGCCGCAGGTCGAGCAGCGGCCCGTGGGACAGCGAGCGCCGCCTGTACGTCTTGATGACGACGTTGCTCGTCACGCTGAGACTCGGTGCGAGCCCGGTTCCGAGCCGGTCTTCGGGCACGTGCGCGACCCCGGCGAGGATGGCCTCGCGCGGGTCGCCGCCGTGCAGGACGCGCCCACCCACGCTGATGCTTCCCGCGTGCGCCGCACGGATGCCGGAGATCGCCTCGGCGAGCTCGCGCTGCCCGTTCCCCGCGACGCCGGCGACACCGACGATCTCACCCTCGCGAAGCGCGAAGGAGACGTCGGAGACGGCCGTCTCGCCGCGATCCCCGGACACGCTGAGCCCCTCGACCTCGAGGACCCGGACGTCCGAGAGCTGTCTCGGCTGTTCGAGCGGGCGCGCCACCTCGATCTCTCGTCCGACCATGAGCGCCGCGAGCGTGCGCGGGGTCGCACCCTCGGCCGACACCGTCTCGACCGTGCGCCCGCCCCGCAGGATCGTCACGCGATCCGCGACCGCCAGAACCTCGTGCAGCTTGTGCGAGATGAAGATGACCGTCTTGCCCTCATCGGCCATCGCACGCAGCGTCGCGAAGAGCGCAACCGCCTCCTGCGGCGTGAGCACCGCGGTGGGCTCGTCCATGATCAGGATGCGCGCCTCGCGGTAGAGCGCCTTCAGGATCTCGACCCGCTGCTGCTCACCGACGGAGAGCTGCCAGATGCGGGCACGCGGAGGGACGGCGAGGCCGTAGCGCTCGCCGAGCTCGGCGACGCGCCGCTCGATGGCCCTCCCGCGCACGAAGAACGACCTGCTCTCCGCACGGTGGTCGCCGAGGACGACGTTCTCCGCGACCGTGAACGGGGAGACGAGTCGGAAGTGCTGGTGCACCATGCAGACCCCCGCGTCGAGCGCGTCCCGCGGCGAGTGGAAGCGCGCAGTCTCGCCGTACAGCTCGATCTCCCCGTCGTCCGGCCGGTAGAGGCCGGTGAGGATGTTCGAGAGAGTGGTCTTCCCGGCGCCGTTCTCGCCGAGGAGCGCATGCACCTCGCCGACGCCGGCCTCGAAGGTGACGTCGTCGTTCGCGAGGACGCCCGGAAACCGTTTCGTGATGCCGCGCATGCGCACGGCGGGAGCGAGGGAGGCGTCGGCCGGGCCGACGCCTCCCTCGGGTGCTCGAGTGGCGGGAGCGGGCTCCCCCACGGGTCAGCCGGGCGGCAGGACCGAGGAGACCTTCCCGACCACGCCCTTCACGAGCCACTGCATCGTGTACAGATCCTGGATCAGCCGGAGCTTCTGGCCCGGCTTCACCTTGAGCTTGCCCGACTGGTCGTAGATCGGGCCCTGGAAGACGTGGAACTTCCCGGCGACGATCGCCTTGCGCTTCGCGGCGATCTGCGCCTTCGTCTTCGCCGTGACCTTCGGGCCGTACGGCGCGATGTCCGTGAACCCGTCCTTGATCGAGCCGTAGTAGAAGCCGGGCTTCCAGCTCCCGTTCAGCTCCGCCTTGATGCGCTTCAGGTAGTAGGGGCCCCAGTTGTAGACCGCTGCGGTCTGCCACTGCGTCGGTGCCGACTTCTGGGCGTTGGAGTCGTACCCGACCCACGGGATGTGCTTCGATTCGGCGACGACGCCGGCCGCTGGGCTGTCCACGTTCTGGCCGATCGTGTCGACGCCGGCCGCGATGAGGTTCTGCGCGGCCGAGGTCTCCTTCGGTGGGGAGAACCACGCGTTCGTCCAGATGAGCTTCACGCGCGCGCCCGGATGGGTCGCCTGGGCGCCGAGCGTGAACGCGTTCAGGTGGCGGACCACCTCGGGGATGCCGTAGGGCACCACGTACCCGATGAGGCCCTTCTTGCTGGCCGCGCCGGCGGCCATGCCGGACAGGTAGATCGAGTCCTCGCCCGCGCCGAAGTACTCGGCCTGGTTCGGCTTGATCTGCAGGCCGGTGGCCTGCTCGAACTTCACGTTCGGGTACTTGGCCGCGAGCTGGCCGTTGGCGCCGTTCTCGAACATCCCGAAGGACGTCCCGAAGATCATCGTGTAGCCGTCGCGCACGAGACCGGCGACGATCTGCGGCACGCTCGCGTTCGAGAAGACGTTCTCCTTGTAGGTCGTCTGCACCCTCGAGCCGAGAGCCTTCTGCACCATGAGCCGCCCGGCATCGTGCGCCTGCGACCAGCCTCCGTCGTTGTGGGGCCCTGGGTAGATCCAGGCCACCTTGAGGGGCTCCGCTCCCGGCTTCGCGGCGCCTGCTCCGGAGAGCACGAGCCCGACCACCGCGAAGGCGAGCACGAGCGCGCCCGCTACCAACTTGTGCCTCATTCCGACCTCCTGTCGCCCGCTCCGCTGACGCAGCGACTATACGACAGGCAGGAGGCGATTACGCTGCCCACGATGGAGGGGCTCAAGCGCCGGCTCGCCGTGGCCCGCGGAGACGAGCCCGCCGACCTCGTGGTGTCCGGCGGCCGCGTCTTCTCGGTCTTCACGCGTGAGTGGCTGGACGCGGACGTCGCAGTCGCGGACGGCGTCGTCGCGGGCATCGGGACCTACGAGGGACGCGAGTCGCTCGACGCACAGGGACAGTACGTCGTCCCCGGCTTCATCGACGCGCACATGCATCTCGAGTCGGTGAAGCTCATGGTCGACGAGTTCGCGCGCCTCGTGCTGCCGCGCGGGACGACAGCGGTCGTCGCGGACCCGCACGAGATCGCGAACGTCCTCGGCGTCGACGGGGTCCACTGGCTGCTGGACGCGACCTCCGGGCTCCAGCTCGACGTCTTCTTCATGGCGCCGTCGTGCGTGCCCGCGTCGCCGTTCGAGTCGCCGCGGCGTGCATTGACACCGGGAGACCTCGAGTCGCTCATGCGCCGACGGCGGGTGCTCGGGCTCGCCGAGATGATGAACTTCCCCGGCGTCGTCGAGGGCGCGGACTCCGAGCTCGAGAAGCTCGAGCTCGAGGGCGCGCGCCACGTCGACGGGCACGCACCGGGCCTCCTCGGAGCGCAGCTCCAGGCCTATGCGGCCGCAGGGATCTCGTCGGATCACGAGGCGCTGACGGTCGAGGAAGGACGCGAGCGCCTGCGCGCCGGGATGTGGCTGCTCGTCCGCGAGGCGTCGATGGCGCGGAACCTCCGCGCCCTTCTGCCGCTCGTCGAGGAGTACGGCCCGTGGCGGATCGCGTTCTGCACGGACGACCGCGACCCCGAAGACATCGCCGACGCCGGGCACGTCAACGGGATGGTCCGCGAGGCCGTCGCATTCGGGATCGCCCCGGAGGACGCGCTGCTCATGGCGTCCCACCATCCGGCGCTCTGGCACGGGCTGTCGCGACACGGCGCGGTCGCTCCCGGCTACGTCGCCGACCTGCTCCTCCTTCCCGACCTCGTCAGCTTCGAGCCGACGACGGTGCTGAAGCGCGGCCGCCCGCTCGAGGACGTGCCGCGGGTCGAGATCCCGGACTGGGTGCGGCAGTCGGTTCGCATCGCTCCGCTCGAGTCCGGCGACCTCGCGGTTCCGTGGAGCGCGGGGAGGCTGCGGGCGATCGGCCTCGTGGAGGATCAGGTCGTGACCGAGTCCGTCGAGCGGGAGCCCGCGGTCGTCGACGGCCACGCGGTTGCGGACGCGGAGCGCGACCTCGTGAAGATCGCGGTCGTCGAGCGGCACCTCGCGACGGGCCGCGTCGGGCTCGGGTTCGTCACCGGCTCCGGCCTGCGTAGCGGAGCACTCGCGTCGAGCGTCGCGCACGACGCGCACAACCTGGTCGTGGTCGGGATGTCGGACGACGACATGGTCGCCGCCGTCGAGCGGCTCGCGGAGCTCGGCGGCGGGATCGTCGCGGTCGAGTCCGGCCGCGTCCTCGCCGAGTGCCCGCTTCCGGTCGCGGGGCTCCTCTCCGACGCGCCGCTCGCGGACGTTGTCGCGCAGAGCCGCGCGTGCAACGACGCGGCGCACGAGCTCGGCTGGTCGGGCGCAACCCCGTTCCTCACGCTTGCGTTCCTCGCCCTGTCCGTCATCCCGCATCTGAAGATCACGGATCGGGGCCTCGTGGACGTCGACCGCTTCGAGCTCGTGCCGCTCGCCGTATGACGACGCTCTACGCCGGCGGCTGGATCGCGACCTGCGACGACGAGGGAACCGAGCACGAGTCGGGCTGGCTCCTCGTCGACGGCGGCGAGATCGCGTCGGTCGGCGCGGGAGCGGAGCCCGCAGCCGACGAGCGCGTCGACCTCGCGGGAGCGCTCGTCACTCCCGGCCTCGTCAACACGCACCATCACCTGTACCAGACCCTCACGCGAGCCCGCGCGCAGCAGGCCGACCTCTTCAGCTGGCTGCGCGAGCTCTACCCGGTGTGGGCGGGAATCGACGCCGAGGCGGAGTACGCGGCGGCGCGAACCGGGCTCGCGGAGCTGGCGCTGTCGGGCTGCTCGACCGTGTTCGACCACCACTACGTCTTCCCGCGTGGACGCACCGGGCTCGTAGAGGCCGAGGTGCAGGCTGCGCGCGAGCTCGGCGTGCGCCTCGTCGCGTCGCGCGGCTCGATGGACCTCGGCGTCTCCGACGGCGGCCTCCCGCCGGACGAGCTCGTGGAGGACATCGACAGCGTCCTCGCCGACACCGAGCGGCTCGTCGCCGAGCTGCACGAAACCGGCCCCGGAGCGCGCGTCCAGATCGCCGTCGCACCGTGCTCGCCGTTCTCCGTGACGAAGCGCCTCATGACGGAGTCCGCTGCGCTCGCCCGGCGGCTCGGTCTCGTGCTCCACACCCACCTCGCCGAGACGGCCGAGGAGGAGGCGTACTGCCTCGAGCTCTACGGCGCGACCCCAGTGGAGTACCTCACCGACCTCGGCTGGCTGGGCGGCGACGTGTGGTGCGCGCACTGCGTGCACCTCTCCGCCGATGACACCGCGGACTTCGCGGCCTCGGGCACGGGCGTCGCGCACTGCCCGACCTCGAACCTCCGGCTCGGCGCGGGAGTCGCACCCGTGCGCGACTACCTCGATGCGGGAGTCCGGGTCGGCCTCGGAGTCGACGGCTCGGCGTCGAACGAGCGCAGCGACCTCCTGCTCGAGGTGAAGCAGGCGCTTCTCGTCGCACGGGGTCGCGGAGGGGCGTCGGCGATGACGGCGCGCGAGGCCTTGCGGCTCGGGACCCGCGGAGGCGCCGGGCTCCTGGGACGCGACGACCTCGGCTCCATCGAGCCCGGGAAGCGCGCCGACTTCGCGGTCTGGCGAACCGACGGGCTCGAGCTCGGCGGGGCCGTCGACCCGGTGGCCGGCATCGTCCTGTCCGCCCCGCACCGCGTCGACCGGCTCGTGGTCGAGGGCGAGGACGTCGTCCGCGGCGGCGCTCTCGTCCGCGCAGACGAGGGCGAGATCGCCCGCGGCCATCGTGCCCAAGCGCGAAGATTCGCTCCGTGACGGTCTCGGTCTCCACCCACGTCCTCGACACGGCCGCCGGGCGGCCTGCGGCCGGGGTCCGGGTTGAGCTGGCGGCTGGCCAGGACGTCGTCGCGTCGGGCTCGACCGACGAGGACGGCCGGATCCCCGCGCTCGCGGAGGGCATCGAGCCGGGCCGCTACTCGCTCGTCTTCTGGCCGCCGTCGCCGTTCTTCACGCGAGTCGAGCTCGAGATCGAGCTCGTCGACGGCCACTACCACGTCCCGCTCCTCGTCTCGCCCTACGGATGCGCGAGCTACCGAGGCAGCTGACGGTCGAGGAGCTCGCCGGGCTCTTCGAGGGCCGCACGCGCCTCGTCGAGGAGCTCGCGCTCGTCGAGGATCCGCTCGGGCACGCCGATGCCGTCCTCGCGCGGCTCTCCGACGACGACAAGGTCGAGGCGCTGGCCGCACATCCCGCGATCGGCCAGCGACAGGGGCTCTCCGCGCGGTCGGCCGACGAGCAGGGCACGGACTCCGATCCGTCCGTGCTCTCGGAGCTCGCGTACCTGAACCAGGTCTACGAGGAGAAGTTCGGCTTCCGCTTCGTCGTGTTCGTCGCGGGAAGGCGGAAGCGCGAGATCCTCGAGGTCCTCCGCGAGCGCATCGCGAACACGCGCGAAGAGGAGCTCGACACGGGCTGCCGCGAGCTCGTCGCGATCGCGAGGGATCGATGGACCCGTACCTGAGAGACGTCCTCGACGTTCTCCTCCGCATGCTCCACGTGACCGCCGGGATCGCGTGGATCGGCGCGTCCTTCTACTTCGTCCGGCTCGACCTCTCCCTCCGCGCGCCGAAGCGCTCGGAGGACGCCGCCGCAGGCGTCGCCGGGGAGTTCTGGGGCGTCCACGGCGGCGGCCTCTACCACTCCCAGAAGTACCGGCTCGCCCCGGCGGAGATGCCCGAGCCGCTGCACTGGTTCAAGTGGGAGGCGTACACGACCTGGCTCTCGGGCTTCGCCCTCTTCGTCGTCCTCTACTACACGGACTCGAAGACGCGCCTCATCGATCCGTCCGTCGCCGATCTCTCGACCGCTGAGGCCATCGCCCTCAGCGTCGCCGGCATCGCACTCGCCTGGGTCGTCTACGACCTCCTCTGCCGCACGCTCGGCGCGCGGAGCCAGGTCGCGCTCGCCGTCGTCGGCACGGGCCTCGTCGCGCTCGCGGCCTGGGCCGCCGGCGAGCTCTTCGCCGCGCGTGCCGCGTACCTGCAGGTCGGCGTGATGCTCGGGACGATCATGGCCGCGAACGTCTTCTTCGTGATCATCCCCGCGCACCGCAAGCTCGTCGCGGCGATGCAGGAGGGGCGCGAGCCCGACCCCGCCCCGCTCCTCGAGGCGAAGAACCGCTCGGTTCACAACAACTACCTGACCCTCCCCGTGCTCTTCACGATGCTCGCGGGGCACTTCGCCTTCGTGTTCGGGGCGAGCCAGGCGTGGATCGTCTTCGTCGCCATCGCCGTCCTCAGCGCGTTCCTGCGCGTGTTCTTCAACCGCTGGCATGCGGGAAAGCGTGAATGGTGGATCCCCGCGCTTGCGGCGGCCGCAGTCGTCGGACTCGCACTCTGGCTGAAGCCCGACGAGACGGCTCCTGCCTCGGGGCAAACGGTGACCTTCGCGCAGATCCAGCCCGTCATCGCACAGCGTTGCGCGCCGTGCCACTCCGGTGCGTCGCCGCCGCTCGGCATCCGCTTCGAGACGAAGGCGGAGATCGAGGCGCGCGCCTCCGACATCGAGCGCCAGGCCGTCCAGACGAAGGCGATGCCTCCCGGCAACGCGACCGGGATCACGGACGCGGAGCGAGCCCTGCTCGCGGCGTGGGTCGCGAGCCGGCGTTAGGGTCAGCCGATGCTCGAGATCACGGCAGCCGACTTCTCCTTCGCGGCGCGTTTCGAGGAAGACGCGGCCCCCGAGACCGTCGCCGCCTTTCGACGGATGCTGCCGCTCGACTCGAAGATCATCCACGTGCGCTGGTCGGGCGAGGGCGGCTGGATCCCGATGGGCGACCTCGACGTCGGCATCGGCCCCGAGAACGCGACGAGCTACCCGAGCCCGGGCGAGCTGATCTTCTACCCGGGCGGGGTGAGCGAGACGGAGCTGCTGCTCGCGTACGGCTACGTCGCGTTCGCGAGCAAGGCCGGAGCGCTCGCGGGGAACCACTTCGCGACGATCGTCGAGGGGGGCGAGAACCTCCGCGAGCTCGGCCGCCGGATGCTCTGGGACGGCGCGCAGTCGATCTCGTTCAGCGAGTCGTAGCGACTCGCTCGAGTGCGTCCGCGAGTACGTCGACGGCGAGCGCGACGTCGTCCTCGGACGAGAGCTCGTCGGGCGAGTGGCTGACCCCGTCGTTCAGGCTGCGCACGAAGAGCATCGCGGCGTCTACGCCGGCCGCGGCGAGGATGCCCGCGTCGTGCCCGGCGCCGGACGCGAGCTCGAGCACGGGAAGTCCGCGCGTCTCGACCGCCGCTGACAGCGCCGCCCGGGCGGACCGTCCGAACTGAGCCGGCTCGACGCGGTAGTCGGGCTCGAACCCGATTTCCTCGACGAGCGCGTCCAGCCGCTCCGCGTCGGGCGCGCGGACGTCGAGGCTGAGCCGGACCCGCGAGGGAATGACGTTCGCGCCGCCCGGCTCGAGGTCGAGCTTGCCGACGGTTGCAACCGCGCCCTCGATGCCGAGCGCTGCGTCCCGAACGCGCAGGATCTCTCCCGCAGCCGCTACGAGCGCGTCGTTGCGGCCGGCCATGGGCGTCGTGCCGGCGTGCCCCGCCTGTCCGTCGAGGATCAGCTCGCCGCGCGCGTAGCCGACGATCCCGGTCACGACTCCGAGCGGCGCGTCCCGTTCGGCGAGGATCGGTCCCTGCTCGACGTGGAGCTCGAGGAAGGAACGTGGCCTGGGATCGCCGCTCGCGACGAAGGCGCGGCTGCCGATGCATCCGACCTCCTCTCCGCGAAAGACAACAACGGAGCCGATTCCTACCCGCTCGACGGCTTCGATCGCCGCGACGACCCCGAGCGCCCCATCGAAGCGACCGCCGCGAGGAACCGAGTCGAGGTGCGAGCCGACCCAGACGGTGTCAGACACAGTGTCTGACACCTTTTCCACAGAACGAGTGCCGCGGGCATGTCCGAAGAGGTTGCCGTGGCGATCGACCTCCACCTCGAGGCCTGCGTCCGCGAGCCACGCGCTCGCGAGCGCGTGGGCCTCGTCCTCGGCCGGCGACCCGTGCGGCCGGTTCGCACCCGGCCCGCCGCCGATCGCGTACAGCTCGTCGAGACGCTCCTGCACCCGCACGGGACGACCTTAGTAGTCCTGCAGCGGACGGAGCCCGCGCCAGCCGACGAGCGGCAGCACGGCCGCGATCCCGAACGCGGCCGTCCACGACCACGAGGACACGCTGCGCGCGAAGAGGAGCGGCGCCACCACCCCGAGCCCGGAGAGGATCGTCTGCTGGAAGCCGATCGCCGCACCGCTGCGCGCCGCGCCGGCAAGCTCGGCCGCGGCGGTGAAAGAGAGGCCGTTCCAAGCCATCGACAGCGCCCCGGCGGCAGCGAGAGCGGGGACGAGCGCCCACACGGGACCGCCGACGAAGATCGCCGTCACGGCGAGCGAGGCCGCGACCGCGAGGCCCACCCGCCGGAGCGGGCCGACCCTGGAGCCGACGAGATCCGACCAGCGACCCGCGCCGATGCGAAGTCCGACCGCGATCACCTGCGACCCGGCCATGACAAGGGCAGCGGTCGAGTCCGCGAGGCCGTGCTCGTCATGGAGGAAGAGCACGCCGAAGCCGATGATCGCGACCTGCGCGTACAGGTAGAGGCCGCTCGACACTGAGAGCCGCCACAGCCGCCTGTCCCGCAGCGTGGTGACGACGGAGTCGGGCTCGAGCTCGTCGGTTCCGTCCCGGCCGCGAATGACGAGCAGCCCGACGACGCCTCCGACCGCCGCGAGCCCGGCGAGGAACAGGAATGCCCCGCGCGAGCCGTAGCTCGCCGTGAGATGCGGTACGACCAGCGCCACGACGAGCCCACCGAGAGGGATCGCGGTCTGCCGGATCCCGAGGGCGAGTCCGCGCTCGCTCGGCGCGAACCAGAGCATCACCGCGCGCCCGCTCGCGGAGTTGACACTCGCCCCCGCCGCGCCGGCGAACACGAGGAGGACGTACAGCCCCGCGAACGAGCCCGCGTAGCCCGCCGCCGCGAGGAACCCGGATGCCGTGAAGAGGCCGAGCGCGAGGACGACGCGCTCGCCGTAGCGATCGGCGGCGAGACCCCACGGCAGCAACGTCAGCGTCGACCCCAACCACGCCGCGGAGAGCACGGCGCCGATCTGCCCGAGCGAGAGGCCGAGCTCGTCGCGGAGGACGGGCGCCATGACCGCGAGCCCGAATGTGATCGCCGAGAAGCTCGTCTGCGAGAGGGTCCCGGCCGCGAGGACCGCCCAGCGGTAGCGGCCGTTCGCTACAGACCGAAGGGGTTGATCGGCCGTGAGCCCGTGGAGACGATCACGCTCTTCGTCTCGAGGTAGAGGTCGAGCGTGTCGAGCGCGAGCTCGCGTCCGAACCCCGACTGCTTGTAGCCCCCGAAGGGGATGCCGGGAAACGCGGTGTAGGGCATGTTGATCCCGACCGTCCCCGACTTGACGCGCGCCGCGATCCGATGCCCGCGCGCCGGATCGCCTGTCCAGACCGTCGCCATGAGCCCGTAGCGCACGTCGTTCGCGAGGCGGATCGCGTCCTTCTCGTCCTCGAACGGGATGACGGTCACGACCGGGCCGAAGACCTCCTCCTGCGCGATCTCGGAGTCATTCGTCGCGGCCACGACCGTCGGGGGATAGAACGCGCCCGGCCCGTCCGGCACCGAGCCGCCCGTCAGCACCTCACCGCCCGCCCCCGTGCCGCGCTCGACGAAGCCGTGGACACGATCCCGGTGCGCGGACGAGATGAGCGAGCCCATCTGCGTCTCCGCGTCGAGCGGGTCGCCGACCCGAATCCCACCCGCAAGCTCGGCCATGGTCGAGACCGCCTCGTCGTACAGCGACTTCTCGACGAGCATGCGCGAACGCGCTTCGCAGCTCTGGCCCGCGGAGTAGAAGATCGACCAGGCGGAGCTCGGCAGCGCACTCCCGAGGTCGGCGTCGGCGAACACGAGGTTCGGGCTCTTTCCGCCGAGCTCGAGCGTGACGCGCTTCACCGGGTCCGCTGCGAGCCGCATGATCTCGCCGCCGGTTTTCGTCGAGCCGGTGAAGGCGACCTTGTCGACGCCCGGATGTCGCACGAGGTACGCGCCGGTCGTCGGCCCGTCGCCCGGCACGACGTTGATCGCGCCGGCGGGGAATCCCACCTCTGCCGCGAGCTCGGCGAGGCGGATCGCGGTCAGCGGCGTCTGCGGGTCGGGCTTGAGGACGACTGAGCAACCGGCGGCGAGCGCCGGGGCGAGCTTCCACGTCGACATCATCAGCGGGTAGTTCCACGGCACGATCTGCGCCGCGACGCCGACCGGCTCCTTCAGCGAGTAGAAGAGGAGCGACCCGCCGATCGGGTTCGAGCGGCCGGAGATCGACGCGATCGCCGATCCGTAGTAGCGGAAGTTCTCGACGGCCTGATGGAGCTCGGCCTTGACGGAGGAGATCGCCTTCCCGACGTTGCGCGCCTCGAGCTCCGCGAGCTCTGAGCGGTTCGCGACGATCGCGTCGGCGAGAGCGTGCAGGAGTCGACTGCGCTCGGTCCCCGGCGTGCGGCCCCAGTCCCCTTCGACTGCGGCGCGCGCTGCCTCGACCGCGCGGTCGACGTCCGCCTCGCCCGCCATCGCCGCGCTTCCCAGCGCGGCTCCGGTCGCGGGCTCGACGAGCTCGCGCACCTCCCCGGACGCGGACTCGGACGCTTCACCCGCGATGAACAGCCCGTACTCGCGATCGGTCGCCACGGCCACACGAGGAATCTACCCAGCCGCAGGCGCCGCGGCGATGAGGGACGCGTCGAGCCACGGGCCTCCGGCGCGCTCGGCGAGCTGCGCGAACGTGACGCCGCCGAGAAGGGAGATCGTCGCGTCGCGCACCTCCTCCCACACGTCGCGCAGCGTGCAGCCGACGGTCATCGGGCACGGCTCGGGGTTGTGGCGCGTCGCGCAACCGATCGGCGCGAGCGGCCCCTGGAACAGGCGCACGACCCGCTCGAGCGTGATCTCGCTCGGATCCTTGTTCAGGCGATAGCCGCCTGACGGCCCGCGCTCCGACCGCACGATGCCGGCGGTGCGCATCGTCGGCATCACCTGCTCGAGCACCGACTGGGGCACCGCCGTCCGCTGCGCGAGCTCCTCCAGCTTCAGCGGCCCTCCGCCCTCGAGCGACAGCGCGAGGATCGCACGCGTCGCGTAGTCCGTCCTTCTCGAGACCCACACGTCTCAGACCTCCTGATCGGTTCGGGCTTGACAAGCAATGACGACATTCTCTACCGTTTCGCACTTCTTAGTAAGTCGACAATATCTGTAGGGTTACTCAATCCAAAAGGAGTTGCTGCCGATGCGCCGCCGCCTGATCCCCCTGAGCGTCGCCCTCTGCCTCGCGGCAGTCGCGGTCGCGGTGACCGCAGTGACAGTCTCCGCGGCACCGAGCCGCGCAACCGACACGAGGCTGAGCCTCGTCGCCTACTCGACCCCGCGGGACGCCTACGCGAGCCTCATCCCGATGTTCCAGAAGACGCCGAACGGCGACGGTGTGTCGTTCACACAGTCCTACGGAGCCTCGGGCGACCAGACCCGCGCGGTCATCGCGGGGCTCGATGCCGACATCGTCGAGCTCTCCCTCGCGCCCGACATGGATCAGCTCGCGCAGGCGGGCATCGTCAGCCCGAAGTGGAAGAAGCAGTCGTACAAGGGCATCGTCACGGACTCGGTCGTCGTGTTCGTCGTCCGGCCGGGGAACCCCAAGCACATCAAGTCCTGGAACGACCTCCTGCGCCCGGGCGTGCAGGTCGTCACCCCGAACCCGTTCACCTCGGGCGGCGCCCGCTGGAACATCATGGCCGCCTACGGCTCCTGGCGGAAGCAGGGCAAGACCGACGCGCAGGCCCAGGCCAACCTGCTCAAGCTGTTCAAGAACGTCGTCGTCCAGGACAAGAGCGCGCGCGACTCCGTGAACACGTTCCTCTCCGGGAAGGGCGACGTGCTCCTCTCGTACGAGAACGAGGCACTCGGCGCGCAGAAGAAGGGCCAGAACCTTCCCTTCGTCATCCCGAAGACGACGATCCTCATCGAGAACCCGATCGCCGTCACCAAGTCGACGAGCGATGCAGCCAAGGCGAACCAGTTCCTGCGCTTCCTGCGCACGCCTGCGGCGCAGCAGGTGTTCGCGGACTGGGGCTACCGGCCGGTCGTCCCGAAGGTGCTGGCGGCGAACCGGAAGAAGTTCCCCGTGCGTCCGGGTCAGTTCACGATCGACCAGCTCGGCCTCGGCGGCTGGGACAAGGTGCAGAAGCGCTTCTTCGACCCGAAGAGCGGCGTCATGGCGAAGATCGAGGGCAAGGTCGGGGGCGTCACTGGCTAGCGTCGCCGTCTCGCAGCCCCGCCCTGTGCGGGTTCCGAGGGACAGGGCTGCGACGGCCTTGTCCCTCGGCGTCGTTCTGACCTTCCTCACGGTCATCGTCGGCCTGCCGCTCGCGGCGCTCATGTGGGAAGCGACGAGCGCCGGGACGCAGAGCTTCCGCGACGCCGTGACGGCCCCGGAGGCGGTCGCGGCGCTCAAGCTGACGCTCGTCACCGCGGTCGCGGTCGCGGTCCTGAACGCCGTGCTCGGGACCGTCACCGCCTGGGTGCTGGTGCGCGACGACTTCCGCGGGAAGGCGGTCGTCAACGGGATCATCGACCTCCCGTTCGCCCTGCCGACCATCGTCGCGGGCCTGACGATCCTCGCGCTCTACGGCCCGCGCTCCCCGATCGGGATCGACGTCACGTACACGCGCGTGGCGATCGTGCTCGCGATGATGTTCGTGACGCTCCCGTTCGTCGTGCGAACGGTGCAGCCCGTCCTCGAGGAGCTCGACCTCGAGGTCGAGGAGGCCGCGCGCTCCCTCGGCGCAGGGCCGATGCGGACGTTCGTGCGCGTGATCCTTCCGAACATCTTCCCGGGCATCCTCTCGGGGATGGCGCTCGCGTTCGCGAAGGCCGTCGGCGAGTTCGGGGCGCTCGTGATCATCACCGGCAACCTTCCGTTCAAGACCGAGGTCTCGTCCGTCTACATCTTCAGCCGCATCGAGAGCGGCGACACGGCGTCCGCTGCGGCCGTGGCGGTCGTCCTGCTGGCGCTCTCCTTCGTCGCGCTCCTCTCGATCGGCGCGATCCGGCACTTCGCGACGAGGCACGAGCGTGCGTAGACCGCTCGCCGGCCGAATCGGCCTGCGCCTGGTGGCGCTCTGCTACCTCGCGGTGGTCCTCGTCGGACCACTCGCCGTCGTCTTCTGGCGCACGTTCGAGCACGGCCTCGAGCCCGCCTGGAACGCCCTCTCGCAGCCCGACACCATCCATGCGTTCAAGCTCACGCTGATCATCACCGCGATCGCGGTACCCGTGAACACCGTGTTCGGGATCGTCTGCGCGCTCGCCATCGTGCGGCGCTCCTTCCGAGGCAAGGGACTGCTGAACGCGTTCATCGACCTTCCGCTCGCGCTCTCGCCGGTCGTGGTCGGCCTATCGCTCTTCCTCCTCTACGGGCGCGAGGGCTGGTTCGGCGGCTGGCTCTCGGATCACGGCATCCAGGTGCTCTTCGCGCTGCCGTCCATGGTGATCGCGACGATCTTCGTCTCGCTCCCGTTCGTCGCCCGCGAGGTCGTGCCCACCCTGCGCGAGGTCGGAGACGACCAGGAGCAGGCGGCGAAGACGCTCGGAGCGAGCGGTTGGCAGACGTTCTGGCGAATCACGCTCCCGTCGATCCGCTGGGCGGTGATCTACGGCGTGATCCTCACGACCGCGCGGTGCCTCGGCGAGTACGGAGCCGTGGCCGTCGTCTCCGGCCGGCTGCAGGGACAGACCGAGACGGCGACCTTGAGAGTGCAGGAGCGCTATGAATCGTTCGACATCGCCGGGGCATACGCCATCTCGATCGTGCTCGCGACGATGGCGATCATCGTCCTCGTCGCGATGACTGCGATCCGTCCGAAGGAGAAGATGGCGTAGATGTCCATCCACGTCCGCAACGTCTCGAAGCAGTTCGGCGACTTCGTCGCCGTGGACGACGTCTCGGTCGAGGTGGAGAGCGGCTCGCTCACGGCGCTCCTCGGCCCCAGCGGCTCCGGCAAGTCCACCCTGCTGCGCATCATCGCGGGGCTGGAGACGCCGGACGCCGGCCAGATCCTGCTTTCCGGCAACGACGCGACCGCGCTCACGCCGCAGAAGCGGAACATCGGCTTCGTCTTCCAGCACTACGCCGCCTTCAAGCACATGACCGTCCGGGACAACGTCGCGTTCGGGCTCAAGGTTCGCAAGCGCCCGAAGGAGGAGATCCGCGAGCGGGTGGACGAGCTGCTGAACCTCGTCCAGCTCCAGAACTTCGGCGACCGCTATCCGGCGCAGCTCTCCGGCGGCCAGCGCCAGCGCATGGGTCTCGCCCGCGCGCTCGCGCCCGAGCCGCAGGTGCTCCTCCTCGACGAGCCGTTCGGCGCGCTCGACGCACGCGTCCGCGCCGAGCTGCGCGAGTGGCTGCGCCAGCTCCACGACGTCGTGCACGTCACGACCGTCTTCGTGACGCACGACCAGGAGGAGGCAATGGAGATCTCCGACCAGATCGCGGTCATGAACCACGGCCGCATCGAGCAGGTCGGGAACCCGCGCGCGCTGTACGACGAGCCCGCGAGCGAGTTCGTCATGACCTTCGTCGGCGATGCGCAGCACCTCGGCGACCTGCTCGTGCGGCCCCACGATGTCGAGCTGCTCGACGCGCCGGCCGACGGCGCGCTCGAGGCGATGATCGTGCGCGTCACGATCCTCGGGCGGGACACGAAGGTCGAGCTGCACGACGCGCAGGGCGCCGAGCTCGTCGCCGTCATGACGCGGGACGAGTTCGACCGGGCCGGGTTCTGGCGCGGCCAGACGGTCTGGGTGCAGCCGCGCCACGAGCGCGCGTTCGCGGCGAGCTAGCTGCTGTCGCGCTCGAACAGCGCCGCGACGCCCTGGCCGACGCCGACGCACAGGGTCGCCAGCCCGTAGCGGCCGTTTCGCCGCCGCAGCTCGTGCAACAGCGACACGACGAGCCTGGCGCCGCTCATGCCGAGCGGATGGCCGAGCGCGATGGCTCCGCCGTTCACGTTCACCTTGTCCTCGTCGAGACCGAGCTCGCGGATGACGGCGAGGCTCTGCGACGCGAACGCCTCGTTCAGCTCGACGAGGTCGAGTGCGTCCACGTCGATGCCGGCGCGGTCGAGCACCTTGCGGACGGCCGGAATGGGGCCGATGCCCATTACGCGCGGATCCACGCCCGCGACGGACGAGGCGACGAACGCGCCGAGCGGGTCGACGCCGAGCTCCCGCGCCTTCTCCTCGCTCGCGACGACGAGCGCCGCCGCGCCGTCGTTGATCCCGCTCGCGTTGCCGGCCGTCACGGTGCCGCCTTCGCGGAACGCCGGCTTGAGGTCAGCGAGGGCGGCAGTCGTCGTCTGAGGACGCGGATGCTCGTCGACCCCCACGTCGCCGACGGGGACGAGCTCGTCCTCGAACCGGCTCGCCGAGTTGGCCGCGCTCCAGCGCTCCTGGGAGCGTGCTGCGAAGGCGTCCTGATCCTCGCGCGAGACCCCGTACCGCTCCGCCACGTTCTCCCCGGTCTCGCCCATCGACTCGAGCGGGAAGAGCTCCTCGAGACGGGGGTTGGGGAAGCGCCAGCCGAGCGTCGTGTCCCAGAGCATCCGGTCTCCTCGCGGGAAGGCGGTCTCCGCCTTACCCGTCACGAGCGGCGCGCGGCTCATCGACTCGACGCCGCCGGCCACCGCGATCTCGACGTCCCCGGCCATGACCGCGTGGGACGCAGAGACGACCGCCGACAGCCCGGAGGCGCAGAGGCGGTTCAGCGTGATGCCGGCGACCGAGTCGGGAAGCCCTGCGAGCAGCGCAGCCATCCGCGCGACGTTGCGGTTGTCCTCGCCGGCCTGGTTCGCGCAGCCGAAGTAGACGTCGTCGATCGCCGCGCCGTCTATACCCGAGCGCTCGACCGCGGCCGCGATCGCGACGGCCGCGAGATCGTCCGGGCGAACACGCGAGAGCGCGCCTCCGTAGCGGCCGACGGGGGTGCGGACGGCGGAGAGGACGACGGCGCGCGGCACGGCGCGACGTTAGCGCACGAAGTCGAGGTGGACGGGCTCGGGGAACGCGCCCAGTGCCTCGCCGCGGCGGAGGAGCTCGGTGACGGCCTTGCGCCCCTCGTCGCCGTAGTCCTGCGTCAGCTCGTTGACGTACATCGAGACGAAGCGGTCGGCGACCGCGGCGTCGATCCCGCGCCCGAACTCGAGCGCGTACTCGAGCGCCTCCGCGCGATTGTCGAGGCCGCATTGGATCGCGTCGCGGAGTACCGCGGACACGTCGCCGAGCACCCCCTCGCCGAGGTCGCGCCGCACGACGTTGACGCCCAGCGGAAGCGGGAGACCTGTCTCGAGCAGCCACCACTCGCCGAGATCGAGCGCCTTCACGAGGCCGTAGTCCTCGAACGTCAGCTGGCCCTCGTGGATGAGGAGCCCCGCGTCCGCCCGCCCAGACGCCACCTCCTCCGGGATCTCGTCGAAGGGCAGCTCGCGGACCGCGCAGTCGCCGAGCACGAGGCGGAGCGCGAGGAACGCCGTCGTCATCGCGCCCGGGATCACGATCTCGAGCCGGGTCAGCTCGTCGCGACTGACGGCCGTTCGCGCGACGACGACGGGCCCGTAGCCGGAGCCGATGCTCGCCCCGTGCGGGAGGAGCGCGTAGTCCTCCTGGACGAACGGGTACGCCGCGAGCGAGATCGCTGTGACTTCGAGCATCGCGGCACGCGCCCACTGGTTGAGCGTCTGGATGTCCCCGAGCACCTGCTCGAAGTCGTGGCCGCGGGTGTCCACGAGGTCGGTCGTGAGCGCCCAGTACATGAACGCGTCGTCGGGGTCCGGACTGTGTCCAACGCGGATCCGCACGAAGCGCGGGACCGTACCACTGCGTTCCGCGCTACCGGTTGAAGAACCAGCGCTCCAGGAGGGGCAGCACTTCCTTCCGCGTGAACGGACGCACGTCCACGGCTCGCCCGTCCTCCTCGAGGACGCGCACGTCGTCCTCCAGCGCCTCGTTCGCGCGGTCGAGCGCGTCGCCGAGCTCGTAGCCCTCGAAGATGACGTCCTCGGGACGCGGGTCGTCCGACGCGCGCAACTGCGGATTCACCACGCGACCCACGGCCCAGAGTGCGCCCGTACGGCGCTCGATCCAGAACGCGACGCGCTCCTCGCGGCCGACGTCGTCGACGCCGACAAGCGTCCGCTCCGCGTACCTGCCCTCACGGGGGCTGCGCCTCACCCCGGGGATACAATCGCGTCTCGTGGCCGTGTTCAAGAACCTCTTCTCGTTTCTCTTCGAGCGAGGCTCCGCCGAAGAGCACGTCGCCCGCTATGTCGTACGCGAGCACGAGCGCGGACGCTCGTTGCACGAGATCCTCGAAGACAAGTACGTCACGAATCGCCTCGACCACGAGCAGCAGAGACGACTGCTCGACCGTCCCGAGGTGATCGCAGCCTTCTCGCACGACGTCGTCGCGTCGGCGAAGTCGTCGCTGCCTGCGGGCTAAGCCCTCCTAGACCTCTCGACCGACGCCGGCCGCCCGCGCGCGCTCGACCGCGACCGCCGCGAGCGCGACGTCCCACGCGGCCAGACCGTTCGACTTGAAGACGACAACGTCGGCGTCCGACTGCCGGCCGGCGACCGCCCCCGCCACGACCTCGTGCAGCTCGTGCACCTCGAGCCAGTCGAGGACGCCCGCCTGCACGGGCTCGACGAGGTCTCCCGACTCGAGCTTGGCGCCTGCGATCAGGTCGCAGCAGACGAAGCTCGCGCGCTCGAGGACGGCGTTGTCGAGCTCGCGTCGCGTCACGACGTTCGCGCCGGCCGCGACGACGAGCGCTCCCGGCTCGAGCCACTCGCCGCGAAGGACCGGGTCGCGCGAGGTCGTGATCGTGACGACGACGTCCTGCGCCCCCGCGTCGCGATGGCTCTCGCCCGCCTCGGCACCGACGCGCCGACAGAACTCCGCGAGCCGCTCGGGCGTCCGGCAGAAGGCGACGACGTGCTCGATCGCGGGAACCGCTGCGCGGATGCAGGCGACCTGGGTCTCGGCCTGGTAGCCGCAGCCGATGATCCCGAGGGTGCGCGCTCCCGTCTTCGCGAGGTACCTCGCCGCGACGCCGCTCGCCGCACCCGTGCGGAGCTGACCGAGCGCGTTCGCCTCGAGCACCGCGACGAGCTCGGAGCTCTGCGAGTCGAAGATGCAGACCGCGAAGGAGGCGCCGTTCGGGGTCGCCGCGTACAGCTTCCCGCCGGCCAGCCCCAGTCCGCTGTCGGCCGCGGCCATGTCCGCGAGAGCGCCCTCGGGGAGTGCGAGCCGGCGTCGCGGGGCGATCTCGACGTCGCCTTCCGCCATCCGCCGGAAGCACGCCTCGATCGCCTCGACGGCGAGTCCGGGGTCCAGGACCGCGGCGACGTCGGACTCGGTGAGGTAGAGCGGCACGCCTTCCAGTCTAGGAACCGAGCCGGGAGAGCCGGTCGTACACTCGACCTCCTTGACGCGCAACGACTATCTCGATCTGCCACTCGCCGAGCTGCTCGACCGGATCTCGGCGCAGGGAGCCCCCGGCGGCAGCTCGGCCGCCGCGCTCACCGTCGCATTCGCCGGCCGTCTGGTCGCGATGGCCGCCCGCTGCTCGCCGGAGTGGGACGAAGCGGCGGGAGTCGCAGCGCAGGCGACTGCGATCAGCGACCGGGCGACGGCGCTTGCGGGCGACGGCGGGGAGGCCTGGGACGAAGCGCTCGCGGCTCTTCGCGACGCCGGGTCGGCGAGCTCGCAGGATCCACGTCGTGACTTCGCGCTGGAGCAGAAGCTGGAGGCAGCCGCGGCTGCACCGCTCGCGATCGCCGCGCTCGGGGCCGACGCGACCACCCTCGCCACCCTGGCCGCGGAGGCGGCCGCCGCGGCGTATCGGGCCGACGTCGCCGCCGCAGCCGCACTCGCAGCGGGTGGAGCCCGCGCGGCGGCGCACCTCGTCCGGGTCAACCTCGGGATGCGCGCCGGCGACCCGCGCCTGGCGCGGGTACGTGAGAGCGAGGAGGCCGCGAGCGAGCTCGTGGAGCGCCTGCTGTCTTCGAATCGATGACGATGCGGCGATGAGCGCGTACGGGGCGATGTCCGACGCCGAGCTCGTGTCGAGCTGCCGCTCGGGGGACGGCGGAGCATGGAGCGAGCTCGTCGAGCGCTACTCGCGCTACGTCTACGCGATCTGCACGCGAGGGTTCCGGCTGCGCGAGGAGGACGCCGAAGACGTCTTCCAGGACGTGTTCACGCGCGTCTACACCCGCCTCGACTCGCTTCGAGATCCGAGCGCGCTGCGACCGTGGATCGCGCAGCTCACGCGGCGGCGGTGCCTCGATGCGCTCGCGCGCTCGAAGCACGAGACGCCGACCGAGCACGAGGAGGTGATCGAGGAGAGCTCCGATCTGTCCGACGTCGAGGAGGCCTTCGCCGTTCGCGAGGCGCTCGGCACCCTGACGGACAGCTGCCAGGACATCCTCGACCGCTTCTTCGCCCAGGATCAGAGCTACCGCACCATCTCCGACGAGCTCGGGATCCCGTCCGGCACGATCGCGAGCCGGATCGCGCGCTGCCTCACGCGACTGCGAGCCGAGCTCGAGGGAAGAAACGACGCCCCGGAGGCGTCTGGGGTGTAGATGATCGGCTCCTACGACGAAGAGCGGCTCGGGCTTCTCCTCCGCGTGCTGCGGCCCGCCCCGACGGGCTGGGTCCTCGCGGCGCAGGAGCTGCCCGCTGCCCGGCGCACCCTCGACGACCTCGTCGCACGAGCCGAGTCCGATCGGGCATTCCGCGCAGCCCTCCTGGCGGATCTCGAGCAGGCGCTCGCCCGGGAAGGCGTCGAGCCCGACCGACGCACTCTCGACGAGCTCCGCGAGCGCCTGCGACCGAGCTAGCGAGACGGACGATGCGGGGTCTGGCCCCCGTATTGTCCGATCCCGTGCAGGAGGTGATCGCTCACACGTGGGACGCCGGCCAAGCCGCGCTGCCCGCCTGGAGCCTGCCCAAGGACGCGGTGCAGCGGATCGCGCGTCCGTCCGACTGGCCGGAGCGAGTGACGCGCGAGTGGGCCATCGGCGGGTCGACCGGGACGAGCATCCGCGTCTGCATCCTCGACTCGGGGGTGGACTCGACGCATCCGCTCGTCGGCGAGCTCGAGAGCGCCGTTGCGATCACGCTCGGGGAGGACGACGAGGTGATCGCCGAGGAGGACGGCCTCGGTGACGTGTCCGGACACGGCACGGCGTGCGCCGGGATCGTGCGCGGAATCGCGCCCGACTGCCAGATCTCGAGCGTCCGGGTTCTCGGGTCGACCTTCACAGGCAGTGGCGCCGTCCTGCTCGGCGGGCTGCGCTACGCGATCGACCAGGGCTTCGACGTCATCAACATGAGCCTGTCCACGACGAAGAAGCCGTTCGCGTCGGTGCTCCACGAGCTCGCCGACAGCGCCTATTTCAAGCGCACGGTCCTCGTCGCCTCGGCCCACAACATGCCGGTCGAGAGCTACCCGTGGCGCTTCTCCTCCGTCATCTCGGTCGGGAGCCACGAGGAGCCCGACCCGCTCGACTTCTTCTACAACCCGAGCCCGCCGGTCGAGTTCTTCGGCCGCGGCGTGAATGTGCAGGTGCCGTGGTCGGGCGGCCGCACGCTCACGGTGTCCGGAAACAGCTTCGCCACGCCGCACATCTCGGCGATCTGTGCGCTCGTCCTCGCGAAGCACCCCGAGCTCACGCCGTTCCAGCTGAAGAGCGTCCTCTACCTGACCGCGACCAACGTCGGAGGTGGCACATGAGCGAAGGACTCGACCTGCGTGCTGCGGTGGCGGCCGGCGTCGTCGGCTCCGAGGAGTCGTTCCGTTCGCTCCTCTCGGCGATCGTCGAAGTCGCGCGCTCGATCTTCGGGGCCCAGGCAGCCTCGATCCTGCTCCTCGACGAGGAGACGGAGGAGCTCGTGTTCGAGGCAGTCGTCGGGCACGGTGAGGACACGCTCCTCGGCACCCGTTTCCCGGCGAGCACCGGTATCGCCGGCTGGGTGCTGGCAACACGCACGCCGCTCGTCCTCGAGGACGTCGAGAACGACCCCCGCTTCGCGCGCGACGTCGCCGAGGACTCCGGCTACGTCCCGAAGGGGCTCATGGCCGCACCGCTCCTGCACGAGGAGGGTGCGCTCGGCGTGCTGTCCGTCCTGGATCGTCCCGAGCAGACGCTGTTCACCCTCCAGGAGATGGAGCTCCTCGGGCTGTTCGCGAACCAGGCGGCGATCGCTGTCGACCTGCTGCTCAGGGCGCGCTCGGCGGAGGGGCTCCTCGCCGGCTCCGGCGAGCTCGACGTGGTCGCGCGCCTCGCCTCGGCCGTCGACCGGCTCGAGGACGACGAACGAGCGGCCGGGCTCCGGCTCCTCGACGACCTCGCGCGGACGCTCGGCGCCTAGAAAACGAGAGAGGCCCGGCGAGCCGGGCCTCTCGAGCCTTCGTGGAGCGCGGGTCTTACTCGGCGCTCGGTCCCTCGGCGAGGGGGCCTTCCGCCGAAGGTCCCTCTGCGAGCGGGCCGTGAGCCTCGAAGTCCGGCTCGTCGTCGGCGGCGCCTGCCGTGGGGCCCTCTGCGCTCGGTCCCTCTGCCGACGGTCCCTCTGCGAGTGGGCCGTGAGCCTCAACCTCTTCGTCTGGGCGGTTCTCATCCGACATTCCGTGCTCCTCCTTTCGGGCGCTGGACGCGCGGTTCTGTCGAACTAGACCGCGCTTGCGCAAGAAATCTTCCCTTGTCGGCTTCCGTTCTTCAAGCGACGGTGAGATGCTCCGCCGAGTGGGAGGGCTCGGCAGGCGCGTCACGGAGTCCCTGAGCGCGTTCGCGTCGGTCTGGCGCAACGCGAACCTCCGCTGGCTGGAGCTCGCCTGGACCGCGTCGATCGTAGGGCACTACGCGTTCCTCGTCGCTGTGTCCGTCTACGCGTACGGGGTCGGCGGCGAGAAGGCGGTCGGCCTCGTCTTCCTCGCCCGGCTGATCCCGGCGGCGCTCGTCGCGCCGTTCGCCGGGATGCTCGGCGACCGCTATCCGCGCGAGCGCGTTCTGCTGTACACGAACGTCACGCGGATCGTCCTCGTCGGGCTCGCAGCGCTCGGCGTCTTCCTCGACGCACGCGCCGCTGTCGTCTACGCCCTCTCGATCGCGGCGACCATCGCAACGACGCCGTTCCGCTCCTCGCAGGCCGCGCTCACGCCCACACTCGCCCAGACCCCCGAGGAGCTGACGGCTGCGAACGCAGTCGCGAGCGGCGTCGAGAGCGTCGCCGTGTTCGCCGGCCCGGCGCTCGCGGGCGCTCTACTCGGCGTGGCCAGCACAGGCGTCGTCTTCACGACCACGGCGCTGCTCATCGTCGCCTCGGCTCTCTTCCTCGTCCTCATCAGCGTCGCCCGGAGCGAGCGCCCACCGCGCGACCTCGACGCCTCGACGATCGCCGCCGAGCGGCTTGCCGGGTTCACCGCACTCGGACGCGACCCGTCGCTCCGCGTGATGATCGCGCTGCTCACGGCGCAGACCGCGATGTTCGGCGCGCTCCAGGTCTTCATCGTCGTCATGTCGATCCAGCTGCTCGGCCTCGGAGACGGCGGGGTTGGATACCTGAACGCCGCGATCGGGATCGGCGCCTTCGTCGGCGCAGTCGCGGCCCTGTCGCTCACGGGGGCGCGGCGCCTGAGCCCGGCGTTCCTCGTCGGTCTCATTGTCACCGGGCTCCCGCTCGTCGCGATCGGGCTGCACCAGAGCGTCCTCGTAGCGGTCATCGGCCTGGCCGTCATGGGCGTCGGCAACACGTTCGTCGACGTCGCCGGCCTCACGCTCGTGCAGCGCACCGTCCCGGACGACGTGCTCGCGCGCGTCTTCGGGGTGATCCAGATGCTGTGGATGGCGTCGATGGGGATCGGCGCGGCGGTCGTGCCGGCGCTCAGCTCGTGGCTCGGGATCGAGACCGCGCTGATCGTCACGGGCGTCTTCCTCCCCGCGCTCGTGCTCGTGCTCGGGGCAACCGTCGCGAAGATCGACGCGGCGGCGCCCGCACCGGACGCGGACGAGCTCCGCATCCTCGCGTCCGTCCCCATCTTCACGCCACTTCCGGGCGCGTCGCTCGAGCACCTCGCCTCGCGGCTCGTGCCACTCCGGCTCGACGCCGGAACCGTCATCGTCCGGGAGGGCGACGCCGGCGACCGTTTCTACATCGTCGCCGAGGGGACGGTCGAGGTCTCGCAGTACGAGCGGGCGTTGTCCGAGCTCGGAGCAGGCGACTACTTCGGGGAGATCGCTCTGCTCCGCAACGTCCCACGCACCGCGACGGTAACCACCCGGACGAACGTCGTCCTGTACGCGCTCGACCGCGACGACTTCCTCGCCTCGGTGACGGGCCACCCCCAGAGCGCGGAGGCGGCGGAGACGGTGATGAGCGCGCGACTCGCCGGGCCCGCCTCGACCGGCTACCGCTCGGCAGTCACCTAGGGCGGTGCGCGGGCGCCGCTAGACTTCGCTCCCCGAGCGCCCGTAGCTCAGGGGATAGAGCGCTGCCCTGCGGAGGCAGAGGTCGCATGTTCGAATCATGCCGGGCGCATCATGGGAAAGCCCTGCAGATACGGGGCTTTCGTTGCTCTCGGGCGCGGCAGTCGCGGCGGGCGCGACGCCTACTCCACGCCTAGACGCTCCTCGGCGCTCTCCGCCTGCTCAGCCGCGAAGGCGTCGAGCCGAGCCCGCGCGCTCTCCGCGCTCGACACGAGCAGGTGGTAGGTGCGTTCGAGCATTGCCATCGACGTGCCGCCGTAGCGTGCGACGTCAACTGCTCCCGGCAGGGCGTTCCGCGGAGGCGGGCAGCGGCGGCACGGGCCGGGCGCATTTAGTCGACGACGGTCGCCTCAGCCTCTTTCAGGTACTGATGAACGAACGCGATCGCCATGCTTCCCTCGCCGACGGCGGCGGCGACGCGCTTGACCGGGCCGAAGCGGACGTCGCCGCACGCGAAGATGCCCGGGACGCTCGTCTCAAGAAGGAGCGGGTCCCGTTCGAGGGGCCAGCGGTCGGCGTCGCGGACATCCGGCCCGGTGAGCACGAAGCCGCGTGAGTCGAGCGCGACCTCGGCTGGCAGCCACGCCGTCTCCGCGTCGGCGCCGATGAAGAGGAAGAGCCCGCCAGACTCGAGCCTCCTCGTCTCTCCTGACCTGGAGTCGCGGAGGTCGATCGCCTCGAGCGAGGTGTCGCCGTGCGCGGCAACGACCTCTGTCTGGTACACGACGTCGATGTTCGGGCGCGCCTCCAGCTGGTCGACGAGGTAGCGCGACATGCTCCTGGCGAGCGTGTCACTCCGGCACACGATTGTCACGCTCCGTGCGTGGTGGGAAAAGAAGAGCGCCGCCTGCCCGGCGGAGTTCCCCGCCCCGACGATGTGGACGTCGAGCCCATGCGTGGCCGCGGCTTCGCTTCGGGCGGCGCCATACGCGATCCCCTTGCCGGCGAGGCGGTCGCAACCCTCGACCGCGAGGCGCCGCCATGTGACTCCGCACGCGAGAATGATCGTGTGGGCGCGTAGCACGTCCCCGCCATCGAGGTAGACCCGACGCGTCAGGGCGTCGATGCGCTCGATCGACCGCGTGACGAGGATCTCGGCGCCGAGGCGCCGCGCCTGCTGCAGCGCACGGCTCGCGAGCTCGTCCCCGGACACGCCGGACGGGAAGCCAAGGTAGTTCTCGATTCTCGACGAGGTGCCTGCCTGCCCGCCCGGTGCCTCTCGCTCGACGACGATCGTGCG
Source organism: uncultured Gaiellaceae bacterium (assembly GCA_963846995.1). Lineage (GTDB taxonomy): Bacteria > Actinomycetota > Thermoleophilia > Gaiellales > Gaiellaceae > GMQP-bins7. Next base: position 89,029 of record CAWJYD010000006.1, on the reverse strand, counting down.
CAACCCCTCCGAGGCGCCGTAGACGGCCGCGGCCAACCCCGCAGGGCCGGCTCCGACGATCACAGTGTCGTACTCGGCCGCCTGCGCCTCGGTACCGAGCCCGAGGAGCTCGGCAACGCGTCGCAGCTGAGGACGGACGACAACCTTGCCGCCCGCGAGCCGAATCGCCGGCCGGTCTTCCGCGAGCGGGAGCGCCTCGCCCCAGTCATCGGCCGCGTCCGGTGCATCGGCATGGATCCAACGGAACGAGATCTGGTTGCGATCGAGGAAGCGTCGTAGCTCCGCGGTTGCGCGATCCCACCGGTCGCCGACGACCGTCGCTCGGGCCGCCGGGGCATCGGCTGCGATGCCCTGCAGGCCCGCCGGTCCGCTCATGCGATTGCTCGCTAGCCGGCCGACTTGCTCTGCGACCTCGGGTACGACGGCAACGAGCACGTGGTAGTCATGCGGTTCAAGCCGCATGACCCGCGTCTCCTCTGCGGCCCGGAAACCGACCGGGAAGACGGTCCCAAGCGTGATCGGCACCTCTCCAAAGATGTCTCCCGGGCGCCGCTCGCCGAGGATGCGCTCGATGCCGTCCACGACCTTCGTCGCTTCGATCCGACCGGCGAGGACAGCGAAGAGCGCTCGCTCCGCCCCCTCGTTCGCCGCGTACTCGCCGGGGCGCAAGACGATGTCCGCTGCCGCCTGCGCCAACCGCTGGCGGTGCTCTCGCTCGAGCGCAGCGAAGACCGCAACTGTGGCGATCTCGTCCGCCGTGACCATGGCGCAACGCTAGCCTGCGGCGCGCGTCGGTCGTCGGATTCGTCCTCTGTTCGCTGGAGCCGGAAAGGCCGGCGCGACGAGCTCGCGCCGGCCTTTCGTCGATGAGCCGGCTAGTTGCAGCCGGGCAGCTTGAACGAGGCGATCCTCGTTCGCCACGGCCGCGTGTCCGCCGTGGGAGGAGCGGGCAGAGGCGCGCCCGACTCCTTGTAGTACTCGTTCACGTACCAGAGCGTGCAGTCGTCGACCGGATCGACGTTCATCGAGGTGTAGTCGCCCCACCTCGAGTTCGTGGTCGTCTGCACCCCTGTCCCGTCGATGATCGTCGCCTCGCCGAGCGTCATCTTGTTCAGCGGATCTCCCGCGAGGCGCCCGGTGTAGCGGATGCCCGGGAACACGTTCGTCCCGTTCACCACGCTGTACCCGAGACCGATGTCGCCGTTCTTGTCCATCGCGAGGCTGCCCATCCAGCGGTGGATTCCATCGTTCGGGGCATACGTCGACTGCTGCCTGACGCTGTACGTTCCGTCCGTCCTGCGGATCTCGTACCAGCGCATGCCGGCCTGCGGGTTCGTCACGCTGCCCGCGTTCACCGACTGGCTGGTCACGAGCGCCTCGTACTTGCCGAAGTTCCGGTAGGCGAGGCGCCACGTCGGCCGCTGACGATAGGACAGGATGTCCAGGTACTGCGCGGTGTTGGTGATCCCCGGCTGCGCGAGGCAGTCACGGGAGGCGAACGGAGGTCCGCCTGACGCAGCGCACGGGTAGTTCGAGTCGAACGGCGCGACCGGGAGCTGCACCGGACCGGTGAGCGAAGCGGTCGGCGTCGAGCTCCAGTGGACGCTCAGGTCGAAGATGTTGAGCGCGTCGGAGGTCGCTCCGTACGGCCCGTTGTCGTCCTGCGTCCCCACGATCGGAGCCGGCGAGTCCGTCGGCTGCGGCCGTCGGCTCCCGTCGAGATCCGCAGGCAGGAGGCCGTCGCCGACGGTCGGCAGGATGTTCGGGTCGTTGCCGTCGAGGAAGAACCGTACGGCGCGCGCCTTCGAGTCGCCGTTCACCATCTTGTTCTTCTCGAGACCGTAAACACTGATCCCGTACTCGCCGTTCACGCCGAAGTCGCGGGACGTCAGGAGGTACGAGTTCGACCAGACGCCGTACTTCGGGTAGTCGGGGAAGTAGTGCACCCCGTTGAGGTCGGTCGAGAATGCGTACCGGTAGTACGCGCCGGTCGGATCGCCGGTTTTCGAGACTGCGACGCAGTTGTACGAGGTCGTCGCCGTGGCGGGCGGCGCGTTCGCGCCGGTCGTGAACTGCGTGAGGATCCAGCGGTCCTCCGTCTGGTCGTAGAGCACGATCGGGTCGCCTGCCGCCTGTGTGCAGTCGGGAACGGAGAACCCGGCCCACAGCGCGCCGATCGGGGAAGGCCCGAGCAGGCGGTTGCCCGACTTGTCGTAGACCGCGAACGTGAGGTTGACCATCTCGACGTAGTTCGACGGCCCGACGTCACCCACCGGATCCGGTGGGTTCACGCGGCCGCCGTAGATCGGGAAATTGTCCTCGTTGCGCAGGCCCTCGAAATTCGCGAGCGGAGAGGAGATCGTCGTCGCCGGCGCCGATGTCTGTGCAGCGCCGTCCGCCTCGTGGGCTTTCGGCGTTCCGACGACATCGGGTCCCTCCCCGTCCTCTTCGTCTTCGTCGAACGCGCTGTCACCGGTCGGGTGCGCCCGCGCGAGGTCCCGGAGGGGTTGGGATACGTCGAACGCCGATGGCTCCGTGAAGACCGGCCCGCGTGGCTTCGGTGCGGATCCGGCTTGGGACGCGCCGGCCGCAGTTACTACGCCTACGAGGAGGATGCCCGCCGCGAGTTGCGAGAGCGTGCGGAGACTCCTTCGTCCAGGTGCAGTCATGTGACTCCCCCTTGTCGAATTACCTGGAGTGGCGGGACCCTACTAGCTCCGGGTTGCGCAGTCGCAGCTCACGCAACGTTCCGCACAACCAGCGTCGCTACAGTGGACTCGTCCATGCGTGTCGCAGTTCTCACGCTCGCCGTGCTCGCGCTCACGGGACTCGGAACGGGGGCGGCACGGGCGGGTCCGGCGACGAAGCCGCAGCAGGTCTCGGGTCTGCGCGGAGTCGTCATGCGCGGTCCGATCAGGCCCGTCTGTCTCGACTATGAGCCGTGCGACGCCCCCGCCGTGGGGATCGTTCTCCAGTTCCGGCACGGCGACCAGGTCATCGCGCGCGCGAAGACCGGCGACGCCGGCGTCTATCGCGTCAACCTGAAGCCGGGCGTGTACACCGTGCGAACCGGGAACGTGCAGCCGATCGGCCGCCGACTCACCCCGGTCGAGGTCAGCGTGCCTCGCGGACGCGTCGCCCGCATCGACTTCCACCTCGACACGGGCATCCAATAGCACAGCTGGAGTGTCGCTCCGCACAGACTTCTCGCGGCGATCCCGAGAGCGGCGGCGCAGGATCTCAAACGGCGGGACGCTTTCTGCGCCCGCTGAGCTCGCGCCCCTCGATCCGCAGGTAGCCCGCGAAGCCGGAGGCGATCGAGTCGTCGCCGTGAGGCGCGTCGATGCGGTAGCGACCTCGAGCTGCGCCGTCAGCGATCCCGGCTCGGCAACGTAGGCCGTCAGTGCGAGACGCTCACAAGTTGAAATTCCTCGTGATGCCCTTCACGACGCGCTCTAAGATTTCTCCGATACTACGCACGTAGTACTTGCGCTCCGTCTGCGCGGCTCGAGGGGGCTGAACTCGCTTGTCACGAGAACCCGCTCGAACGTTCCGTCCGGCACCCTCACAGGCTTGCCGCCTTTGACACTGGACCGCCAGGAGTCGCTCGCCTTCACGAAGCTGATGTTCTCGCGTAGTTGGCTCTACGAAGCCAGATCCGCCCTGTTTCTACCCAAGAGTTCTACCCGTGTACACCTCTCGCGTACCACGGAGGGCGAAGCGGTGAGTTTGTAAAGTGGCTGCTCCGGGCATTTTCTCGGAAGCCGAACCACCACAGGGAGGGGAGTGAGGCACATGAGACGTTTCATAACCTGCTTCGGGGTCGCGTGCGTCGTCGCCGTTCTAGCCGCAGGCACAGCGCCTGGGAAGAACGGTCAGGGCGTGATGTGCGTCCTCAACACGAAGCTGACCGCGAAGAACGAGACCACTGGCTCGACCTCGACCGCTAAGGGCCACACGCAGATCAAGGTCCGCGACGACGGCACGATCGAATTCAAGACCCAGATCTTGAACCGAGGCCGGGAGACATTCGTGGCTGGCCATATCCACCAGGCACCCGTCGGTGTCGCCGGAGCGATCGTGGTGCCGTTGTTCGTATCGCCCACCCCGTCGACAAACGCTCGCCACATCAGGCAGAGCGGCGTCGCTACCCCGAACACAGGGACCACCGGCGCTGCCCTCTGCCAAAACCCGAGCGCCTACTACGTCAACTACCACACAACGGCGTTCGCGGGCGGCGCGATTCGGGGCCAGCTCCGGTAGCGACCAGTCTCTTTCGTCGCGCCTACAAGGGGCCGGAGCGCTACGACAGGCTCCGGCCGCTAGTGCGGATGATCCGAAGCTCGCGAAGACACTGCGGATCGAGGAGCGCGAGCTCGAGGCGGGCGCGGGCAACTAGCTGCGGGTTCGCACCTACGATCCGGCGAACGAGACTGCCTCTCGGTCATCGTCGCGCTAGCGCATCGAGGGGGGCAGCCCGCCGGCGGGCTGCCCCCTCCCTTTCCAGAGACCGAACCAGTTCTGGCGTTCGCTTCTACGGCTGGTCGTTGACGAGGATGTTGCCGTTAGCTGGGAGGTTGCTAGCGGGTGTCAAGGGGAGCGTGCAGTCATTGGTGCCGTTGAAGTAGCCGTAGGTATCAGCGGGCTGCCCGTGTACCGGAGACCCGTTGTCCACGATCAACAGCACACGCCCGTCGGGGAAGTTCGCCGCTGTGGTTGCGTTCGAGGCCGTGAGCCCGATCTTGGCGAAGTTTCCGTTGACCTCCAGGCAAGTCACGTCGAAGCGATCACTGCGTGCCGTCCCCTTGCTCGGGGCAATCGTCTGGTTGACATGGCCATACGGGTTTGCGCCGTTGGCATCGCTGTAGGCGGAGACGTCGACGTTGTTGACACTACCGACTCCCTGGAAGCCGCCGACTGCGGAGTCCTTCTGCGCGGCGTTGCCCGCACTCACCATCGCTGGGACTACGAGGAAGCAGGCAATGACGCCCGCCGTGGCGAAGATAATGAACTTCTTCATGCGAGGATTTCCCCTCTTTCTTCATTGCGGGCGCGCATGATGCGCTCCCTGCCATACGTGCGCTGTCACGCACGTACTGGCACCCTAGATAGCTTGCTCTGTTGTGTCAAAGTACGTTGCTCGTTAGTTGGAGAGCAATGCGGCGCAGGCGCGTCAAGCCGATGTGCTCGCTATAGCATCGAGAGCGCATGAACCCTCCGTCTCGAGACGACTTCGCTCATCCCTGGTTGATCGAGAGGATTCCTGAAGAAACCCTGGGTCGCTACCGAAAGGCGATGTTCCGTGTTCGGTCGAGCAACGAGCCGCTCGTGATCCTCGACTCGCTTGCGGAGATGCAAGAGATCTTGCAGCAGGTTGAGCGCGCTGCGGTTGAGGAGGCTCGTGCGCAAGACGCCACGTGGTCGCAGATCGCCGAGGCCCTGAACCGGACGCGGCAAGCCGTCGAGCAGCGCTTCGGCTAGAGCGGAGGATCGTCCTGGGCCTGCCGCCCAGAAATAGCCGAAACCCCACACCGAAGGCCCTGCTCGCCTGGTTCATGTGGTGGTGCTGGCAAAGGCGGAAGGGCTGAGAGGCCTCGAACTGCGCCCGCATGCTCGCTCGGACGGCGGCGATCCGGGCATGGCAGGATGCGAAGCCATGGACGACGCCGACCCAGCGAAGCTCCGTCCTCCGGAGCAGGAGAGGTCTCGCGGGCATGTTCTAACTCCACCGCGCATCGCTGCAGTGGTCGCTTTGGCTCTGCTCGCTGTCAGCCTCAGACGGCATCTCCGCTTCGCACGCGATGTCTTCAGGCACAGGCGACGGCTAAAGCTTGCCTTCACCGTCCTTGTGCTGCTGCGCCAGCTCCGGAAGTCTTGAGCTCTAGTTAGTTCAGTTCACCCCGCGCCGCCGCCGCCTCGAGCTCGTGCCCTCGATCCGCGAGCTCGCGTGCTCGTCGGGAACTACTGCGGAAATCTTCGGCATGTTTCGCCTATCGGTTCGGCGCGCCTTCGCTCGCCTATGGCTGAGCAAGCCAGCTCGCGAACGGCCGCCACCATCGCGGCTTTCAGCCCGCCGCTGGCTCGCGCCCGATGGAATCGGTCGCCAGCAGCTGGCGCCGCGCCACCACGAGCCCAGCGTCCCAACCTGGAGCGCGCCCACCCGCTGGCGGACGCACCGACTCGACGTGGAGCCCACTGCGGGCGATCAGCCAGGAGATCAACGAGTTGGAGTTCCACATCTCCCCTGCTTGGCTCTCGTCGCGTCCCCAGACGAGTGTCGGCACTGCGGGTACGAGATCCAGGACGCGCTGCGCGAGTAAGGAGTCGTCTGTCAGCAGCTGTGGGCTCTCGACGGCCTCGCCGACGTCCGGGATCACTCCGTCGCGCCAGCGGCGCACCTCGTAGCGGAAGATGCGGAAACGTCCTGCCCGATGCAAGCGTAGTCGTGGCCTGGAGTCGTAAACGGCGTGCTCAAGGGACGCGGGCGTCAGCGCCGTCGCTTCGGTTTGAGCCTGGGCCAGCGGTCAGGAATGTTCAATAATCAAAGGGTGAGTGATCGCGACGACTTCCTCACGTGGGTGAACTCCCGACTCAGGGACGCAGAGATCGCGTTGCACGATGGCGATGCCGGCCCTCGCCGCGAGATCTGGTCCGGCCACGAGCCAGTGACCGTCCTCGGTGCCTGGAAGAGCGCCACGGGACCGGCCGCGGTCGACGAGCTGTTCACCGTGCTCGAGCAGAGCTTTTCCGGCTGCGAGTCGTACCGATTCGAGCTCGTCGCGGCCGAGGTCAGCGGCGACATGGCCTACACGGTTGCGTACGAGCACACGCAGGCCGTGATCAACGGGGAGCCGCGCACCTACCGCCTCCGCGCGACGCAGATCTACCGGCGCGAAGGCGGAGAGTGGAAGGTTGTCCATCGGCATGGCAGTGCGCTGCCAGAAGGAGAAGCGTTCGGAGAACGAGCCGTCGCGCGTCTTGATGAGCTCTACCCCGACGATGCCTAGGTGGAAGGGTCCAGCCGTTCCGCGTCGGCCTAACTCATGTTGGATCGTCAAGGCACTAGAACGTGCCTTGCCGTCTTTCGGGGCCTTGATCGGATCGCCCTTCGCGACCCACCAGGCGGCTCGCGTCGAGACTGAGCCTGATCGTCTTCAGCCTCAAACTGGTTCATCCCGCCCGCATCGAGCTCCCGCCGTCCTCGTTGGACACCCCAAGGGGTGCGCCTCAGCGTCTGCGGTAAGTCGCCGTATAGGTGGTATTCACGGCGGGCGCAGTGATGGTGTGGCTCTGGGGCCCGCCGCCGCCGCAGCGGCGCCCGGGGTGCTCGTTGCGGTGCTCGTACGCCGGGCAGCAAGGGCGCAGGCAACTCGGGGGAGCGGAGCAACCCGGTGTCGGTCTGGCCCGCATTGGGATCTGCTTGGCGGCAAGCTTCGCTTCCCCTGAGGTGCTTCCTTGAGGCGGCGCGGAGAGAAAAGAGGCGTAAAACGCAAGTTCTGCGACCTGGGCGCATCTATCTACCCAGGTAGCCGGAATCAGTGGGCGACGACAGCGGTGGCGGCTGCGGTGTCGTCCCCTCCGGCATCTCTGCGGCAAGGAAGGAAACGCATCGTGAGCAGGGCATACGAGGTCTACTCAGGGCGTCGCATGGTGAAGACCGTGCTCTCTAGCAGTCCGCTCCAGGCCGCAATCGATTACGTCAACACTTTCGGTTCGGCGAACGAGGTCACGATTCTCGGAACTGACACGGTCTCGTGGCGGGGCGCACGCTTCGTCGCCGTCGCCGTTCTCGACCCCAGCCCCAACGCTGAGCCACCCACCTCTCGGCGGGTTGGGTCGTAGCCTGGCCGCCGTCAATGGCGGGCCACGCGGCGTGGTCTAGCTCGGAGGCTGCAACCTCTAGGGTCTAGGGCATGGAGACTGGCGTACACCTCACGGTAGTCCCGACAGACGCGAGAAGAAGCTCGCGTACATGGCGCTCGAAGGCACCCGCTCAGCTGAAGCTTCAGTCGCCTCGTGAGCTAGCTGGCTCCTTGTTCGCGCGCGTCTAGGGCGTGTTGCCGCGGGGTGCGTCCTCCACGTCGGTTCCCGGCTCCCCAGGAGCTCGCTTGGAGCGTGCCTGGTCAGCCATCTTCTCGAGGTATTCGGCGACGTCCTTTGCCTTTGCCGCCAGGGCGCTCAACACCTCAGGCGAGCGCTGGCCCGCCTCATCCTTCAACGAGGTAAGCCACTCTTCCAGTCTCTTGTCGTAACCTCGTAGACGCGATCGGTCCGCTGCCTCATCTGGAGTGACGTCGTCCTTCTCGAGGGGCTGAATGTTCGTCATAAGGAGAACCTCCTGCTAGGGATCAGTTCGCTCGTGTACCCGGTCGTGCGCCATTTGAAAACAGGCGACTCCGGTCGCAACTACAGAAGCGGCCTTGTAGTGACGATCAGTACTCGTAGCGATGGCGAGGACGAGAACCGAGCGGGAGGACGACGAGCGCCAGGAGCGTCTCGAGCACATGCGCCAGCAGGTCTCCTCGGGAGAGCTGGTCGTGCGGCAGATGACGGCATCTGAACGGAAGCGCTGGGACGAACACTCGGCTGCCGTTGATGGCCGCGCGACGCCCGAGGAGCGCACTCGCCGGGCCACCGCGCGCGACAAGAGGCACGAGCGGGCGAAGCGTCAGCAGAGACGGCACGACGCATCGCTCTCGCTGTAGGTTCTGCGGGCTCTGCGGCGCCTCCTACGCGGCCAACCGCGAGAAGAAGCTCGCGTACATGGCAGCTCGCTCCGCTATTCGGCAAGCTGAGGCTGGCCAGTGCTCGAAGCGACTAGGTTCGTGACGAGATACGAGGTTCGCGCAGTCGTCCCCAACGCTTCCCTTCCCGCGCATCGGTGTGTAACGATCTTCCGAACAGGCCTCCGGCGATTCGGGGTACGAGATGGCCATAAGAAAATCGGTGCAGCGCTCCATCTTCGTGCCGGTCGCGTTGGTCGCAGCGACGGCGCTGCTTGTTTCGGTCGTCGCGGTCACAACGGCTCGGGGAGGTGGCTCAGACATTCGAGTGCTTCCCTCCGAGCTCCTCGGACCGCCCCCTCTTGAGCCTGGCACCTACCAAACACGACCCCATTTCGTCCCTCCCACTACCTTCATCGTCGGCCCAGGCTGGTACGGAGGGCAAGGAGCCCACACCTCATGGTGCGTCGGAAAGGGATACAAGGGGTTCAACCACCGATTCGATGAGGGCGAGGGAATCTTTCGGGTTGCTGCGATCTGTGGCTTTCGAACCTGGCTCCCCTATGCCACCGCAGTCTCGCGGTTCAAGTCGCTGAAGACGCTCGACGCCGGGGAGGCGAAGCCGATCGAGATGGGCGGCTATCGCGGCGTCTCCTTCCACGCAGTCCTACAGGGCGAGCTTGCAGCGACTCGCGGCCTTCCCTTTACTACCACTCTCGCCCGCGTGCCGAGCGGTGTCCGGCCCGGTGACGAGCAGATCTTCCTGAACGTGCGCGGAAAGACCCTTCTCCTTCAGGTCGAGATCTTCGCGCGAAACGCAGGCGAGGCAGCGAGCCGCGGATTCCTTCGGACTGTGCGGTTCCCACGCTAGGGAAGCCCGACGACGCCTTGACCGCATAGGGAGGCACCAATGAGCGACGCGAAGCATGTCCTCGAACAAGCGATCGAGATGTGGAACATCACTGACCGCGAGGGTTGGGCGGCGCTCTACACCGACGATGTCGTCTACGAGGCGCCCGGTGGTTCGCGTATCTCCGGGCTCGAGGATCTGAAGGAGCAGTACTTCGACGCACTCGTGACCGCGGCTCCCGATCGCGGGAGCGCGGACGTGGTCCTGATCGCAGAGGGAGATCAGGTTGTCGAGCTCGCGAGGTACACCGGGACGCACACGGGCACGTGGCGAAGCCCGAACGGCGTCGAGATCCCCGCGACCGGAAGGAAGGTCGACTTCCCCTTCGTGGGTGTGTTCAAGGTCACAGCCGGCAAGATCAGCTCGATCCGGATCCACTACGACCAGATCGAGGTGCTCACGCAGCTCGGGCTCATGCCCGGAGCTACATTAGACTGACGGCGCCTACTCGCAAGTTCTGTTCGCTCACCGCGTCTAGAGAATTAGGGGGAAGTCCCGGTGGTTGCGGTCGGCGATGCGGCGGCAGAGCTCGACCGCGACCTCATGCCGCAGACCCGCTTCGGAGACATCCCCGTTCTTTGCCATCTTGATCCTGGGGCTGATCGGCGCGGCGCTTGCTGCGGCGACTGCACCCACAGAGACATTCCTTGCGCTCGCCAACGGGCGGGCGGTCGGAGGACCGCACGGGCGAGGCGTTCCGATGCGCCTGAGCGGGCCGACTAGCGGACCCAGGTCTCAGGAACGCCTAGCTTTTCGGCGATTGTCTTCGCATCCAGGAGTCGCTCGGTCGTGCGCTCGCCCCGCTCGAAGCTGGGCGCGAAAGCCGCCGAGCCAGTTGAAGCCTGATAGGTTGGAGGTGCTTCCCCGGTTCAGACTCCTCGCTTTCGACGGAGAGCGGCTCGGCCGAGGGCATCCATACGAAGGAGGCCATCACATGGCCACCACGGTTCTTCAGTCGGCATCTCCGATTACCGACGCCAAGAAGACGGGCATTGTCGTCCGCTTCAGTCCGACAAACCTGACCACCGAGAAGTACGACGAGACTCTGCGGCGGCTGAAGCAGGACGGAGCTTGGCCGGCGGACGGCATGGAGTCTCACGTCCTCTTCGGATCCGAGGACAAACTGCGCGTCAGCGAGATCTGGGCATCGCGGGCACAGTTCGACGCCTTCGGCGAGCGCCTGATGCCGATCTTGAAGGACGTCGGGATCGAGTTTGCAGGAGACCCCGAGATCCTCGAGGTCCGCAATCTGATCACGCGCTAGACGGTCCGGGAGCGGACAGGGGCCGGATCGCAGTAGTCGGTCCGGTCCTCCCGCGGCACACGAATGCCCCGGCACGAGGCGAGCGGCCGGGGCACTGAGCGAAGTGCCCCGTGGGCGGATCGACGAGACACGAACGAACTCGACGATCCCCCCGACGGGCTGGCGGAGCCCCGTAGCGTCCTTCTTGCCGAGCACGAGGGGCGCGTGCGCGAGGGGCTTGTCTAGCCAGCCTTGCGGCTTGTACCTGCAAGGTCGGGGGCATAGGCTCGCGGTGCCCCCGTGTGCATGGAGGTGTGAACGATAAGAGCTCTCATCGCTCTGCTGGCTGTCGCACTCGCCGCTTCCTTCGCTGGCTCGGCCACCGCCACGTCGCCTGGCAAGAACGGCCGTATCGCCTACATGCTGAAAGACCAAAGGGACCACTGGCAGGTCTGGGTGGCGAGTGCTCGCCTCGCCCATCCGAAGAAGCTGACGCGCGGAGCCGCCGATAGCGGCTGGGCGGTTTGGTCGTCGGATGGCACGACGCTCCTGTTCGACAGCAACCGGACGGATTCGAATCCCACCGACGCGGATGTTGTGAACGATGTGTTCTCGATGCGACCCGACGGGTCGAAGGTCACGAAGCTGACCGACTCGAAGGGGCTGAGCGGAGAGCCAGCCTGGTCGCCGGATGGGGCGTTGATTGCCATGGAGGCGGATCGCGGTGACCCGGACCACGCGCAGGGCATCTACACCATGAACGCCGATGGGAGCGACATGCGGCGCCTCACAGCGGCTTCGGCCGGTTTCCATGATGGAAAGCCACGGTTCTCGCCGAGCGGCAAGCAGCTCGTCTTCACACGATTCCGAGGCAAGGAGGCGGATGAGAAGGCAGCCATCTTCACCGTGCGTCTGGATGGCACCGAACTCCATCGGCTGACCTCCTTCGCCATCCATGCCGATGACTTGGACTGGTCGCCCGACGGCAAGCGCATCGTCTTCGACGGCTACCCGAACCCGAATGCCTACGGCGACATCTACGTCGTGGACGCGAACGGCCGTCATCTCCGAAACCTCACGCACAACCCGCCCGGCAAGGCCGGCTCCGCCGATCCAGTCTTCTCCCCTGACGGAAAGTCGATCCTCTTCCTCGACAATCGCATCCTCGGTGGCCGAGGCCGCACGGAACTCGCGACGATGAAGCTCGACGGCTCCGGGGAGCGGTTTCTCTCCTCGCACAACGTGGAACGCCACCAGGCCGACTGGGAAAGCGTCCACTAGCGAGAGAGGGACTGTTCGACCACCGCCCCAGGAGCACGAGTGGCGCGTGCGCGTAGGGCTCGTCTAGTCCGGTAGCTTCGCGGCGATGCGGGTAGCTGGAGTACACCTGGGAGCGCCGGTAGCCCGTCTGCTCGCGGAGACTCTCGGAAGCGAGGGCTACCCTCAGACCGGAGCCAAAATCGCGGACGCGATCGAGCGGCGGATCACGGTCGAAGCACCGCTGACTCTTGAGGATTACGAGGCGATCGCGGCGGCTCTTAGTCGCAACTGTCCGCCCCCGCTGTACAGGCTCCGCACCGAACTCCTCAAGGACCTGCAACGCCTTCGCCGTGTCACCGGCGGATAGCGCGAGCATGAGTGGCGGGTGGACGACGCACTCGTCTGAACTCGTTGTTCGCCCCAGCAGGCGCGATCTGACATAGTCCCGCGTTCGCGGCGGGCCGCACTTCTGAGTGCCGGTCATTCCCTCCCCTGGAATCCCCCCGGCAGTGCCCGCCGCGTCTAACTTCGAGATTCGCCCCGAAGGGTGAGGGGTGCTCCGTACGTTCGTCCAGTGCCAGCACCGCCCGGCCGGGGCTACCCTCGACCGCGGGGGAGGGACACGAAGCCGGCTCTGCGCTGATACCTGACGGCCCAATGCGGAAGGGCCCGTCGAGAGCTGCGGAGCCGGTTTCGCTTACTGCTTGCACCCGAACAACTGTTCGCTTAGGGTCGAGGCGATGATGCTCGCAGGCATCCCGATACCCGATCGAGACGTCCTCGAGCTCGCCCGCCTGCTCCGTGAGACGGGCTTCGATGGCACGGCCGGGAGGCTCGAGGACGCCTATGACCTCCAGACGAGGGTGCTCGCGCGGACGGTTCCCGAGCGTGAGCAGATCCTCTACGCGCTCGACGATCCCCCAGACGGCCTGGCCGAGCTCCGTAGCGTCCTTCTCGCCGAGCACGTCGGGCGGCAGCGGCAGGGGCTCGCATAGCGCGCGGCGCCCGCTTGCGTTCTCGAGGCTCACCGGGCGCGTCGAGGATCGCTAACGCAAAGCGACGCACAGGCGTCCTGCACGTTTTCGCGAGAGAAACGCGCCGCCGAAATACATTTCCTCGCGAGCCGCAGGACCTGCCGCCGGCCACGTTCGGGCCAGCGATTCCGGAAGGTGCCCGCCTAGACCGGTCGAGCGAGCCTCCCTGAGCTGAACCCCGAATGGCAGCGACGATGGCCCGCCGCGAGGTTGCTCGGGTCGAGCGGATTGCCGCCACTGCGGATGAGCTCGAGTGTTGAACCGACCAGGTGGACGCAGTCGAGCGGTCGCCCGCGATCGGCGGGCTCACCGCACCAGACAAGCCCCCAGCACCCACGCGAGTGCCGCTAAATCGTTCCCGCGCGGATCGTGGCTACATCTGTGGGCGCTTGATCGCCTCGGACGTGCGAGCCTCGAACTAATCAGTTAGTGGAGCTTCGAGCGCCGCATTCGACCATCCTCGATCCGGTGGCTGTTTGTCTACTGCTCCGACTGGGTTGCCTCCAAGACGGCTCTCCCGTTCTCAACGCGGACGCGGTGGCTCGTAAGCATCTCAGCCAAGTCTTCGTCGGAAGTGGAGTCGGGAAGTTCCACCGCATGCACTTCCTGACCGTCTTGCGGGATGAAGCCGCGATAAACCCCGTACTCCTCGTTCGGTTCGACGTCGTCGGGATGCGGCCCGCTCCCGAGGATTCGGCCTGAGCCATCGATCACTACTTCTCTTTTCACCTTGCCTCCTCGTTCTTGCTCGTGCGAGCTAGGAGCTGGGAAGACCGAACAGGGAGCCCACCCAGATGTCGTAGACGCCGAATCCACCGGTGCCGTGGACGTCTTCGCCCACGACGTCGACCCAGTAGTTGCAGCCGCCGTTGAGATGGAAGCCGTTACCGACGGTGTTGACTCCATTCGATCCGGTAACGATGGCGGTGATAGGACTGGCGACCGCAATCTGCGGCCCCTTCGGTGGGCCGTTCCACCAATAGCCGTGCCTGAGCTTCTGACCTGGCGCGATTTGAAACTGACCTAGCTTCCACGCCATCTGAACCTCCCTTCAGTGACCGACAGGGAGTGCTCGTTCCGCCGGTCCCGGAGTCGTAGAAGAAACGGCTGGTCTCCCGACAGCGTCAACGCCGTCGCGCGGTGCGTCGCGAGTATCCCAACTAAGCCGCGTGCGTACAACTACGCGGCGGACGACCGAGCGACGGCTTAGGGAGGATCAACGGCGATTGCAGCCTCCGCGCTGATCCACGTTCCGGTAGGCAGGCGTCGAGCACATCCGGAGCGATCGCTTCAATCATCCCGATGATCAGTGGACAGCGCGCACTGGAGATCGAGGAGCGGCTGGCGTCCCTGCTCGACGTCGAACCGAACGAGCTGCGCGACTACCTCGCCGGCAACATCACTGCAGGCAAAGCCCGTCGAACGGGCTTCCGCTTCGTCCGCGGAACACACGGCGGCCAGTACGTTCGTGACCCTGAGGGAACCGACATCATCCGCGCAGGCGTGTCCGTCCCCTAACGGGCGGTCGGGCTAGCCCCGTCGCTCCCTCTCCAAGGCGATGATCCCAATGAGGAAAGCGACGATCACCGCCACTGCGACGGCTTGCGGCAGCCAGTCGGTGCCCGCTACCGCGAAGAAGACGAGGCTCGCGAGGATCACGATGAGCGAGAGGCAACCCCCGCAACCGAGGCAACTCAACCCTCCAGTGTCCGGATTCCGATCGCTCATCGCGCGCCGATCCTAGACTGGGGGCCGAACGACGAGCGAGAGCTTCAGGCGGTGTCGTCGCAAGCTTCGCCACGCCACGTTTGCGCGCCGGCCTGGACGGCAACGACGGCGACGAGCAACGCGACCACCGGATCAGCCCACCACCATCCGAAGAGCGCTGGTGAAACGCAAGGGAGCCCCGTTGCCGGGGCTCCCTGGAATAGACCTGGACCAAGCAAGGGTCCAGGTGGGTTATGTGCATCGTAACCTCTCGAGATGCCCTCGCAACCGGTCTGAGGTTTAGGTTTTTGCCGCCCGCCCCGGACCCGTCAGCTCGTGCGCGCAACGCCTACTCCACGCCTAAACGTCCCGGAACGGTGCGCATAGCCATGCGGAGCGGTTTCGGTCGATCGCCCGTAAACCCGCATAACTAAAGGCTTCTCGAAAGATCAGGGGCTAACGGCCAAAGCGTTGATCTGCCCTGCGGAGGCAGAGGTCGCATGTTCGAATCATGCCGGGCGCACTCGGCGTCCTCCGAGGTCGAGTTCCGCGTCGTGCGGGACCTCGGTGCGGACGTACCCGAGCGCGAGCACGTGGCCGTTCTCCGGCGCAGCGCTCGTCACCCTGCCGACGATCTTTCCGTCGAGGCTAAGCTCGGCGTCGGCCTCGGGAAGCTGCTCGCCGTCGAGCTCCAGCACACGAAGCGTCCGATTGACGCGGCCGCGGTAGTGCTGCCGCGCGATCGGCTCCTGGCCCGGGTAGCAGCCCTTCTCGAAGTCGATCGCTCGCTGCTCGAGCCCGGCCTCCGCCGGGAGCACGCGGTCGTCGATCTCGCGCCCGTAGCGCGGCGTCCCGGCACGGATGCGGAGGAGCTCGAGCTCCTCGTCGGTGATCTCGCCCCACTCGGGGACCGCCTCGTCGACGAGCTCGTACGCGGCGACGCCGTAGTCGTGGTTCACGATCCCGCCGGGAGGCGGCTCGCGCCCGACGACGAGCAGCGAGTCGTGGGACTCGAGTTCGATCGCGCACTTCGCCGCGAACCGGGAGCGCACGAGCGTCCGCCGGACGATGTCGCCGAGGCCTGGCTCGGTCAAGAGCAGGAAGTCGTCGACTCCGCGGCGCACGACGACGAGGGGTGCGACGACGCGCGCCTTCGCCGTGAGCAGGAGCGCCTCGCACGAATCCCCGAGGCCGAGCGCCTCAACGTCGTTCGAGACCATCGCCTGCAGATAGCTCGTCGCGTCGGGGCCGACGACCCCGACGAACTCGCGAGGCCTCCGACCGATCCGAACCGCCGTCCCGGGCATGCGCACTAGTCTTGCAGCAGTGTTTCGGGGCAGAGCCGAGCGCAAGGTGGTCGAGGCGGGGTACGACCCCGCCCGCCTCCCTCCAGGCCAGTACCTGACCGAGAAGTGGCCGGTGCTCCATGCGGGATCGATCCCACGGACGGACCTCGCAACGTGGGACTTCTTCGTCGAGGGCGAGGTCGAGAACTCGATCCGGCTCTCCTGGGACGAGCTTACGGCGCTCCCACGGACGACGCACACGCAGGACATCCACTGCGTCACCCGCTGGAGCCGCTTCGACGTCACCTTCGAGGGCATCCACTGGAGCGCGCTCGAGGAGCTCGTGGGGCCGCTCGCCTCGGCTCGCTACGTCGTCGCGCACGCCGAGGCGGGCTACACCGCGAACGTGCCCATCGCATTCCTCCGGGATCCGCTCTCGCTCCTCGCGACCCACGCCGACGGCGAACCGCTCACGCCCGAGCACGGCGGGCCGCTCCGGCTCGTGATCCCGCGCAAGTACTTCTGGAAGAGCGCGAAGTGGCTGCGCGGCATCGAGCTCACCGCCGACGACCGCCCCGGCTTCTGGGAGCGCCTCGGATACCACAACGACGCCGACCCCTTCGAGGAGGAGCGCTACGGCTTCTAGGCGGGGCAATTTCGATTGCACCCGAAAGGGGGAGGACGCGGCGTGCACCATCGACGAGAACCTGGGTAACCCAATCCTCCCCAGTTCTTCCCCCTCTGAGTGGCCGTCCCAGCGGCCACTCGTCTTTTGTGCACAAGTGAGGATTCGCTAGCGCGAAACCTCATTGCGCGGTAGAGCGAGAGCCCTGAAGCGCGACAGCTTCGCTGTCGCTGATGCACACGACATCTCACTCGCGCGTTCGTTCGAAGATCGGAAATGCGAAGGGCCGACTCGCGCCGGCCCTCGCCGTGGATCAGGGAAGGGAAGCTCTCAGTGTAGGCCTCCGCTCAGTCGCCGACCAGGTCGAAGGCCGAAGGGCGATTCATTCGCCCGCAGGCCACGTACGGCCTGGCAGGAGCTACGCAGAGGAAGAGGGGCTCGCGGGGGGAAACATCGTTTCCCCCCGCGAAGCGCGAAGTGCGTCTTAGAAGTCCATCCCGCCGCCGGGCATGCCTGCGGGCATCGCCGGGGCCTTCTCCGGCATCTCCGCGACGACTGCCTCGGTCGTGAGGATGTTCTTCGCGATCGACGCGGCGTTCTGCAGCGCCGAGCGCGTGACCATCGTCGGGTCGATGATGCCGCCCTTGACGAGGTCCTCGATCTCGCCCGTGTCGACGTTCAGGCCCTCGCCCTTCTTGGCGTTGCGGACCTTGTCGACGACGACGGAGCCCTCGAGTCCCGCGTTCGACGCGAGCTGACGCACCGGCTCCTCGAGCGCGCGGATGATGATGTAAGCACCCGTCCGCTCGTCGCCGTCCAGGGCCTCGACGGTCTTCTTGATGGAGTCTGCAGCGTTGAGGAGTGCGACGCCGCCGCCCGGCACGATGCCCTCCTCGAGGGCCGCGCGGGTCGCCTGCAGCGCGTCCTCGACGCGGTGCTTCTTCTCCTTCATCTCCGTCTCGGTGGCCGCTCCGACCTTGACGACCGCGACGCCGCCGGACAGCTTCGCGAGGCGCTCCTGGAGCTTCTCGCGGTCGAAGTCGGAGTCGGTGTTCTCGATCTCCTGCTTCAGCTGCTTGATGCGGCCCTTGATCGCGTCGGACTCGCCGGCGCCGTCGATGATCGTCGTCGTGTCCTTGTTGATGACGATCTTGCGGGCCTTGCCGAGCTGCGAGAGCTTCGTGTTCTCGAGCTTGAGGCCCATCTCCTCGGTGATGACCTCGCCGCCCGTGAGGATGGCGATGTCCTCGAGCATCCGCTTGCGGCGATCCCCGAAGCCCGGCGCCTTGACGGCGACGGCCGAGAACGTGCCGCGGAGCTTGTTGACCACGATCGTCGCGAGCGACTCGCCCTCGACGTCCTCCGCCACGATGAGCAGCGGCCGGCCTGCCTGGATGACCTGCTCGAGCACCGGGAGGATGTCCTTGACCGCGCCGATCTTCTGGTTCGCGATGAGGACGTACGGCTCCTCGAGCTCGGCCTCCATGCGCTCGGCGTCCGTGATCATGTAGGGCGACAGGTAGCCCTTGTCGAACTGCATGCCCTCGGTGAACTCGAGCTCGAGGCCGAAGGTCTGGCCCTCCTCGACGTTCACGACGCCGTCCTTGCCGACCTTCTCGATGGCGTCGGCAATGACGTCGCCGATCTCGCGCTCGCGCGACGAGATGGTGGCGACGCGGGCGATGTCCTCCTTGCCGTTGACCTCGACCGACTGCGCCTTGAGGTTCTCGACGACCGCGTCGACGGTCTTCTCGATGCCGCGCTTGAGACCCATCGGGTTCGCGCCGGCAGCGACGTTCTTCAGGCCCTCGCGGACGATGGCCTGCCCGAGCACCGTGGCGGTCGTCGTGCCGTCGCCGGCGACGTCCGTGGTCGCGGTCGCGACCTCGCGCATGAGCTGCGCGCCCTGATTCTCGAACGGATCCTCGACCTCGATCTCGCGGGCGATGGTGACGCCGTCGTTCGTGATCGTCGGGGCACCGAACTTCTTGTCGAGGACGACGTAGCGGCCCTTCGGGCCGAGCGTCACCTTGACGGCGTCGGCTACGGCGTTGACGCCGCGCTCGAGCGACCGACGCGCCTCCTCGTTGAACTTGAGCTCCTTGTGAGCCATGGTTTTCGTTCCTCCTAAGGGGTGGGGCTAGGCGGCTGCGCCGGCAAGCTTCTTCTTGCTCTTGCCCTTGCTGCCGGTGGAGAGAACCTTCGCGAGAACGTCCGACTCGCGGAGGATGAGGACGTCGTCCGAGCCGACCTTGATCTCCGTCCCGCCGTACTTGGAAAAGATCACCTCGTCGCCTACCTCGACGTCCATCTCGATGTACTTGCCGTCCTCGTCACGGTTGCCGGGGCCGACCGCGAGGACGTTGCCCCGCTGCGGCTTCTCCTTGGCCGTGTCGGGCAGCACGATGCCGCTCACCGTCGTCTCCTCCTCATCGAGGACCTCGACGATGATGCGGTCGCCCAGAGGCTGCAGATCCATACGACAGTTCCTCCTTGATACCGAGTTTGTGACAACTCTGGCACTCACACGGTGAGAGTGCCAGATGGAGACTACCACGCTCGGGGCGTTGCGCCAAGCCGAAACACGTCCACACTGCGCCGTTTTCGTGACTTCGCTGCACTCGGGTGTTACAAAGTCGGGGTGCGACGTGAGTTCTCCGCAGGCGTTGTGCTCCTGCGCCGGATGCGCGGGCGCTGGTGGGTCGCGGCGGTGCGGCCACAGGGGAAGCGCGAGGGCGTCTGGGTACTCCCGAAGGGGCTCGTCGACGAGGGTGAGAAGCCCTCGGAGACCGCACTGCGCGAGGGATACGAAGAGACGGGCGTGCACGGGCGCCTCGACACGAAGCTCGGCGACGTGCGCTACGTCTACACCGAGTCCTGGAAAGGCGGGTCAGGCGAGCGCGTCTTCAAGATCGTGAGCTTCTTCCTCGCGTACGCCGGGCGGGGACGGATCGGAGAGCTGCCACCCGGGATGGAGGTCGAGGTGGCCGAAGCCGCGTGGCTCCCGCTCGCCGATGCGCCGCGTCTTCTCGCCTATCGCGGCGAGCGCGACATGGCCTCGAGGGCCGTCGAGAGGCTCGGGGACGACCCTCTATAGTTGCCCGGCCGCCGATGCCCACATTCGCCCTGAACTTCTACAACCCCGCGGTTGCCGAGCAGCTGCGCACCGGCAGGAAGACGGCGACGATCCGGCTCGGGGACAAGTCCGCGAAGTACAGGAAGGGCATGATCGTGACGGTGCTCTGCGGCGCCCGCTACGGCCAGCGCGAGCGAATCTTCGACGCGGTCGTCGACAAGGTCGAGGTGAAGGCGCTGAAGGAGCTCTCGCCGCGCGAGATCGAGCACGACAACCCACAGATCAGACGCGTCGACGAGCTCGTCTGGTTCCTCAGCCAGCTCTACAACCGCGAGGTTGCCGAGGACGACATCGTCACGATGATCAGGTTCAGCCAGATCACCTAGCGGCGAAACGCGCGCACGATCGCGAGATCGCGATCCTCCCAGAAGACGGCCGCGTCGAAGCCCGCCTCGCCGAGCCACTCGAGCTGGTCGGCCAGGAGATCGGGCACGTCCATCTCCCAGTCGACGGCGATCCGCTGATCTGCGGGGTCCGCGGCAACGACGAGATCGGCGAGGACGAACGCGCCACCGGGCCTGAGCACGTCGAAAACGCGGCGGAAGAGGTCGCGCTTGGCCGCCGCGTCGAGGTGGTGGACGGCGAGCGCCGAGTAGACGAGATCGAACGGGCCCTCCGGCAGGGGATCCTCGAGCCGAGCGAGGTGGAGCTCGGCGGCGGGGATCGCGCCACGCGCGGCCTCGAGCATCTCCGCGCTCGAGTCGACCGCGGTCAGGCGGGCGTTCGGGTAGAGGAGACGCACGCGCCGGGCCGTCTCCGCCGTGCCGACGCCGAGCTCGAGCAGCGTCCGGGCATCGAGTCCGGCGCATGCCTCCGCGGTGCGATCCTGGAGTTCCCCGTAGCCGGGGATCTCGGCCGCGACGACGTCCATGTACGAATCTGGATCCCAGACGTGATCCTCGCTCATACGAGCTAGCGTCCCGGCTTGCGGATCGTCGTGCCGAAGAGCTCTCGATCGCGAACAGGCGCGCCGCACTCCTCGCACTCGACCGCGAAAGCCGACGCGATCGGCGCGGAGCACGCCGGGCACCGATGCCTCAGCTCACCTGCGCACTGGGGACAGACGGGCGGGAGTCGGTCATCGTCCTCGAGGAAGTAGCGGATCGTGTGCCCGCACCCGAGGCAGAAGGCCACCCAGTCGCCGAGCGTCTTTCGCCGCTCCTCCTGGATCCAGTTCCTCCGCGGTCGCGTCTCGCCCACGAACGGCATGGTGCACGCCCGAGAGCGACAGGTGCTGTCGTTAGAGTGAAGCGACCCAGCGGACGACGGGAGACGACTGCATGGCCGTACGCGAAGCCGAGCCCGTAGGCTCGCTCGACGAGGTGAAGGAGGCAGGCCTCGACCGGGAGGACCTCCTCGGCATCTACCGCAACATGCTGATCACGCGCGGGATCGAGGAGCGCGGTCACATCCTCTACAAGCAGGGCAAGATTCCCGGCTCCTTCTATACGGGGCGGGGCAACGAAGGCGCCGCGGTCGGAGTGGGGACCGCGATGGGCCCGAACGACGTCGGCACGCCGCTCCATCGCGACATGGGAGTCCACGTCACGCGCGGTGTCGAGCCCTGGCGCGTCTTCGCCCAGTACATGGGGCGCGAGGGTGGCCCGACGCGCGGCCGCGACGGCAACGTCCACATGGCGGTCGCCGAGCTCGGGCTGCACACGATGGTCTCCCACCTCCCCGCGATGCTCCCGGTCGCAACGGGCATGGCGCTCGCCTTCAAGATCCGGGGCGACCGCCGTGTCGCCGTCGGCTGGTTCGGCGAAGGCGCCGCCGCGCGCGGCGACGCGCACGAGGCGATGAACTTCGCCGGCGTACGTCAGCTTCCGATCGTGTTCATCTGCGACAACAACCAGTGGGCATACTCGACGCCGACGTACCTGTCCTATCCCGTCGAGCACATCGCCGACCGGGCAGCGGCCTACGGCTTCGAAGGCGTCGTCGTCGACGGCACCGACGTCCTCGCGGTCTACCGCGAGACGCGCCGTGCGATCGAGAAGGCGCGCGAGGGCGGCGGCCCGACGCTCGTCGAGTGCCTCACCCTCCGCATGGAGGGGCACGCCGTGCACGACGACGCGTTCTACGTCCCCAAGGAGATGTTCGAGCAGTGGGCCGCGCACGACCCGATCGAGCGCTACCGCACGTGGTTGCACGAGAACGCGGGCATGACGGACGAGGACGAGAGCGGCATCACGTCCGTCGTCAAGCGGCTGCTGAACGACGCGCTCGACCGCGCGGACGAGTCGCCGCTCCCGGAGCCCGGCTCGCTCGAGCGCGACGTGTTCGCCTCGGTCGAGGACCTCGACACCCCGCATCACAAGTGAGGCCGCGATGCCCGAGATGACATACATCCAGGCGATCTCCGACGGGCTCCGGCTCGAGATGCGGCGTGACCCGCGCGTCTTCGTCCTTGGTGAGGACGTGGGTGTCTACGGTGGCGCGTTCAAGGTCTCGCTCGGCTTCCAGGAGGAGTTCGGGCCGTGGCGCGTCATCGACACGCCCCTCTCGGAGACGGCCATCGTGGGCGGAGCGACGGGCGCCGCGCTCATGGGGCTGCGGCCGGTCGCAGAGATGCAGTTCGCGGACTTCATCTCGTGCGCGTGGGACCAGCTCGTCACCGTCGCCGCGAAGCAGTTCTTCCGCGGACGGACTCCGATCCCGATCGTCGTCCGGCTGCCCTCGGGCGGCGGCTTCTCGGGCGGGCCCTTCCACTCGCAGAATCCCGAGAGCTCGTTCGCCCACATCCCCGGGCTGAAGATCGTGTGCCCGGCGACGCCGCACGACGCGAAGGGCCTCCTCGCCGCGGCGATCGAGGATCCGAACCCGGTGCTCTTCTTCGAGCACAAGCACCTGTACCGCCGGATCAAGGGAGACGTTCCCGAGGAGCGGTACACGGTGCCGTTCGGCTCCGCGAACGTCCATCGCGCGGGAGACGACGCGACCGTGATCACCTGGGGCGCGATGGTGCACACGGCGACGGAGGCAGCCGAGGAGCTCGCGAAGGAGGGCTTCGAGGTCGAGGTGCTCGATCTCCGCACGCTCATCCCCTGGGACAAGGAACGCGTCCTCGCCAGTGTCGAGCGCTGCTCGAAGGTGCTCGTGCTCCACGAGGACACGAGGACGGGCGGCTTCGGAGCCGAAATCGCGGCCACCATCGCCGAGGAGGCGTTCGAGAACCTCGACGGCCCGGTGATGCGCGTCGCCGCGCCGGACACGCCGGTGCCGTTCTCGCCGCCGCTCGAGAAGGCCTACATCCCGCAGGTCGACGACGTCGTGCATGCCCTGAAAGAGCTCGCCGCCTACTAGTCACTGGAGGAACAGGTGTCGACAGGAACGCAGACCGAGGTCGTGATGCCCCAGATGGGCGTCTCCGTCTCCGAGGGGACGGTGACGAAGTGGCTGCGCCAGGTCGGCGAGCCGATCGGACGGGACGAGCCGCTGCTCGAGATCTCGACCGACAAGGTCGACACGGAGGTTCCGAGCCCCGCGGAGGGCGTCGTCGCCGAGATCCTCGTCCAGGAGGGCGAGACCGTCGAGGTCGGCACGGTGGTCGCGCGCATCGCTGCGCCCGGAGCCGACGTCGCAGCTCCAGCGGACGAGCCCGCAGCTCCAACTGCCGAGCCTGCGCCTGCAGCGGCGGAGGCTGAGCCCGTTGCTGCGGCGCAGGCGGAGCCCGTTGCGGCACAGGCACCGGCGGCGGTCGAGAGCGCTCCCGCACCCGAGCCTGCCCCTGTCTCCGCTGCTCCCGTCGCGCAGGCTGCTCCGGCAGCCGTCACAGCCCCCTCGGTCGCCGGCAACGGAAAGACATTCGTGTCGCCCGTCGTGGCCCGCATCGCCGCCGAGCACGGGATCGACGCCTCGGCCGTTCCGGGCACCGGCACCGGCGGGCGCGTGACGAAGAAGGACATCCTTACCTTCATCGAGTCGGGCGCGGCGGCGGCACCGGCGGCTCCCGCAGAGCCTGCACCCGCTCCCGCGACCCCCGAGCCCGTCGTGCAGGTGGTGCCCGAGCCCACACCGGCTCCGGAGCCTGTCGCGGCGGCCCCCGAGCCTGCGCCTGCGGCAGCCGCACCAGCTCCAGCGGCGGCCACCCCTCCGAGTCCGCCGCCCGTGGCACCGGCTGCTCCGCCGCCCGCCGCGGCGCCCGAGCCCGTGCTCGCAAGCGGCGAAGCGCTCGAGCCCATGTCGGCCATGCGCCGCGGCGTGATGGACCACATGCGGCGCTCGGTGGACACCGCCGCGCACGTGACCAGCGCGATCGAGGTGGACATGGCGCGCGTCGTCGCCCTCCGGCAGAAGCTGAAGCCCGAGCTCGCGGGGCAGAAGGTGAACCTCACGTACCTGGCGTTCATCGCACGAGCGACCGTCGACACGCTCATGGAGTACCCGTGGGTGAACGGAGAGCTCCGAGGCCAGAGCATCGTCACGCGGCCGTTCGTCAACCTCGGGATCGCCGTCGCGCTCGACGACGGGAAGGGCCTCATCGTGCCGGTCATCCGCAACGCACAAGACCTCAACCTCACGGGAACGGCGCGCGCGATCCAGGATCTCGCGGAGCGCGCACGCACGAAGAAGCTCCTCCCCGACGACGTCCAGGGCGGCACGTTCACGATCACGAACCCGGGGAGCTTCGGGACGTTCCACGGGACGCCGATCATCAACCAGCCGCAGTCCGCGATCCTCGGCACGTACGCCCTCGTCAAGCGGCCGTGGGTCGTGCAGGACGAGCTCGGCAACGACGTCATCGCGATCCGCCCGCTGATGAACGTCACGCTTACCTACGACCACCGGCTCGTGGACGGCGCGTATGCGGGGATGTATCTGCGCGACCTGCGCGAGCGGCTCGAGAGCTGGGACGAGGCGGCGTACTGATGGACGAGGCGCTGCAGGGCAGCTGCCTCTGCGGGGGTGTCCGCTTCGAGGTCACGGAGCCACTCGGGCGCGTCGGGCAATGCCACTGCACGAGCTGCAAGAAGCTCTCCGGCAGCTACGGGACGGTCAGCGGACGCGCGCTCACGGCCTCGATCCACGTCCTCGAGGGCGAGGAGCTCCTGCGCTCGTACACGCCGACGGGCGGCACCGCGAAGACCTTCTGCTCCGTGTGCGGATCGAACCTCTTCGGAGGCGGCTGGCCGGAGTTCGAGTACGCACCCGTGCGGCTCAGCGCGATCGACTCGCACTTCGACCGCAAGCCCGAGTCGCACACGTACGTCCGCTCGGTCGCCGATTGGGAGATCCTCCCGGACGACGGGCTGCCGCGGTACGAGTCGCGGTTCTCGTAGCCCGTCGCCCGTGATCGGCGCCCGGGAGTAGCCTGGTCCCATGAGCCTCGGCTACGTCATGAACCTCGGCCTCGTGCCCTACGGCGAGGCACTCGAGCTCCAGCGCTCCCTTGCAGGCGCCGTGTCGCAGGGCGCGATCCCGGACACGGTCGTCTTCCTCGAGCATCCGCCCGTCGTCACGATCGGGCGTCGGACGGAGACGGACGTCGAGCTCCACATCCCCGACAACGCGGCAGTCGAGATCGCGGAGACCGACCGCGGCGGCAAGTCGACGTTCCACGGCCCCGGGCA
Organism: uncultured Gaiellaceae bacterium; assembly: GCA_963846995.1. GTDB lineage: Bacteria > Actinomycetota > Thermoleophilia > Gaiellales > Gaiellaceae > GMQP-bins7. Next base: position 63,532 of record CAWJYD010000006.1, on the reverse strand, counting down.
GCTCGTCTGCTATCCGATCCTCGACCTCGGCCGGCACGGCAAGGACGTGAAGCGCTACGTCCGCGACCTCGAGGAAGCGCTCATCCGCACGCTTGCGGCGCTCGGCCTCGACGGCGTGCGCTTCGACGGCCTCACCGGTGTATGGATGCCGCCGGCGAACGGCGTCGGCCCGCGCAAGATCGCCTCGATCGGGGTTCACGTCTCGCGCTGGGTCACGACGCACGGCTACGCGTTGAACGTCGACCTCGATCCCGCTCCGTTCACGGAGTGGATCACTGCATGTGGGCTCGAGGACGCGCTGTTCACGACGATGGCGCGCGAGCTCGGCCGGGAGCTGACCGTCGCCGACGTCAGATCGGCGGCGCTGGCCGCGGTCGCCGAGGTGTTCAGCCTCGAGCTCGAAGAGCTGCCCGCAGAGGACGGCGCCGGCCTCTGGCCGCAGGCCGTCCACGCGTCTCTCGCCCGCTAGCCGTCCTCAGGGAGCAGCGCGTGCGACGAGTGCTCGCGCGCCTGTTCGTCGAGAAGCGCCTCGGCCTTGAGGAGGTGTCCGCGCGCTGCCCATGCATGGGCGGTCCCGCGCGGGACGAGCTCGTCACGAAAGTGCTGCGCAGCGACCCGGCAGTGGCCGAGCGCTCGCTCGAGCTCGGCCGCGACCTCGTCGTACAGCCCTGCCGCCCGGTCGAGCGCCTCGTTGCTCACGGCGGGAACTCCGGCGGGCAGGGCATCGGGACGTCCTCGCTGAAGCGCGCATAGGCGACCCTCGGATCCGAGGTCTCCTCCTCGACACCCGCGTCGTACTTCAGCGCCGTCTCGTTCACCGGATACACGAGGCCGCGGCCTTTCCGGCGCGCGCCCACGCCGACGACGATGCACGGGCCGTCGCCCGCACCGACGAAGATGTGCTCCGTCCAGTTGGGGCAGTGGACGAAGTCCCAGGCTCGAAGCCGGCGCTCCTCGCCCTCGACGATGAGGAGGCACTCGCCGGAGAGCACGAGGAAGTCCTCCTGCGCGTCCTCGCCGTGGTACATCGCGCTCGGGACGCCCGGCTGGACGATCCCGATGCCGATCCCGACCTGGTCGAAGCGGAAGTCCCGGCCCTCGAACTGCGTGTAGGAGCCGAGCTCGTTTCCGTACCACTGCGCGTCGCGTGCGTTGAGGACGAACCAGCCCTCCGACGCCGGAGCGAGCCCGTCCTCGACCTTCTCGAGCGGAGCCTCCGGAACCACGCTCCGTAGACTAGTGACGATGGAGAAGTCGCTTCCCGTGGCGGAAAGACCGCGCCGTCCCGAGTGGATGAAGGTACGGGCGCCGAGCACGAACTCGCGCTACTTCGAGGTGAAGAGCCTCATGCGCGAGGGCGGCCTGCACACGATCTGCGAGGAGGCGCGCTGCCCGAACATCGGAGAGTGCTGGGGCCGCGGGACCGCAACCTTCCAGATCCTCGGCGACACCTGTACCCGCGCTTGCCGCTACTGCTATGTCCACTCGGGCAAGCCCGACGGGCCGCCGGATCCGCTCGAGCCGCTCAGGCTCGCCCAGGCGGCAGCGCAGATGGGGCTGTCGCACGTCGTCGTCACCTCCGTCGACCGGGACGACCTCCCCGACCGCGGCGCCGGGCACTACGCAGCGACGATCCGGGCGCTGAAGCGGAAGCTCCCGGCCGCGAAGGTCGAGATCCTCACGCCGGACTTCCTCGGGGTCGAGGAGGACGCGTTGGCGACGATCCTCGCGGCGCGGCCCGAGGTCTTCAACCACAACATCGAGACCGTCCGGCGCCTGCACGCGCGCATGAGAGGCGCGAAGGCGAGCTACGACAACGCCCTCCGGCTCCTCGCGCGCGCGAAGGAGGTCGCCGGCTATCCACTCCTGACGAAGTCGGGGATCATCGTCGGCCTCGGCGAGACGAACGACGAGGTCGTCGACACGATGCGCGACCTGCGCGCGCACGACGTCGACGTCGTGACGATCGGCCAGTACCTGCAGCCGTCGCAGAAGCACGCAACGATCGACCGCTGGGTGCACCCGGACGAGTTCCGCTGGCTCCGCGAGCAGGGCGAGGAGCTCGGCTTCGGCTCGGTGTTCTCCGGGCCGCTCGTGCGCTCGTCGTACCGCGCGGACGAGCAGCGCCACGCGGCCGAGACCGGCCGCGGCGCCGTCGCCTACTGAAACGCGAAGGCCGCCCGGAGGCGGCCCTCGCGCCACGTCTCCGCCGGAAGCGGGCCTAGCCGTTCCCGGGCTTCGCGATCGCCGGAGCGATCGCCGATGCGATCGGCGACCCCCAACCCGTCGCCTCGTCGTATCCCGGTCCAGCGGAGAATGCTCCGATCGAGCCGGTGACGACGTCGTGGAAGTACGTGCTCTGGCTCTTCTTCCCGAGGAAGTACAACGTCTTGTTGATGTTGCCCACCCGGTTGCCGGCGATCTGATCCGTGATCGCCGCGAGACCGGACCACTGCGGTGAGCCGGCGCTCGTCCCGCCGAAGACGAATCCATTTCCGACGCCGAACGGGACGCCCCAGAAAGTGATGACGCCACCATCGATGGCCGCGTTGTACGCCACGTCGGGAACGGCACGCGCCTTGGAGTCCTTCACGACCGGCGCCTGGAAGTCCGTGCGTTTGTACACGACGGAGAGCCCGCCGCCGCCCGCGGCCCCGAAGGTCGCGTTCTCGTTCCACGCGGTCTCGCCGATGTACTGCCCGCCGAAGTCGAGGATCGTCCGCGGCGGAGGAGGCGGCGAGAGAACCACCGGGGTGGCGTTGAGCTGGGTGCCACCGACTCCGGTGACGTTCGGATCGCTCGCGGGAGTGCTCGCGGCCTGGAACGGCGGGTCGTTCGGGCCGCATCCCGGCTGATCGGACCCGGAGTCGCCCGCCGAGGCGAAGAGCGTCCAGCCCTTTCCAGTCATGGCCTCGAACAGCTTGTGCTGCTGTGCCAGGAGGTCGGCGTTCATGCACTGCTCGGCCTCGCCGAAGCTCTGCGAGAGAACGTCGCCGAGATTGTGGTCGTACGCGTACTGCGTCGCCGCGAGGATGTCGGCATCGTCGTTCGACTTGGCCACGACGAGCACGATGTTCGCTCCGGGCGCGACGGCATGCGCCCACTGGACGTCGAGCGACACCTCACCGGACCAGTTCACCTGGTTGGGGTCGTTCGGATCGAACGGCTGCAGTCCGGGCATGTTGACGATCTGGAAGTTCGGCGTCGGAAGGTCGAACGCCGTGTCGAATAGCGCCAGGTCGACCCCGATTGTCGGGCTCCCGTACGCGTCGACGATGACGATGGTCCGGCCAGCTCCCGTATACCCCTGCTGATACAGCGGCTTGAACCCGTATGCGGTCTGGATCTGATCCGGGCCGTAGCACGCGACGCTTGCAGGTGCGCCACCGATCGTCCTCGTCTGACAGCCGAAGACCGACAGATTCGGCTGCGCGGAGTAGTTGCCCGCGTACTGATACTTCGGGTGCGCTCCGATGGCCGGCGTCTTCGAACCCCCGGCGGCTACGTGCTGGGCGCTAGCGCCGCCTGCCACCGTTGCAATCGCCACGAGCATCCCGACCAGCGCGAGGGCCAGCCAGAGCGCGACGCGACGGTTCGCGAGTCGTCTCAAGATCTCCCCTTTCGTGAGACGGCCGAGCGCAACCCGGCCGCTCGGACGTAATGACGGACCGCGGAGATTCTGCTCGAACCGGGCCATGACCTTCAAGTCGTACCCGCCGCGGCGGGCTCGAAGGAATATGGCTCAGCCGGTGGCCGCGATCGGCACAGCGATCGCGAGGCAGCTCTTCGAGCCCGGCCGCCACCCCGCGTCGAGCCCGTTACGCGCGACGGCGGCGATGCTCGTGACGCGACACGCGTAGACCGTCAGCGAGGAGCCGGAGAACCTCACCCTGATGTCACCGCTCGACGAGGCGCGAACGGTCCTCACGAGCTTCCTCGAGTTCGTCGTCACCGTGACGCGCACCATCGCATCGCGGCCGAATCCCGTTCCGGAGACGACGAGCGGAGCGAGGCGCACGAGCTTGACGGTCGGCGCGGCGCTCTGCGCGCTGGACGCAGCGGTCAAGACCAGCGCTGCGATTCCGATGAGGCAGATCGAACGACGCATTCTGCTTCGCATCCGAGTGTACTCCTCTCTCTCGTGCGAGAGTGATGTCGGCGACAGGTCACGCAGGGGGCGGCGATCGCCGCCCCCTGCGTGCGCCAGTGTCTACGGCGTGAAGGTCTGGACTACAACGTCCTGGTTCGCCGGCGTGACGCCGGGGTTCCCGCGGAAGTCGGTCCATGCACCCCACGCCTTGCCCGGCGTGGCCGCCACCTGCGAGTAGTCGCCGATGAACGCTCCGTCGGCGAACTGGATGTACGGATTGGAGCTCTGCGTCGACAGCCGGAGTTGCGTGCCGAACGCTCCGGTCGACGTCGCCGACTTCGCCGCGTAGTCCATGCACACGGAGTTCGCCGAGGGCATCGGCGCGACTGCCGTCGGGGTGTCGTTGGTCTTCAGGTGACACACCCCGGCGGTGGAGCCGATGGCGTAGTCGCGCGTGTAGTACGTCACGGCGAGCTTGCCACCCGACGCGGCGACAGCCGGGAACACCTTGTCCGGGGCCGTCGTCGTGACCCGCTCGACGGGCGCCGTGCCAATGCCCGCCCACGTGCCGCGCTGGAGCTTCACCTGATTCGAGGTCGTGCCGGAGAAGCTCGCTCCCCCGGTGCCGCAGGTGCCCGCACCCTGGTCGTCCGTCCAGACGATCGCGATCGTCCCGTTCGACCCGTCGATGCTCATCGACGGGTAGCTGTTGAGGCGGAAGTGCATGTCGCTCAGCGTCTGCCGTCCCGCGAACGTCGGATAGCAATCGAGGTCATCGTAGACGCGCGAGAGCTCCTTCGTCTCGAAGCTCTTCCCGTCGTCCGCCGACCTCGCGATCACCATCGCGTCAGTCGCGTAGCCGGTGGTGGGCGACGACGCCTCGTACGAGACGTACAGCGCGCCGTCGGGGCCGTACGAGACCTGTGACCCCTGGTTGAACGGATGCGCGTCATCGGAGATCGGGAAACCCTGACGGTTCCACGACTTGCCGCCGTTCTTCGAGAACGCCCCGACGATCGGCGAGGACAGGTACGACGCGCCCTTCGGACCCTGGCTGAACTTGGTCCACGTGACGACGACCTTCCCGTCCGGCCCCGCCGCGATCCACTCCTTGTCGTTGAAGAAGTTCGCGGCTCCTCCCGAGGCGACCATGTTCGGCTCGCTCCAGGTCCTGCCACCGTCCGTCGACGTGCTCACTGCGACACCCGTCGCCGGCGAGACGCGGCTGAAGACGATGTTGGCGTAGTACACGGTCCCGTCCGGTCCGAACGTGACGACCGGATCGCCCGCGGAGTCCATCCGCTTGAACTCGCCCTTGCCGCCCGTCTCGGCGGTCAGACCGGGGAGCTGGACGTCCGTCCACGTCGCTCCACCGTCGAACGAGTAGTACGCCCAGCCCGTCCCGTCGTTCAGGCCGGTGAAGTCGCAGCAGACGCGGTAGTCGTTCGCGCCCGCGACGAGATTCGAGGCGTTCGTCGGGTTGACCGCGATGGTCGTCTCGTTCTGCGGCGTCGTGCAGCCGAGATTCGAGAAGCCGGAGTTGTTGACCGGGTCACCGACGATCGCATCCACGTTCGGTGCGAGCGGCGCGTAGGTCGCCGTGCTGGTGAACGGTGCAGACCGGCAGAGGCCGGCTGCAGCGTCCGGCGGCTCGAACTCCTCTTCATCCTCTTCCGCGGCCCACGGCGCGTTGATCGTGGGCTCGAACTTCCACTTGTGGCTCGCTTGCGTCGCTGCGCCTGCGGTGACGGCGACGGCGGATACCGCCGCCGCTCCGAGCGCGAGCATCATGAGCAGTCGTTTCACAGAACCCCCTCCTTCGCTCGTGACACGAAGCGTCGTGTCGATTCGAGGTGCTTAGCCCTCTCAGGCGGCGCCGAAACCTCTAGCTGTCGTGCGGCTTCGCCATCGCGCGGTAGTCGAGCGCCTCGTCGAGGACGGCCTCGTCGACACCCGCCTCACGCGCGACCTCGCGAATCGACCTGCCCGACGCGGACGCCTCCTTGACGATCTCCGTTCCCTTGTCGTATCCGATGTACGGATTGAGGGCGGTCGCCGCCGAGAGGGTGCTCTCCGCGTACTGCTCGTTGCGCTCGCGGTTCGCCTCGATCCCGTCGACGCACTTCTCGGCGAGGAGACGGGCCGCGCTCGCGAGCAGCTCGATCGAATCGAGCAGATTCCGTGCCATGAGCGGGATGTAGACGTTCAGCTCGAAGTGACCGCCCATCCCCGCGACAGTGATCGCCGTGTCGTTTCCGATCACCTGTGCCGCCACCTGCGTGACGACCTCGGGGATCACCGGGTTCACCTTGCCGGGCATGATCGAGCTGCCCTTCTGCAGCTCGGGCAGGAAGATCTCCGCCAGTCCTGCGCGCGGGCCTGAGCCCATGAGCCTCAGGTCGTTCGCGATCTTGGTCAGCGAGACCGCCACGACCTTGAGTGCGCCAGAGGCTTCGACGATCCCGTCCCGCGCAGCCTGCGCCTCGAAGTGGTCGACCGGCGCGGAGATCGCGAGACCCGTGTCGGCGGAGAGGTAGCCGCGCACACGCGCCGCGAACTCCGGATGCGTGTTGAGGCCCGTGCCGGTTGCGGTTCCTCCGAGCGGAATCTGTCCGAGACGCGGCATCGCGTCGCGCACGCGGGCGATCCCCTGGCGAATCTGAGCCGCGTAGCCGCCGAACTCCTGGCCGAGGGTGACAGGCACCGCATCCATGAGGTGCGTCCGGCCGGACTTGACGACGTCGTCGAACTCGGACGCCTTTCGCTCGAGGGAGGCGGCGAGGAGCTCGAGTGCAGGGAGCAGCTCGTCGGCGAACTGCTGCAAGCCGGCGAGGTGCACCGCCGAGGGGAAGACGTCGTTCGAGGACTGGCCCATGTTCACGTGGTCGTTCGGGTGCACGCCGTCGCCCGCGAGCGCGGCGATCACCTCGTTGGCGTTCGTGTTCGAGCTCGTGCCCGACCCCGTCTGGAACACGTCGATCGGAAACTGGTCGTCGAACTCCCCTGCAGCGACCCGGTCGGCGGCGGACGCGATGCGCTCGGCGAGCTCCGCATCGAGCAGGCCGAGGTCGCCGTTCACGCGCGCAGCGGCGGCCTTGATCCGACCCAGCCAGCGGGCGACCGGGAGCGGAATCGGCTCGCCGGACACCGGGAAGTTGGCGATCGCCTTCTCCGTCTCGCTGCCCCAGAGTGCGCGGCTCTCCGCTGACGTGGCCACGTTCCGAGTGTAGACGCGCTCAGCCGGCGCGAGCCGCGTCGAGCAGCTCGTCCCATGTTCCGAGCTTCACGCGCGGACGGCCCTGCGGCTCGCCGCGCGCCTTCTCGACTCCGTCGATCCGCTCCCAGCCCTCGTAGGTCACGAACTCGACTCCGCGCTCCGCGAGGAGCTCGTCGAGGGTGCCCGGCCCAGGAGCCGGAAGCAGCCCTGCTCGCGCGTCCTCGAGCAGATGATCGACCGTCTCCGTCGCGTCCTTCTTGTTCGTCCCGATCACGCCCGTCGGGCCGCGCTTTATCCAGCCGGCGCAGTAGAGACCCGGAACCGGCTCGCCGTCGCCGAGCACGCGGCCGCCGTCGTTCGGGATCGTCCCCGCGCGCTCGTCGAACGGCACCCCGGGCACGCCCGTTCCGAGGTAGCCGACGCTCCGGAAGACGAGCCCGCACGGGATGACCTCGTGGTCGTCGGTCGGCACTGCGCGCACCCGGCCGTCCGCATCGGCATCGAGACGATTCCGCACGACCTCGACCGCTTCGACGCGTTCCGAGCCCAGAATCGCGACAGGTGAGGTGAGGAAGCGAAGCCGAACGGCACGGGGCTTCCCGGCCGAGGGGCGCTGGGCGAACTCGCGCAGGATCTCGACGTTCCGCTGAACGATGTTCGAGCTCTGCTCGAGCTCCCCGGCGCTCGCCGCATCGAGCTCGAGCTCCGCGGGATCGACGAGTACGTCCGCGCCGGCGAGATCGCCGAGCTCGTGCAACTCGGCCGAGGTCCACGACGCCTGCACCGGCCCGCGCCGCCCGAGCACGAGGATCTCGCGGATGCCCGAGCCGCTGATCGCCGCGATCGCCGTGTCGGTCGTATCCGTCGGCGCTAGCTCCTCGTCGGTGAGCGCGAGCATGCGGGCGACGTCGAGGGCGACGTTCCCGTTTCCGATCACGACCGCCCGCTCGACCGAGAGGTCGAAGTCCAATTCCTGGAAGTCGGGGTGGCCGTTGTACCAGGCGACGAGTTCGGTCGCAGGCCACGAGCCGGGGAGATCCTCGCCGGGGATCCCGAGCCGGCGATCCGTCTGCGACCCCACGGCGTAGACGACGGCGTCGTACAGCCCGGCGAGCTCGTCCTGCGTGACGTCGCGACCGACCTCGACGTTCCCGAAGAAGCGGAAGCCCAGGCGCGCCGCGATCTTCTCGAACGCGCGCGACACCGTCTTCAACTGAGGGTGGTCGGGGGCGACGCCGAGCCGGACGAGCCCCCACGGAGTCGGCAGGCGCTCGACCATGTCGACCGCGGCTCGTGGTTCCTCGCTCGCCAGAAGGTGGCCGGCCGCGTAGAAGGCCGCGGGCCCCGAGCCCACGACGGCGACTTTCAGGGCTCGGGAGTTCCCGTCCATCGGCGCGCGAATGCTACGGCCGAGGCCCCGCTCGCGGGCGTGCGACGATGCGCGGCGTGCGGCGCCAGAACCTCGAGACCGCGATTGCGGTCGTCGGCCTCGCGCTCCTCGTCGCGCTCCTCGGCTTCGTCGCGAAAGAGTGGTACGACAGCCGGCTCCCGAGCACGTACAGCGTCATGGACTACGGGCAGCACGACTACGGCGGCGGAGCGCAGCCGACGAGTCACGCGGGCCATCAGCACGCGACGGGCGTCAGCGTCGCGGACCTGCACGGCCCGACAACCGGCGTCCCGGATGAGCGCTTCGAGCTCACCGCCCGCTCGTCGGACATCCGGCTCGCGTCGGGACGGGTCGTGCACGCCCTCACCTTCAACGGCAGGTCTCCCGGCCCGGAGCTCCGCGTGCACGACGGCGACCTCGTCGAGGTCGTGCTGCACAACGAGGACGTGGAGGACGGCGTCACGATCCACTGGCACGGCGTCGACGTGCCGAACGCGGAGGACGGTGTCGCCGGCGTGACGCAGGACGCGGTGCTGCCGGGCGAGAGCTACACCTATCGCTTCAGGGTCGAGCAGGCCGGGACGTTCTGGTACCACACGCACCAGGTCTCCTCCGAGGAGGTCCAGCGCGGGCTCTTCGGGGTCTTCGTCAGCGAGCCGAGAGGAACCGAGTCGCGCTCGTTCGACCACTCACTCGCGGCCCACTCGTTCGACGGGATCCCGACGCTCGACGGAAGCGACGGCCCGATCCCGGCGAGCGTGGAGCCCGGCCGCGCCGTCCGGCTTCGACTCGTCAACACGGACAGCGCCGTCCACCGGTTCACGGTCGACGGTTCGCCCTTCCGCGTCCTCGCGATCGACGGCCATGACGTCAACGAGCCGGGCCTCCTTAACCGCATACAGCTCTCACTCGCGGCAGGCGGTCGGTACGACATCGGATTCACGATGCCCGCGCGTGGCGTGCGCGTCGGGCTGGAGGGCTCGGGCGCAGCCCTGGTCCTCGGATCGCCGGACATGCCGCCGCCCCCGCCACCACCGGCAGGCGAACCGACGACCGACTTCGACCCGCTCACGTACGGCCGGCCCGCGCCGACACCCTTCTCGGCGACGAGCTCGTTCGACCGCGACTTCTCGCTCACGATCACGAAGAAGCTCGGCTTCTTCGACGGCCGCCCCGGGCGCCAGTGGGCGCTCGACGGAGGGATCTACCCGAACGTCCCGATGTTCGTCGTGGAGAACGGCGACCTCGTCCGTATGACGATCGCGAACCACACGCACGTCGTGCACCCGATGCACCTGCACGGCCACCATGCTCTCGTCCTCAGCCGGGACGGGCAGCCGTCCACGGGCAGCCCGTGGTGGACGGACACGCTGAACGTCGACCCGGGCGACGAGTACGTGATCGCGTTCCGCGCCGACAACCCTGGAATCTGGATGGATCACTGCCACAACCTCGGCCACGCGGCGGCTGGCCTCACCATGCACGTCGTCTATGAAGGTGTGACGACGCCGTTCCGCATCGGTGGCAAGGACCACAACGCGCCCGAGTGAGGACGCGTCGTGGTCGCGAGCCCGTCTTGCGCTAGGTCGCCGGGACGGCCGCCGCAGTAGCCGTCTTGCGCTCCTGCCAACCCCCCCAGACGATCGAGATGATGATCCCCAGGATCAGAAATGCGTTCAGCGGATGGAACGCTCCGATCGCGGGGACGCCCTCACCGAACCACGCAAGCAGGATCTGCAGCGTCAGCAGCAACGCGAGCAGGCCGTGCCTGCCGAGCCGCCACTTCCCGATCCCAGCGATGACCCCGATGATGAGCAGGACCATCGTGGCGAGCCAGACGAAGTAGCCGAACCCCACGTGGATACCGAACCCGTGATCGAACGTCTTGTCGGTGATCGACGATCCGTCGTCAGAGAGCTTGTGGGCCGCGTAGAACGCGCCGTAGCCGGCGAACGCGATCTGCAGGACGACCATGACCAGCACGACGATCGACCAGAACCAGTAGAGAGTGCGCACCAGATCCTCCGCCTCGATTGACGGCCGGGAGCCTACGGCACCGCCCAGCTGAACTCAAGGCCCGCAGCGGTGAATCGTTGCGACGCGCGTGCCGCGCGTCAGTGCGAGCAGCCGTCCACTGATGCTCTTGGCATCAGTGGCTACAACCCGAGCCGCAGCCGCCCACGTGGGTGCCTTCGGGCAGCTCCTCGCCCTCGTCCACCTGGAACGAGTGGCCGCACCCGCACGACGAGACCGCGTTCGGGTTGTCGATCTTGAAGCCGGATTCCTGGATCGTGTTCAGGAAGTCGATCGTCGTGCCGTGCAGGTAGGGCGCGCTGAAGGGATCGATCACGACGGGGATGCCCTCGAGCGAGAGCTCGACGTCCCCCTCGGCGGCACCGGCGTCGAACCCGAGCCCGTACTGGAATCCGGAGCACCCACCACCCTGGACGGCAACGCGGAGGACGAGCGTCTCGGCGTCGGCCTCCTCGGCCATGAGCTCCCTGATCTTCGCCGCCGCGACGGGCGTGAGCGAGATCAGGGTCTCGGTGGGGTGCTCGATCGTGGCCATGGGCTCATGGTAGCGCACGGTGTCCCGGGTTCCAGCTGCGAGTTTGTGACACTCGTATCGCTCATTCTGTGCGGGTTTTCCGAACCCTTCGTGCCTCGGAAGGAGAGTGCTAGGTTTCGTCGCGAGGTCTGACCATCGAGGTCTACGCGGGGGTACGACCCGTGCTTTCCAACTGGCTGCCGTTTCTCATCTACGCCATCTTCGCGGCAGCGATCCCGGGGACGATGATCGTCCTGTCCTTCGTTCTCCCGGGCCGTCCCGTGTCGCGCACGAGGCAGCGCATGCTGCCGTTCGAGTCCGGGGTCTCCGAGGGAGCGCCGAGCCGCGAGCGCCGCTTCACGGTCAGCTTCTACCTCACGGCGATCCTCTTCATCCTCTTCGACATCGAGATCGTCTTCCTGTATCCGCTCGCCGTGCAGCTGAAGGCGCTCGGCTGGTTCGGCGTCTGGGAGCTCCTGACGTTCGTTCTCGTCCTCGCGGTCGCCTACGTCTACGTGTGGCGGAAGGGAGCGCTCAACTGGCAATGAAGAGAGACCTGCCGGTCGTCAGCGACCGCCCGCTCGCCAAGGCCGGGCTCAAGTCCGAGCGCGTGCTGTGGCCCGAGCGCGGCCCCGGCGTCTTCGAGCGCGAGGTCGAGTCGATCGAGGACGCGCTTCTCATGACCACGGTCGACAAGGCCGTCGCCTGGGCGCAGTCGAACTCGGTCTGGCCGGACACGTTCGGCCTCGCCTGCTGTGCGATCGAGATGATGTCCATCGTCTCGTCGCGCTACGACATCGCCCGCTTCGGGATGGAGCGCTTCTCGTCCTCGCCGCGCCAGGCCGATCTCCTCATCGTCTCCGGCCGAGTGACGCACAAGATGGCCTTGCCGCTGCGTCAGGTCTACGACCAGATGCTCGAGCCGAAGTGGGTGATCGCCATGGGCGCCTGCGCGAGCTCGGGAGGGATGTTCAACAACTACACGATCCTCCAGGGCGTCGACAAGATCGTCCCCGTCGACGTCCACGTGCCAGGCTGCCCCCCGCGGCCGGAGGCGCTGATGGAGGGGATCATCCGCCTCCACGAGAAGATCCGCGGCGGCGTGCCGCCGGCGTACGAGATCCGCGGAGTCGCGGAGTGAGCTACGCCGGTGTCCCGGGCGTCGTCGAGACCCGGGAGGCGTTGGGCGAGACGACCCTCGTCGTCGACCCAGCCCGCCTCGTCGAGGCGTGCACCGTTCTCCGCGACGAGCACGGCTTCAACTTCCTGAGCGACATCGCAGCAGCCGACTACCTCGGCTGGGGCGAGCAGGCGGTGGCGGGCTACATCGGCACCGCGGCGGGACGCGACCTGCACGAGCCGGGGTCCAGCGGACTCGCTCGCGTGCCCGACCCGAAGCCGAAGCGCTTCTCGGTCTCGTACCACCTCCTCCGCGTGGCCGACGACACAGCTCGCGTGCGCGTGCAGGTGTGGCTCGACGACGGGGAGCCGATCGCGAGCGTCCTTCCGGTCTGGCCCGCCGCCGACTGGTTCGAGCGCGAGGCGTGGGACATGCTCGGCATCCGCTTCGACGGCCACGGGAACCTCGTCCGCATCCTCATGCCCGAGGACTGGGACGGGCATCCGCTGCGGAAGGACTACCCGCTCGGCGGCGAGCCCGTCCGTTTCTCGGACGAGGACTGATGAGCGTCCTCCCGGCCAGCCGGATCTACGAGGGGACGCGGATCCCGCACCCGGTTCCGACGATCCTCGAGATCGATCCCGAGAAGCATCGCCTCGAGGACATCCTCCGGGTCAACTTCGGCCCGAACCACCCCTCGACGCACGGCGTCCTCCGCCTCGTCGTCGACCTCGACGGCGAGACCGTCGCGGGCATCCGCGCGGTCATCGGCTACCTCCACACTGGGTTCGAGAAGAACATGGAAGCGAAGTCGTGGTGGAAGTCCGTCACGTACGCGCCGCGCATCGACTACGTCTCCTTCCACGCGAACGAGCTGCTGTACGTGCTCGCGATCGAGAAGCTCCTCGGGATGGAGGTGCCGCGCCGCGCGGTGTGGGCGCGCATGGCGCTCGCAGAGCTCAACCGCATCCACTCGCACCTCGTCTGGCTCGGGACGTCGGCGCTCGAGCTGGGCGCGATCTCGCTCTTCTGGTACTGCTTCGACGACCGCGACCAGATCCTCGACCTCTTCGAGATGGCGGGCGGGACGCGGATGCACACGCGCTACGTGCAGGTCGGCGGGCTCGCCGAGGATCTGCCGCCCGGCTTCACCGCCGAGGCGCGGAAGTTCTGCGACTCGATGCCGAAGTCGGTCGACGAGTACGAGGCGATCCTCGACCGCAACGCAATCTGGCTCGAGCGCACGAAGGGCGTCGGGCTCCTCTCCGCCGAGGACGCGCTCGCGCTCGCGCAGTCGGGCCCGATGCTGCGCGCGTCGGGGGTCGACTGGGATCTACGCAAGGCGACGCCGTACCTCGCCTACGACGAGGTCGACTTCCGCGTCCCCGTGTATCCGGCCGGCGACGTGTACGACCGCTACCGCGTGCACATGGACGAGATGCGCGAGTCGGTGCGGATCGTCCGCCAGTGCCTCGACCGCCTCGACGAGATGGACGGCGAGCCGTGGATCGCGGACGACCGCAAGGTCGTCCTCCCCCCGCGGCACGAGCTCCACACCTCGATGGAGTCGCTCATCCACCACTTCAAGATCGTCACCGAGGGCTTCACCGTCCCCGAGGGCGAGGTGTACGTGGCCATCGAGTCGCCACGCGGCGAGGCGGGCTGCTACCTCGTGTCGGACGGCGGCGCGCGCCCGTGGCGCGTGAAGTTCAGGGCGCCGAGCTTCGCCGCATTGCAGGCGACGGCCACCATCGTGCAGGGCCTGCTCATCGCCGACCTCATCGCCGCCGCCGGCTCGCTCGATCCGGTCATGGGGGACGCGGACCGGTGACGCTGGCGACCGAGATCGGGAAGATCCGCAAGCGCTATCCGGATGCGACCTCCGCCGTGATGCCCGCCCTTCAGCTCGCACAGGAGGAGAACGGCGGCTGGCTGTCGCCCGACGCCATCCGCGAGGTCGCGGACGCGCTCGAGATGACGCCCGCCTACTGCCTCTCGATCGCCTCGTTCTACGACCAGTACTACCTCGAGCCGGTGGGCCGGACGCGCGTCGAGGTCTGCACGAACGTCTCGTGCGCGCTCTCCGGCGCGCAGCAGGTGCTCGAGGCGTTCGAGCGGGAGCTCGGGATCTCCGCCGGCACGACCTCGGACGACGGCGAGTTCACGCTCGGGACGATCGAGTGCCTCGGCGGCTGCGGCTGGGCCACTGTCGTCGCGATCGACAACAGGCATCGGCTGCGGGTGCAGGCGGACGACGTGCCCGGGATCGTCGAGGAGCTACGCGATGCCTGAGTACCCGTCCATCGTCTTCGCCGGCACCGACGGCGGAGAGCTGACCGACATCGCCGACTACGAGAAGGTGGGCGGCTTCGCCGGTCTCCGGCGCGCGCGAGCGATGGCGCCCGACGACGTGATCGCCGAGCTCGAGACCTCGGGTCTGCGCGGTCGCGGCGGTGCCTTCTTCCCGACCGGCCGAAAATGGGCGTTCGTTCCCAAGCCGGATCAGCTCCCGAAGCCGCACTACCTCGTCGTCAACGCGGACGAGTCCGAGCCCGGGACGTTCAAGGACCGCGAGATCATGGATCGCGTCCCGTTCCGCTTCCTCGAGGGCTGCCTCATCGCCGCGCACGCGATCTCGTCGCAGCACGTGTTCATCTACATCCGCGGCGAGTACGAGCGCGAGTTCGAGATCCTCCGCGACTCGCTCGAGGCGATGCGCAAGGCCGATCTCCTCGGCGGCGTCACCGTCGTCGTGCACCGGGGTGCGGGCGCATACATCTGCGGCGAGGAGACCGCGCTCCTCGAGTCGCTCGAGGGCAAGCGCGGGCAGCCGCGGACGAAGCCGCCGTTCCCCGCCATCGCGGGCCTGTACGCGGCGCCGACTGCGGTGAACAACGTCGAGTCGATCACCACGGCGACCTGCGTCCTCGAGCTGGGTGGCGCGGAGTACGCGAAGCTCGGGGTCGAGAACTCGACCGGCACGCGCGTGTTCTCGCTCTCGGGCGACGTCGCGCGGCCGGGCAACTACGAGCTCCCGCACGGGATCTCGCTGCGCGAGCTGATCTACGACGTCGGCGGCGGCGTCCCGGACGGGCGCGAGCTGAAGGCCGTGATTCCGGGCGGCTCGTCGACCTCGGTGCTCACCGCCGACGACATCGACGTGAAGATGGACTTCACCTCGCTCGTCGAGGCCGGCTCGTCGATCGGCTCGGCCGGCGTCATCGTGATCGACGATCGCTGCTGCATGGTGCAGCTCGGCATCCGGGTTTCGCAGTTCTACGAGCACGAGTCGTGCGGCAAGTGCACGCCGTGCAGCGTCGGGACGCGCTGGGTGACGCAGATCCTCGAGAAGATCGAGGCCGGGCGCGGAGCGCAGTCCGACCTCGACCTCCTCCTCTCCGTGTGCGACCGGATCATGGGCAAGTGCCTGTGCCCGCTCGGCGACTCGGACGCGATCGCCGTCCTCAGCTACGTCGACCGCTTCCGCGACGAGTACCAGGCGCACATCGACCTCGGCCGCTGTCCGTTCGACGGCGACTCCTCGCTCGAGCGGATCCTCGCTCCGAGTGCGATGCACGAGCACCACGGCCGCGAGGTTGCGCACGCATGAATGCCCCCGAGCTCGTCTCCGTCACCGTCGACGACCGCGCCATCTCGGTCCCGAAGGGAACGGGCCTCGTCGAGGCGGCCCAGGTCGCGGGCATCGAGATCCCGGTGTTCTGCTACGAGCCCCGGCTTGGCCCGCCGGTGGGCGCGTGCCGCATGTGCCTCGTCGAGATCGAGGGGATCCCGAAGCTGCAGGCCGCCTGCACGCTGACCGTCAACGACGGGATGGTGATCAAGACGAGCGCGACATCGGCGAAGGCGGCCGAGGGCCAGGAGGCGACGCTCGAGTTCATCCTCGTCAACCATCCGCTCGACTGCCCGGTCTGCGACAAGGGCGGCGAGTGCCCGCTCCAGGATCTGACGTTCCGGCACGGTCCTGGGAACACGCGCATGTCCTTCGCGAAGCTCACGGTCGACAAGCCGATCCCGGTGTCGCCGCTGATCGCCCTCGACCGCGAGCGCTGCATCCTCTGCTACCGCTGCACCCGCTTCTCCGAGGAGGTCTCCGAGGACGGGCAGCTGATCGCGCGGAACCGCGGCGCCCAGACGGAGATCGCGACCTTCGAGGACGAGCCCTACCGCTCGCCGTTCTCCGGGAACGTCGTCGAGCTCTGCCCCGTCGGGGCGCTCACCTCGACGCTCTACCGCTTCGACGCACGCCCGTGGGACATCCAGAACGTCCCGACCGTGTGCACGGGCTGCGGCGTCGGCTGCAGCACGTCGGTGACGATCCGCGAGGGCAAGGTGAAGCGGATCCTCTCCCGCAACCACCCGGAGGTCGATCGCGGCTGGCTGTGCGACAAGGGGCGCTTCTCGTACCCACACCTGCGCGCGCCCGACCGGATCACGACGCCGCTCCGGCGCGGCCGGAAGGGGCTCGCGGAGATCTCGTGGGACGACGCCCTCGAGGAGCTCGAGGCGATGCTCCTCGACTCGCGCGGCTCGATCGTCACCGCCTTCTCGGGCTCCGAGACGACGGAGCTCGCGTACGCCCTCGGCCGCCTGCTGCGTGGCGGGCTCGACGCGCACTCGGCGGTGCTCCCCGAGGCGACCTCGGACGCGCTCGAGGCGTTCCGGCTTCCGCTGAGCGCCATCGGGCAGGCGGAGATCGTCGTCGTCGTCGGCGACGACCCGGTCGTCGAGCGCGCTCCCGTCGTCGACCTCTGGATCAAGGAGGCCCGCCGCCACGGAGCCGAGGTTCACGTGTACTCGCCGACGGGCACGACAGCCGTCGCGCCGGGAACGGGCGCGGAGACGTGCCGCGAGCTCGCGTCGTCCCGCGGCGCGCTTGCGAGCAAGCTGCGCGAGGCCGAGCGCGTCGTCCTCGTCTGGTCGGGCGCCGGCGGAGGCGGCGGCGCGCGCATCGCCGAGCTCGCCCACGCGCTGGGGCTCGAGGACAAGCCCGGCTCCGGAGCGTTCCACCTGCCAGCCGCCGCCAACCCGCGCGGCGTCGCACTCGGGTGGGCCGTCGCGGCAGACGCCGACGAGACCGACCCCGAGCCGATCGAGCTCCTGCTCGTCTCGGGCGACGAGGCTGCCGGGAACGCAGACGTGCGCGCGCTCGCCGAGCAGGCGAACCGAGTCGTCGTCCTCACGATGTTCCACGGGCTCGCCGGCGGCTGGGCCGACCTCATCCTTCCGTCGACGTCCTCGCTCGAGCGGGACGGAACCTCGATGAACCTCGAGGGCCGGGTGCAGCGCGTGCGTCGAACCGTCCCGCCCCCGTGCCCGGACGAGCTCGCGTGGATCTCGAAGCTCGCTGCGCGCTTCGACGTCACCGTTCCGCCGCATGCGGCCGGCGTCTTCGAGGAGCTGGCGCAGGAGCTCTTCCGCGACCTCTCGCTCGACGGGCTCGGTCTGCACGCTCCGCTGCCGGCCCGGCACGCGTACGTGGCCCCCGAGCCGCCGACCACACCGGATCCGGTCGCTGTGGAGAACGGCGCGCTCCGCCTGCACCGCTATCAGCCGCTGTTCGCGGGCGCGGCCGTGGAACGCGTGCCGGAGCTCGACTTCCAGCGGCCAGGCCGCGACGTCGAGCTCTCCTCGGCGGACGCCGACTCGCGCGGGATCGCCGACGGCGACGAGGTGGTCGTCCGCTCGAACGGCACCTCCGTCGAGCTGCGCGCACGGGTCAACCGGAAGCTCGTCGAGGGCGTCGCCCGCATCGCGGACGAGCACGCGGGCGAGCTCCAACCCCAGGTCGAGGTGACGAGCGCATGACGCCTTCCGTCGACTGGTGGGTGAGCCTCATCGAGGCGTTCGTCGTGATCAACCTCGTGATGGCGACCTTCGCGTACCTCACGCTCGCCGAGCGAAAGGTCATGGGCCGGATGCAGCTGCGCTACGGGCCGAACCGCGCCGGGCCGCGCGGACTGCTGCAGCCGATCGCGGACCTCCTGAAGCTCTTGAACAAGGAGAGCTTCCAGCCGACCGAGGCGATCGACTGGGCGTTCGTCCTCGGCCCGTTCCTCGCAGCGTTCACGGCGCTCACCACGTTCTCGGTGATCCCGTTCGGGCCGGGCTGGACGATCGCGGGCGTCTACATCCCGGGACAGGTCGCGGATCTCAACATCGCGCTCATTCTCATCTTCGCGATCGGCTCGATCGGCGTGTACGGATTCATCCTCGGCGGCTGGTCGTCGGACTCGAAGTACGCGCTTCTCGGCTCGATGCGGACGTGCGCCCAGCTCGTCTCGTACGAGGTCTCGCTCGCGCTCTCCGTCCTCGGGGTCGTGATCATGGCGGGGACGCTCTCGCTCACGGGCATCGTCGCGGCCCAGGCCGACTCGCTCTGGTACGCCGTACCACAGGTCGTCGGCCTCGTCGTGTTCCTGCTCGCGGGCACCGCCGAGACCGCGCGCGCGCCGTTCGACCTGCCCGAGGCCGAGCAGGAGCTCGTCGCCGGGTACCACACCGAGTACGGCGGCATGCGCTTCGGGCTCTACTCGATGTCCGAGTACATCAACCTCATCACGCTCTCGGCCCTCTGCGTGACGCTGTTCCTCGGCGGCTGGCATGGGCCCGGCTGGACGGGCCCGTCGTGGGTGGGGCCGCTCTGGTTCCTCCTGAAGCTGGTCATCCTGCTGTTCGTGTTCGTCTGGATGCGCACGACGCTTCCGCGCCTGCGCTACGACCAGCTGATGCGGTTCGGCTGGAAGATCCTGCTCCCGGTTGCGACGATCAACGCAATCGTGACGGCGATCCTCGTGGTGGCGTTTTGATGGCGCAGCCCTTCGGGACCCTCAAGGGCTTCGGCGTCACCTTCCGGCAGATCTTCCGCAAGCCGATCACCCAGCAGTACCCGGAGTTCAAGCGCGCCGTGTACCCACGATTTCGCGGCCGCCACCGCCTCTGGAAGCACGAGAACGGGCTCGAGAAGTGCGTCGGCTGCTCGCTCTGCGCGGCCGCCTGCCCGGCGGACTGCATCCGGGTCGTGGCCGCCGAGAACACGCCTGAGATCCGCATCTCCGCGGGAGAGCGCTACGCGCGGATCTACGAGATCAACATGAGCCGCTGCATCTTCTGCGGCTACTGCGAGCTCGCGTGCCCGTTCGACGCGATCACGCTCGGGAACGAGTTCGAGATCGCCGAGTACTCGCGCGACGACCTGATCTACACGAAGGACATGCTCCTCGCCGAGCCGATCAAGCGCGTCCCCGTCGCGGACACCGAGCGCTTCGACACGCCCGAGCCGGCGTACAAGACCAGGAGCTAGCCGTGGGCAACGTCCTCGTCTGGATCGTGTGGTTCGTCGCCGCAGGCGGGTGCCTGGCGACGGGCGTCGCAGTCGTAACGATGACGAACCCGTTCTACTCGGCACTCGCGCTGATCGGGAACCTCGCCTCGCTCGCCGTGCTCTTCCTCCTGCTCTCGGCCGAGTTCCTCGCCGCAGCACAGGTTCTGGTCTACGCCGGTGCCGTGATGGTGATGTTCCTCTTCGTCGTCGCCTATCTCGGCGGCCGCGCGGACGCGCCGTGGGCCGGTGGCCCGCCGCTGCTCCGCTCGGCTGCCGTGGTTGCCGCGGGCGCGCTCCTCGTCGAGATCGTCGTCGTCCTCGGCCTCGCGTGGGGCGACGACCTCAAAGACCCGGCCGAGGTGTCCAGCTCGTTCGGCAGCCCGGCGGAGATCGGCCGCGTCTTCCTCACCGACCATCTGCTCGCCTTCGAGATCACCTCGATCGTGCTCCTCGTCGCTGCGATCGGCGGCGTCGTGCTCGGCACGACGCGCGAGAAGGAGGAGACCGCCTAGATGGACGGGCCCAATGTGGGCTGGTATCTGATCGTCGCGGCGATGCTGTTCGGGATCGGCGCGCTCGGCGTGATGCTCCGACGCAGCCCGCTCATCGTGCTCCTCTCGCTCGAGATCATGCTCAACGCTGCGAACTTGACCCTCGTCGCGTTCGCGCGCCAGCAGGGCGACCTGAGCGGGCAGATCTTCGCGCTCGCCGTGATGGCGGTCGCGGCGGCCGAGGTCGCCATCGGGCTCGGGCTGATCGTGGCGATGGCGCGGCGCCGGGTACCGCTCGACGTCGACCAGGCGAGCGCGCTCCGCGGATGATGAGCTTCGGCGCCTGGCTCTGCCTCGGCTCGCCGCTCGCGGGCGCCGTCGCGATCACGCTCGCTGGCGGGCGGATCTCCCGGCGAACCGCGGGCTGGATCTCGACCCTGACGACCTTCCTCGCGTTCGCGGGGGCGCTCATCGCGTTTGTCGCGCTCTGGCGCGCCGGCCCGGCGGATCGCGAGCACGTCTCGACCGCCTACACGTGGCTCGCCGCGGGCGACTTCCACGTCTCGGTGCAGGTCCTCCTGGACACGCTCTCGAGCACGATGATGCTCATCGTCTCCGGCGTCGGCGGCCTCATCGTCTGGTACTCGATGGGCTACATGGCCGGCGACGACGAGGAGCGTCGCTACTTCGCCTACATGTCGCTCTTCGTCTTCTCGATGCTCCTGCTCGTGCAGGCGGGGAACTTCCTGCTGCTCCTCGCCGGCTGGGGGCTGGTGGGCCTCGCGTCCTACCTGCTGATCGGGTTCTGGCACGCGCGGCCCGAAGCCGTCGCCGCCGCCAAGAAGGCGTTCGTGATGAACGCGATCGGCGACGCGACACTCGCGCTCGGGCTCGTGCTCCTCATCTGGCAGACGGGGACGCTCGAGTTCGCCGGCGTCTTCTCTCAGGTCGACTCGATGTCGAGCACGATGGTGACGCTCGTCGCGCTCGGTCTGCTCGGCGGCGCGCTCGCGAAGTCGGCGCAGATCCCGCTCCACACCTGGCTCCCCGACGCGATGGAAGGCCCGACGCCCGTCTCGGCGCTCATCCACGCGGCCACGATGGTGACCGCCGGCGTCTACCTCCTCGTCCGCGCCAGCCCGATCTTCGAGGCCGCCCCCGACGTCCAGCATCTCGCTGCGAGCCTCGGCGCGATCACGCTGCTCGTCGCCGGCGTCGTGGCCCTCGTGCAGTGGGACATCAAGCGCGTGATCGCCTACTCGACGATGTCCCAGATCGGCTACATGTTCATGGCGGCGGGGATCGGCGCGTACGGGTACGCGATCTTCCACCTGATGACGCACGCCTTCTTCAAGGCGCTCCTCTTCATGTCCGCGGGACTCGTCATCCACCACCTGGACGGCGAGCAGGACATCCGGAAGATGGGCGGCCTCAAGTCGGCGATGCCGCGCACGCACGCTCGCGTTCCTCGTCGGCTCCCTCTCGCTCGCCGGGATCCCGATCTTCGCCGGTTTCTGGTCGAAGGACGGCATCGTCGCCGCGGCGTTCGCGAGCAACGACACGCTCGGAGCGATCCTGTACGCGTGCGGGCTCGTGGGCGCGCTGCTCACCGGCCTCTACACCTTCCGGCTCTACTTCGCCGTCTTCCGCGGCGAGCCAGCGAGCTCGTCCGCGAGCATGCGCACGGCGAGCCACGGGGAGGGCCCCGTGTCCATGCTCGTGCCGGTCGCGGCGCTTTCCGTGCTTGCAACCATCGGGGGCCTCGTCGCGATCCCGGGCGTCTGGGAGCCGTTCCTCAACTGGATCGACGACACCGCGGAGCCGCTCGTCACTGCGATCGGTCGCGCAGGACTACGGGACGAGCGCCATCGCAGTCGCGCTCGCGGTCGTCGGCTTCCTCGTCGCGCGGCGGGCGTTCTCCGCGGGCCGCCAGCTCGTCACCAACCCCGGCATCTGGCGCGTGCTCGAGCACAAGCTGTACTTCGACGAGGCGTACGACGCGCTCTTCTACCGTCCGGCCGTCGCGCTCTCGAACGCGCTCCGCCGCAACGTCGAGGAGCCCGTCGTCGAGCGCTCGCTGGACGAGGTCGGGTCGGGCACGCTCCAGGTGGGCGGCGAGGTCGCGCGTGTCCAGTCCGGCCTCCTGCGCACGTACGCGGTCGCGGTGGCCGTGGCGGTCGTCCGTCCTCGATCGTCGTCTTCGTGGCGGTGCGCTAGCTGCTCGCAACCGCGCTCATCGTCCTCCCGCTCGTCGCCGCGCTCGTCGTCGCGATCCTCCCGCTCCCGCGCGAGACGACCGCGGGGCTTGCCTTCTTCGCCGCGCTCATGGAGGTCGGGCTCTGGATCGTCACCGCCGCGCGCTACGACTACTCCGCCGGCGGGCTCCAGCTCGGCACGTCGCACGACTGGGTGCGAGAGCCTCGGCATCTCCTACTCGGTCGGCTTCTTCGGCTTCTCGGTCTGGCTGACCGGCGCTCTCGGTCGTCGTGTTCGCCGCGGCGATCGGCTACGCGTTCTTCGTCGGCCGCGACCGGCCCGCGCGCCTACCACGCGCCTGATGCTCTTCCTGCTCGGCGCCGTCGTCGCGACGTTCGTCGCGCAGGACCTCCTCCTCTTCTACGTCTCGTTCGAGGCCATGCTGATCCCGCTCTACGTCCTCGTCGGCGTCTGGGGCGGCGAGCGGCGGCAGGCGGCGACCCTCACGTTCGTCGTCTACACGATGGCGGGCTCGCTGCTCATGCTCGCGTCGGTCGTCGCGTTCGGCGTGACGCAGGGCACGTTCTCGCTGACCGATTCGGGGACGAGCGACAACGTGTGGATCTTCCTCGGCTTCGCCGTCGCGTTCGCCGTCAAGGCGCCGCTCTTCCCGCTCCACGGCTGGCTGCCGCTCGACGTATCGCCAGGCGCCGGTCGAGGTGGCCGCGGTGCTCTCGGCGGTCGTCTCGAAGACCGCGATCTACGGCTTCCTGCGCATCGGCCTGCCGAAGTTCCCCGAACCGGCCGACGACCTCTCCGGGCCTCATCCTCGTCCTCGCGAGCGCGGGGCTCGTGTACGGGTCCGTGCTCGCGTTCCGCTCGGCCGACCTGCGCGGGATCGTCGCGTACTCGTCGATGGCGCAGATGGGGCTCATCACGATGGGCGTGTTCGCCTTCGACGACCTCGGCCTCGACGGCGCCGTCCTCCAGTCGGTCGCGCACGGGCTGATCTCGGCGGGGATGTTCCTCCTCGTCGGCACGGTCGAGCGCCGCTGCGGCACCGGGATGCTCGACGCGCTCGGCGGGATGGCGCGCGGGCCGGCCGATGCTCGCGACGATCGTGCTCGTCGCGGGGATGATCGCGCTCGCCGTCCCCGGGTCGGCGACCTTCGCGGGCGAGTTCCTGATCATGGCCGGGCGTCTACGCGCAGGGCTGGGGCTACTCGGTCGTCGTCGCGCTCGGCGTCGTGCTCGCGGCGATGTACATCGCTCCGCCTGATCTCGGCGATCCTGCACGTGAAGCCGGGCCGCGCCGTGCGCGAGGAGGCGCTCGACCTGCGCGCCGGTGAGCTCGCCCTCGTGCTCCCGCTCCTCCTCGTGCTCGTCGGCCTCTCGATCTGGCCGGCGCTCGTCAGCGAGAGCTCGTTCGCCGCGGATCACGCGCAGCAGGCGATCGCGAGGGGCTACCGTGATCGCAGACGCCCACCGTCGACTGGCTGGCGCTCGCGCCGACGATCGCGCTGCTCGCCGGCGGCGGGATCGCGCTCCTCTCGGCGCTCCTGCCCGACTGGCTGCGCAAGTGGCACGGCCGCGACGGCGGCGTTCGCGGGCTTCGCCGTCGCGGCCGGTTTCGCGGTCGCCGTGTTCGATCAGCAGCCCCGACGCCGCAGGTGCTGCTCGACGGCTCGATGACGCGCGACCAGCTCGCCGCGCATGGCGCAGGTGATCCTCGGCGGCGACGGGCGCGGTCGTCGTCTTCGCGTCCTGGGGCGAGCGGCGCCGGGAGAACCACGCCGAGTACTACGCGCTCCTCGCCACGGCCGGCGCGGGGATGGTGTTCTTCGTCGGCGCCGAGAACCTCATGACGCTCTTCCTCGGGCTCGAGTGGTTCTCGCTCTGCCTCTACATCCTCGTCGCGATCGACACCGAGCGCGAGACGTCGCTCGAGGCAGGGCTCAAGTACCTCGATCGTCGGCGGGCTTCGGATCGGCCGTGCTCCTCTTCGGCTCGGCGCTCGTCTACGGAGCGACCGCCGAGCTGAGCTTCTCGGCGATCGCGACGGCGAATCCGACGAGCGACGCGTTCCTCTTCGCCGGGCTCGCGATGATCCTCGCCGGGCTCGCCTTCAAGGTCTCCGCCGCGCCGTTCCACATGTGGACGCCGGACGTGTACCAGGGCGCTCCGACCTCGGTCACCGCGTTCATGTCCGCGGCGACGAAGACGGCCGCGCTCGTGATGCTCCTGCGCGTCCTCGTCACCGCGTTCCCGGACCAGAGCGACGTGTGGACGATCGCCGTCGCCGTGCTCTCGGCCGATCTCGCTCGCGTGGGGCAACCTCGGCGCGCTCGCGCAGCGCGACGTGAAGCGGCTGCTCGCCTACTCGTCGATCTCGCACGCCGGCTTCATGCTCATGGCGATCTCCGCGAACTCGGAGCGTGGCGGCGAGGCGCTCCTCTACTACCTCGTTCCCTACTCCGCGATGTCGGTCGGCGCGTTCGCCGTCGTCGCCGCACGTGAGCGCGAGCTGCGGCGCCGGTGACGCTCGAGTCGCTCGCCGGCATGGGCTGGGAGCGCCCGTACCACGGCATCGCGCTGTGGACGTTCATGCTCGGCATGGCCGGGCTTCCCGCTCACGGGCGGGCTCTTCGGGAAGCTGTTCGTGTTCTCGGCCGCCTACGACGCGGGCGAATGGTGGCTCGTGCTCATCGGCGTAGCCGCGACGGCAGTCTCGCTCGCCTACTACCTGAACGTCGTCCGCTGGCTGTACATGCGCTCCGGCGCCGAGCTGCGCCTCGCGCCGGCGGGAGGCTCGCCGCCGCGCGACTCGGCGCTCGGCATCGCGATCTGCGCGTCCTTCGTGGTCACCGTCGGCTCGTTCTTCGTCGTCCAGCCGATCCTCGACGCCGCGAGCGACGCGGCGTCCTCGCTCCCGTTCTAGAGTTCACGGTCGTGGCGACGGAGCTCACCTGGCTCGGGCACGCGTCGTTCCGGCGTCGACACGCCCGGCGGCAAGCGGATCTACGTCGACCCGTTCCTCGACGGCAACCCGAGCTGCCCCGAGTCCGAGCTCGAGCCCGAGCGCTGCGACGTCATCCTCCTGACCCACGGCCACGGCGACCATCTCGGCGACACGGTCGCGCTCCACCAGCGGTTCGGCTGCCCTGTCGTGGCGCTCGTCGAGCTCCGCGGCTGGCTCGCGAGCAACGGCGTCGAGGCGAATCGCGGGCCACGCGCCCGAACAAGGGAGGCACGGTTCCGCTCGACGGCGTCAAGGTGACGCTGACCGACGCCAACCACTCCTCGAGCGCCCCCGACGGGACCTATGCGGGCGAGCCCGCCGGGCTCGTCGTCGAGGTCGAGGACGGGCTTCAAGCTCTACTTCGCGGGCGATACGAACGTCTTCGGCGACATGTCGCTCATCGGGCGTATCTACGCGCCCGACGTCGCCGTCCTCCCGATCGGCGACCACTACACGATGGGCCCGCGCGAGGCCGCCGTCGCGCTCGAGCTCCTCGGCGTCGTCCGCTGCGTCCCCTGCCACTACGGCACGTTCCGCTCTGCTCACCGGGACGCCGGACGCGCTGCGCGAGCTCGCCCCGCCCGGGGTCGAGATCCTCTCGCCGCAGCCCGGCGAGACGCTCGCCTTCTGATGCGCGAGCGCTGGTTCGGCGCCACCGGGCGCAAGGTTCCCGAGATCGTGCTCGAGGGCGCCGTCGACCTCGAAGGCGCGTTCGTGCTCGACGACGTCTCCGACCTCGCGGCGATCCACGAGGCCCACCACGCCGGGACCCCGGTCGTGGTCCGCGCGTCGACGCCCGAGGAGGTGCACGCGGCGCTCTCGCTCGGCCCGGTCGCCTGCGCGCTCGTGCACCGACGAGTCGCTGCTCGCGCTCGACCTCGCGGAGATGACCTACGGCTAGCCGCCGGGCAGCCGGGCGCCGCCGCAAGACGGCGGAGCGCAGGCACCGGATCGTGCTCCGGCTGCGCGACGACGAGGACGACGCCGTGCTCTGGGCCGGCCAGAGCGCCGACGAGCAGCTCGAGCCCGACCGCGAGCGCGAACGCCTTGTGCGACTGCTCGCCGCCGAACGGCACGAGCTCCTCGGGTCACCCGCCCCGCGAGGACGTCGCCGTGCGTGACCGCCCCCATCGAGACGTCGGCAACGACAGGATCGCCGTCGCTCGACGGAATGGCGATCGCGAGCGGGTTCGTCCCGGTGAGCGCAGGGCCGCCGTCGGGGTGTGCGAGGCGGCGCGGCGACGTCGCGGTGAGCGCCGCCACGAGTCCGCCGTCGGCCAGCCGCCGACCCCAGTAGCCGAGGACGCCGGTCGGGAAGCAGCGAGAGGCGACGACGACGCGAGCTCGCTCCGGCGGGTCAGCGAGAGTCGCGCGCACGATCTCGTCCAGAACGAGGTATCCGAGGGCGCCGTGCCCGTCCCAGTGCTCGTATCCCTCCCGCGACTCGACCAGCACCGATCGCGCGAGCGGATCGATCGCCTGCCGTCTCCAGCCACTCGACCCGGAGGAGCCCATGGCCGGGCTTCCCTCGGCGGTCGGCGTCCTCGAAGTGGGCGACGAGGACGTCCACCGGCGCGGGCTCCAGCCCGAGAGCCGCGAGCCGCGAGCGCGCCTCGGCGCTCGTCACGCCTTGCCCAGGCGGTGCCGGAAACGCAGCGCCGGCCAACCCCGTTCGCGAACGACTCGGCGGAGCGCGCGATCGGGATTCACGGCGACGGGGTGCCCGACCGCCTCGAGAAGGCGAGGTCCGTGTGGGAGTCCGAGTAGGCAGTCGACTTCGCGAGATCGAGCCCCTGGGCGCTCGCCAGCTCCTCGAGCGCGACCCGCTTCTCGAAGCCGTACAGCCTCCGCTCCAGCCGTCCCGTGTAGACGCCCTCCTCGACCTCCGCCTGCGACGCGAGGGCGCCGTCGAACCCGAGCTCCTGCGAGATCATGTCGACGACCTCCTGCAGGGCCGCGGACACGATGTACACGCGCTCGCCGCGCGCCTCGTGCGACGCTGCGAGGTCGAGAGCCTCGCGGTAGACGAGCGGCCGGAGGACCGTCGGCCACGCCTCGGCGACGATGCCGCGCATCACGTCGACCGAGAGGCCCCGTAGGACGGACACCGCTCGGTCCGCCGTACGCCCTACGCGCGCCTGCCCCGCTCCGAAGGTGGTGAACACGAGCTGCGCGAGCGTCGCCTGCGCGATGTGCCGTCGCCCGATGAGTCCGTGCCGCCAGAACGTCCCGGCGAGCGCCAGCGAGCTCGAGCGCGAGAGCAGCGTGCGATCGAGGTCGAAGAAGGCGGCCCCGGCCACCCTCTAGAGAACCGTCAGGGCCTTCCGGATCGTCCCGGCGCGTGAAGCCGCGACGGACTCCGCGAGCGCGGCGATGGCGACCGCGGCCTCCGCGTCCGGGTGCAGCTCCGCGAGCGGCGCGCCGTCGTCGGCGGCCTCGCGCAGGAGCGGATCGAGCGGGATGCGAGCGAGGAGCGGGACGCCCATCTCGTCCGCGAGCGCCTGGCCGCCGCCGGAGCCGAAGAGCTCCTCCCCGGTCCCGGCGAGATAGGACATGTTCTCGACTGCGCCGACGAGGCGCATCCCGGTCTTCCGCGCCATCTGGGCAGCGCGCACGGCGACCTGCTGCGCCGCCGGCTGCGGGGTCGTGACGACGAGCGCCTCGGCGCGCGGGAGGAGCTGGCCGAGCGACATCGCGACGTCGCCGGTCCCCGGCGGCATGTCCACGAGGAGCGTGTCGAGCTCGCCCCAGTGGACGTCGGAGAGGAACTGCTCGAGCGCCTTGTGCAGCATCGGCCCGCGCCACATGATCGGCGCGTTCTCGTCGAGGAAGAACCCGATCGACATGAGCTTCAGGTCGCCGCGGACCGGCGGCACGATCATCTCGTCGACGGCGATCGGCTTCTGGTGGACGCCGAGCATGTGCGGGATCGAGTGGCCGTAGATGTCCCCGTCGAGCACCCCCACCTGCTCGCCGAGAGCCGAGAGCGCATAGGCGAGGTTGGCGGTCAGCGTCGATTTCCCCACGCCACCCTTCCCCGATGCGATGGCAATGACCCGCGTCGACGGCGAGAGCGAGATCGTGCGGTCGGCGGCGTGCCCACCGCGCAGGCGCGAGACGAGCGCCGCCTTCTCCTCCGGCGTCATCACGTCGAACCCGAGCCGCACGCGGGTAACGCCGGGAACCTCGCCGACGTGCCGCGACACCTGCTCCTGGAACGAGTCGCGCAGCGGACAGCCGGCGACGGTGAGCGCGATCGTCACCGAGACGGAGCCGTCGTCCTCGACGAGGACGTCGCGCACCATGTCGAGCTCCGTCACGGGCCGACGGAGCTCGGGATCGATGACGTTCTCGAGCGCCTTCAGGATCGCGTCGCGGTCGGGTCGCATCCTGGCGAGCGTACCAGCGGCCCTGCGAGCGCTTGACATGGGCCCCATCCCTGAGTTGAGTGAAGGGCAGGGGAAGGGGGAGAGTGTCCGAGCTGGGTACGGTGAGCAGGGAGCTGGTCGTGCGACGCACGACCCCATGGCGTCGCCTGCGACGTCCACTGCTGCTGCTCGCAGTCACGCTCCTCTGCGGCGCCTTCTACCTTGCCGGGATCTGGTCGGGCATGCACGGCCATCTGCGGTGCGTCGAGTCGAATTCTGGCGTCCTCGTCTGCGGCTCGGGCGACGACATTCCGACGACCCCGCAGCCGGCGCCCGCTGCGCAGGACACGGGCTCGGCCTAGCCGCGAAGGGTTGCGCCGAGCTCGGCCACGAGCTCGGGCGTTCCCGCCGCCGCGACGCGCGACCGCGTCCCGAGGTCGAGCGGCGCCGCGTCGAACGGCGGATCCTCGAAGAGGTCGATCGCGAGGCCGCATTCGCGCACGAGCAGCTGGGCTGCGGCGATGTCGACGGAGCGTGCGGCCTTGAGCGAGACCACGCCGTCGACGCGACCCGCCGCGAGGTGGCAGAGCGAGAGCGCGAGCGAGCCCATCACCCGAAGCCGATCGGCGATTCGCGCGACGGGCGCCACCGAGCTCGGCGATCGCAGACGTCGTCGTCCCCTCGAAGGAGAGGATTTCGAGCGTGTCCTTCGGCCGCACCGCGCCGAGTCTCACGCCGTCGAGGAAAGCGCCGGCTCCACGCTCCGCCGTCCACTCCTCGCCCGACCCGAAGTCGTAGACGTAGCCGAAGACGACGTCTCCCATCGTCCGACCCTCGGCGACGGCGAGCGAGAACGAGAAAAAGGGGATGCCGCGCTTCGCGTTCACGGAGCCGTCGATCGGATCGACGACGACACGCAGCTCGCTTCCCCGCCCGAACCTCCGTTCCCCGAGCTCCTCGGACACGAGCACGAAGTCCTGGTCGAGCGCGGCGAGCCGCTCGACGACGGCGTCCTCCGCCGCCTGGTCGATCGCCGTCGTGTCGTCGCCCCCCTGACCCAGCCGCAGGACGGGCTCGCGCTCGACGCGCGTCGGCAGCCGCTCGAGGACTCCGCGGATGTCCGCAGCGCAGAGCCGGCAGGTCTCGAGCCAGGGCGTCATCGCTCGAGCGGGTGGAAGACGAGGCCCGAGAGCGGCTTCGGGGTGAAGTACGTGCTCTTCGCCGGCATCCTCTCGCCGCGACGCGCCACCGCGAAGGCGTCATCGACGAGCGGCGCCCGCACGACGAACGCGACGTCCGCGCCGCCGCGGTCGACGGCAGCGGCCGCCTCCCTCGCACTCGACGTGTAGCCGATGCCGTCGAGACCGTGCCGGTCGACCAGGGCCGCGTCCAGGTCGCCTTCCGAGCCGCGGACGAGCTCGACCCGCCCGGGGCGATAGACCAGCGCCGCAGAACGGTCGCGCGGCTCGCGCGCGAGCGCCGCCAGCCCCGCGTCGAGATCTGCGACCCGCTCCCCCCGCGGGAGCTCCGAGAGATCGGGACGCCCCACGAAGACGCGGTGGGTCGGGAACACGTGCAGACCCGCGTCGTCGACGGAGACGACGAGCGCCATGATGCGCGACCAGTCGCCGAGTTCGCGTCCGAGCTCGACGGCGCTCTCGTAGCGATGGTGGCCGTCGGCGACCAGCAGCTCTCCCACGTCGATCCCCTCGCTCCCGGCGCTGCGCCAGAGCCGCGTCCCGTCGGCTTCGAGGTCGGGCTCGCGCTCCGGGATCGACGGCTCGAGCGTCCCCGCGGCGAGCAGCAGGAGCGGCTCGGGCTGCACCCGAGTCGCGCGCAGGAGCTCGAGCCGGTCGTCGCGGATGCGAGCGTGCGTCCGCTCGTGCGGGAGGACGCCTCCGGTCGCGTACGGCTCCGCCGCGACCGAGCCGATCACTCCGTGCCGCTCGCGCTCGACTCCGTCCGGCCCGACGTAGCGCTCGGCGGCCAGCCACATCGCCTCGTCGTCGTCCCTGGCGAGGATCCCGCTCGCGAGCCAGTCGCGGTAGAGGCGCCCCGCCGCCGCAGCCGACTCGGGAAGCGTCACGTGGACGACGTTGTAGGGGCTGCGCGTGTACAGGCGCGCGCGCTCCTCGTCGTCGACGGCGTCGTACGGGGGCGCGACGAGGTCCGCCAAGTCGCCGGCCGCACCGGTGTAGCGGACGGCGCGGAACGGCGTGACCTCGGCCATCGCGGCGAGCGTACCAACGGCCTTGTCGTTACTAGACTCGCCGCGTGACGACGATCGCAGAGCTCGCAGAAGACAGGACGGTGGAGGGCGTGTTCGCGGTCACGAAGAAGGAGCGCCGCCGCACGCGCGCGGGCGCCCCCTACCTCGCACTCGAGCTCGCGGACGCGAGCGGGCGCGTCGAGGCGCGGGTGTGGAACGACGTCGACCTCCTCGACCAGCGCTTCGGCGAAGGCGATGCGGTGCACATCCTCGGCCGGGTCGAGCGCTTCGGCGGCAAGCTGCAGGTGCAGGTGCGAGCGGTCGAGGCCGCGGAGGACGCCGACCCCTCGTCTCTCACGCCGTCACTCCGCCGGGACCCCGACGAGCTCGACGGCTTCTACGAGTTCCTCGCGTCCGAGATCGCCCATCCGGGCCTCGCCGGGCTGGTCGGCGCGTTCGTCGGCGACTCCGGAGTGCGGTCGTCGCTCCGCACGCTGCCCGCGGCCGGAGCGGACGGGCACCACGGCTACGCCGGCGGCCTGCTCGAACACACCGTCGGTGTCGCGACGCTCTGCCGCGAGACCGCACAGCTCCATCCGCGCCTGCGCGACGACCTGCTGCTCGCCGCGGCACTTCTGCACGACCTCGGCCGGATCCGCGAGCTCGGGCCGGGGCCGTCCTTCCGGCAGACGGAGGAGGGCCGCCTGCTCGGACACGTCCACCTCGGCCTGCGCCTGGTCGAGGAGCGCGGCCGCGATCTCGATCCCGCGGTGCTCTCCGAGCTGCTGCACGCGATCGGCTGTCACCACGACCGGCCGGCGGCGAAGACCGCCGAGGCGGCCGTCCTCTACCACGCGAACCAGCTCGACGCGCAAGCCGCGACGCGCCCCGTCGGCGACTGACGCTCAGTGGCAGCGCTACTCGCGCTCGCCGGCGCCGCCTGCTGGGG
The DNA here is from genome assembly GCA_963846995.1 of uncultured Gaiellaceae bacterium. GTDB lineage: Bacteria > Actinomycetota > Thermoleophilia > Gaiellales > Gaiellaceae > GMQP-bins7. Next base: position 31,593 of record CAWJYD010000006.1, on the reverse strand, counting down.
CGTCGGAGACTTCTGCGGCGGCATCGCGTCGCGTCGAACTGCCGTCCTCGTCGTCCTCGCGATCTCACAGGGCGTCGGGCTCGCGGGCGTGCTCGCGTGGGCGCTCGTCTCCGGTGACGCGTTCCCCGGCGTCGTGCCGCTGCTGCCGGCGGTGGCGGGAGGCGCGGCGGGGGTCCTCGGCCTCGCCGCGCTCTATCGCGGGTTTGCGATCGGGGCGATGGGGATCGTCGCGCCGATCTCCGCCGCCTGGCCGATCGCGCCGCTCGCCGTCGACGCCGCGCGCGGGATCGTGCCGAGCACGCTGCAGTGGCTGGGTATCGGGCTCGTGATCCTCGGGATCGTCGCGCTCTCGCGCGAGAGCGCGGGCACGGGAGGGTCGCGGCTGTCCGCAGGTGCAGGACTCGCGCTCCTCGCGGCCATCGGCTTCGGCGGCTTCATCGTCGGGCTCGACGCGGGAGCCGACGAGAGCGCGAACTGGGCGGTCGCCGCGTCGCGGGCGTCCTCGGTGACGATCGCAGTCGCCGTCGCACTCCTGACCTCGACGTCGCTGCGGCCGGAGTCGCGACGCGTCCTCCCGCTGATCGTGGCGTGCGGGCTCTTCGACACCGGTGCGAACGTCCTCGTCGCAATCGCCTCGAACCGCATACCCGTCGGCGTCGTCGCAGTCCTCGGCGCGCTCTATCCGATCCTGACGGTCGTGCTCGCGCGGTTCGTCCTCGGCGAGCGGCTGAGCCGGGAGAAGCGGGTCGGCGGGGTCGTCGCGCTCGCGGGGGCGGCGCTCGTCGCCTCGGGTTGACCGCGCTTACGCTTCGAGGATGCCCGGACGAGCGGTCGTCGGCCGTGCTGCGGAGCTCGACGTCGTCGACGCGTTCCTCGCGGCCCTCGACGACGGACCGGCGCGGCTGCTCGTCGAGGGAGAGCCGGGCATCGGGAAGACGACCGTCTGGCAGGCAGCCACTTCCCGGGCCCGCGAGCTCGGCTTTCGCATCCTCGCCTCGCGGCCGGGGCCTTCGGAGACCCGGCTGACCTTCGCCGGACTCGGCGACTTCCTCTCGGATGTCGACGACGATGCCCTGGAAGCGCTCCCGGCCCCGCAGCGACGCGCGCTCCGCGTCGCGCTCCTCCGCGACGATCCCGACGGCCCAGCACCAGAGCAACGGGAGGTCTCGACTGCGTTCCTGGGAATACTGCGCGTCCTCGCCGCCGAGACCTCCGTCCTCGTCGCGGTCGACGACCTCCAGTGGCTCGACCGCCCGTCGCGGCGCGTTCTCGAGTTCGCACTGCGGCGGCTCGAGAGCGAGCGGGTCGGCGTCCTCGCCGCAGCGCGACCAGGGGGCGACTGGGCGAGCGCGTTCGTCGCACTGCGGTCGACCAGGATCGCGCTGCCGCCGCTGAGCCTCGCGTCGCTCCACGAGGTCCTGAAGGCCGAGCTGGCCGTGACCTTTCCGCGACCGATGCTGGTGCGGATCGAAGCCGTCTCGTCCGGGAACCCCTTCTTCGCAATCGAGCTCGCCCGCGCGCTCGTGGAGCGTGGCGAACCCGTGCACGGCTCCGCGCCGCTACCCGTCCCGGACGACCTGACCGAGCTGATCGCGGGCCGGCTCCGGAGGCTGCCTGCGGGCACACGACGGGCACTGCTCGCCGCTGCTGCGCTCTCGACGCCGACGCTCGATCTGCTCGATCGCACGTCCATCCGGAAAGCCGAAGCGGCCGGCGTCGTGAGCATCGACGGCGGCGGAGGCGTGCGGTTTGCCCATCCGCTGCTCGCCGCTTCCGTCTACGCGAACGCGTCGGTCGCCGACCGTCGCGCGGTGCATCGCAAGCTCGCAGTGCGGGTGACGAGCCCCGAGGAGCGTGCGCGGCACCTCGCGCTCGCCGCCGAGGCGCCCGACGAAAAGGTTGCCGGGATGCTCGCGGAGGCTGCCCGGGCTGCGCGGGAGCGCGGCGCTCCGGACGCCGCGATCGAGCTCCTCGAGCTCGCCTGCGACCTCACCCCCGAGGAGGCGGGAACCCGCGACTCACGACGGCTCGAGCTCGGAGGCCTGCTCTCGGAGGCCGGCGACCCGGAGCGCGCGACGACCGTCCTCCGCGACATCGCCGACAACGCCCCCGGACCGGTACGCGCGCGCGCGCTCCTCCTGCTCGCGTTCCGCAGCGAGACGTCGCAGGCAGGAGACGCCGTGAGGCTGTGCGACGCGGCACTCGAGGCGTCAGAAGACGACCCGGAGCTCCGCGTGGAGATACTCGCCGCCGCGTCGCGCATGTCGGACGATGACGTCGGACGCAAGGCAACGTACGCGCACGAGGCGCACGAGCTCGCGACGAAAGCCGCCGTGAGACCGGAGCTCGAGGCCTACGCGCTCCTCGCGCTCGCCGAGGCGGAGTTCTTCGTCGGCCGCGGCTTGCGATACGACCTCGTGAACCGGGCAGCGGAGCTCGAGGAAGCCGCTGCCGGCGCTCGGCAGGAAGGACGGTCCTCCATCGCATCCATCACTACGAGGACGTGAGACCGTCGGCGCGCCTGCTCGGGATCCTTCGCATCTATGCCGACGAGCTCGACGAGGCGCGCGAGGAGTTCGAGCGCGAGCGCGACATCGCGCTCGCGCACGGCGACGAGGTGCAGCTCGCGCGAACGTTGATCCGTCTCGCGGTGATCGAGACCAGGTCGGGCAAGTGGCAGCTCGCCGAGACGTACCTCGAAGGGGGCGACCACATCGTCGATCGCACGGGGCAAGAGTGGCTCCGCTGCTGGCTGCTCGTGGCCAGGTCCGTGCTCGACACGCTGCGGGGGCGAACGCGCGAGGCGCATGCCGAAGCGGAGGCGGCGCTCGAGCTCGCGGCCGCCGTGGAAAGCAGCTGGTTCGTGGCCGACAGCCAGGTGGCCCTCGGCTTCTGCGACCTCGGACGCGGAGATCTGGCCGGTGCGAGCGGATGGTTCGCTCGTTCTTCGGAGATCGAGAAGCGCATCGGCGTCGGCGAGCCGAGGCTTCTTCGTTCGCTCGCCGACCAGGCCGAGGCGCTCGTCGGGCTCGGCGAGCTCGACGCAGCCGAAGAACTGCTCGCGGAGCTCGACCCGCGCTCGTCCGCCTGGGCGGCAGCGACCGGAGCTCGCTGCCGCGCGCTCCTGTGCTTCGCTCGGGGCGAGCTGGACGGAGCGGCCGCGGCAATCGAGGAGGCCCTCATCGCACACGAGCGTCTTCCGATCCCGTTCGAGCTCGCACGCACGCTGCTCGCGAAGGGCCAGATCCTGCGACGCCGCAACGAGCGGCGTCTTGCAGACGACGCTCTCGACGGAGCATCGCCCTCCTCGACGAGCTCGGCGCGCCCCTGTGGGCGGAGCGGGCACGCGCCGAACGCCGCCGGCTCGGGCTGCAGAAGGGATCGGGAGACGAGCTGACGCCGAGCGAGCACACCGTCGCAGCGCTGGCCGCCTCCGGCCTCACGAACCGCCAGATCGCCGAGCGCATCTTCGTCAGCCCGAAGACCGTCGAGGCCAACCTCTCGCGCGCCTACCGCAAGCTCGGGATCCACTCGCGGGCCGAGCTGGGCGCGTACATGGCGACCCGCGAGCGCCCCGAGACGTGGGAAACACCCGATGCGCCGCGTGGCGCGGCCGGGCACGCTCGAGCCATGGCACGAGAGGACTCGCCGGCGGTTACTGAGTACCTCGCGGAATGTCTCTGGCCGGGGGTGACGGAGGCACAGCTGACGGAAGTCGACCTCCGCGCGCGGAGGAGCACCGCGAGCCACGAGGACGGCGTGGGCTACGTCGGCACGATCCTCATGCCGGACGACGAGGTCGTGTTCTTCGTCTTCAACGGGCCCTCGGCGCGTGCCGTCCGGGCCGTCGCCGCACGTGCCGAGATTCCCTTCGAGCGAATCGTCCCCTCGCTCCGCACATCCAACCCGACCGAAAGGAAGGAGCCCTGATGCGAGCTCTCACATGCGCAATCGCGGCCAGCGCGCTCATCGCAGCCGCGCCTGCCGCCGCCGCCGTCGACGGATCCACTTCGACGGCGAGCCCAACCGATGCGAAAGCGTGGTGCAAGGCAGTGATCGACACGAACACGAGGGCCGGGACGATGAAGAACAAGCGCTATCTCTCGCCTCTCAGCCTTCCGCCGGGCGCCTGGAAGAAGGTCGTCGACGCCGCCGATTCGGGCGGAGAGCGCTTCATCGCGCTCGCGCCGAGCTCGATCAAGACGGCGGTCAAACACGAAATCGCCTGGTTCAGGCGCATCAAGGCGAACCACTATTCCAACCAGACGCCGCTCGGATCGTTCTCGCTCTCGGACAACAAGAAGATCACGAACTTCGAGAAGACGCAGTGCGGTATCACGTTCAGCACCTGAGCGACGCGATCGGACCGGGCCGGCGGAGACGCCGTCCGATCGTCCGGCTCAGACGTTGAAGCGGATGTTGAGGACGTCCCCGTCCTCGACGACGTAGGTCTTCCCCTCCAGGCGCTCCAGCCCTCGCCGCGCCGCCTCGGCGTGCGATCCGCGCGCGAGCAGGTCGTCCCAGCGGATCACCTCGCAACGGATGAAGCCGCGGGCGATGTCGGAGTGGATCGTCTCCGGCGGCGTCGAGCGCCGTCTGACCGTCGCGCAGCGTCCACGCGCGCGTCTCCTTGTCACCGGCCGTGAAGAAGGCGATCAGGCCGAGCGCGTCCTTGAAGACGCCGGACCACCTCGTCGAGCGCCGACGGGCCCTCGCGGAACTCGGCCGCCTCCTCCGGCGGGAGCTCGGCCAGCTCGGCCTCGAGCTTGCAGTCGATGCCGCCCGGCCCGTTCTCGATCGCGAGGAGCGGCATCGTCGTCAGCGGCTCGAGCTCGCTCGGGCAGCTCGCCCTGCCACTCCGACAGCGGCCGGCCCGCGTCGACGTGCGCGAGCACCGCTCGAGTCAGCTCGACTTCGCTGCCGCTTCGCCGCGTCGCCCGACTTCGCCTCCTTCCGCACCCGCTCGAGCCGCCGCTCGACGTGGTCGCGATCGGCGACGAGCGAGCTCGAGCCTGCAGCGTCTCCAGGTCGGCCGCCGGGTCGGCTTCGGCGGAGAACCCGTCGGTGCACGGCGAGCAGCGCGTCCGACCTGCCGGAGGTTGCCGAGCAGCTGCGGCCCCGTGCCCGGGCACGTCCACGACCCTGATCGCCGCCGGCGTCACCTTTCGCGACCCGACGAGCTCGGCGACCCGGTCGAGCCGCTCGTCCGCGATCGCGGCCATGCCCACGTTCGGCTTCTCGCGTCACGGACGCGTATGCCGTCATCTCGGCGCCGGCCTGCGTGAGCGCGTTGAAGAGCGTCGTCTTCCCGGAGTTGGGAAGGCCGACGATGCCGACCTCGAGGCGCACTCGGCTACGTCGCTAGCTCGAAGCCGACCCGCGCCTCGCGGGCGAAGCGCTTGACGTACACGACACGCCCGAGGACGACGTGATAGCTGCCGTCCTGCGCATCGAGCGCGAGCGTCCCGCGGCCGCCGCGCGCCTGCAGCGCCCGCTCGAGCGCGTCGGCGCTCTCGCCCGTGACGAGCGCAGCTCATGATCTGCCCGCCCTCGAAGCCGACCTCGATCCGCGACGACTCGTCTCTCAGCCACCGGACACCACCTCCGTGAGGACGCCGTGGACGGCGTCGGGATGGACGAATGCGACCTGCGAGCCCGAAGAGACCCGGCCGCGGCTCCGCGTCGATCAGCTGGGCACCCGCGGCCGCGAGCTCCCGCAGCGCCACACGCGACATCGTCGACCTCGTAGCGCGACGTGGTGCATCCCCGGCCCCGCTTGGCGAGAAAGCGGCCGACCGGCGTGTCCGTCGCCGGTCGGCGAGAGCAGCTCGATCCGGCCGTCGCCGACGAGCACGGATGCCGCTTCGACGCCCTGCGTCGACGAGCACGTCGCCGATGCTCGACCGTTGCGCCGAAGAGCCGCTCGTACGTCTCGACGGCTTCGTCGAGGTTGACGACGGCGACGCCGAGATGATGGATCCCGCGCGCCTGCATACGCGCGCGATCGTATCCGCGCGGTGCTACTCGACCGCGTCGGTGAGCTGAGTGCGCGCGACGCGTTCCGACGGTCTCGCTCGAGCGCGACTCGGCCGTGCAGGTCGATGAGCAGCTCGTCGAGCTCGGCGCGGTTGAGCGTCTCCTTCTCGAGCAGCGCGGCGGCCAACCGGTCGAGGGAGGCCGATGCTTGCGCAGCAGCCGCTGCGCCTCCTCGTAGGCCTCATCGGTAAGCCGAGCCTGCTCGCTGTCGCGCAGCCGCTTCGTCTCCTCGGAGAGCGCGTAGTTGTCCGCACGCATCGTCCGCGACGGAGCTACCTCCGACATGCCGTACTCGAACACCATCGCGCGCGCCGAGTGGTCACGCGCTCGAGATCGCTCGCCGCGCCGTTCGTGATCCGGCCGAACACGACCTGCTCCGCCGCCCGCCCTGCGAGCAGCACCTTCATCAGGTCCTCGAGCTCCTCCCGCGTGTGCAGGTAGCGGTCCTCCGCCGGCAAGTTGAAGGTGTAGCCAAGCGCGTCGCCGCGAGAGACGATCGTCACCTTCTGCACCGGCAGCATGTCGCCCATCAGGTGGGACATGAAGGGCGTGGCCCGCCTCGTGGAAGGCGAGGATACGCTTCTCCTTGTCCGTGACCACGCGCCGCGTCTGCAGGCCCGCGACGACACGTTCCATCGCCCCCTCGAACTCGCTCGCACGGATCTTCACTACCCCATGCCGCGCTGCGAGGATCGCGGCCTCGTTGCAGATGTTCGCCAAGTCGGCGCCCGTCAGCCCAGCGGTCTGACGCGCGATCAACCCGAGTCGACGTCCGGCCCAGAGGCTTCGACCGCGTATGGACACGCAGGATCGCCTCGCGACCTGTGAAGTCAGGAGGTGAGACAAGCACCTGGCGGTCGAACCGCCCCGGCCGGAGCAGCGCCGGGTCGAGATCCTGCAGTCGGTTGGAGGCGCCCATCACGATGACGTCGTCGCGACCGCCGAAGCCGTCGAGCTCGACGAGGAGCTGGTTGAGGGTCTGGTCGTGCTCCCGGTTGTACCCACCGCCGCCCTGGCGTACCGAGCCGGCCGCGTCGAGCTCGTCGATGAAGACGATCGCCGGAGCGTTCTTGCGCGCCTCCGCGAAGAGCTCCGGATGCGGGCGGCGCCAAGGCCGGCGAACATCTCCACGAATGCGGAGGCGCTCGAGGCGTAGAAGTTCGCCCCGGACTCGCTCGCAATTGCTTTCGCGAGCAGCGTCTTACCGGTGCCCGGCGGGCCGTGCAGGAGAATCCCCTTGGGGATCCGAGCGCCGAGGCGCTCGAAGCGCTGGCGATCGGTGAGGAAGTCCACCACTTCGCGCAGCTCCTCCTTCGCCTCGTCGAGTCCGGCGACGTCGCTCCACGAGACCTCGGCTCGGCGGTTCCCTTGTCGATCGGCGCCGGCTTGACCCGCGGCATGTACTGCGTGGTCTTCCAGAGCAGGAGCAGATGACGCCGAAGAGGACGAGCGGCAGCCACGTCAGGATGAAGTCGGCGATGTCGCCGGTGCTGTGCGGGATGGGGACCATGCGCTCACTATCGGGAGCCGGGTCCCGCTAGTCAACCCCATCTCACTGCAACGAGGGCTCGACGCTCCGGCGTCACCCAGATCTCGGTCGTGGTGAGAGCGGGGTGACCGAGCCGCTGCTCGCGGCGCGGATCCGGCAGCGCGGGGTCGAACGAGAAGTCGTCGAGCACGATCGTGGCCCTCGGCGCGAGCAGGGCGAGCACCGCGTCGGCGTCGTCCTTGGCATCGTGCGCGTCGACGAAGATGAGGTCGAACGGCGCTTCTGGCGGCAGCCGGTCGCGCCAGTCTCACCTCGAGCACGAGCACGTCGGGATCCTCCGAGAAAAGCCGCCGCGCGGCGGCGACGTGCTCAGAGTTGCGCTCGACGGTGACGAAAGGCGTGCCGGGCTCGAGCGCGGAGACGATCCAGGCGGCGCCCACACCGGCACCGGTCCCGATCTCGCCGGCACGCAGGATCCCGCGTCGGCCCGCCAGGACGTCGGTCCTCGGCTCGACAGGACTGCTCGAACCCGATCTCGGCCGCAAGCGCGAGCGCGCGCTCCGCGAGCGGCGGCGTCACCACCGGCTGTAACAGCGGCGTCGGCGGCTCACTGCCGCCGCCGAAGCCATGCAACGACGTCGGCGGCGTTTCGGTCGGGCGGGAAGACGGGGTAGAAGACGCGCTCGACGACGCCGCATGCGACCACCAGCGTCACGCGTTTGTAGAGCTCGACGCCGTTGAAGGCAAAGGTGGGCAGGCGGAGCGCGCGCGCAAGGGCAAGTTCCGGGTCGGCGATCACCGGGTACGGCAGCCGCAGACGCTCGGCGACCTCCTCTTGCTCGGCAAGCGACTGTGAGGAGAGCCCCGCGACTGCCACACCGAGCTCCTCGAGCTCGGCGGCGTGATCGCGAAACGCGCATGATTGCGGCGTGCAGCCGCGCGCGCCCGGAACGGCGTCCCACTCGGGCGGAACGGCGCGATCGGGCATGCCGGTGCGCGGGTAGACGTAGAGGACCCCCCGACGCGGCCGCGAACTCGGCCAGGTGCACGGGCGTCCGGGACGAGCCCAGTGTCAGCGGCGGAATCGCGAGCCCAGGCAGATGATCGCAGGCGCCGTCGTCCAGCGGGACCGGAAGGTCAGGCGGCAGCGAGACGGGAGGTGGTCGCTCAGCTCCTGGGCGATGTCCGACTCCGCGGGCGAGGCACGCTCGCGAGCGCGACCTCCGCGACCTCGAGCTGCGCGCTGCGTGGGCTCTGAGGTGGAGAGACGGTCGCTGGAGCTCGTGGCCCGGTCTCGCGAGTGCACGCGCGAGCCGGCGCTCGGGGTTGCGAGTCATCCAGCCGAACAGCTCGACGGAAGCCCCGACCGCACCGACGGCGCCCGCGAGGCGGGCGGCGCGGCTGCGCCCGCTTAGGCACCTTCCGGCGGCGATCGCGCTCGCCGCGGCGCTCGTCAGGATCAGCGGGCCGACGAGCTGGGAGCCGCACCGCTCGTGCTCCTTCGGACGCCGCGCTCCCCGTCTTGCTCGTAGGTGCCGATCGAGACATGCTCGGCGCCGTGATACTGGGTCAGCTCGCCGCCGCGAAGGGCGACCACAGCGGGACGGGACGCGACTCCCGCTACCAGCTCGCGTGCGCCCGGCGGAGGCGCGACCTCCGGAGGCGCGCGCGCCGACAGCGAGGCGCCGACGGCGCGCCGTGCACGGCCGGGCGCTGGAACGGGAGCTTCGCCTCGGGGAGCCCGCGGCGCACGTCGGGGAGAAGCGCGAACGCCTCGGCCAACCGGAGCGGACCACGGACGAACGGTCTGGACGCCTCGGCGCAAAGCGGCGCTTGCGACCCGAGGCCGACTTGATCGTCCCGTCGGCGCAGCGCACCGCGCACCCCCACGAGGTGGGTCCGTGGACGAGCACGCCGTTAGCAGTGCCATCCCGCCGAGCCGATACGCGATCTCGGCCACGGCTCAGACCGTAGCTGGCGAGCTCCGCAGCGCCGCCTGCAGCTCGTGCGCCGCCGGCCCGCGTGCGAACGGGCCCGTCGACGTCGACCACCGGCATCACCTCGCGCACCGAGGACGACGTGAACGCCTCGTCGGCGTCGAGAAGCGCCCCCAGCGGGTACGCGCCCTCCTCGACGCTGTAGCCGAGCGCGGGCGCGAGCTCGAGCAGGGTGGCACGCGTCTCGCCGGCGAGGATGCCGAGGTCGAGCGACGGGGTGAAGAGCGTCGTCCCGACCCGCCACCAGATGTTCGTCACGGGGCCTTCGAGCACGATGCCGTCGGCGTCCACGAACAGCGCCTCATCGGCGCCGCGCCGCTTCGCCTCCGCCTCGGCCGCCATGTTCACCGCGTAGCTCGTGGACTTCACCCCGGCAGGAGCCACGGCACCGAGCGCGCGGCACCGAGCAGCGACGACGCCGTGGCCGTGCTCGCGGGCCGCCTCGATCCAGCTCGGGAATCTCGCTGAGCAGCGCCAGCCCGACAGGCGTGCCGTCCGCCGGGTCCCGGCGTCCAGAAGAGGCGAAGAGCACGTCCCCGCGCGCCGCCGCAAGCGCGACCGACGAGACCTCAGCTCTCCGCGCTCGACGGCGCGAGCCCGATGCCGGGCCGACGCGCGAGCCGCTGAAGGTGCGCCCGAGCCGGAACGGCGCCCGCCGTAGACCCGCAGCGTCTCGAACGCCGCGCGACCACGGAGCAGCGCCTCGTCGTCGGCGCGCAGGACCGGCTCGGTCGGGTCGACGAGGCCGCGTCCCGACACGCGCGAGCGCGAGCGTCGGCTCATGCGGCACCGCCTCGCGGAGCATCGCGGGCGCCGATCGCCTCGAGCAGCGGCGCGGCCTTGTCCACGACTCCGCGACCTCCGCCGCGGGATCCGAGTCCCAGACGACGCCGCCGCCGACCCAGAGGTGGATCCGGCCTTCGGCGATCGCGAACGTCCGGATCGTCAGCGCGAGCTCGAGGTCGCCGTTGCCGTGCACCCGGCCGAGCGCGCCCATCGACGCGCCTCGGCCCACCGGCTCGAGCTCGGCGATGAGATCGACGGCGGCGATCTTCGGCGCACCCGTCACCGATCCGCCTGGAAACGTCGCCTCGAGGAGCTCGCCGAGCCCGACGCCGTCCCGGAGCGTGCCCTCGACCCTCGACACCATGTGCTCGACGCCCGCCAGTGGCGCGTCTCCATCAACTCCGGCCAGCGGACAGTTCCCGGCCTCGCACACGCGGGAGAGGTCGTTCCGCTCGAGGTCGACGATCATCACGTGCTCCGCCGCGTCCTTCTCCGAGGCAGGAGCTCGGCGGCGACGCCGAGCGGCCGTGTCCCCTTGATCGGCATCGTCCAGACGCGCCGTCCGCGGCGCGCGAGGAAGAGCTCGGGGACGCCGACACAACCGTCCAGCTTGTCGCCGACGAACGGTCTCGGTTGCAGCGGTCGCAGCAGCGGCGAGGCGCGCGGCCAGCGCTCGGGTCACCGGCGAACGGCGCCGAGAGATGCTGCACGAGGTTGACCTGGTAGACGTCGCCGCGCGCGATCGCAGCGCGCACCTCCTCGACGCCCGCGCGCGTACTCGGCGGGCGTCCACGTCCGCTCCAGCCGCCGATCCGAAGTCGCCGCGCGACGGCGCCGAGTCGTCCGCCGACCGCACGCGACAGGCGGCGAGCGGGAGCGCGGGACACGGCTCGGGCGGCGGCGGCACGGTGCCGCGCGGATCACCTGCGAGAGCCCGTAGCCGAGGAAGAGATCCGCGACGAGTCCTCCCTCTCCGGGCGCGAAGAACCCGCGCTCGCGAAGCCACGCCTCGATGCGGGCGAAAGGCGCCGTCGGGCTCGCGCAGCTCGAGCCAGCTCAGGCACGCGCCGCCTCGACAGCAGCTCGCAGCCGATAGGACGCGCGCCGGGATCGTCGCTCCAGAAGACCGCGCTGCCTGCGACGAGCAGGTCGGCGCCCGCCTCGCGCGCCCGGACGGTCTGTCCGGTTGATCCCGCCGTCCACCTGAACGCGCACCTCCGGGCGAGCGAGCGCGAAGCTGGCGATCCGCCCGACGGCCTCGTGCATGAATGCCTGGCCCGAGTAGCCCGGATGGATCGACATGCAGAGCACGAGGTCCACTCCTTCGGAGGCCGCTACGGCGTCCTCGACAGGCGTCTCGGGGTTGAACGCGACACCGACGCCGAGCCCGAGCGAACGCGCGGCGGCCACGGCCGCGCTCGGCTCCGTCGCACGCTTCCACGTGGAACGTGACGCTGTCTCCGCCCGCCTGCGATCGCCTCGAAGTGCCGCTCGGGCTCCGCGACCATGAGATGGCAGTCGAGCCTCGCACCCCAGCCACGGACGAACGGGGAGATGGACGCGAGCACGATCGGCCCGACGGTGACCTCCGGGATGAAGTGGCCGTCCCCGACGTCGAAGTGGAAGACGCGAGCTCCGGCGCCCTGCAGCGTCTCGAGCTGGGCGCCGAGACGGGAGAAGTCGGACGCATAGATCGACGGCTCGATCTCGACCACGTCCGCCCACTCGCTCCAGCTCATACGCTGCACCTAGCCGACGCCGCTGCGGCTCTCGCCAGCCGCCGTGGCGCCGCGATCGCCCCCCGCCTCGGCCCCCAGGTCCGCGGCGGTACGTTTCGACGCGGGGGGCCGTCGAGGAGCGGCTGCACGATCCGCCACGTCTCCTCGATGACCTCCCAGCGCGGGAAGAGCGACGTGTCGCCGTGCAGCGCGTCCGTGAGCAGCCGCTGTAAGGTCCGGGCGGCTTGCCGAGCTCCTCGACGAAAGAGACGTCCAGCGAGACGGGCTCGCGTGTCCTCCTTGCCGGGCGTCTTCGCGAAGAGCACGATGTCATACCGGCATGCCGTCCGATCCGGAAGACGATGTCGTCGGGTCCCGGGGCAACCAGCAGGTGCGGCCCCCAGCGGAGCTCGGCACGTGCTGCAGGCGGACGACGATCTCCGTCGCGTTCACGGCATGCCCTTCCCCGCTCGCACGAAGATCGGGACGCCGGACCAGCGCCAGTTCTCGATCATGAGTCGAAGACGACGAACGTCTCGGTGTCGGAACCCGGCGGACGCCATCGATCTTTCCCGTACCCCGGTACTGACCGCGGACGGCGAGAGCGGGTCGGCGGACGGCATCGCCGGGAACACGTCGGGCCGGTGGCGCGGGACCGCGTCTTCGTCGCCGGACGGTGGCTCCATCGCCACGAGCGCGAGGACCTGCAGCAGGTGGTTCTGAACGACGTCGCGGACCGCGCCGACCCGATCGTAGAAGTTGCCCCGAGCCTCGACCCCGAACTCCTCGGCCATCGTGACCTGGATCGAGTCGACGTGCTCGCGGCTCCAGACCGGCTCGAACAGGGCGTTGGAGAAGCGCAGGAACATGATGTCCTGTACGGGCTCCTTGCCCAGAAGTGGTCGATCCGGTAGAGGCGCTCCTCCGGCACGAGCGCGGTGAGGCGCCGGTTCAGCTCGCGCGCGGAGACGAGGTCTGTCCCGAAGGGCTTCTCCACGACGAGGCGCGCACTTCCCGAGGAGGCCCGCGGCGGCGAGGTCCTCGGAGACCTCGAGGAACATCGCGGGGGGTGGCGAGGTAGAAGACCGGGCCTGCGCCTCCCCGGTGCGGTCCGCAGTCTGTCGTAGACGGGTCTTCCTCGGCGTCGCCGCCGATGTACTTAAGTGGGACAGGAACTCGTCGAGGACCGCTCGTCGAGCCGGTCCTCTTCGCCTCCTCGATCGCCCGCGTCGCGTGTTCGACGATCTCCTCCTGGGAGCGCACGGCGGCCGACTCCGATGACCGGACACGTGAATGCCTGCTCGACGAGGTCGTGGAGCGCGGGCAGCGTGCTTCCGCCGCGCGAGGTCGCCGGTGATCCCGAAAACGACGAGGGCGTCGGCGGTCTCGGTCATGCGCCGAGCAGCGAGTGGGCGACGGCGCGGAGCATCTCGACCCGAGCTCGAGTCGTCGACCGCGATCCGCTCGTTCGCCGAGTGCACGAGCTTCGTCGCGAGCTCCGTGTCCATCTCCGCATCGGGAAGAAGCCGTAGGCGACCGTGCCGAACGCCTCGCGCAGGTAGTGGCTGTCGGTGAACCCGGGACACGCCACCGGCAGCGAGCCGCGCTCCCGGCTCGATCGCCGGGTGAAGCCTCGAGCGCCGTCCCAGAGCGGTGTGTCGAGCGGCGAGCGCGTCCCGCCGACGGCTTCGAGGAACTCGAGCTCGTACGTCGCCTTCGCCGAGCGCGGCGCGGATGAGCGGCTCGGCGTCCGCCGGCGTCTGTCCGGGCAGCAGCCGGCAGTCCACCGTCACCTCGCACGCGCCGGGATCACGTTCCGCTGTGGGAGGCGTCGATCATCGTCGGCGACAGCGTGAGCGCGAGCAGCGGCTCGACGAGCGCGGGGAGCAGCGGGTGGACGCCGCGGCGCGCTCGAGCGCCTCCTCGACGCGGCGGCACCTCGCCGAGGACCGCCTCGAGGAAGCCCCTCGCCTCCGGGATCAGTGTCGGCGCGGGCTCGTAGTCGCCGAGCGCCTCGATGTAGCGCGCGGCCTTCACGAGCGCGTTGTCGGCGATGCCCGGCATCGAGGCATGTCCGCTCCGGCCGTGACCCGGAGCACGAACGGCGCCGACATCTTCTCGGCCGTGGCGCAGCCGTAGAAGGGCGTCTCGCCGAGCACGAAGCGCTCCCCTCCGCCCTCGTTGATCGCGTAGTCGCAGCGGGCCGCCTCGGGGTGCGCCTCCGCGAGCCAGCGGAGGCCCCAGCCCGTCGCCGACCTCCTCGTCGGCCATGGACGATGAACACGAGCTCGCCCGCCGGCGCGAATCCCTCGCGCACGAGCGAGGCGAAGGCGACGGCGGACGCCGCGACCTGCCCCTTCATGTCGAGCGCGCCGCGTCCCCAGATCTCGTCGTCGACGAGTTCGCCCGACCACGGGTCGCGCTCCCACTCCGCCGGGTCGGCGAGCACCGTGTCCGTGTGCGAGAGGAACGCCAGCGACGGCCCGTCGCCGCCCCGAAGCCGCGCGACGACGTTCGGCCGCTCCGGCACGCGCGCGTAGAGCTCGCACCTCGATCCCGTTCCGCGCGAAGTAGTCGCGGAGCACCTCCGCGGCACGCATCTCGTTCCCCGGCGGGTTGACCGTCTCCGCCCGGACGAGCGCCTGCAGGAGCGCGGTGACCTCATCGCGGAGCGAGTGCTCGGGGTCAGGATTAATCCTGACCTCCCTGTCCGTCAGGCAGCGCTTCTGCCTTGGAGAGCGCCGTCAGCTCGTTGCGGACCTCCCAGAGCTCGGGATAGGACGTCTTCGTGCACGAGCCGGCCGAGCAGCTCGACCGGCGTCCCCTGCGTCCCGACGACGCTGTCGCCGATGACCCGCGCGACGACCTGGTAGTGGCGCATGCGCCACAGCTGCGCCTGCTCGTCGAGCTCCATGAGCGCCTCCGCGAGCTGATAGAGCTGCTCGTGCTCGCGCCCTTGGACGTAGAGCTCCGCAAGCGTCGAGGCCCGCCTCGCGGCGAGCGGTGTGGAAGGCCTGGCCGAGTCGCGGGAAGATCCGGCGCAGCTCGGTCCACCCGGGCGAGTCGAAGCCGGAGCCGTGCCCGAGCACCTGCCGGATCTCCTGGTACTCCCAGGGCGACATGTGCTCGAGCATCTCGAGCTGCGGGATCAGGAAGCGAACGCAGAGGATCGAGCGCCGGAGCAGCCGAAGGGCGCCCCGCAGGTCGCCCTCCTCGATCAGCGCGGGCCGCCTCGTCGGCGTCGTTCCATGCGAGCTTCAACCACAGTTCGGACGTCTGGTGCGTCACCTGGAAGAGCAGCTCGTCGCGGTGGACCCACTCCTCCGACGTCTTCTGGAGGCCGAGGAGCTCCGTCGGTGTTCGAGGTAGCGCTCGTAGTCCGAGCCGGCGTCTCCCGGCAGGATCGGACGTGCGAGTAATCCTCGGCCTCGAGCCGGCTTCAGACACGCCCTGAGCATACTTCGCGCATGGCCGACCTCTTCAGCGAGGCGGCGCGGGAGCGCCAGGCGGAGAACGCCCCGCTCGCGGTGCGCCTGCGGCCGACCTCGCTCGACGAGCTCGTCGGCCAGCAGCACGTGCTCGGCCCGGGCTCGGCCCTGCGCCTCGCGATCGAGGAGGACCGGCCTCCCTCGATGATCCTCTTCGGGCCGCCCGGCACCGGGAAGACGACGATCGCCCGGATCGTCGCGGAGCGGACGGGAGCCGCGTTCGAGGAGATGTCGGCCGTCTCCGCACGGGTCGACGACGTGCGTGGTGTGATCGCGCGCGCCCGCGACCGGCTCGGCGGCAACGGCGCCCGGACGATCCTGTTCATCGACGAGATCCACCGCTTCAACAAGGCCCAGCAGGACTCGGTGCTGCACGCGGTCGAGGACGGGCTCGTGACGCTCATCGGAGCGACGACCGAGAACCCCTACTTCGAGGTGAACTCGGCGTTGCTCTCGCGCTGCACGGTGATCGAGCTGACCGCGCTCTCGGAGGACGAGCTCGTCGTCGATCCTCGAGCGGGGCGCGCGCAGCGCTCGGCGTCGAGGCGGCCGCGTGCGTCGACGCTCATCGCGCAGCGCGCGGGCGGCGACGCTCGCGCCGCGCTCCAGATCCTCGAGCTCGCCGCGGCGACCGCGGCGCCGAGGGCGCGCCGTCTCGGAGAGCCACGTCCTCGACGCCTCGCGGAAGCGGCCGCTCCTGTACGACCGCAAGGGCGACCAGCACTACGACTTCGCCTCCGCCTTCATCAAGTCGATGCGCGGCGGCGACGCCGACGCGTCCGTCTACTACCTCGCCGCGATGCTCGAGGCGGGCGAGGATCCGCGCTTCATCGCGCGGCGCATGGTGATCCTCGCCTCCGAGGACGTCGGAAACGCCGACCCGAACGCGCTCGTCGTCGCGGTCGCGGCGGCGCAGGCGCTCGAGCACGTCGGCCTGCCGGAGGCGCAGCTCAACCTCGCGCAGGCGGCCATCTACCTCGCTCGCGCGCCGAAGTCGAACGCCGTCGGCCGTCGCCATCTGGGAGGCGCGCGGGACGTCCGCGAGCACGGGAACGCCCGACCGCCCGCGATGCTCCGCTCGACCGGCCACAAGGCGGCCGCGAAGGCGCGGGGCCACGGCGAGGGCTACCTCTACCCGCACGACGACCCTGCGCGGCTTCGACGTCTCGTACCTCCCGGAGGAGCTGCGCGGGCGGCGGTACTATCGGCCGTCCGGATCGGGAGAGGAGCAGGCGGATGGCGGTGAAGACAGGTGACGCGGCACCCGAGTTCGACCTCGCGGTGACGCACGGCGAGCGCGTGCGGCTCTCCGACTTCCGCGGCCGCTCGAACGTCCTCCTCGTCTTCCACCCGTTCGCCTTCACGCCCGGTCTGCGAGGACGAGGCCCGCGACCTGCAGGAGAACCTCGAGTCGTTCCGCGACGCCGGCACCGAGATCGTCTTCGTCTCGTGCGACCCGTCGGCGGCCCGCCAGGCGTGGAAGAAGGAGCTCGGCGCCGAGTACACCTTCGCGTCCGACTTCTGGCCGCACGGAGCGGCGGCGAAGGCGTACGGCGTCTTCAACGAGGCGAACGGAGCGCCGCACCGCGGGACCTTCCTCATCGACCGCGACGGCACCGTCATCTGGTCGCTCGTGAAGGAGCGCGACGAGCGCCGGACGGAGCTGGTCCCGGACTCGCTCGACGCGCTCGGAGCCACGGAGTGACCCTCGCCGCTCCACGAGTGGGGCGACCCGGGAGCGCCGCGGGTCGTCTGCCTGCACGGCGTGCGCAACCACGGCGGGCACTTCGCGGGGCTCGCCGCCGGGCTGCCGGGCCACCGCGTCCTCGCGCCCGACCTGCTCGGCCACGGCCACTCGCCCTGGGAGCCGCCGTGGGACATCGGAGCGCACCTCGCCGCGATCGTCGAGACGGTCGGCGCCCGCGAGTCCGTGCTCGTCGGCCACTCCTTCGGCGGACGCCTCGCGTTCGAGCTCGCCGCGCGCGCGCCGAAGCTCGTCCCGAAGCTCGTCCTCCTCGACCCGGCGATCCTGCTCCCCGGACACGTGGCGCTCGCCGCCGCCGAGAACGCACGCGAGGAGAAGGCGTACGTCTCCTTCGACGATCTGATCGAGCGCCGTTTCGACGAGAGCCAGCTCCACTTCGCGCGCCGAGGAGCTCGTCGTCGAGGACCTCGCGCAGCACGTCGAGACGCCGGCGACGACGGTCGCCTGCGCTACCGCTACTGCCAGTCCGCGGTCGTCGCCGCGTATGGAGAGATGGCCTCTCGGCCACCGCGCTTCGAGGACGTCCGCGTCCCGACCCTCCTCGTGCTCGGCGAGCGCTCCTACCTCCCGTACGACCACCTGCTCGACGCCCATCGAGCCGCGCTGGGCGACCTACTCGAGGTCGTCGTCGTCCCGGGCGGCCACTCGGTCCTGTGGGACGCCCTCGACGAGACGGCCGCGGCGATCGCCGCGTTCCTCGCTGCGCTAGGCGCAGAGCTCGGCCGCGACGGCGACGTAGGTCTCGACGCAGCGCTCGAGCGACCCGACGTCGACCCACTCGACCTCGGCGTGCGCTCCCTCCCCGAGCGGGCCGAAGAGCACGGTCGGCATCCCCGCGGCGGCGAGCAGCGCGGAGTCCGCCCAGAACGACACGCCGACGAGCTCGGGCTCGGCTCCGAGGACGCGCGGCAGCGCCCGGACGATGCCCACGAGCTCGCTCGTCTCGTCGACCTCGAACGGCTCGCGCGAGGCGATCACGTGAACGTCCCCCCCGAAGTCCGGGTCGCCCGCGCCGGCCCGCTCGAGGATCTCGCGCAGCTCGCCTCGACCAGCTCGACCGTCTCGCCCGGGATCGTCCGCCGCTCGGCCTGGACGACGCAGTGAGCGGGGTAGCTCGAGTACTCCTGGCCACCCTCGATCAGCGAGACGTGCACGCTCCCGCTCCCGAGGTGCGGGTGGGTCGGGCTCGCACGCAGCCGACGGTCGAGCTCCTCGACGCCGACGAGGACGCGGCCCATCTTCGCGATCGCGTCGATGCCGAGATGCGGGCGCGAGCCGTGCGCTGCCCGGCCGATCGTCTCGAGCGCGACGTGCACGAACCCGCGGTGCGCCACCGCGAGCTGGAGCTCCGTCGGCTCGGCGACGATCGCGGCGTCGCCGCAGAGAGGCTCGCCGCGACCGCCTCCGTTCCGACGCTCGCGAACTCCTCGTCGGAGACGGCGGTGAGGATCACGTCGCCGCGCAGCCCCCGCCGCGCCGACTCTGCGGTTGCGAGCATGCACGCGGCCAGGCTCCCCTTCATGTCGTAGGCGCCACGCCCGTAGAGCCGACCGCCTTCGAGGCGGGGCTCGAACGGCGCGTCATCCCCGCGACGCCGACCGTGTCGATGTGAGCGTTCAGGATGAGCGTGGAGCCGCCGCCCAGCCCCCGTGCGACGGCGACGACGTTGGGGCGTCCCGGCGCGGTCCGAGAGGGTCGTCTCGAGCCCTGCGCGCTCGCACCAGCCGGCGACGAAACGCGCGATCTCGACCTCCCCGGAGCCGCCGGGCACGACGTCGGGGTTGATCGACTCGATCTCGACGAGCCGCGCCGCGAGCTCGGCGACCTCGCTCACCATAGGAAAGAGAGGGGGAGAAGTAGAGGCCTCAGCTCGGCGTGCTCGTCGGCGATCGAGAGCGCTTCGTCGAGAATCGCGATGCCCTCGTCCACCTCGTCGCGCGTGATCGTGAGCGGCGGCACGACCATGATCACGTTCCAGTGCGTCATCAGGTAGAGACCACGATCGAGCGCGGCCTTCGCGACCCGTGCCATCGGAGCGGCGGCCTCGCCGGACGCGTTGAAGGGGACGAGCATCTCGCGGGTCGCGCGGCTCTTGACGAGCTCGACGCCCCAGAAGCACCCGAGCCCGCGCACCTCGCCGATCGACGGGTGCCCGCCGCCAGCCCGCGCAACCGGTCGCCGAGATACGCGCCGACCTCGGATGCGTTCTCGACGACGCCCTCCTCCTGGAACGCCTCGATCGATGCGACCGCCGACGCGCAGGCGAGCGGATGGCCGGCGTACGTCAGCCCGCCGGGGAAGAGCCTCCCGCGCACCCACTCCTTCAGGTGCTCGCGGATGATCATCGCGCCGAGCGGGACGTAGCCGGAGTTGATGCCCTTCGCGACGGTGAGGATGTCTGGGACGACGTCCCAGTTGTCGCACGCGAACCAGCGACCGGTGCGGCCGAAGCCCGCCATCACCTCGTCGAGGACGAGCAGGATCCCGTGCCGGTCGCAGACCTCGCGGATCGACTGCAGGTAGCCGGGAGGCGGGGGGATGATCCCGTTCGTACCGGTGACCGTCTCGAGGATCACGGCGGCCACGGTGTGCGCGCCCTCGTACTCGAGGATCTCCTCGAGGTGCGGCGCTCCCGTGCACACGGGGCACGGATCGGGGTGTCCCGCCGGACAGCGGTAGGTGTACGGGTCGAACATCCGCACGACGCCGCCCATGCCCGGCTCGTTCGGCCAGCGGCGCGGGTCGCCGGTGAGGAGGATCGAGCCGTGCGTCGCGCCGTGGTAGGAGCGGTAGCGGGCGACGATCTTGTTCCGGCCGGTGGCGAGTCGCGCAAGCTTGATCGCGTTCTCGTTCGCCTCAGCGCCCGAGTTCGTGAAGAACGACATGCACAGGTCGCCGGGCGTCACCTCCTCGAGCAACCGCCCGAGACGCGAGCGCGACTCGGAGGCCATGGGCGGGCCGATCGTGCAGAGCCGGTCCGCCTGCTCCTTGATCGCCGCGACGATCTTCGGATGCTGGTGCCCGATGTTGACATTGACGAGCTGCGACGCGAAGTCGAGGTAGCGCGTGCCCTCGTAGTCCCAGAAGTAGCGGCCCTCCGCGCCGGCGACCGCGATCGGGTTGATCGCGTCCTGCACGGACCAGGAGTAGAGGACGTACTCCTTCGCGTCCTCGACGATCTGCGCCCCGAGGTTCGGGTTCGCCTCGACCAGAGCCATCGACCCGATCCTAGCCTTGCTCCACGGCTGTGACGACAGGAGCACGATAGTCGGATGACGTCGGCGCCGGCGACGAGCGCTCAGGAGGCGCCGCTGCTCGAACGGGAGGCGGCGCTCGAGCTTCTTGCGCGCGAACTCGACGACGCCCTCGGCGGACGAGGCCGACTCGTCTTCGTCGAGGGCGAGGCCGGCGTCGGGAAGACGGCGCTGCTCCGAGGCTTCCTTGCACGATACGCCGGGCCGGCGCGCGCGCTCTGGGGCGCATGCGATCCGCTCTTCACCCCACGGCCGTTGGGGCCGTTCGCCGATGTCGCCCAGAGCGCAGGCGGCGGTCTCAACAGTGCGATCGAGAGCGGGGCCAAGGCATACGAGGTCGCGGCAGCCCTGCAGCGCGAGCTGGGGCGAGGTGCGAAGCCGACGATCCTCGTCCTCGACGACATGCACTGGGCCGACGAGGCGAGCCTCGACGTTCTTCGCCTGATCGCTCGACGCGTCGAGGAGCTCCCCGCGCTCGTGCTCGTGAGCTACCGCGGCCACGAGGTCGGTCCTGCGCACGGGCTCCGGCTCGTGATCGGCGAGCTCGCGTCGAGCCGGGCAGTCCAGAGGCTCCACGTAGAGTCTCTCTCGCTCGCCGCCGTCGCCTCGCTGGCGGCGCCGTACGGCGTCGACGCCGGCGAGCTCCACCGGAAGACCGGAGGGAACCCGCTGTTCGTCACGGAGGTGCTGGCCGCGGGTGGAACCTCGATTCCCGAATCGGTACGCGACGCTGTGCTCGCGCGCGCCGCACGCCTCTGCACGTCGGCACGCTCGCTCCTGGAGACGGTGTCGGTCGTCCCGCAGCCGACGGAGCTCTGGCTCCTGGACGCTCTCGGCGCGCAGGTGGGCTCGGACCTCGACGACTGCCTCACCTCCGGTCTCCTCGCGGCGACCGCCGGCACGCTGGCATTCCGTCACGAGCTCGTCCGTCTCGCGATCGAAGACTCGCTCCGGCCAGATCGCGTGGCGACGTTGCATCGGTTGGTTCTGGCCGCGCTCGAGGCGTCCACGGACCCGGTCGACGTCGCGCGGCTCGCGTACCACGCCGAGGGTGCCGGCGACACCGGGAGCGTCCTGCGCCATGCGCCCGCCGCCGCGAAGCGCGCCGCGTCGGTCGGCGCACACAGCGAGGCAGCGACCCAGTACTTCCGAACGATCCGTTTTGCCGACGCGCAACCGGACGTCGATCGAGCAGACCTCTTCGAGCGCCTCTCGCACGAGTGCTACCTCACGGGCGAGTTCGACAGGGCGCTCGACGCCCAGCAGCGAGCGCTCGGGCTCCGGCGCAGCCTCGGGGACCCTCGCGCCGAGTGCGACGCGCTTCGCTCGTTCGCGCGGTTGCTTCGCTACACGGGACGCGTCGACGAGGCCTTCGCTGCTGCGCACGAGGCCGTCGAGCGACTGGAGCGCGTCCCGCCGCCGGGACGCGAGCTCGCGATGGCGTACGCCAATCTGTCCCACCTGTACATGTCCGTGGAGGACGTGAAGCCCACCCTCGCGTGGGGCGAGAAGGCACGGGCGCTCGCGGAGCAGCTCGGCGACGACGAGTCCTTGCTCTACGCGCTCGGGAACATGACGCAGCTGGCGATGCTCAACCGCGAGCCGGGCGCTCCGGCACGCGTGACCGGGATCTACCGGCACGCCCACGCGGCAGGACTTCACGAGCACGCTGGACGAACGTTCGTGATGCGGGTCTGGTGGGCCCCGCGAGGGCGCTGGTACGCGAACGCCGACGAGCATCTCGCCGAGGGCCTCGAGTACTGCGAGGCCCATGGCATCGATCTCTGGCGGCTGTACCTCCTCGCCTACCACGCGCGCTCCAGCCTCGACCGCGGACGCTGGGACGACGCACTCGAGACTGCCCAGCGCGTCGTCGACGACCAGCGGAGCTCGCCGATGCCCCGGATCGTCGCTCTGTCGGTGCTCGGGCTCGTCCGGGCGCGGCGAGGAGATCCGGGCGTCTGGCCGGCTCTCGACGAAGCCTGGCGACTCGCCTCTCCGACTGCCGAGTTGCAGCGGATCGAACCCGCCGTCGCTGCGCGTGCGGAAGCAGCCTGGCTGGAAGGACGGCCCGGCCTCGTCTCCGGCGATCTCGCGTCGGCGGTCGAGCTCGCACGGAAGCGGCGCCAGGCTTGGGTCGTCGGCGAGCTCTCGTACTGGCTGTGGCGCGCGAACGAGCTCGAGGCGACGCCGGACACCGAGACGCCGCATCTCCTGCAGGTGGCCGGGAAGTGGCAGGAGGCAGCGGACGCCTGGACTGCGCTCGAGAGCCCGTACGAGGCTGCGCTGGCCCGCTCGGACGGCGACGAAGAGGCGCAGAGACGCGGGCTCGACGAGCTCACGGAGCTCGGCGCTCGCGCTGCGTCGACCGTCGTCGCCCGCCGCCTGCGCGAGCAGGGAGCGCACGGTGTGCCGCGCGGCCCACGGGCGACGACGCTCGCGAACCCGGCCGGCCTGACGAGCCGGGAGAGCGAGGTTCTTGCGCTCGTCGCCGAGGGCCTGCGCAACGCCGAGATCGCCGAGCGACTCGTCGTCTCCCGGAAGACCGTCGACCACCACGTCTCGGCGATCCTGCGCAAGCTCGACGTGAAGACGCGCGGAGAAGCCGTCGCGACCGCAGCCGGTCGCGGTCTTCTGAAAGACGGGTAGCGCCGCGCCCCAACCTGGGTAGTGCTGCCGATGCCGCGCTCGCAGGGCCGGTCGTACCGTCGCGTCGATGCAGACGTACCTGATCGTGCGACGCGGGGCGTGGCAGACCACACACGAAGCGTTGGACGCGCTCGCCCGAGCCGACGCCGGGGCGGAGCATCGCCTCGAGACCGTCGGGCTCGTGCACGCCTACGTCCTCGACGAATCGCACGAAGGGGTCGGGGCCGTCTGCATCTACGAAGCACCAAGCCCCGAGGCGCTTCGGCGGTACTCCGCGGCGTCGGGGCTCCCAGTCGACGAAATCGTGAGGGTCGCCGCAACGGTGCCGGGGGTACCGGGCTCCGCGCCGGCGGCCGCTCAGTGAAAGGAGATCACCGATGATCCGCTCTTGGATCCCGGCCGTTGCCGTAACGGCGGCACTCTCTGCGATCGTCTTCGCCGGTGCGGCGTGGAGCTCGCAGGCTCCGACGGCAACGATGCACATGGCACATCACGACGCCTCGGGTGGGGTCGCGGTCCCGGCCGCTCTTGCGCCGGTGCTGGCGAAGGCCAGAATCGCGACGGCGAAGTACGCGAGCAACCTCGCCGCTGCGAAGCGCGACGGCTACACGGTCACCGTCACGCAGATGATCCCGGACATGGGGTGGCACTTCATGAACCCGGCCTACACGAAGTTCGACGTCACGAAGCCCCCGATCCTCGTATACGAGAAGCGGGGCAGCGAGTGGCAGCTCGGCGCCTTCGAGTGGGTGTTCACGTCGAAGCCGGCCAAGAACCCGCTCCCCGGTGCGACGTACGGGTCGTTCGGAGCCGCGTGCCACTACAAGGACGGCACGTTCGTCTTCGCGGCCGCCCAGTCCGACTGCGCGCAGCAGAGCCCGCAGTCGGGTGCCGCGTTCGCGTTCTGGCACCCGGACTTCGTCACGCTGCACCTGTGGGTCTGGTACCCGAACTCGGACGGCATCTACTCCGGGATGAACCCGCTCGTGAGGCCGTTCAACAAGGGCTGACCGAGACTTGCACGGAGGGCGCCGGACAAGGGGGAAGGTGCCCGGCGCACCTCCGTGCAGCTAGCGCGCGAGCGCGCGGAGCCCACGTACGTGAACGCCGCTGCCGCGCAAACCGCGGCGGTTCCCAGTGTCTGGTACCCGCATGCGCTACTTCGTAGCAGCAGGCAGGAGTTCCTGCCCGAACGCGGCTCGCTGGACGAACTGCCCGACGCCGGGCTCCGCGACGAGCTCGCCTCCCTCGACGAGTACGTTGCCACGAAGGAGGACGGTCTCGGGCGAGCCCGTCACCTCGGTTCCCTCGTACAGGTTGTAGTCCGTCTTCGAATGCTGCGTCGCAGCAGTGATGAGGTGCCGCTTGTCGGGATCGAAGATCACGATGTCCGCGTCGGAGCCCGGTGCGATCGTGCCCTTGCGCGGGTAGAGGCCGAAGAGCTTCGCCGGGTTCGTCGCGAGGAGCTCGACCATCCGGTTCAGGGAGATGCGACCCGCCCGGACGCCGAACTCGTGGATCATGTGCAGCCGGTTCTCGAGACCGGGCCCGCCGTTCGGGATCTTCGAGAAGTCGTCCCTGCCGAGCGACTTCTGCCCGTCCCAGAGGAACGCGCAGTGGTCGGTCGAGATCGCCGAGAGGATGTCCGAGCGCACGGCGTGCCAGAGCACGTCCTGGTTCTCGATCGCGCGCGGAGGGGGCGTGTACACGTACTTCGCGCCCTCGAAGTCGGGCCGCTCGAGATACGTGTAGTCGATGAAGAGGTACTGCGTGCAGGTCTCGCCCCAGACGTCCCAGCCGAGCTCGCGTGCCCGTGCGATCGGGTCGACCGCCTCCTTGCACGAGACGTGCACGACGTAGAGCGGCGCACCCGCGACCCGCGCGAGCTGGATCGCGCGGTTCGTCGCCTCGCCTTCGGTCTCGGGGGGACGCGTCAGCGCGTGGAAGTGCGGTGCGGTGTTCCCGGCTGCGAGCGCCTGCTTGACGAGGACGTCGATCGCGTCGCCGTTCTCTGCGTGCACCATCACGAGCGCGCCCGTCTCCGCAGCGACCTCCATCGTGCGGAACAGCGTCTCATCGTCGACCATGAGCGCGCCCTTGTAGGCCATGAACAGCTTGTAGGACGTCACTCCCTGCTCGGGCAGGCTCGCGAGCTCCTCGAGCGACCCGCCCTCGCGGAGGTCGGTGACGGCCATGTGGTAGCCCATGTCGATGACCTGCTTGCCGTCGGCCTTGCCTTTCCAGTCGTCGAGCGCGTCGCCGAAGCTCGAGCCCGGTGGCTGGATCACGAAGTCGACGTGGCAGGTCGTGCCGCCGAACGCGGCCGCCGTCTGGCCCGAGGTGACGTCGTCGATCGTGACCGTGCCGCCGAAGGGCATGTCGAGGTGCGTGTGCGGGTCGACGAGGCCGGGGAGCACGTACTTCCCGGACGCGTCGATCGTCCTGTCGGCGTCCACGTCGAGCGACTCCCCGATGAGGGAGATGCGCTCACCGTCGACGAACACGTCGCCGACGTAGTCGTCGGCAGCGGTGATGATCCGCCCGCCCTTGATCAGTGTCGACACGTCACCCCACCTCCTCGGAGCGCCCCGGGCCGGCCGGTGAGACCGGCCCGGAGCCGCTTCGTCGTTACTTGCCGCCCGGCGTCACCTTGATCACCGACATCTTCCAGCTCGATCCCTTGACGTCGGTGCCCGACGCCTTGAGCTGGGCGAGTGCCTTCGCCGCGTACGTGTAGTTCGTCGCACCGGTCGGCACCTTCTTGATCACGCCGTACTTCTTCGCAATGCCCGCCGTCTGCGCAACCGCGCCTGCGGGAGGCAGGCCGATGCCCCTGGGGCTGGGCCACGTCAGCGCGTTGATCTCGTTCATCTGCCAACGCTGGTGACCGCGGCCGAGCAGCGACCCGTTCTTCAGGACGATGTTCACGCAGTCCGTCGGATGGTCGCGGCAGTAGATCCAGCCCTGGAACGACGCCTTCAGGAAGCTCACGGCCGTCTTCTGGTTCGCGGGATCCGAGATCCAGTCGCCCCGGACGAAGACGTTGTCCTCGAGCATTCCCGTCCCCACCTTCGGGCTCGACATCTTGAAGACGTTGAGGTCGGAGAGCTTGTACAGCTTCCCGGTGTCCGGGTTCTTCGTCTCGAGCACCTGTGCGAGCTCGTTGTAGGTCATCGCCGCCGCGGCGTCGACCTGGTGCTGGAGGAAGAGGTTCATGTCGAACGGCTGGTTGACGATCGTCACGTCGCTCGACGAGTTCGGGTTGATCCCGTTCTTCTGGAGTGCGGCGAAGAGCTCCGGCTGGTTTCCGCAGCACCACACACCGACCTTCTTGCCCTTCATCTTCGCGACGGTGTTGACGCCGTCCGCCTTCCAGGTCAGCTCGGTCATCCCGCTGCGAGCGAAGACCTGCGCGATCGATACGAGGTTCGAGCCCTTCTCGCGCGTCGCGAACAGGCTCGGGAGCCAGTCGAGGCCGAAGTCGGCCTGCTTGCCCGCGACGACGGTCTCCGGCGTGATGCTCGGGCCGCCGACCTTGATCTTCACGTTCAGCCCGGCCTTCGAGTAGTAGCCCTTGGCGAGCGCGGCGTAGTAGCCCGCGAACTGCGCCTGGGTGACCCACTTCAGCTGCAGCGTGACGTTGGTCGCCTTCGCCTCCTTCGGCGCGGCCGACGCGACGGCAGCCCAGGCCGCGAGCCCGACGCACGCGACGGTCAGCGCGGCGAGCGCCCAGTGCTTCCTTCTCATGCAGAGTCCCCTTTCCGTTGTCGTGCGTCCGACGAGGTCACGTCGGGCCATTCTTACGCGTCTCACTCCCGCGCGAAAGAGCGGGCGGACGGATGCCAGCTCGTCGTGTAGTGCTCCACGAGGGCGACGAGCGCGTACAGCGAGAGCCCGAACGCGCTCGCGAGGACGATGCCCGCCCACGCCCGCGGGAAGTCGAAGAGCTGCGTGTCGTTGAGGATGCTCACGCCGAGCGCGTTCGTCGGCCCACCGAAGTACTCGCCCACGATCGCGCCGATCATCGACAGCACCGCCGAGATCTTCAGCCCGGTGAACATGAACGGGAGCGAGTTCGGGATCCGCACGAGCCGGAACGTCGCCGTCTCGCCGCCACCGTACGAGCGCATGAGCTCGATCGACGACGGGTGGACGGAGGTCAGGCCTCGGAGCGTGTTGACCATCGTCGGGAAGAAGCACAGAACGGCGGCGATCGCCATCTTCGAGACCGGGTTCAGGAGCCCGAACCAGTTGTTCGTGATCGGGGCGAAGGCGATGATCGGGACGGCGTTGGCCGCGATCGCGAAGGGCATCAGAGCTATGCCGAGATTGCGGAAGCGGGCGAGCACGAGTGCAGCGAGGATCCCGAGGCCGGAGCCGATGACGAGCCCGCCGGCCGCCTCCTTGAACGTGTAGAAGCCCGCGTGCCAGAGGGCCGCCTTGTTGTCCCAGAACGACTGCGCGATCTCGGACGGCTTCGGGAGCAGGAAGGTCTGGACGTGGAATGCAGTCGTCAGGCCCTGCCAGAGCGCGATCGCGAGCACGAAGACCACGACGGCCGGCAGCCAGTCGCGCAGGCGCCCTCCGAGCTCACGCCCGAGCCCGGACGGGACCGGCTCCACGATCGTGCTCATCAGTACACCTCGCGCGCCGAGGACGAGCGCGAGCCCGCGTCGCCGTGCCCCAACGCGAGCGCCTCGCGCACCTGCGTGACGAGCTCGAAGAAACGCGGGTCCTCCCGCGTGCCGACCGTACGCGGATGGCCGAGGTCGACGGGGATCACGTCCGCGATGCGTCCTGGCCGCGCGGACATGACGACGACGCGCGTCGACAGGAACACCGCCTCCGGGATCGAGTGCGTGACGAAGATCACGGTGCTGCCCGCCTGCTCCCAGATCCGCAGCAGCTCGAGGTTCAGGCGCTCCCGCGTCATCTCGTCGAGCGCTCCGAACGGCTCGTCCATGAGGAGGATCGACGGGTCGAAGGAGAGAGCGCGCGCGATCGAGACCCGCTGTTGCATCCCGCCCGAGAGCTGCCACGGCCGGCTCGACTCGAACCCGACGAGCTCGACCAGCTCCAGCATCTCCCGCACCCGCTCCTTGCGCCGCTCGCGGCTCCAGCCGAGCATCTCGAGCGGGAGCGCCACGTTCTTGGCGACGGTGCGCCAGTCGTAGAGCACAGCGTCCTGGAAAACGATCCCGTAGTCGTGGTCGAGGCGTGCGCGGTGCGCTGGCTTCCCGTTGACGAGGACCGTGCCCGTACTCGGGTGGACGAGATCTCCGACGATGCGCAGGAGCGTCGACTTGCCGCAGCCCGAGGGGCCGATGAGCGAGACGAACTCGCCCGGCCGGATGTCGAGGTCGACGTCCACGAGGGCGGTGACCCCGGTTCGGAACGCCTTCGAGAGGCCGGAGATGGACACGGCGCTCGTCGCGGTGGCGTCGCCGCTCATACGAGCTGCTCCGGCGCTCGGCGGACGACGAGGTGCTCCGCGAGGACGACGCAGCCGAAGAACACGAGGCCGAGGGCGGCGCACACGACGTTCGTCGCCCACAGGAAGGTCGGCTGCAGCGAGTAGTACTGGTTGAAGTTCACGATCGCGCCGCCGAGCCCGTCCTGGATCGACGCGGGGGTCTCGCCGATGATCGCGCCGATCACGCTGGCGGTCGCGGAGATCTTGAGTGCGGTGAAGATGAACGGGAGCGCGGCGGGCACGCGAAGCCGCCAGAGCACACTCCACGAGCTCGCCGCGTACGACTCCATCAACTCGACCGCGCGCGGGTCGGGCGACTTGAGGCCGCGCAGCGTGTTGATCGTCACCGGGAAGAAGGTGAGGTACGCGGCGATGATCGCCACCGACTTCCAGCCCTGGACGCCCTTCGAGCCGAGCCCGATCACGACCATCGGCGCGATCGCGAGGATCGGCACCGTCTGCGAGCCCACGACGAACGGGAGCAGCCCACGCTCGAGGAAGCGCACGTGCGCGAGCACGACGGCGAGTGCGAACCCGACGACCCCGCCGAGGAGGAACCCCGCGATCGCCTCCTTCATCGTGAAGAGCGCGGCGTCGAGCAGCGAGTGGATGAGCGGCGGCCCGCCAGTGGTCGTCGGCTCCCAGAAGGCGTGGAGCACGTCGTAGAGGTGCGGCATCGTCGTGTCGTTGACCGGGAACGGCCAGCCCCAGCCGAGCGCCTGCCAGAGCGCCTTGTATCCCTCCCAGACCGCGACGAGGACGATCGGCACGAGGACGATCGCCGCCGCGCGCCCGAGCCTGCCGCTCCCGCCGTCTCCCTCGATCTTCGTTGCGGCGGCGGCCTCCATGGCGCGCATTCCTTACCACACTCGCGACGCGCGAGCCGATTACGATCGACGCGTGGCGCTCGCTCCCGGACGCACCGTCACCGAGCTCGAGGAGCTCCGCGGGCTCACGGGCGACGACGAGGGTGCACAGCGGGTGGCGTGGACGGAGACCTGGGAGACCGCACGCGGATGGCTGCGCGGTGTCGTCGCGCAGACGGGAGCCGAGGAGACGATCGACGCGGCGGGGAACCAGTGGTTCACGCTCCGCGGCGAGTCGGAGCGGGCCGTGCTCCTCGGCGGGCACATCGACTCCGTCCCGAACGGCGGCTGGCTCGACGGCGCGCTCAACGTCGTCGCCGGCTCGGAGGTGCTCCGCCGAGTGGCAGCAGAGGGCACGCCGCCCGTCACGCTTCGCCTCGTGAACTGGGCGGACGAGGAGGGCGCGCGGTTCGGCCGCAGCCTCTTCGGCTCGAGCGCAGCAGCCGGTTCGATGGACGACCAGGACGAGCTGCGCCACCTCGCGGATCGCGACGGGATCACGCTTCCGGATGCGTTGGCCGCGTACGGGGTCGATCTCGACTCCGCTCTCGACGCCCGCTCGGAGCTCGAGAGCGCGGCGGCATACCTGGAGCTCCACATCGAACAGGGCCCCGTCCTCGAGTCGCTCGACCTGCCGCTCGGCGTCGTGCTCGGCACCTTCGGCGTCGAGCGCCATCGGATCACGTGGCGCGGCCAGGCCGCGCACGCCGGCTCGACCCCCATGGATCAGCGCCGCGACGCGCTCGCCGGCGCGGCGAAGCTCGCGCTGGAGATCCGGGACATCGCGGCGCGCGTGGGCGACGGCGCGGTCTGCACGTCGGGCGGAGTCGTCTGTCGACCGGGGATCGTGACGTCCGTCGTCGAGACGGCGGAGCAGCTCCTCGACCAGCGCCACCTCGACGCTGCGAAGCTCGCGTCGCTGCTCTCGCAGGCGAAGGAGGCGAGCGAGCGCTTCGCGGACGAGGAGTCGATCGCCGTCGAGTGGGAGCGCATCTGGTCGATCGAGCCGATCCTCTTCGACGACACCCTTCGCGGTTTCTGCGAGGAGGCCGTGGACGAGGTCTCCGGCTCGGCGCATCGGCTCCCCTCGGGACCGCTCCACGACGCCGCGGAGGTGTCACGCGCCGGCGTGCCCACCGTGATGATGTTCGTCCAGAGCCTCCGCGGCCTCTCTCACACGAAGCTCGAGGACACGAAGCGCGAGCACCTGGAGCTCGCGGTCTCGGCGCTCGACCTGCTCGCGTCGAAGACGATCGCCTGGGTCGCCGACGGCGGCGGGCGCTGAGCGCGTCCACGCGCGGCGTCGTCGCGGGCCTCGCTGTGGGCGCCTGCCTGACGTGGAACGTCTCCAACGTCGGAGCTGTCGCGGATCCGCTCTCCGGCCACTACGGCGTCTCCCTCGCCGCGATCGGACTCCTGACGACGGCGCTCTTCGTCACGCACCTCGCGGCACAGCTCCCCGCGGGCCGGGGAGCCGACCGTTTCGGCTCACGACGAGTCGCCCTGCTCGCGATCGCCGCCGCGGTCGCCGGGAACGCGCTCCTCCTGCTCGACGCCGGCTATGCAGTCGCGCTCGCCGGCCGCGCTGTCGTCGGCCTCGGCTCGGGCTCGGGCTTCGTCGCGGGCCTCGACCTCGTTCGGGCGGGAGGGGGAGGTCCGGTGCAGCAGGGGCTCTACGGAGGCTCGACGATGGCAGGCGGTGGACTGGCGCTCATGATCGTCCCCTCGCTGACCGACGCCACGAGCTGGCGCGCGCCGTACTGGACGGCGCTGCTACTCGCCCTCGCCGCAGCCGTGCCGACGCTCGTCGCGACGGGTCTCCCACGAATCGGTCACGCAGGACGCTGGGTCGTCGGCGACCGCAGGCTGCTTCCGATCGGAGTCCTCCAGGCAGCGACCTTCGGGCTCGCCGTCGTCGCGGGAAACTGGGTGGTGACGCTGCTCGAGCGGCAGGGAGCGAGCGCGACCGCTGCCGGTCTCGCCGGAGGTCTCGTGCTGTTCATCGGAATCCTCACTCGCCCGTTCGGCGGGGTGCTCGCAGGCCGGGTGGGCGCACAGCGCATCGCGGCCGC
>CAWJYD010000005.1:0-94996 GCA_963846995.1 uncultured Gaiellaceae bacterium | reverse complement strand
CAGCGATGTCGACGACCGAGTACATCATCGCGATGTCGACGGCGCCGACGTACGGCCGCGTCCCCCCGAGGCGAGGGTGGAGACGAGGACCTTCGGTACCCCGACCGGAAGTGCCCGCATCGCCTCTCCGACGAGCGCCGAGTTGCCCGAGCCGCCGAGTCCGAGGATGCCGTCGAGGCGTCCTTCGCCGTGCAGACCCGTGACGATCCGAAGCTGCGCCCCGGGCCATGGCTGCGATCGCAGCCCCTCGGTCGCCCGCCGCTGCGAGCTCGTCCACGTCGACGCCCGCCGCGGCGGCGACCTCCTGCCGCGAGATGTCCGCCTCGGTAGGCGGATCGCCCACGATCCCGGCGTCGACGAGGATCGCGTCCCACGCCCTGCTCGCGCACGCGATCGCGCAGGAAGGCGTACTCGTGGCCCTTCGTGTCGAGCGTCCCCAGCAGCACGACGGTCTTCAGCGCGTCCGTGCTCACCGCGGCAACCCTAACGCCGTCGGCGCCGGAAGCAGCGTCCAGGCGCAGGTTTTGCCGCCGAGGCGGGAGGGAAAGACGGAAGCGGAGGTGAGGTCATGGGCTGGATAGGAATCCTGCTGATCGTTCTTCTCGTGCTGCTTCTGCTCGGCGGTTTCGGGTACGCACGCCGGTAGGATGGCACGATCGACCACGACGCGGCCGTTAGGGCGGCCGCGTCGCCGTTCCGGACCTAGGAAACCGCGGCCCGGGCGATCAGGTCTTCGTCCGACGACGCTCCGCCGGTCACGTTCGGCAAGTGCTCGTCCAGGAGCCGCTCGCCCATCGCTCGGGCTCTGCGTGCCGCGAGCACGTCCCCCTCGCCGGCAGTCACGATCGAGCCCTTCATGAGGATGTGCCACGACTCGGAAAACTCCTCCGCCTCGCTCGACCCCGGCCTCCTCGGCGATGCGTTTGACGACCGAGCGGATGTACTCGAGGTGCGCCGCGCTCGCGCTGCCGCAGCGGGTCGTCGAGGTCGCCGATCTCGAGAAGACGTTGATGAAAGAGCACCCCTCGAAGTCGTCCCGATGGAACCACTCGTCGAAGACGTCGAAGATCGCGAGGAGCTGCTCTCGCGGCGTGTCGACCCGCGGCGGCGCGCCTCCGCCTCGACGAACTCCCTCGTCCACAGCTGCTCGCGCCGCTGGAGGAATGCGAGCACGAGGTCCTCCTTCGAGCGGAAGTGCCGGTACAGCGTCGAGCGAGCCACGCCGGCTCGTTCGACCATCTCCTCGGTGCCGACTGCCCGTATCCCGCGCTGCGAGAAGAGCTCGTAGGCCGCGTCGAGGATTCGCTCGCGCGCGGTGGCAGGCGCGCGACTCGGCCTCGGCGACGCCAGGTCACCCCACCTCACGAAGTCCGGCGCGGGCGTTCCGACGTACACCGTCGCCTGCTCCTCGCCGTCGAGCTCCACGCTGTGACGAACCCGCTGGTCTCTCGGCCCACCCGGTCGCCGACCTTGGGAACGGCAGCTTCGTACCAATACTCGACTGCCCCTGATGCGAACCTCACCGTGATGACGGACCGCTTGCCCACGCTGTCCCCCTCGATCGGACGAGACAGACTTGTCTCGTCCATCTTCACCCAAACGGGTGACACGTCAAACGGGGATCGTCCTGTTAGCGGGGAGCTGCGGCCAGCGTTCGTCCCGAACGCCATCGCGACCTCCGTTCCGACGCCGGACACGCTCGTGAGGCCGTACTGATCGGTCAGCGTCGCGATGATTCGAGACCGAAACCGCCGCAACCGCCCCTCCCGGCCGCGACGACCCCGGATCCGAAGTCCCGAACCCGCACGACGGCGCCCTCCCCCTTTCGCGATACCGAGATCTCGACCGTGCCGTGGCAGGTCCCGTAGGCGTGGCGGACGGCGTTCGTCATCGCCTCGGAGACGCAGAGCCGGACGTCGTGGAGCAGCGCCTCGTCGAGCCCGAGGCGTCCGGCGGCGTCCGAGGCGGCTTCGCGGGCCTCCTTCACGAACGAAGCGGTGGCCGGGTAGGCGCGCTCGAAGCAGGCGCGCTCCGCTTCCGAGCGGGCTCGTCGCGGCCCTCCCGAGTGGCGGGCGCCGGACTGCCGCAGCAGCTCGTTCACGACGAGCCCTCGGCGGCGCGTCGGCGGTCGCGAGGTGGGGACGGATGAGCGCGTCGATCTGACGTCCCGTGGCACGGCCCTCGAGCCGGTCGACGACCTGGCCGTGCTCGACGACCAGGAGTGACGGAATCTTCGACACCCAGGTGGTCGACGAGCTCGGGGCTCGCGATCCGCATCGAGGTCGACGACCCGCAGCCGCTTCTTCTGGGTGACCTTCACCCAGGCGATCAGGCTCTCCATCTTCCGGGACGCGCCGGAGCGCCGCCTGCTGACGAAGACGAGCGTCGGAAGGCGACTGTCGCCGATGTCCACGGAAAGGGGTCCCGGCTCATGTAGAGGTGTGCCCAGGCCTCGGTTTCGCAAAACGACGGCAGCCGTTTCAGGCGGGCGGCAGCGGGAATAGCATCTGGTTCCGGAGCGAAGGAGGCGGAGATGAAAGCGAGACCCGAAGAGACCGGACCGTCGAGGACGTGATGACTTCCGGCCCGACGTCGATCGCGAACGACGCGCCCGTCGTGGAGGCGGCACGCAGGATGGCGTCCGAGGACGTCGGATCTCTTCCGGTCGTCGACGGCGACCGCCTGGTCGGCATCGTGACGGATCGCGACCTCGTGCTTCAGGTCATGGCGAAGGAGCTCGATCCGAACGAGATCCCGTCTCCGATGTCTGCAGCGAACGCCCGGTGACGGCGGAGCCCGGCGAGCGCTCGACGCCGCGCTCGAGCGAATGGCGAAGGAGCGGGTCCGCCGCCTTCCGGTGGTCCTCGACGGCCGCCTTGTCGGCATCCTCGCCCAGGCGGACATCGCGCGAGCGGCCCCGTCGAGTCCACCGGCCGGCTCGTCGAGGAGATCTCGGAGTAGCGTCGGCGGTCAGCTCGCGCCGGCGAGGTCGTGCCGGAGACGCTGAGGCTGACCCACTCACGACCGTCACGCGTCTCGTAGTCGACGGCGTCCACGAGGCGCGTGAGAACGCGCGCGACAGCCGCATCGTCACGCGTGCCCGTGCGCAGCGGGCCGAGCGCAAGCCTGACCTCCCCGTCGCCGGCTCGATCTCGAGCGAGATCTCGCCGCCCTCGGCGGCGTCCAGTGCGCTCAGGACGGCGAGCTGGAGGTCGTCCGTGCGCTCGTACGGCAGGTCGTGGCGCGTCCCGACACCGCCGAGGACGAGGGTCGCGATGCTCTGGAGACGCTCTCCGTTGGGACGGTGAGAAGGATGCGATCGCTCATGGCCTAGACTCGAACACGGTGGCCGCGCCCGAGCAGTTTGACGTACGCGTCGAGACGACGCCGCAGGGTATGGTCGTCGTGGGCAGTCGTGGCGAGCTCGATCTTGCAGCCGCAGAGGCCTTCGAGGACGCGATCGCGTCGGTTCGGGACGCGTCGCACGTGGTAGTCGATCTCACCGACTGCACGTTCCTCGACTCCTCCGGCGTCCGCGCGCTGTCGCTGAGCGCCCGGGATATCACCGAGCGCGGCGCGCGGATCGACGTCGTCGCCTCCAACCCGGCGGTGCTACGCGTCCTCGAGATCACCCGCGTCGATTCGCTCGCACCGGTGCACGAGTCGCGCGACGCGATCGTCTAGGGCGCCGCGTCACCGTGGAGACCGGCCTCGAGTGCCTGCTCGCGGCTCGGGTAGAGCTCGAAGACGCGGTCGAGCATCGTGATCTCGAAGATCCGGCGGATGTCCGGCCTAGAGACGACCAGCTCGAGCCGCCCGCCGGCCGTGCCCAGACGCTTCATGCTGCCCAGGAGCACGCCGAGAGTCATCGAGTCGACGAACGTGGTCTCCGTGAGATCCACGACGACGCGTGTCGTGCCCTCGTCGACGAGCTCGCCCAGCCGGTCCCGCAGTTCTGGCGCCGAGTGGAGGTCCCGCATCTCCGGCGACGCTGACGACCGCGGTGCCCGCGACGGGGCGCTCGACATCGATCCGGAACTGATCGCTGCCCACCATGGGGGCACTCTCGGTCATCGGTCCAGCGGGCATACCCGTGGTGCCACCTGCCGAAACCGCCCGACGTATGCTGGCCCTCCCGTGTCCGCGTTCGAGCTCGCCCACCTCGAGTCGGATGACGAGCGCCGGGTCGTCGTCTCCGTCCAGGGTGAGCTCGATCTGACGAACGTCGCCGCCTTCGAGCGTGCGCTCGGAGACGCATGCCCACCAGGGCTGCAGCTCCTGGTCGACCTCGACCGCGTCCGCTTCATCGACAGCGCTGCACTCCACTGCCTCTTCCGGCTCGCACGCACTCGCGGTCGCGCGCGCCTCGCGTTCGCCGTTGCCCCCGAATCGCCGGTGGCACGAGCCCTGTCGATCGTCGACCTGCAGGCAGCCGTGACGGTTGCACCAACCGTCGAGGCCGCGCGTGCGGCACTCGCCGGCGCACCCGCGGCGTGAACCTGCGATCCGGCCGCCGACCGCGGCAGCTGGACGACGTCTGAATGAACGTCACGGAGGCCGCACCGCCGCGCGGTCTCCGTGACGTGGTACCTGTGCCGGATGCACCAGGTCCTGATTCTTCACGAGAACGCCGTCGCGACGGTGGTCGCACGGGGTGAGTTCGACGCCTTCGCGGCGCCCGAGCTCGAGCGCGCGCTCGACGGGCTCGGATCGGCCGGGCGTGTCCTCGTCGATCTTTCGAGCGTCGCGTTCCTGGACTCGACCGCGCTCGGCTGCATCGTCCGCGCGAGTCGCGCGTGCGAGGAGAGACACGCCCTGCTGCGCATCGTCCTCCCGCGCGGCGATGCCCGGCGGATCTTCGAGATCACGACCCTCGACGACGCGCTCCCGTGGCCGAGTCGCGCCAAGCGGCACTGACCGAGCTCTCGGGCTAGAGGCTAGGTGAGCTGCCCGGGCGCGAGCCGCTTCGTCATCCTGATCACGGTGCCTCGACCGTCGGCGCCCGTCTCGATCTGGAGGTCGTCGACGATCGTCCTGATGATGGCCATTCCCATGCCGCCGTCGGGCGGAGCCTCGGGCACGGCCGTGTCGATCGCTTCCGCATCGAGCCCCCGCCCTCGATCCTCGACGACGATCTCGAGGCCGTCGTCGCGCAGGACGTACGACACCACGACGTCTCCGGGGTCGTCGCCGTACGCGTGACGCACCGCGTTCCCGCAGGCTTCGGTGACTGCGAGCTTCAGGTCGGCCACCACCTCGTCCTCCGCCGAGACGGTTCGGGTGAGGCCGGCCAGCGCGAGCCGGGCGAGCAGAAGGTAGTCGGGCTTCGCGGGGAAGGAGAGTCGCACGACGACCTCGTCACTCATCGACGGCGACCTCCTCGATCCGGCCTCGCATGGTCGCGAGCGCGCGGCGGAGAAGGCGGGACACGTGCATCTGCGAGATCCCGATCTCCGACGCGATCTGCGACTGCGTCATCTCGTGGAAGAAGCGCAGCTCCACGATCTGGCGCTCGCGTTCGTCGAGTGCGTCGAGGCCTGCCGCGACGAGTTCGCCGTCCTCGACCTCGTCGTACCCGGCTTCCGGCGTGCCGAGCTTCTCGGTGAGGTTGTCGTCGGAGCTCTCGTCGAACGGCGCGTCCAGCGAGCGAGTCGAGTACGCGTTCATGGAGTCGAGAGCGTCGATCACGTCCTCCTCCTCCACGCCTGTGGCAACAGCGAGCTCCGCGATCGTCGGGGAGCGCCCGAGCTCGGTCGTGAGCTGATCGAGGACGCGCGAGAGCCTGACGCTCAATTCCTTCAGCCGGCGGGGTACGTGCATCGCCCACGCCTTGTCCCGGAAGTGCCGCCTGATCTCTCCGACGATCGTCGGGACGGCGTAGCTCGCGAAGCCGACGCCGCGGTCGACGTCGAACCGGTCGACGGCCTTGATCAGCCCGATCGAGCCGACCTGCACGAGATCTTCGAGCGGCTCGCCGCGACCCGCGTAGCGCGTGGCGAGCGCCCGCACGAGCGGCATCAGCTCGACGAGGGCGCGATCACGCGCTTCGGTGTCGCCGTTCCGGTGGTAGGCGACGAGGAGAGCGTCGACGTTGGTGTCCATGGCGAGGATGGTCATCCGTGCCTCTCAGGGAACGAGAGGGTACGCCCTCGGCGACCGGAACGCCTCCTAGCCCCGACCGTGCGACCGGATCGCCACGATCGCGGGTGCACCGACGACCGTGCGGTCAGTGACTGTGAACAGCGTCGGCCTCGGGTGCGGAAACGGCAGTGAGTCGTCCGCCGTCGACCGCCGCGAGCGTGCTCAGGTATTCGGGGTCACGGCACAAGACGCCGCCGCGTTCCAGCGGCGAGTCGGACGGGTCGACGAGGAGGAGTGCGGAGTCCGCGTCCAATACCCCGTCCGCGACGCAGCCGGCGACCCATGGCAGAAACCGGCGCGCCGAATCGGGCGACGTCACCTCGACCCCGAGCGCAGAGGTCTCGGTCGCGTCGAACACGACCCCGGTCACGTGCCCCACGCGTACGCCTCGAATGCGGACCGAGCTCCCGAGGACGTGCCCCAGGCTGTCCCGGGATCTCATCGGCCACCGCCGAGCGCGCGTTCGAGCTCCGCCTTCGTCATCTTCGAGCGGCCCCGGACGTTTCGCCGCTTCGCCTCTTCGTAGAGCTGGTCGCGCGTCCTGCCCCGGGGCCCTTTGCGATGGCTGCGGAGCCCGCCGCGACGGCCTGACGAGATGTCCTCGCGCGAGAGTGCCGACGATGTCGCCGCCTCGCCGCTCCGAGCACGCGCCTTGTTGACCGTGCGTGCCGCGATCTCCTCGGCGACGTCCTCGGAGGCACCGCGCTTTCGCTCGGACTCCTTGACGTGCTCGTACTGCCTCGCTCGCTTGGTTCCCTTCTTCGACGCCACGCGGGGGCATGACCGTCCTCCTCGATTCGCACGTCCTTGCCGTAGTGCGGTACCCGCCAGCTAGGAGGCGGCAAACGCGCGATCAGCCCGCGTCGGAGCCGCCGAGCGCCTTCTCCAGGGTCACGGTCGTCCCCTCGCCGTCCTGGCTCACGTCGAACGACGAGGACAGCGCCTTCATGAGACGCAGGCCGAGCCCGCGGTTCTCGCGGATGGTGTACGGCGCCCAGGTGCCGGTGTCCCGGACGACAACCCGGACGCGCGAGTCCTCCAGCGTGGCGCGGACCGTCACGACGTCGTGCGCGGGGTCGACGGCGTGCTCGATCGCGTTCGCGCACGCCTCCCACGTCGCGAGCACGACGTCCTCCGCCTCCGAGCGCTCGACTGGCGCGCCGCTCAACCACGAGCGCATCGCATCTCGCACGAGCTCCATCGAGTCGAAGGTCACGGGGATGCGCAGCTCGAGCCTGCGCGGCGCAACCGGGAGCACCCGCGCCGCGAGGAGTGCGATGTCGTCGCCGCGCTCTTCTCCGGGGACGACGTGGGCGAGGACGTGCTCGAGCAGCCGATCGGGATCCTTCGGGGCGCGAGCGACCGCCTCGCAGAGGTCGGCGAGCCCCTCGTCGATCGACCGTCCGCGCCGCTCGACCAGGCCGTCCGTGTAGAGGATCACGATCGCGCCCGCCGGCAGCTCGAGCGTCTGCTGGCGGTACTTCGTCTCGAGTCCGGTGCCGAGCGGAAGGCCGCGAACGCCTTCGAGCAGCTCGACGCGCCCGTCGGGGAACGCGACGACCGGGGGAGGATGCCCCGCCGACGCCATGCGGCAGGTCCCGGTCGCCGGATCGAGCACGAGGTACGCAACGGTCGCGAACGACGTGTCGAGCGCGGACTCGGCGAGCCGGTTGAGCCGCGCGAGCAGAGACGACGGCTTGAGTCGCTCGACCGAGAACGCGCGGATCGCGTTTCGCAGCTGCGACATGCTCGCCGCCGCCTGGACGCCCTTGCCGACGACATCGCCGACCACGAGCCCGAGCCGCCCGTCCGGGAGATTCAGCGCATCGAACCAGTCCCCGCCGACGTCGAGGTGGGCGGTTCCCGGGAGATAGCGCGCGGCGAGCTGTACGCCCTCGACCCGCGGCAGTGAGGCGGGCAGAACGCTTCGCTGGAGCGTCTCGGCGATCGTCTGCTCGGACTCGAAGTGACGGGCGCGGTCGAGTGCCTGGGCGGCCTGCGCGACGAGAACCTCGACGAGAGAGCGATCGTCTCGCGGCAGAGCGCGGGTGCTCCGCCACGACGCGAGCAGGAGCGCGTTCGCTCGACGTCCTGCGACGAGCGGCACGAAGAGGAACGACTCATAGCCCGTGGCCCTGAAGCCGGCGGCCACGGAAGGAAACGCCTCAGCGATCTCGTCCAGCGACACGAGAACGGAGCGCCTCGCTCGCACCGCCCAACCAGCAGGCGAGTCCACGCTCTCCTCGCCGTCCAGCAACGGCGCGAGCAGCTCCGGATCGGAGCCTTCCCATGCAAGGACCCCGTTCGCCCGCCCGTCCTCCGACCGTGCGACGAGCCCGACGGCGTCCGCGTCGATCGCCTTGACGACCTCGCCGACGACGGCTCGGGCCACGTCGTTCGAGGTCAGCGCGTTCGAGAGCGACGCGGTGGTGCTCTGCACACGCTCTGCGCGCCGGCGAAAGCGCTGCTCCTCCTCGTACAGCCCGCTGCGCTCGACGGCCTGGCTGCACTGGAGGACCATCGCCTGCAGCCAGTCCCGCTCGGCCCCGCTGAGCGTGCGCGGGCTGCGAAGCGACAGGTGCAGCGCTCCGCGAGCGCCCTCGAGCCCGACCAGCGGAATCGTGACCCATCCCACCGACCGCGGCTCGCGCAAGCCGGTGAAGGCCGCCATCTCGTCCGCCGTCAACGCCCACACCGGCTCTCCCGAGGCGATCGCGCGTGCGAACGGGACGTCGTCGTCCAGCCCGAAGCCGCGCCACGCGGCGATCTCGTCGTCGTCGTAGCCCGAGCAGCTGACGATCTCGATCATCGTTCCCTCCGGACCGTTCAGCACCACGAACCCGGCCTCGGCGCCGACCGCCTCGAGCGCGTGCTCGAGGCACGTGTTGCTCACCTCGAGGATCGTCGTCGCGCGCGAGAGCGCCGCGGTCACGTCCTGGAGACGGCGCGTGGATTCAGCGCGCTCCGCCGCGGCTGCCTGTGCCCGACGTCGCTCGAGTTGCTCGAGCGCGAGCCCCGCCTGGTCGGCGAACCGGCGCACGACCGCGAGCGTCCCCGTGTCCGGCTCGGAGATGACGTGCTGCCACGAGATGGCGAGCACGAGCTCGGGAACGCCGGCGATGACGACGGGCGTGCGGAGCGAGGAACGGATGTCGTGCTCCTTCACGAAGCGGAAGCCGTCCCGACTCGTCGTCTCACGGACGTCCGGGACGAACGACGCGCCGAGCCCCAGCATCGCCGCGCGGAGTTGCGGGAAGTCGGCGAGCGGAAGGTGCGTCCCGTCGTCCTCGGCTCGCGGCGGATCGATGGCGAGGAGCTCGAGGTCCTCGTCACGGATCCGCCACAGCACACCGTAGTCCGCGCCGAAGGTCGTGCGCGCCTCGCGGCAGATGGCCTGGATGACCTCGTCCGGGTCGTCCCCGAGGAAACGCGGCGCGACGCGGAGGATCCGGTCGAGCGCCTCGCGCGACTCGCGCTCGCGCTCGTACAGGCGCGCCCGCTCGAGCGCCTGGGCCACGAGATCCGCGACGGCGACGCTCAGCGAAATCGACTCGTCGTTCACCGCGTCCTCGCGGTCGTAGAGGAAGCCCAGCGATCCCACCGTGCGGTCTCCCGATACGAGCGGCGCCGCGATCGCTCCGACGACCGTGTCCGGGAGGTTGTCCGTGCTGTCGCGGAACGCCGTCAGGGTCGCCCGGTCGCGCGCAACCACGACCGTTCCCTCTCGGACTGCTTGCGAGATGAGCGTCGATGACTCGAGCGCGATGCGCTCTCCGTGCGAACGGCCATGCGCAGCGAGCCCGGTCGGCTCGACGATCGAGAGCTCGTCGCCGTCGACGAGCGCGAGCGCTGCACCCCGGGCAGAGACGATCGCAGCGGCCTGGCCGGTGACGACCTGAGCGACGTCTGAGGGCGAGACGGCACCCCCGAGCGCGACCGAGAGCTGCCGTAGTCGCTCCAGCTCGCGGGTCGCGGCGCGCGCCGAGCTCGCATCGACGACCGCGCGCTCGCCACGCGTCCGCAGGATCCCTCCGAAGCCCGCGATCGCCATCGCGACGACGAGATTGATCCACCAGCGGGCCATGTTGTCGACCCCTCCGGAGCTGAGCCACGAGTCGCCGTCGACAAAGAGCCACGACGCGGCGGCCCAGCCGAGGGCGACCGAGACGAGCGCCGGACCGAGGCCTCCGTACCAGGCAGCCAGTGCGACCGCCGCGAGCATCGGTGCGTAGATCGGCTCGGAGCTGACGTTCGTCTCGAGCAACGCGGCAGTGGTCGCCAGGCCGACGACTCCGGCGCCGAGCGCGAGGCCGTACCGCGCGACGACCGAATGCCTCACAGGAACCAACGGCCTCCGGCTCCCTCTCTCCTCGTCTCGTGAGCTCACTCGACCTCGGCGTTCCTGGACTAGGCCCAGTTTCGCACGCACGCGGCCATCGAGTGGGCGCGGCTAGACGGGCAGAAGGCGATCCGGATCGGGCTCGGGCTCCGGAAGCGGCGGCTCGGGCACCGGGGACGGCACGGGAGGGGGTCCGGGCTCGGGTCCGGTATCCGGCAGCTCGGGAAGGCCGGGCGCTGGGTCGCGAGCGATCTCCGACGTCTGCATGGACACGAAGTGCCCCCCGTCGCACCGGGCCAAACGCGCCGGGAGGGAACCTCGACACGACGGCGAACCCTCCTCTGCCGGACCGGCGTGGCGTCCTCCGTTTCCCCTCCCCTGGGGAGGACTGGGGTCGGTCCGGCACTTCTCGCTCGTTTGCGCAACCACGCATTCGTGGCAAACAGGGATGTGACCACGAAGCCAAGGCGAGCCTGGGCGGTGTTCCGCGACGCGATCGCGGCGGCGCGAGAGAACGACGTCCCCATCCTCGCCCAGGCGCTCGCGTACTCGCTCTTCCTCGCGATCCCGGCGGTGGCGCTCGTCGTGCTCGGTGCCTTCTCCCTGCTCGCGAGCCCGTCGGCGATCGAGAGTCTCGTGAACCGCGCCCACTCGATCATGCCGGGAGAGGCCGTCGTCCTGCTCGACAGCAGCCTCCAACGTTCGGCCCGGTCGACGAGCAGCGGCGTCCTGATGGCCGTTTTCGGATTCGCGCTCGCGCTCTGGACGACGACCTCGGCGGCAACCACCCTCATGAAGGGCCTGACGCGCGCGTACGACGTGGAGGACGAACGCAGCTTCCTGCGCAAGCGCCTCGTCGCATTCGCGATCGTTCTCGCGCTGGTAGCGAGCGCGGCACTCGTCGTCGGGCTGCTGATCCTCGGCCCGGCACTGGAGCAGTGGCTGGGCTCGGCCCTCGGAGCGCAGAGCGTCACGGCCTGGACGTGGTGGACGGCGCAGTGGCCGCTCCTTGTCGGCGTCCTGTCGTTCGCCTTCGCGGCGGTGCTCTACCTGGGGCCGGACGTGGAGAACCGAAACTGGAGGGCGGCAATCCCGGGTGCCGTCGTCGCCGTGGTGGTGTGGCTCGCCGCGTCCGGCGGCTTCGCCTTCTACGCTGCGAACTTCGGCTCGTACAACAAGAGCTGGGGGACGCTCGCAGGCGTCGTCATCACGCTCGTCTGGCTGTGGCTCACGAGCGCGGCGCTGCTGTTCGGTGCCGAGGTCAACGCGGCGAGCCGCCGGCTCGCCGAGGAGACGAGGGGCCTGCGCGTCACGCGCGACGCTCCAGGTACTCCTGCGCCGACGTCGTCGTCTCCAGAGCGAGCCAGCGGGTGAGGCCCTGCAGTCCGCGCTGCGCCGCGACATAGCGCTGACGGCCGGCGCCGTTGTCGGCGAGGAGCGAGCGCGCGGTCAGGAGCGACCAGGACATCCCGTAGCGCTCGGCCGTGGGCTCGAGCGCGTCGAGGAGACGCGAGATGCGCGCTCGCGTCTCGACGCGCTCGCCGCTGACGAGGTCGGCCATCGAGCCGCCCGTGCCGTACCTGCGCGCAGACCAGACGTTCTCCGCGATGCGACTCGTGTCGTGAACGGCGAGCTCATCGCCGTCGTCGAGACGTCCCGAGAGCCACACGAGCAAGGATTGGAACACCGCGCCGAGCGCGGTGGCGTCCTCCACGCGCGTCTGGCTGTCGCTCGCCCGTAGCTCGATCGTTCCGAACCGGGGATTGGGCCGAAGATCCCACCACAGCTCGCTCGCGTCGCGGAACGCACCGCCGAGGCGGCCCCACTCGACGAGCTCCACGAACGATTGCCACGAGTCGAAAGCTGGTGGAACGCAGCTGCGATGCACGGCGAACGCGAGCTCGCCACGACTCGTCGCCAGCTCCGTGTCCTCCCCACCCACGTAGGGCGAGTTCGCCGCGAGCGCGGTGAGCTCGGGCAGATACGAACGAGCGGCGTTGAAGACGG
Organism: uncultured Gaiellaceae bacterium; assembly: GCA_963846995.1. GTDB lineage: Bacteria > Actinomycetota > Thermoleophilia > Gaiellales > Gaiellaceae > GMQP-bins7. Next base: position 82,509 of record CAWJYD010000005.1, on the reverse strand, counting down.
CGAGGGCCCGGGCGGCGCCACCGACTGCGACGTGAACGTGGAGGCCGCAGGGGAGATCCGTCCGTGCGGCCGCCGGAAACTCCGCGGCGATCTCCCGGTAGCGCTCCCCTTCCGAGATCGGGCCCCAGTCCGACGAGAACGGATGCGTTCCGGACGCGGCGACGACCAGCGTGTCGCCGAGGTGCGCACGGAGGTCGAGGATCGCGTCGGCGAGGCAGAGCCCCGCGGCGACCGCGTTCCCGCACACCGGTGTCCGGATCTCGATCTGACCGTCGCGAAGCTCGGCGACGTAGCGCTCGTCGCCGGCGAGCTCCGAGAGGATCCGCGGCGTCGCGGCAGGCGCGAGCTCGAGCGTCTCGCGGTCCAGGAGCATGAGCTCCTCCTCCATCCCCACGGTCGACCCGGCGCGTCCGTCGAAGAGCTCCTCGAGCTCCTCGACGACCAGGGGCTCCGACCCTCCCCAACGACCGCGTGTCTCGACATCGTCTCCCACCCGCTCCATCGCTCTCACTATGCGCACGCTCGCGGCCGTCGGTCGACGAGCGCGTCTCGAGAAGAGGGCGTGGACGCGCAGACAGGCCCGGATCCGCATGAAATCACGCCCCTCGTTCGAGGGAGGCCTATGCCTAGGAAGAACCCGGAATGCGCCAGATCCAGCGAGTTCACGTCGGTTGAGGGCGTCGTAAGCCTTCCGTAAGGGGTGCGGTAGCACCGTTCGGCGGCGGGTAACTGAGACCGTGAGTCAACGGAAGGAGTCGACGAAATGACAGCTCGCACTCGAACTGAACGTTTGTACCGCACCTACCTCGCGCTCCTCGGGGCGACGGCGGCGATGGCCGTCGTCGGTGCGGTCTTCGCTGCCTGGGCGAGCACCTCGTCCGCCGCGACCACGGCCGCCCCGACGAACACCGTCGAGCCGCGCATCTCGGGCAGCACGCGTGTCGGCCAGGTTCTGAGGACGACGCGTGGACAGTGGACCGGCACGGGCCCGATCCAGTACGACTACCGCTGGTACCGCTGCAAGGGTCGCGGAGCAGCTGATGCGTCCGACTGCACCAGGATCTCGAACGCGAGCAACAACGCGTACACGCTCCGCGAGGCCGACGCCGGCTTTCAGCTGAGGACGCGGATCGTCGCGACGAACGCCGACGGCTCGACCAAGGCGACGTCGAACCCGACGAGCGTCGTGACCTCAGCACGCCCGACGAATACGAAGGAGCCGACGGTCACGGGCACCGCGACCGTGGGGAGCACGCTGCAGGCCAACCGCGGCGAGTGGGCGGGCGAGCAGCCCATCACGTACTCGTTCACGTGGCTCCGCTGCGACGCCCAGGGCGACAACTGCAGCGAGATCCCGGGCGCGAACGACACCTCGTACACGGTCAAGTCGGCCGACAACGGCCACACCCTGCGGGTGAAGGTCACGGGTCGCAACGACCGCGGCTCCACCTCGGCGATCTCGAACCCGACGAGTGCAGTCGGCGGCGGCACGCCTCCGCCCCCCTCGACCGGAGGGATCCCGGTGGCGGACCTCAAGGCTGCCGGCGATCACCTCGTCGTCTCGCAGGTGAAGTTCTCGCCGAACCCGGTGCGCAGTCGCACCGCCCCGATCACCGTCCGCGTGCAGGTCACGGCGCGGGGCGGCCGGCCCGTCAATGGTGCTCGTGTGTTCATGCGCGCGACACCGCGCGTCGTGACGGGTCAGACGCAGGTCACGGGTGGGGATGGCTACGCCACGCTGACGCTCGTTCCGAACGCGCAGTTCCCGCAGCCGCGGAACGGCTTCAACGTCCAGTTCTTCATCAAGGCGTACCGCGCCGGCGATCCGCCGCTCGGCGGAATCGCGGGCTACCGTCTCGTCCAGGTTCCGCTCGCGGGCTAGTCGCTCGAGACGCGAGAACGCAGCGAAGGGCGGCGGCGACGCCGCCCTTCGTCGTGCCGGCCCAAAGGGCTCCGGCGAGTTTGCAGCCGAGGGCCGGCGGGCATATCCGGCGCATCAACTCGACTGGAAGGAGCACCGTGGACAGTGATCGCGTGGAAGGCAAGGAGAAGGAGCTCGAGGGCGAGGCCCAGCAGAAGTGGGGCGAGGCCAAGGACGACGCCCGCGACACGTGGGACGACGTGAAGGACAAGGCGGACGACATCGCCGACGGCGTCAAGGATCGCATCGACGGCCGCGACGAGGAGCCCGCAGACCAGACCGTCGATCAGACCGGCGCGCGCTAGCTCGCAGCTCGCTCCGGGCACAGCAGTCCGGATAGGAAGTGCACCGAGGGGCCGATCCCTGAGTCGGCCCCTCGTCCTTTCAGGTCACGACGCGCGCAGGAGCCTGACGAGCGCGACCTCCGAGGTCGTCAGGCGACTGGGGCCGCTGCCGTTGCGGAAGTCGGACAGCGTTCGTCCCTCACGAAAGCGGTCGACCACGGCAGGGCTCACGTACGAGGCGCGTGCGACGGCAGGAGTGTTCCCGAGCTCGTCGCCGACCTTGCGCATCGCGGCTGCAAGCGCCCGCGTCTCAGCTGTCTTCGACTCGGCGGGCCCACGGCGTTCCAGCTCGACCGCAGCGAGCAGCGTCCCTCCCCACGTCCGGAAGTCCTTGGCCGTGAACTCCCCGCCGAGATTGTCCGAGAGGTACTCGTTGAAGATCGAGGAGGTCAGATTCGCGAGCTCGCCGTCGCGCTCGAACCGGAACAGGCGCGTCCCGCCCGGAAGGTCGAGGAGCTCGCCGACCGCGGACGCGAGCCTCGCGTCGGCGATCTCCCGCCGGACGAGCTTGCGGTTCTTCGCGTGGAAGCGGAACACGACCTCGTCTCCCGAGACCTCGACGTGGCGCTTTCGGAGCGTCGTGACGCCGTACGTCCGTGAGCTCCGCGCGTGCCGTTCCGAGCCGACCCGGAACCACGCCTTGTTCACGAGACCTGCGGCGACGGCGCACGTCCAGTCGTGCTCGAACGGCTCGAGCCGGAGATGCCGCGCGGTCCGCGCCCGGAAGCGGGGGAGCCGCTTCGCGAACTCGAGCAGACTCTCGTACTTCGCCCGCTCCTGCGCCGCCCGGTAGCTCGCGTGGTACAGGTACTGCTTCCGCCCCGCCGCGTCGACGCCGGTCGCCTGCAGCCGGGCTCGCGGTCGGGGCGAGATCCACACGTCGGTCCAGGCGGGCGGGATGACGAGCTCCCGGATCCGCTCGAGCGCCTCCTCGTCGGTGATCGCGTTGCCGCGCGAGTCGACGTAGCGAAAGCGCTTCTTCCCGAGGCGTCGCCAACCTCCCGTTCGGGCCACCTCAACGACCTCCGCGGGACGTTACGGCTGCGTCAGTTTTGGGTACCCAAGCGCGATGGCTTCCGTCGTCGTCGTCGCCAGTGCTGAAGTCGACCGCGAGACCCTCGCCGATCACGTCGAGTCCGGAGACGAGCTTCACGTCGTGGTTCCGGCCGTCGAGCAGTCGCGGCTCCAGTGGCTGGCCAACGACGAGAGCGACGCGCGCGCCCATGCCGGCCAGGTGGGCGACGAGATCGTCGCCGAGGCGCCTACGGCGGAAGGATCCGTCGACGTCAAGCGCGATCCACCGACGCAGGCCGTTCTGGACGCAATCGCAGAGCACGACCCGGATCGCATCCTCGTCGTCTTACGGACCGGCGACGACGCGACGTGGCTCGAGGAGGGCGAGCTCGCCGAGGTTCCGGGCGAGCTGGCAGGCGTGCCGGTCACGCGCGTGACGATCTGACGGCAGGGCATCTCGCTCCGCAGGAGTGCCCCTCGCGAGGCCCGCGAAAACGTCAGGGCAAGGTCGGGAGCGGCGGCACCTGAGGGTCGTCCACGGGCGAACCCGACGGTGCGGGAAGCTCGGGAAGCGCAGGCAGGTCGACCGTCGGCGGCGTCGGCAGGGCCTGCACCGGGGGCGACGGGACGGTTGGCGTCGGCAACGCGCTCGGAGTAGTCGGCAGGACCGGGTCGACCGGGTCGCCCGGGTCGCCCGGCGGAACGACGGAGGGCGTCGTCGGAGTCGGCTCCCCGCGGGCGGGCGCCAACGGGAGTTGGGGTGCCGCGACCGCCCGGGTTCGCGTGCCGACGCGACTCGTCCGTGAGGTGGAGACTGGCGCCGAGCGCGAGTGGGTGATCGAGCCGGTGGCCCGCAAGCGGCCCTTGCTCGTCGTGGGCCGCACGCTCGCATCCCGTTCCGCTCGCGGGAGCTCGGAAACGCGCGTGGGTGCGATGGACGGATGGGCCGGGGCGTCGAGCGACCGCTCCACCGCGACTCCGCCCACCGCCACGGTCGCAATCGCCGCGCCGACAACGACCTTTCCCGAGGCGCAACCGAGCAGAACACGAAGCTGGGAGCGCACGACGCCGAGCAGAACGCTCACGTTGAGCGCCGAGCGCGTCCTGCCCGCGGTCGTCAGCGCGGTGGCGAGCGACTTGCGCGCCCGGGTCAGGAGCGCAGACGTCGCAGTCGGCGTCAGCTCGAGTCGCTCGGCGATCTCCGACGCTCCGAGACCCTGCCATTCGCGCATCACGATCGCGCTGCGCTGTGTTGCGGGAAGCGCGGCAAGGGCTGTCCGGAGCGTCGCAAGCAGCTCGACTTCGTCGGGATCCGGTGCTGCCAGCGCGATCCGGTCGAGATCGACCGCTCCCGTGGCGCGTCCGCGACGGCCCAACGTCCGTCGCTCCGTGAGGCAGACGTTCTTTGCGATCGCTGTGAGCCAGGCCGCCGGACATTCGGGCTCGACGCCACGCCGAAGCCCGCGCAGCGCGTACAGGAAGGTTGTCTGCAATGCGTCCTCGGGCTCCGCCTGCGACGGAAGATGCCGTCGGCAGTAGCGGAGGATCTCGCCCGAGTGAGCCTCGAAAAGCCGCGTCGTCTCGCGCTCGGCGTGCGACGCGAGCTCAGTGCGCGCCGCGACCGCAGACATTCCCGAACCTCGACAAAACCTTCACTACCTGTGTGTCCCCGCTCGTGACGATCGACACGCCACCCTGACGGGGGAGATCGCGAATCCCCCGTTCGAAACGAGCACCCGCGGCTTCGTAGAGGGCGAATCGACCTCGCCCCCAAACGAAGGAGAACCCGATGTCGATCCGTCCAGGTTCGACCCACATCGCCCTCGTCGCCGCACTCGCAGCGCTCGTGCTCGCATTCGTGCTCGAGGTCGGCGCGGGAGCCGCCGTCCAGGCGCCCCCGGTCACGATCGACACGGTGACGCTCGCGGACGGCACCGCGACGGTGAACGGCGCCGTCGCCAACGCCGACGCGACCGTTCACGTCAACGGCACGGCGGCCACCGTCGACTCCTCCGGCACGTTCCAGGCCACGGTGGACCTCGGCGGCGCAAAGGCCCTCGTGGTCACCCTCGGCGGAACGCCGGGCGAGACCACGACGCTCCACATCCCGCTCTCGGTGATCACATCGACCGATGGGCAGGGCGTGCTCGACGGCCTCCTGAACGCGGGCATCCGACTCGACGTCCCCGCCGACGGCTTCCGCGTCGTCGACGGCCAGATGCCGTTGATCGAAGGCCGCGTCCTGAACGGCCGCGAGCTCGCGGCGCTCGAGATCAACGGCGCGAGCGTGCTCGGCCGCCTCGGCCCGAACGGCCGCTTCTCGATCGTCCTGCCCGGCGGATCCTCGTCGAGCCAGGATCACGTGACAGTGACCGCAACCGATCGGAACGGCGTCTCGCAGACGACGCGCTTCAAGACGGTGGGGGTCCGCTCGACGATCAGGACGACCGCCGGCACGAGCGTCTCCGCCGCGGGCGCGCGCGGGATAGTGATCGCGAAGGTCAAGCTCGACACACACGCGCTCCGGTCGGTGAAGCGGTTCGGCATCGTCGTGACGATCAAGGACCGGCGCGGATACCTCGTCCGCGGGGCGACGGTGCGGCTGAAGGCGATGCCGTCGAGCACGTTCGCCGACGGCTCGCTGCGCGCCGGGTTCACGAGCCGGCTGGGCGTCGCACGCTTCACGTACCGCCTTAGCCGGGGCGCGATCGTAAAGGCAGCACCGCAGAACCTCGCCGTCGGCACCAAGGCGAGCACGGTGACCTCGCACGCCGCCCTGCTCATGAAGCTGCGGCTCCCCGCCGTTCCGAAGGCGCGCTAGACCCGCGAGCAGGAGCCTCCGCAGGGCTCCGCCGCCCACTACTGGCCCACTGCGGTGGGCCAGTAGTGTTGCTCGCCCGTGAAGGTCTTCACCGTCGTGGGTAACCGCCCGCAGTTCGTCAAGGCGGTTCCCGTCTCGGCGGCACTCCGCGAGGCGGAGATCGAGGAGGTCGTCCTCCACACCGGGCAGCACTGGTTCCACGTCATGTCGCAGGTGTTCTTCGACCAGCTCGGGCTCGCCGAGCCGCGGTACCAGCTCGACCTCCACACGTCCGATCCGGCCGCCATGCAGCCGGCGATCGCGCAGCGGATCGCCGCCGAGGCGGCCGACCTCGTCCTCGTGTACGGCGACACCAACTCGACGGTGGCGGGCGCCCGTGCAGCCGCCGACGCGTCCGTGCCGCTCGCACACGTCGAGGCGGGGCTTCGAAGCGGCGACCTCGAGATGCCTGAGGAGCGCAACCGGATCGAAGTCGACCGGCTCGCCTGGCTGCTCTTCTGCCCCGACGACCGTTCGCAGGCGACGCTCGAGGAGGAGGGCGTCCTCGGGCGGATCTACGTCGTCGGCGACGTGATGGCCGACGCCAACCGGATGTTCGCGTCGGTCGCACGCGCAAGCGTCACCGTCCCGCACGAGCCGCGGACGTACGTCGTCGCGACGATCCACCGGCAGGCGAATCTCGAGCAGCCGCGCCTCGGCCGCATCGTCGAGGGACTGAACCAGCTCGACGAGCTCGTCCTCTTCCCCGTGCACCCGCGGACGCGAACCCGGATAGAGGAGGAAGGCCTCCTCGTCGGAAGCCATATCCGGATGCTCGAGCCGCTGGGGTACCTGGAGCTCGCCGCTCTCGCCTCCCAGGCGCGCGTGATCGTGACCGATTCGGGCGGCCTCCAGAAGGAGGCGTACTGGTACGGGGTGCCCTGCGTGACCGTGCGACCGTCCACCGAATGGGTGGACACGGTCGCGGTCGGGGCGAACGTCCTCGTGGAGGCGGATCCGACCGAGCTCGCCGAAGCGGTCGGGAGCGCGCGGATGCCGGCGAACCGGCCGGTCCTCTACGGCGACGGCCACGCCTCGGAGCGGATCGCACAGGTGCTCGCCGCTACGATCCCGAGCCGATGAAGCGCGACGTCGCAATCGTGGGCGCCGGCTACGTCGGCGTGCCGCTCGCACGCACCTTCGCCGAGGCGGGCAGGCGCGTCCTGCTCGTCGACGTCGACCCAGGACGCGTCGCCGAGCTCAACGCGGGAGAGAGCTACATCGAGGACGTCCCCTCCGACGTCTTGAAGCCGCTCGTCGACGAGGGCCTCATCGCGGCCACGACCGACTACGACGATCTCCGCGACGCGGACGCGATCCTCATCGCCCTCCCCACTCCGCTCTCGCGCCAGCGCGAGCCCGACCTGAGCATCCTGATTGCCGCCACAGGTCAGATCGCACCGCGGCTGCGTCCTGGTCACCTCGTCGTGCTCGAGTCGACGACGTACCCGGGCACCACGCGCGAGCAGGTGCTGCCGTTGCTCGAGTCGGGCAGCGGGCTCACCGCCGGGAAAGACTTCCACCTCGCCTTCTCGCCCGAGCGCGTCGACCCCGGCCGGGAGGACTGGACGACGCAAAACGTCCCAAAGGTTGTCGGGGGCATCGACGACGCCTCGAGCGACGCGGCTGCGGCTCTCTACGGCAGCGCAATCGAGAACGTCTACCGCGTCTCGTCGCCCGAGGCCGCGGAGCTCACCAAGCTGCTCGAGAACATCTTCCGCTCGGTCAACATCGCGCTCGTCAACGAGCTCGCCCAGCTGTGCGACCGGATGGACATCGACGTCTGGGAGGTCATCGAGGCAGCGGCGACCAAGCCCTTCGGGTTCATGTCCTTCCAGCCCGGCCCCGGGCTCGGCGGCCACTGCATCCCGATCGACCCCTTCTACCTCACCTGGAAGGCGCGGGAGTTCGGCTTCTACACCGAGTTCATCGAGCTCGCGGGGAAGGTGAACGAGTCGATGCCGTACTACTGCCGCTCGGTCGTGTCACAGGCGCTGAACCACACGCTGCAGCTCTCGCTCAAAGGCTCGCGGATCCTCATACTTGGCGTCGCCTACAAGCCGGACATCTCCGACACGCGCGAGTCGCCCGCACTCAAGCTCATCGCTCTGCTCCAGGCCGCGGGCGCCGACGTCGCCTACCACGACCCGCACGTCCCCTCGTTCGACGAGCACGGGATCGCGCTGAGCTCCGTGCCGCTCGAGCCCACCGAGTACGACTGCGTCGTCGTCGTGACGAACCACTCCGGCATCGACTACGAGCAGCTGGTCGAGGACGCTGCGCTCGTCGTCGATCTCCGCAATGCCACAGGCCGAAACGGCGCGCGCTCCGACAAGGTCTGGAAGCTTTGACCTTGCGCATAGGGGTTGCCGGGCTCGGCCACTGGGGCCCCAACCTCGCGCGCAACTTCGCCGAGCTCGCCGAGCTGACCTGGCTCTGCGACGCGTCGCCCGACCGGAGCGACGTCGCCTCCCGCTATCCGCACGCGCGGTTCACGGGAGACTTCGACGAGATGCTGGCCGACGGCGAGATCGACGCCGTCGTCGTCGCGACCCCGGTGCCGACGCACTTCGAGCTGGCCCGGAAGGCGCTCGACGCGGGCAAGCACGTCCTCGTCGAGAAGCCGCCCGCGATGAAGGGTCACGAGATGGACGAGCTCGTCGGACTCGCCCGCGAGCGAGACCTAGTGCTCATGCCGGGGCACCTCCTCCTCTACCACCCGGGTGTCCGCCACCTACGCGAGATGGTCGCCGCCGGTGACCTCGGCGACGTGCTCTGCGTCTACGGAAACCGACAGAACCTCGGGATCATCCGCTCGAACGAGAACGCGCTGTGGTCGCTCGGGGTGCACGACCTCTCCGTCATCCTCCACCTACTCGACGAGGAGCCCGACGAAGCGCGTGCGTTCGGCCGCGACTTCCTCACGGAGGGCGTCGAGGACGTCGTCTTCTGCTACCTGCGCTTCCCGTCCGGGAAGATCGCGCACATGCACCTGTCGTGGCTCGACCCGCACAAGATGCGGCGGATCACCGTCGTCGGGACCGAGAAGATGGTCGTGTTCGACGACATGGAGCTCGAGCGGAAGATCACCGTGTACGAGAAGGGCCCGTGGCGCCCGTCAGAGCGCTACGGCGAATGGCAGACGCGCACCGGCGACATCTTCAGCCCGCGCATCCCCTCCGACGAGCCACTGAAGCTCGAGTGCCAGGAGTTCCTCCGCCTCATCGCGGGCGAGGGCGACCGCGTGAAGGTCGCCGAGGACGGCGCTCGCGTGGTTCGGGCCCTCGACCTGCTCACGACGTCGCTGCATGCCGGCTGAGATCCACCCGACGGCCGTCGTGCATCCAGGCACGGTGCTCGGCGACGGAGTTCGCGTCCTCGAGCATGCCGTCGTCGGCAAGCAGCCTGCGCTGTCTTCGCGCTCGACCGCGTCGCGTGAGCCGCTCGAGCCAACGGTCGTCGGGGAGGGGACGATCGTCTCGACGGGCGCGATCGTCTTCGCGGGCTCCACCATCGGCGTCGACGTGATCCTCGGAGACCAGTCGTGCGTGCGCGAGCGGGTCACGATCGGCAACGGCGTCATCGTCGGGCGCGGTGCCCTGATCGAGAACGACACGATCGTCGGGCCGCAGTCGAAGATCCAGGCAGACGCGTACATCACGGCGTACTCCCTTCTCGAGGAACGCGTCTTCGTCGCGCCCTGCGTGGTGACGACGAACGACAACTTCATGGGCCGGACGGAGCGCAGGCACGCGCTGCGCAAGGGACCGACGATCCGCCGCGGAGCGCGTATCGGAGGCGGCGCGATCCTCTGCCCGCGGGTCGAGATCGGCGAGGAGGCGTTCGTCGGCGCGGGCGCTGTCGTCACGAAGGACGTCCCGCCGCGCGTCATCGTCGTCGGCAACCCGGCGCGGGTGCTGCGCGAGGTGCCCGAGGACGAGCTCCTCGACGCACCCGGCTAGGCCGGCTAGCCCTTCACGACGGCGAGCCGGTAGTGGCTCGAGCCCGGGCTCGACATGCGGACCTGGACGTCATACGTCCCCGTCTGCGGCGCCCGGTACGAAAGGTACTGCCGCGCACCCGGTCGCGCGGACGTCTTCACGCGGAAGCGCGTGTCCGCGACGTTCTCGATCGAACGTGCCTCGGGACGCCAGAGGGCGAGGCTGAGATCGGCGGACGAGTCGGTGCCCGTGAGCCCGACGTACACGGGCTGGTTCCGCTCGAGCCGGATCCCGTAGACGTCGTCCTGATCGTCCCAGAAGTCGACCCCTGCGCGGATCCTCCGATCCGCTCCCACGAGCGGGTAGGCATGCGGGCCGAGATCGTCGTTGGCCTCGTACGCGTCGTGCGTCGGGAGCCTCTTGCCGAGCGCGAGGATCGCAGCGGCGACGTCCAGACGGCCCCAGCCCGCGTAGGCGTCGCGGCCCTCCCCGCAGGCGACGCATCCGTTCGTCGCGTTCAGGTCGGTCGCAGAGGTCTCGAGGATCTTCGTCACCTGCTCGGGTCGCAGCGTCGGATGGAGACTCAACAGCACGGCCGCCGCAGCCGTCACCTGGGGTGCGGCGAACGACGTCCCCTGTGCCTCGCGGTACTCGTCGGGGCCGCAGTTCGAGTAGCCCTGATCCGAGCAGCTCGGGTACCGCGCGGTGATGGGGCGCGGCAGGATCGAGAGGATCTTCAGCCCGGGCGCTGCGATGTCGTTGTAGATCCTGTCCCGGTTCGAGAAGGTCGGAACGCCACCAGTCTCGGTGATCGCGCTGACGCCGAGGACGTGCGGGAGGGCGGCGGGGTAGCTCGCATACTTCCACGGGGTCGTCGGTGCCTGATCCGAGTTGCCCACCGCAGCGACCACGACGACTCCCTGCGAGACGGCGTAGGCAACCGCGTCTGCCTCGAGCTGCGAGTACGAGTCCCGGTCGGGATCGAGCGGGTCGCGGACGCCGCCGAGGCTCATGTTGATCACGCGTGCGCCGTCGTCGACCGCCCACCGGATCGCCTTCGCCTCGGCCTCGATCGGGATGGTGCGCGACTTCGTCACGACCTTCGCGACGAGGAGCTGCGCGGACGGGGCGAGCCCTGCGATTCCGATGCCGTTGTCGACTCCCGCGCCGATGAGGCCGGCGACGAACGTCCCGTGTCCGAGCGAGTCGTCGAGCGGAGAGCCGCCGACGAAGCTCTGCGCGTCGAGGATCTTCTTCGAGAGCTCGGGGTGGGAGCCGTCGACACCTGAGTCGATGACGGCCACCGGAATCGACTCGAAGGCGGGAAGCGTCACCCACGACGAGTAGAAGCCGCTGTAGCCGAGGTACCACTGCTTCGACACGAGCGGGTCGTTCGACGTGTAGGCGAGGTGCCGCGAGGTGAGCGGCTCGACATACCGGATCCCCGCGATGCCGCGGAGCGACGTGCCGGTCGGTCGCTCGACGACGAGCGCGCGGATCGGGCGTAGGCTCTCGGGACGGTGTCGCGTCCGCCGCTCGACGGCTGTCGCGACGCTCTTCGCGTCCGCACCCCGTGCAAGTCCGACCGCGACGCGCTCGGCACCCGCTCGGTGCGGAGCGGCTAGACCGCACACGACCGCTGCGACAAGGACGACGACCCGTTTCATCCGGCCACCTGCAGGACGGCGGAGATACCCCCGTCGACGGCGTCCGTCGCGGAGGAGCGAGCACGATAGGCCCCCGCCGGAACCGGCCCGGCGAGTGTGAGCTTGAATGCGCCGTTGGCGTCGACCGTCGCCTGCCCGGCGCCGACCCAGGCCGTCCCCTTCCGGCGCTCGACCGTCACCGCGACGCCGGCGAGCTTCGGCCTGAACGTGCCGGTGAGGACATTCGGTGCTGCGACGGTCGGAGCCGAGAGCTTGATGAGGGGAGAGACGTCCACGAGCATCGCCGGCGACGCGGCGCCGTCCACCTCGAGCCGGTAGCGGGCGTTCCGCGTCGGCTTCACGTCGAAGCCGATCGCTCCCGAGGAGTCCGGAGCCGCAGTTGCAACCGAGCTCCAGGACGTGCCGTCCGGCGACGACGTGAGACGCGGCGAGCCGACGGCCCGCCCGATTCCGGCGAAATGCGTCGTCGAGCCGTAAGGAACCGGGCCCGCGGGCGGCCGGTCGAGACGCAGTACGCCGACGGTGATCCACGTGGAGCGCAGGCCGAGCGCCGTCCGCACGAGCGACGCGGGCACCGGCTGCGTGCCTGACGCCGTGGCCACGTTGAGCGTCCTGATCCGACCCGACGGTGTCGCCACGCCGGTCGCGTCGAGCACGCGGGCGTCGAGGCCGAGCTTCGACTGCACCGTCCGAGCGCCGAGCAGCACCGGGCCCCACACGTGGTACGGGGACGCCTTGTCCCACGGGTCCGGGCGCGAGACCAGGTAGGGGACGCTGAACCCGAACACGTCCTGCGCGCTCGCCGTCTTCCCCCCGGACGTCGAGAAGTAGTAGGTCGTCGCGATCTTGCCGCCGTACGTGACGACCTCGCCGGCCGTCGTGGCGACGGCCTGGGTCGTGGAGGGCTTCTCACCTGCGACGCCGAGGTAGACCTGGCTACGCGGATCGGAGTAGAGGTCGTACGGCCTGCCTTTGAGGAGGTTCGCGAGCGCGTACGAGCGCGCCGCGACCGCCTGGGCCTCGAGCGCCTCGGCAGGCCACGTGAACGGCATCTCCCCGGCGACCACCCCTTGGACGTAGCTGTCGAGCGGCACGACGTTGACGACCCGGAGAAACCCTTTCTCGGGCACGAGCTCGAGCGTCCCGCGGTACGCGCGACCGTCCAGCGAGACGAGTGCCTGCTTCGTTGCACGGATCACGAGCGGGGACGCGGCGGTCACGGGCGCGTCCTCGACGGGGACAACGAGATCCGGTCGCATGGTGAACGGCCCCTTCGGGAGGCGGTACTTCGCACCCGTTGCGTCGGTCGCCACGAGCGGTGCCGTCGAGGAGATGCTCACCGCACGGCGGCCGTCGGCAAGGAGGACGCGCACGTCCTTCCGGCCGGTCTTCCCGATGGTCGTGCCCGAGTAGTAGTAGGCGAGGATCTGCTTGTGCGTCCGTCCGGCAAGCGCCTGACCGTACGCGCCGTACTGACTCATCCCCACCCCGTGGCCCCATCCGCGCCCGGAGACGAGGAAGACCGCTTCGCCGTACGACGACGTCGGCAACTGCTGTCCCGCCGCGGAGGTGACGGAGACGGTCAGCACGATCGCGAGAACGGCGAGAAAGGCGCGCACGAAGGAATCCAGGCTAGCTCGGAAGGGTTAACTGGATGTGTTCTCGGCCGATTCCGGCCGAGCTTTAGCCCCCTATTTCCAGGCAGTTTCCTCGACGGGGGCGCGCGCCTTGAGCGGCTCCCACCAGGAGCGGTGCTCGCGGTACCAGTCCACGGTCTCGGCGAGTCCCTCCGCGAAGGGCCGCGACGGCTCCCAGCCGAGCTCGCGGCGGATCTTCGTCGCGTCGAGGAGGTAGCGACGGTCGTGGCCCGGACGGTCGGGGACGATCGTCTTCAGCGACTCGGGCTTCCCGGTCAGTTCGAGCACACTGTCTGCGATCTCCTCGATCGTCGCCTCGACGCCCGAGCCGACGTTGTACGTCTCGCCCGGCTCGCCCTCGCGGAGCACGAGGTCGATCGCCTCGCAGTGGTCGAGGACGTGCAGCCATTCGCGCTTGTTCTGCGTCGACGCGTACATCGGTAGCGGCTCGTCGTCGAGCGCGTTGGTCGTGAAGAGCGGCACGACCTTCTCCGGGAACTGGAACGGGCCGTAGTTGTTCGAGCAGTTCGTGATCGTCACCGGGAGGCCGAAGGTCTCGAAGTACGCTCGCACGGCGTGGTCGGCGCCCGCCTTCGACGCGTTGTAGGGCGTGCGCGGGCGATACGGCGACTCCTCCGTGAACACCTCGTCCGTGTCGAGCGAGAGGTCCCCGTACACCTCGCATGTCGAGACGTGGTGGAAGCGCCCCACCCCGGTGGCGCGCGACGCGTCGAGGAGCGTCTGCGTGCCGAGGACGTTCGTCCGGAAGAAGCGCGTCGGGTCGACGACGGCGAGCGAGTTGTGCGACTCCGCGGCGAAGTTCACGACCACGTCGGTCCCGTGCTCGCGGAGCGTCGCCTCGGAGAGCTCGCGATCGCAGATGTCGCCCTCGACGAACGCGATCCGATCCTCGACCGGAGCAAGGCTCTCGCGGTTCCCTGCGTACGTGAGCAGGTCGTAGACCACGACCTCGTCGTCGGAGTGATGCCCGAGCCAGTAGTGGACGAAGTTCGAGCCGATGAACCCGGCGCCGCCGGTGACGAGGAGTCGCATCCGCGGAAGGCTAGATGGTCGAGCGGTGATGCCCGTCGATGCGGGGTTGGCTGCGACCGAGCCGGCCGGCGATGTGTCGCGGCCACCCCCCGCGCGGCGAGGAATCGCCGCTCGACCATCTACCCGCGTCCCAGCTCGGCCAAGCAGGCACGGAGTCCGTCACGCCAGTGCGGCAGGTGCGGAGCGCCTGGCCTGCGGCTTCGCAGAACCGAGTACGCGGGCCGGGCAGCCGGGCGCTCGAGCTCGCCCGAGGAGATCCGTCGGACCGCGCACTCGAGCCCTGCCTCCTCGAACACGGCTTCCGCAAGGTCTGCCCACGTGCAGTCTCCGTCAGCCGCGAGGTGCCAGATCCCGTACGGCAGCTCCTCGTCGACGAGACCACGCACCGCAGCGGCGAGGTGGCCGACGTAGGTCGGGCATCCGCGTTGGTCGTCCACGACGGCGACCTCGTCGCGCTCCGCTCCAAGGCGCAGCATCGTGCGCACGAAGTTGTGGCCCGTCGGTCCGAAGAGCCACGACGATCGGACGATCCAGGCCGTCGGCCCTGCGGCAGCCTCGCCGTGGAACTTCGTTCGCCCGTATGCGGACTGCGGATTCGGGCCGTCCGACTCGACGTACGGCGACCGCTTGCGGCCGTCGAAGACGTAGTCGGTCGAGAAGGCGACGACGGGGGCGCGCAGCGCGGCGACGTGGGCCGTCCCCGCGACGTTCACCGCGGCCGCACCCTGCGGGTCCGACTCTGCACCGTCGACGTCCGTCCACGCCGCGGTGTGCAGCACGAGGTCGAGGTCGTCTCCGCGCGGAAGCTCGGGACCCGCGGGGTGGGTCACGTCCCAGTCCGCATGGCCGAGCGCAAGGACGTCGTCCGAGGCGAACTCCTGAGCGAGCGCGCGGCCGAGCTGGCCGCCCGCACCGGTGATCAGGACTCGACGGAGGCGTCCCGCGCGGACAGGATCGGTGTGCTCGAGCTCCATAGGTGCGCGACGCGCGGGTCGTTCCAGGGAACCGTGTGCTCGTCGGGCTCGTCGGCGTCGAACTCGACAGTCACGTGGTAGCAGAAGAGGATGTCCGTGAGCGCCTCGAAGCCGTGCGCGTGGTACCCAGGGACGTAGATCGCGACGGGATTGTCCTCACCGATGTCCTCGACGAACGCGTCGCCCGTCTCCCGATCGAGGACGACGACGCGGGCCGTCCCCTCGAGGCAGGCGAAGAGGTCGTCCTGGCCGCGCTCGTGGTAATGGAGGCCGCGGATCACGCCCGCGCGAGAGAACGAGACGTTCGTCTGGCGCATCGGCTTCGGAAGCGCGCTGTCGCGCCGCAGCTCGCAGAACCAGCCGCGGTCGTCCTCGATCCGCCGCAGCGGGATGCGCGCGATGCCGTCGATCACCCGCCGACTCGCTTGTTCGCTCCGGTCTCGTCGATCCGTCGGCCGATGTCGGCGAGGTGCTGCCAGTGCTTCCCCGCGTCCTCCCACCAGCCCGCGACCTGCGTCGCCTCGAGCCGTCCCGCGACGGCGTAGTAGCGGTTGACGTCGGTGATCTCGAGCTCGCCCCTGGCCGAGGGCTCGAGCGTTGCGATGACGTCGAAGACGTCGGGCGGGTAGCAGTAGAGCCCGACCACGGCGTCGGAGGACGGCGGTGCGTCGAACCTCGTGTCGACCACGCCAGCCTTCTCGACGATGTCCTCGACGCGTCCGTCCTCGCCGTAGACGACGACGCCGAAGTTCTCCGGATCGGCGACCTCGGTCACGAAGATCTGGGCTCGCGAGGGCGCGTCGGCCCAACGCTGCAGGCTCTCCGACTGGGAGAACTCGAAGATGTTGTCCCCGAGCACCACCACGAGCGGATCGCCCGCGGCGAAATCGTGCGCCATGCCGACGACCTGCGCGATGCCCCCGGGCTCCGTCTGCACCTTGTACGTGAGATCGAGCTCGAGGATCGGGTCGCCGCCACCGCGGGGCGCCAGGCGTCCGTCGCCGAGCAGGTCGATCATCTGGCCCGCGTGGCCCTTGCCCGTCACGAGGAGGACGTCCTGGATGCCCGCAAGCTGCAGGAGCTGGAGGGGGTAGTAGATCATCGGCCAGCTCCCGACCGGGAGCAGGTGCTTGTTCGCGACCCGCGTCAGCTCCCCGAGACGTGTCGCCTCGCCACCTGCGCAGATGAGGCCTTTCGGCTGCACGGCAGGATGCTAAGCGACGATCGGCGCGATGCCGTCAGGGTCTCGTCCGCTCGCGCGTCGCCCATGCGCGGCGCGCGGCTGTTTTCCTTCGGCGGACGCCGGGTACAGCACGTACGGCGGCGATCCAGACGTAGCCGATCGCGCCGAGAATTCCTCCGAGCACCGCGAGCAGCCGCAGCGGGTGGAGGAAGAGGGACAGCACCGCCCGCACGCGGGCGATGGTAGCCGACATACTTGCGAGTCGAACCGAAGGGAAAGGTGGTACCCGAATGGCGAAGAACAAGAGCTCCACGATCACCCCGGACGCGCTCAAGCCGTACGTGCAGCGTGCGATGACCGACCCGGAGCTTCGCGAGGATCTGCTCGCCGCCTTCGTCGCAGCCCGCGGCATCTACGACCAGATGTCCAAGGGGCGCGGCATCAAGGGCAAGGCCGAGAAGGCCACGCAGAAGGACGTGCAGAACCAGCTCTCCAAGCTCGTCGACGACCTCTCCGAGGCGTCCGACAAGTTCAAGGGCAAGAAGAGCCACAAGGCGCGGAATCGCGTCCTGCTCCTGACCGGCGTGACGATCGGCGCCCTCTACAACCCGTGGACGGGCCAGGCGACGCGCGACTGGATCATGGGTCAGATCAGCGGCAGCGACTCCGACGAGCTCGATCGCCTCGATGACGAGCTAGCCGTCGACGTCGCAGCCGGCAACGGCTCGAGCGAAGCGCTCTGATCTCTCCGCAGGATCGGAATCTGCGAATGCAGGTTCCGATCCGCGGAAATCCCTAGAGACGGGCTAGCGACCCTTGAACGCGCGCTCGAGCGCGCCGGGCACGAGTCCGCTCGCGGTACTGATGTCGTCGTCCTGCAGGAGCACGGCGCCGGGCTGCGGCAGCTTCGTCCCGCTCGGTCCCGAGGGCACGTACACGCGCCCCGCCGAGAAGGAGATGTCGTCGGCTCGCCGCCACGCGAGCAGGATCGAATAGGGAGCGACGACGCCGTCGTAGCCGAGCCCGAGCATCGACGCCGGGTGGATCTCGAAATGGAGATGGGGCGGGCCGCCGTCCGCGTCTCCGGTCGAGCCCACGAAGCCGATGACGTCGCCGGCCTTCACCGTGCGTCCCTCGACCGCCAGCGGCGAGTACGCGGAGAGGTGCGCGTAGTAGAACTCGTCCCCGTCACGGTCGCGGAGCCAGAGGCGGTAGCCGCCGATGCGGTTGAAGCCGATCGTGTGCAGCGTCCCGTCGGCGACTGCGAGGAGAGGGGTGCCGGCGGCGGCGAAGATGTCCTCCCCGTGGTGCCAGCCGCCGGCGACGTCGGCACGCGGCGCGCCGAAGCTGTCTCCGAAGGAGGCCGTCCCGTAGATCGGGAAGACGAAGCCACCCGACGAGAGGCGTGCCTTGACCTCGGGAGCGACGCGGACCGGCCCGCCCGCGACCTCCCCTCCGACGTTCGGCTCCGGCGCCCGCGGCGTCGGCTTCGGCGTGGTGACCGGGTGCGGGCGCTGCACGCCGCCGTGCGGGCGCGGCTGCGCGGGCGCCGACAGATCCGCGACCGCGGTCGCCGCGACGCTGCCGACGACGATCTCGCTGCCCGCCGGAAGGCCACCGTGCGCCGCGCTCAGCGTGATCCGCAGCACGGTCATCGACCCCTGCGCGGACGGAGGCCCCACTTTGCGGCTGCCGGTGCTGCCGGAGAGCACGTTCATCGTGCCCCAGTCCTCGAGCGAGACCGACGTCCCGGGGGTGGACGGGATGTCGCGGCCGAGCGCACGAAGACCCTGCACCGTGGAGAGCGTCGTCGCCGCTCCCGCGGAGCGCGCACTGGCGCCGGCCGTGGCGGACGCGACGACCTTCCCGGCCACGATCTCGCCGTTGAAGAGGGAGACGACCGTCAGCTCGCCATACGACTCCGAGGTGGCGGCAGCGCCGGTCGCGGCGAAGAGCGCCGCGCGCGAGCGGCCGATGTTCACGATAGACCCGTCGGCGGGATAGACGAAGGACTGCACGTCCGCTGAGGTCGAGTCGGGCCAGTCGAGCTGACCGAGCGCGACGCCGTCCTGACCGGGGATCGTGATGCGGAGGATCACGGCGCTCGCGTCGGTCGCGGCGGACTTCGGAGGTGGCGCCGCCGAGGCCGAGAGCGACGCGAAGCCGACGAACGTGACGACGACCGCAACGGCGAGGCGGGTCACGACGACTCAGGGTAGCGCGGCCGACTGCGCCACGTTCGCACGGCCAGCTGCGCAGCGACCGCGAACAGCAGGACTCCGAAGAGCTTCCTGAGCAAGTCCTCAGGCACGTGCGTGACGAGCCGCGCGCCTGCCTCGACGCCGACGACCGATCCGAGCCCGAGCACGAGCGCCGAGCGCGCCCGAAGGTTCCCGTACCGCCGCTGGGTAAGCGCGCCGACGACGACCGTGGGGAGGATCGCGAGCAGCGACGTCCCCTGCGCCTCGAACTGCGTGAGTCCGAGCGCGAGGAGGGTCGGCACGAACAGGATCCCGCCGCCGACGCCGAACAGCCCGGAGAGGAGCCCCGCGGAGATGCCGAGGAGGATCGCGAGGACGATCGTCGAGGCGCTCACGAGACGAGGAGCCACACGCCGATCGCGGTGAGGAGCGCCGCGAAGCAGTACGTCAAGGTGCTCGTGCGAATCCGCTGCTGCCACGCGGTCCCGCCAAGCGCGCCGACCGTCGCAGGGAGCCCGACGAGCGCTGCATAGCCGACGTCGACCTCGCCGCGGAGCGCGAAGACGACCACCCCGGCCGAGGCGGTGATCGCGATGGCGAGCAGGGATGTCGCGGTCGCGACGCGCTCCGGGAACGCCGCGACGAGGATGAGCAGCGGCACCGCCACGATGCCGCCGCCGACTCCGAAGAAGGCGGAGAACACCCCGGCCACGAGCCCGATGGCGACGAGGCGCACAGTCGTATCGTATGAGCGTGGTCAGTCGCCTCGGTGCCGTCGTCCTGCTCGCCGCCGTCGCGGCGGCCGGCGCCGGCGCAGCGCAGCCGACTCCTCGAAGTGCGCTCTACACGGCTCAGGGCGACCCACGCATGTGCCCTTCGCCGATGTGCGGCGGCTACTGGGTCGCGCTGGCGAACGGCGTCCGCACCCGCTGCGCCGACGGGACGACCGCGCCGCGTTGCTACGTCGCGCGGGCCGAGGACGCGACCGGGAACGCGGTCGAGGTGCCAAACGGCGGTCTCGTCCGCGCTCGGCTCGCGGTGTCGAAGGCAGATGAGCTCCGCGGGCTCGGAGTCGCGGTCGTCGCGATCGCCTACGCCCCGGCGGGAACGGCGGCCGTCACAGGCGGGTACTACCGGCTCGCCGACACTGGCGTACGCTGCGTCCGCGCGCCCTGCTTCTCGTACCGTGTGACACAGGCCAACGGCTCGACCCGCACGACGGTGTCGACGCTCGACTTCGTGTCGTCAGGAGCCACAGCACGAGAGATCGCACGGGCGACGTCCGCGCTGAGAACTCGCAACGGGCTGCTCGCCCGCGGGCGCTTCGCGCGGACGTCGAACGGCGGCACGCGTGTTCCGCGCGTCGCGGCTCTTCCTCAGAGTGCCGTAGCTTCGCGCCTGAGCACGTCCCACGCGAACCGCACGTCCTCCTCGGTCGTCCGGAAGTTCCCGACCGCGAGGCGCAGCTGGTACCGGCCGGCGAAGCGCGTGTGCGAGAGGAACACCTCGCCCGAGTCGTTCACGCGCTCGAGCAGACGCTCGTTGTCCTCGTCCGATCCCTCACGCCTGAAGCACACCAGCGAGAAGAGCCGCGGTGCCGTCACCTGCCAGCCCTCCTCCTCCCGCACCAACGTCTCGAAGAGCTCCGCCAGCCGGAGGTGCTCGCGCAGCTTTTCCTGCAGGCCGCTCGTCCCGTAGCAGCGCAGGACGGTCCAGAGCTTCAGCGCCCGGAAACGGCGCCCGAGCGGGATCGAGACCTCGCTCAGGTTGAGCGCGTCGTCCGTCGAGCGGAGGTACTCGGGGACAAGGCTGAACGCGTTGCGGAACGCATCCTCGCGCCGTGTCCACAGGACCGAGCAGTCCATCGGGACGCCGAGCCACTTGTGCGGGTTCACGCCGATCGAGTCGGCGCGGTCCCAGCCCGCGAAATGCTGGCGGAGCTCCGGGAGGATCGCCGACGAGCCCGCGTACGCCGCGTCGACGTGCAGCCACGTTCCGGCCGCGGCGCAGCGGTCCGCGATCTCCGGCACAGGATCGACGGACGCCATCCCGGTCGTCCCGATCGTCGCGACGACGGCGCAGGCGTCGTCCGCCTCGAGCAGATCGGGGCGGAGCCGGAACGCGTCGTCCGTCGGCACCTTCCGCAGCTCGAGATCCAGGAGGCGCGCCGCCTTCTCGGAGACCGAGTGCGCGTGCTCCGAGCAGACGAGTACGCGGCGGTCGGGCTGGAGCGAGCGCGCGACGACGACGGCGCCGAGCACGCCCGTCGAGGCAGTGTCCTCGATATGCCCCCGGAAGACGTCCGGCAGGCCGACGAGCTGGCGCAGCCAGTCGACCGTCACCTCCTCGAGCTCCTGGAGCGCCGGCGACGTGCGCCAGAGGATGCCGACCTGGTTTAGACCCGCGATGAGGAGTTCCGCGAGCACCCCGGGCTCCGCCCCGGTCGTCGCGAAGTACGCGAAGAAGCGCGGGCTCTGCCAGTGCGTGAGCCCGGGCAGGAGGACTGCGTCGAGGTCGTCGAGGACGGCGGAGAACGGCTCGCCGTGCTCCGGCGGCGTCGTCGGCAGCGCTGCGCGGATCTCGCCGGGCTCGACCTGCGAGAGCACCGGCCGCTCGCGCACGGACTCCAGGTAGGAGGCGACCCACTCGAGCGCGAGCGCACCGTCGTCCCGAAACGAGCTCACTTCTTCTTGAGCTTCTTCAGCTCCGACCAGGAGCGCGTGTTCAGGACCTGCGCCTTCGTGAGCCACGCACGCCGCGCCTGCGCCACGCCGAACTCCGCGTAGCCGAGCGCGACTACCGAGTGGGCGTCGGTCGTGATCGGGATCCGCACGCCCGCCTCACCGGCCAGGCGTGCGTGCGTGTCGCGCATGTCCAGGCGGTCGGGCTGCGAGTTGATCTCGAGGGCGGTTCCGGTCTCGACAGCGACCTCGACCACCCGCTCGACGTCGACGGGAGCGCCGTCGCGCTTCAGCAGGCGTCGCCCCGTGAGGTGACCGATGCAGTCGACGTTCGGGTTCTCCATGGCCCCCACGATCCGCTCGGTCGGGCTGCGGTCGAACGACGTGTGCAGGGACGCGACGACCCAGTCGAGCTCGGCGAGCACGTCGTCCTCGACGTCGAGCGAGCCGTCGGCGCGGATGTTCACCTCGATCCCGCGCAGGATCGTGAACGCGCGCAGCTTCTCGTTGAGCGCCGCAACCTCCTTCCACTGGGCCTCGAGCCGGCCGTCGCGGAGGTAGTGCGAGTGGTCCGTGATGCAGAGGAAGCGGTAGCCGCGCGACTTCGCCGCGAGCGCCATCTCCTCGATCGTGTTCTTCCCGTCCGACGACCACGTCGAGTGGCAGTGGAGCTCGCCGCGGAGATCCCCGAGCTCGACGAGCACCGGCAGCTCGCCGTCGCCGCGTGCCGCGCGGATCTCCCGCGTTCCCTCACGCAGCTCCGGCGGGATCGGCCGGTAGCCGAGGAACGCGTACAGCTCGTCCTCGGTCGCATGCGTGACGACCTCGCCCGACTCCGTGTCGGTCACGCCGTACTCCGAGATGGAGAGCCCGCGGCGCTGCGCATCCTCGCGGAGCGCGATGTTGTGATCGCGCGAGCCCGTGAAGTGCTGGAGCACGTTCCCGTAGCACTCGGGCGCGACGACCCGCAGATCGAAGCGGAGGCCGTCGTGGCCGACGACCGTGGCCTTCGTGGGACCGCGCGCGGCGATCTCCGACACCCACGCACCCGTGCAGAAGGCGTTGATGAGCGTCGCCGGATCGCGTCGAGGTGGCGATGAGATCGAGATCGCGCACGGTCTCCCGCCGTCTCCGCGCGCTCCCCGCCTCCGAGACGGCGATCGCGGCCGGATGCGCCGCGAGCTCCTCGACGACGCGCCGCACGGCCGGCAGCGCCTTGCCGAGGAGGTGGCGTCCCTCCGCCTTCTCGCCAACTCCGGCCTGGAGCGCCCCGAGGATCTTCTGCTCGCTCTTCGCGCCCATGCCGGAGAGCTCGCGCAGCCGTCCCTCCTCGGCCGCCACCCGGAGGCCGTCGAGGGAAGTGATCCCGAGCTGCGTCCAGATGCGTGCCGCGGTCTTGGGACCGACGCCAGGAAGCCGCAGGAACTCGACGACACCGGCCGGCACGAGCCCGCGCCGTTTCGCGAGCGCGTGCATCTCCCCGTCCTCGGTGACCTCGACAACCTTCTGCTCGATCGTCTTGCCGATGCCGGGAAGCTCCTTCGCTTTCCCCTCGAGCGCGAGCTCGGCGATAGGCAGCGGCGATTCCCGGATCCGCTCGGCCGCGCGGCGATACGCGATGACCTTGAACGACTCCTCTTCGAGAATCTCGGAGAGGTCCGCCAAGAGATCGAGCTGATCCGCGAGCTCGCCGTTCCGGGGCAACGTCTGGGGCATCTCGCGATGATACGGCGATGCCTCGCGCGGTCCTGTGCCTCCCCACGTACAACGAGCGCGAGAACCTCGAGCCCATGATTCGCGCCCTCGGGGAGGTGCTCGACACGGCCCGCGACCGCGTGCTCGTCATCGACGACGGCTCCCCCGACGGCACCGGCGAGATCGCCGACCGGCTCGCCGAGGAGCTCGACTGGGTCTCCGTGCTGCACCGCCAGAGCAAGGAGGGGATCGGCCCCGCATACATCGCGGGATTCCGTCGCGCGCTCGCCGACGGTGCCGAGCTCGTGCTCGAGATGGACTGCGACTTCTCGCACGACCCGCACGCCGTGCCCCGTCTCATCGCCGCCGCCGAGGCCGGAGCCGACCTCGTCCTCGGCTCCCGCTACACGGCGGGAGGCGGAACGCGGAACTGGGGGCTCGGACGGCGGATCGTCTCGCGGGGCGGCTGTCTCTACGCGCAAGTGCTGCTCGGGATGCGCGTCCGCGACCTCACCGGGGGCTTCAAGTGCTTCCGGCGGTCTGCGCTCGAAGCCGTCGACCTCGATGCCCTGACCGCGCACGGCTATGCCTTCCAGATCGAGACGACCTATCGCATTCGCCGAGCTGGGCTCCGGGTCGTCGAGGTGCCGATCACGTTCGAGGAGCGTCGCGCCGGAGCGTCCAAGATGACGGGCGCGATCGTTGCCGAGGCGATGTGGCGCGTTCCGCTGCTCCGGCTGCACGCGCTCATCGGCAGGCTCTGACGGTGGAGCAGGTCGACGCGGCGACCTTCGAGGGTCGCGTGCTCGAGTCGCCCGTTCCGGTGATCGTCGACTTCTGGGCGCCGTGGTGCAAGCCGTGCGACGCGATCGAGCCGCACCTGCGCTCGCTCGCCGAGGAGTGGGGCGATCGTGTCCGCCTCGTCCGCGTCGACGTCGACGCGGAGCCCGGGCTCTCGTCGCGCTACGGCGTCCTCTCACTCCCCACCGTGGTGCTGTTCGCGGACGGCGAGCCGATGGCGACGGTGCACGGCGCGCAGCCGCGGCCGCGCTTCGAGCGCGAGTTCGCGCCCTTCGTCGGCTGAGCGCCGCGCGAAGCGCGGGGACGATGCCTGCGACACTGATCGCATGGCCACCGAGGTCGCTACCGGCTGGAGCGACCTGCTCGAGGGAGAGGAGATCGCGTACAGCGGAGTCGAGCCGTCGCGCGAGCCGCGGCTCGAGCCGCTTCCCGACCAGCTCGACCCGGTCCTCGCATCCGCGCTCTTCGCGAACGGCGTCACCGCGCTCTACCGCCATCAGGTCGAGGCCTGGGAGGCCGCGGCTCGGGGCGAGAACGTCGTGGTCACCACCGGTACCGCGTCGGGGAAGTCGCTCGCGTTCAACCTCCCGGTTCTCGACGCGGTCGCACGTGAGCCCAAGACGCGAGCGCTGTACCTCTACCCGACGAAGGCACTCGCCCAGGATCAGGCGCGAGCGCTCTCCGCCCTCCGGCTGAAGGGGCTGCGTCCGGCGATCTACGACGGCGACACGCCTGGCGAGCGGCGCTGGCAGATCCGGAAGTGGTCGAACCTCGTCCTCACGAACCCGGACATGCTCCACGTCGGCGTCCTTCCGCACCACGACCGCTGGGGCGACGTCCTCGCGAACCTCGCCTACGTCGTCGTCGACGAGGCGCACGTCTACCGCGGTGTCTTCGGCTCGCACGTCGCGAACGTCCTCCGCCGCCTCCGCCGCCTGGCGCGCATCTACGGCGCAGAGCCCCAGTTCCTGCTCGCGTCGGCGACGATCGCGAACGCCGGCGAGCTCGCGCTCGCACTGACGGGCGAGCCGGCGACCGTCGTCGACCGCGACACCTCGTCGCGCGCCGAGCGTGAGATCGTCATCTGGAACCCGCCGCTCCTCGACGCCGAGCTCGGGCTGCGCGCGAGCGCCCTCGGCGACGCGGCCCGGCTCCTCTCCGACCTGACCTCACGCGGCCTGCGCACGATCTGCTTCGCGAAGAGCCGCAGGGCCGCGGAGCTCATCCATCGCTTCGCCTCGGAGCGCGTCGACGTCGCGACCGCGCGGCGCCTCGCCCCCTACCGCGCCGGATACACGCCCGAGCAGCGACGCGAGATCGAGCGGCGGCTCGTGGAGGGTGAACTCCTCGGCGTGACCGCTACCGATGCGCTCGAGCTCGGGATCGACATCGGCCTCCTCGACTGCGCGATCTCCGTGGGCTTCCCCGGAACGGTGGCGTCTCTTCGCCAGCAGTGGGGCCGCGCCGGGCGTCGCGGGCGCGGGCTCGCCGTTCTCGTCGCGAGCGATGACGCACTCGACCAGTTCTTCGCGCGGGAGCCCGACGCGCTTCTCTCGCGCCGGGTCGAGGCGGCGATCCTCGACCACGCGAACCCGCGCATACTCGACCCGCACGTCCTGTCGGCGGCGTTCGAGGCGCCGCTCGACGCGGACGACGCGGAGACGCTCGGGAGCGAGGCACTGCGGCGCGCCGCCGACCTGCCCGAGCTCGAGCACACGAGCGCGGGCTACGTCTGGAAGGGGCGCGACTACCCTGCCGCGCGCGTCTCGCTGCGCTCGGGAGACGCTGAGGCGTTCACGGTCGTCGACGGTGAGACCGGCTCGCTCCTCGGGCTCGTCGAGCGCGACCGCGCGTACTCGACGGTGCACGAGGGTGCCGTCTACCTCCATCTCGGTGAGCAGTACCTCGTCGAATCGCTGTCGCTCGAGGATCGCGTCGCGGTCGTCAGCCCCGGCACGTGTCGACTGGTACACGCAGGCGAAGAAGGAGTCTGAGACGACGATCGAGGCGAGCGAACGCGTCGAGGCGAAGCTCGGCGTCGAGCTCCACTTCGGCCGCGTATCCGTGACCGAGCAGGTCGTCGGCTACGCGCGCAAGGCGGTGCGCGACGGCGCGACCCTCGACGTCGTCCCGCTCCTCATGCCGGAGACCACGTTCGAGACGGAGGCCGTCTGGTTCTGCCCCGAGGCGCACCAGCTGGATGAGCTCGAGGAGATGCCGAAGCTGCTGGGCACCCTGCACGCCGCCGAGCACAGCCTCATCGCGCTCCTGCCCCTGTGGGCCATGTGCGACCGCTGGGACATCGGCGGTCTCTCGACGAACGTCCACTACCAGACCGGCCGTCCGACGATCTTCGTCTACGACGGCCACGCGGGCGGCGTCGGGATCACCGAGCGCGGGTTCGAGCGCTTCGGCGACTGGGTCGAGGACACGACGAGGCTGCTGCAGCGCTGCCCGTGCGTGGCCGGGTGCCCCTCGTGCGTCCAGAGTCCGAAGTGCGGGAACCTCAACGAGCCGCTCGACAAGGCGGGCGCGCGGCTGCTCCTGGAGCGCATGCTCGCGTAGCTGTCGATCCGCATGCCCGGCGTTCGTCTATCCCGCAAGCGAGAAAGGAGGCGACGTGGAGTACATGGCGATGATCTACGAAGACGAGGCGCGCTGGGCCGGCCTGTCGGAGGACGAGCGCGACGCGATCCGCGACCGCTACAACGGGTTCACGCAGAAGGTCCGCGAGGCGGGGGTCATGGTCGGAGGGAACGCGCTCGGCTCGACCGGCGACGCGACGACCGTTCGGGTTCGCGACGAGGAGACCCTCGTCACGGACGGTCCGTACAGCGAGGTGAAGGAGGCGCTCGGCGGCTACTACCTCTTCGAATGCGCGACGATCGACGAGGCGGTTGTCTGGGCGGCGGGCATCCCGAGCGCCGAGCACGGGTTCGTCGAGGTCCGTCCCGTTTACAGCGACCCGACCGAGGAGGTGGCGCCGTGATGTACGCACTCCTCATCTACGGCGACGACTCGAGCTGGGTCGACCTCCCGGACGAGGAGAAGGCTCGCCTGCGCGCCGAGGAGATCCCGGACTGGCTCGTGCTCTTCGACGAGCTGAAGGAGTCGGATCCGAACTACGCCGGCAAGGAGCTCGACGGGCGGCGCACCGCAAAGGTCGTTTCAGTGCGCGACGGGGAGCAGACCGTCACGGACGGGCCGTTCGCCGAGACGAAGGAGCTCATCGGCGGCGTCTTCATCCTCGACCTCCCGGATCTCGACGAGGCGATCCGCCTCGCCGCCCGGATCCCCGCCGCGCGGCACGGGTCCATCGAGATCCGGCCGGTGATCGAGCCGGGGAGCGCGCCGGCGTGACGGCACGAGTCTCGCAGCGGCCGCCCGGCCCCGCCCTCGGGAATCGCGCGCGGACGGAGTTTGCGAGAGCAAATACCGTTCCTGCGCAGAAGTGACCGTCGAGCAGGTCTTCCGTGAGGAATGGGGTCATGCGGTGGCGATCCTCACGCGCGTCCTCGGCGACCTCGAGCTCGCCGAGGACGCCGTGCAGGACGCCTTCGCGATCGCACTCGAGCGCTGGGCGACCGACGGCCTGCCGCGGAATCCAGGCGCCTGGATCGTCACGACGGCACGCAACCGCGCGATCGACCGGATCCGGCGCGAGAAGGTGTTCCAGCGCAAGGCAGAGCTCCTCGGGCGTCTGCAGGAGCTTCCCGCCGAGGAGGACGACGTGAGCGCGATCCCCGACGAGCGCCTCGCCCTCGTCTTCACCTGCTGTCACCCCGCGCTCTCCGCCGAGAGCCGCGTCGCGCTGACCCTGCGCGAGGTCGGGGGGCTCACGACGGGCGAGATCGCGCATGCCTTCCTCGTCGCCGAGCCGGCAATGGCCCAGCGGCTCGTGCGGGCGAAGCGCAAGATCCGGGAGGCGGGCATCCCGTTCCGCGTCCCGCCGGATCACCTCCTGCCCGAGCGCCTGCGCTCGGTGCTCGCAGTGCTCTACCTCGTGTTCAACGAGGGCTACGCGGCGACCGCGGGATCCGACCTCGTCCGGGACGACCTGTGCGACGAGGCGATCCGCCTCGGGAAGCTCCTCGCCGTGCTGATGCCGGACGAGGCTGAGGTTCTGGGGCTGCTCGCTCTCATGCTGCTCCAGGACTCGCGGCGTTCTGCGCGGGTGACTCCTGCCGGCGAGATCGTCCTGCTCGAGGATCAGGACCGGTCGCTCTGGAACGGCCTGCGGATCGACGAGGGCATCCGCGTCCTCGACCGCGCGCTGTCGTTGCGCCGTGCCGGCCCGTACCAGCTGCAGGCGGCGATCGCCGCGGCGCACGCGCAGGAGCGCCCGCGCGCCGAGATCGTCTCGCTGTACGAGGCGCTGGCGACGCTCGATCCCTCGCCGGTCGTGCGCCTCAACCACGCTGTCGCGGTTGCACTCGCAGGCGAGGTGGACGATGGACTGGCGCTGCTCGACGAGATCGAAGGCCTCGACGACTACCACCTCCTGCATGCGGCCCGGGCCGACCTGTATCGACGCCTCGACCGCAACGAGGAAGCCGCGACGGCCTACCGGCGCGCGCTCGAGCTTGCGACGAACGAGTCCGAGACGCGCTTCCTCGAGCGCCGCCTGGCTGAAGTCTCCTAGCGGAGCGCCGCCTCCACGAGCCGGAGCGCGAGCTCCCGCCCGGGACACGCGTGCACGCCGCGCCCGAAGTGCGCGTCGGCGAGGTCGACGGCGACGTCGTTCCCGTCCGGGTCGATCCGTCTCGTCGAGGGCGCCGGCGGGCCGTCGTCGCCACGCCTGCGCAGGTCGATCAGCGCTCGCGTCGCCGTGTGCGCCTGGACGAGGACGCAGATCCGCATCGCGCTGCGCTCGTCGCGCGCGCCACAGGCGAGGACCAGTCGCTCGATGGCCTCGTCCCCCGCGGGGGTGACCGGAAGGTGCGGCTGATACGAGGCGGCGGCCGAGTCCACGTCTGCTGCGAGTGCCTCGTCGAGGCCGAGCGCCCGCAGGAGCGCCGCCGTCGGATCCTCGCCGTCTCTCGGCTCGACCCGCAGCCCGGCAAGGGTGTCCTCGAAGACTGCGCGCCTACGCCCGTGCTCCGGCCCGTCGCAGAAGCGTGGAACCATCCCGCGGAGCCACGCCACGCCGGTCGCGGCGGCGGGACACGAGGGAACGAGATACCGCGGATCCTCGAGCACGTCCGAGCTCAGGAGCTCCACGGCGCCATCGTCGCACGAGCGCCCGCTCAGAGCGCCGCGAGCGCGAGCTCGACCGCCTCGGCCGGAGTCTGCGCGCCGAGCGCGCCGTCAACCTTGGGCGCACCGTCGAGCGCCACCACACGCCTTCCGAGCCGGAGCGCGAGCGCCATCTCCGCGATCGTCCCGTAGCTTCCTCCGACGGCGATCACCGCCTCTCCCGATGCCGCCACCGCGAGGTTCCGCGCGTGCCCGATGCCGGTGACCACGACGTGCTCGGCCCACGGGTTCGCCTCGCTGCGGTCCTCGCCGGGGAGAATCGCGATCGTCGAGCCGCCTGCCGAGCGCGCGCCGCGATGTGCAGCGGCCATGACCTCGTCGAGTCCGCCCGTGACCACGGTGCAGCCGCGCTCCGCGAGCAGCCGCCCGACTTCCTCGGCGGCATCCTCCCACTCGGAACCGCTGCCGATCACCGCGACCTGGTGCGCCATCGTCGTGGTAAGCATGAACCGTGGAGCGACGCACGGCACGCGGCGGGACGCTCGTCCTCGGAGGCGGGTTCGCGGGTAGCTACGTCGCACGTCTCCTGAAGGGTCGAGGCGCGACCATCGTCTCGCTCGAGAACTTCATGCTGTACACGCCGCTCCTGCCCGAGGCCGCGTCCGGCACGCTCGAACCCCGGCACGTGGTCGTGCCGCTCCGGCAGATGTGCCCGCACGCGGAGCTGCTCCTCGGGCACGTGACGGCGCACGACCGCGAGCACAGGAGCGTCCGCGTGGAGACTCTCGCCGGGCCCGTCGAGATCGAGTACACGCGCCTCGTCGTCGCGCTCGGCGCGCGAACTCGCGTCCTGCCCGTCCCCGGGCTCGCCGAGCACGGCGCGGGCTTCAAGGACCTCGCGGACGCGATCGCCCTTCGCAACCGCGTCCTCGTCCAGCTCGAGCGGGCGGTGATCCACCCGGAAGATCCCGCCGAGCTCGGCTTCGTCTTCGTCGGAGCCGGCTATGCCGGGGTGGAAGCGCTCGGGGAGCTGAACGACATGGTGCACGCGGCGCTCCGCTACTACCCGACGCTGCGCGGGCTCCCGCAGCGCTGGGTGCTCGTCGACGCGGCGCCGAAGATCCTCCCGGAGATCCCGCGCGGGCTCGGGTCGTACGCCGCACGCAGGCTCGCGGAGCGGGGTGTCGAGATCCACGTCGGCACGACGCTCGAATCGTACGACGGCCGCGAAGCCGTGCTCGAGGACGGCCTGCGGATCCCGGCCCGCACCCTCGTCTGGACGGCGGGCGTACGCGCCAGCCCGTTACTGCCCGAGCTCGGCCTGCCACTCGACGAGCGCGGGCGGGTCGTCGTCGACGAGACCCTCCGCGTTGTGGGCAGGGAGGACGTGTGGGCACTCGGCGACTGCGCGGCGGTGATCAACGCGAAAACACCAGGCGTCACCGACCCACCGACCTGCCAGCACGCGCTCCGCCAGGCACGCCGGCTGGTCAAGAACTTGACAGGAACTCCGAAGCCGTACGGCTACCGCATGCTCGGGCAGGTCGCGACACTCGGCCGCTTCAAGGGGATCGCAGAGATACCCGGCCTGCATCTCTGGGGCTTTCCAGGTTGGTTCGTCGCTCGGACCTACCACCTCTACCAGCTACCGCTCTTCACCCGGAAGCTCCGCGTCGTCGCCGACTGGACGGTCGCTCTCTTCTTCCGGCGCGACATCGTCGAGCTCTCGATGCTCGGACATCCGCAGCGCCTGGGCGACTGAGCAGTCGGTCAGCTCAGCATCTTGAGCGCAGCCTTCAGCGACTGCTTGCCGTCGAGCACACCCGCGGCGAGATCGCCGTGCTGCGCGACGCGGTCGAGCACAACCTCCATCGTGAACGCGGCCGGGTCGAGTCCCGGCACGACCTCCTCCCAGCGCAGCGGCGTCGACACCGGCGCTCCGGCACGCGGCCTGACCGAGTAGACGGTGGCGTTCGTCTTGCCAGGGCCGTTCTGGTTCGCGTCGACCAGAACGCCGCGGCGCTTCTGCTTGGTCCATTCCGTCGTCGCGAGCCCCGGATGGGCGCGAGCGAGCGCTCCGGCCACGACTCCGGCGAACTCCCGCACCTCCTCGAACGAATGGCGCCGCGCGATCGGCACGAGCACGTGGATGCCCCGGGAACCCGAGGTCTTCGGGTAGCTCGCGAGCTCGAGCAGGTCGAGCGTCTGCTTCACGAGCAGCGCGACCTCGATCACCTCGGCGAAGCCCGAGCCCTCGGAGGGGTCGAGGTCGAACATCACCCAGTCCGGCCGCTCGGGCCGGTCGACGCGCGACGCCCATGTGTGCAGGTCGATACAGCCCATGTTCGCCATCCACAGGAGTGCGAGCTCGTCGTTCACGACCGCGTAGTCGACGAGGCGCTTCTCGCCCGCACGGGTCGACGCCGGAAACGGCGCCCGCTCGATCCACTCGGGCATGTGCGACGGGGCGTTCTTCTGGAAGAAGTTCTTTCCCTGCCACCCGTCGGGATAGCGCTTCATCGTGAAGGGGCGGCCCTTGAGGTGCGGCACGAGCACCTCGGCGACATCGCGGTAGTACGCGATCAAGTCGCCCTTCGTGATTCCCTCCTCCGGCCAGAACGGCTTGTCGAGATTGGAGAAGCGAAGCTCGCGCCCGCGCACCTTCATCGTGGCCGGAAGTCCTGCTCGCTCGCGCCTCACGTCCGGCGCGGCCCGGTCGTCGCGGAGCCGCACGTAGCTGGGCGCGCGCAGCCGGCCCTCGTG
Organism: uncultured Gaiellaceae bacterium; assembly: GCA_963846995.1. Classification (GTDB taxonomy): domain Bacteria; phylum Actinomycetota; class Thermoleophilia; order Gaiellales; family Gaiellaceae; genus GMQP-bins7. Next base: position 50,578 of record CAWJYD010000005.1, on the reverse strand, counting down.
CGTCCACTCGACGAACTCCACCTCGGCCACGAGCTTCGGCTCGACCCAGACGACATCCGACGCCCGGACCCTCGGCATCCGCGGAACCGGGTCGAGGGGCGAGTCCTTCCGTGCGAGCGGGTCGAGCACGGACCGGAGCCGAGCGATCTCTCGATCGGAGAAGCCAGTGCCGATGTTGCCGGCCCAGCGCAGCACACCTGCGTCGTGGACTGCGGCGACAAGGGCGCCGAAGCCGCCGGTGCGACGCCCCTGGCCACGCGTGTAGCCCGCGATGACGACCTCCTGCGTCTGCCGGAGCTTGAGCTTCTGCCAGTCGAGGCTGCGGCGACCCGCGCGGTAGGGCGAGTCGGTGCGCTTCGCGACGACGCCTTCGAGCTCCTGCTGCCGGGCGGCTGCGAGGAGCGCGGGCCCGTCGTCGAACTGCGGCGAGACGACCACGCCGCCGTCGCCGCCGATGAGCGCTTCAAGACGCTCGCGTCGTACGGCCAGCGGCTCGTCGGCGAGCGAGTCCGACTCGAGCTCGAGGAGGTCGAAGACGACGAGCACCGGAGTGCCTCCTCCCTCCTGCAACAGCGAGAAGCGCGAGCGTCCACTCTCGTCGAGGGCGCAGATCTCCCCGTCGAGGACGGCGTCGGACGAGCGGATGCCTAGCGCCGCGGCGCGGGCGACGTCACGGAAGCGCTCGGTGAGGTCGTTGCCGTTGCGGCTCGTGAAGCCGACCTCGCCTCCGGCGACACGGACGATCGCCCGGAAGCCGTCCCACTTCGGCTCGAACACCCAGCCCTCGCCGGCGGGCAGACGGTCGGTCGACGTCGCGAGCATCGGCCGGTAGCGCGCAGCGCCCGGCTTCTCGGCGTCCTTGCGCAGCAGGAGCCAGTTCTTCTCGTCGCCGTCGAGCTTCGCCGGGACGAGCGTCCACACGCCCTCGAGGCGCTCCCCCTGCAGCTCGACCGTGAGCCCCCCATCCCGCTTCTCCTCGAGCAGCTCGTAGGTGCCGCGATCCCAGATCTCGACCGTCCCCGCGCCGTACTCGCCAGCGGGGATGACGCCTTCGAAGTCGCCGTACTCGAGCGGGTGATCCTCGACGTGCACGGCGAGGTGCCGCTCTCCCTTGCGGAGGGGGATGCCCTTCGGCACCGCCCAGCTCGCGAGCGCGCCGTTGCGCTCGAGGCGAAAGTCGTAGTGCAGACGCCGGGCCGCGTGGCGCTGGATCACGAACCGGGAGGGCCGGTCGCCACGCGGCGAGGAGTCGGAGAACGGCTCGGGCGTCTTCCCGGGCCGCCGCTTGCGCCGGTACTCGTCGAGGCTCACCTGTGGATTGTCGCCCGAAGCGCAACACGATCTTCACCGAACGGCTGCATCTGGGGCTTTCTCCCTGCTCAGGGACGATTCGGAGCCGGGGATAAGCCTGTGGAAGGTGGGGAAAACGCCGTGTCTGGGCTACACCGGCGCGAGCACGCCCATCACGCGGTACTTCGCGCGGCGCTGACGGCGGCGCTCGTCCGGATCCAGCGCGTCGATCTCCTCGAGGGCAGCGAGAATCCCCTGCTCGAGCAGTTGTGCGGCCGCGTCCGCATCGGTGTGCGCGCCGCCCTCGGGCTCCGCGACGATCGCGTCAGCGACTCCGAGCTCGAGGCAATGCAGGGCATCCGGCTTGAACGCCGCCGCTGCCTTGCGCGCCTCGCCGGCGTCGCGCCAGAGGATGGCGGCGCAGCCCTCGGGCGAGATCACCGAGTAGATGGCGTTCTCCTGCATGAGCACCCGGTCGGCGACGGCGATCGCGACCGCTCCTCCCGACCCGCCCTCGCCGATCACACACGCGACGGTTGGCACATTCAGACGCACCATCGCAGCCTGCGAGCGGGCGATCGCGCCGCCCTGGCCGTGCTGCTCGGCTGCCACGCCGGGGTAGGCACCGGGCGTGTCCACCAGCGTCACCAGTGGGAACCCGTGACGATCTGCGAGTGCCATCGCACGCATCGCCTTGCGGTAGCCCTCGGGATACGCCATCCCGAAGTTGCGGGTCGCGCGCTCCTTGAGGTCACGCCCCTTCTGGTGGCCGACGAGCACGACAGTGCGGCCGTCGAGCTTGCCCAGGCCGGTCACGAGCGCGTGGTCGTCTGCGCGTCCGCGGTCGCCGTGCAGCTCGAAGAAGTCCTCGAAGATCCGCTCCACGTAGTCGAGCGTGTACGGCCGATCCTGGTGTCGCGCGAGCTCGACGGACTGCCAGATCTCCTCGGCACTCGGGTCCGCACGGATCTGGTCGAGCTGCTCCTGGAGGCGCGTCAGCTCGCCGCTGAGCTTCGTTCCACGCAGGAGCTTCATGCCGCCGAGCTTACTGAGGCGCTCGCGCAGCCGCATTTCCGTCTCGCGCTGGCTCAAGCGCGTTCGAAGAGCCGGAGGAGGCGGCCGACCGTCGGGCGCAGCTGCGACCGCTCGACGATCGCGTCGAGGTGTCCGAAGCGGAAGTTCGACTCGGCGAGGCCGAAGTCGTCCGGAAGCTTCTCGCGCGTCGTCTGGGCGACCACCCGCGGCCCGGCGAACGACATCAGCGCGCCGGGCTCGGCCACGACGACGTCGCCGAGACTTGCGAAGCTCGCGAGGACACCGCCGGTCGTGGGATGCGTGAGAACGGAGACGAGCGCGTTTCCGGACTCGTGCAGCTCGTCGATCACGCACACCGTCTTCGGGAGCTGCATGAGCGCGAGGATCCCCTCCTGCATGCGGGCGCCGCCGGAGGCGGAGACCGAGACGAGCGTCACGCCGTCGGCGGTGGCGCGCTCGCACGCGCGGGCGAACTTCTCGCCGACCACGCTGCCCATCGAACCCCCCATGAAGGCGAAGTCCATGACGGCGAGCTGACAGCCGACGTCCTCGACCCTTCCGGCGCCGCACACGATCGCGTCCCCGAGCCCCGTCTCCACCTCGGCCTCGACGAGCCGCTCCGCGTACGGCCGCAGGTCGAAGAAGTCGAGCGGATCGGCGGAGCGGAGCTCCTCGTCCTCCTCCGCGAACGTGTCCGGGTCGACGAGCTGTGTGATCCGGTCGCGCGCGCGGACGCGGAAGTGGTGGCCGCACTGCGGGCACACCCGCAGCGTCTGCTCGAGCTCGTCGTCACGGTAGTGCGAGCCGCAGGTCGGGCACGTGTTCGGATGCTTCGCGCCGCCCGAGGCCTCGTCCGGACGCTTGCTCTCGACCTCGACGTCGACGCGACCCTGACCGGAGGACATGCGCTGGATACTAGAGGCGGCTCAGAAACCGGCCGCCGCGAGCATCCGCGCGGCGAGCTCGGCGTTCCGATCCGTGCGCAGGAAGCCCGTCACGCCGATCCCGGCGATCGCCGTGCGGGCTGCGAGATCGGCGAGGAGCGCCTCGAGCTCGTCGGGCGAGGGACCGTCTGACTCGGGAACGAGGACGTCGACCTCGGTCGGATCGAGCACGTCGAGGTCGAGCGCCACGTACGTCGCGTCGGCGTCGGCGAGCGCGCGATCGAGCGAGTCGTCCAGACCGACGGCGGCCATGTACTCGGCTTCCGGCGGATCCAGGTTGCGCGCACCGAGGATCGCGGCGTCTCGCGGAGCGACGTCGCCGGAGTCGAGGATCATCCTGAACGGCATTCCCCACTCGTTGCCCGACGGCGATGTCTCCGGCGTGTTCAGGTCGCCGTGCGCGTCGATCCAGACGACCGCGAGCCTGCCCACTCGCCGGGCGAGGCCGCGCGCAGCGCCGACGTGACCGCAGCAACAGCCGCCGACGACGACCGGGCGCTGCGGAAGCGACTCCGCGACGCCGTCGACCTGGTCCTCGAGCGTGGCTCGCTCGATCACCGCCGTCTCCGGATAGGGAAGCGGGATGTGCGCGCCGTCAGCCATCCCCTCGCCGCCGGAGCCCCACGCGCGGGGCACGCGCACGAGGCCCGCAGAGAACGACCGCCCACAGCTGTGGCACTCGTACCCCGAGTCCACCGCGACCGCCGTGAACGTCCTGCAGTCGGGGCAGCGCGCCCTCAGCGAGGACATCAGGCGTCGGCCGGCACGAGCTCGTCGAGCGCATGCGCGAGGCCCGCGACGCCGCTCAGCGTGACGTCCGGCCGCTCGTCCGCGGCCGCGCCGAGCCGGTTGATCCAGATCGTCGGGATGCCGAGCTCGCGGGCGGGCTCGACGTCGTGGAAGACGCTCTGGGCGACGTGCACGTGCCCGATCTCGCCGCGATGGTGCTCACGGAAGACCTCCCAGTGCCGGTGCGCCGGCTTGTACGAGCCGATCTCGCCGGCGACGATCGAGTCGTCGAACTCGACGCCGATCACCCGCATGGAGGCGTCGAGCAGGTCGCGGTCGGTGTTCGAGAGGATGCAGAGTCTCCAACCGCGCGCACGCGCGTCGCGCAGGCCCGGACGCACGTCGTCGAAGACCGGCCACTCCGGAAGCGATCGCGCAAGGGCGCTCGCCTCGCCCTCGGGCAGAGTCAAACCGGTCTCCTCCGACAACTGCTCGAGGGCGATCGTGAGGACCTCGCGGTAAGAGAGCCCGGGCGACGCGGCCTGGATCTCCGGCTCGATCCGATGGAACCGGGCAAGGAGCTCGTCCGCCCGCTCGACGCCGAAGAGCCGCTCCAGCTGCTCGCGGATGCCGCCGTTCCAGTCGACGAGCGTCCCGTAGCAGTCGAACGTGGCCCACCGCTCCATGCCGCAAGCCTAGTCTCCGGGTCATGGTCGAGATCCGCCCGATGACGACCGAGGACTGGCCGGCGGTGCAGGCGATCTACGCCGAGAGCATCGCGGCGCGGGACGCGACGTTCGAGACGGCGCCGCCGGACTACGCTGCGTTCGACGCAGGCCACCACACGGCGCACCGCTTCGTCGCCGAGGACGACGGAGAGGTCCTCGGCTGGGTCGCGCTCGCGCCGACGTCGTCGCGCGCGTGCTACGCGGGAGTGGCTGCGAACTCGGTCTACGTCGCCGCGCACGCCCGCGGACGCGGCGTCGGTAGTGCGCTCATGCAGGCGCTCCTCGCGAGCGCCGACGCGGGCGGGATCTGGACGATCCAGGCGGGCATGTTTCCGGAGAACGCCGCGAGCCTCGCGCTCCACGAGCGCCACGGCTTCAGGCTGGTCGGCCGCTTCGAGCGCATCGCACAGCTCGACGGCGTCTGGCGCGACACCGTCCTCCTCGAGCGACGCGCCCCCTAGTACTGAGCGCTACGCGCCGTCGTCCCAGCGGCGCAGCACGACGCAGGCGTTGTGCCCGCCGAAGCCGAACGAGTTGTTCACCGCGACGTCGATGTGCTGCCGGCGCGCTTCGTTCGGGATGTAGTCGAGGTCGCACTCGGGATCGGGCGTCTCGTAGTTGATCGTCGGCGGGAGCACGCCCTGCTGCAGCGCGAAGGTGGTGAAGATCGCCTCGATCGCGCCTGCGGCTCCGAGGCAGTGCCCGGTGGCGCCCTTCGTGGACGAGACCGGTGTGCGGAACGCCTTCTCCTCCCCGAGGGCGAGCTTGAGGACGCGCGTCTCCGCCGCGTCGCCGGAGGGCGTCGAGGTGCCGTGCGCGTTGACGTAGTCGACGTCGTCCGGCTCGATCCCCGCGTCCGCGAACGCCATGCGCATCGCGCGCGCGGGATTCGCACCGCTCGGATCCGGATCGGAGACGTGGCTCGCGTCCGCCGAGACGCCGTAGCCGAGGATCTCGGTGTAGATCTTCGCGCCGCGCGCCTTCGCGTGCTCGAGCTCCTCGAGAACGAGCATGCCCGCTGCTTCGCCCATGACGAACCCGTCGCGGCCCGCGTCGAACGGGCGCGACGCCGCCTTCGGGTCGTCGTTGCGGCGCGAGAGAGCGCGCATCGCGGTGAAACCCGCGATTCCGACGCGCGTGATCGGGGCCTCGGTGCCGCCGCAGAGCATGACGTCCGCGCGGTCGAGCCTGATCGCGTCGAGGCCGTCGCCGATGGCCATGTTCGAGGCCGCGCAGGCCGTGCATTCCGCGGCCAGCGGCCCCTGCGCGCCGAGCTCCATCGACACCCAGGCCGCAGCCATGTTCGGGATGATCTGGACGATCGCGAACGGGCTCGTCCGATCGGGGCCTCGCTCGAGAAGGCCCTGGAAGCAGTCCTCGAACGCATACAGGCCACCGATGCCCGTGCCGACTGCGGCGCCGACGCGCTCTGGCTCGGACTCGATGGAGATCCCGCTGTCCGCCTCGGCCATCTTCGCGGCCGTGAGCGCGAGCTGCGAGAACCGATCCATCCGCCGGGCTCGCTTGCGATCGATCCAATCCGTCGGGTCGAAGTCCTTCAACTCGCAGGCGAAGTGGACGTCGTAGAGCTCGTTGTCGTCGAAGTGCGTGATCGGGCCGGCCCCGGACTCGCCCGCGACGAGGCTCTCCCAGGTCGACTGCGCATCGTTGCCGAGCGGCGTCACCATCCCGACGCCCGTGACGACGACGCGGCGGCGGCCGTTGCTCGAGTTGCCCGCCACCGCTACATCCCCAGCCCGCCGTCGACGAGCAGCACCGCGCCCGTGATGAACGACGCCTCGTCGGAGCAGAGGAAGCGCACTGCGCCCGCCACGTCTTCGGGGTCGCCGAGCCTGCCGAGCGGCGTGTTCGTGAGCATCGCCTCCGTCGCCCCCTCCGGGAGCGCCTCCGTCAACTGCGTCTTCACGTACCCGGGAACGACGACGTTGGCGCGCACGTTCCGGCTGCCGAGCTCGCGCGCGAGCGACTTCGTGAAGCCGATGATGCCCGCCTTCGAGGCGGCGTAGTTCGTCTGACCCCAGTTGCCGCGGAGGCCCACGATCGACGAGATGTTCACGACCGTGCCCGCGCGCTTCTTCATCATCCCGCGCGCCGCCGCCCGGCACGTGTAGAAGCAGGAGGCGAGGTTCGTGTCGAGGACGGTGTCCCAGTCGTCGTCCGACATGCGGACGAGCAGGCCGTCGCGTGTCACGCCCGCGTTGTTGACGAGGATGTCGACGTCCCCCGCCTCCTCGACGAGCGCTGCCGCGGACGTCGCGTCCGACACATCGGCCTGAACCGCCCGTGCGCCGATCTCGGCGGCGAGGCCCTCGGCCTCCTCGGCGCCCGTGCGATACGAGAGAACGACCTCGGCGCCGGCCGCGGCCAGCTCGGTCGCGATCGAGCGACCGATGCCGCGCGACGCACCGGTGACGAGCGCCGTCCGCCCGTCGAGCGCGCAGAACGAGCTCACCGTGCGAGGGCTTCCTGGGCGCGCTCCAGGCTCTCGAGGGAGTTGACCGACATCGTCTTCACCCCGCGGTCGATCCGCCTCACGAGGCCGGAGAGGACGTTGCCGGGCCCGACCTCGACGAACGTCGTGGCGCCGGAGCGGATGAGCTCGGTCGCCGCCTGCGTGAAGCGGACTGGCCCGGTGAGCTGGTCGACGAGGAGCGCCGCAATCCTCTGCGCGGGCTCGATCTTCGCCGTCACCGTGGACATGAACGGCGACAGCGGCTCGGTGAAGCGCACGCGATCGAGCGCCGGGCGCAGGCGATCTGCGGCCCTCGCGACGAGCGGGCTGTGGAACGCACCCGAGACCTTCAGCATCACGGCCCGTCGGGCGCCGAGGCTTGCGGCCTCGGCGCAGCACTCCTCGACTGCATCGTGCTCGCCGGAGACGACGATCTGTCCGGGGCAGTTGTAGTTGGCCGGCCACACGCCGACGATCCGGCGGCACAGCTTCTCGACCTCCTCGTCGGCGAGGCCGAGGATCGCAGCCATCGCGCCCGGCCGCTGTCGCGCAGCCTCCGCCATCGCGAGCCCTCGCTCGCGGACGAGACCGATTGCGGTTCCAGTCTCCAAGGAGCCGGCGGCGGCGAGCGCGGCGAACTCGCCGACCGAGTGGCCGACGACCACGTCTGGCTCGAGCCCGCGCTCGCGCATCGCCGCGAGGATGGCGAGGCTCGTGGCGACGAGCGCCGGCTGCTGCACCTCCGTGTCGACGAGCTGCGCGAGCGGCGTCGAGAAGCAGAGCTTCTCGAGGTCGAGGCCGGTCGCCTCGGACCCGACGCGGTAGACGTCCCGCGCGACGGGGAACGCCTCGGCGATCTCGCGGCCCATGCCCTCTTCGAGCGAGCCCTGGCCCGGAAAGCAGAACGCGACCTTCGTCATCCGCTCCTCCCATTCGTCCACTCGATCAGCGCGGAGCCCCACGTGAGGCCGGCGCCCATGCCCGTCATTAGGACGAGCGCGCCGTCGCGCAGGCGCCCCTCTGCCCGCGCGTCGGCGAGCGCCAGGGGGATCGAGCCGGACGATGTGTTGCCAAAGCGATCGACGTTCACGACGGTCTTCTCCTGAGGGATACCGAGCTTATCGGCCGCGTAGTCGATGATCCGCTTGTTCGCCTGATGCGGGATGTACACGTCGATGTCGTCGACCGTCTTGCCGCACTCCTCGAGGATCCCGTGCGCCGAGTGCACCATGATCCGCGTCGCGAACTTGAAGACCTCCCGGCCGTTCATCTTCACGAACGAGTTCGGGTCGTCGAAGTGACGTGAGCCCGAGCCCGGATACCAGAGATACTCGCCCCCGCCGCCGTCGGCGCCGAGCTCGAAGCCGATGAAGCCGCCGTGCTCGACAGGCTCCATGACCACGGCTCCCGCGCCGTCCCCGAAGAGGACGAGCGTCGAGCGGTCCTCCCAGTCGAGGATCTTCGAGAGCACGTCACCACCGACGACGAGCGCGCGCCGGGCAAGCCCCGAGCTGAGCATCGCGTAGGCCTGCGCGATCGCGTAGACGAAGCCCGTACAGCCTGCGAGGAGGTCGTACGCCGCCGCCTGCGGCATGCCGAGCTCGTCCGCAATGAGTGCCGACGAGGTCGGGAACATCATGTCCGGGGTCACCGTCGCGCATACGAGGAAGTCGATCTCGGACGCCTCGACTCCCGCATCGTCGAGCGCAGCTCGTGCCGCCGGTAGCGCGACGTCGGTCAACGCCTCGTCGGGCGCCGCGATCCGGCGCTCGCGGATGCCAGTGCGCTCACGGATCCACTCGTCGGAGGTGTCGACGATTCCCGCGAGCTCGGCGTTCGTAACCACCTTCGCCGGAACGTGCACGCCGAGGCCGGTGATGCCGATCCGCACCCCCTGGGTCGCGCCGATCATCGCTCCACCGCAAACGTCAGCGTCCCGCGCGCGGCGAGCGCGTCGCCGACGTGCGCGGTCGCTTTTCCGCGCCCGATGGGCCCGCGCACGGTCTCGATCTCGCACGTGAGCGTCAGGATGTCCCCCGGCTCGACGATCCGCTTGAAGCGGCAGTCGTCGATGCCTGCGAAGAAGGCGATCTTGCCGCGATTCTCCTCCTCGACGAGCACCGCGATCGCGCCCGTCTGCGCCATCGCCTCGACGATGAGCACGCCCGGCATGACCGGGCGCTCGGGGAAGTGGCCCGGAAACCACCAGTCGTCGGCACTGACCGCGCGGCGCGCGACGACCCGGGCCCCGGGCTCGAGCTCCGTCACCTCGTCCACGAGCAGAAACGGGTCGCGGTGCGGGAGGATCGACTCGATCACGTCCTTCCCGAAGGGCGCAGCCGGCGTCTGCATCCGGCGAGTGTACTCGGGAGACTTTCGGCTACTTCGACCGCCGGACGCGTGTCACCGGAGCGCTCCGGTTGCCCGCGGCGTCCCACGCCACCACGCGCACGCGCCTGGCCGGACCCGACCACGGGATCCGGAAGCTTCCGGCCTTCTTCACGACGCGGCGAAGCGAGCGGCCGTCGATGGCGAAGATGAGCGTCGACGGCTCGCTCACCGCTACCGCGAGCCGCGCACCAGGGAGGATGCGCACGCGCGGTGCGGTCGTGTCGGATACGAACGGCGCCGCGAACGAGGCCGTGCCCGTCGCCGTGTCGACCTCGACGACAGCCTGATAGGAGCCGTCGCGCAGCTGTCCGGTGGCGCGTGAGCCGTCCCAGCTGAAGCGATGCGCACCGGCGAGGTACGACGCGGCGAGCGGGCTCGCGACCCAGCGGCCGTCCCGCTCGATACGGACGCGGACGGTCGCCGGCGCGGTCAGGGAGAAGCCGATGTCCAGCGCGTCGTTCCGGCCGTCGCCGTTGGGCGAGAAGCGCGGCCGGTGTCGCCGTGACGAGTCCGAGGACGCGACTCACGGAGAGCGGCGTATCGCCCTGCACCACGAGACCCGATGTCGTGCGCGCGGTGATCCGCACGTCGTACGTCCCGTCCACGAGTGCCGAGCCGTCGATCGGGACGGTATGCACGCCTGCGCCCGTCCAGACGCGATCGACCACCGTCGCCAGAACAGCTCCGGACGCGTCCAGGATCTCGACGCTGATGTTCGCTGACGCCGAGAGCCGGTACGTCAGGTTGGCCGCGTCGGCCTGGCCGTCGCCGTTCGGGCTGATGCTCGGAACGTCCGTGGCCACCGCGTCGAGCGCCAGCGGCGCCGCCCCTCCGCCGGCCCGGAGCACGCCCGTTGCGGGTCGCGCGGTTCCGGCGGAGACCGTCCAGCGATACGTGCCGACTGGCTGGCCGCCCCACTGCCAGGTCCAGTCGACGGCAGTACCCGTCCCGGCGCCGCTCGCGACTTGCTGTCCACTCGTGGTGGCGATCGTCACCGTCCACGACTGCGCCTGGGAGAGGCGGGCGCGGAACCGCACGGACGCCTCCCCCGGATCGACACGTGGATCGAAGATCTTCGGGCCACCGAGCACCTTCGCCGCGGCCGCGATCGTGCCGAGCTTCGCGTAGAGGGCGTCGCCCGGGCATTCCGTGAGCCCGGTGTCGCGATGCCCCGACACCGCGTTCAGGAGCACCGGCACGCCGTTCGGGTAGCGCTCGCTCCCGCCCGAGATGAAGGTCAGGAACGAGGTCGGGTCGACGTGCGCGAGATCGAGCTTCCAGGAGACGAGCCTCGCGATCGCGTCGAGCGCTGCCTGAGACGGCTTCGTGCTGCCGTACGTCCCGAGCAGCGCGATCCCGACCGAGCCCGTGTTGAAGCCGAGAGCGTGAGCGCCGATCACATTGCGGTCGACGCCGCCGAACCGCCCCTCGTAGATCGTGCCGAAGCGGTCGACGAGGAAGTTGTAGCCGATGTCGTTCCAGCCGTTCTCCTTCACGTGGAAGAGCTCGATGCCCCGGACGATGGCCGGAGCCTGCGCTCGCGTGTAGTCGTTCTGGCCGGCCGTGTGGTGGATGATCGCGAGTCGCAGCGCCGGCGCGTAGCTCGGGGGCGCACGTCTGATCGACTCGTCCGCGTTCCAGTCCGCGCGCGGCACGATCGCGGGCTCGCCCGTTGCCGACGCCGCAGACGGGCGCCGGTACGGGATCCGCAGCTCGGGGCTCCAGACGAGGCTCGCGCGAAGGTCCGTGACGCGGCCGCTCGCCCGAGCCTCGATCGCGTCCGAGGCGCCGACCCACCATGGGTTCCCGACGCGCCACGAGGCGTCGCGACGCCCCTCGGCTGAGCCTGCGTCAGGTGTGTCCTCGGGCTCGGGCTGACCGCCTCGCCACGGCCCCCAATGGCCGCTCAGCGATCGCGTACTGAAGCGCACGGCCCCACTCCCGTGCCAGCGCACGCCTGCGAGCGTGAAGCGCCCGACCGAGCCCGCAGCAACGAACCGGCCATGGCCTGCGGCCCGCAGCTCGACCGTGGTGACGCGCGCAGAGCTCGACGCGTGCGCGACGGACGGCGCGAGCACCGTCGCCGCGAGCACGGAGAGAGCGAGAAGGAAGCGCACGGGTGAGTCCAGGGTTGCCGGTCCCTCGTTCGCGGGCAAGAGCCTCGACCCTGCGCAGATAGAATCCTTACACCGGTGTCAGGCCGCTCCTTGCGGGGGTTTTTGGTCGTCGCGCTCGCCGTCGGCGCGCTCGCGGCGGCGGCGACTGCGCAGGCAGGCACGAGCTCTCCGCGCGTCCTCGCCGTCCACCTCGACAACGACATCAACCCCGTGACGCAGGAGTACGTCGACGACTCCGTCGACCGCGCCGAAAACGACGGGTACTCCGCGATGGTGCTCGTCCTCGACACGCCGGGCGGTCTCGGATCCTCGATGCGCGGCATCGTCAAGCGCTTCCTCGCCTCGAAGGTGCCCGTCGTCGTCTACGTCGCGCCCTCGGGCTCGAGCGCCGACTCCGCGGGCGCGGTGATCACGATGGCCTCCGACCTCGCCGCCATGGCCCCACAGACGAACATCGGCTCCTCGACACCGATCTCGCTGAACGGCCAGGACATCTCGAAGGACCTCCGGCGCAAGATCGTGAACGACGCCGCGGCCTACGTCGGCGAGCTCGCGCGGGAACACGGCCGCAACGCCGTCGCGGCTCGCAAGATGGTCACCGTCGCGTCGAACTACGGAGCGCGCGAGGCGAAGCGGATCGGGCTGGTCGAGGAGGTCGCTCCCACGCTCCCGGTGCTGCTCGAGAGGATCGACGGCACGAAGACGACGCCGAAGGGACTCGTCCTGCACACCGCCGGCGCGCAGATCGACGACGTCGAGATGAGCTTCTGGCAGCGGGCGCGCGACTTCCTCGTCGACCCGAACCTCATCGCGCTCATGCTCTCGATCGGCCTCATCGGCATCGTCGTCGAGCTCTGGAATCCCGGCCTGATCTTCCCGGGAACGGTCGGGGCGATCTCGCTCCTGCTCGGCCTCTACGGCCTGCAGATCCTCCCGGTCTCCGCCACCGGGCTGCTCCTCATGCTCCTCGCCGCCGCTTTCTTCGTTGCGGACGCCTTCGTTCCGACCCACGGGGCGATCACGCTCGCGGGGGCGATCCTCTTCGTGCTGGGGGCACTCATGCTCTTCGATCCTGCGGGCGACGCGTACCAGGTCTCGTTGCCGGTCGCCCTCGCGATCGCCGGCACGCTCACCGTGCTCCTCGGCTTCGCCGTCACGCGCGTGGTGCGTGCGCGCCGGAATCCCGTCGCCGTGGGAGCCCACGGGCTCGTCGGCGAGGAGGCCGTCGTCCGGCGGGAAGGGCTCGTCCAGGTCAACGGCGAGCTGTGGCAGGCGCACACCGCGAGCGGCTCGCCGCTCAGCCCGGGCGACCACGTGCGCGTCGAGCGGGTCGAGGAGGGCTTGCAGCTGGTCGTAGGATCCCTGTTGTCCCCGAATGAGGAGGAAGCCACCTGATGGCCGTCGCCGGAATCGCCGTCGCCGTCGTACTACTCATCCTGCTGCTCATCCTCTTCGCCGCGGTGAAGATCGCGCGGGAGTACGAGCGCGGCGTCATCTTCCGTCTCGGGCGGCTCCTTCCGCACCCGAAAGGGCCGGGCATCTTCCTGCTCATCCCGGTCGTGGACCGCATGGTGAAGGTCGACCTGCGGACGGTCACGCTCAACGTCCCGCCGCAGGAGGTCATCACGAAGGACAACGTCCCGGTGCGCGTCAACGCCGTCGCGTACTTCCGGATCGTCGAGCCGAACAACGCGATCGTGCAGGTCGAGAACTACATGGCCGCGACGTCGCAGATCGCGCAGACGACGCTTCGCTCCGTGCTCGGGCAGCACGTGCTCGACGAGCTCCTGTCCGAACGGGACAAGATCAACGCGATCCTGCAGGGAATCATCGACGAGGCCACGTCGCCCTGGGGCATCAAGGTCTCCGTCGTCGAGGTCAAGGACGTCGAGATCCCGGCGGGCATGCAGCGCGCGATGGCGCGCCAGGCGGAAGCCGAGCGTGAGCGGCGCGCGAAGGTCATCTCGGCCGAGGGCGAGTTCCAGGCCTCGGAGCGCCTGAAGGACGCAGCAGCGGTGATGGCCCAGCAGCCGATCACCGTGCAGCTGCGCTACCTGCAGACGCTCCTCGAGATCGGGTCGTCCAACAACTCGACGATCGTGTTCCCGATCCCCATCGACCTCCTGACCGCGCTCGCCGGAGCGGCCGGCCGCGACGTCACCTAGCTCACGAGTCAGCCCTCGTCGCGCGGCACCTCCTCGCGCCAGAGATCCTCACGGAACGCGATCGCGACGGCGTGCGCACGCGTGCTGGCGTCCAGACGCGTGAGGATGCGCTTGATGTGTGTCCGTACGGTGTCCTCGGTGATCCAGAGGACGCCGGCGATCTTCGCCGTCGAATAACCCTCGGCGACGAGCTCGAGCACGTAGGGCTCGCGCTTGGTGAGCGCCCTCGAGCGGCGGGTGGAGTGCGGAACTGGGGACGGACGGGTGAGTCAGGCCTGCTCGGGAGCGAGCTCGGGCGAGAGGTCCACCTCGGGCTCGGGAGCGTCGCCGACCTCGTCGACCTCGTCATCGGATCCGATCACCGGCGCGAGTGTTGCGACCTGCTCGCCTTCGCGGAGCCGCATCACGATGACGCCCTGCGTCGCACGGCCCGCCCGGCGGATGCCGTCGACCGGGATCCGGATCACCGTTCCGCCGTCCGAGATGAGCATCACCTGGTAGCCGTCGCGCACGATGCGTGCACCGGCGAGGCGGCCCTTGCCCTCCACGAGCTGGGCGGTCTTCACACCCATCGTGCCGCGGCCCTTCACGGGATAGTCGCCGACGCGCGTTCGCTTGCCGTAGCCGTTCTCGGTCACGACGAGGAGGTCGGCGTCGTCGACCGCGATGTCCACCTCGATCACCTCGTCGTCGCCGCGAAGCTTCATGCCGGCAACACCGGACGTGTCGCGGCCCATCGACCGCACCTGCTTGCCGTGGAAGCGCACCGCCTGCCCGAGGCGCGAGACCATGAGGACGTCGTCGGCGTCACCGGCGAGCCTCACCCCGATCAGCTCGTCGTCGTCGCGAAGCTTGATCGCGATGATCCCGTCGGCCTTCAGCGGCGTGTTGTACGCCGCGAACTGGGTCTTCTTGACCATGCCCTTCCGGGTCGCGAAGACGAGGTACTTCGCCTCCTCGAAGTTCCGCGTGGCGATCACCGCCTGCACGAGCTCGTCCTGCCGGAACGGGAGGAGGTTCACGATCGCCCGGCCCTTCGACTGCCGTGAGCCGAGTGGGAGCTCGTGCACCTTCAGTCGGTAGACCTTCCCGACGGTCGTGAAGAACAGGATGTAGTCGTGGGTCGAGGCGACGAAGAGGTGCTCGATGTAGTCCTCGTCCTTGAGATCCATGCCCATGACGCCGATCCCGCCGCGACGTTGCTCGCGGTACGACGTCACGGGTAGACGCTTGATGTAGCCGGACTTGGTGATCGCGATCACCATGTCCTCCTCCGCGATCATGTCCTCGAGCTCGAGGTCCGTTTCGCCCGCCACGATCTCCGTGCGCCGCTCGTCCGTCTTGCCGTAGATGTCGCTTGAGCTCGAGCAGCTCCTCGCGAACGGTCGCATCGACGAGCGCCGGATCTCCGAGCAGGGCGCGGAGCTCCGCGATGCGCTCCTGCAGATCGGCGTGCTCGTCCTCGATGCGCTTGCGCTCGAGACCCGTGAGGGCGCGCAGACGGAGGTCGAGGATCGCCTGCGCCTGGATCTCGGAGAGCTCGAAGCGCTCCATCAGCGCCGTACGCGCGGAATCCGTGTCATCCGCGGCCCGGATGAGCGCGATGACCTCGTCGAGGTTGTCGAGCGCGATGAGGTAGCCCTCGAGCACGTGCGCACGCTCGAGCGCGCTTGCGCAGCTCGTACTTCGAGCGGCGCATGACGATCTCGCGCTGGTAGTCGAGGTAGTGCGTGACGAGCTCGAGCAGCGAGAGCGTCCGCGGAACGCCGTCCACGAGCGCGACGGCGTTGTAGCCGAAGGTCGTCTGCAGCGGGGTGTGCTTGAAGAGCTTGTTGAGGACGACCTGCGGGATCGCCTCGCGCTTGAGGTCGATCTGGATCCGCATCCCGGAGCGGTCGGAGTGGTCCTTCACGTCCGAGATCTCGCTCAGAACCTTGTCGTTGACGAGGTCGGCGATCTTCTTGATGACTCCCGAGTCGCCGCCCTTCTTCACGCCGTACGGAAGCTCGGTGACGATGATCGCGTTCTTCCCGCCACGCAGCTCCTCGACGTGCGCGCGGGCGCGCATGATGATCCGCCCGCGCCCGGTCCGGTACGCGTCGCGCACACCCGAGCGGCCGACGACGATCGCGCCCGTCGGGAAGTCGGGTCCCTTGACGTGCTTCATCAGGTCTTCGACGTTCGCATCCGGCTTGTCGATGAGCTGCACGACCGCGTCCACGGCCTCGCTGAGCCGGTGCGGCGGCATGTTCGTCGCCATTCCCACCGCGATCCCCGCCGAGCCGTTCACGAGGAGGTTCGGGAAGCGAGACGGCAGCACCGTCGGCTCGCGGCGCGACTCGTCGTAGTTCGGGGCGAAGTCGACCGTGTCCATGTCGATGTCGCGCAACATCTCGGTCGCGAGTCGCGAGAGGCGGCATTCCGTGTAGCGCATGGCGGCGGCGGGGTAGTCGTCGATGTTCCCGAAGTTGCCCTGCCCGTCGACGAGCGGGTAGCGCAGCGAGAAGGGCTGCGCCATGCGGACGAGCGTGTCGTAGATCGACTGGTCGCCGTGCGGGTGGTAGTAGCCCATGACGTCACCGACCACGCGCGCCGACTTGAGGCGCGGCCGGTTCGGCTGCAGGCCGGCCTCGTTCATCGCGTACAGGACGCGGCGGTGCACCGGCTTGAACCCGTCCCGGACGTCCGGCAGCGCCCGCGAGACGATGACGCTCATCGCGTAGTCGAGGAAGCTCGAGCGCATCTCCTGCTCGAGCTCGCGCGACTCGATGCGGCCCGAGCCGAGCGGTTCGACGACGTCAGACATCGAGGAACCTCACGTCCCGCGCGTTCTGCTCGATGAAGGCGCGACGGGGCTCGACCTGATCGCCCATGAGCGTCGAGAAGGTGCGGTCGGCGAGCGCGGCATCCTCGACCTCGACTCTGACGAGCATGCGGTTCGTGGGATCCATCGTCGTGTCCGCGAGCTCGTCGGCGTCCATCTCGCCGAGACCCTTGAACCGGCTGACCTGAATGCCCTCCTTCGCGAGCTCGAGTGCCGCCTCGCGCAGCTGGCCGAACGTCTCGACATGTCGCGTCTTCTTCCCGAAGGAGATGTCGAACGGAGGCTGGCCCACGACCTCCACGAGGCGCGCGTAGGTCTTGCGGACGTTCTCGTAGATCGAGGACGTGAGGAGCGGAGCCGGGACGACGACGCTTGCCGCCGCGCCCGTCTCGCGTCTCGACGACCCGCACCTGCGTGTCGTCGTCCGTCGTCTCGAGGACGGTCAGTTCGTAGCCGTTCGCGCCGCGTGCCGCGAGCGCGCCCTCGACAGTTGTCGCATCCGCCTCGACGAGGCGATGGTCGACGACGAAGTTGGCCGCGGGTGGCCCGAAGTCCTCGCGCAGGCGGGAAACCCAGCCGTCGAACTCGTGGAGCACGCGGGTGAGGCGACCCCTAACGCGCCTCGGTCAGCTTCTGGGTCTCGCCGCGCCCGGTCGACCACGTCCATGTCCTTGATCCGCTCGCGCGCGAGGAGCTCCTCGAACTGCGACTCCTTCTCGACGTAGCGCTGCTGCTGGCCGATCTTCACGCGGTACAGGGGAGGCACCGCCATGTAGACGTGCCCGCGCTCCACGAGCTCCTGCATCTGCCGGTACAGGAACGTGAAGATCAGCGTGCGGATGTGCGCGCCGTCCACGTCCGCGTCTGTCATGACGATGATCCGGTGGTAGCGGAGCTTCGAGATGTCGAACTCGTCCGCGATGCCGGTCCCGATCGCCGTGATGATCGCCTGGATCTCCTCGTTCGAGAGAACCTTGTTGATCCGGTTCTTCTCGGCGTTGATGACCTTGCCGCGCAGCGGCAGGATCGCCTGGTAGCTGCGGTCGCGCGCGTCGACCGCGGAGCCGCCGGCGGAGACACCCTCGACGAGGAAGAGCTCGGCGGACTCCGGATCCGAGATCTGGCAGTCGGCGAGGCGGCCCGGGAGCGAGCCTGAGTCGAGCGCGCTCTTGCGTCGCGTGAGCTCGCGCGCCTTGCGCGCCGCGAGGCGCGCGCGCGAGGCGGAGACCGCCTTGGTCATGATCTGCTTCGCCTCGGTCGGATTCTCCTCGAGGAATTGCGCGAGTCGCTGGTTGACGGTCGTGCTTGACGAGGCCCTCGATCGGCGGGTTGCCGAGCTTCGTCTTCGTCTGGCCTTCGAACTGCGGGTTGCGGAGCTTCACCGAGATGACGGCTGCGAGGCCCTCGCGGACGTCCTCGCCCTCGAGGCTCTCCTCCTTCTCCTTCAGGAAGCCCTTGTCACGCGCGTAGCGGTTGAGCGAGCCGGTAAGCGCGGAGCGAAACCCGGAGAGATGGGCGCCACCCTCGGTCGTGTTGATGTTGTTCGCGAACGAGAAGACGGATTCGACGTACGAGGTGTTCCACTGCATGGCCACCTCGACCTGGCCGTCGTCGGAGTCGCCCTCGAAGAAAACGACGTGCTTGTGGACGGTGTCCTTCGAGTCGTTGACGTGCGAGACGAAGTCGCGGATGCCGCCCTCGTAGTGGAACTCCTCGGTCTTGCCCCCTGCCCGCTCGTCGCACAGGACGATCCGCAGGCCGCGCGTGAGAAACGCGGTCTCGCGGAGCCGCTGCGAGAGCGTCGAGGCCGAAAACTCCGTCTCGTCGAAGACCTCCGGGTCCGGCAGGAAGGAGATCGTCGTGCCCGACTCCTCCTTGCCCGCGACGCCGATCGTCTGCATCTCGGTCGTCGGCTCGCCTCGAGCGAACTCCTGGCGGTAGACCTTCCCGTCGCGTCGGACCTCGGCGATGAGCCATTCGGACAGGGCATTGACGACCGAGACGCCGACGCCGTGGAGGCCGCCGGACACCTTGTAGCCGTCCCCGCCGAACTTTCCCCCGGCGTGAAGCTTCGTCAGGACGACTGTGAGAGCAGGGAGCCCCTGCTCGGCGATGACGTCGACCGGGATGCCCGCGCCGGCGTCGCGCACGGTCATCGAGTTGTCCGGATGAATGGCGACGTCGACCCGGTCGTTGCGCCCCGCGAGAGCCTCGTCGACGGCGTTGTCGACGACCTCGTAGACGAGGTGGTGCAGGCCCCGGGACCCGGTCGATCCGATGTACATCCCGGGCCGCAGCCGAACGGGCTCGAGGCCCTCGAGAACGGTGATGTCTTTTGCGGTGTAGGCTGCTTCGGCCATCAAAAAAGCCCTGCAAATCGCCATATTGCGGGGCCGGATAAGTCTACCAGAAATGGCGGCCGGAGCGGGCCTTGAGAAGGCTCGCCTGAACCGCCTTCGCGACGATGTCGCGCAGCTCGGGATCGTCGATCGCGGACGCCGCGGCGCGGGCCTCGAGCTCGACCTCCGCAGGCACCTCGAGCGCGGGTGTCGGGGGCTCGGTCGACTCCTCATCGGCGGTCGCGGGCTCCGGTACGGGACCGACTGCGAAGCGAAGTCCCGTCGGCGCGTCGGATCCCAGCCGCTCCTGCAGGCGACCGAGGATCTCGTCGCCGAGAAGCGCGAGCTCGTGGGCCCAGGTCGCCGATTCCGTCGCGACGTTGAGCGTGCCGTCACGGCTGACCCGAAGCGGCCACGCCCGCCGGGCGATCGGCGTGCCGACGACCTCCGGCCACGCCGCCGTGAGCGCGGCGAGCGGAACGCCCTTGCTGCCCCCCGCCCGCGCGAGCTCCCGCTCGATGCCACCCCCGATGCGCTCCATCAGCCGACGGCGCCGTTCGCAACGGAGAGCGATTGCGCAGGAGGAGAGGGATAGGCGGCGACAGAGGTCGTGGTCACGACCGTTTGGGAGGTGCGCTCGAGAATCTCCGCAAGGGCGCGCCGTCTACTGTCATCGAGCTCGGAGAGCACGTCGTCGAGGAGCACGAGGGGCGAACGCCCCGTCCTGGCGCGGAGCGCGTCCGCCTCCGCGAGTACGAGCGCGAGCACGGCGATGCGCTGTTCCCCCTGCGAGCCGTAGGCGCGCAAGTCGCGGCCCGAAGCCTCGATGCGCACGTCGTGGAGGTGCGGGCCGATGCTCGTCGTACCTCGCTCGACGTCGAGCTCGAGGCGTGCGTCGAGTGCCGCTGAAGTGGGCTCGTCGCCCTCGTACGCGAGGTCGCCGCCGTCGAGTCCGAGCTCCGCCGCAGATGCAGCGAAGCGCGGGCCGAGCTCCTCGAGCGCTGCGGCTCGGGCTCGGACGAGCTCCGAGCCGAGCTCGACGACGCGGGCGGACCAGGGCGCGAGCGCGTCGCGGCTCGACTGCCCGAAGCGCACGCGCCGAAGCCCTGCGTTGCGCTGCCCCACCGCGGCGGCGTACTCGTTTGCGAGTGTCGCTCTCGCCGGGAAGAGCCGTCCAAGCGTCCTGTCGAGATACGACCGGCGTGTCGACGGACCTCCCTTGACGACTGCCAGGCGGTCGGGAGTGAAGACCAGCGTCGTCAGCTCGTGCCGAAGCCGCTCGGACGAGCTCAGCTGCTCGCCGTTGAGCGAGACGCGTCGCGCGTCGCCCATCGCTAGCAGGACGTCCGTCTCGAACGCGCCTTCCCCGAGCGCGCCGCCGAGCGCGACGCGACCTGCGCTCGACCCGAAGCGGATCAGCTGAGCGTCGCGGCGCGTCCGCGGCGAGAAGCCCTGCGTGCCGACGTGCAGAGCTTCGAGGAGGTTCGTCTTGCCGGCGCCGTTCGGTCCGTGCAGGAGGACAACTCCCCCAGACAGCTCGAGCTCGAGCGCGGCGTAGGAGCGGAAGTCGCGGAGCGTGACCTCGCGGACGATCAGCCCGCGAGGCGGATCGGCATGATCAGGTACCAGAAGCTCTCGTCCGGGGCGGCGATGAGGCCGGGGCGAAGACGGTTGATGAGCTTGAGCTGAACGGTGTCCGCAGAGACGGCCTCGAGACCGTCCCGGAGGAAGTCCGGATTGAAGCCGATCTCGAGCTCCTCGCCCGCATACTCGATCGGAAGCGACTCCGTCGCCTCGCCGACGTCCTGCGTCTGGGCGGACACGGTGAGCTCCCCCTCGGCGAAGCGGAGCCGCAAGGGTGCGTTGCGCTGCGCCATGAGCCCGGCGCGCCGCACCACCTCGTGCAGCGCCTCGCGCGCGATGCCGATCTCGATCTCGAACGTCTCCGGCAGCAGCTGCTTGTAGTTCGGGAACTGGCCGTCGATGCGGCGGCTCGTCAGCCACACGTCGCCCGCGGAGAAGATGACGTGGTTCTCGTGCACGCCAAGCTCGACCTCCTCTGCCCCGGCGGCGAGACGCGTCAGCTCCTGCAATGCGCGGGCGGGGATGATCGCGTCGAGGTCCGGTCCGGGCGCCGCGAGGCTCGGTCTCCTTCACCGCGAGGCGGTACGAGTCGGTCGCGGCCATCACGAGCTTCTGGCCCTCGAACCGGACGAGGACGCCCGTCAAGACGGGGCGCGACTCGTCGCGCGAGGCTGCCCGGCCGACCTTCTCGACAGTGGCGAGTAGCGCGCCGGCGTCGATCGTCTGAAGGTCGACGTCGAGCGGTGGGAGACGCGGAAAGTCCTCCGCGCTGTAGACGTTCAGGCGCGACGCGTGACTGCCGGAGGTCACGGCGAGAACACCATCGCCCTCGTCGTACGCGAGCGTCACCTTGTCGTCGGGCAGCAGCCGCACGAGATCGGTGAGGAGTCGTCCCGGGACGACGACGCTCGCGTCTCCCTCCGCCTCGCCCGCGAGCGACGTCCGGATCGAGATCTCCATGTCCGTGGCGGACAAGGTCAGCTTGTCGTCCTCGGCCTGCAGCAGGATCCCGCCGAGCACCTGCACTGCGCCCCGGGTCGACACCGCTCTCGAGACGACGGAAAGAGCCGACGCGAGCTCGCTCTTCGCGCACGTGATGCGAAGAGCCGTGCTGGACACGATGTCTGTACTCATGAGAGAGAAAAAAGAGTCGTAGTAGTCATAGGAGTGTGAGTCCTGGGGAGGACGGGTGGATTGTGGCTCGAGAGCGGGGAAAACATGTGTGGGTCACGGTGTGGACGAACATCTTCGCATTCCACAGGGCGTCGAGCGGTTCGCAGATGGACCCCCAACATCAGTGCGGCTGCTTGATGCGGGCGGTCAGCTCTTGCACAAGGTTGTACACAGAGCGGTCCTCGCGGATGAGCTTCGTGATCTTGTCCTTCGCGTGGATCACCGTCGTGTGGTCACGACCCCCGAACTCCTTGCCGATCGTCGGTAGCGACGCTCCCGTGAGCTCGCGCGAGAGGTACATGGCGACCTGCCTCGGGTAGGCGACCGCCTGTGAACGACGTGGACTGACGAGCTCCTCGTGGGTCACGCCGAAGCGTGACGACACCGCCTCCTGGATGCGCGCGATGGTCACCTCGGGGGCCGGCTCGCCCTGCGGGTACACGTCCTTGAGCACGGTCTCGGCGAGCTCGGGGGTGAGAGCGCGGTCGGTGAGCGACGAGAAGGCGACGACACGGGTCAACGCACCCTCGAGCTCGCGGATGTTGGCGCTGACCCGTCCGGCGATGAACGTCAGTACCTCCGGATCGGGTACTTCGATCCCCTCGGTGTCGACGCGCTTGCGCAGGATCGCGATCCGCGTCTCGAGGTCGGGCGCCTGGATGTCGGTGAGGAGACCCCACTCGAAGCGGGAGCGCAGCCGGTCGCCGAGCTCGCCGATCTCGCGTGGCTGCCGGTCGGAGGAGATCACGATCTGCGCACCGCTCTCGTAGAGCGAGTTGAAGGTGTGGAAGAACTCCTCCTGGATCCGTTCCTTGCCCGCGAAGAACTGGATGTCGTCGACGAGGAGCACGTCGTAGTTGCGGTAGCGCCGCTTGAAGCCCTCGATTCGCGCCCCACGCTCACGGACGGCGTCGATGAACTCGTTCATGAACGTCTCGCTCGTCACGTAGCGCATGGTCAGGCGGCGGGAGTGCTGCCGAACGTAGTGCCCGATCGCCTGCAGCAGGTGCGTCTTGCCGAGCCCAGTGCCGCCGTAGATGAACAGCGGGTTGTACGCCTGGGCGGGCGCTTCGGCGACTGCGAGCGCGGCTGCGTGAGCGAACCGATTCGACGAGCCGATGACGAAGAGGTCGAAGGTGTACTTCGCGTTGAGCGGAACCTCGACCGTCTCCCGCGTTGCAGGCAGCTCCGCGACCGGCTCGCTCGCTCGCTCCGGAGCCGGCTCGTGCGGCTCGGCCGCCGGAGGGGCATGGTCGGCGACCGTGAAGGAGACATGCGTGCCCGCGTTCGCCTCGCTCGCGGCGCGACTGACCTCAGCGAGCAGGTGGCCGTCGATCCAGTCTCGTGTGAAGTCGTTCGGGACTTCGACGACGAGGTGCTGACCGCGCAGCGAATGCGGCCGAGCCTGGGCGAACCACGAGCAGGCGGACTCGGCGAGGGTCTGCCGCAACTGCCCGTAGATGGCGTTCCAGAGGTCGTCCGCGTGCGTGTTGGCTGGGTGCTCCACCCATCCTCTTGCGTCGAAAGGTCGTCGGGAGGCGGCGAGCATAGCACCCTCTCGGAGCCCGCTCAACCGGCAGCTGTGGATGAAAATGGGCGCAATTTGCAGGTATTTCCTGCCATCCACACCCTAATCCACAGGTGTGGAACGATCCGGGTGTGTTGCTCGAACAGACGACGCGGCCGCCACGTGAGCAGCGATTTCCGACCTCCGCCGCCCCGGGGTGACTGTGGAAAACCGGGGTTCGAGAACGGTCGTCTATACTCGCTGCTCCCCGCCTTCGACCTCCGACCAGAGACGTGAAACGCACCTATCAGCCGAACGTTCGCCGCAGGAAGCGGCGCCACGGGTTCCGCGCCCGGATGTCGTCCCGCGGCGGTCGCGCGATTCTGAAGCGCCGTCGCGCGAGAGGGCGCAAGCGCCTCTCCGCGTGAGGCGTCCAACGAGGCCGAGGTGAGATCTGTCCATCCAGTGCTCGCCCGCCGGCAGTGCGCGCGGGTTCCGGTGCGAACGGACGCTGCGCTCGCAGCTTCCGTTCCCGTCCGCTGAAACGGTGCAGCGCCGCTACCGGCTCTCGCGGTCGAAGGATTTCGACACGGTCTACCGCCGCGGCCGGTCCGTCTCGAGCCGCTACCTCGTCCTGCACTGGTTCCCGCGCGACGGCGAGCCCGATGGCGAACCGAGGCTGGGACTCGCAGTTCCGCGCTCCGTCGGGTCCGCCGTCGCTCGCAACCGCGTGAAGCGGTTGCTGAGAGAGAGCTGGCGCGACCTCCTTCCGACGGTCCCGGCAGGTCGCGACTACGTCATCTCGGCGCGGCCTGGTCTTGCGGAGCCCGCCGATACGCGTGGCAAGGACTGGCTCGTAGCGGAGCTTTCGGCAGTCCTCGAGAAAGCTGGGGTGCCATGAGGTACCTCGGCATCGCGGCCGTGTACGCGTGGCGCTACACCTTCGGCCTGCTGACTCCGGCCGGCACGTGCAAGTACCATCCGAGCTGCTCGCAGTACGCGCTCGACGCCTTCCGTGAGTTCGGCCTCGTCCGCGGCAGCGTGCTCGCGGGCTGGCGACTCCTTCGCTGCAACCCCTGGAGTCACGGAGGCGTCGACTACGCCCGTGACCAGTCGGTCTTCCCGCTCGGTCGGTCCGGAAAGGTGCGCACGTGATCCTCGGCGGCATCCTCACTCCGCTCGAGAACGTCCTCACGCACCTGCTCACGTGGCTTCACAGCTCGGTGGGGCTGAGCTGGGCGTGGTCGATCGTGGGGCTGACGGTGATCGTGCGGATGCTCCTCGTCCCGGTCGCCATTCGCCAGATCCACTCGATGCAGAGCCTCCAGCTGCACGCGCCGGAGATGAAGGCGATCCAGCAGCGCTACAAGGCAGATCGGCAGCGGCAGTCGGAAGAGCTGATGAAGTTCTACAAGGAGAACAAGATCAACCCGTACGCCTCCTGCTTGCCGATCGTCCTCCAGATCCCGATCTTCATCTCGCTCTTCTACGTCCTCAAGGACTTCGAGAAGGAGATCTTCGTCCACTACCCGGGGTCGTCGCTCCAGTGGCTCGGCCTCGTCGACATCACCGAGAAGGTTCGTTACGGATGGGGGCCGGTGCTCATCCTCGTCTACGTCGCGAGCCAGCTGCTCTCGACCTACCTCATGTCGACGACGATGCAGAGCCAGTCGCAGCGGATCATGATCATGGTCCTCCCCGTCGTCTTCCTGCCGTTCATCCTTCGGTTCCCGTCCGGGCTCATGATCTACTGGCTCACGACGAATCTGTGGACGACCGGGCAGGGCCTCGTCACCCGTCGGCTGATGCCGAGGCAGATCGTGCCACCCAAGCGCTCGAGTCGCACGCCGGCACGCGACGAGGCGCCGCCACCCCGCGAGGCGCAGGCCGAGGACGGCTCGAACCGCAAGCGCGACTCGGGTGCGCCGAGGCGCGTCAAGCGGAAGGGCGGGGGACGAACACGGCGATGAACTCCTCCGCGCCCGTGAGTGTCGAGGCGGCTGGGGAGACGGTCGGCGAGGCCAAGTGGGCGGCGCTTCGCGAGCTCGAGCAGAAGGTTCCCGGACTCGACCGCGAGAGCGTCCAGTTCCAGGTCGTGTCCGAGGGTGAGCGGGGCCTGCTCGGTGTCGGGTTCAGTCCTGCGCGCGTCATCGCGAGTGTGGACGCTCCTTCCTCGACGAGCCAGCCGGCCCAGGATGATTCGCCTGCCGTTCAGGAGGCGCGCGAGTTCGTCGAGCGAATCGCCGTCGGCATCGGCGCCGATGTCACGGTGACGGCTCGCGAGGTCGAGGACGGGGTGCAGGTGAGCTGCGACGGCCGCGACGTCGCACTCTTCATCGGGAAGCACGGCCAGACGATCGATGCGGTGCAGTACCTCGCGAACGCCGTGACCCGAGCGGCGGGCGAACAACACTCGGTCGTCGTCGATGCGGCCGGCTACCGCGCGCGGCGCACCGCCACGCTCGAGAATCTCGCACGCAAGACGGCGTCGCGGGCTTCGGCCACCGGGCGCCGCGTCTCGATGGAGCCCATGACCCCCGTGGAGCGAAAGATCGTGCACGAGGCGCTCAAGGACGATCCCGAGGTGGAGACTGAGAGCGAGGGCGCCGAGCCGAACCGCTTCGTGATCGTCCGGCCACGCCAGCTCGCGACCTGAGACCCGCCGTGCCGCCGCTCCTCGACCGCTGGCTCGAGGAGGTCGTCGCTGCGCCCGGAGCAACCGCGCTCGAACAGAAGGACGACGCGCGACGCGTGCTGCTCGACGATGCGCTTGGCGCGGCCGAGCTCATCGACGCGCTCGATGGTCCCGTGATCGACGTCGGCTCCGGAGGCGGAAGCCCTGGGCTCCCCCTCGCCGTGGCACGCCCGCTTCGCTCGTTCACGCTGCTCGAGGCGGAGCGGCGCAAGTGCGCCTTCCTCGAGCGCTTCGCGGCCGAGCTCGAGAACGTCACCGTCACGTGGGGTCGCGCCGAGGAGCAGCCTCTCGAGACGTACGGCGTCGCTCTGGCGAAGGCGCTCGCGAAGCCTCCTGTCGCCGTCGAGCTGTGCCTCCCCCTCGTGGCGCTCCACGGAGCGGCGCTCCTCTGGCTCGGCCCGACCGCCGATCGCGACGCGCTGCGGAGCGCGGCAGCACGTGTCGGCGGGGAGCTCGAGCGCCAGGAGGACGGCGTCGCCGTCGTGCGGAAGGTGGCGCCCACGCCACCCGGCTTCCCGCGACGACCCGGAGTCGCGAAGAAACGGCCGCTCGCCTAGGGGATCGCCTGGCCCGCGTTTCGGAGCCGGATCCCGCTGAACTCGAGCGTCGACCCCACGACCCGCTCCCAGAGTGGCCACAAGCTCGCGACGAGCCGGAGCTCGATCTCGGCCCGTGCATGCAGCGCGACGAGGTCTCCGAGCTCGACAACCTCGAGGGGGACGACCTCCGCGCGGCTCAGCCAGTAGCCGCCGACCTCGGGATCGGGCTCGAACGTCTCCTCCGGCAGCCGGTACGCGAAGATGCGCGCCTCGCCCATGCGCTCGAGCCAGCCGGCCTCGATCGCATGCACTCGGGTAGCGCCGGCGAGAAGGCCGAGGTCGTCCGGCTCCGTTTCCGCAGTCGACCAGAACGTCGCGCGCGGGCACTCGCGCGGGAACCAGTACAGCGGCAGGTGCCGGGTGTCGACCGCCCAGACGCGGGGCTCGGAGCTGCTCGCGGTCTCGCTGACGTGTGGTGCGAACGCGGCGATCGTCGCGTCCTCGCTGACGTGCCAGAGCTCGTGTGGCCCCTCGCCTGCGTACGGCGGAGCGGGTTCTCGCACGACGGCGAGTCTAGTAGCCGGCGCCGAGGAGCCCCGTGCGAGCGCCAGCCGCCTCGCTCTCTACGCTTGGCGCGTGCCCGCTCAAGGGTTGTCGCCCGACCTGAGAGTCCGCACCGGCGGATCTCCGGTTCTGCGCACGACGACCGTGTACGCGGTCGCGAATCAGAAAGGCGGGGTCGGCAAGACGACGACCGCCGTCAACCTCAGCGCATGCCTCGCGGAGGCCGGAGAGCGCGTGCTCCTCATCGACCTCGACCCACAGGCCAACGCCACGTCCGGGCTCGGGATGCGTGCGAACGGAGCGTCGACGCACGAGCTGCTCGACGGCGTCCCGCTGGCGCACCTGGCGAAGCCGTCGCACGTCGAGAACCTCGACATCGTCATGGCGAAGAACGACCTCGCGGCCGCGGCAGTCGATCTCTCGAATCGCCCCGGCGGCGAGCGCTACCTCGCCGAGGCTCTCGCCGACTCGCTCGACGACTACACCTACGTCCTCCTCGACTGCCCTCCCTCCTTCGGACCGCTGACGGTCAACGCGCTCGCCGCCGCGGACCGCGCGATCGTGCCGGTTCAGGCCGAGTACTACGCACTCGAGGGTCTCTCCCAGCTGCTCGGGACGATCAATCTCGTCAAGGCGAAGCTGAATCCGGAGCTGGCCGTGGCGGGGATCTTGCTGACCATGGCCGACGGCCGCACGCGGCTCGCCGGTGAGGTCGAGCGAGAGCTCCGCCGGCACTTCGGGACGCTCGTCTTCGCCACGACGATCCCCCGCTCCGTACGGCTTGCGGAGGCGCCGAGTCACGGAGTCCCCGCGATCGCCTACGACCGCCGCTCCGCCGGCGCCGAGGCCTACTGGAAGGTGGCGATGGAGCTTGTCGAGCGTTCCTAAGGAGCGCCGCGGCCTCGGTCGCGGTCTCGAAGTCCTGCTCGGGGAGGCGGGCCAGCCCGAGCTCGTGCATCTCCCGGTCGAGACGATCCACCCGAACCCGCGTCAGCCGCGCCGCCGCTTCGAGCCGGAAGCCGCGACGGGTCTCGCGAGCTCGATCCGGCTCCAGGGCGTGCTGCAGCCGATCGTCGTGCGCAGGCGCGCCGAGGGCGGCTTCGAGCTGATCGCGGGCGAACGTCGCTGGCGCGCTGCGCGAGCAGCGGGGATGGCGACGCTGCCTGCGCTCGTGCGCGACGTCGAGGATCGCGAATCGCTCCTGCTCGGGCTCGTCGAGAACGTCGCGCGCGAGCAGCTGTCCGCGGTCGAGGAAGCCCGCGCCTACGCGTCGCTCGTGGACGAGTTCGAGCTGTCGCTCGGCGACGTGGCCGACCGGGTCGGCCGCTCCAAGCCGGCGGTCTCGAACCGTCTTCGCCTCCTCGACCTTCCGGAGGAGGTTCTGTGGATGCTCGCCCGCGGTGACATGAGCGAGGGTCATGCGCGGGCCGTGCTCTCCTTGCCCGACGACGACGCCCGCCGTCGCCTCGCGCGCCGGATCGTCAAGGAGGGGCTCACCGTCAGGGCGGCCGAGCGGGCTGCACGCGAGGGCGGCGCACGCCGTCGCCCACGACGTGCGGCAGCGGTCGATCCCGCGCTCGTCGACCGCGCACGCAGCGCCGCGGAGAGGCTCACCGGCATGCCGGCAAGTGTTTCCACCGGCGCGCTGCACATCCGATTCGAGGACGAGAAGGGCCTGGCGGAGCTCGTCGAGGCGCTGGAAGCTTCCGCAACGCGTCTCGTCGAGGAACGGGCGGCGTAGGAATTCCGGCGGTACAGTTGACCCGCTCGGGCGATTAGCTCAGTCGGTTAGAGCGCCGCTCTGATAAGGCGGAGGTCCCTGGTTCGAGTCCAGGATCGCCCATGCCTTTGCCGATGCCGGAAACGACTGCCGTCGCTTTCCGGCCGGCAGAGTCAACGACGCTCGTTGTGAGAGGCCGAATGCGAATGGCCGTACCCAGACCGCTGGGGCGGTCATCGGATCCAGCGGTTCGGGCTGAGGCCCTGACTAACATGGGGTCGTCGGGATGCGCGAGATGACTCTCTACGGCGTGAGCTTCGAGCCGATCGGCAAGCAGCCGATCGTGCTGCTCAAGACGACCGACGAGGATCGCTTCCTTCCCATCTGGATCGGCCACGCGGAGGCGGCGGCGATCCTCATGAAGTTGCAGGGAGCCACGCCGCCTCGGCCCCAAACGCACGACCTCCTCACCGAGGTCGTCTCGGAGCTCAAGGGTGAGGTCGTGAAGGTCACCGTCACCGAGCTCCGAGAGAACACGTACTACGCGCGGATCACCATCGTCCACGACGGGCAGGAGCTCGAGATCGACTCGCGACCGTCGGACGCGATTGCTCTCGCGGTCCGTTGCGAGGCGCAGATCTTCGCGGCGGACGACGTCGTCGAGGAGTCGAGCATCGAGTTCCAGGCCGGCGACGACGAGCAGGTGAGCCTCGTCACGGCATCGAGTCTCGCGGATCTCGACCCGGAGGAGTTCCGCCGGTTCATCGAGACAGTGACGCCCGAGGAGTTCGCGACGAGCCTCGAGGAGGAGTTCGAAGACGTCGACGAGCTCGACGACGACGAGGAAGACGACGCCGCGTAGCGTCAGCCGGCACCGCTGACGGCGGCGATCAGCGCGATCCCGTTGAACGTGGCATGCAGCAGCATGCCCGGGTAGACGCTGTCCGTCCGTACGCGGAGCCACGCGACGACGATCCCGAAGAACGCGAGGATCGGGAACCCCACGAGCAGTCCGTGCGCCGCGCCGAAGAGGACGCCGGTCAGCACGATCGCGAGCGTCGATCCATACGGCTCGAGCAGCCCGACGCCGAGCCCGCGGTACGTGAGCTCCTCGATCGCCGGTGCGACGAGCGTGACGACGAGGAAGAACGCGACGAAGGCTCCGGCTCGGCTCGAGTCCCAGCCGTCCGGGACGAGCCCTTGCTCGTCCGAGGGGTTCCAGTTTCCGAGGAGCGAGAGGGCCTGCTCGTAGACGAACGAGGCGAAGTAGATGGTGAGGAGTGCGAGCACCGCAAGCCCGAGCGCCCGCGGCCACGACTTGGGGCGTCGCAGTGCGAAAGCCTCGCGGCGCGGAAGCCCGCGGGCGATGAGGAGCAGGATCCCGAGCATGATCCCGTACTGGACGAGCGCCGCGACCGACGACGAGTAGCGGTACGCGAGGTCGTGCGGTGTGTCGTCTCCTCCGAGAAGCCGCGAGCCGTAGCCGAGGATCACGAGCGCCGAGACGAAGACGAGCCAAGCGACGAGCTTGCCGCGATGCGGAACCGCCAACGGGGTCTCGGTCATGGCGGGATTCCAGCACGCGCGTGCCGCACGCCGTTCGAGGAGGCGGCCCGGCGCACTCGAATGAGGACGGGCCGTGGCTAGCATCTCCGCATGAGCCCGCCCCGGAGCAGGCGCACGCCGCTCGATCCGGAGACGCTCCGGCCGCGCGGACGGCATCAGCGCGCGGCTCGCAGGCGCCGGCGCAAGCACGGCGCGGTGATCGCAATCGCCGCGATCGTGGCGGTCGCAGCCGCAGCGGGGATCGGCAGCACCGCGGCGGTCGTGGCCTACGGCTCGTCGTGCGACCTCGACGCGCTCCGCTCCGTGAACATCGGCTCGAACTCGTTCGTCTACGCCGCGAACGGAAGCCTGCTCGGCTCGATCCCGGCCGAGCGCAACCGCGAGCCCGTGAGCGCTGCCGACACCTCCCTGTGGATTCGCAAGGCGACGATCGCGATCGAGGACAGGCGGTTCTTCCAGCACGGGGGTGTCGACTTCGAGGGAATCGCGCGCGCGGCAGTCGCCGACGCCAAGGCCGGGCAGATCGTGGAGGGCGGGTCGACGATCACCCAGCAGCTCGTGCGCAACCTCTACATCTCGAACGAGCGCACCGTGCAACGCAAGGTCAAGGAAGCCTGCCTGGCGACGAAGCTCGACCGCGCGTGGTCGAAGCAACGGATCCTGACGACGTACCTGAACCAGGTGTACTACGGGAACCACGCGTACGGCATCGAGGCTGCGGCAGAGACCTACTTCTCGATCCCCGCGAAGAAGCTCGATCTCTCCCAGGCGGCGCTGATCGCCGGGCTCACACAGGCGCCGTCGGTCGACGACCCGTTCACCGCGCCGTCGCGTGCTCTCGCACGCAGGCGGGAGGTATTGGCCGCGATGCTCGAGACCGGGGTGATCACGCCGCGCATCTACAGGCAAGAGGTCGCGGCTCGCGTGACGCTCCACCCCGGCAGGCTCTACAGCAAGATTCGCGAGCCGTACTTCTTCGGATACGTCCGAGACCAGCTCATCCAGGCGTATGGCGCCGCGCAGGTGCGCTCCGGCGGGCTCAAGGTCTACACGACGATCGTTCCTCGCTACCAGCGGCTTGCGGAGAAGGCGATCAGCGACACGCTGAACCGGTCGAGCGACCCCGCTGCGGCCCTGATCTCGATCAGCCCGCACTCGGGCGCGATCCGCGCGATGGCCGCGGTCATCCCGAACCGTGCGAAGAACGAGTTCAACCTGCTGTCACAGGCCCGCCGACAGCCCGGATCGACGTTCAAGACGTTCGTCCTCACTGCCGCGGTCGAGCAGGGCATCAACCCGGACACGACGTACTACGTCTCGGCGCCGTTCGTCTACAAGACCCACCCCGCCGGCAGTTGCGACGACGGAACGTGGTGGTGCGTGCACACGTACGCGAACGACTACTACGGGTGGAGCTCGATCAGGAGCGCGACCCTCCGCTCCGACAACTCCGTCTACGCGCAGCTCACGCTCGACGTGACGCCCGAGAAGGTCGCAGACGTCGCACGCCGCATGGGCGTGCGCTCGCCCCTCGACGTGAACGGCGCGTACGTCCCGTCGATCGGCCTGGGCTCGATCGCGGTTTCGCCGCTGGATCTCACCACCGCGTACTCGACGCTTGCGAACGGCGGCGTACACGCGGATCCGATGGCGATTCGGAAGGTGATCCTCGCGAACGGTCGCGACGACACCGACGCCGGCTGGGGCAGGCCGAAGCGCCATCGCGCGATCTCCGAGGGCGTAGCCGCGATCGTCACGCGCATCCTCGAGGAGAACGTCCAGTCGGGAACCGGGATCCGGGCAGCCATGGGCCGGCCCGCTGCGGGCAAGACGGGCACGAACGAGAACCACGAGGACGCGTGGTTTGCGGGGTTCACGCCTGAGCTGGCAACGACCGTGTGGGTGGGCTACACGCGTGGCGAGATCCCGATGCTGAACGTCCACGGGATCGCCGTCGCCGGCGGCACCTTCCCGGCCGAGATCTGGAGGCTCTTCATGGAGCCCGCTCTCGACAACACCGATCCGGAGCAGTTCCCGGAGCCGTCGTCGTGGCCGACGTGGAAGCCGTTCACGCGCGGGAAGTACGCCCTCGCCTACGACCCGAGCGCGACGCCGTCGACGACGACCACGGGCACGACGACCGAGACGACCCCGGCGAAGCCGCCACCCTCGGACAGCGGTCCCAGGAGTCGATGCAGTCACAACTGCTGACCGTCGAGGAGGCGCTCGAGCGGATCCTGTCCCACGCTCGGCCGCTTCCGACTGAGACGGTCGGGCTCCTCGAAGCGAACGGGCGTGTGCTGCGAGCGCCCGCCCTCGCGCGCGTCGACCTGCCCCCGTTTCCGAGCTCCGCGATGGACGGTTTCGCGGTTCGTGCGGCGGACACACCGGGTGAGCTTCCCGTTGCATTTCGCATTCCGGCCGGTACCGCGCCGCCAGGAGCCCTCCCGCCCGCTTCCGCCGCCGGGATCGCCACCGGCGCCACGGTCCCTGACGGAGCTGACGCGGTCGTGCCGGTCGAGGTGGTCGAGGATCGCGGAGACAGCGTCGTCGTCGCGACCGCTGTCGAGGCCGGTCAGCACGTCCGACCGCGCGGCGGCGACGTGCGCGCGGGAGCGACGGTCGTCGACGCCGGCATACGCCTCGCCGCCCAGCAGATCGGCGGTCTCGCCGCCGCGGGGGTGGCCGAGCTCGTTTGTTCGGTCCGGCCACGAGTCGCCGTCCTCGCAACGGGAAGCGAGTTGCGCGCACCGGGCACGGAGCTCGCTCCCGGCCAGATCTACGAGTCGAACCGCGTGATGATCGCCGCGGCGCTCGCAAGCAGCGGGGCGACGGTCGAAGTGATGCCCGTGGTCGAGGACGACCTCGCTTCGCACCGCGCAGCGCTCGAGCGGGGGCTCGAGGCCGACGTCCTCGTCACCTCCGGCGGCGTCTCGATGGGGCCGCACGACCTCGTACGCGGGGTCGAAGCGGATCTCGGAGTCGAGGAGGTGTTCTGGGGGGTCGCCGTGAAACCCGGCAAGCCGCTCACGTTCGGAGTGCGAGGGGACACGCTCGTCTTCGGCCTGCCTGGGAATCCGGTCTCGTCCCTCGTCGGCGCACTCGTGTTCGTCCGCCCCGCGCTCCTCGCGAGGCAGGGTGCTGCGAGCCCCACGCCCGGCTATCTGCCGGGGAGGCTCGCGACTGCGCTGCGCCGGAACCCGCAACGGGACGAGTTCGTTCGCGCTCGGCGGGTGGCGACGGCCGACGGAGAGCTGCTCGAGGCGATCGGCGGCCAGGAGTCGCACATGATCGTCCGCGCGGCGTCGGCGGACGCGCTCGTCCACGTTCCGCGCGGGGAGTCGACGCTGGAGCCGGGCGCGGCCGTGCGGTTCATTTCGCTCGACTGAGCGACGGGCGAAGCGAGCTGATGCCGTCGGCGTACGGCGCGTAGCGACCGAAGGCGAGTGCGCCGACCTGCGCCGCGACCGCGAGCCAGACGAGCCCGGCGAGCACGGAGGTCAGCGGGAGGTATCCCACCGTCGCGAGGCCTACGAGGTAGAGCACGGACTCGATCGGGGACGTCCCGAGCTCGTTGCCAAGCAGGAGCACTCCGATCGCCGGCCCTGCGAGACCGGCCACGAAGGCCGCGACACGCACCCACACGCGTCCCTCGAGAGGGAGCCAGAGCCAGGCGTAGAGCGACGGCAGCAGGAAGACGAGGGCGTACGGATTCGTGAGCGCGACGGCGAGCGCGAGCACGCCGAGGAGCGCCAGGGCAACAGCGAGCCCCGTCAGTCGATCCGTGGCGGAGGTCGTGCGCGTCGACCTGAGCGGCCGCCGGAGTACGAGCCAGACGACCGCGAAGGCGGCAGCGAGGGCGAGTAGGCCGGCAACGGGTGGGATCTCGACGATGTCGGCGTACGGGGGCAGTGGTAGCGAGGCCCCGGTCGGGAACATCGCAAGTTCCGCTCCGAACCAGCACAGGACGCCAGCGACGAGGGCGAGGACGAGCCGCGTTCGCAGGGCGCGTACCGACGGTGCGAGCGGGAGTCGCCTCCGGCGTACTCGGACGAGCAGGTCGACCACACCGAGCGTGAACGGGATCACGCCGAGGACGAGGATCAGGCGAACACTCCAGCCGCTCGCTGCGCGGTCCGAGAAGAACACGCTGTCCGGCGTGCGGTGCGTCCCGGCCGCGCTCTCATCGAGCGAGTCGAGCAGGGCTTCGGTCGCGCGTCCCAGCTGGCCGAGGCGCTGGGCCGCGACGGCCGTACCGGGATCGCCGGCGGAGCTCTCCGTATCAGTGGTGATGGTCACTGCGGACACGTGGTGCCCGAGGAAGCGCCCCTGCTCGCCTGCCGCGAACGGCAGGCCGAAGTCGAGCAGCTGTGTCGGCGCGCTCGGGAGCTCGGTGGTGAGTCCTGTCTCTTCCGACACGCGGGCGGCGGCGGTGCGCACGAGCGTTCTGGAAGGCGACACCGGCTCGTCGCCCGCTATGGCGATCTTCGGCCGCCCGCGTCCGGCGAGACCGTCCAGGATCACCACGGCGATGGCTGACTTCGCATACGGCGACGTCCGCGCGAAGCGCTCCGCGCCGGCGCCTCCATACGCTCCCGCATCCGTCGACACGAGCACGAGCGTGTGTTCGGGGAGCGGCCCGACCCCGCTGTCGTCGGGCGCAAAACCTCGTGCGAGCTCGAGAAGCGCTGCCGTCCCAGAGGCGTTGTCGCCACGCGCCTCGTCGACGCCTGCGTTGTCTCGATGAGCAACGACGACGATCGCCTCGTCGGACCGTCCGGGGATGACCGTCGTGACGTTCGTCAGCTGGACGCGCCCGAGGTCGGCGAGGCTCGTGTCGAACGTGTCCTCCTCGGGCGCCAGGCCGAGCGACCTCACCGACTCCGCGTACCAGCGCGTCGCGTCTGCGGCCCCTTGCGAGCCCGGAACCCGCGACGGGTACTCGGTCGAGAGCGAGCTCGCGAGTGCAGTTGCAGCCCCCCCGTCGAACAACGGGTCGAGACTCGCGCGCGGAAGTGTCCCGGTTGTCGACACCGAGAACAGGAACGCGAGTAGCGCCGGGACGAGCAGGACGAATCCGACTCGCACGAGGCGCGAGTTGAGGGGACGTTCGACGGTGCCGCGACGTAGCCGACGACCGCGCGCCCCGAGACGGGCCGCTTCCATCGCGGGGCTATAGTAGGCGCGCCGGGAGCCGCAAGCTCGCGCGAACGCTCCGATGCCGAACTCTTCGACAATCCTCCTCGTCGACGACGAGGAATCGATCCAGACGCTGCTCACGTACCCGCTCGAGCGGGACGGATACACGGTCGTCCAGGCGCGCGACGGCGAAGAAGCGCTGCAGAGGTTCGAGGAAGCATCCATCGATCTCGTCGTCCTCGACGTCATGCTGCCGCGGTTGGACGGGCTCGAGGTCTGCAAACGGCTCCGCAGCCAGAGCAACGTCCCGATCATCATGCTCACCGCTCGCGGCGAGGAGCTCGACAAGGTGCTCGGGCTCGAGCTCGGCGCGGACGACTACATCACCAAGCCGTTTTCGATCCGGGAGTTTCGCAGCCGCGTGCGGGCGATCCTGCGCCGCGCGGCGTCCCCGCACCTGGCGGGTGAGCGGGAGGAGCTGATCGAGCGCGGAGAGCTGCGGATCGACGTCCCGCGTCGCACCGTCGAGGTTCGAGGACAGGCCGTGCAGCTCACGTTCATCGAGTTCGAGATGCTCGTCGTCCTTGCGCAGAACCCG
Organism: uncultured Gaiellaceae bacterium; assembly: GCA_963846995.1. Taxonomy (GTDB): domain Bacteria; phylum Actinomycetota; class Thermoleophilia; order Gaiellales; family Gaiellaceae; genus GMQP-bins7. The sequence continues at coordinate 14,458 of CAWJYD010000005.1, read as the reverse complement.
GGCGTCGTCTTCTCGCGCCGGGAGCTCCTCGAGCGTCTGCGCGGCGGTGCCGACTACCGCGAGCCACGCACGATCGACGTGCACGTCCGCCACCTCCGCGAGAAGATCGAGCGGGATCCGAGCGCGCCGGAGCTCATCCTCACGATGCGCGGCGCGGGCTATCGCTTCCGGCCGGACTAGCCTCATGACGCTTCCCGGCGGGATCCGCATCCGCATCGTGCTCGTCCTCGTCGGAATCGTGGCCGGCGCGCTGGGGACGGCCTACATGATCGTGGTGCCCTCGCTCGAGCGCCGGCTGGTCGACGCGCGTCTCGATCAGCTCGAGACCGTCGCGGTTCCGCTCGCGCGAACCCTTCCCGACGACACGAGCGTGTGGCAGAACCGCGTGGAGCGCTACGCCGTGCAGGCCAACGCGCGCGTCGTCGTGTTCAGCGTCCTCTCGAAGAACACGCCCGGCGCTCGCCCCGGTCGCCGACTCCCGGACGCAGAGCTCGCGGGACGTCGCCAAGGATCCGGTGGCGCTGCGGTCGCTGATGACCGGGAAGGTCGAGCGGGGGCGCGTCTTTCGCACCGGAGGCGACTACGCGAACGTCGCGGTACCGGTCGCCGACGTGATCGTCCTCTTCCAGGCGCCGCTCGCGGACTCGCTCGCAACCGTGCGACTCGTGCGCGAGCGCCTGCTCCTCGCCACCGCGTTCGCGCTCGTCCTCGCGCTCATCCTCGGCCTCACCGCCGCGGGCATGCTCTCGCACCGACTGCTCCGGCTCGAGACCGCTGCCGAGCGCATCGCCGGCGGCGACTTCGGCGCACCGGTCGTCGACCACGGAAACGACGAGATCGGCGACCTCGCGCGGACGTTCGACCAGATGCGGCTCCACCTCGCGCAGCTCGACAACGCGCGCAAGGAGTTCGTTGCGAATGCGTCGCACGAGCTACGCACGCCGCTCTTCTCGATCGGCGGCTTCCTGGAGCTCCTCGCCGACGAGGATCTCGACGAGGAGACACGAAACGGCTTCATCGAGACGATGCAGGGCCAGGTTCGACGGCTCACCAAGCTCTCGACCGACCTCCTCGATCTCTCGCGAGTCGACGCCGGCCAGCTGACGATTCAGCTCGAGCCGGTCGACCTGTCCGGCATCGTCGCGATGCTCGCGGGCGAGCTTGAGCACGTCGCGACGTCGACCGGCCGCGAGATCGAGGGCGAGCAGGGCGGATCCGTGTGGTGCCTGGGCGACGACGCGCGCATCCTGCAGATCGGCCGCGCGCTCGTGACGAACGCCCTCACACACTCGCCCGTGGGCTCGAGGATCGTCGTTCGCGCCCGCCGCCGCAAGGATCGTGCCGAGCTGTCAGTCGAGGACAGCGGGCCCGGGATCCCGCCGAGCCAGCACGAGGCGATCTTCGGCCGCTTCTACCGCGTCGAGGGCGGCAAGGCGTCGGGCAGCGGCCTCGGGCTCGCGATCGCGCGCGAGATCGCCCGCGTGATGGGCGGCGACGTGCGGCTCGAGCCGAGCGCACCGCCGACGGTGTTCACGCTCGACCTGCCCTGGATCGAGTCGCCCGCTGGGCGGCCCGAGCCGGCTTCGGCGTTTTCACGTGAAAACGCCACGCGTGATCCGGAGCGCGCCGTGCGGAGCTCGTAAGACAACTCCCGCGCTACGCAGCAAACGTTCACGCTGCCGCCCTGAGGAACGCTCGGCGGAGCTGGATCCTGCTTCCGCGCAGACTCCGAGTCCAGACGCCTTCCGCTCCGCTCGGACGCTCGTCGGTGGGTGGCGCTCAGGCTCCGTCTACGATCACACTGTGTCGGAGGCCGCTGGGCAGCTGAGCCACGTCGCGCCGTCAGGCGAGGTGCACATGGTCGACGTCGGCGGCAAGCCGCTCTCACGCCGGCGCGCCGTTGCACGCGGGCGGGTTCGCATGGCGCCCGACACCGCGCGGCGGCTCGCGATGCTCCCGAAGGGCGACGCGCTCGTCACCGCCAAGCTCGCCGGCGTCATGGCCGCAAAGAGGACCTCCGAGCTCATCCCGCTCTGCCACCCGCTGTCGCTCACGCATGTCGACGTGGTTCTCATTGTCGACGGGGACGGTGTCGAGATCGAGGCCTCGGCCGAGACGACCGCGCAGACAGGCGTGGAGATGGAGGCTCTGGTCGCCGTCTCCGTCGCGGCGCTCACCGTCTACGACATGGCGAAGGCCGTCGACAAGGAGATGGTCGTCGAGGGCGTGCGGCTCGTCGAGAAGACGAAGGATTCGCCGTGAATGCCGCCGTGCTGACCGTCTCCGACGGGGTCAGCGCCGGGGTGCGAGAGGACACGAGCGGCGACCTGCTCGAGGAGCTTCTTCGCGCAGACGAGTTCGACGTCGATCGGCGTGTCGTGTCCGACGATCAGCAGGTCATCTCCGCCGAGCTTCGTGAGCTCGTGGCGTCCGGCGCGTTGCTCATACTGACAACGGGCGGCACCGGCTTCGCGCCACGCGACGTCACCCCCGAGGCGACCCGAGCCGTGGTCGACCGCGAGGCTCCGGGCCTCGCCGAGGCGATCCGCGCCGACGCCATCGCCAAAACGCCGCACGCACTGCTCTCGCGCGGCATCGCCGGGCTGATCGGCGAGACGCTCGTGGTGAATCTCCCTGGCTCTCCGGGTGGTTGCCGCGATGGATTTGCCGTTATCCGTCCCGCGCTGCGCCATGGGCTCGAGCTCGCAGCGGGAGGCACCACGACCGCGCATCGGCAGACGTGACGACCGCTGCCGTCACGCTTCCGCGCCGGCTCGCGTCGCTCGTTCGGATCGAGCACACGGTCTTCGCGCTTCCGTTTGCCTACGTAGGAGCGTTCCTCGCGGTGGACGCGTGGCCCGGCCTCGCGAACCTCGTCTGGATCACGGTCGCGATGGTCGGTGCCCGGACCCTCGCGATGTCGGTGAACCGGCTCGTGGACGCCGAGATAGACGCACGGAACCCGCGAACGGCGACGAGGGAGATTCCCTCCGGCGCTCTCTCGCGGACGCAGGTGCTCGCGCTCTGCGCGCTCTCGCTCGCGGTGTTCCTCGTTGCCATCTCGCAGCTCGACCCGATCGTGCGCTGGTTGTGGCCGATTCCCGTCGCGATGTTCGTCGTCTACCCATACCTGAAGCGCGTCACGTGGCTGTGCCATCTCTGGCTTGGTGCGTGCCTCGGCCTCGCGCCGGTCGGGGCGTGGCTCGCGGTTGTCGGATCGGCGCCGTGGGAGGCGTGGGCGATCGGAGGCGCCGTTCTCGCCTGGGTCGCAGGCTTCGACCTGTTCTACTCGCTGTTCGACCTCGAGCACGACCGGGCCGAAGGCCTGCACTCGTGGGCGACGCGTTTCGGCGAGCGTGGGGTCTTCGCCGGCGCTCGCGGGCTCCATACCACCACCGTGCTCTTGCTCGCCGCCGCGGGACTCGGTCTCGACGTGTCGTTCCTCTACTGGCTCGGGGTCGTCGCAACGGCCGGTCTGCTCGTCTACGAGCACTCGCTCGTCCGGCCGGGTGACCTGCGCAGGCTCGATGCCGCCTTCTTCACGATGAACGGCGTCATCAGCGTCGTCTTCTTCGCCTTCGTGGCGGCGGACGTCCTCCTCACGTGATCCGCGCGAGCGGCCTCGAGAAGCGGTACGGCCGCAAGCGCGTGCTGGCTGGCGTCGACCTGGTCGTTCCGCCGGGCGGATTCGCGGTCGTCACGGGATCGAACGGGAGCGGGAAGACGACGCTCCTGCGGCTGCTGGTTGGCCTCGCTCGCCCGACGCGGGGGGAGCTGAGCGTGGACGTCGGCCGGTCAGGACTCGGCTATCTCGCTCACGAGCCGCTCGTGTACCGGGAGCTGAGCGCCGTCGAGAACCTCGACCTCTTCGGTCGGCTCTACCGCGTGCCCGAGCGGCGTGAGCGGATCGGGATGCTGCTCGAGCGGTTCTCGCTCTGGGACGCGCGGCACGAGCGGGTGGCGACGTACTCGCGCGGGATGACACAGCGGCTCGCGCTCTGCCGGACGCTGCTCCACGACCCGAAGCTCGTCGTCCTCGACGAGCCGTACTCGGCGCTCGACGCGGACGGAGCCGCGCTCCTCGATCGCGAGCTCGAGAGCCTCGCGGGTGAACGCACGCTCGTGGTCTCGACGCACGACCCCGCCCGGCTGACCGATCTGGCGACGAGCTCGCTGGCACTCGGATGACGTACTTCGCCGACGTGGCCGCGCTCACGCGGAAGGACCTGCGGGTCGAGCTGCGGGGGCGGGACACGCTGCCTGCGATGCTCCTCTTCGTCCTCTCGACGCTCGTCGTCTTCCACTTCGCGCTTCCAGAGCAGTCGGGCTCAGGTGCGGCGTACGGGCTGCTGTGGGTCGCCATCGTGTTCACGGCGCTCCTCGGACTGGCGCGCGCGTGGGTCCCGGAGCACGAGCACGGCGTCCTCGACGGCCTGGTGCTCGCGCCGTGCGATCGCAGCGCGATCTGGCTCGGAAAGAGCATCGCGACCTTCGCGTTCCTGCTCGCCGCGCAGGTCGTCGCGCTGCCCGCGTTCGCGGCGTTCTTCGAGCCGCTCGGTTGGTCGGCCCTCGCAGGCGTCCTTCTCGCCGATGTCGGCATCTGCGCGGTCGGCTCGCTCATGTCTGCGATGGCTGCCGCCGGAAGCTCCCGCGAGGTGCTTCTCCCGCTTCTCGTGCTCCCGCTCGCGATCCCGCTCGTCGTCGGCGGAGTGGGAAGTGCCGTGTCGGCGGAACCGGGCCGGTTCCTCCTCTTCCTCGCGCTCTACGACGGAGTCTTCGCGGTACTCTCGTGGGCGTCCTTCGAGTACGTCGTCACCGAGTAGCGGCATGAGCGCGTCCTCTCTCAGGGGCCTCCCGGGGCTTGCTGCGATCGCGGCGGTCGCGATGGGGGTCGCGCTCGTTCTCGCCCTCGTCATCGCGCCCGAGGATGCGGATCAAGGCATCTCCCAGCGCATCTTCTACATCCACGTCCCGATCGCGCTCACGGCGTACTTCTGCTTCGGGCTGGGGGCACTCAAGGCTCTCCTCCTCCTCTGGCGCGGGGACGAGCGCTACGACCTCGAGAGCTACGTCGCCATCCATCAGGGCACGATCTTCGGCGCGCTGACGCTCATCACGGGCTCGATCTGGGCGCGTGCGTCGTGGGGTGTCTGGTGGACGTGGAGCTCGCACCAGCTCGTGCTCTTCCTCGTGCTCTTCCTCTTCTACTGCGCCTACTTCATGCTGCGCTACTCGCTCGAGGAGGGGCCGCGCCGCGCCCGGTCGTCGGCCGTATATGCGCTGTTCGGCGTCGCGCTCATTCCGGTGAGCTTCCTCGCGATCCGGCTCGCCTCCGACTTCATCCACCCGACCGTCTTCACGCGCTCGGGGCCGCAGATGAGCGGCACGATGTTCCTGACGTTCTGCGTGTGCTGGATCGCGGTCACGCTTCTCGCCTACGTCCTCTATCGCGTCGAGCTCGCCGGGAAGAGGCTCGACGCGAACCTGCGGGAGCTTCGTGAGGCGCTTCAGTGAGCCAGGGTCAGCTCGTTGCGTCGGCGTACGCCGTCGTCTTCGCGTTCGTCCTCGCGTACGTCGCGATCATCGCGGCGAAGCTCGCCCGCCTGCAGCGCGACACGGCCGAGCTCGTCGAGCTGGCACGACGGCGGTCGGGTGAGTCGTGACCCGCCGGAGGCCTGAATACGATGCGCGCGTGGTCAGCAGGCCGCTTCCGCTGCAGGCGCCCTCGGCGTTCGTTCGGATCCGGCCGCGCGGTGCGAAGCCGTGCGGTGAGATGAGACGCGGATCCGTTCGGCGCTGCGCCGCCGGCCAGGCTCGCCGCCGGTAGCTCGCGCCGAAGTCCGGCGCTACGCTCCGCGCCGTGTTCATCACCTTCCTCAGCGACTTCGGGCTCAAGGACGATTTCGTCGGCACGTGCCACGGCGTGATCAAGCGCATCGCCCCGGACGCGCAGATCATCGACATCACCCACGGGATCCCGCCGACGTCGATCCTCGAGGGCGCCCTCGTGCTGGCGAACACGATCGGGTTCATGCCCGTCGGGATCCACCTCGCGATCGTCGATCCCGGTGTAGGAGGCCCACGGCGTCCGCTCGCTCTTCGCGACGAGGAGGCGCGCGTGTACGTCGGGCCCGACAACGGGCTCCTGCTGCCGGCCGCGTCGCGCGCCGGCGTCGCCGAGGCGTACGAGCTGGCGAACCCGGCATACGCGCTGGAATCGATCTCGCGGACGTTCCACGGGCGAGATCTCTTCAGCCCGGCTGCGGCGCATCTCGCGAACGGCGTCCCGCTCGAGGATCTCGGCCCGCCCGTGGATCCCGACGGCCTCGTGCGGCTCGACCTCCCGGAGCCCGCAGTCTCCGACGGCGCGATCCGCGCGACGCTCCTCTACGTCGACAGTTTCGGCAACATCGCGCTCAACCTCGACCGCGACGACGTCGAGAGTCTCGGCATCTTCTCCGGCGCGCGGGTCGAGCTCGAGCTCTCGGGCGAGCGCTACTACGCGGTGATGGCGCGGACGTTCGCCGACGCTCGTCCCGGCGACGTGATCCTGTACGAGGACAGCTACAAGAAAATGTCACTCGCGATTTCGCGGGGGAGTGCGGCGCGGATGCTGCACGCGACTCCCGGCCAGTCGATCCGGATCAGCCTCGCGAGCTGACCAGGTCGGGCCGGCGCTGCGCCCACGGTTGCGTAGCTTCGACCTGGGCTGCAAGAGCGAGAAGGACGTCCTCGCCGGCGGGAGGGCCGATCGCGTGGACGCCGACCGGGACGCCGGCGTCGTTCCAGCTCAGGGGCAGCGACATCGCGGGGAGGCCGGTGAGGTTCGCGACCGAGGTGAATGGCGTGAACTCGACGTTGCGCCGGAGCTGCGCGAAGGCGCCTTCGACCTCCTCCTGCCAGCCGATCGGGACGGGCGGCAACGCGAGCGTGGGGGTCAGGACGACGTCGGCGGTGCTCCAGAATCCCACGATTCGCCGGGCGAGCATCTGCAGCGACGCCGCTGCTCTCGCATAGTCGGCGGCGGAGGTCGCGCGGGCGGCCTCGACGAGCTCGCGGTTGAGGCTGGTCATGAGAGCCGGATCGACCGGGTGGAGCGCGGGACCGACCTGCCAGATCGCGAGGAACTTCTCGAAGAGATCGGGTTCACGCCAGGGTGGCGTCTCCTCGCGGACGTCGTGGCCCAGCTCCGCGAGGAGCTCGGCAGCCGAGTTCACGGCGGCGACGCAGTCGGCGTGAACCGGGACGTCCACAGGTGGCGTCGTCGTGACTGCGACGCGAAGTCGGTCGGGCGGCAGACGTACGGACTCGGCGAATGGACGTTCAGGCGGGGGAGCCCACCACGGATCTCCGGGCTCGTACCCGGCGAGGACGTCCAGAAGGTGCGCGGCGTCCTCGACGGTGCGCGTGAGCGGTCCGGCGGTGGAGAGGCCCTCGAGCGACGGGAACGGCGCGCTCGAGACGCGCCCGCGCGCGGGCTTCAGGCCGAAGAGGCCGCAACACGAGGCCGGGATGCGGATCGAGCCGCCGCCGTCGGTGGCGTGCGCGGCGGGGACGAGACCGGCCGCAAGCGCCGCTGCGGCTCCTCCGCTCGATCCACCCGGCGTCAGGTCGGTGGCCCACGGATTGTGCGTCGCGCCGTTCAAGTCAGACTCCGTGAACGCGATCGTTCCGAACTCGGGCGTGTTGGTCTTGCCGACGATCACGAACCCGGCATCGCGCAGGCGCCGGACGACTGCCGTGTCGAAGTCTGGGACGTAGTCGGCGTAGGCGTGCGAGGAAAAAGCCGTGCGGATGCCAGCGGTCGCGGCGAGATCCTTGATCGCAATCGGGACGCCGCGGAAGGGCTGGTCGCCGGAGCCCCCGTCGATGCGCGCCGCCTCCGCCCGGGCATCCTCGGCGCAGACCGTGACGAAGGCGTTGAGCGCGGGGTCGAGCTCGCCGATCCGGGCGAGGCAGTGTTCCACGAGCTCCGAGGAGGAGGCCTGACCGTCCTGGACGAGCCGCGCCTGCTCGACCGCCGAGAGGAACGCGAGCTCCATCGCGGCCGAACCTAGCAACGTCAAAGAGATGGCGAGGGCCGGAATCGAACCGGCGACACCACGGTTTTCAGCCGTGTGCTCTACCAACTGAGCTACCTCGCCGCCGCGGCTGAGTCTAGCGACGGAACTTTCGAAACTCGCTGAGCCGGTTCGATTCCGGCCCTCGCTACTGGAGAACCTCGTTAGCCTGCCTCCCGTGAGCGGGAAGCGCGAGATCGCGATCATCGGAGCGACGCTCGACCTCGGTCAAGGGCGCCGCGGAGTGGATATGGGGCCGTCGGCGATCCGCAATGCGGGGCTCGAGGAGCGGCTCGTGAGCCTCGGCTACGACGTCCACGACGAGGGGAACGTCGAGACCGCGGTGGCCGAGGCGACGGCACTGCGCGACGAGCGCGCACGCTTCCTGCCCGAGATCCACGACACGTGCGAGCGGATCGCAGCCCGGGTCGCAGGCGCGACCGCGCGTGGTGCGCTACCGCTCGTCCTCGGCGGCGATCACTCGGTCGCGCTCGGGACGCTCGGGGGGCTTGCGTCAGTGCACGGCCCGGGCGGTGTCCTCTGGATCGACGCCCACTCGGACATCAACACGCCCGAAACGAGCCCGAGCGGGAACGTGCACGGGATGGGACTCGCCGCGGCACTCGGCCTCGCGGGAGGTGGCTTCGCGTCGGACGCCTGGCCGCTGCCCGCACTCGATCCGCGCCGGGTCGCACTCGTCGGGACGCGACAGCTCGACGACGGCGAGCGTCGGCTCCTACGCGACGCCGGCGTGCGCGTCTTCACGATGAGCGAGGTCGACCGCATCGGAATCGAGCGGGCAGTGCGCGAGTCGCTCGACCTCATCGGCGGAGCGCCGTTCGTCCACGTCTCCCTCGACATGGACGCGCTCGACCCCGAGATCGCGCCCGGCGTGGGGACGCCCGTGCGCGGCGGGCTCACGTACCGCGAGGCGCACCTCGCGCTCGAGCTCGTCGCCGAGTCGGGGCTGGCGGGCTCGCTCGAGGTCGTCGAGGTCAACCCGATCCTCGATCGCGAGAACACGACGGCGCTCACTGCGGTCGAGCTGGTTGCAAGCGCGCTCGGCGCCAGAATCATGTGACGAAGCAGTAACAAGGGTCAGAGCCGCGCGGCGGCAACCCGCATGGTTTCGTGACCCCCTGTCCGCACCGGACACGCCGAGGTGTCAGACACAGTGTCTGACACCGGTCACGAGCGCCCTCGGCGCCACGATCATCTAGCGACTCAGAACTGCGGGATGATGTCCTTGCCGTAGGCGGTGAGGTCGTCCTCCTGGCCATGAGTCATGAGGTAGATGTTGAACTGGTCGACGCCGATCTCCTCGAGCTCCCTCAGCTTCGCCGTCGCCTGCTCCGCGTTGCCGAGCACGCAGAAGCGGTCGCAGATCTCGTCCGTGACGAACTCCCCGTGCTTCGCGCCGACGCGCGAGTGCTCGTCGTAGTCGTAGAACTTGCGGGCGCGGACGTATTCGGTCAGCTCGTGGGGAATCTCCGAGTCGTAGCCGTAGCGCTCGACGAGGTCCATCACGTGGTTCGAGACCATTGCGGGGAACCAGCGGACCTGCTCGCGCGCGTCCGCGATGTCGTCGGTGATGTGGCTCGGCGCGCAGACGATGCACTTGAGCGCCGAGGGATCGCGGCCCGCTTCGGCAGCCGCCTCGCGTGCCGTCGCCATGATCCACTGGATGATCACCGGGTCGGCGAGCTGGATGATCACGCCGTCGGAGACGTGTCCAGCGACGGCGAGCGCCTTCGGCCCGTAGCCCGCGACCCACATCGGGATCTCGGGAAGCTCCGGGCGCACCCAGGCGAGCTTCAGCTCCTTGTCGTTCCACTCGACCTCGCGGCCGTTCATGAAGTCCTTGATCATCCGACAGCGACGCTCGAACTCGGCGACGCGGACGGGCTTCTGCCCGATGTAGCGGCGGGCCGAGTCGCCGCGACCGATGCCCATGACCATTCGCCCGTTCGAGATGTCGTGGAGGGTCGCGTAGCCGCTCGCGAGCACGGTCGGCTCACGCGTGCCGGGGTTCGTCACGCAGTGGCCGAACTTCATCGTCGTGGTCGCCTGCACCGCCATCGTCAGGAGCGGAAAGGACTCCTGCCAGAGCACGTGCGAGTCGTAGGTCCAGCCGTACTGGAACCCGTTCGCCTCCGCGTGCCGGATGAGCTCGAGGAAGCGCGTGTACGGGGGGTCGGGCAGGACGGTGACGCCGAAGCTCAGTGCCATCTCGGGCTCTCCTCTCTCGCTTTCGGAGCTGCGATTATCGTCGACTCGAGCGCGGCTCTGCGCACGACCGGGAGCGCGGCGGCGCTGAGCGCGGCGATCGCCGCGAAGGCGAGGCGTCCGTCGCCGGGGAGATCGAACGCGAGACCGGCGAGGGGCGTCCCGACGAGGATGGTGAGCACGCCGCACGCGTTCACGAGGGCGATCGCGGCGCCGGGAGCGTCGGGACGGATCCGCTGCGCGGCCGCGAACGTCACTGCGAACGGGAGCCCGGCGAGCAGTCCGAGCACGAGGGCCCCGAGCGTGGACACCGCGAACGATCCCGCGATCGCCAACAGCAGCGCGCCTGCGGAGGTGCCGAGGAGCGCCGATCGTTGCGCCGTGTCCGTCGGCGAACTGCGCCGGAGGGCGCAACCGCGTGTTTCCTGCGGGTTGCCCGCAGGGCCGGGTGGTCGTAGGACCAAGGTCCCGTTGCGTCCTGGACCGCCTCGTTGACAGCCTCCGCTCAACCAGTCGAACCCCACTGAAGGAGAATTCATGCACAAGCTCGCCTACATCGGAATCGCCGCCTTGGCGGCCACGCTGCTCGCACTCGCTCCGACCGCACTCGCAGGCCAGAGCAAGGGCGGCAAGGGCATCATCAAGACAGGCAAGTGCAGCGCTTCGAGCAACTGGAAGCTGAAGGTCAAGTCCGACGACGGCCGGATCGAAACCGAGTTCGAGGTCGATCAGAACCGCGTCGGCAAGCGCTGGCGCGTCACGTTCATGCGCAACGGCGCATCCGCCTTCACGGGCATCCGCACGACGGTGGCACCGAGCGGATCGTTCTCGGTGCAGCGCCTCCTGGCCTCCTCGGCCGGCGGCAATCGGATCGTCGCAACTGCGAAGGCCCTGCGGGGCGGCGAGACCTGCCGCGCAGCCATCTCGCTCTGATTCAACCTGATCCGCGCTGAGGCCGGGGCACCTGTTGCTCCGGCCTCGCCGTTTCAGAACGTGTCGTGTTCCTTCGCCCACAGCGCAGCCTGCGTCCGGTCGGTGACGCCGATCTGCTGGAAGACCCGCGTCAGGTGGGTCTTCACCGTCTTCTCGCTGATCCCGAGCCTGCGCGCGATCAGCTTGTTCGGCAGGCCTCGGTGACGCACTGCAAGACCTCGCGCTCGCGCTCGCTCAGCTGGGCTTGCACTCGCGTCGCACGGGCGGTGAGCACGGCGCTCGCGGCCTTCGGGGCGAGCGGAGACTCGCCACGGGCTGCTGCGCGGATCCCGGCGATCACCTCTTCGGGCTCGGCGTCCTTCAGCAGGTAGCCGATCGCTCCGGCATCGAGCGCGGCGAGGATCCGGTCGCGGTCGGTCATCGAGGTGAGCACCACGACGCGCACGTCCTCGTTCGCGGCGACGATCGCGCGGGTGGCCTCGATTCCGTCGACGTTCGGCATCGAGAGATCCATCAGGACGACGTCGGGGCGGCTCTCGGCGGCGAGCTCGATCGCCTCGGCGCCGTCAGAGGCGCCGCCGACGACCTCGAGGTCCGGCGCCGTCGCCAACAACTTCTCCAGCCCGGCCCGCACGAGCTTGTGGTCCTCCGCGAGCAGCACGCGGATCACGGCGCGACCTCGACGAAGACCCGCGAGCCGGTTCCCGGTGTCGAATCGATTTCGAGTTGTCCTCCAGAGTCCCGAACCAGGTCGGCGAGGATCCTGAGGCCAAAGTGCCCGTCGCCCTCCGAGTCGGCGTCGAACCCGCGGCCGTCATCCTCGACTAGGAGGCGCGCCCGGCCGTTCTTCCGCGCGACCTCCACGCCGACCCGTGCGTCGCATCGGCGTGCTTGATCACGTTGCGGAGCGCTTCCTGGGCGACCCGGAAGAAGAGCGCGTCCACCTCGCGGCCAAGCCCGACCTCGGGATCGACGTCGAGCCTCGTCTCGAGCCCTCGTGACTCGGCGGCTGTTAGCAGGTCGGCAAGAGCCGCCGCGAGTCCGGCGCGGTGGAGCTCGGGCGGATAGATCTCCACGAGGAGAGTCCGGAGCTGGCGGATTCCGCGCCGGGTCTCGGCGGCGGCCTCTCGCAGCTTCGCGTCGAAGGGCGTGGGGGCACCCTCGGCAGCTGCCGAAAGCGAATAGGACACGCCGGCGAGATCCTGGACGACGCCGTCGTGGAGGTCGCGCGCGATCCGCCGCCGTTCAACGTCTGACGCCTCGATCGCGCGACGCAGGAGGCCTTCTCGCTCGTCTTGCCCCTTCCGCACCCGCCTGGCGAGCTGCCACGCGAGCGGGAGCTGGATCAGGGCCAGCAGGATGAGCGCTCCGAGCATGGCCGGCGCGAACTGGCGGAAGATCCGCCGGGCGCGAGCCGAGATGAAGCTCGATTTGTAGTACTCCTCGTAGCGGAGGGGCCGTCCGCTCGGCGTGTGAATCGGCATGTACACCTCGAGCAGCTTGCCGAGCCCACGTTCGAACCGATTCTCCGGCTTCGTGAGATCGGTCACGGCGGCGTCGACCCGCGTGCCTTTGAACTCGGCGAGGTCATGCGGGCTCATGGCGTAGCTCGCGCCGATCAGGCGGGGCTCGTTCGAGTAGAGCGCGCGGCCGGAGCGGTCCCAGACCTTCACGCGCACGATGGGCGTCGAAGGGTTGCCGAGCACGCGCTCCTGGATGACGCGGTCGAGCTCGGAGATCGCCTTGGGGTCGCCGCGGACGAGTGCGTCGGTCAGGACGGGCTCAACCGAGCCCTGGGCCGCGATGCGCGTCTGGTCCTTGGCGTCGCGAATCGCCTCGGCCTCCCCTGCGCGACGGACGAGCCACACCCCGAGCAGGCTGATCAGCACGACGGCCAGGAGGCCGCTCCCGACGTACCGCACCACGGCCTGACGGACCGGATTTGGCTTTGCGCCGGCTGGACGGGGCCACCTCACCCGGCGAAGTGTGCCCGAGAAGGTCCTGCGATCAACGCCGCCTTGTGGCTCGGACCCGGCCCGCCCGCCTTACCGTCAGGGGCGCCCCGGCTGCTCGGCGAAGGCAAGCAGTTCCGCCCAAAGGGCTTTCGCCTCGGCGACCGGAACCTCGAGGCTCGCCGGCCCGATCGTCAGCTCCAGCTCGCTGCACCTCCGGCCGGTCGGTCGCGCGGATGAAGCCGAGGAACGTCCCGGTCTGCTCCGCCTGTTCGAACGCGGCCTCCTGCAGCGGCTCGAGTGGCCGGTGGACGTAGAGGTGAAACATCGTCGTCTGCGGTGGATCGGGCACGATCTCGATCCCGTCGAGCGCGGCCAGCGCCGTGCCCAGCTCGCGGGCGTGGGCGACGAGCTCCGGGACGCGGGGCAGAATCTCGTCAAGGCCGCGCTCGGCCGCGATCAGGTAGGGATGGACGCTGTAGAGGCGCCCGCCGTGCGCACCTGCCAGATCCGCGCCTCTTCGATGAAGTCCGCCGGCCCCGCTAGGGCGGCCCCGGCCGGGGCGGCGAGATCCTTGTAGAACGAGACGTAGACGGTGTCGAAGAGGCCGGCGATCTCGTCGAGGCTGCGCTCGTAGAACGGGCCGCACTGCCACAGCCGGGCGCCGTCGAGGTGCACGGCTGCCCCTTTCGCCCGCGCCTTGGCGCAGCTGGCAACGAGGTCGTCCCAGGCCGGAAGCAACCCGCCGAGCTCGCGCTCTGGCAACTCGAGCAACACAGCCGCGACGGGCTCCTCCAGCTCGTCGATGTCGGAGGTCGCCACAGGCCGGTCGCGTGAGCCGAGCAACTGTGCCTCGAGCCCGTGCAGCTTTTCGTAGGCGAGCTCCTCATGCTCGTGAACGTGGGAGCGCGGGTGGAAGGCAACCCGCTTGCTGCCACGGCGCTCCGCGTGGACACGAAGTGCGATCGCCTGCGCCATCGTGCCCGAAGGCATCCAGACGGCGGCCTCCTTCCCCAGGAGCGCCGCGACCCGTGCTTCGAGGCGCTCGGCGATCGCGCCCTCGCCATAGTGGTCGATCTCGTCGACCGGGGGCGCGCGCTCGGCGAGCGCCAGGAGGGTCGCACGCGGATCTCGACCGCGCGGGCTCGGGGCTCCGAGGACGCGCTCGCTCTTGGCCCACATGTCTCCCTGATCGCGACGCTCAGCCACGTCGAGAGCGTATGCGGGACGGACTGATCTCCGAGCCGATGATCGATTGCTGAACGGGCTGGCGAACCATCTCTCGGG
>CAWJYD010000004.1:0-95082 GCA_963846995.1 uncultured Gaiellaceae bacterium | reverse complement strand
CCTTGGTCGAGATCGTCACCAATCATTGAATCGCTGTAGACTCGTGTCCGTTGGTTTGTCCATATTCGGTGGATCTCTGGCGCCACAGTTACCATAGAACCGCAGCGGATGTGCACTCTCCGCTACGCTCACCCTAACACGCGTGAAGATACGAAAACCGCTTATCCAATCAACATATCTGAACGGAACTCCAGGGGATCAAAATTGGTGGATGAAATATGCGAAGCATTAACGCAACGGCGAGGCGAACGCCACGGTCACTGAATTCGACATTCACACAATTGCCATAGTTCGTTGGAAAGTAATACGGCCCCATCTCCAGCGTCGTCCAACGAAATCGCGTGACGTCATATTCGCGCACAATGTGAAACGACGTCTCCTCATCCGGATACAATTTCGCCAAGTGAAACCATCCGCCGAAAAACGCGATCGACGATACGACTACGCACCAAAATGCCAGAACCGCGACGATTAAAAGTACAAAGATCCATGCGGCAGGATTCTGGGGAATCGGTCGGATTCGATACAACGCGAATTCCGATCAATCGGCCGTCGTGTCCTGTCGAGTTACGAAGGACCCGATTTCGGTGCAGTTTAGCCCGGCGTTTGACGATTGCTAGAATTACATTGTCCCCACGAGGGCCGAACGGTCGCCGGTTCGGTTGGCAACAATCCGACGGGAGGAAAGTCCGGGCACCGCAGGACAGGGTGGTGGATAACGTCCACCGGTCGCAAGATCAGGGAAAGTGCCACAGAAAGTAAACCGCCTAAGGGAACTGTCAGCTTTTAGCTGTCAGTTGTCAGCCAATCCGTCTTGCGATGGCTGACAGCTAAAGGCTGATAGCTTCCCCGGTAAGGGTGAAACGGTGCGGTAAGAGCGCACCAGCAGGCGGGGCGACTCGCCTGGCTCGGTAAACCCCACCCGGTGCAAGGCCAAACAGGGAGCAGAGCCGGTCCGGCTCGTTACGACTCCCGGGTAGGCTGCTGGAGGCGGCGAGCAACCGCCGTCCTAGAGGAATGGCCGTCGGCGACCGGTCTCCTTCCCCTTCCCAGTTGCTGGGAAGGGTTTAGGGGAGGGGTCGCCCACAGAACCCGGCTTATAGGCCCTCGCGGGGACAACTTTTTCGAATGCGGAGTGTGGAATGGGGAGTGTGGAATAAGAAATTGATTCCGCACTCCCTATTCCCTATTCTCCATTCCCCGCTTTGCATTATTCCTGCGAGCGTCCACGCATCGCGCCGTGCGATTCGATCTGCGGCGCGGTATGCTGAAGGAATGAACGAAGTCACCGTCATCCTTTCGGCCATCGAGCAAGGCGATCCGCAGGCAGCGGGCCGCTTGCTGCCGCTCGTCTATGAGGAGCTTCGGCGATTGGCCCGCAGCAAAATGGCCCAGGAGCACGGGCGAGCACACGCTCCAGGCAACGGCCCTCGTGCACGAGGCCTATCTGCGACTCCTCGGGCCCAGCGACGGCGCCTCGCCCCGCTTCGACGGCCGCGGCCATTTCTTTGCCGCTGCGGCCGAGGCCATGCGGCGAATTCTGATCGAACACGCGCACGAGAAAAAATGCCCTCAAGCGGGGCGGCGAACGCGAACGAGTCCTGATGGATTCGGACTTTCCCGAAATCGCGTCACCCATCGAAAACCTGGACGAGCTCCTGGAATTGAACACCGGCGCTCGATCGCCTCGCCGAAATCGACGCATCGAAGGCCGAGCTGGTCAAACTACTCTATTTCGCCGGCCTGAGCCTGGACGAAGCCGCCGCCGCCCAAGGAATTTCGCCAAGCACCGCCTACCGACATTGGCTGTTCGCCCGCGCTGGCTCTACGACGCGATTGGCGGCAAATCCAGCCGCCTCTAATGCGAAAAATTGCTTGGAACGATCCGCAGGCGGATTTCGCATTATCATGGACGGAAAGAGTCTAGACGCACAAACCGCGGGGACTGGCTCATTTTTCGGAGTCTTCGGAGCAAAATGTGCCTGTCCCCCTTCTCCCAAGCGGTTTTGCAACTTCTCCTATTAAATATGCCTGTCGACCCCGCACAAATCGAAGCAATCTTCGGCGAAGCCATCGGCAAGGCCAACGCTGCGGCTCGGGCTGCGTACCTGGACCAGGCCTGCCGCGGTGATGCATCGCTCCGCGACCGTATCGAAGCGCTGCTCTCGGCGCACGACGCCACCGGCAACGTGCTGAACCTGCCCGCCGACACGCGGAACGCCCGACTATTGCATTTCAGCCGCCTCAGCGAAGGCCCCGGCACCAAGATCGGCCGCTACAAGCTTTGGAGCAGATCGGCGAAGGCGGCTTCGGCGTCGTGTTCATGGCCGAGCAGGAACAGCCGGTCCGCCGCCGCGTCGCGCTCAAGATCATCAAGCTCGGCATGGACACCAAGCAAGTCGTCGCCCGCTTCGAAGCCGAGCGGCAAGCCCTGGCCATGATGGATCACCCGAACATCGCCAAAGTGCTCGATGCCGGCGCCACGGGCGGAGAGGTTGGAGGCCAGAGGTCAGAGGCCAGGACAAGGCAAACGGCCACGGCGCATTCGCCGCCTCATCCCCGACCTCCGACCTCCGACCTCTGGCCTCCTACATCGGCCGGCCCTATTTCGTCATGGAGCTGGTCCGCGGCGTTCCGATCACGGAGTACTGCGACGACAACAAGCTCACACCAGCGACCGGCTCGAGCTATTCATCGCCGTCTGCCCGGCCGTCCAGCACGCCCACCAGAAAGGCATCATCCATCGCGATCTAAAGCCGTCGAACGTCCTGGTCACGCTGCACGACGACCGACCGGTGCCCAAAGTCATCGACTTCGGCATCGCCAAAGCCACCCAAGCTCGCTGACCGACAAAACGCTCTTCACCGAATTCCGCCAGTTGATCGGCACGCCGGCCTACATGAGCCCCGAGCAGGCGCACATGAGCGGCATCGACATCGATACGCGCAGCGACATCTACTCGCTTGGCGTGTTGCTCTACGAACTGCTCACCGGCACCACGCCGTTCACATCCAAGGACTGCTCGAGCGCCGGCTACGCCGAGATGCAGCGGATGATTCGCGAGGTCGAGCCGCCGCCACCCAGCACGCGGTTTCACTCCCTCTCCCACCGGGAGAGGGCTGGGGTCGAGCGGTGCCTTTGATTCCACTTCCATTGCCGCCAATCGAGGCGTCGAGCCGCACAAGCTCATGTCACTGTTTCGCGGCGATCTCGACTGGATCGTCATGCGGTGCCTCGAAAAAGACCGCACCCGCCGCTACGATACCGCCAACGGCCTTGCGAGCGACATCCGGCGCTACCTCGCCGATGAACCCGTTGAAGCGCGCCAGCCCACTCGGCTCTACCGCCTCAAAAAATTTGTCCGGCGCAACAAAACGGCAACCGTAGCGGCGGCTTTGATCCTTGCCGCGCTCGTCGCCGGCGCGGCGTTGCCACCTGGGGCCTCGTCGAAGCTCGCCGTGGCCGCACGCTTGCCGAAAGCACGCAACAGGATCTGAAGAATTCCAACGAACAACTGGCTTCCCAGCTGAGTCGCGCGGAGTCGGCCGAGCACTTGGCCGCGCAACAATCGCAGCAATTGGGCCGCCAACTTTACGAGATCCGCCTGCCGCGCACCGTGGCCTGCATTCACGATGGCCAGTTCGGTCTGGCCCTGGAAAACCTCGATGCCTGTCCCAAAGACCAACGGGGTTGGGAATGGAAATGGCCTGCACCAAGCCAGCATGAAGATACCTGTTGAAATTCGCGGCCGGCAATTGCCCCAGTTTACTCCCAACGGCAGCCAGGTTGTTGCCGTCGACGGAGCCGATGAGAAATGTGTCAAGTTCTGGAATGCATCGACCGGCGAAGAGGAACGAGCTCTGGCTCGCGGCGAAAAGGCGATCAAAGAAGTCCTGCTGAGTCCCGACGGCACGCAGTTGGCAACCGGCGCGACGACGGAACCATCGCTCTATGGGATGTGGCAAGCGGCCGGCAGATCTGGAGCGTCAAGCTTCATGAGAAACGAGGTGACGGTTTGTCATTCAGTCCCGACGGCGCACGCCTGGCCAGTACCAGCTGGGACGGCACGCTCAAGGTGCTCAGCACTAACGACGGTGCGGAACTGGTATCGACTCATGTTGACCAGGAGCTCCGCGGCACGTGCTTCAGTCCGGACGGCACCCGCATTGTCACGGCCTGCCGCACCCGGCCGACGACGGATTCAACCACAACTCCCGTCCGCGTGTGGGATGCCGCGACCGGCAAAGTCGTACTCGAATTGGTCGGCATGCTGCCGCGCTGCGCCGTCTACAGTCCCGATGGCAAGCGCATCGCCTGCTGCGGATACGACGGCGTCGTTCGCATCTACGACGCGGAATCCGGCAGCGTGGTGGGCAAGCTTACTGGTCACGAAGGTCAAGTTTCCGGCGTTGCCTACCGCCCCGACGGCGCATGGTTGGCAACTTCCGGGGACGACGGTATTCGAGTTTTCGATGCCGCCACTGGTGACCTCCTGACGACAATCAAAGACCACGACGCCGCAGTCAATTTCGTCGCATTCCAGCACGACGGACAGCGGTTTGCATCTACAGACAACAACGGCGTGCTGCACTTGTGGGACACGGCCGCCCTCGAAAACCCCACCGTCGTTCCCTTCGGTTCGATCCTGCGCGATCGTGGCGGCGGCGGTGCTTCCGCGATCTTCACTCCCGATGGCGCCCATTTGCTGTGCAGCGTTCTCTATGGCGATGCGATGCTATACAACGCTGACACACTCGTCGCCGAGCGCATCCTGCCATTTGCCGGCTGCTTGGAAGTGACGGTCTCCCCCGACGGCAAGCAATTCGCCACGTCGAGCTTTGACACGATCGCTATCTGGGACGCAACCACGGGCAAAATGATTCGGCGTCTCGAAGGCCACCATGGTTGGATCGACTTTATTGCCTATAGCCCCGACGGCAGCAGCTTCGTGTCTGCCGGTGAAGAAAAAACGGTTCGGCTCTGGGATGCGGCCTCGGGGGCGCTGTTGCATGTTTTGGAATTGGAGGCCCCTCGCTGACGCGCTGGCATTCCAGCCGTTGCCTTTCGACCCAACGGTCAACAAGTTGCGGTGGCATATCGCGACACGGTTAGCATTTGGGATGTTGAATCGGGCGCGTTACGCCACAGCCAAAGTGTGGGCGGCGGGGCATCGTTCCGTCGAATCGTCTATAGCCCTGACGGAACGCGGATTGTCACCGGCGGCAGAAATCGACCGCTCGAGATGTGGGATGCCGATTCAGGCGAATCGGTCGCTTCGTTCGCCAAACAGCACGTCGGCGGCGATGGAGCTCTGGCGTTCACACCCGACGGATCGCGTATTGTCGCCGGCGATTTGACGGGTGCAATGACGATTTGGAACGCGGAAACCGGCCAGCTCATGCTGACGCTTCGGGAAGCCGACGGCATCGGCGTCGTGCGGATCGTATTCAGTCCGGATGGCAACTCAATCGTCGCGTCGATGGGCGACAGCACGATTCGGATGTGGGAGCTGGAACCGCCGCCGAGCGGGCAGGAGCCGCGGCGACTCTCGCAGGTAGCGTCGCGAGTTGCCACGGCCGCTCTCCAAAGTTACGCGTGGTCGAACGAAGCCGTCGCCGCAATCCGCGCCGACCAATCACTTGCACACGACGTGAAACTGCTGGCAATTCATCTGGCCGGAGATCGCCTGGCCGCCGTGCCCGAGATTCGCAAGGAACAGCAGAATTGGATCGGGAAATTGGCAGTATCGCCCGACGCCAACGACGCGACGCTCAACGTAATTGCTTGGTCACTGCTCACGATCCAGCCATCCAGCCTGCGCGATCCGGCAGCTGCTCTAACCATGGCCCAACGCGCCGTCGAGCTAAACGGCGGCAAGAGTCCCGACTTCCTCGACACGCTCGCGCTGGCCTATTTCGACAATGGCGACCCCGCCAAAGCCGCCGAGGTTGAACAGAAAGCGGTGGACCTGCTCGCCCCCTCGCGCGGCGTTCGTCCCATCTTTCTTGAGCGGCTGGAACGCTTCAAACGCCGCGAAAAAGGACCGCGACGACGAATTCAAGCCGACCGCGCCGGCGATTTCCGCTACCCAGCCGTAGCCGCCTCTCTCTGCGGCCAATGTTTTTTCAGGCTTTCTCTCCAGCAGCCTGGAATAAATCCGCGTGTCGATTTCGCATGTAGTAGGTCCATACCCCTCTACGAGCGAAATCAGTCATGTCGCCATTACCAGCTAATCTCGTACTCCCGCTCAACTTCGCCGTCGCACGGGCGACTTTCGCCCACGTCACCACCTGCCGCGACAATTTGTGGGCGTCGCAAAGCTCGGGCACCGGCGGATCTCTCACCGCCACCGCCGACGTGCCCGAGCCCGCGACGATTGTGCTCGCCGCCTTAGGCATGTTCGCTTTCGTTATCGGGCGCCGCCATAGGCGTGTCACTGCGGCGCGCTGATTCGAAGCTCCAATTGCACTGGAAACGCTCATGAAACGAAGTAGCAATTCAAATTCAATTGCTCGTTCGCTGCTTCCGTTCGTGCTCATCATGTCGACGTTCCAGCCGCTGTTTGCTTCGCCTCCACCAGCGACGGCGTACAACGGCATCGACTTGTACACCCTGTCTGCGCCAATGGCTTCAGTAGCTTCGATATTGCGGGTTCGACGTTCACTGCTGTCGCCGGCAACGTGGTCGGCGATGGCGACGTGGGCGACGGCACCCATGCGCTGCTATGGAGCGGCCCTTCCGGGCTCCCGATCGATTTGCATCCCACGAGCCTCAGCGGATTCGTTACTTCGTACGCTTTTGCCACGGACGGCGTTCGACAAGTGGGCGATGGTTTCAACGGTGCCACGACGCACGCCTTACTGTGGAGCGGTACAGCGAGCTCCGCGGTCGACTTGCAGCCGACCAACCTCGATGGCTTCAGTTTTTCAGGAGCCGACGCCATTCACGGCACTCAGCAGGTCGGTTCGGCCGGCATACTCTCGAACGCTATCTACCACGCGATGCTGTGGAATGGCACGGCGGACTCGGCGGTCGACTTGCATCCGACGAACCTCGACGGTTTTGAGTCGTCGTTAGCCCTCGGAACCGACGGGGTTCAACAGGTTGGCGCTGGTTACACGGGCCTGATTTTTCACGCGCTGTTGTGGAGCGGCACGGCGGATTCCGCGGTGGATCTGCACCCGACCAAGATTAGCGGAATCATTTCGTCGGAAGTCTATGGCATCAGCGGCAACCAGCAGGTCGGCGCTGGGGATGATGGCGTGGGGGGAGATTTCAGCCACGCGCTGCTATGGAATGGCACGGCAGATTCGGCGGTGGACTTGCATCCCACCAACCTCGACAGCTTTGTCGACTCGTACGACTACGCGACCAACGGTGCGCATCAAGTTGGGCTCGGCGCCAACAACGATTGGACCCTGGTACACGCGCTGCTATGGAGCGGCACTGCAAATTCCGCTGTCGACCTCCACGCACTGTTGCCGGCCGGCTTCACTTCCTCGTTTGCGTGGTCGATCGACGCCCAGGACCACATCTTCGGCACCGCGACGGATGCCGCGGGCAGACTCCACGCTGTGGAATGGGCGCCGGTGCCCGAGCCATCCGCGATCGTGCTCGTCGCGACTGGAGCGACGATCGCGTTCGTCTGCTCTCGGCGGCACGGCCGCCGAGCGGGACTGCTTTTCGCTTGCGGAGTTCTATTTGGCTGTTGGTCACCACGCGCGGCGTCGGCCGCCTACACATTCACCTCAATCGCCGACAGTACGACCGCCGCGCCAACCGGCAACCCGTTCCTTTCCTTTCGCGACGCCGCGGTCAGCGGCAATAATGTCGCCTTTGGGGCCACTTTCCTGGCAAATCCCTTCATCGAGGAGCTCGCCCGGCTCGCGCCGTTCGGCCTCGGCAACCCGGACGTAACCCTGCTCGTGCCCGGGACGGAGGCGGTGACACCGTCGACTGTCGGAGAGGGGAAGCACCTGCGCTTCCGCGTGCGCCAGCGCGGCCGCGACGCCGGGAGTGCGATCGCGTTCGGTCAGGGCTCGCACCTCGACCGGCTGCGCGCCGCCGGCCTGTTCGACGTCGCCTGCAGGCTGCACGAGAACCGCTGGAACGGAACCGTCGCGCCCCAGCTCGTCGTCCGCCGGATCTTCGACACCGCCGACGGCTACGAGGAGCTGCGCGGATGGCTCGCAGATCTCTGGCGCAGCGGCGAGGCGGCGTGGACGCCGGAGGCGCGGCGCATCTTCGGCGAGCTCGGCCTCGATCCCGGCGAGCCGAGGCGCCGCGAGCTGCTCGAGTCGGAGTCGTTCCGTGCGCTGCTCGTCGACACGACGCTGCTCGAAGCCGCCCTGCCCGAAGCCGCCTAGCGTGAGGGCACGAGCACGTCGCGCATCGCGACCGCGAGGCGACGGGCGTTCCGTCGTCTCCACCAACGTCTGATGCCACGCATCGAAGGTCGCTCTTCGCCCATTCGCTCGTGGTTCCTTCCCGGTCGGAAGGAGCCGAAAACCCCGCTGAGTACACTGATCCTGTGAGTGTTCTCGACGCGAAGCGGCATCGCGAAGACCTCGTCGAGGAGCTGATCGCCGAGGTCGAGTCGTACAACCCCGACGTCGACAAGGACCTCCTCAGGCGCGCTTTCGAGACCGCCGAGCGCGCGCACGCGGGCCAGACGAGGCGCTCGGGCGAGGAGTTCATCCATCACCCGCTCGGCGTCGCGCGCATCTGCGCGGAGCTGCACCTCGACGAGCAGACCATCGCCGCCGCACTGCTGCACGACGTGATCGAGGACACGGAATCGGACGTCGACGAGCTGCGGTCCGAGTTCGGGCCCGACGTCGCGCTGCTCGTCGAAGGCGTCACGAAACTGACGCGGATCAGCTTCCAGAGCCGCGAGCAAGCCGAGGCGGAGAACTACCGCAAGATGATCGTCGCGATGGCGCAGGACGTCCGCGTCATCCTCATCAAGCTCGCCGACCGCCTGCACAACATGCGCACGATCGAGTACCTCGGCAAGCAGAAGCAGGCGCAGAAGGCGCGCGAGACGCTCGAGGTGTACGCGCCGCTCGCGCACAGGCTCGGAATCCACGCCCTCAAGTGGGAGCTCGAGGACCTCGCGTTCCAGACCCTCCACCCACGCAAGTACGCGGAGATCAAGGCGATGGTCGCCGACCGTCGCGCCGACCGGGAGGCGCAGGCCGACAAGGCCGCGGACATCCTGACCGACGAGCTCACGAAGGCGGACGTTCCGGCCGACATCACGGGCCGCGCGAAGCACCTCTACTCGATCTACGACAAGATGGCCAAGCGCGGGCGCGAGTTCAACGAGATCTACGACCTGACCGCTCTCCGCGTCATCTGCGAGCGCGGCGGGGAAGAGGGAACGCGCGACTGCTACGCCGCGCTGGGCCTCGTCCACTCCCTGTGGAAGCCGATGCCCGGGCGCTTCAAGGACTTCGTCGCGATGCCGAAGCTGAATCGGTACCGCTCCCTGCACACGACGGTCATCGGACCCGAGGGCAAGCCGCTCGAGATCCAGGTGCGAACGCGGGAGATGCACGAAGAGGCCGAGTACGGCGTCGCTGCCCACTGGCTCTACAAGCGCGGGCGGGCGGCGAAGACCGACGACGAGTGGCTGACGTGGGTGAAGTCGCTCATGGACTCGCAGGACGAGGGCCAGGATCCCGGCGAGTACATGCGCAGTCTGCGCACCGACCTCTTCGCCGAGGAGGTCTACGTCTTCACGCCGAAGGGCGAGGTGAAGGTGCTGCCGGCGGGCGCGACGCCGATCGACTTCGCGTACGCCGTGCACACTGACGTCGGCCACAGGACGGTCGGCGCGAAGGTGAACGGGCGCATCGTCCCCCTCCACTACCGGTTGCGGAGCGGCGACTTCGTGGAGATCCTGACCTCGAAGTCCGGCCGTGGGCCGTCGCGCGACTGGCTGGCGCTCGTCACCTCGTCACGGGCGCGCAACAAGATCCGGCAGTGGTACCAACGCGAGACGCGTGGCGAGACCGAGGCGAAGGGACGCGACCTCCTCGATCAGGCGCTGAAGGCGCAGAAGCTCCCGTACCGCAAGCTGCAGGGGTCGAGCGTGCTCGCGCAGGTGATCCGCGAGACCGGCTTCAAGAAGGCGGAGGACTTCTACGTCGCGCTCGGCGCCGGCAAGCTCTCGCCCGCGCAGATCGTCAACAAGGTCATCCAGCGCCTGAAGACGGACGAGGTCGCCTCCGAGCCGATCGTCACGACCAAGCCCACCCGCGCTCGCAAGGCGGTGTCGAGTGGGCGGGTCGGCATCCATGTCACCGGCGTGGAGGACGTGCTCGTCCGGCTCGCGAAGTGCTGCACGCCCGTTCCGGGGGACGCGATCGTGGGCTACATCTCCATGGGACGCGGAATCACGGTGCATCGCGAGGACTGCCCCAACGTCCGCGCTCTCCAGCGCAATCCGGAGCGGTTCACGTCCGTCGAGTGGGAGGGAGGCGCCTCCGCCGGCTTCCTCGTCCAGATCGCAGTGGACGCGTGGGACCGCTCACGCCTCCTCGAGGACGTCGCCCGCACCTTTGCCGAGCACGGCGCCAACATCGTCTCCTACGGTGGCGTCGTCGAGGACGGGATGGCGCGCAACTGGTACACCGCCGAGGTGGGAGAGGTGAAGGAGCTCCGTTCGCTCCTGACCGCCCTGCGCAACCTCGACGCCGTCTTCGACGCCTATCGCGTGACGCCCTCTTAGAGGGGCGAGCCGGGCAGGCCCCGGATCGAGGCGAAGTCGTCGTCCTTCGCGGCCATCTCGGCCCACTCCGGCTTGAGCTCGAGCGCACGCGCCAGGTGCGCGACCGCGTCGTCGGAGCGCCCGACGAGCGCCTCGGCGCAGGCGAGGTTGTACAGCGTCGCGGGGTGGTCGGGCCGCTTCGCCGCTGCCTCCTGCAGCTCGGCGAGGTACGCGTCGTAGTCGCCTGCGACTCGATGCCTCTCCGCCGCGAAGTAGTCCTCCCACGCAGACGGCTCGTACGCAGCGTTCCGCGGGCCGCCGATCGCGAGCACGGAGGTCCCGCCCTCCTCCGCACGCGCGTGTCGCCGGATCGTGGGATCCCGGACGAACACGAGAGTGCCGGCCGGGGCGTCGAGAGTCTCGTCGCCGAGAGTGAAGGTCGCTCGTCCGCTGAGGACGACGTACACCTCCTCGTGTCCGAGGGACTCCTCCGTGTGCGCTTCGACGACGTCGTCCCCCGCCTTCGGCGCGGCGTACGCGTTGATCCCGAAGGCCTCGATTCCGAGCGTACGTCGGATCGGCTTCCAGAGAAGCGCGCCGTCCACCACCGGAATCGGCTCGACGTCGTCGAGCCGGAGGCTGTCCCAGCCGCCTGCCACGGCCGAAACCTACCCGCGGGGCGTCACGGAGACCGGCTGGGCGTATGCGAGGTAGCGGTGGCTCGCGAAGAACCGCGGATGGCACGCCTGGAGCACGAGCTCCTCGTGGCCGTGCGACTCGAGCACCGAGAGGTCGTTGTCGTCGACGATCCGATGCCCGGTGACCCTGTAGACGAACGAGGCGTACGGCAGCTCGAGGTAGATCTTGTCGCCGGGACGGAGCTCGTCGATGTGCGAGAACGGCGCGAGGTACGTGGTCCGATGGCCGGCGATGTAGACGAGCTTGTGCTCACCCGGCATGAACGACTTCAGGTGACGACCAGGCCCACGGCGCAGATCGGCGACCTCCGTGCCGTTGACGACGACCATGTTGATCCCGAGCCGCGGCACGCGGATGCGCGCGATCGCGTCGCCGTCGTGGCTGGCGAGTCGATAGCGCCGCGCCTCGTCCTCGACGTTCGCGATGACCGGCTTGTGGGCCGTCGGCTCGCGAACCTTCTTGGGCGCCGGCTTCCAGGTCGCGAACTGCTCGTCGAGGTTCGAGGCGAGCTGGCGCTGCTCGTACGCCGTGTACGCCGTCGTGAACGGGTCCTTCCAGAAGTACACGGTGCCGGCCCACACGAGAACACCGACGCCGATGACGAGCAGCAACGTGCCGAGGCGATGCAGCATGGCTCCGTTCACAGAGTAGGGACGACGTCGGCGAAGGACACTCGGCCGCAGGCCACGTCACCGTTTCTGAACAGCACGACGCGCGGGCAACCGGTCATGCGGACCCGTCTGCCCGGCGTCGGATCGTGCCTGTGTCGAAACTAGTTCTTGCGGCGCTCGCGGCGACGAAGCACGACGCCGGTGGCGACGAGCGCTCCACCGACGGCGACGACGCCGAGAAGCGACAGGCCCGTATTCGGAAGCGCCTGCGCCTGCGCTGCGTCCGCAGCGCCGGTCGTGCCACCCGCTGTCGCAGAAACCCGCACGCCCTTGACCTTCGTGCCGTACTGGTCTGCAGCGGACGACGGGGACTGCGCATAGGCAGCGCCTCCGAGGGCCAAGAACAGCCCGACGATCAGTGCGATGTAAGCGGCCGCGAAGACGATCGCGGACGGACGACCTTTACCCATATCCTCTACCTCCCACGTCCCAGGATAGCCGCGGCCTACCTGGATCAGACACTAGCCTTTAGTCTAGGTTCTCCCCCGGCGGGGGGAGCCTCGACTCAGGGGCGGACGCCGAGCTTCACGTCGAGCGTCTTGCGCGAGCCGCCGCGCACGATCGTGATCGAGACGGTGTCTCCGGGCCGGTGCGCGTCCACCGCGCTCTGCAGCGCCACCGCCGAGGTGACGGGCTCACCCGCGAAGGCGACGATCACGTCACCTCCGGTCGGAACCTCCTGCCCGTCCACCAGCTTCGTGCCGGTGGCGGCGCGGATCCCGACGGACGCGGCGGGCGTGTTCGCGAGCACGCGCGTGACGGCGACGCCGCCCGAGACGGGCTCCATGCGGACGCCGAGGAACGCGTGCTCGACCTTGCCGCTCGACACGAGCTGTCGGACGATCGCGGCCACCGTGTTCGACGGGATTGCGAAGCCCACGCCGTCCGAGCCTCCGGACTCGCTCTCGATCTGAGCGTCGACGCCGATGACGCGACCGGCCGCGTCGAGCAGCGGGCCGCCCGAGTTCCCGTGGTTGATCGCGGCGTCCGTCTGGATCGTGTCCGTGATCGTGTAGTTGTTCGGCGCCGTCATCTCGCGATGCAGGGCGCTGACGATGCCACTCGTCACCGTCCCTTCGAGGCCGAACGGGCTCCCGAAGGCGAGCACGGGATCGCCCACACGCACGGCGTTCGAGTTGGCGAGTGCAAGCGGGTGGAGCAGCGAGGCCGGAGCTTCCACGTGGATCACGGCGAGATCCGTCGAGGGATCGTTGCCGACGAGCTTCGCCGGGCGCTCCGTGCCGTTCCAGAAGCTCACCGAGATGGTCGAGGCGCCGGCGACGACGTGCTGGTTCGTCACGATGTCGCCCTTCCGGTCGAACACGAAGCCGGATCCCTGCGCGCTCGTCTGGCCGCCGAAGGTCGATCCGCTCGTTGCGGCGATCTCCACGACGGCCTTCGACGCCTGGTCGTAGACCTGGGCGATCGAAAGCGCGCCCGACGCCACGGGCTGCGACCCCTCGACCGTCACCTGCCGGACGACCGTGGTGCTCCCGTCGTCGATCAGCGCGAACGTCACGGCGCCGAGCCCCGCGCCGAGCACGACCGCGGCCACGATTCCGGAGACGGAGAGAAGCGTGCGCCGACGAGTCGTCATGGGAGCATCCTCATCAGTGTGTCTGAAGGGGACCAGTCCCGGATGAGGGCACCCCTGATATCGGGCTAAGAAGTCGCTAAGACGGGCAGCTCGCGGCCGCCGCTGCGAGCACAATGCGCGGGCGATGAGGATCCTGGTCGTCGACGACGAACGCGCCGTGCGCGAGTCACTGAGGCGCGCGCTCGAGCTCGAGGGATACCAGGTCGAGCTCGCCGGAGACGGCGAAGAGGCGCTGCGTCGGCTCGCGGAGCCCGGCGCGCCGGACGCCGCGATCCTCGACGTCCTGATGCCCGGGATCGACGGTCTCGAGGTCTGTCGGAAACTGCGGGCGGCAGGCAACGCCGTGCCCGTCCTCATGCTCACCGCGCGGGCAGAGGTGGACAGCCGCGTGGCGGGTCTCGACGCAGGCGCCGACGACTACCTGCCGAAGCCGTTCGCGCTCGCCGAGCTGCTCGCTCGCCTCCGCGCCCTCCTTCGCCGGGTCGACAACGGCGACGACGGAGGGACACTGCGCTTCTCGGATCTCCAGCTCGATCCGGGTACGCGCGAGGTTCGCCGCGGCGACCGCTCGATCGATCTCACGCGGACCGAGTTCGCGCTCCTCGAGCTCTTCCTGCGCAACCCCCGTCAGGTGCTGACTCGCTCGATCATCTTCGAGCGTGTGTGGGGATACGACTTCGGTCCGACCTCCAACTCGCTCGACGTCTACATCGGCTACCTCCGCCGCAAGACCGAGGAGGGCAGCTCGCCGCGACTGATCCACACGGTCCGCGGCATCGGCTACGCGCTCCGGGAGGGGTGAGGTCGTGACGTTCCGGCTCCGCATCGCGATCTCCGCGGCCGCGGCAGTCGCGCTCACGGTCGTCCTCGCGTCGATCCTCGTCTACGTGGTCGCACGCGGACAGCTGCGCGCTCCTGTCGACTCCGCGCTCGAGTCCAGGGCCGCCGACATCTCCCGGCAGCCGCTCGGCGTCATCCAGACGCACGACGGCGACACGTACCTCGCCGGCATCCGCCCCGAGTTCGGAGAGGCTGGGGGGTACGTCCAGCTCGTCCGCGGGAACGGGAGCGTCCTCGTGCCCCCCGGCCAGGGCGTGCGCCTGCCCGTCGACGACGAGGTCCGAGCGGTGGCGGGCAAGGACGGCGAGCAGTTCTGGAAGGACGTCACCGTCGGCGGCACGCACCTCAGGATGTTCACGTTCCCGTACGGCCCGTCCGCGGCCGTTCAGGTCGCCCGCCCGCTCACCGAGGTCGACCAGTCGCTGCACCGCATCGGCCTATTCCTCGTGCTCATCGCGGCGGGCGGAGTGGTCATCGCCGCGGCTCTGGGCCTCGTCGTCGCCCGCGCCGCGCTTGTGCCGGTGCAGCGTTTGACCAGCACGGTCGAGCGCGTCTCGGAGACCCAGGACCTCTCCGAGCGGATCGACGTCGAGGGTCACGACGAGCTGAGCCGCCTGGCGGCGAGCTTCAACACGATGTTCGCAGCACTGGAGGAGTCGACCCGCGCCCAGCGGCAGCTGGTCGCGGACGCGTCGCACGAGCTGCGGACGCCGCTCACGAGCGTGCGGACGAACATCGAGGTCCTCGCGGACGACCGGACGCTGCCACCCGGCGAGCGGGAGCGGCTTCTCTCGGACGTCGTCGAGCAACTCGGCGAGATGACGACCCTCATCTCGGAGCTGATCGAGCTCGCGCGCGCCGAGCAATTGACAGCCGAGCCCGAGGACGTCCGGCTCGACCTGCTCGTCCGCGATGCCGTCGATCGCGCGCGCAGGAATCGGCCGGAGATCGAGTACTCGACGGAGCTCGAGCCGACCACGGTGCACGGCGTGCCCTCCACGATCGAGCGTGCGGTCAGCAACCTCCTCGACAACGCGGCGAAGTGGAGCCCTTCGGGCGCCGGCGTCGAGGTGGGGGTGCGCGAGGGAACGCTCGTCGTCCGCGACCACGGGCCTGGGATCGCGGACGAGGATCTCCCGTACGTCTTCGACCGCTTCTATCGCGCCCGCGCCGCGCGCGGGATGCCGGGCTCGGGGCTCGGGCTCGCGATCGTGAAGCAGGTGGCGGAATCGCACGGTGGCAACGTGGTCGCCGCGCGAGCCGAAGGAGGCGGCACCAGGATGGTGCTCAACCTCGGTGAGGCACACGACGCAGCGGCGGCGCTCGAGCCAGCGCGATCTTCTTAGCCTGTTCTTACGAGGCTCTTAGCTCCAGGTGGTGTGATGAGCCCATGACGACGGGCAGGAAGCTCGCGTTCGCAGGCGGTCTCTCCGCCGCGGTGCTGCTCGTCGTCGGGCTCGGGACGGCGGGGGCGATCGCCGCGTCTCGCATCCTCTCGCCGAACGACGAGAGCAAGGCGGTCATCGACGATGCCGCCGCGCAGCTCGGCGTCAAGCCACAGGCTCTCTCCGCTGCGCTCAAGCAGGCGCTCGAGAACCGCATCGACGCAGCCGTGGCGGACGGGCGCCTGACGAAGGAGCAGGGCGTAGAGCTCGAGAAGCGGTTGGAGTCGAACGACTACCCGCTGCTCTTCGGCGGCGGGCGGCCGGATGGCCCGTTCGGTCACGGGCTCGGCGCCGGCCCCGACGACCATTTCGGGATCCTCGACGCGGCCGCCTCCTATCTCGGGGTTAGCGAGGACGCGTTGCGCACGGCTCTCGACGGCAAGACGCTCGCGCAGGTCGCAAAGGATCACGGCAAGTCGGTCTCGGGCCTCGTAGGGGCGCTCGTCGCGGCGGAGGACAAGCGGATCGACGAGGCGGTCTCGAGCGGTCGGCTCACCAAGGATCAGGCGACTGCCCTCAAGGCGGGCCTCCAGGACAGGATGCAGGCGCTCGTCGACGGCAAGCGGCCCGACCGCGACGACTTCCACGGGCGCTCCGGTTTCCGTCCCTGGTCTGGATCTCCGCGAGCGCCACCAGCGCTCTTCGGCGGCGGCGGGCCGCGGGCATAGTCACACGATCGAGGCCGGGCAGATGCCCGGCCTCGACGTTTCGTTCGTGAGCGCGCCGGATCGTCACGGCGGCGCCATCCTCCGTGTATCCGCGCGCCCGCCGGATGGCGAGCGCGCGGTTCCCTTCCCCTCTCCCCACTTCTCCTTGTAGTGGCGCCGATGGGGGATGCAATCCCTCGTTCGAGTTACCCCCCTCGTGCGCGATGTCGATCCCTCGATCGAGGGACGCCCCTGGAGTCTCAGGGCTCCCAGTCGCCTCCGCCCGTGTCCCAGCCGACGAGGACGTATGCGGAGATGAGCGTTGCGACCCGCTCCAGCAAGCCCAGGTCGACGCCGCCGTCCGCGGCCAGCTCGCCGACGAGAGCGCCGCGGAAGACGATCGGCACGCTGCTGCGCTGCTCTTCGTCCGGGCTCCCGGCGCTCGGTCCCGACGTGAGCTCCCCGTTCTCGAAGAGGGAGATGCCCGCCCAGGAGACGCCTGGCTCCAAAGCGAGCGCCGCGACCGTCGTGCGCAGGATCTCGTCGGCGTCCAGGCCGGCGTCGACGACGTCCTCCAGCGCCTGCGCCCGTCGCGTGCTCATGCGTCGAGATCCGCTCCCTCGAGCGCTCGCACCGCGGCGCGGAGGTCGTCGGGCACGGGAGAGGGACGCCGTGAGTCGAGGTCGATCAGAACGAGCGTCTGCTGACCGGTGACCATCAGCGCGTCGTCGGGCAGGCGGTAGGCGGCGCACTCGTACGTCACGCTCGACGTCCCGATGCGGGTGACGCGCACGAACGCCTCGATCAGGTCGTCGAAGCGTGCCGGCGCGTGGTACTCGACGGACGAGGCGCGCATGACGAACTCGCGTCCGTGGGGCTCGGGCGCTCCGAGATGGCGGTGGTACTCGGTACGCGCATGGTCGAAATAGGGGAGGTACCGCCCGTAGTAAACGACGCCCTGCGCATCCGTGTCCGAGAACCAGACGCGCGTGAGCGCCGAGTACTTGAAGGGAGGGCGCTTGCTCGTGACGCGTCCGAGCTCTGGCGCGCCGCTGACGTCCTCAGCCACGTATGACCCCGAGAACCTCGTCGCGCTTCTCCATCATCAAGGGCTCGGACAGCGCTTCGAGATTCAGCCGGAGGAGTGGCTCCGTATTCGAGGGGCGAACGTTGAAGTGCCAGTCCTCGAAGTCGATCGAGATCCCGTCGAGGTGCGACACGCGGCCGCCCTCTGCGACGTACCGCTCCTTCAGCTCCTGGAGCTTCAACGGGACGTCCTCGACGGGGGTGTTGATCTCGCCGGTGAGGAAGAAGTGCTCCCGGAACGAGCGCAGGAGCTCGGACAGGGGCTTTCCCGCCCGCGAGACGAGCTCGAGCATCATGAGGAACGGGACGACTCCAGTATCGGCCTGCGAGAAGTCACGGAAGTAGTAGTGCGCCGAGACCTCGCCGCCGAACACCGCGTCCTCGGCGCGCATGCGCTGCTTGATGAACGCGTGTCCGACGCGGTTGACGAGTGGGATGCCGCCGCAGCGTTCGATCGTCTCGGGGACAGCGCGGCTCGCCCGCACGTCGTAGATGACCTTGCCGCCCGGCGACCGGGCGAGAACCGCCTCGGCCAGGAGCGCGGTGACGAAGTCGCCCGGCACGAAGGCGCCCTGGT
The DNA here is from genome assembly GCA_963846995.1 of uncultured Gaiellaceae bacterium. GTDB lineage: Bacteria > Actinomycetota > Thermoleophilia > Gaiellales > Gaiellaceae > GMQP-bins7. The sequence goes on along the minus strand of CAWJYD010000004.1, from coordinate 76,806 downwards.
CGTCCACGAAGAAGCAGCGGTCGGCGTCGCCGTCGTATGCGACGCCGAGGTCGGCGCTCTCCTCCTCGACCCTGGCGACGATGAACTCGCGGTTCTCCGGCAGGAGCGGGTTCGGCTCGTGGTTGGGGAAGCTCCCGTCCGGCTCGAAGTAGCAGCGGATCACGTCGAGCTGCGGCAGTCGGTCGAGGACGCGCGGGAGCATGACTCCGGCCATGCCGTTCGCGGCGTCGACGACGACGCGCAGCGGCCGGATCGCAGCGGGATCGACGAACGACAGCACCTTCTCGACGAAGCTGGGCCAGACGTCCTCGTCGCGGATCTCGCCACGCCTCTCGACTGGGCCGGCGTCGCGCTCGGCCCGCGCGCGGATCTCGGCGAGCCCCGAGTCTCCGCCGACCGGCAGGGCGCCGCGGCGGACGATCTTCATGCCCGTGTACTGCTTCGGGTTGTGCGACGCCGTGACGCAGATACCGCCGTCGAGGCCGAGCTCGGAGACCGCGTGGTAGAGCATCTCCGTCCCGACGAGGCCTAGCCGGACGACGTCCGAGCCTCCGTCCGCGATTCCCTCCATCGCGGCCGCGTACATGGACGGCGACGAGAGGCGCATGTCGTGTCCGACCGCGACGGCTCGGGGCTCGAACTGCTCAGCGTAGGCGCGACCAATGCGGTAGGCGCCGTCCTCGTCGAGCTCCGAAGGGTGGATCCCGCGGACGTCGTACGCCTTGAACACGGCCGGATCGAGCACGGACGGGATGCTAGAGCCGCCGGCGCGCATGTGGGATGTCAGGTGCCTCCGCGCGCGTTTCTACACTTCAGTCGTGGAGCGCAAGCTCGCATCTGTTCTGTTCGTCGACATCGTCGACTCGACGCGCCTCGTCGCGCGCGCCGACCCGGAGGTCGTCCGGCGGCGCGTGACGCAGTTCTTCGCCAAGGTCTCGGAGTGCGTGATCTCGCACGGCGGCATCGTCGAGAAGTTCGCGGGTGACGCGGTCATGGCGGCATTTGGCGTCCCGCAGGCGCACGAGGACGACGCGCAGCGCGCCGCAAGGGCGGCGCTCGCGATCCGCAACGCCGTCGACGGGCTGCAGCTCGAGGCGCGCATCGGCATCGAGGCGGGAGAGGTCGTCGTCGACGACGCGGAATCGACTTTCGCCACCGGAGAGGCGGTCAATCTCGCCGCACGACTGCAGGAGGCTGCTCGGCCGGGCGAGATCCTCGTCGGGCCTACGGCGTACCGGCTCGCCGCCGGCAGCCTCGTCGTCGAGGATGCGGGACCGCTCGAGCTGAAGGGAATCGACGGAGCCCTACGGGCGTGGCGCGTCGTCGACATGCTCGACGGACCCGCTCGACCGATCGGTCCGCGCGCGCCGCTCGTCGGTCGCGACTCGGAGCTCGAGCTGCTCGAGAACACGTACAACCGCAGCCTGCGCGACCGGCGCGCCCACCTCTTCACGGTCTACGGCGAGGCGGGGGTAGGGAAGAGCCGGCTCGTCCGGGAGTTCGTCGACGGCTTGGAGCGCGCGAGCGTCCTCATCGGACGTGCGCTCCCGTACGGCGAGGGGGTCACGTACTGGCCCCTCGGAGAGATGGTCAAGGCCGCCGCGGGGATCTCCGACGACGATCCACTCGAGGAGGCGTTCGAGAAGCTGCGCGAGTGCTGTGCGGAGGACGCCGTCGCGGACGTGCTCGGACTCGCCGCAGGACTCATGCAGGCGCTGGACGGCGAGCGCAGCCCGCAGGAGATCGCGTGGGGCGCGCGGGAGGTGATGGAGGGCATCGCGGACGTCCAGCCGCTCGTCCTGCTCTTCGAGGACATCCACTGGGCCGAGCCGCCGCTACTCGATCTGATCGAGCATCTCGCCGATGCCGTTCGCGCGCCGCTCCTCATCGTCTGCCTCGCGCGGCCCGAGCTGCTCGACGCGCGGCCAGGCTGGGGCGGAGGCAGGGTTCGCTCGACCGCGATCGAGCTCGAGCCGCTGTCGGAGGAGGACAGCGCGGAGCTCGTCCGCCAGCTCGTGGATCAGCTCACGGGCGCGACGGGAGAGCGGCCCGCGGAGCTCCCGCAGGAGGCGCTCGACCGCGCCGAGGGGAATCCGCTATTCGTCGAGGAGACGATCAGGATGCTCGTCGAGCGCGGTGCCGGCTCCGGCCGGGCCAAGCGCGTCCCCGACACGTTGCACGCGCTCATCGCCGCGCGCATCGACAACCTGGCGACGCCGGCGAAGACGCTCCTACAGCGCGCGTCGGTGATCGGGCGCGTCTTCTGGGGCGGGGCGCTCGAGCACCTTGCGCCCGACGTCGAAGGCCACCAGGCGCTCATCGACGCCCTGCTGCAGCGCGAGTTCCTCCTGCGCGAGCCCCGCTCGTCGATCTCGGGCGAGACGGCGTACCGCTTCAAGCACGCGCTGATCCGCGAGGTCGCGTACGGGGGGATGGCGAAGCTCGCACGCGCCCAGTACCACGCGCGCTTCGCCGAGTGGCTGCTCGAGCGCACCGGCGAGGAGCTCGTCGAGATCCGCGCGTATCACCTCGATCAGGCCGTCGACTTCCTGACGGAGCTCGAAGGGGCTCCGCCCGAGGAGCTCGCGGAGGAAACCGGAGAGGCGCTCGTCAAGGCCGCGAGACGAGCGATGGCACGCGAGGCCTATCCGAACGCGCGCAAGCTCGGGCTCCGGTCGGTCGAGCTCAAGCCCACCCTCTCGGCGCGCTACGTGGCGGCGCGAGCGGCGTGGAGGCTCCAGGACTGGTCAGCAGTGCGGGTGGAGATGGGGCGGGTGCGCGACCAGGCGCACGAGGAGCAGGACACGACAGTGGAGGCGTCGGCACTGACCGCGCTCGCGGAGGCATCGCTCAAGCGCGACGGAGACGTCGCTGCCGCACGCGAGACGATCGACGCGGCGCTCGAGCTCCTCGACCGCGAGAAGGACGCCGTCGCGCTGTTCGAAGCGCTGAGCATGCGCTCGGTCGTCGGCGCGTGGCTCGGCTCGCAGGACGACTACGTGCGCTACATGGAGCGCGCCTACGCGGTCGCCCTCGACGCGCGCCGCAAGGATCTGCAGACGATCGCTGCGCAGGCGCTCGCGCAGGCGCGGATGGTCGGGCTCGAGCTCGACGAGGCCGAGCTGCTCATAACGCGCGCGCTCGAGCTCGCCGGCGAGAGCGGGAGCGTCCGCGCGCGGATGAGCGCGACGCTCGCGTACGGCTGGTTCCTGCGGCTGAACGGGGAGCTCGACGCCGCGGAGACCGTCGTCGAGGAGGTGCGCGAGACCGCGGACGAGCTCGGTGTCGAGCCCATGGTGACGGCCGCGCTCATGAGCCTCGGCTGGATCGCCCGGCGGCGGGGAGACCTCCGCCGGTCGGAGAAGCTCTTCCGCGAGGCCGTGCGCGTGACGAGTGGCCGCGGCGACCACGGGCTGCTCCCGGACTACCACGCGGCGCTCGCGACCACGCTCGCAGATCTCGGCAAGATCGACGAGGCCGAGCGCCTCGCCCTCGATGCCGCTGCGCACGCGGTTGAGGAGGACACGAGCGGCCAGGTCTACATGGTCACCGCCCTCGCCTCGGTCCGCGCCGCGCAGGAGCGCGACGCGGAGGCCGAGGAGCTGTTCGTGAGCGCGATCGACCTCGCGCGGGAGTCGGGTCTCAGGCTCTTCGAGCGCCACCCGCTCGAGCAGCTCGTGGAGTTCCTGCGGCGGCGGGGCCGCGACGACGACGCGATCGCCTACGAGGCGCGGCTTGCCGAGCTCGCTCTGCCGGACTCGAGGAGCACCGCCCGGATCGCCTGACTCGACTCCTCGTCGGGCGACTCGGAGATGACCGTCGCAGGCCGCTCGTAGCCGGCAAGCGCGTCGCGGAGCGGCTCGGCCCGGAGCGTGCCCTCTCCGTACGGCAGGTGCTTCGTCTCGTTGCGGTTCGCGAACGCGATATCGGAGAAGTGGATGTGGAACGGAACGCCGGGGTCGAGCACCGCGTCCGCCTTCTCGAGCGCGTCGCGGAACGGGTCGGCGTCGAGGAAGGCGCCGTCGCTCGTCGCGTGCATGTGGGCGAAGTCGAGGACGGGTCGAATCCAGTCGACGCGGTGCGCGATCTCGACGACGTCGTCGACCGAGCCGAGGTCGCGCACGCGGCCCATCACCTCGATGCCGAACGGAACGCCCCGATCCTTCGACTCGAGCCGCTCGCGCAACGTCGCGAGCTGCTCGACGACCGCATCGATCGCGTCCTCTCGGCTGCGTCCGAGGAGAAAGCCGGGATGGAAGACGACGAGCTCGGCCCCGCTCGCGGCGACGATCCCGGCACTGCGGTCGAGCGCGCCGACGGCGGACGTGAACTTTCGCCCGCTCGCCTCGAGATGGCCCATGAACCCGAAGAGCGGTGCGTGGACGGAGAGGGCGAGGTCGTGCTCGCGCGCGAGCTCGCCGAGGCGCTCGGCGAACGGGTAATCCATCCAGAACCCGCTCTCGAAGTCGATCTCGCACGCGTCGTAGCCGCGCTGCAGCAGGAGCTCGACGGCCGCCTCGGGCGACTCGCGTGACGGCATTCGGGCCGGGCCGACGCGGATGCGCGATGCCACGTCACGATCCTAGACGTGGCGATGTGATTGCCTTCACCGGATGAAGGCGACCATGCTCCTCGCCGACTACGTCGTCGTCTCGGACGGGAAGCTCACGATCGTCGGCGGCGGCTGGTCTCAGACGGGCCCCGAGCCTGCGGCATTCGGCATCGGCCTCCTCATTCAGGTGCCGTGGGACCAGGCGAATACGCGCCACGTCTTCTCGGTGGAGCTATTGGACGCCGACGGCGTCGCTGTCGGGTTCGAGAACGAGGAGGACTCGGATCAGGTCGTCGCGTTCGGAGGCGAGTTCGAGGTCGGCCGGCCCCCGGGGCTCAAGCCCGGGACGCCCCTCGACTTCCCGGTCGCGGTGAACTCCACGCCGCTCCCGCTCGAGACCGGGCGCTACGAGTGGCGGCTGACGATCGACGGAGCGTCGCGCGAGGACTGGACGCTGCCGTTCACCGTCCGCCCAGACGAGCAGTAGCGGGAGCGGTAGGAGTACGTCCGACGGCATACCTACGCTCGACGCATGGCTACCGAACCGTCCAGGATCGACCTGCTCGAGCTCGACATCGACCTCAGGCTGACCGACCTCTGGCGCGAGGCGGTCGACGTCTCCGACTGGAGCCTCGAGATCGTCGCTGCGTTCATCCGTGCGGCATACGGCAAGGGCTACTGCGACGCCCTCACCGAGGAGTCGCCGGGGACGTTGTGCGTCGACCACGGCTACCGGATGCCGGATCGACACGCTCGCACGCACGGGCCTGGAGCGGGCGTCGTCGAGCACGATCCCGCCTGAGCCCGACCCCGACGCGGCTAGACTCTCCGCGTGGCTCGCAGTAGCAGCGGAGCGGGAGCCAGTGGAGATGGAGCGAGGAGAGGCGGCGCGAATCCGGCGCGTCTCGTGATCGCCCTTTCCGTCGCGGCCGTGCTCGCGGTCTTCCTCCTGTACACGTCGATTGCGGGTGGCGGCAACCCGTCGCTCGCGCCGAGCAAGCTCGCCGGCCATTCGGGCACCGTGCAGCTCGCCGGCGTGGTGCTCGGCCCTGTATCCGGCGACGCCCATGCAGGCGGCCTTCGGTTCCGCATGAAAGACATCGGCGGCGGCTCCTCGACCGCCGTCGCCGTCCGCTACTCGGGATCGGTCCCAGATCTGTTCAAGGTCGGGCGCCACGTCGTCGTCGACGGGCAGCTGCGGAGCGGCGTCTTCGTCGCGAAGCCGGGCTCGCTGATCACCAAGTGCCCGTCGAAGTACGCGCCGAAGAAGAGCGGCCCTCCGGCCTAGATGGTCGACTCCACGATCTCGCGCGTCCGGATGCACGACCTGGCGCGTCCGGGACGCTTCCGCCCAGCCGCAGACCGCATTGCGGCCCGCGTCTGGGCGTGCGCTTCGCGACGCGGAGGCGGCGACCTCGTGGCGTCGACCATCTAGCGCGAGCTCATGCCCGAGCTCGGTCGCGCCGCACTCCTCGTCACCCTCGGCCTGTCGCTGTACGCCCTCGTCGCGGGCGCGGCGGCCGCCCACCTCGGCAGGCGTAGGCTCGCTCGCTCCGCCCAGAACGCGCTCGTCGCGTCGTTCGTCTCGACTGCGGTCGCAGCCGCGGTGCTCCTGTCAGCGCTTCTCCGGAACGACTTCTCGTTCGCGTACGTCGCACGCACGACGAGCCGCGCGCTGCCGACGCCGTACACGATCTCGGCGTTCTGGGGAGGCCAGGAGGGCTCGCTCCTGCTCTGGCTCCTCGTCCTCACGGGCTTCGGGGCGGCGGCGGTCAGCTTGAACCGAAGTTGGGCGCGCGACCTCATCGTCTGGGTGGTGCCGGTCTTCGGCGCGCTCGCCTCGTTCTTCGCGTTCCTCGTCGTCGCCGTCGCGAGCCCGTTCGCGACCCAGACGGCTCCGCTCGACGGGGGCGGGATGAACCCGAGCCTCCAGAACCCGTACATGCTCGCGCACCCGCCGCTCCTCTACCTCGGGTACGTCGGGCTCAGCGTGCCCTTCGCGTTCGCGATGGGAGCGCTCCTCTCGGGGCGGCTCGACGAGCGCTGGCTCATCGCGACGAGGCGTTGGACGCTCTTCGCGTGGGCCGCGCTCGGGATCGGCCAGCTGCTCGGAAGCCACTGGGCGTACGTCGAGGTCGGCTGGGGCGGCTACTACGCCTGGGATCCTGTCGAGAACGCGGCGCTCATGCCGTGGCTCGCGGCGACGGCATTCCTGCACTCCGTGATGATCCAGGAGAAGCGCGGGATGCTGAAGGTCTGGAACGTGCTCCTCGTGATCCTCGCGTTCTCGCTCTCCCTCTTCGGCACGTTCCTCACGCGATCGGGAGTGGTCAACTCGATCCACTCGTTCACCGAGAGCTCGATCGGCCCGTGGTTCCTGGCCTTCATCGGGATCGTCGTCGCGGTGTCGATCGGCATCGTGCTCTGGCGCCTCCCGCGGCTGCGCTCGCCGACCCGGCTCGAGTCCCCCGTGTCGCGGGAGGCGGCGTTCCTCTACAACAACCTGCTCCTGCTCGCGTTGTGCCTCGCGATCCTCTGGGGCGTCGTCTACCCGATCGTCTCCCAGCTCGTGCGCGGCGAGTCGGTCGTGCTCGGGCGCGGGTACTACGACTTCTTCCTGCGCGCGTTCGGGCTGCCGCTGCTCCTGCTCATGGGGATCGGACCGCTCATCGCCTGGCGGCGGGCGTCCCTCCGCAGCCTCGCCACGACGTTTCGCTGGCCGACGGCGTTCGCCCTCGGGGTCGGGGTCGTCCTCCTGTTTCTCGGAGCAGGCAGCTCGATTCCCGGCCTCGTCGCGTACACGTTCTCGGCGTTCGTGCTGGCCACGATCGTGCTGGAGTTCGCGCGCGGCACGAGAGCCCGCAAGGCCCTCGGTGCGACCTCGTGGCCGGGTGCCTTCTCCTCGCTCGTCTCTCGCAACCGCCGTCGCTATGGCGGATACGTCGTGCATGCCGCGATCGTGCTTCTGGCGATCGGCGTCGCCGGCTCGAGCGCGTTCGACAAGGTCTCGGACGCGAAGCTCACGAAGGGCGAATCGATGCGGGTCGGCGACTACACGCTCGTCTACCGCTCGCTGAGCGAGCGGTCGGGGGCGAATGCGACCGAGATCAGGGCGACGCTCGACGTCTCGCGTCGCGGACACGACCTCGGGACGATCCGCGCCGGCAAGAACGCCTACACGATCGAGCAGCAGGTCTCGAACGAGGTCGGGATCCGCAGCGACCATCTCACGGGTGAGGATCTCTTCGTGATCGCGGAGCAGATCGACCCGAACGGCACCGTCTACTTCCGCGTCTTCGTCAAGCCGCTCGTCAACCTCATCTGGCTCGCCGGGCTCGTGTTCCTCCTGGGCTCGGTCATCACCCTCTGGCCCGACCGGCGCGAGCAGCGGCGGCTCGTCACGCGCGCGACCGAGGTCGGCCTCCCCGCCACGCGTTGACCCTCGCGTTCCTGCTCGCGGCGGCGCTCGCAGTCGCCTGCGTCGTCGTGGTCGCGCTGCCGTTCCTGCGCGAGCCCGATCCCGAGTCCGACGATCTCGCAGAGCTCGACGACGAGAGCCGGCGTCAGCTCGAGCTGCGTGAGGCGCGCGATCGCGCACTTGCGGCGCTGCGGGAGCTCGAGTTCGACCACCGTACGGGCACGGTCTCGGACGAGGACTACCGGGCACAGGTCGGCGGCCTGCGACGCGACGTCGCGGACGCGCTGCAAGAGCTCGACCCCGGATTGGGGAAGGGGCCGCCGGCCGGCGAGCGAAACTAGCCTCATGAGACGCCGCTTCCTGGCGCTCCTCGCTCTCGCCCTCGGGCTCCTCGTCGTCGCTCCGGCCGCGGCGGACGACATCGGGCAGAAAGCTTCAGTGGACGCACGTATCGCCGCGCTCCACGCAAGGATCGCGGCGTCGCAGGAGCAGGAGGGAGTGCTCTCCTCCCAGCTCTCGGACGTCGTCGCGGAGCTGCAGGACTCGCAGGCGGCCGTCGACACCGCCCAGTCGAGCGTCGACTCGCTCGAGGCCGAGCTCGGCTCCGCACAGGCGGAGCTGGCACGGCTCTCGGCACGTCTCGGCATCGAGACCACGCGGCTTCGACGGCTGCACGCGGAGTACGCGCGTGCCGTCGCGATCCTCGAGGCGCGAGTGCGGACGGCGTACATGGACGAGCCCCCGGACCTGCTGTCGTTCGTCGTCTCCGCGTCGAGCTTCGACGACGCCGTCGACAATCTCGACTTCCTCGAGCGTCTCGGTCGGCAGGACCGGCAGGTCGCGACCGACGTCGAACGCGCGAAGCGCGAGGCCGTCGCTCAGCGAGATGCGACGATCCGGACTCGGCGGCTCGAGGCGGCGACGGTCGCGCTCATCTCCTCGAAAGCAGCTGCCGCCCGCGCCGCCCGCGACCGCCTCGCCGCGGAGCGAAATCGTCTCGCCACGGTCGAGTCCCTGAAGCAGGGCGCGCTCGCCGACACGCGGGAGACGCGCGCGGAGTACCTCGGAGAGGTCGAGTCGCTCGCGGCGCAGAGTGCTGCGCTCGGCGCCCGCATCCGCGCCGCTCAGTCGGGCTCGACGGGATCCGCGTCGGTCTCGTCCTCGGGCTTCATCTGGCCCTGCAGCGGGGTCGTGTCAAGCGGCTTCGGCATGCGCTGGGGGCGCGTGCACGAGGGCATCGACATAGCGTGCGCGTACGGGACGCCGGTGCACGCAGCGGCGGCCGGCACGGTGATCTACGCGGGCTGGATGGAGGGGTACGGGAATCTCGTCGTGCTCGACCACGGCGGCGGACTCTCGACCGCATATGCGCACGCCTCGTCGATCCTCGTCTCGCTCGGACAGCACGTCGAGCAGGGCGACGAGGTCTCGCTCGTCGGCGCGACCGGCCACGCCACGGGGCCGCATCTGCACTTCGAGGTGCGCGTGAACGGGACGGCAGTCGACCCGCTGTCGTACCTCTGACGGACGCGCTAGGCGGCTTCGGTCGCGGCGCGCGAGAGTGCCACTGAGCTGACGAGATGCAGGTCGGGAAGGGCGCGCCACCGCTCCTCGAGCCCCAGGCCGTAGCCGGCGAACAGCTCGTCCGGAACCGTGAAGCCGACGAACCGGAGCGGGAGCTCGTCGACGAGGCGGCGGTAGGGGCGGTCGAGGAGCGTGACCGCCGCGATGCTCGCCGGCTCGCGGAGCGCGAACGTGCGACAGAGGAAATTGAGGGTCAGACCCGTGTCCACAACGTCCTCGACCAGGAGTACGTGTCGACCCGCGAGCGGAGCGTCGACGTCCTTCAGCAGCCGCACGCCGCCGCTCTCGCCGTCCGTGTACGGCGCGAGCTCGACGACGTCGAGCGAGTGCGGAACGTGCAGCGCGCGGGTGAGGTCGGCGAGGAAAACGACGCTCGACTTGAGCGGCGCCACGAGCACCGGGTCGAGGTCGGCGTACGCGCATCCGATCTCCTCTCCGAGCTCCGTCACCCGCGCAGCGATCTCGTTGCGCGTCAAGTAGACGGCGCCGACGTCGCCGTTCTCGGATCGCTGTAGCTCGTCCACTACGAGGCGAGCCGCAGCCGGTAGCGCTGCGCGAGGCGCTCGATGTCGCGCCGGTAGAAGAGCTTCACACGGACGTCCGGATAGAGCCGCTGGATCTCACGGAGCTTGCGGTTCTTCCGGGTCACGAGCGACTGCTTCATCACCGTGACCTCGATGAAGAGGTTCTGGTCGGGCAGGTAGAAGTCGGGCGTGAACGCGCTGACGACGCGGCCCTCGGCGTTTCGCTCGAGCACGAACGTCTGCGGTTCGTACTCCCAGGGGACGCCGTAGTAGTCGAGGATCTTCGCGCACTCGACCTCGATCCGATTCGCGAATCGAGGGGGCTGCGCTCCACGATATGCCTGGAAAACGGGGCCTCCGTCCCGCACCTGCGCCACCGTACCAACGCCTTCGGACGGCCAGAAGACGCCTCCTGTGCAGGGCCGTAGACTTGGATCGTGTTCCGTATCGCCCAGTTCTCGGACCTGCACTGCGGCGAGGCGTACTTCGAGGCGAGCCTGCTCGAGCGCGCGATCGGGGAGATCAACGAGCTCAAGCCGGACGTCGTCGTCTGCTCCGGCGACCTCACGACCTTCGGGTTCCGGCACGAGTACCTGACCGCGCGTGAGTTCATGGACCGCGTCGACTGCGACGCGGTCGTCGTCGTCCCGGGGAACCACGACTCGCGGAACGTCGGCTACGTGCACTTCGAGCAGCTGTTCGGCGAGCGGAACTCGGTTCTTCGCAAGGGGCCGGTCGCGATCGTCGCCGTCGACTCGAGCGAGCCGGATCTCGACCACGGACAGATCGGCCGCGGCCGCTACCGGTGGATCGAAGAGCAGTTCACGGAGCCCGCGGAGCTGAAGATCTTCGTGCTCCACCACCACCTGCTGCCGGTTCCCGGCACCGGCCGAGAACGGAACATCGTCCACGACGCCGGGGATGCGATCGAGTGCCTGCAGCGCTCGGGCGTCCGCCTCGTCTTGTCCGGCCACAAGCACGTCCCGTACGTGTGGCGGCTCGAGGATCTCTTCGTCGTGAACGCCGGAACCGTCTCCTCGCTGCGGCTGCGGGGCAACACGAGGCCCTGTTACAACGTCATCGAGATCGACGGGAACCGCGTCGAGATCTGGCGTCGGCATCCCTTCCACGGCCAGGTCCGGCTCGTGTCCTTCACGCTCGACACCCTCGAGTACGCGAAGTTCACGGGCGCGATCGAGGACGAGGTCACCGCTCGAACGTGAGAGCCCTCGCCGTTATCGACGGCGAGCACTACGCCCCGGTCGTTCGCGACGCGCTCGCGGAGCTTCCGTACGAATTCGTCTGCGCCGTGCTCGTGGGCGGGCGCGAGAAGCTCCGAGGCGGAGACGAGTACGGGGTACCGCTCGCGCTCGACGTCGAGTCGGCCATCGCCGACCATGAGCCCGACGTGGTCGTCGACCTCTCCGACGAGCCGGTGCTCGGGCCTGTCGAGCGTCTCGACCTCGCGAGCCGCGTGCTCGCGCTCGGCGTGCCGTATGTCGGAGCCGACTTCCGGTTCGATCCTCCCGCCCGCATGCCGTTTCCGCTTCCGTCGATCGCCGTCGTCGGTACCGGGAAGCGCGTCGGGAAGACGGCCGTCACCGGGCATCTCGCGCGCTTGCTGGACCGCGACCGCGACGTCGTCGTAGTCGCGATGGGGCGCGGCGGCCCGCCCGGGCCGGAGAAAGTCACGGTGCGGCCGACGGTCGAAGCGCTCGTCGAGCTCTCGCGCTCCGGCCGCCACGCCGCTTCCGACCATCTCGAGACCGCGGCTGTCGTCGGCGTGACGACGATCGGGTGCAGGCGCTGCGGCGGCGGGCTCGCTGGAGCGGTCGCGACGTCGAACGTCGAACAGGGTGCCGAGGTCGCGGCAGCACTCGTTCCCGACCTCGTCGTATTCGACGGGAGCGGCGCTGCGCTGCCCCCGGTCGCAGCTGATCGCACGGTCGTCGTCGTCGGCGGTCACCAGGATCCGGCGGTCGTCGGGGGCTTCCTGAACGGCTACCGCCTGCGACTCGCCGACCTCGTCGTGGTGACGATGGCCGAGGCCCCGACAGCGTGGGAGGAGGTGCGGACGCGCGTCTCCGAGATCGTTCGCGACGGCGTGCCGGTGGCCGCGACCAGGCTCCGACCGCGCGCGCTCGGGGACGTCCGCGGCCGGTCGGTCGCCTACTTCTGCACGGCTCCCGAGAGCGCGCACGCAGCGCTCCGGCACGAACTGGCAGCGAGCAGCGGCGCTGACGTCGTCCACTTGTCGGGCAATCTCGCCGATCGCGACGCCCTTCGCGACGAGCTCGTGAAGGTCGACGCCGACGTGTTCCTCGTCGAGCTGAAAGCGGCCGCGATCGACGTCGTCGCCGAGGCGGGTCTCGACCGCGGCGTCGAGGTCGTCCTCGCGTCGAACGACGTCGTGTCGATCCCGGGCGAGCCGGACCTTGACGAGCTCCTGCTCGACGTGGCCAAATTCCGGTGATGAGGGAGCGCCGCCACAGCCTTCCCCTGCCCCTGGGCGACGAAGTCCCCTTTTCGAAGGGGCTGATGGCGCGTGCGCTCGTCGTGACCGGCCTCGACCCGGAGCGCGCCTACCTCGTCGCGCGCTACGCCGACCGCGACCTCGCGGAGCGTGGGGCGGTGTCGCTCGACCTCGACCGGCTCGGCGAGCTCGCGGCGGAGCTCATCGGCGAAGAGGCCGCCGACCGAACGGTGCGCCGCCTGCGTCGGCTCGACGCGCTCCAGCGGCTCGACGAGCCGCTCCTCCTCCTGGTCGGCGGAGCGACGGGGACGGGGAAGTCGACGATCGCGACCGAGGTCGCGCACCGGCTCGGGATCACCCGCGTGACGTCGACCGACTTCATCCGTCAGACGATGCGCACGTTCTTCTCGCCCGAGTTCATGCCCTCCGTGCACTACTCGAGCTTCGAGGCGCGGCTCGCACTCACGCGCGCCGAGGAAGAGGAATCCGGCGACGCGGCGATTCTGGGCTTTCTCGACCAGACCCGGAACGTGCTCGTCGGCGCGCACGCTGCGCTCGAGCGGGCGGCGACCGAGCGCTGGTCGACGGTGCTCGAGGGCGTGCACCTCGTTCCGGGGATGGTCGGAGACAGCTTCCCCGACGCGTTCGTCGTCCAGTGCGTGATCGCGATCGAGGACGAGAATCTGCACCGCAGCCACTTCTGGGTGCGCGACCAGGCGACCGAGGGGCTCCGTCCGCTGGAGAAGTACCTCGACTCGCTCACGCAAATTCGCGAGATCCAGGACTACCTCGTCGAGCGCGCACGACGCCACGACGTTCCCGTGATCTACAACGACTCACTCGACACCGCGATCGGGGACGTGCTCGACCTCGTCCTGCGCCGCGCCGACCAGCTCGTCGCGGTCGCCTAGCGCGCCGCCTCTAGACTGGCCGCATGATCGCTCGCGAGGATGTCGTCGAGGCGCTGCACGGCGTCGAGGATCCCGAGTTGGGGATGGACATCGTCGAGCTCGGTCTCATGTACGACGTCGAGGTCGACGACTCGAAGGTGAAGGTGCTGTACAGCCTGACCTCGATGGGTTGTCCGGCCGGCGCCATGATCGCGGAGGGCATCGTCGACGCAGCCCGTGGCGTCCCGGGGGTCACGGAGGTCGAGGCCGAGTTGACGTTCGACCCTCCGTGGACGCCCGACCGCATGTCGGACGACGCGAAGTTCATTCTTGGCTTCGGATAAGGGTTTGCGGGCAAGAGCCTAGGCGCGAGGTCACAGAACTGCCGCGGCTGGTGAGTCCCCCGCTCTTTCGCACTTCACGCCGAGCTTCAAGATCGGAACGGCGCTGACCGCGCTGCAGCCCGGCCTTGCGATCTCGGTCAGCCCGGACAACGGGCAAGGTGCGCGGATGAGCTACCTGCGATTCGAGGATCAGGCAACCGGCGTGCACGTGTTCTTCGACGAGGCGAGGGGTGCGACTTTCAAGGAGTCGGACATCGCCACGCTCACTCGCGGAGCGGCGCATACCGTCGCGTTCGCAATCGACTTCACGGCGGCGAGCGGCAAGGCCGTCACGATCACGATCGACGGCGCAGTGAAGGCCACCGGCTCGACCTGGGCGAGCTACTACCAGACCCAGGAGCACAATCCGACGCCGACTGTCAGCAAGATGCTCTTCCGCGCGAGCGGGACTGCCGTTTCGGCGAAGCCGGCAACGGGTTCCTGATCGACGGTTTGACGCTGATCTCAAGCTAGACAGCGACAACTGAGCGCAGCTCCAGAAGTCCGAGGCCCGGTCGAGCGACCGGGCTTCGGACTTCTCACGTCGGCGCGCGAGCGCCTGAACGTCTACGTCGCGGTCATGCTTCCAGTCCTGTTCGCCCTCGGCGCGATCGTGGTCGCGGTTGGCAACTGGTACGTCCAGGCCCGCGTCCTCCACACGAAAGTCGACGCCGCTGCGCTCGCCGGCGGGAGTGCCTGGGGCTTTCCGGTTCGTCGAGCGCCTGGGTCGCATAGGGAGCGAGGTACCGGGTGGCGAGCCGCGCTTCCTCGAGCGCACCCGATCCGACGGGCAGCCAGCATGCGGGTCGAGTGGGTCGCCGACCCCTTTGGTAAAGTGCCCCGCGCGCCGCCGGAGCAGGCTGCGAGAGGGAAGGCATCGGTGCCTCAGGGTTCTTGCCCTGGGGCTTTTTTTGTGCCCGAGTTCAGGAGGTCGCGGATGGAGAGACGGGGGAGTCGGCGATGATCAAGGTCGAAACCGTGGTCGTACGCGATCGCGTCGAGACGGTCATCGACGCCGTGGAGGATCAGACCGGACACGTCGGAGTCACGGTCGTCGAGGCGATCGGGCACGGGCGCCAGCGCGGGATCACGCACGAGTACCGAGGGCGCATCTTCGAGTCGCGCTTCCTGCCCAAGGCCGTGCTCGTCTTCGTCGTCGCCGATCGGATCGCGGACGACGTCGTCGCGGCGATCGTCGACGCCGCCCGGACGGGCAGCGAGTCGGGCGACGGGATCGTCTGGACTACCGCGATCGAGAACGTCACGCACAACCGAACCGGACAGCCCCTGGAGGAGGTGGAGATCGGATGACGACCAAGGAGTTGGCAATCGCGACGAGCACGGTGTGGGTGATCCTCGCCGCGGTGCTCGTGATGTTCATGCAGGCGGGTTTCGCGTTTCTCGAGGCCGGGCTCACGCGCATGAAGAACGTCGGCCACATCGCCGCGAAGAACGTCCTCATTCTCGCCCTTGCGTCGATCATCTACTTCGCAGTCGGGTTTGGCCTGGCGTTCGGCGACGGGGGCAACGGGCTCGTCGGCGGCTCCGGCTTCATGCCCTCGATTGACGACCTGCTGACGGTCGGCGAGGCACCGTTCTCCTGGTTCGGCTCGATCCCGGCCGCCGCGGGCTACCTCTTCGAGGTCGTCTTCTGTGCCGTCTCGCTCGCGATCGTCTGGGGGGCGATGGCCGAGCGGACGAAGCTCTGGGTCTACTTCGCCTTCGGGGGGTTCTTCACTCTCGTCTACTCCGTCGTCTCGCACTGGGTCTGGAGCCCGGACGGGTGGCTGTTCTCGAAGGGCATGCAGGACTTCGCGGGCTCCACGGTCGTGCATTACCAGGGCGCCCTCGCAGGCCTCGCGGGAGCGATCCTGCTCGGCCCGCGGATCGGGAAGTTCTCCGCAGACGGGAAACCGAACGCGATTCCCGGGCACAACATGGCGTTCACGACCCTCGGCGTCATCATCCTCTGGTTCGGGTGGTTCGGCTTCAACGCGGGCTCGACGCTGAGCGTCGACTTCGGTGGCGTCGGCTTCTTCGCCTACGTCGCGCTGAACACGAATCTCGCCGCCGCGGCAGGCGTCCTCGGAGCAGTCGTGACCTCGTGGATCGTCATCAAGAAGCCCGACCTCTCGATGATGCTGAACGGCGCCGTCGCCGCTCTAGTTGCGATCACCGCGGCCTGCGCGTTCGTCGCACCATGGGGCGCGATCGTGATCGGTGCGGTCGCGGGTGCGCTCGTCGTGGTCGGCGTGCTCGCGGTCGAGCGGGCCGGCATCGACGATCCGATCGGCGCGATCGCCGCGCACGGCATGGCCGGCGTGTGGGGCACGCTCGCGCTCGGCTTCCTCGCGCTCCCGTCGCAGGCGAAGAGCCTCGATACGGGATCGGGAGGGCTGTTCTACGGAGGCGGCCTCCATCAGCTCGGCGTGCAGATCGTCGGTCTCGCAGCCGTCGGCGCGTTCACCTTCACCACCTCCTTCGCCTGCCTATGGCTGCTGAAGGTGACGTTCGGGATCCGCACCGACGCCCAGGCGGAGGTCGCCGGCCTCGACGTCTCCGAGCACGGCATGTGGGGCTATCCCGAGTTCTACATCCCGGTTCCGGGCGGGTACGGGACGGAGGCGCACGGGCACCTCGGTGTCGCCCACGCGGCGGGGCTTCGCAGTGCGACCGTGCAGGCGGCGGTCGCCCTGCCGAAGCCGACGAGCTAGATGGACTTGGAGCTGCGGCGTCGCCGGTTCTCCACCAACAGCGACGCCGCTACGGCTCGAATCGGCACTTGTTCCCGCCGGGGCCACGGTTTAGGGTTCTGCGCTCCCCATGCCGACCGCGAGCATCGATCCGATTGCCGTAGCGAGCGCCGTGCTCGCGTATCTCGCGTTCAACACAGGCAGCTAGCCGGCCTCCTCCCGCCTCCGCCGGACTAGCTGACCAAGCACCGGCGGGACAGTCCCCGTTCGACCACCGAAAGGGCAGCGTCATGCACGACGAGCAGCGCCTTCTCCACGATCCCCGATCAGAGCGCGATGCCTGCGGCATCGGCCTCGTCGCGGACACGTGCGGGCGCGCATCCCGCGAGCTGCTCGATCGCGCGCTGGCCGGTCTTGCGGCCGTCGGCCATCGTGGTGCCTGGGCGGCAGACGGCGTCACGGGTGACGGGGCCGGCGTCCTCCTTCCGCTGACCCCGACGCTCACGGAATCTCCGGGAGCAGGAGTCGCGATGTGCTTCCTCCGCGAGGGCTGGCTCCGGCTCGCTGTCGAGAACGCGTGCCGAGCCGAAGGGCTCGAGCCGGCCGGGTGGCGCACGGTGCCGACGCGCTCGTCGGCGCTCGGCGTCACGGCAATCGCCTCGCTGCCGCGCATCGACCAGCTCCTGCTCGCGCCCAGGCAGGACGCCGATGCCGAACGTCGGGCGTACCGGGCGCGGCGACGTGCCGAGGCCGTCCCGGGCGTGTACGTCGCGTCCCTGTCGTTCCGGACAGTGACTTACAAGGCTTTGTGCGCGGCGAGCCAGCTCGCCCGCTTCTACCCCGACCTCGAGGACCCGGAGCTAGCGGTGTCGTGGGCGATCTTCCACCAGCGGTTCTCGACGAACACCGACCCGAGCTGGGAGCGCGCCCAGCCGTTCCGGCTCATCTGCCACAACGGCGAGATCAACACGATCGAGGGAAACGTCGGATGGCTTGAGGCGCGCGAGCGCGCGTTCGGGACGGAGCCTGAGCTTGCGCAGGCGCTCGACCGTGCGGGCTCGGACTCGGCGCTCCTCGATAACGCCGTCGAGCTCCTCGTTCGCGGCCACGACCGCGACCTCGCCGAGACGGTCTCGCTGCTCGTGCCGCCCGCCTGGCAGAACGACCCGCGCCTTTCCCCGGAGGTGCGGGAGCTCCATCGCTATGGAGCGCTCGTCAGCGAGCCGTGGGACGGTCCCGCCGCGCTCTGCTTCAGCGACGGCCTCGTCTCCGGCGCCGCGCTCGACCGGAACGGCCTCCGCCCACTGCGGGTCGCGGTCGCCGACGACGGCCTCGTGGCGGCCGCCTCCGAGGCGGGTGCCATCCCGCTGCCCGAGGGCGGGCGCGTCCGCCGCTTCCGGCTCGGGCCCGGGGGGATCCTCACGGTCGATCCGGAGCGCGGCCTCCTCGTCGACGGAGCCGTACGCGAGGAGCTCGCCCGCCGCCACCCGTACGGGCGCTGGGTCGCCGAGAGCACGGCCCCCGCCTCGATCGGCGAGCCGCTGGCTCCCCCGAGCCACTCGCTCGACGACCGGCACGTCCTCCACGGCTACACGCGCGAGGAGCTAAACGCCGTGCTGCGCACGCTCGCCCAGACCGGGCACGACCCAGTCTCGTCGATGGGCGACGACTCGCCGATCCCGCCGCTCGCCGGACGCGCTCGCCCCTTGTCGACCTACCTGAGGCAGCGGTTCGCACAGGTGACGAACCCGGCGATCGACCACCTGCGCGAGCGGATCGTCATGTCGGTCGCGACGCTCCTCGGCCCGCGGCCCGCCTCGGTCGCGGCGGAGGGGCCGCTGGCGACGATCGCCGTTCTCCCCGGGTTCCTCCTCTACCCGTCGGGTCTCGAGGGGCTCGATCCGGTGAGGCTCGACGCGACCTACTCGGCCGAGGAAGGGCTCGCGGCCGCGCTCAAGCGGCTCGCCGGGCAGGCGGAGGCGAGCGTGTCGGGCGGCGCCGCCCTCGTCTGCCTCGACGACCGCGAGGCGGGAGGCGATCGTGCGCCGATCCCGGCGCTTCTTGCTCTCTCGTCCGTGCATGGCCGGTTGTCCGAATGTGGGCTTCGCATGCGGTGCTCTCTCCTCGTCGAATCGGACGAGCCGCGCGACAGCCATGCGATCGCATGCCTCCTGGGCTACGGCGCAGACGCGATCTGCCCGCGGCTCGCCCTAGAGACGGTGGCAATCCTCGCTGCGAACGACCGGGTCGGCGGCGACCGGCCCCCTCCGGAGGAAGCGCAGCGGCGCCTGCTCGCGGCGTTCGAGGAGGGCGTCCTCAAGGTCATGTCGAAGCTCGGGATCTCGGACGTCGCCAGCTATCGCGGCGCGCGTCTGTTCGAGGCCGTCGGCCTCGCTCGACTGCTCTGCAGCGAGCACCTCGCGGACACGCCGTCCTCGATCGGGGGCGCGACGCTGGCGCGCTTCGAGCATGAGGGGCTCGCCCGACTCGCCGCGTCCCGCGAGGCTCGTCCGCAACTCGAGAACCCCGGGTACTTCAAGTTCCGCGCGGGCGGGGAGGCGCACGCGACTGATCCGGAGGTCGTCGCCGCGCTGCACGATGCGCTCAACGAGGCACACGCGCTACGGAAGGCCGTGCGCTACGGGCGCTCCGACCTGTACGAGCAATTCGCGGCGCTCGTCAACGCGAGGCCGCCGATGGAGCCCCGTGACCTGCTCGAGCTCGTGCCGGCGGGGCCGGCGGTGCCGGTCGACGAGGTCGAGCCGGCGTCCGAGATCGTTCGGCGGTTCTCCGGCGGGGCGATGTCACATGGAGCCATCTCCGCCGAGGCGCACGAGACCGTCGCGATCGCGCTGAACCGCCTCGGCGCCAAGGCGAACTCGGGAGAGGGCGGCGAAGATCCCACCCGCTACCGGGACGAGCGCAACTGCAAGATAAAGCAGGTCGCCTCCGGGCGGTTCGGCGTCACGGCCGAGTACGCGGCGTTCGCGGAGGAGCTGCAGATCAAGATCGCACAGGGGTCGAAGCCGGGCGAGGGCGGGCAGATCCCTGCGCACAAGGTGACCGGGGAGATCGCGCGCCTCCGGCGGACGCAGCCCGGCGTCTCGCTGATCTCGCCGCCGCCCCACCACGACATCTACTCGATCGAGGACATCGCGCAGCTGATCTTCGACCTACGCGAGGTGAACCCACGGGCGGCGATCTCCGTCAAGCTCGTCGCCGAGTACGGGGTCGGGATCGTCGCGGCGGGCGTTGCGAAGGCGCACGCGGACGTGATCCACGTCGCGGGCGCCGACGGGGGAACGGGCGCCAGCCCGCTACCGTCGATCAAGCACGCCGGAGCGCCGTGGGAGGTTGGCCTCGCCGAGACGCAGCAGGCGCTCGCGGCGAACCACCTGCGCAGCCGGGTCCGCGTCCGGGTCGACGGCGGGCTGAAGACGGGCCGCGACGTCCTCGTCGCCGCGCTGCTCGGGGCGGACGAGTTCGCGTTCGGAACGTCGCTGCTCCTGGCAGAGGGCTGCCTCATGGTGCGCTCGTGCCACCTCGACACGTGTCCGGTCGGGATCGCGACCCAGCAGCCTAAGCTCCGCGCGAAGTTCGCCGGGACGCCCGAGATGATCGAGGCGTACCTGCTCTTCGTCGCCGAGGAGGTACGGCGGCTCCTCGCGGAGCTCGGCCTCCGCTCGTTGGACGAGGCCGTCGGGCGCGTCGAGTGCCTGCGTCAACGACGCACGGCCGACGACGCGGCTAACTCGCTAGACCTCTCGCGTCTTCTCGAGCGCGCCACGTGCGGGCCTACTCGCTTCACCGGCAGGCGTGTTGTGACTTCCGGCGACCGCCTGGGGAAGCTGCTCCTCGCGCAGGGCGCCAACGCCGTCGCCGAGGCGGCGTTGATCGAACCCCGCCACCAGATCACGAACGGAGATCGCGCGGTGGGGGCCCGCCTTGCTGGCGAAGTGGCGCGGATCGTGGGTTCAGGCGCGCCCGCCGGCCGCGTTCTCGCCCGCTTCGAGGGCGCAGCGGGTCAAAGCTTTGGTGCGTTCCTGACCCGCGGCCTGCGCCTCGAGCTCGTCGGCGAGGCGAATGACTATGTCGGGAAGGCGATGAGCGGCGGCCGGATCGTGATTTCGCCGCCGCCCGACGATGCCGGCGACGCGTGCCTGCTCGGGAATACGGCGCTGTACGGCGCGACCGGGGGCGCGCTCTTCTGCGCCGGATCCGCGGGAGAGCGGTTCGCGGTGCGCAACTCCGGGGCGACCGCCGTCATCGAGGGGGTCGGCGACCACGCCTGCGAGTACATGACGGCGGGATCGGTCGTGGTGCTCGGCTCGATCGGCCTGAATCTCGGTGCAGGCATGACCGGAGGCGAGGTCTACATCCTTGAGGAGGGTGAGCTTCTCGAAGCAGCGGTGAACCACGAGCTCGTCGAGGTCCGCACGCCGAATGCGGCACAGGTCGACCACGTGCGGCAGCTCCTCGAACGGCACATGCGGTACACCGGCTCCCAGCGCGCTTCGACGCTGCTCGACCGCTGGGAGGCCGCAAGTCGGCGGCTCCGCCGCGTCGCACCCAGGACCGAGATCGCTGTGCTTTCCGCCGTCGACGGCGCCTCGGATGCGTCGTGAACTGCAAGCAAGCGGCGACTGACGTTTGGCACATACGTCGACCGTGCTCAGGCTCGATAGGAGAGCTCGAGTCGGTCGGCTCACGCGACCCGTTGTCCGGTTAGGCGGTGAAGGTCACAAATCGGGTACACCGCGAGCTCGTGGCATTGTCAGCTTTTCAGGCACGAAGCCTCTCGCAGCCTCGATTCCATGCGGCTTCCTACGTCTCGACCCATTCCGATGTTCCTTGCTCAGAGCGACCGCATGTCGGACGACGCGAAGTTCATCCTCGGCTTCGGCTGGGTTTTCCGCAGGCACGGGATCGGAGATCCCGTGCCGCGCACCTCGAAGACGCTCCCGCGCCAGGCTCAACCCTTCGCGGCCGTGCCCAAATCGCGTCGCCGTGGGAGGGCGGTGACCCGTTCCGCCTTGGAGCCCACGGCGCTGGTCGGCTCGGGTCTCAGGGGATCGAGAGGACGACCTTGCCGAACTGCGCGCCCGACTCGAGTCGCTCGTGCGCGCGACGCGCGTCTGCGAGCGGGAACACGCTGTCCACGTGGACGCGGGCTCGGCCGGACCGGACGAGCTCGTACGCGCCCTCGAAGTCCGACGGCATTCCCATCGTCGAGCCGAGGACGGACAGCTGCTTCCACCAAAGTCGATACAGGCGGGCGGGTGGACTGTGGCCCGACGTGGCCCCACAGACGACCACGCGTCCGCTCTGCGCCACCGCGGAGAGGGATCGTTCCCAGGTCGCCTCGCCGACTGTTTCGACTACGACGTCGGCGCCACGACCACCAGTCACGTCCTTCACGACCTCGACGACGTCTGCATTCGCGTGGTTGACGACGGCGTCCGCGCCCAGCTCGGTCGCCCGCGCGAGCTTCTCGGAACTCGAGGACGTGACGATCGTGCGAGCTCCGAGCGCTCGACTGATCTCGAAGGCCGCAAGCGCGACACCGCCGCCGATGCCCCAGATCAGCACCCATTCGCCTTCGACCAGCGACGCTCGCGTGACGAGCATCCGGAATGCGGTCTCGAAGGTGAGCGGGAACGCCGCACCCTGCTCGAAGGACAGCGATGCATCGAGAGGGTAGAGCTGGGAGGCGGCGATCGCCTTCAGCTCGCAGTACGTCCCGTCGGTGTGCTCGCCGACGACGGTGACGCGCTCTCCATGTGGGATGCCAGGGTTGAGGACGACGCGCTGTCCGACCTCGAGGCCATCGACGCCGTCGCCGAGGGCGACGACCTCGCCCGCACCGTCGGCCCCGAGGATGCGCGGCTTCGGAACGGACGGCAGGCCCTTCCTCACCCAGAGGTCGAGGTGGTTGAGCCCGGCGGCGCGGAGGGCGACCAGCGCCTCGCCGGGCCCGGGCTCGGGGTCTGCGACATCCTCGTAGCGGAGGACGTCCGGCCCACCGTCTTCGTGAATCCGAACGGCTTTCACGAGGCATGATCCTCTCATGACGCGCGCCGAGCTGAACGAGCTCGCGGCCGAGCTCGGGATCGACGCTGTCGGTGCGACGGCGGCGGTGCCGTACGAGGAGACGGAGCGCCACATCCGCGATCGTCGGGAGCGCGGCCTGTTCGCCGACATGCGGTTCACCATGGCGCGGCCCGAAGTCTCGTGTCATCCGGAGCTCTTGCTCGACGGGGCGAGAACCGTCGTGTCGGCGGCGCTCTGCTACTACCGGCCTGCGCGCGAGGCTCGAGCGGGCGAGGGGCGGCTTCCGCGCTACACCTGGCGGGACGAGTACGCGGAGCTCCGCGAGAAGCTCGAGGTGCTCGGACGCCGTCTCGGTGGCCGGTATCGGGTGCTCGTGGATCACAACGACCACGTCGATCGTGTCGCCGCGATCCGGGCGGGCGTCGCCTTCTTCGGGAAGAACACGATGGCGATCACCGAGCGGCACGGTTCGTGGGTCGTCCTCGGCGCACTCGTCACCGACGTCGAGATCGAGGCGACGCCCGCGCTGCGCTTCGACTGCGGCGAGTGTCGATTGTGCATCGACGCATGCCCGACCGGCGCGCTCGACGATCCGGGAACCCTCGACGCGACCCGCTGCCTCTCGTACTGGACGCAGGCGCCGCGAACGATTCCCGTCGAGTACCGGTCGGAGCTGGGCGCGATGGTCTACGGCTGCGACGTGTGCCAGGAGGTTTGCCCGTGGAACCGTGGCGTCGAGAAGCGCCGCAGCGGGAGCCCCGTGGCCGAAGATGCGCAGCCGTTCGTCCGTCTTGCCGACTGGCTCGAGTCCGAAGACGAAATGCTCGCCGCCGAGTTCGATCGCCTCTTCGTTCCACGGAACGACGGGCGCTGGCTGAAGCGGAACGCGCTCGTGGCGGCGGGCAACCTCGGCGGGGAGGAGCTCGTTTCCGACGTCGAGCGCCACGCGTCCTCGTCGGATCCCGTCGTCGCCGAGGTCGCGGCGTGGGCGCTCGGGCGCATGGACGAGCGTGCTCGTGCCTGACGCGCTCCCGGACGAGCGACTCGCGATTCTCGTCCACGAGGTGCGGAGCCCCGTCGCTGCGCTCTCCGCGATCGCGGAGACGGTTCGGGCCAACGCCGTGGACGACGACACGCGCGCGGAGCTGATCGGGCTCGTCCTCGCGGCCTGCCGCGGGATCGAGCGCCTCGTCGGTGATCTCGACCTCGCCTCGGTTCGCCGCGAACGCGTCGAGGTCGTCCCGCTCGTCGCCAATGCCGTCGCGGGTGCGCGTTTGCGCGGGCTCGACGTCGAAATCGCGACCGTCGACGGTGCGCCGGTGGTTGACGGTGACCCGACCCGCCTTCGCCAGGCGTTCGACAACGTGCTCGCCAACGCCCTGACCCACGCGGGCGGTTCCGATGTCTTGGTGACGGTCGGGCGCGTGAAGTCCGCGGTGGAGATCGCAGTCGCCGATCGCGGTGGAGGCATCCCCGAGTCGGAGCATGACCGCGTCCTCGAGCCGGGTGTGCGCCTCGACGACTCGAAGCCAGGATCCGGGCTCGGGCTGGCAGTTACCCGCGCAGTCGTCGAAGCTCACGGAGGGCGGATGAGTATCCGAGCGACCGAAGGAGGGGGCGCGACGGTCGTGATCAGCCTGCCGGTTGCTCCCAACGCCTAGCCGGCGACCGCCGTCTCGACGCGATATCGCCTGAGCAGCCGGCCGTCGCGGTCGTGCTCGGTGACGCGAAACGTCGCGCTCGACTCCTGTACGTCGACCTCCTGCGACGTGACACGCACGGGAAGGCCCGCGAGGACCTCGTACGCCTCGGAGTACCCGTGCTGCGCCACGACGACGTATCTCGTCCGATGCGCCGGCACGATCCATGCGAATGCGATCGGCTTGCCCGCTCGGTCGGTGCACGTGAGATCGAGCCTCGGGTCGGGTAGGCGTCCGCCGAGAAGCCGGCTGTAGGCATGGCCGCACCAACTCGCAGCGGCGTTGGGCGATGTCGCGTCACAGGCGAGAAGCGCTCGTCCCGAGGACGCGCGACGCGTCAGAGTCCGGCCCGTGACGCCGACGCGGAGAACGAACGACGACCTCCTGCCGGGCGAGCTGTCGCTCGACGTCGCGCAACTGCCGCCGGCTCGACCGCGGATCGGGACGAGCCGCGCGGAGGTCTGCACCACCGGTTCCTCGACACCCGCGAGCGTCACGGACGGCACGCGTGTGGGCGTTCCGTCGAGGAGACGGGTCGGCGGGCGCGACCCGTCGTGACATGCCGGCGTGACGAGCGCGCACGCGACGAGAGCAACGAGACGCAGCATTTGGCGGGCCTGCTCAACTCCAGCCGATGCGCCGGACGCCGGTATAGCTCGAGCTCCCTCGATACGTGCGCGTCCAGATGTTCGTCCCGTACGCCTCGCCCTTGGCCTCGATGATCTGATCCGAGCCGTCGGGGTTCTCGGCGTAGACGAGCCCGATATGACCGTCGCTCGCAAGCGCGTCCATCGGGATGAGCGCGGACTTCGACACCGTCGTGTTCGGCGCACCCGAGCCCGCCTTGAACGCCGCGGCCGTGTACGGGCCGTGAACGGTTCTCAGCATTCCCCACTGGTCGAAGCTCGCGTCGCCGGTCGAGAGCGCCTCGCGCCAGACCTTGAACGTGAACCCGGAACAGTCCGGGCCTTCACCGCCGGTGTTGGGGTCCTCGTGGGGATCGTTCGGCGAGTCGTCTCGGTCGTTGTCGTTCCAACAGCCGCCGGCCCACTGATACCCCTCGTAGCGCGCGCGGAGAGCGACCGTCGTCGATCCCTCCCGGGTGATGTACGACGTCGGCTGCGGAGGGTTGGTGTTGCAGTTGTCCGCAACGAAGTGCGTGTGGTACGCGCCGGCGGTGCCCGCGCTCGCCAGCGACGCGGCGAGTGCGAAGGCGACGACGAACGAGCGAGGACGCGACATCAGTGCACCTCCAGGTCGAAGCGGTCGACGAACGCAGCAGTCGTGCTCGAGCCGAGCTGGAACAGCGACCCGTTCACGAGCCGGAACCGGCCGAGCGGCGCGGTCTCGGCCCAGTCGGCCGGATCGATCGAGAAGCTCTGCGCCAGGCCCTTGCGGTCGAGAACGAAGACGACGAACTCGTCAGCGTCGTCGGTGTATGTCCGGACGACGAGGACGAGGCGCTTACCCATCGGCTCCGCGAGCTGAACCTCGCCGAGCGGCGTCTTGCTCGAGATGCGCCACGCGCTCCGGACGGATCCGGAGCGGAGAAGCGCGACGCGCACCTCGTCGCCGACGCGTCGCACCACCACGTCGCTCGCCGGTGCGCAGCGCGCGACTCGACCGCCCGTGTGCGCGCTGCTGTTGCGGCGACGCCGGCGCACCGTCGACCATGGCGGGCATCCACTGGTTCGACGGCTGCTCGAGAACCTCGGGGCCGTCCACGCCGAGACGGATCTGCGACGGGCGCTCGGCGGTCTCGACGACGTCGAGATCGCGCCCGTTCTCGTCGAAACGGCGGAGCGCCGGATGATGGCCCGGAGCCGCCGCCGACTCGAGGACGAAGATCGATCCGTCGCCCGCCGACGGACATGTCCGCGAGCCGACCGTCGACGGAAACGGGGATTCGGGCCGGCGAGATCTGGTTCTTGCGCCACTCGAGCACGCGTCGGTGCGCTTCGTCGAGGACGAACACGTCTCCGTCGGCGCTCACGTCGAATGCCGTCGCACCGATCGCGGAGAGGTCGCGATCCTGCTCCAGCCCGACGTCGGAAGGCCCGTCACCCCAGCGCGCGGACGCCACGCGCGCACTCGCGCGCCGCGTCTCTCCGAAGACGTGCGGGCCGAGGTGTACGCGCACCGGAGCGACGAGGGGCTGCACTCGATCAGGCGCGGCGGCCCCGCCGGCGGGGATCACGGCACGGCCGTCCGCGTCGGCGGCTCGAAGGACGGCGTAGTACTCCACTCCGTCCCGTTCGGATGCCAGAGCCTCGGGAACGGTCGCTGCGAGCTCGCGCCCTCCATCGGCATGCGTCTCCGTCAGATGCAGCTCCTGGTACGCGCCACGCCCGGCGGCGCGGACGAACAGCGATCCGTCGGCCGTGCACGTCTGCTCGGGATCCTCGTCGCCCGCGGGCGCACAGAACACGTCGTACGAGAGCTCGAGCGGGTTACCCGGAAGTGTGAGAAGCGGAGGATTGTGGGTCGCTTCGAGCACCGCTTGCGGAGACGAGTCCGCGAGCTGTGCCACGGCGCCGCCGGCGAGGACGACCGCAACGACGCCGGCGGTGCATCCGCAGGCGAGCCCGGCCAGAGTCGCCGGTCGTGTCCGGACGAAGTGTCGAGAGACGTCGCATGTGGGCTCCTTGTTGGCTCATGGGACAACGGTAGCCCCGCCCACGACGCGTCGTCGGCCTCTCGTGCCATTCGGCGCTCTCTTGTCGCTGTTACGTGAGGATCAGCGCCGGCTCGGCACGCGGCCGAGCTCTCGCTGAAGGCGTTTGACGCGCTTTGCGACCATCTCGCGAATCCGCTGCGGCTCGAGGACGGTGGTCTCGCCGCGATCCGCGAGCACCTCTGAGAGGAGCCAATCCTCGGTCTTGAAAGGGACGTCGGCGATCGCCGACCCGTCGGTCAGCGCCCGCGCGCCCGCGCTCGAGCTTCCAGCGCGCGATCGCAGGGGAGTGCAGCAACCGGGCGACGCGCGGGTTGAGCAGGTAGGACGGGTCGAATCCGTCGCGCGGCTCGAAGCGATCGTCCGTGAGACGCGCCGAGCGCATACGGTCGAGGCGGAACGTGCGTGCCGCGTCGACCGTTCGATCCCACGTGTGGACGCGCCAGACGGGAAGCTCACGCTCGATGGTGTACGGCTCCACTTGCCTGATCGACGGGGTGTCCTCGCCCTCTTTCAGGTACTCGATCTCGACGACGATCCGCTTCTCGGCGCCGGTGCTCAGCGCCTTCACGAGCGACTCCTCCGCGGATGTGTCGCTCGGTTGCGGAGTGCCCGCGAGATCGAAGCGCCCGAAGGTCTCTTCGAGCTTCTTCCGCACGCGGCGCAGCGGCGTGTGCGCGTCGGCCGCGATGGTCGGGCCGACGTATTCGATCGCGAGGCGGATCGCCCGTGCCTCGAGGGGGGTCAGCTTCGGGGGAAGCCGGAAGACGTCGCCGTAGAGCTCCTTCTCGACGTGCACCAGGTCGCCGTCGTGCTCGGCGTACACCGCGTAGCACCCTCCGCCGAAGTTCACGAGGTTGAGGAGCGAGAGGTGATCCTGAAGCTCCTCGAGCGGGATCGAGAAGCGCTCCGCGAGCTCGGACGCGCCGAGCGTCGCGGAACGCTCCTCGCCGCACGCTGCGAGGAGCTGCGCCAGCAGGGCCTGGAGGACGCCGAAGCGCTCGGGCGCAACCGGGCCCGTCGGGCGCTCGGGAAGCGGCTGACGCGGGTCGATGCGCTTCGGCCCGGCCGTTCCCGGAGCGTCGCCGTCGTGCGCCTCGGCGAGCACGGTGAGCGCGCTCTGCACCGAGTCGACGAGCTCGTCGGGCTCGAGTGGCACGGCACGGCCGTTCTGCCGCAGCACCCAGCCGGCGAGCAGGTCGACGTTCGAGTAGTCGGTCTCGAAGATCTCGTCCTCGACGACACCGGCGTCCGAGAGCGTCCGCTCGACCCACCAGGCCGTGTCACCCGGAGACCGCGATCCGCGCACGGCCGACCGATATCGCCGATCTGCCACGGACGGGGAACCCGATGCTGCTCGACGTCGAAGTCCGGTGGGATCCGGAAGTCGCGCTCGCGGCGGGTTGCGAAGCGGATGTCGCCGCGGATGCGCGAGACCTTGAACGTCCGCGTCGTGTCGCGTTCGAGGTCGTGACCGACGACGTACCAGTTGCCGTCGTCGAGCCGGAGCGCGTAGGGGTTCACCGTTCGCTCGCCCGGACGCGTGCGGCGCGGGCTCCAGTATCCGAACTTGACCGTCCGCTGCTTCGAGATCGCCGACTCCAGCTTCGCGAGCCGGCCGGCGAGCTCGGGCGAGTAGTCGGGCGCGCTGACCCGCACACGCTCGGCCGTCTCGGTCGGCGGCTCCGCGAAGCCAACCCGTCCGAGCGCGAGATTCTGGAGGGCGAGGCGAAGGGGCTCGGCGTACGCGAACTTGCCCTCGAGGTAGTAGAGAGCGGTCTGCAGGGCGGCGAGCTCGTCGTCGTCGAGAACGAGACGCTCGAGGAAGTAGTGCTCCGAGCGGAGCGTGTACAGCTCCTCGCCCGTGAATTCGTCGCGCTGGGACTGCAGCGGAACGCCGAGTGCAGTCAGCTCGGCACGGTCGGAGTAGAAGCGCCGAGCGAACGCCTCGTCCGACATCTCGCTGTAGCCCTCGACGTTCGACTTGACGTCACGAGCGGTCAGAAGCCGCCGCTCCGCCATCAGGAACGCGACCAGCGAGAGCTGGCGGATCAGCTTGTCCGCGTCATGCGACATCGAGACCCGAGCCTACAGCCTGTGCCGAGGGCGAACTCTGCGGTGGCTGCCAGGCGGCGACGGTCGTCGCGTGCTCGAGGTGCTGATGCGACGGGCAGTAGTCCCGTCCGGGCAGCGGCATGCGCTGGCAGGCCTTGCCCTTGCGGGTCGTCGCGTGGCAACGCGCGATCCCGCCGTCGAGGAGTCCGGCGTCGATCTGCTGCTCGATGAACGAGGTCGCGGCGCCGACTCCCTCACGTACCGACCACGCGACCTGCGCCTGCGCTCGGATCGGGAAATAGCGACGGATGTCCGCGAAGAGCGTGCGGTCCGGGCACGCGAAGTAGTGGGGGTCGTCGGCGAGGCGGGACATCGTCCGCTCGCACTCGACGAGGACAGCACGCCGATACTCGAGCTGGTCGCCGCGGGACGCGTACGGGTCGATCAGGTCCTTGATCGAGCGGTAGATCGCTCGCGAGTATTGATACATACAGGAGCGAAGTTGGGCTGAATGATCGTCCAACGGATCTACTCGTTCATCCCGAATTGCGAGGAAGATGGCCAAAAAGAAGGCCGTGGGAGCTGCTTACACGTCGAGTGTAGCGGCTTTTCGCCGCTGTCACAAAGTCGGGCCGATGACGGCGCCCGCGCGGGCGACCGTCAGCTACGGGATGACGTGGCGGACGGCTGCCGTGCGCGACACTCTGCGGGCGTCGTCGAGCGCACTCGTCGCCTCCGCCTCGCTGGCGTAGACGCCGGAGAACACGATCCAATAGCCCGGGTGGAGACTCGCGTAGCGCGAGGAGTCGAGGATGCCGACCTGTGGGAGCTTCTTCGCGCGGGCGGCGCTGGCACGCGCGAGCGCGGGCTTGCGGCCGTCCGTCTGCGGGAGAGCGGCGAGCGCGACGGTCCAGCCGTCCTGGCCCGCCGGCCAGTCCGCTCCGCCGAGGGCGCCCTGGGACGAGTCGCCGGTGGTGGTGAGCGGCGCGGTCGCAAATCCGCCCGTGGCGGTGACGATCCTCTCGCTGCCGCCTCCTCCGGCATCCGTCGCGGCGATGGCGGCAGCGGCGCCGGCGAGCGCGACGACCGCGGCGACCGACGCGCGCAGGGCCCAGCGCGAGCCCAGGATCGATCCGGTCCCCGCGCGAGCCGCCGTCGCAGACTCGCGCGCCGCACTCGAGGCAGTACTCCTGGCCGGCGGCGAACGGCTCCTGGCAGCGCGGGCAGAGCATCACTCGCCGGGCGCGTCGGCCGTTTCGGGCCGCGGCTCGACGGCACCCCCGAGCTGACGTCCACAGCTCGCGCAGTACCGCGCGCCGAGGAGGATCGGTGCGCCGCAGATGCAGAGCGCGCCGGCTCCTCCACGGCGCACGAGGGCGCTCCCGTCGAGCAGCGCGTCGATCTCCTGAACGCGGGCCTCGATCGCGACGAGCTCGGCGCAGCGCTCGACCACGAGCCCGGCATTGAAGCGGTCGCGCTTGTACATCTCCAAGGCGAGGCCGCCGAGGTCGCGAAGACGCTCCTCGCGCACTTCGAGCAACGCCCTCCGCTCACGTCTCAGCTCCCGTGGCGGATGCGCGACGTACGGGGGCCTCGTCGTCTCCGGGAGTGGGGGTCGTCACAGGACGGCTCGCCATGACGGCCAGCCTAGAGTTGGAAGACGACGAGACGCTCTTCGGTCATCTCGCGCACCGCGTACGCCGGCCCCTCGCGCGTGTTCCCCGAGTCCTTGACTCCGCCGTACGGCATCTGATCGGCGCGGAAGGTCGGCGCCTCGTTGACGGTGACGCCGCCGAACTCGAGCTCGCGTGCGGCCGCGGAATGCCGTCTGTAGGTCGCGCGTGAAGATTCCTGCCTGGAGGCCGTAGCGCGTGCCGTTCGCGAGCCCGATCGCCTCGTCCAGGGTGTCGTACGCGACCACCGTGCACAGCGGGCCGAACACCTCCTCGCACGAGACCTTGGCGTCGGCCGGGGCATCCGCCACGACCGTGGGCCGCAGGAGCTCGCCGTCGAGCGCTCCGCCGGTCAGCACTCGCGCGCCCACCGAGGACGCCTCGTCGATCCACGAGAGGATCCGATCGCGATCGTCCGTCGAGATGACAGGCCCCACGTCAGTGGCGTCGTCCGAGGGATCGCCGACGACGAGACTCTCGACGCGCGGGAGGAACACGCTCGAGGAACGCGTCGTACGCGGGTCGCTCGATGTAGATGCGCTGAACCGAGATGCAGCTCTGGCCGGCAAACGAGAAGGCGTTGGCGGCGAGCCGCTTCGCGGCCTCCTCGAGATCGGCGTCGGCGGCGACGAGCACGGGAGTCGCATTCCCGAGCTCGAGGTTGACGCGCTTCCGCGGAGCGCGCTCGCGGAGCTTCCATCCCACTCCCGCGGATCCCGTGAAGGTGATCAGCGCGACGCGTTCGTCCTCGACCAGCACGTCCCCGAGCTCGGACGCCGGGCCGCAAACGACGTTCAACCAGCCGGCCGGGAGGCCCGCCTCCGTCTCGAGCTTCGCGAGGAGGAGCGCGGAGAGCGGCGTCTGCGATGCCGGTTTCAGGACGACCGCGCAGCCGGCCGCGAGCGCCGGAGCGACCTTGTGCGCCACGAGGTTGAACGGGAAGTTGAACGGAGAGATCGCTCCGACGACGCCGACCGGGACGCGAAGGGTCACCGCGAGCTTCCCGTCGCCCGCGGGGGAGGCGTCCATCGGCACGACCTCGCCGACGAGCCTGCGAGCCTCGACGGCGGCCATCGTGAACGTCGACGCCGCTCGCGACGCCTCGACGCGCGCCGCCTTCATCGGCTTGCCTGCCTCCGCCGAGATCGTACGAGCGATCTCCTCGGCGCGATCCTCGACGAGCCGTGCCGTCCGCTCGAGGATCGCGGCTCGCTCGTGCGCCGGCAGCGGCTCGGCCATCGCCCGCTCGGCCGCGTCGACGGCGCGCCTGGCGAGGGCGGCGTCGGCTCGGGCAACGCGTCCGACGCTCGCGCCGTGGTACGGCGAGCGCACGTCGATCCAGTCGCCCGTCTCGACCCACTCGCCGCCGACCAAGAGCCTCCGCTCGGTTGCGGTGGTCGCCACCCGCGCAAGTGTAATCCTTCGATCTGTGCGGCCTGTGACGCGCTACGCGATGTCCGGTGAGGTCAACATCGCGTATCAGGTGGTCGGCGAGGGGCCGCTCGACCTCGTGTTCGTCTCCGGCTGGGTCTCGAACCTCGACCTGATGTGGGAGGACCCGTCGTATGCGCGGTTCCTACGCAGGCTCGCGTCGTTCTCGCGTCTGATCCTCTTCGACAAGCGGGGAACCGGGCTCTCGGACAGGGTTCCGGAAACGGACCTGCCGACCCTCGAGGCGCGCATGGACGACGTTCGCGCTGTCCTGGATGCCGCTGGTGCGGAGCGGGCGGCGCTGCTCGGCCACTCCGAGGGTGGCCCGATGTGCCTGCTCTTCGCGGCGACCTATCCCGAGCGCACGAACGCGCTCGTGCTGATCGGGACCTACGCGAGACGGCTGATCGGAGAGGGCTACCCGTTCGGCGCGACCCCAGAGGCATACGACGCGTTCCTCGCGGAGATCGCCGACGGCTGGGGCGGTCCGGTGGGGCTCGAGGTCCGCGCCCCGAGCCTCGCCGATGACGAGCGGTTCCGGACCTGGTGGTCCGACTACCTGCGCATGAGCGCGAGCCCCGGCGCAGCACTGGCGCTCACGCGGATGAACGGCCAGATCGACGTTCGGCCGGCACTACGGACGATCGAGGTTCCTACCCTCGTCGTGCACCGCAGCGGCGACCGAGCGCTCCCCGTCGAAGGTGCTCGCTACATCGCTGAGCGGATCCGCGACGTCCGGCTCGTCGAGCTCCCCGGCGACGACCATCTTCCGTTCGTCGGAGACCAGGACGCGATTCTCGACGAGATCGAGGAATTCCTCACGGGTGCTCGCCGAGGAGCCGAGAGCGACCGCGTGCTCGCGACCGTCCTCTTCACCGACATCGTCGGATCGACCGAGCGGGCGGTCGAGCTCGGCGACCGCGACTGGCGCGACCTCCTGGACAGCCACCACGTGCTCGTGCGGCGGGAGCTGGAACGGTGGCGTGGGACCGAGCTCGCGACGGCGGGCGACGGCTTTCTCGCGACCTTCGACGGGCCTGCGCGGGCGATCCGGTGCGCGTGCGGAGTTCGCGACGCGGTCCGTGGGCTGGGTCTCGAGATTCGGGCGGGCCTGCACACCGGTGAGTGCGAGGTGCGCGGAGACACGATCGCGGGGATCGCAGTGCACATCGGCGCTCGCGTGGCCGCGCTCGCCGCGGCTGGAGAAGTCCTGGTGTCGAGCACCGTGAAGGATCTCGTCGCCGGCTCGGGGATCGAGTTCGACGAGCGCGGAGAGCACGATCTGAAGGGAGTACCAGGACGGTGGCAGCTCTATTCTGTTGCCGATGCCTGAGGCGTACGTCGTCGACGCCGTTCGCTCGCCGATTGGACGGCGGAACGGTTCGCTGTCCGAGATCCGGGCGGACGAGCTCGCGGCGCAGGTCCTGAACGGGCTCGTCGGTCGGGTCGAGCTCGACGCGGGCGAGATCGAAGACGTGCAGATGGGTTGCGTCACGCAGGTCGGCGAACAGGCGCTGAACGTCGGGCGCGGGGCCGTTCTCGTCGCGGGTTGGCCGGAAACCGTGTGCGCGACGACCGTCGACCGGCAGTGCGGCTCGTCGCTGCAGACGGCATTCAACGCCGCCGCCGCGGTGCATGCAGGTCATCTCGACCTCGTGGTCGCCGCCGGTGTCGAGCACATGACACGCGTGCCGATGGGATCGAACCTCGGGGACGCGGGTTGGGGTGCCGTGAACGAGAAGATCGGTGAGCGCTGGCCCATCGTCCCGCAGGGCATCTCCGCCGAGGTGATCGCAGAGGAGTGGGGGCTCACCCGTGAGGCGCTCGACACGTATTCGCTCGAGTCGCATCGGCGGGCGGTCGCGGCCGCCGACGACGGCCGCTTCGAGAACGAGATCGTCCCGATCGAGCTCGGAGCCGGCGGCGCCGTCGTGC
The DNA here is from genome assembly GCA_963846995.1 of uncultured Gaiellaceae bacterium. Lineage (GTDB taxonomy): Bacteria > Actinomycetota > Thermoleophilia > Gaiellales > Gaiellaceae > GMQP-bins7. The sequence continues at coordinate 42,770 of CAWJYD010000004.1, read as the reverse complement.
TCTTCGGGGTCGACGAGACGCCGCGGCGCGACACGTCGCTCGACAAACTCGCCGCGCTCCAGCCGGCGTTCAAGGCGGACGGTGTGATCACCGCGGGAAACTCGAGCTCGATCGTCGACGGGGCCGCCGCGATGCTGATCGCCAGCGCGGAGGCAGTCGAGCGTCACGCCCTCGAGCCGCGCGCGCGCTTCGTCTCGTTCGGGCTCTCCGGGGTCGACCCGTATCGGATGCTCCACGGGAACCCGGAGGCGTGCGCACGGGCTCTCGCGAAGGCGGGACTCACCTGGGCGGACATCTCCGTGATCGAGGTGAACGAGGCGTTCGCCTCCGTCGTGCTGCAGTTCCTCGCCGACACTCAGCTCCACGGCCGCTGGGAAGGCGGCGACGTGAACCCGAACGGTGGCGGGATCTCGCTCGGGCACCCGCTCGGGGCGACCGGAGCTCGGATCACCGCGACCCTCCTCAACGAGCTCGACCGTCGCGGCGCACGCTACGGGATCGCGACGATGTGCATCGGCCAGGGCCAGGCGCTCGCCGGCGTCCTCGAACGCCTCTAGCTCCATCAGGTCGGCTGATCAACAACCCGAGCGCTCGTACTGGCGCTGATCGAACGCAAGAGCGATCATCCGGGTATGTTCGGACTCGTGCTCATCGGGCTCATCGTCCTCGCCGCGCCGCTGTCGTACGTCTTCGGCAGCGACTCGCGTGTCGACGACGTCGAGCGCCGGCGCCACTTCAAGGGCTGAGAAGCTCCGGCTTCACGACCGACTGGCGCTAGGATCGCCCGCCATGGGCGTCCCTGAGATCCGTCGCGTCGGTGTCGTCGGTCTCGGTGCCATGGGAGCCGGCATCGCACAGCTCGCCGTCGAGGCGGGCTACGAGACGACCGGTCGCGAGGTGTCCGAGGAGCTCGGCGGCAAGGCGCACGAACGGATCGCGCACTTCCTCGGCCGCAAGGTCGACAAGGAGCGGATGACCGCCGCCGAGCGCGATTCCGCGCTCGAATCGCTGTCGACGACCACATCGCTCGACGACCTCGCCGACTGCGATCTCGTGATCGAGGCGATCGTCGAGGACCTGGCGACGAAGCTCGACCTGTTCCGCGAGCTCGAGCGCATCGTGCGTCCCGACACGATCCTCGCGACGAACACGTCGGCACTGTCCGTGACGGAGATCGCCTCGGCGATCTCGACCCCCGAACGCGTTGTGGGGATGCACTTCTTCAACCCGGCGCCATTGATGCCGCTCGTCGAGATCGTGAAAGCCGAGCTGTCGTCGGACGAGGCCGTCGAGGCGGCCTACGCCGTCGGGGAGCGAATGGGCAAGCAGCCGATCCGCTGTCACGACACACCGGGTTTCGTCGTCAACCGCGTTCTCATCCCGCTCCTGAACGACTGCCTCCGTGTGCTCGACGAGGCGCGCGTCTCGCCCGAGGATCTCGACACGGCGATGACTGCCGGCGCGGGCTGGCCGATGGGGCCGTGCACGCTCGTCGACCTCGTGGGCATCGACGTCCACGTGCACGCGTCGGAAGCGCTCTACGAGAAGCTTCGCGAGCCGCGGATGGCGCCGCCGCCGCGCATCGTCGCGATGCGTAATGCGGGCCTCCTCGGCCGCAAGAGCGGCCGCGGCTTCTACTCCTACGACTGACGGAGCAGGAGCCGCGGATCCGTCGCAAGTCGCGGCGGGACGGAACGACGGACTAACACTCTCCTTACAGGCATCTCACCGCCGTCACACGGCGGATGCCGATACTAGGGCCGAGCATGCGCACGCTCGCTCTCATCCTCTGCTCGCTCGCAGCCTCGCTGCTGCTCGCCTCGGTCGCCGGGGCCGCCGAGCCGACCTCCGGAACGCTGTCCGTCGAACGGGGCAGAGGGAGCGTCGTCGTCGACCTCAAGGGCTCGGTGCTCGGGCGCCTGACCGCCGGAACGCTTCGCGTCACCGACCAGACGCCGAACGACCGCTACGCGCCTCTCGTCGTGGGCAAGAAGATGACCCAGGAGCGCCTCGGGCCGCGGACGGTCGTCTACAAGGGAAGCGGCCTTCGCTTCCGGATGCTCGGCGGCGGCTATCGCATGGTGCTGAAGGGCTCGGGGATCGCGCTGTCCGTCGTCGGCCGCGGCGTCGTGACGCTCGACGGCGACCCGCGGTTCGCGGGCGACGACGCAGGCGTCTACTCGCTCGACGGCGTCGACTGCAGCATCGAACCGCAGAACTGCGTCGCGCTCCCGTCCGATCCGCAGCGGTTCACGCTCGGGCCGCCGGCGGCGCCGACGCCGAAGGTGAGCGGATGACGACTCAGTCGACGATCCTGGTCGTCGAGGACGAGACGTCGATCGCGTCCTTCGTGTCGGCCTACCTCCGTAACGCGGGCTACACGGTGAAGGCAGCGCCCTCGGCTCAGACGGCACTCGTCGAGCTGGCCGCGGAGGCACCGGCGCTCGTGCTCCTCGACCTCAACCTCCCGGACGGCGACGGCGTCGAGCTCTGCCGCCGCATCCGCAAATCCTCGGACGTCCCGATCCTCATGCTCACAGCACGCGACGAGGACATCGACAAGATCATCGGGCTCGAGGTCGGAGCGGACGACTACATGACGAAGCCGTTCAACCCGCGCGAGCTCGTCGCGAGGGTGAAGAGCATCCTCCGGCGCGCGTCGCCCGAGCGCCGTCGAGCCGAGTCCGAGGAGCTCCAGCACGGCGACCTGACGATCAACTCCGGGAAGCGCGAGGTTCACGTCGGCGACGAGGAGATCCGGCTCGCGCCGAAGGAGTTCGACCTCCTGTGGGAGCTCCTCGATCACCGCGGGATCGTGCTCACGCGCGACCAGCTCCTCGAGCGCGTGTGGGGCTACACGTTCGCAGGGGACACGCGGACCGTCGACGTCCACGTCCGGCAGATCCGCCGGAAGCTCGGCGACGCATCGCCGATCGTCACGGTGTGGGGGGTCGGCTACAAAGTCGCCTCCGACCGCACCACCGCGCCCGCGGTCTGAGCATGGCCGTGCCGGCCAGCTAGGGGACTACCCTGAGCCACATGCTGGGAACTCTTCGGTTCCGGCTCACCGCGCTCTTCCTGGGGGTCGTCCTCGTGTTCGGCCTCGTGTCGATCGCACTCGCCGTGAGGCTCTTCCAGGACGTCACGCACAAGCAGTCGGTCACCGAGCTCCGGCGCGAGGCCTCGGGGCTCGCGGCCCTGTACGCCGAGTCCGCCATCCGCTCGTCCGACGAGGGCGCCAAGGCTCCTGAATTCGCTGCGAAGAAGCTCGAGCTCGCGACCGGCGACGAGCTCTACTACATCGGTGCGTCGCTCTTTCCCGGTCAGCGCTTCGGTCTGACCCGGCTCCCGCGGTCGGCGCTCGGCGGGGCGGAGCTCGATCGCGACCATCCCGTCATCGTGACCTTCACGCCGCCCGGGGAAGATCGCAGCCTCATCGCGGCAGCGCAGCCCGTGCAGCTCGTCCGCGGAACGGAGCCCTTCGGCTGGCTGATCGTCGCGAAGCCCGAGACGGAGCTGCGCGAGCAGTGGCTGACGCTCCTCGGCCGGCTCGCGCTCGCGCTTGCCGTCGGAGTGGTGCTCGCGGGCGGGCTCTTCTGGTGGCTGTCGCGGCGGATCACCGAGCCGGTTCGCGTGCTGACGAAGGCGACGGAGGACGTCGCTGCGGGCCGCTACGACGTCGAGATCCCCGAGGTGAAGGGCGCCGACGAGATCGCGCTGCTGAGCCGCCGCTTCGGCACGATGGTGCGTCAGCTCGCCGAAGCAGAGCAACTCAAGCGCTCGTTCCTCATGTCCGTCTCGCACGAGCTGCGGACGCCGCTGACGGCGATCCGGGGCCACGTCGAGGCCATCCGCGAGGGCATCGTCGCCGACCCGGAGCACGTGCGCGCCTCGCTCGACATCGTCGCCGCGGAGACGGACCGGCTGGAGCGGCTCGTCGGGGACGTGCTCGACCTCGCGAAGCTCCAGGCGCATCGCTTCACGGTGCGGCACGAGGAGGTCGATCTCGAGCGGGTCCTCGACCAGGCGTACGGCGCGTTCGCCGAGGAGGCGCGCAGGCGGGAGATCGACTACCGCGTCTCGGGAGGCGAGGTGGCGCCGGTGATCGTCTCCGACGGCGACCGGGTCCTGCAGGTGATCACGAACCTCCTTTCCAACGCGTTCCGCTGGACGCCCGACGGCGGGCGCATCGAGCTCGCGCTCGTGGCGGCCAACGGCGTCGTCTCGGTCGACGTGCTCGACTCCGGCCCGGGCGTGCCGCCCTCACAGCGCACTCGGATCTTCGAGGCGTTCGTCTCGCAGGACGCCGAAGGGACCGGCCTCGGGCTCCCGATTGCTCGGGAGCTCGCGGTTGCGCTCGGTGGCGGAATCGAGCTTCGCTCCGGCAACGGAGTGGGAAGCCGGTTCCGGCTCGTCCTGCCGGTCGTCCCGGCGACCAGCTGAGCTGCTAAGCGGCTGCGGCGTGCTCTCGGGGCTCGCCGCTGTCGAAGTCGTCGACCATGGGCGGAGGGGCGTAGTCCTCCACCGCGGCGGCTTCCAGCCGTTCGAGCCGGGCGTCGACGCCACGCCATCCCGAGCTGACGAGGTCGACGAGCAGGGCGAGGTCGTCCACGCGTGCGTGGCGCTCGGCGAGTAGCTCACCCTCGAGGCGCTCGAGGCGGCGAATGGCCTGGTTGAGCAAACCGCGGATCTCGGCGATGTGCCGTGCGACCGGAAGGACCTCCGCGCGCAGACCGTCGCGGACGGCGACCCCGACGTGCACCGGGATCGACGCCTCGAGCTCGGCCGCGGCAGCCGCCAGTGTCTCGATTTCCTGGCGCGAGCGCTCGAGCGCGGCTTCGACTGCGGCGGGCTCGGGGCGGCCCGCGGCGGCGTCCGCGATCCGCTGCTTGGCCCGTTCCAGTGCAAGGGCGTCCATGGGCGCGAGGCTACTCTCCGCGCCGGATGGACACTGCGCTCCTCGACTACGAGCTCCCGGACGAGCTCGTGGCCCAGCATCCGATCGAACCGCGCGACGCGTCTCGGCTGCTCGTGTACCGCCGGGTATCCGGCGACATCGAGCATCGGACGTTCGCGGAGCTGCCCGACGTGCTCGACGGAGAGCTCGTGGTTGTGAACGACACCCGCGTCGTTCCGGCGCGGCTCCGACTCAGGCGGCAGTCGGGCGGCACGGTGGAGGTGCTGCTCGTCGAGGCGCTCGGCGATGGGGCATGGGAGGCGCTCGTCCGGCCGTCGAGTCGGATGCGCGTGGGCGAGGAGGTCGGGCCGGTGACCCTCCAGGAGCCGCTCGGCGCCGGGCGCTGGCGGGTCGAGGTCGCGGGCCCTCCCGCGGGCGAGATGCCGCTACCGCCGTATATCCACGAGCCGCTTGGCGACCCCGAGCGCTACCAGACCGTGTACTCGACTGCGGTCGGCTCGGCCGCGGCTCCGACGGCCGGCCTCCATCTCACGCCGGCCCTCATCGAACGGCTCGACCCCGCTCGGATCACCCTGCACGTAGGTCTCGACACGTTCCGGCCGGTCACCGAGGGCACGCTCGAAGAGCACGCGATCCACGGGGAGAGGTACGAGGTCGCTGGCGAAGCATGGGAGCGAATCTCGGCGGCGCAGCGCGTGCTCGCCGTCGGAACCACGACGGTGAGAGCGCTCGAAGCGGTCGCGGGGACAGGGGAGCTGACGGGACGGACGACGCTGTTCGTCGTCCCCGGCTACGTGTTTCGCTGCGTCGACGCGCTCGTCACGAACTTCCACCTGCCGCGCTCGACGCTGCTCGCGCTCGTGATGGCGTTCGTGGGTGTGGAGGAGACGCGGCGGATCTACCAGGAGGCGATCGCCGAGCGGTACCGCTTCTACTCCTTCGGCGACGCGATGGCGGTGCTGTGATGCCCGGCGTCGCGTCGACAACGAGGCGCTGCGATCGGCGCGCATTCGTCACCGTCTCGTGCCCCATCCGTAGGAGCCTCGACGATACGCTCACAGCGGGTGGAGGCGCGGGGTGGCCCCGGGGCCACGTCCCAGCGAGCCGGAGGCTGCTCTGAGCTTCCGCGTCCACGCGACCGACGGCGAGGCGCGGGCCGGCGTGCTCGTGACGACCCACGGGAACATCAAGACGCCTGCGTTCATGCCGGTCGGCACGAAGGGGACGGTCAAGGCCTTGCACCCGGACGAGGTTCGCGCGGTGGGCGCCGACGTGATTCTCGGCAACGCCTACCACCTCCACTTCCGTCCGGGCGAGCGCCTCGTCGAGGAGCTCGGCGGGCTCCACGCGTTCAGCGGCTGGAGCGGACCGATCCTCACCGACTCCGGCGGATTCCAGGTCTTCTCGCTGCGCGACACGATCGCGGCGCTCGACGACGACGGCGTGACCTTCCGCTCGGTCTACGACGGGTCCGAGGATCGCTTCACGCCCGAAGGGGCTGCGGAGATCCAGCGCCGGCTCGGGTCTGACATCGCGATGTGCCTCGACGTGTGCCTTCCCGCGGAGGCGACGTCGGTGGAGCTCGAGCGCGCGGTCCGCCTCACGACGCAGTGGGCGGAGCGCCAGGTCGACGCCCCGCGCGCCCCCGGTCAGCTCCGGTTCGGCATCTCGCAGGGAGCAACGGACGACGAGCTCCGGCGCCGCTCGATCGCCGAGATCACGGCACTCGGCTTCGACGGCTTCGCGCTCGGCGGCCTCGCGGTGGGCGAGTCCGTGGACGAGATGCTCGAGTGCGTGGGATGGGCTGCGCCGCTCCTGCCCGTGGACAGCCCGCGCTACTTCATGGGGATCGGCGACCCTCGCGGCATCCTCGAGGTCGTCTCCCGCGGGATCGACCTCTTCGACTGCGTCCTGCCCACGCGCACAGCGCGGACCGGCTCCGCGCTCACCTGGGAGGGGAGGCTCAACCTCAAGAACGCCATCCACCGCAAGGATCCACGCCCGCTCGACGAGGAGTGCGGGTGCCCGGCGTGCGAGCGGTTCTCGCGCGCGTACCTGCGCCACCTCGTGACGCAGGGGGAGATCCTCGGTTTACGCCTGCTCAGCCTGCATAATCTCCGGTTCGTACTCGACCTGACCGCGCGTGCGCGTGCGGCGATCGAGCGAGGCACGTTCTCGACGTTCAGGGACGACGCGCTCGCCCGGCTCGCCGGCCCACCGGAGGAGGAACCGTGCCAGTCCTGATCATCTTGGCGCTCGTGCTCGGGGTCATGTACGTCGTCATGATCCGACCGCAGCGCCAGCGGCAAACGCAGCAGCAGAGGACGCTCGAGAACGCAGGCGTCGGCGACGACATCGTCACGACCGGAGGCATCTACGCGACGATCACGAGGGTGGACGGCGACGACGTCGCCGTGGAGATCGCGAAGGGCGTGGAGGTGCACATGACCCGCCGCGGGATCGCCGCGGTGCTGCCTCCGGAGGACGAGGAAGAGGACGAGGAGCCGTCCGAGGACGGCGATGAAGAGGCCGTTACGGACGGCGAAGAAGCCGTTAGGAGCGCCGCTGACGAGGCGTTGTCGCAGGACGGACACCGCTAACCTGAGGCGCCCACCGTGAGCAGGCGAACCTCCATCATCGTCCTCGGGCTGCTCGCCGCAGCTCTCGTCGGCGTCGCCCTGATGGCGATCCCAGCGTCGCCGCTCCACAAGAAGCCAACTCTGGGGCTCGACCTGCAGGGTGGCCTGGAGGTCACGCTGCAGGCGGTTCCCCCGCCGAACCGGAGCCTCACGAAGGACGACCTGAGCCGCTCGGTCGACATCATGCGGAACCGCGTCGACAAGCTCGGCGTGAGCGAGCCGAACATCACGAAGCAGGGCTCGGACCAGATCGTCATCGAGCTCCCCGGCGTGAAGGACGCGGAGGCGGCGGCCAGGATCATCGGGACGACGGCGCAGCTCGAGCTCTACGACCTCGAGACGTCGCTCACAGGCCCGTCGATCTCGATCCAGGGCCAGCCCGTCGAGACGGCGTCGCTGTACGCGCTCCTCGCGCAGGTGCAGTCCCAGGTGAAGAACGGCAAGTCCGACGCGTTCTACCTCGTCAACCCGAAGACGAAGCGCATCGTGGCCGGGCCGTTCGGCACGGAGAAGGAGGCGCTCGCCAAGGTCGGCGGCAAGCTGCCGCCCAACCGCCAGATCTTCGCCGTGCCGCACGGCATGGTCGTCGTCACGTGCGGCGCAAGTGCCGTCGTGTGCCCCGGTGCGGGCGGCAACGGCGTCCCCCCGACGCGGACGTGGTACTACCTCTTCAAGTACCAGCCCCCCGACATCCCGCAGATGACGGGCGAGGACCTGAAGCTCTCCGGCACGCGCGCCGACTTCGACACGAGCCCGGGAAACACGGGTCAGCCGATCGTCACCATGGAGTTCACGGGGAAGGGCTCGAAGAACTTCGAGCGGATCACCCGTGACGAGTGGATCCGCGGGAAGCTGCGCCAGCAGCCGCAGCACTTCGCGATCGTCCTCGACCGCGAGATCAAGACGTTCCCGCAGATCGACTTCACGGACTCGAGCCTCTCGGGCGGGATCGGCGGCGGACGCGCGCAGATCCAGGGCCTGAACTCGTTCCAGGAGGCGAAGGACATTGCCCTCGTCCTCCAGACGGGCGCGCTGCCGGTGAAGTTCGTGACGCTCGACCGGACCGACATCTCGGCGACGCTCGGCAAGGACTCGCTCCGCGAGGCATGGCGCGCTGCGATCGGCGGCCTGATCCTCGTGGCGATCTTCCTGCTCGTCTTCTACCGCTTCCTCGGCGTCGTCGCGGTGGCCGGGCTCGCGATCTACGCCGCGTTCCTGTACGCCACGATCCTCCTCTTCAACGTCACGCTCACGCTCCCGGGCTTCGCCGGCCTCGTCCTGACGTTCGGCGTCGCCGCGGACGCGAACATCGTCATCTTCGAACGCATCAAGGAAGAGGTGCGCGCCGGGAGGTCCGTGCGCGCGGCGATCGGGCAGGGCTACCAGAAGGGCTTCCACACGATCGTGGACGCGAACGTCGTCACCGCGATCACGGCCACGGTGCTGTTCGCGGTCGCCACCGCGAGCGTTCGCGGGTTCGCGCTGATGCTCCTGATCGGCACCGCGCTCTCGATGCTCACGGCGGTGCTCGCGACGCGTGCGATCCTCGCTGTGCTCGCGGGTTTCAGCCTGGTTCAGCAATCCGCGCTTCATGGGCGCCACCGGGCAGGGGATCCCGCGCTGGCTCCGGATCGACTTCATGGGCAAGCGGCGCATCTGGTTCGCCATCTCCGGGGCCGTCGTCGTCCTCTCGCTCGTCGCGATCGCGACGCTGGGCCTGAACCTCGGGATCGACTTCAAGGGCGGGACGCAGATCTCGTTCAGCACTCCCGCGCCGACGTCGCTCGAGCAGGTGCGAAGCGAGGCGTCGTCGATCGGTCAGGCCGGGGCCGTGATCCAGGGCCGCGGCGCCTCGACGGACGGGAAGTACAAGAACTTCCAGATCCGCACGGAGTCGCTGACGAACGCGGAGCAGAACGAGCTCCAGCAGGGGCTCACGAACGCGGTGCAGGCCAAGTCGTTCGGCGCGAAGAACGTGTCCGAGAGCTTCGGGCGCCAGATCGCGAAGAACGCGCTCCTCGCGATCGTCGTCAGCCTCCTCCTGATCGTCGCGTACATCTCTCTCCGCTTCCAGTGGAAGTACTCGGTCGGTGTGCTCGTCGCCCTCGCCCACGACGTCGTCATCACGATCGGGGTCTACGCGTTGACCGGTCGCGAGGTCTCGACGGCCACCGTGGCCGCGGTGCTCACCGTGCTCGGGTACTCGATCTACGACACGATCATCGTGTTCGACCGCGTCCGCGAGAACGTCCCGCTCATGCGCCGCGCGTCCTTCCGGGTCATCGGCAACGTGTCGATGTGGGAGGTGCTGCCGCGCTCGCTCGCGACGACGTTCATCACCCTGCTGCCGGTAGGCGCCCTCTACGTCTTCGGCGGCGACACGCTCAAGGACTTCGCCTTCGCCCTGCTCGTCGGCATCGGGTCGGGCGCCTACTCGTCCATCTTCCTCGCAGCACCGCTCCTCGCGAGCCTCAAGGAGCGCGAGCCGGAGTTCCAGCGCCGGCGCGACGACCTCGGTGCGCTCGCGGGCGTCTCGTCGGTGGGTGGCGCGCTCGCCGAGGAGGCGGAGGAGATCGCGGCGGGCGAGGGAACCCCCGACGAGGGCGATGGCGACGGAAGGTACGAGCCGCGCACCGCTCCGCCGCCTGTGACCGCACCCACTTCCTCGAAGCGCGAGCGCCGTCGGCAGCGCCGCGCATCACGCCCTCATGGACGCGCGCGCTAGCGACCGCGGCTCGCTCGAGACGCTCGCGCTCGCGGGAATCGGGGCGGTCGCCCTGCTCGCGCAGCACGCGGACGAGCTCTCCGCCGAGATCGGGGACAAGTTCGGGGTCGAGCGCGACGAGGTGCGAGCCGTGATCGGCGACCTCCTCGAGAGCTGGCGTCGCGAGGCGTCGCGCATCGGAGAGAGCGGCGGGAACTTCGCCGCCAAGGCCGCAAACGAGCTCGGCTCCGCCTCGAAGGACGCCGTCGACGACCTCGCGCTCCGGGTCGCGCAGCTCGAGCATCGAATCCGGCTGCTGGAACGCGATCCGGCGTCGTAGGCTCGGCCGACCGGCCGCCCTACAATCACCCGCATGGCGCCGACCCAGGATCGGACGTCGCGGAACCTGGGCCGGCTGAGCGAGATCGCCCAGGTCGCTGCCCGCCACGGCTTCGGCTACTTCCTCCGCCGCAACCGGCTCTCCGACCTCGTGCCGGGCGACGCGAACGGCGACGCGGCCTCTGCGTCCGACCGCGGCCGGCGGCTGCGGATGATGCTCGACGAGCTGGGGCCGACCTTCGTGAAGTTCGGGCAGCTGCTCTCGACGCGGCCGGACGTGATCCCGCCCGACATCGTCGCCGAGCTGCGCGGGCTCCAGGACGACGCCTCGCCGATCCCGTTCGAGCAGGTGCGCGACGTGGTCGAGGCCGAGCTCGACCTGCGGATGGATCGCGCATTCCTCGAGTTCGACTTCGCGCCGCAGGCGTCCGCCTCGATCGGCCAGGTGCACCGCGCGGTGCTTCCCGACGGCCGCGAGGTCGCTGTCAAGGTGCAGCGTCCCACCGCCGCAGCCCAGATCGACGCCGACCTGGGACTTCTCTACCAGGCTGCACGCCTCCTGAAGGAGCGCGTGAAGGCGCTCGAGTTCATGGATCCGCAGGAGCTCGTCGACGAGTTCGCCCGCTCCATCCGGCTCGAGCTCGACTACGGGCACGAGGCGCGCAACGCCGAGATCTTCCACCGCAACTTTGCGCGCGACGAGCGCGTCGTCGTGCCGCGCGTGATCCGTCAGTACTCGACGGCGCGCATCCTCACGCTCGAGTACCTGCGCGGGACGAAGGTTGCGGATCTCGCCCTCGACACGCTGCGCCCGGACGAGCGCCGCGACATTGCGTACCGGCTCGCGGACGCCTGGATGACGATGGTCTTCCGGCACGGGTTCTTCCACTCCGACCCGCACCCGGCCAACATCTTCGTCCTCGACTCGGGCGCGCTCGGCCTCGTCGACTTCGGCCAGGCAGGAAAGCTCACGGACGACGACATGGCGAAGCTCACGATGCTCTTCGTCGACGCGGCGACGGAGAACGTCGACGCCATCCCGCGCCGCCTGCGCGAGCTCGGCGTTCGCTACGCGCCCGAGCGCGAGCAGGAGTTCCGGTCGGAGCTGCAGGTGCTCTTCGACCGCTACTACGGCAGCCGGCTCTCCGACATCGATCCGATCCAGGTCATTCGCGAGGGCTTCCAGCTCATCTACGCGATGAACCTCAAGCTGCCGAGCCGCTTCGTCATCCTCGACAAGGCGATCGCGACGCTCGCGTCGGTGGGGCAGCAGGTGTATCCGGAGTTCAACGTCTTCGAGGTCGCCAGGCCGTACGCACGCGGTCTCCTCGTGGATCGCTTCCACCCGCGGGCGCTGTCCCAGCGGGCCCGGACGGAGGCGCTCGGCCTCGCGTCTGTCGCCCGCGAGATGCCGTACCAGGTCGGCGACATCCTCGAACGGCTCCGCGACGGCACCTTCCAGGTGCACATCGAGAACCCCGGCATCGACGAGCTCGACACCATCATCCACCAGGCGACGAACCGCATCGCCGTCTCCCTGGTGATCCTCGGCGGGCTCATGGGCTCGGCGATCATCGGCGTCTTCGCCACCGGTGGACCGCATGCCCTCGGGATCCATCTGCTCGCGCTCGTCGGCTTCCTCATCGCCGGGGTCTTCGGCATCTGGCTCGTCTGGGGCATCCTGCGGCACGGACGCCTGTAGTTCCGGGCCGTGTCACCTGAGGATCGCTTGAGGGTGATCCTCCACAAAGGACATCTGGTGCGAGGCGCCTCGCCGGACTAGCGTCGCAGCATGCCGAGCGCCGTCCTCCTCGCCGAACCGGAGCCAGCGACGCGGGAGTACCTCGGCCGGCAGCTGCGCGACGACGGCTTCGACGTCCTCGGAGCCGCACGCCGCTCGGAGGCGCTCGAGCTCGCGGAGAGCGCGCGGCCGGACGTCGTCCTCCTCGCCGAGCTCGAGCTCTGCCTGCGCCTGCGCCGCGGCGAGCCGGGGCGGACCTGGGATCGCAACGTCCCGGTCATCGTCCTCGCGCCGACGTCCGACCCGGTCGAGCGTGTCCGCGCCCTCGATCGCGGTGCCGACGACGTCGTCGGCCGGCCGTTCGCGTACGAGGAGCTGCTCGCGCGCATCCGCGCGCTCATCCGCAGGAGCTCGCCGGCCGCGGGCGACGTGCTCGTCGCCGGCGACCTCGTCGTCGACCGCCCGACTCGCCGGGTCCGAGTCCGCGACGTCTCCGTGTTCCTGTCGGCGAAGGAGTTCGAGCTCGTCGCGAAGCTTGCTTCGCAGCCGCATCGCGTCTTCACGAAGGAGGAGCTGTTACGCGAGGTGTGGGGCTATCGCGCTCTCGGACGGACGAGGACGTTGGAATCGCACGCCTCGCGTGTGCGCAAGAAGCTCTGCCTCGATCCTTCCGACACGTTCGTCGTGAACGTGTGGGGTGTCGGCTATCGGATGCTCGATTGAGGACGGAGCCTCAACGGGCGACGCGAAGCGCCAGCTCGACCGTGCGCTCGTCGCCCCACGCGTCCTGCAGCCGGATCGTGACGTGTGACGTTCCCGCTGCTCGCGGGGTCCCACTGATCCGGCCGTCGCCGGACAGCCGTAAGCGTGCGGGGAGCCCGGTCACGGACCAGCGGTAGGGAAGGACGCCGCCGTGGGCGGTGATCGCCGCCGCGTACCGCCGGTGCGCATGGGCAAGCGGAAGCCGTGCGGTCGCGATCGCGAGAGATGGGGGTGGGGCGCACGGCGCTCCGCACGCCTGCAGCACGAACGGGCGTAGGAAGTCGGCGAACGCGAGGCCGCCCTCGGCCGTCATGTGCACGCTGTCCACGAACCACGACGGCTCGGTCTCGGCGTGCCCCCAGTCGGCCACCGTCAGCTGCGGCCAACGTCCCGGAGCTGCACGGATCTGCTCGTTGATCCGCCCCCATTGCTCCTGCGCCTCCTCGAGCGTCACCCACACGACCTGACGCACCCCGGCGGCGAGGAGGGCCTGCATCACGTCGTCGAGGTGCGCCGCGTAGTCCTCGGCCTGGTCGTTGTAGCCGACGTCGATCACGACCGTCGATCCCAGCTGGGCGCCGAGAGACTCGATGGTGTCGAGCGCGCTCGGCGGCGCGGGGTCACCGTAGGCCGGACAGCCGAGCTGCACGAGCTTGCGGCAGGTCTTCGTCTCGAGGTCGAGGTCGATGCCGCGCGCGAGCTTCGTTCGCGCGTCGGTGGCCCAGAAGAGGACGCCGCCGACGGAGTCGGTGATGAGCGTGACGCGGTTGGGCGGCACGCTCTCGGCCGATCGCGCAGGCTCCGCGCCACCGGCGACCGCGGCTGTGAGCGCCGCGGCAACCGCGAGCAGCCGCGCGCCGTTGGAGAGCCGTGTGCGGGAGGCGCCTCTCACGTCGTCGGACCCAGAGTAGGCGGTCCCGCCCTGGGTCCTGACGCGGCGCTCTCGAGCTCGAGGAGCGTGCGCTTGCGGTCGAGCCCGCCTGCGTAGCCGGTGAGGTCTCCCGTGGAGCCCACGACACGATGGCAGGGGAGGACGATCGGAATGCGGTTGCGGTTCATCACCGTCCCGACCGCGCGTGCGGCCCTCGGGTGGCCGACGCGGCGGGCGAGCGCGCCGTACGTCGTCGTCTCGCCGTACGGAACGCGGGCAAGCTGCTCCAGCACCGAGATCGTGAACGGGGGCAGCGTGCGCAGGTCGAGTGCGAGGTCGAAGGCCCGACGCCGGCCGGCGAAGTACTCGTCGAGCTCGCGGCGCACGGTGTCGACGCTCCGCGGCAAGCGCAGGACGCGAGGTCCGGCGATGCGGGCGAGGCGATCGAGACTCTCGTCCGGATCTGCCTCGAACGAGATCGTCGCGAGCCCGCGGTCGGTCGAGCCGACGAGCAGCTCGCCGATCGGCGTGGAGACGACGTCGTAGCCGAGGTCGACGAGGCCGAGGGCGGATGCGGCGTCGCGGAAGCGGCGGTCGAGGTCGGGAGAGACTGTCATCGGGAGATCCTCCTTCGGATGCGGCGGACGCCGGTCGACGCGGCCTGCCGGGCGGCGTCGGGGCTGGAGTCGAGCGCGGATGCGATCTGCTCGTAGGAGAGGTCGTAGCCGTAGCGCAGTACGACGGCTGCGCGTTCCTTCGGGCCGAGTCCGTCGACCAGATCGGCGAGCTCGACGTATGCAGGTCTCACGTCCTCGGCGCCGACGTCGACGAGCTCCTCCGTCGCCCGTGTGCGCCGGAGCGTGTCGAGCGCGACGTTCTTCGCGATCGTCAGGACCCATGCGCGCAAATGCTCGCCGTGGTCGAGTCGATCGTATGCGCGAAGTGCGCGCAGGAACGTCTCCTGGAACGCATCGTCGGCGCGCTCGGCGCCGAGCTTACGTCGCAGGAGGCGCAGTACCTCCGTGCAGTGCTCCTCGTAGAAGCGCTCGAACGGGGGGATCGCCACGGCTTCCATCATCCTCGTCAAACGCCCGCGAGCGTCGATCTGTGAGCATGGCGGGATGAGAGCCGCCGTCGTCGGGCACGTGGAGTGGCTCGAGTTCGTCCCGGTCGAGAGCGTGCCTCGCGCAGGCGAGATCGTGCACGCCGAGGATTCGTGGGAGCAGGCGGCGGGCGGAGGCTCGGCCGCGGCCGTACAGCTCGCGCAGCTCGCCGACTCCGTCGACTTCTTCACCGTCCTCGGCCGCGACGAGCGCGGCGAACGGGCGCGTGCGGAGCTCGAGGGGCGTGGGATCACCGTGCACGCGAGCGTCGTCGACGTCCCGCAGCGGCACGGCTTCACCTACGTCGACGAGGCGGGCGAGCGCACGATCACGACGATCGGCCGCAAGCTTCATCCGCGGGGGCATGACGACGCCCTGCCCTGGCACGAGCTCGGGCGCTGCGACGCGCTCTACTTCTGCGCAGGCGACGCGGACGCGCTGCTGATCGCGCGCCGGGCACGCGTCGTCGTCGCCACGGCACGGGAGCTCCCGACGCTCCGCCAGGCCGGGGTCGAGCTCGACGCGCTCGTCGCGAGTGGCAAGGACGAGGCCGAGCGCTACGAGCCCGGCCAGCTGGATCCCGAGCCGAAGCTCGTCGTGACGACGTCCGGCGCGCTCGGGGGCTGGGCCCAGCCGGGCGGTCCGTACTCCGCCGCCGCGCTTCCGCCCGACCCCTCGGATGCATACGGCGCGGGAGACTGCTTCGCGGCCGGACTGGCGTTCGCGCTCGGGTCGGGCCTCCAGGGGATCGACGCCCTCGACTTCGCCGCTCGCTGCGGTGCCGGTGCGCTCGCCGGGCCAGGCGTCCACGCGGAGGCGGTGCCGTTGCCGTAGCCCGGTCGTAGCACCCGATTCATGGGGTTGCCAAGTGGGGGAAAGTGGAGTAAGGTGGGGCTCCGTGGGAGAGCAACCCCCGGGGAGACGATGTTCTACGGCACCCACGAGCACACGATCGACGACAAGAACCGCCTCACGCTGCCGGCGAAGTTCCGCGACGGGCTGGGGGGCGAGGTCGTCCTCCAGCGTGGGATCGACAGGAACGTCGACGTCTTTCCACGGGCCAGCTGGAACGCGAGCGTCGAGCGCGTCGCGGCTCTGGACTCGCTCACGCGTGAGGCGCGGCGGATGAAGCGCTTCGTCTTCACCGGCGCCACGATCACCGAGGTCGACAAGCAGGGCCGCGTCGTCGTGCCGCCGGAGCTCGTCGGCAGCCTCGGGAAGGACGTCGCCGTCGTCGGCGTCCACGACCACGTCGAGATCTGGGACCGCTCCGAGTGGGCGGCGCACATGAGCGAGATCGAAGGGAGCGTCGGAGATGTTGCCGAACGTGCAGCGGACAGAAGCTGATCACGTCCCGGTCCTCGCGGAGGAGGTCCGCGAGCTCCTCGACGTGAAGCCGGGCGAGACCGTCGTCGACGCCACCTTCGGCGCCGGCGGGCACTCTCGCGTGCTCGCGGAGGATCTTGAAGGACAGCGGCAAGCTCGTCGCGATCGACCGCGACGCGACGGTGCGCCCGTACTTCGACCGCGTGAAGGCCTCGACGCGGGGCGTGCAGACGCGGTTCCTCCGCGGCGACTACGCGATCGTGCTCTCGCAGCTCGCCGGCAACGGCGTGCGCGCCGACGTCGTGCTCCTCGACCTCGGGCTCTCCTCGATGCAGGTCGACCGGCCGGAGCGCGGCTTCTCGTACGCGACGGACGCACCGCTCGACATGCGGATGGACTCCTCCGACGAGACGAGCGCCGCGGACGTGCTCGCGACCTCCGACGAGCGCGAGCTCGCGACGATCTTCAGGAAGTACGGGGAGGAGCGTTACGCAAGGCAGATCGCGCGCGGGATCGTCCGACGGCGCGCGGAAGAGCCGATCGTGCGCACCGGTCAGCTCGTCGATGTCGTGCGCGCCTCGATTCCCGCGCCGGCGCGGTTCGGCGACGGGCACCCGGCGAAACGCGTGTTCCAGGCATTGCGCATCGAGGTCAACCACGAGCTCGAGTCCCTCGAGACCGGCCTTCCGGCCGCATTCGAGATGCTTCGTCCCGGCGGTCGGCTCGCGGTCATCAGCTTCCACTCGCTCGAGGACCGCATCGTGAAGCACTTCCTGCGGGATCGCGCTCGCGGGTGCACGTGCCCGCCCGAGCTTCCCGTCTGCGTGTGCGGCCACGAGCCGGAGGCGCGCATCCTCACGCCGAAGCCAGTCCGGCCCTCCGCACGCGAGGTCGACCTGAACCCGCGCGCCGCCTCGGCGCGCCTGCGCGTGGCGGTTCGCGTCTGATGTCGACCGTCGCCCAGGCGGCTCGCCCGGGAGCCGTTCGTGCGACGTCGGCGCAGAAGCGCCGCACGTGGCTCCTGAGCGGTGGGGTGTTCTGGATCGTGCTGCTCGCCGTCCTGCTCACCGGGGTCGTCGCGGTCAACGTCGCCGTGCTGCGGCTCAACCTGCAGCTCGACGAGCAGAACCGCCAACAGACCGAGCTGAACACGGACATCGCGAGGCTGCGCTCGGAGATCTCGACGGCCGCGGCGACGACACGGGTCGAGCGGCTCGCGCAGGGCGAGCTCGGTCTCGTCCAGGTGCAGCCCGAGGACACGACCTACATCCAGCTCGCGCGGTGAAGCAGGCGTCGGCCAACCGGCGCATCGTCCTTCTCGCCGCCGCATTCCTGTTCCTGCTCGCGGCCGCGTTCGTGCGCGCCGTGTGGATCCAGGTCGTGAAGAGCCCCGAGTACACGGCCATGGCGCTCCGCCAGCACCGTGAGACCATCGTGGTGCCGGCCGGACGCGGGACGATCGTCGACCGAAACGGCGAGCCGCTCGCGATCGGAAAGCAGACCACGACGGTGTACGCGAACCCGCGACAGGTGAACCGACCGCGCGACCTGACGCTCGCAGCTGCGAAGCAGTTCGGCCTGAACCCGGCGACGCTGTACCCGATGCTCACCGACAAGTCGAAGGGCTTCGTCTACATCGCGCGCAAGGCGGACTCGCACAAGGCGGACAACCTGAAGGCGCTCGACTTCGCGGGAGTCGGCTTCTACCCCGAGGAGCTGCGCTTCTATCCGCAGGGTCCGGTCGCGTCGCAGGTGATCGGGTACGCGGGCCTCGACAACAAGGGCCTCGAGGGCCTCGAGCACTCGCTCGACGGGACGCTCGAGGGACGCCCGGGCAGCCAGACGATCGTGAAGGATCCGTTCGGGCGCGCGCTCGACGTCGTCGAGACGAAGCGGGAGGTGCCCGGGAAGAACGTCCGGCTGACGATCGACCGGGAGATCCAGGCGCAGGCGGAGGAAGTCCTGCAGGGCACCGTCCGCAAGTGGGGGGCGAGGGCCGCGACGGCCGTCGTCATGGATCCGCACTCGGGCGCGATCCTCGCGATGGCGACGGCGCCGCGCTTCAACGACAACCGCTTCCCGACGACACGTGCCGACCGGCGCCGCAACCGTGCGGTCACCGACACCTACGAGCCGGGCTCGACGTTCAAGCTCGTGACGATCGCCGCCGCACTCGAGGACAAGGTCGTGACACCCCGAACGTCGTTCACGCTCGCCCCGACGATCCAGGTCGCGGACCGCGTCATCCACGAGGCGCACGTCCGTGGCACGGAGCGGCTGAACGTGCAGCAGATCCTCGAACAGTCGTCGAACGTGGGGACGATCACGATCGCCGAGCGCCTCGGCGGGGGCCGTCTCGCCTCCTGGGTGCAGCGCTTCGGGTTCGGCGCGAGAACGGGCATCGACTTCCCCGGCGAGTCCGCCGGATTCGCGCTCCCGCTCGACCAGTGGTCGGGCTCGACCATCGGCACCGTCCCGATCGGGCACGGCATCGCGGTGACGCCGATCCAGATGGCGCGCGCGTACTCCGTGATCGCGAACGGCGGCGTGCTCGTCAAGCCGCATCTCATCGACCGGATCGACGGCACGACGGTGCCGACCACGCGCGTACGCCGCGTCGTGTCGCACCGCGTGTCCGACCAGATGCTCTCGATGCTCCGCGGGGTGGTCCTCGAGGGCACCGGCACCGAGGCGGCGATCCCCGGCTATACGGTGGCCGGCAAGACGGGCACCGCCGCGAAGATCGACCCGGACGGCCGTTACTCGACCTCGCGCTACGTCGGATCGTTCGTGGGGCTCGTGCCCGCCACGAAGCCGAAGCTCGTGATCATGGTCATGGTCGACGAGCCGCACGGAGACATCTACGGCGGCGTCGTCGCCGCGCCGGCCTTCCGGGACATCGCCCAGTTCGACTTGCAGCACCTCGAGATCCCCCCGGACGCGCCACAGACGCGCTAGCGGGCTCTACCTTCGCGGGAGCCGCGGGGCGAGTCTTTAGCCTTTCTCCGATGGAGCTCGATGCTCTCGTCCGGGCGCTCGCGCCAAGCGAGGTGAGCGGTGCGCGGCAGCTCGACGTCACCGACCTTGCGTACGACACACGCCGCGTGACCCGCGGTGCTCTCTTCTTCTGCGTCCCGGGCGAGCGGGTCGACGGCCACGACCTCGCGTGGGAGGCGATCGAGCGCGGTGCGACGGCACTCGTGGTCGAGCGCGCCCTCGACGTCGACGTCCCGCAGCTCGTCGTCGAGTCCGTCCGCGCGTCGATGGCGGTCGCAGCGGACGTCTACTTCGGCGAGCCGACGAAGGAGCTCGAGCTCGCCGGCGTGACCGGGACGAACGGGAAGACGACGACAGCGTTTCTCCTCCGCGCGATCCTCGCCGCCGCCGGCCGTCGTCCCGGGCTCGTCGGGACGGTCGAGTGGGAGGTGGGGGGAGCGAGACGTCCCGCGCCCTTCACGACCCCCGAGGCGATCGACCTGCAGCGGCTGTTCCGCGAGATGCTCGATGCGGGCGATGCGAGTGCCGCGGTCGAGGCGAGCTCGCACGGGTCGGCGCTGCGGCGGCTCGATCGCGTCCGCTTCGACGCGCTCGTGTTCACGAACCTGAGTCAGGATCACCTCGACCTGCACGGGACGATGGAGGACTACTTCCAGGCGAAGCGTCGTCTGTTCACAGGCCCGCAGCCGCCTCCTGCGGCGATCGGCGTCGGGACGGAGTGGGGGCGGCAGCTCGCCGACGACCTTCGTGACGTCCATCGCGCCCCGCTCGTCACCTTCGGCCTCGGGGAGGACGCCGAGATCCGGCCCGAGGGGCTCGAGCTCTCTGCCGACGGCAGTCGGTTCACTGCCGGCGGGATCGCCGTGGAGACGCGCCTGCGCGGCCGCTTCAATGTCGAGAACGTCCTCGGCGCCGTCGCGGCGGGGCTCCTGCTCGACCTCGACGAGGACGCGATCGCCGAGGGCGTCGCGGGTGTCGAGGGCATCCCCGGCCGGTTCGAGTCGATCGACGAGGGGCAGCCGTTCTCCGTCGTCGTCGACTACGCGCACACGCCCGACTCGCTCGCGACGGTGCTGCGCGCCGCGCGCGAGCTCGGCGACGGGCGCGTCCTCGTCGTCTTCGGCGCCGGGGGCGACCGCGACCGCGGCAAGCGGCCGCTGATGGGGAAGGTCGCCGTCGAACTCGCCGACGTCGCCATCGTCACCTCCGACAACCCGCGCTCGGAGGCGCCACTCGCGATCATCCAGGACGTGCTCCAGGGTGCGGGCACGGACGTCGAGATCGACCCGGATCGCCGCGACGCGATCGAGCGGGCGATCGACCTCGCGGAGGAAGGCGACGTGGTCGTGATCGCAGGCAAGGGGCATGAGCAGGGACAGGACGTCGGCGGCGTCGTCACGCCGTTCGACGACCGCGAGGTCGCGCGCGAGGCGCTCCGCCGCGCAGTCGCATGATCGCGTTCACCTTCGACGAGATCGAGGCGCTCCGGCTCGGCCGGCTTGAGGTTGGGGCAGAGGGTGGCCTCGTGTCGCGCGTCACCGCCGACTCACGCGACGCCGGGTCGGGTGACCTCTTCGTCGCGCTCAACAGCGGCGTCGCGTACGTCGAGGACGCGCGCTCGCGCGGTGCGGCGACGCTGATCCCCGACGACCAGGACAGCGCGCTTGCGGCCCTCGCGAGCCTCGTTCGCGCGAAGAGCGAGGCGCAGGTCGTCGCCGTCGTCGGCTCGGCGGGCAAGACGACGACGAAGGACATCCTCGGCGCGCTGTGCGCGCCTCGGGTCCCGACGATCTGGTCCGAGCGCAGCCTGAACAACGAGATCGGCCTGCCGCTGACCGTGCTCCGCCTCGAGCAGGAGACGCAGGTGCTCGTCGCGGAGATGGGCATGCGCGGCATGGGCCAGATCGCTGCGCTGTGCGCGGTGGCGAGGCCGCACGTGGCACTCGTCCCACACATCGGCCCTGAGCACCTCGAGCTCCTCGGCAGCGTCGAGCGCGTCGCCGAGGCGAACGCCGAGGCGATCGCGTCGTTGCCTCCGGGCGGCACGGCGGTGGTGCCCGCCGACGCCGGAGAGCTCGAGCCGTTCCTCGACCGCGACGACGTCGAGCTGCGTCGCTTCGACGCGTCCGAGCTGGAGATGCGGGACGGGCGCACCCGGTTCCGGGTCGGAGCCGAGGACGTCGAGCTCGAGCTTCCGTTCACGCAGCGCCATCTCGCGCTCAACACACTCGCGGCGCTGCATGCGTACGCGGCGCTCGGCCTGCCGCTCGAGAAAGCCCACGAGGGCGTTCCCGGCATCCAGCTGTCGCCGTGGCGTGGGGAGGAGACGTCGCTGCCGGGCGGCGGCTTCGTGGTCAACGACGCGTACAACGCGAACCCGAGCTCGCTGCGTGCGGCGCTCGAGCACCTCGCGGAGCGTGCGGACGGCAGGCGCCGCTGGGCGATCCTCGGGGAAATGGCCGAGCTCGGCGAGTCGGCGCCTGCATACCACCGGGAGCTCGGCGCGTTCGCCCGCGTTCTCGGCATCGAGGTCGTCGGCGTGGGCGAGCCCGCGCGGGCGTACGAGCCGGTTGCCTGGGTACCGACCGCCGGCGACGCGGTCGAGCTGGCGCGCGAGCGGCTCGAGCCCGGAGACGCAGTGCTCGTGAAGGCCTCGCGCGCCGTCGGCCTCGAAGGCATTGCAGACGAGATCGCGAAGTTCGCCCGAGCATGGTCCCTGTCCTGATCGCGGGCCTGCTCGCGATGGTCGCCGCCGTCGTGATCGGGCCGAGGTTCATCGAGCTCCTGCGGGCGCGAAACGTCGGGCAGCAGATCCGCGCCGAGGGTCCCGCGACGCACGTCGTGAAGCAGGGCACGCCGACGATGGGCGGCCTCCTCATCCTCGCGTCGGCCGTCGTCCCCTTCCTCGCCCTCTCGCAGTACACGGCCGAGGGCCTGACCGTGCTCTTCGTGACGCTCGGCTGTGCCGCGATCGGATTCACGGACGACTATCTGAAGATCCGCCGGCGCCACTCGCTCGGGCTCCCCGGCCGGTGGAAGATGCTCCTCCTGGTCGCGGTCACCGTCGGGGCGGCGCTCCTCCTGCAGGAGACGCACAGCTTCACGACGACGATCTACGTCCCCGTCGTCGGCTGGGATCTCCACCTCGGCGTGCTCTTCTATCCCTTCCTCTTCCTTGTCATCGCCGGGACGGCGAACGGCGCGAATCTGACGGACGGGATCGACGGCCTCGCCGCAGGAACGGTCGTGATCATGCTGCTGACGTTCCTGGCGATCGCGGGCATCGCCTGGATCCGCTCGGGAAGCCCGGGACACCGGAGCGACGTCTACCTCGACGTGGCCACGCTCGCGGCCGCGCTCATCGGAGGCACGATCGGGTTCCTCTGGTACAACGCCTCGCCCGCGGAGGTGTTCATGGGCGACACGGGCTCGTTCGGCCTCGGCGGCGCCATCGCCGGGTTCGCGATCGTCACCGGTACCGAGTTGCTGCTGCCGCTGATCGCCGCCATCTTCGTGATCGAAGTGCTTTCGCTCATCATCCAGGTGGTGAGCTTCAAGCGGACGGGTCGGCGCGTCTTCCTGATCGTCCCGATCCATCACCACTTCGAGATGAAGGCGTGGTCGGAGACGAAGATCATGGTGCGCTTCTGGATCGTCTGCGCGATCTTCTGCGCGACCGGCTTCGCGCTCTTCTACCGCGACTTCCTCCGCTTCATCCATCCGTGACGTGAGCGGCTTCGAGCTCGCTGGCGCGCGCGTCCTCGTGGTGGGACTCGCCCGCTCGGGTGTCGCCGCAGCAGAGGCCCTTCGCGCCGCCGCCGCGACCGTCCGTGGCTTCGACCACAACCCCGGGCTCGACGTGGGAAGGCTCGGCGAACTCGGCGTCGAAGTGCACCTCGGAAGCGAGGAGGAGACGCTGCTCAAGGAAATCGATCTCGTCGTCAAGAGCCCGGGCGTCCCGGGCGAGACGCTGCTCGTCCGGACGGCGCGCGAGCGCGACGTCCCCGTCTGGAGCGAGATCGAGCTCGGCGCGCGCCTCCTGCCGAACCCGCTCGTCGGAGTGACGGGCACGAACGGGAAGACGACGACATCCGAGCTCCTGGGCGCGGTCTTCCGCTCTGCGGGCCGTCCCGTCGAGGTCGCCGGCAACGTCGGCCGGCCGCTCACGTCGCTCGTAGGCGCGGTCTCCGACGACACCTGGATCGTCTGCGAGCTCTCGTCCTTCCAGCTCGAGGACGTCGAGCTGCTGAAGCCGCGCGTCGGCGTCCTCCTCAACCTCGAGCCCGACCACCTGGACCGTCACGGCACCTTCGATGCCTACGCGGACACGAAGCTCCGGATGTTCGAGCGGCAGTCGTCCGACGACACGGCCGTCGTGCCTCGCGGTTTTCGTGCGGTTCCCGGCGAGGGCCGTCGCGTCGAGTTCTCCGCCTCGGACGAGCTGCCGGCGGAACCGCTCGTCCCTGGGCCCCACAACCGCGAGAACGCGGCTGCCGCGACGGCGGCAGCGCGTGCCGCTGGGATCGATGACGCGGCGATCGCGGACGCGCTGCGTACGTTCGAAGGCGTTCCGCACCGCATCGAGCTCGTGCGCGAGCTGCGCGGCGTCCGCTACGTCAACGACTCGAAGGGCACGAACGTCGCCGCCACGCTCCGCGCGCTCGCGTCCTTCCCTGACGCGCGTCGGCTGATCATCCTCGGCGGGCGGGGAAAGCAGGAGTCCTACGCGCCGCTCGGGAGTGCGCTCACGCTGCAGGACTCCGCCTATCTGGTCGGCGACGCTGCGGACGAGATCGCCGGCGCCCTGAGCGCCGCGGGCATCCCGTATCGCCAGTCGGGCACGCTCGCGACCGCCGTCGAGCAGGCTTCGGCGGACGC
Source organism: uncultured Gaiellaceae bacterium (assembly GCA_963846995.1). GTDB lineage: Bacteria > Actinomycetota > Thermoleophilia > Gaiellales > Gaiellaceae > GMQP-bins7. The sequence goes on along the minus strand of CAWJYD010000004.1, from coordinate 18,492 downwards.
CGAGCCCGGCGACGTCGTGCTGCTCTCGCCCGCTTGCGCGAGCTTCGACCAGTTCACGGACTTCGAGGAGCGGGGCGACCGCTTCCGCGCACTCGTGGAGGCGCTCTCGTGAGGGGCGACGGCCACTCCGACCAGCGGCTCGTGGCGTTCATCACGCTCGGCCTCGTCGCCTTCGGGCTCGTGATGGTCTACAGCGCGACCTCCGCCTCGGCTGCGCTCGGCAACGGCGACCCGATGAGCTACCTCAAGCGGCAGGCGGCGTACGCGCTCATCGGGCTCGTCTTCATGATCGTTGCCTCCCGCTTCGACTACCACCGCTTCCGCTACCTCGCGCCGCCGTTCCTCCTCGTCGCGCTCGTGCTGTGCACGGCCGTGCTCGCGCTTGGCCCCGCGATCAACGGCGCGCGGCGATGGTTCGTCTTCGGGCCGGCGAGCTTCCAGCCCTCCGAGCTCGCGAAGCTCGCGCTCTGCCTCTTCGCCTCCGCGTACCTCGCCCGGCGCCGCGCTCCGCGCACGCTCGGAGAGCTCTTCAAGCCGCTGGGGCTGCTCACGGGCGTCTTCTGCGCACTCATCGTGATCGAGCCCGACCTCGGAACGACGATCACGCTCTGCGGGATGATGCTGGCGATCCTCCTCGTCGCCGGCGTCCCGACGAGGCTCCTGCTCACGGCCACGCTTGCCGCAACCGCGGTCGGCACGCTCGCGATCTGGTTCGAGCCCTACCGGCGCGCCCGCTTCTTCAGCTTCCTGAACCCGTGGTCCGACGCGCAGGGCTCCGGCTTCCAGATCGTGCAGGCGACGATCGGCATCGGCTCGGGCGGCGTCACCGGCGTCGGCCTCGGCCAGGGAGTAGGGAAGGTGTCGTACCTCCCGGAGGCGCACACGGACATGATCTTCGCGGTCATCGGCGAGGAGCTCGGGCTCGTCGGCTCGACGTTCGTGATCGCCGCCTTCGCAGCGCTCGCTCTCGTCGGGTTCCGCATCGCCCTGCGCTGCCCGGATCGCTTCGGGAAGCTGCTGGCGGCGGGTATCACCGCGCTCGTGTGCGGGCAGGCCGCGATCAACCTCGCCGCGACGCTGGGCATTGCGCCGCTCACGGGGATTCCGCTGCCGTTCGTCTCCTACGGCGGCTCGAGCCTCGTCGTCCTGCTCGCCGGGATGGGCGTTCTCCTTAACATCGCCGTCAATGGGAAGGTCGTCTCGGCTTCGATGCGTGATCGCGGCAGGCGGAACGGCCGGTCACGTCCGGCCGGCGCTGGCAGTCGCAGAAGCACTGCGCGAGCGCGGAGTGGAAGTGACGTTCGCCGGGTCGCGAGACCGCGTCGAGTCGCGGCTCGTTCCTGAGGCGGGCTTCGAGCTCGACACCTTCGCCGTCTCGGGCTTCCCGCGGCGTCTCGGGCTGGGGCTCGTGCGCGCGCTCGGGCAGGCGGCGACCGCGCCGTTGGCGTGCAGCAGGATCCTGGCGCGCAGGCGGCCCGACGTCGTCCTCGGCGGCGGCGGCTACGTCGCGGGGCCGATGGTGCTCGCGGCGCGGCTGCGCCGTATCCCGGCCGCGTTGACCGAGGCCGATGCACATCTCGGGCTCGCGAACCGACTTGCCGCCCCGTTCGCCCGGCGTGTCTTCCTCGCCTACGCGATCCCTGGACGGGGCGGGGGCAAGTACCGCGTCGTCGGACGGCCGACGCCGGTTGCGCACCTCGGAGCGGAACGGGACGAGAGCCGCGCACACTTCGGGCTCCCGCTCGACCGTCCGGTGCTCGCCGTCTTCGGCGGCCTCGCCGGCGCCCAGGCGCTGAACGAGTTCGCCGTGGACGCCTTCGCAGACCATGGGCCAGCAGTTCTCCACGTGTGCGGCGAGCGCGACTTCCCGAAGCTCCGGCCACGAGTGCAGCGTGGCGACTACGTCCTCTTGCCTTCCACCGACGCGTTCGGGGCGGCTCTCGCCGCCGCCGATCTCGCGATCTCGCGAGCGGGCGGAACGGTCTGGGAGCTTGCGGCGGCGGGAACGCCGGCGATCCTCGTTCCCTATCCGCACGCCACCGCGGATCACCAGACGCTGAACGCCTGCCACTTCGAGCGTGGTGGCGGCGCGGTGGTCGTCGATCAGCGCGATCTCGCCCGCGTCCCCGCCCTCGTGCAAGAGCTCCTCGAGGATCCGGCGCGGTTGGAGCGGATGCGGGTCGCGATGCGCACGCTCGCGCGGCCCGATGCGGCAGCTGAGGTCGCCGACGAGCTCGTCGCCCTCGCCGAGGGCCGCGGTTGAGCGATCTCCCGCTCGCGGGCCGCCGCCTCTACTTCGTCGGGATCGGCGGCGCGGGGCTCTCCGCGTACGCGAACTTCGCTCGCGCTTGGGGCGCCGAGGTGCGCGGCTGGGAGGTCGGGCACACGATCTTTCTCGAGGCGCTCGAGGGGATCGAAGTCGATCTCGGCGGCGAGCCGGCACCGCCCGCTGGGTTCGAGCCGATCGTCTCGGCGGCGCACACCGCACGCATCGACGGACGCTCGCGCGCGGAGTTCCTCGCCGAGCTCGTCGGGCGCAGGCGCTCGATCGTCGTCGGAGGGGCGCACGGCAAGACGACCACTGCGGCCATGGTCGCGTTCGTCTTGCGTGAGCTCGGCCACGACCCCGCGTGGATCGTCGGCGGCGTCGTCCCGCAGCTCGCCGGCAACGCGGGTGCCGGCGAGGGCTGGCTCGTGGTCGAAGGGGACGAGTCGGACCGCTCGATCGGACTGCTCGAGCCCGAGATCGCGGTCGTGACGAACGTCGAGCTCGATCATCACGCCGCGTACTCGTCGGAGGCGGAGCTCGCGGCGTTCTTCGAGGAGTGGCTCGGCCGTGCTCCGTCGGCCGTACGCGGCTGGGAGCTCGACCCGGTGGATGTCGTGCTCGCGGTGCCGGGAGAGCACAACAGGCTGAACGCCGCCGTCGCGCTCAAGGCGCTCGAGCTCAGCGGTGTCGTCCGCGAGGACGCCATGCCGGTTCTCGCACGCTTCGCCGGGGTCGGGAGGAGGTTCGAGCTCGTCGGCGACCGGGCAGGCGTCCGGGTCTTCGACGACTACGGCCACAACCCGACGGAGATCGCGGCGACGCTGCGCACGGCACGCGAGCTCGAGCCACATGCACTCGTCGCCGTCTACCAACCGCATGTGTTCGAGCGGACGCGACAGCTCTCTTACGAGCTGGGAGACGCGCTCGGCCTCGCGGACGCGGCGATCGTCACCGACGTGATCGGCGGCCGCGACGCGCCGCGTCACGGCGTGAGCGGCAAGCTCGTCCTCGACCGGGTGCCGGAGCCGACGCGCCGCGGCTGGGCGCCGGGCCTCGAAGACGCGGCGCGGCTCGCCCTCGCCTGGGCGCGTCCCGGCGACGTGGTGATCACATTCGGCGTGGGGGAGCCGTGGCGGATCGCGCGTGCGATCGTCGACGGGCTTGCTGAATGACGGTCGAGATCGAACGCGGACGCGCGCTCGCGAAGCTGACGACGATCGGGGTCGGCGGTCCGGCGGCGGCGTTTGCGCGGCCGCGCACTTCCAGCGAGCTGGCAGATGCGCTCGCGTTCGCGCGCGGGGAGGAGCTCGCTGTCGTCGTGGTCGGCCTCGGCTCGAACTTCCTCGCCTCCGACGACGGCGTCGAAGCGCTCGTGCTCCGCCTCGAGGGGGAGCTCGCGGCCGTCGAGGTGGACGGCGGCCGCATCGTCGCCGGCGGCGGTGCGACGAACGCGGTGTGCCTCCATCGGGCACGCGACGCCGGACTGGGGGGCTTCGAGTTCGCGTGCGCGATTCCCGGTACGGCTGGAGGCGGCGTGTGGATGAACGCCGGCGCTTACGGACGCGACTGGTCGGACGTCGTCGCCCGTGCGCTCGTCGTCACGGCGGACGGCGAGCGCTGGCTCACCGTCGACGAGCTCGGCCTCGACTACCGCCGCTCTGCGCTGGGCAGAGGCGAGGTGGTCGCGCGTGTCGAGTATCGGCTCGCGCCGCGGCCATCGAACGAGATCAGGGCCGAGGTCGCCGATCTCGTCGGCCGCCGCAAGGAAACCCAGCCTACGAACAAGCGCACGTTCGGGAGCGTCTTCAAGAACCCGGAGGGCCCGCTCGGAGCGGGGAGGATGCTCGAGCTCTGCGGCCTCAAAGGGCACCGCGTGGGCGGCGCGATCGTCTCCCCGAAGCACGCGAACTTCATCGAGAACGCAGGCGGAGCGACGAGCGCGGACTGCGTCGCGCTGATGGTCGAGGCGCGGCGACGCGCGTACGTCGAGCGCGGAGTCGTGCTCGAGCGCGAGGTCGTGTTCGTCGGGCTCGACGAGCTCCCGCCTCCCACGTAGGAACCCCTCGCGGGGCGGCGAATCACGCCGCATGGTCGGGGGACGAAGCGGGCGCGGATCGCGTCGGCCAAGCGCTGCGGCAAGCGTCGTCGTCCCGTTTCCGCGAAGTGCAGCCGGTGCTCGCCTGGATCTCGTGCGCTTCGTCCCCTCCGGCCGCTCGCTGATCGTCACGTGCCTCGCGCTCCTGGCGATCGGGGCCGCCTACTGGATCGCCTACTCGACCCCGGTCTTCGCGGTGCAGCACGTCGACGTTCGGGGCGCGCCGCCGGGGCTCACCCGCCGGGTGACCCGTGAGACGAACGAGCTCGTCGGCAAGAGCCTCGTCTCCGTCGATGCGAGTCGGGTCGAGGGGCAGCTACACGAGCTTCCGGCGGTCGCTGGGGTGACCGTCGATCGCGCCTTCCCGCACACGCTCGTCGTGCGGATCGCGCCCGAGCGGCCCGTTGCGGTGGTGAGGCGCGGGCACTCGGCCTGGCTCGCCACCGGTGCCGGCAAGGTCATCGCCACGATCGCGACCGGGACACAGCGCAACCTGCCGCGTCTCTGGATCGCGCGCGGAACCACTATTCGTGTCGGGGGACTCGTCCCCCCAGGCATGCTCCCCGCGACGAGAGCGCTCGCCGATGCGCGCTCGGTGGGCCTCGGCGGTCGCGTGCGCGGCATCAGAACGACCCCCGACGACGAGCTCGTCCTCGTCCTCCGCCACGGCACGGAGCTCCGCGTCGGGCGCCCCGTCGAAGTCGGCCTGAAGCTCGCGATCGCACGGCGCGTGCTCGCCCTCGTCGACGGTACGCCGGACTACGTGGACGTGAGCGTCCCGGAGCGGCCTGTCGCCGGTTGACGAACCTTCAAGTCTCAGGTCGAGGTTGAGTGTTGGCGCTGCGGCACGTCGTTGACAAGCCGCGGGAGGACCCCTACCCTCGAGAGCGAAAGGAAGTCCGATCCCGCACGTTCAACGAGAACTTCACCTTGAGGTGGGTTGAGAGATGAGCAATCAGCAAGGGAGCTACCTCGCGGTCATCAAGGTCGTCGGCATCGGCGGCGGCGGCACGAACGCGGTGACGCGCATGGTCGAGGCCGGGCTGTCCGGATGTGAGTTCGTCGGCGTCAACACCGACGCGCAGGCGCTCGTCATGACCGAGGCCGACGTGAAGATCCACATCGGCTCGAAGTCGACGAGGGGCCTCGGCGCAGGTGCAGACCCGAAGGTCGGGTTGGCCGCCGCGGACGAGAGCCGCGACGAGCTGAAAGAAGCGCTGAAGGGCGCGGACATGGTCTTCGTCACCGCGGGCGAGGGCGGCGGAACCGGCACAGGAGGCGCGCCGATCGTCGCGCAGATCGGCCGCGAGCTCGGCGCCCTGACCGTCGGCGTCGTGACCAAGCCGTTCGCGTTCGAGGGGAAGCTCCGCTCCGACCAGGCCGAGCAGGGCATCCAGGCCCTGCGCGAGAGCGTCGACACGCTGATCGTCATCGAGAACGACCGCCTGCTGCAGGTCGTCGAGCGCTCGACGCCGGTGACCGAGGCGTTCCGCATGGCCGACGACATCCTCCGTCAGGGAGTGCAGGGGATCACCGACCTCATCACCGTGCCGGGGCTCATCAACCTCGACTTCGCCGACGTGCGGACGATCATGCGCGAGGCCGGCTCCGCGCTCATGGGCATCGGCGAGGCGCAGGGCGACAATCGTGCGGCCGAGGCCGCCCGAGCGGCGATCTCGTCCCCGCTCCTCGAGACCACCATCGACGGTGCGACCGGAGTGCTGCTCAACATCACGGGCGGCTCCGACCTCGGGCTCGCAGAGGTCAACGAGGCGGCGGAGGTCGTGACGACCGCGGCCGACTCCAACGCGAACGTCATCTTCGGCGCGGTCATCGACGACGCGATGGCCGACAAGGTGCGCGTGACCGTGATCGCCACGGGCTTCGGCGGCCGCATCCGTCGCCGGGCGGGACGGCCGGTCGAGGCTGGAGTCGGCGCGACGGAGCGAGAGCGCCCGTCGTTCGACGCCCCGAGCGTCCGCGACGTCGATTTCGACATCCCGTCGTTCCTCCGCGAGGGCGAGTAGTCGCGAGAGAGCGGCGGCTGACGGCGTGCGCGGCCGCTTAGGGATTTCGCGCGACCGGAAATCCGGCGCTAGCCGGTTTCCGGTCTGGCGCGAAGCATTAGAGTCGCGAACCGTGGAAGCGACGCTGCTCCGGACTCCGCTGTACGAGCGCCACGTCGCGCTCGGCGCGCGGATGGTGCCCTTCGCGGGGTACGAGATGCCCGTCCAGTACGAGGGCGTCATCCCGGAGCACAAGGCGGTTCGCACCGACACCGGCGTCTTCGACGTGTCGCACATGGGCGAGATCCACGTCGACGGCCCGACGGCGCAGGCGTTCCTGCAGTCGATGCTCTCGAACGACGTCGACCGCCTCTCGGACGGCGAGGCGCAGTACACGCTGCTCACGAACGAGGCGGGCGGAATCGTCGACGACCTCATCGCCTACCGGCTCGCGCACGGGCAGTTCTATCTCGTCGTCAACGCCTCGAACCGCGCCGCCGTGTACGCCTGGCTGAAGGAGCGCGAGCCCAGCGGGACGGAGGTACGCGACGCATCCGACGAGTACGCGCTCCTCGCGGTGCAGGGCCCGCGCTCGCTCGAGCGGCTCGGCCTGCCCGACGCCCCGGCCTTCACGCATGCGATGGGCGAGCTCGACGGGGTCGAGGTGATGATCGCCCGCACCGGGTACACGGGAGAGCTCGGAGTCGAGCTCTGCTGCGCGGAGGACGAGGCGACCGCCCTCTGGGATGCCGTCCTCGCGCGCGGCGCGACGCCCTGTGGTCTCGGCGCGCGGGACACGCTGCGGCTCGAGGTCTGCTACCCGCTGCACGGCAACGACATCACCCCCGAGACCGATGCCATCTCCGCGGGGCTCGGGTGGGCGTGCGCGCTCGACACGGACTTCACCGGGGTCGAGGGGCTGCGCCGGCATCAAGGCGGAAGGGCCGACGCGCAAGCTCGTCCCGTTCGTCATGGAGGAACGCGCCGTCCCGAGGCAGGGCATGCCGATCGAGGGCGGAGGCGAGGTCACCTCGGGGACGCATTCCCCGATGCTCGACGTCGGTATCGGCCTGGGCTACGTGCCGACCCCGGCGGCCGCGCCCGAGAACGAGCTCGTGGTCGACGTCCGCGGCAAGCCCCGGCGCGGACGGATCGTCAAGAAGCCGATCTACCGGAAGGAGAACTAAGAGTGCCCGCCCCCGAGAGCTACCCGGACGACCTCCGCTACCACCCCGAGCACGACTGGGCCCGGATCGACGGCGACGAGGCGAAGCTCGGCATCACCTGGTTCGCGCAGGACTCCCTCGGCGAGCTCGTCCACTACGAGGCGCCGGAGTCCGGCTCGACGGTGGCGAAGGACTCCTCGTACGGCGAGGTCGAGTCGGTGAAGGCCGTGTCGGACATCGTCGCGCCGCTCTCGGGTGAGGTGCTCGAGGTCAACCAGAAGGTCGTGGAGGCGCCCGAGACCGTGAACGACGACCCGTACGGCGAGGGCTGGCTCATCCGCATCCGCATGTCCGACGCCTCCGAGCTCGACGCACTCATGGACGGCGAGGCGTACCGGGCGCACGTCGCCGACCAGTAGTGAGCGCCGGGTACCTCAGCCTCACCGACGCCGATCGCGCGGAGATGCTCGCGGCGATCGGGGTGTCGTCGGTCGACGAGCTGTTCGAGCAGGTTCCTCCGGGCGTCCGGTTCGACCGCGAGCTGGACGTCCCGCCGGCGCTCGGGGAGGCCGAGCTCGTCCGCCACCTCGAGGAGCTGGCTGCGAAGAACGTGCCCACGAGCGCCGAGCTCTCGTTCGTCGGCGCCGGGATCTACGACCACTACGTCCCCTCGGTCGCCGACGTCGTCCTCTCCCGCGGCGAGTTCCTCACCGCGTACACGCCGTACCAGCCGGAGATGAGCCAGGGGACTCTGCAGGCGATCTTCGAGTACCAGACCGTGATCTGCGAGCTGACCGGGATGGATGTGTCGAACGCGTCCGGCTACGACGGCTGCACAGTGGCGGCGGACGCCTGCTTCGTCGCGCGCCACGTGTCCGACCGGCGCAAGGTCGTGCTCGCCGAGACGCTGAACCCGCAGGTGCGCCAGACGGTGAAGACATATGCGCCGGGTTTCGGGTTCGAGGTGGTCGAGGTGCCACACCGCGGCGGCGTCACCGATCCCGACGAGCTCGCCGCTGCCGCGGCGGACGCTGCCGCAGTCCTCTTCCAGCAGCCGAACTTCCTCGGCTGCCTCGAGCCCGCGCCCGAGCTCGCGGCGGCGGCGAACGACGCCGGAGCGCTCTCGATCGCGCACGTCGACCTCATGTCCCTCGGCGTGCTCGAGGCGCCGGGCGCGTACGGCTGTGCCATCGCGCTCGGGGAGGGGCAGTCGGCGGGGAACTGGCCGTCGTACGGCGGGCCACACTACGGCTTCCTCGCCGCCCGCTCCGACTACGTGCGGCGCATGCCCGGCCGGATCGTCGGCGAGACCGTCGACCTCGACGGCCGCCGCGCGTTCGTGCTCACGCTGCAGACGCGGGAGCAGCACATCCGGCGCGAGAAGGCGACGTCGAACATCACGACGAACCAGACGCTGCTCGCGCTCGCCGGGCTGGCGACGCTGTCGTGGCTCGGGCCCGAAGGGCTGCGCGAGGTAGGGGAGACGTGCCTGGCGCTCGCCCAGTACGCGCGCGAGCGGCTGCCGCTCGAGCCCGCGTTCGAGCACGGATCGTTCAAGGAGGTCGCGTTCCGGACGCCGCTGCCTGCCCGCGACGTCATCAAGCGCGCCCGCGAGCACGGCGTGAACCCCGGCTACGCGCTCGGCCGCGACTACGAGGGGATGGAGGACATCCTGCTCGTCGCGCTCACCGAGAAGAAGAGCGTCGAGGACGTCGACCGGCTCGCGTCCGTGCTCGAGAAGGTGTGCGCGTGAGCGTCGCGCCGGAGCCCGGAACGGCCTGGCGCGCGACGCCGCTCATCTTCGAGCGCTCGCGCTCGGGGAGGCGTGCCGGCCGGCCGCCCCGGCCCGACCTGCCCGTCCCGGAGCTGCCTGACTCCCTGCGCCGTGCGACGCCGCCGCGTCTTCCCGAGCTGGCGGAGCCCGAGATCGTGCGGCACTTCACGGCACTCGCCGACCGCACCTTCGGCGTCGACACCGGCTTCTACCCGCTCGGCTCCTGCACGATGAAGCACAACCCGCGCGTGCACGAGCGACTCGCCGGGCTCCCCGGCTTCCGCGACCTCCACCCGCACGCCGAGGACGAGGACGCCCAGGGGGCGCTCGAGCTCATGTGGAACCTGCAGCAGATCCTTGCCGAGGTCGCAGGCCTCCCCGCGGTCACGCTGCAGCCGGCCGCGGGCTCGCAGGGAGAGCTCACAGGCCTCATGCTCATGCGCGCGTACTTCGCGGAGCGCGGCGAGGAGCGGGACACGATCATCACCGCCGACACGGCGCACGGCACGAATCCGGCGAGCGTCGCGATGGCCGGATACCAGCTCGCGAAGGTCGAGACCGACGAGCGCGGGAACCTCGACCTCGACGACCTCCGCGCCAAGGTGAACGAGCGGACGGCTGGACTGATGCTGACGAACCCCTCGACGCTCGGGCTCTTCGACGAGGGGATCGAGGAGGTCGCGCGGATCTTCCACGACGCCGGAGCACTCCTCTACTACGACGGGGCGAACCTGAACGCCGTGGTCGGCATCTCGCGGCCGGGCGACATGGGCTTCGACATCGTCCACTACAACCTCCACAAGACGTTCTCGCAGCCGCATGGCGGCGGCGGGCCGGGGGGCGGCCCGGTCGCCGTGCGCGAGTCGATCGAGCCGTTCTTGCCCGCGCCCGTCGTCGTGCGCGACGGAGATGCGTTTCGCCTCGATCACGACCGTCCGACGTCGATCGGGCGCGTACGCGGGTTCGCCGGCCCCTTCGGCGTCTTCGTCCGCTCGTACGCGTACATGCGCGCGTACGGGCCGGCGCTCAGGGAGATGTCCGAGGTCGCGGTGCTGAACGCGAACTACCTGCTCGCGCAACTCCGCGACGCTTACGACCTGCCGTACGACCGCCACTGCATGCACGAGTTCGTCCTCTCCGCGCGGAACCTCAAGCGTGAGCACGGGATCACGGCTCTCGACGTCGCGAAGCGCCTCATGGACTACGGCATCCATCCGCCGACCGTCTACTTCCCGCTCGTCGTCCCGGAAGCCCTCATGATCGAGCCGACCGAGACGGAGCCGAAGGAGCGCCTCGACGACTTCGTGGACGCCATGCAGGCGATCGCGCGGGAGGCCGCGGAGGCGCCGGAGCTGCTGAAGGAGGCGCCGCACGGTCGACCCGTCCGTCGCCTCGACGAGGTGCGCGCGGCGAAGCAGCCGGTGCTCCGCTACCTCTTCGACGAGCATCCCGCACTCGTGTCCTAGCCTCGAATCGCGCGTTCACGACTTGGACACGCGCGACGCCGCACGCGTCCGCTAGCCTCGGCGCCGATGGGTGGGCTAGCACGGCTGGTGATCCGCGTCCGCTGGCTCGTGATCGCGGTGTGGATCGTCCTGACGCTCGTCGGGATGTTCGCCGCCGCGAAGCTCTCCGACCGCTGGTTCCAGTCGTTCTCGATCCCGGGCTACTCCGGCTACGAGGCCAACCAGCGGACGCTGAAGGCGTTCGGCTCGGGCGAGCAGGTTCCGCTCGTCGCGGTCTTCACTGCCGACGGCGACGTGCGGAAGGTCGCGGGAATCAAGCCCGCGATCGAGGCGGCGGCGAAAGTGGTCCCAGGCTCGCGCGTCGGCTCGTGGTTCGACACGCAGAGCGACATGTACGTCTCCCCGGACCACCACACGATGGTCGCGACGATCTACCCGCCGGGGAACGCGACGTTCACGAGCGTGCCGCCGATCGACCAGGCGCGCGCGGCGCTCAAGCAGGCGACACCCGACGGCGTGACGAGCCACCTGACAGGGCGGGATCCGATCTTCCAGTCCCAGGGCGGTGACACGGGGCCGGGAGTCCTGACGGAGACGTTGATCGGCGCCGCCGGCGCCCTCCTGGTGCTCCTCTTCGTGTTCGGCACGCTGCCGGCCATCGGCGTCCCGCTGGCGATGGCCGCCTCCTCGATCCTGACGACGTTCCTCTGCGTCTACCTGCTGACGTACGTCACGGACGTCTCGATCATCGTCCAGTTCCTCGTAGCCCTCGTGGGGCTGGGCGTCTCGATCGACTACGCGCTCCTCATGATCTTCCGCTTCCGCGAGGAGCTCGCCTCGGGGAAGTCCACCGACGACGCGCTCGAAGAGACACTGACGCACGCGGGGCGATCGGTCGTCGTCTCCGGATCCACGGTCGCGATCGGGCTCCTGAGCATGGTCATCCTCCCGCTCCCGTTCATCCGCTCGATCGGGATCGGCGGGATGCTCATCCCCGCAATCGCGGTGACCGCCTCGATCACCTTGCTGCCGGCGCTCCTGTCGCTCCTCGGGCCGCGCATCAACCGGCTCCGCGTGATGCCGAAGCGGTTCGTCGAGCCGCCGAGCGCGGACCACGGGTTCTGGGCCCGCTGGGCGCGCACGGTCACGCGCCGCCCGCTTCCGATCTTCGTCATCGGCGTCGTCATCGTCGCTCTCGTCGTGTACCCGGCGTTGCACATCAACCCGAGCGACGCCCAGCTGAAGAACGAGCCGGCCTCGGGCGACGCGGAAGCCGGCCGGGCGGCGATCACCGCGTCGGGGATCCCGGACGGGGTCTACCTCCCGTACGTCGTGCTCGCGGAAGGCGACGTCGCAGCCGATCGGATCGGCAAGGTCGCCACCGCCGTCGGGGAAGCCGACGGGATCTACGGCGCGGCCGCGCCTCCGGCCTGGCGCCAGCAGGACGTGGCGCTGGTCGAGGCGTTCGGAAAGGACGACGGCAGCTCGCGCGCCGCCAAGAAGACGATCTCGCACCTCCGGCAGACCGTTCTCCCGACCACGGCGTCGACGCTCGGTGGGGGAACGGAGCTGACCCTCGGCGGAGCGGCACCCGAAGCGCGCGACTTCATCAGCGCGGTGTACGGGAAGTTCCCCTACGTCCTCCTCTTCGTCCTCATCCTGACCTTCGTCCTGTTGATGCGTGCCTTCCGCTCGGTCGTGCTCCCGCTGAAGGCGGTGATCCTGAACCTCGTGTCGCTCGGTGCGGCCTACGGCATCGTGGTCTTCATCTTCCAGGACGGCCACGGGAGTGACCTCATCTGGAACGTGCGGGCGACGGACGCGGTCATCTCGTGGATCCCGCTCATGATCTTCGCGTTCCTGTACGGGATCTCGATGGACTACGAGGTGTTCATGATCACGCGCATGCGCGAGGTGTACGACGAGCTAGGCGACACGCCGCGCGCGATCGAGCTCGGCCTGGCGCGGACGGGCAAGCTCGTGACGAGCGCGGCGCTCGTCCTGATGTTCGCGTTCTTCTCGCTGTCGACGAGCCCCGGCCCGGACATCAAGCAGTTCGCGATCGGCCTCGCCGCCGGAGTCGTCTTCGACGCGACGATCATCCGGGCGCTCCTCGTGCCGTCGTCGATGATGCTCCTCGGCCGCTGGAACTGGTGGCTGCCGACGTGGACGGCGCGCGTGCTGCGCACGCGGCCGAGCCCGCTCGAGCCCGCAGCCGAGTAGCCGCGCCCGGCGGGACGCCTCTCCCCGCCTGGGAAATCGTGTGCGAGAGCGCTACCCTCGGTCGAGTACGTGAGGCGCGCGCTCCTCATCGTCCTGCTCCTCGCCGCTCTGGGACTCGCGGGAGCATCCGCGAGCGCCGCCCCTTCCTTGACGACGAGCTTTCCTGGAGGCACGAACTTCGTCCTCGAATGCCGGTTCAGCCATCGCTCGAACGACGATCCCATTCGGTATCCCGGCCGACCCGGCCTCTCGCACAACCACACCTTCCTCGGCAACGCGACCACCGACGCCTCGTCGACGCCGGCGGCGCTCCTCGCCGGCAAGAGCACCTGCAACCTCCCGGCCGATTCCTCCGCGTACTGGGCCCCGACGCTCTATCTCGGGCGTCGGGCGATTCTTCCGGTCGGATCCTTCATCTACTACATCAAGCGCACCACCTCGGCCCTGCAGCCGTTCCCTGCCGGCTTGCGGATGATCGCCGGCGACGCGATGGCGACCCGCGCGGAGCCGACGCGGCTCTTCGCGTGGAGCTGCGGCGAGCCCGGCCGCGGCCCGTTCTCCGCGACGATCCCTGCGTGTGCCACGAACCACATCCTCCAGGAGCGGATCGCGTTCCCGAACTGCTGGGACGGCAGGAGCCTCGACAGCGCGAACCACAAGCGGCACATGGCGTACTCGTCCGGCGGCTCGTGTCCGGGCTCACATCCCGTAGCGGTGCCGACACTCGTCCTCGTTCTCTTCTACCCCGAGACCTCGCCGCGCGCACAGGTCGCCTCGGGCCGCTACGGCCTCCACGCTGACTTCATGAACGGTTGGGATCAGACGACACTCGCGAGCCTCGTCGACGGGCTCAACCGCGGAATCGGCTAGCCGCCCGGCGGCTCCCAGAGCTCGAAGCGGTTCCCCTCGGGATCGGTCGCCCAGCCGAAGCGTCCGTACTCGTGCTCCTCGACCCGCTCGTCGACCTCGACGCCGGCCCCGCGCAGTTGCTCGAGCATCGCGTCGAGGTTGCGGACCGTGAAGTTCACCATCCCCTGCTTGCCCTCCGGCCAGTACTCCGTGTCGGCCGAGAACGGCACCCAGTGCGTGTTGCGGCTCTCCGGGAAGGTGACGTATCCGTCCTCGAGCGGCACCCCGAGCTGCTCCGCGTACCAGGCGACGAGGGCCTTCGGGTCGCGCGCTCGGAAGAAGACCCCACCGATCCCGGTCACCCGCTCCACGACGGCTACCCGAGCCGTCCGCGCGCGATGGCCTCGGCGGCCTGTTCGGTCGAGATGCCCTCGGTGTCCGCGCGCTCGTAGATGTCGGCGAGCGTATCGCCGATGGCCGCAAGCCGGGACTCGACGGCTGCGCGATCCCAGCCGAGCGACTCCGTGCCCCAGGCGTAGATGACCCCGCCCGCGTTGATCACGTAGTCCGGTGCGTAGAGGATGCCGGCGTCGCGCAAGCGCTCCGCGTCCTCGGGCTCGGCGAGCTGGTTGTTGGCCGACCCCGCGACGATGCGGCAGCGCATCCGGGGAATGCTCTCCGCGTTGACCGTCGCGCCGAGGGCGCACGGCGCGTACACGTCGCACTTGGTCTCGAGCGCGCTCTCGGGTGCGACCGCCTCGGCGGAGCTCCGGTCGACGAGCTCGCGCACCCTCTGCTCGGCGACGTCCGAGATCAACACGCGAGCGCCATCCGCTGCGAGCTGCTCCGCGAGCGGCCCTCCGACGTCCCCGACCCCCTGCACCAGAACGGTCCGCCCCTCGAGCTCGTCCGTCCCGAACACACGGCGGAGGCTCGACCGGATTCCGTGGTAGACCCCCTGCGCCGTGAACGGCCCGGGGTCGCCCGAGCCGCCATTCTCCTCGCTACGGCAGTACACGTGCGTGTGCCGCTCGGCGATCACGTCCATGTCCGAGCTCGAGGTGTTGACGTCCGGTCCGGTCTGGAACGTCGCGCCGAGCGATGCCGCGAGGTCGCCGTAGCGCAGGAGCACGCGCCGGCGCTCGTCGCCGTCGGGGATCTCCGGGACCGAGATGACGGCCTTCCCGCCGCCGAACGGAATGTCGACGGCGGCCATCTTCAAGGTCATGGCCGAGGACAGCCGCATCGCGTCGGTGAGTGCCTCGGCCGGATCGGCGTAGACCTTCATCCGCGTGCCGCCCCCGGCCGGCCCGCGCCGCGTCGAGTGGACGCAGACGAACATCCACGTCCCCGACGGCCGGTCGAAGCCGGTGACGATCTCCTCCCCGTCCCACTCGCGGATCAGATCCTCGAGCATGCCGAGAACCTAGCCAGAGGGCGGGAGCACCGGCGTCACGAGCCGCTTCGTGCGACGACTCGCGGCGCGGATGCGAGCTGGCCGCACGCCGCTTCGATGTCTCGGCCGCGCGTGAGCCGAACCGTGGCGGGGATGCGTGCTCGCTCGAGGACGCCCTTGAACCGCTCGATCGCGTCGCGCGACGAACCTGCGTAGAGCCCGGTCGGGTTGTACGGGGATCAGTATGACCATGTACCTCGCTCGCTCCGGCCGAACGACTGGTGGCGGCTGGTGCGCGAGTGTGCGGGAATGTCTCTTGACGGTCATGCCCGACGCGGAGGGGCCAGAACTGGCGCCCGCGGCGGGTGCGTCGCCCAGACCTCGTCTGAGACACTCCGCCGCGTGGAGCCCTCTGAGGAGATCCGGCGCGTCGTCCACCGATGGCTCGTCGCCAATAGGGACGGAGACGCCGATGCGGTGTTAGCGCGGGTCTCGGAGCGGCCCGGGCTGCTCGCAATCGGGACCGACCCTGGCGAGTGGTGGCACACCCCGGAGCGGGCTGTCTGGAGGCGCCAGGTCGAAGAGTCCGGCGGTTTCCCGCTCGACTGGGGCGAGATCGAGGCCTGGGAGGAGGGCACGGTCGGTTGGGCCGGGATGATGATCACGCTCGGGAGGGCCGAGGGCGACGGAATGCTTTCCGAGCTGCGCGCGACGTACGTCCTCCACCTCGAGCACGGCGAGTGGAAGATCGTCCAAATCCACTGGTCGCTGCCGGGGAACGCAAACGTGGAGATACTCGGCATGCAGCTCACCCTCACCCTCGAGCAGCTCGAGAAGACGCTCCAGCTCGAACGCCCCGATCTTTCGGAGAGCACCGCCGCGGACGGCACCGTGACCCTCGTTTTCACGGATGTCGTGGACTCCACCGTGCTAACTGCACGCCTGGGTGACAAAGCGTGGATGGAGACGGTGCGTCGACATCACGAAGCAGTTCGAGAGTGCGCCGAAGCACATGGAGGCACTGTCGTCGAGACACAGGGCGACGGAGCACTGCTCGCGTTCGGGAGCGCTCGGCGGGCGGTTTTTTGCGCGAAGGACATCCAAGCGGCGGTTCGACGCGACTTCGCAGATGCGTCGCCTCCGATCCGGGTGCGGATCGGCATCCACACGGGCGACGCGTTGCACGAGGCGGACCGGTTCTTCGGAACGACGGTGAACTACGCTGCTCGGGTCGCCAGCCACGCGTTGGGAGGAGAGGTGCTCGTGTCCAACGTCGTGCACCAACTCGTGTCGGACTCGGACATCGAGTTCCTCGAGAGTCGCGACGTGGAGCTGAAGGGGATCGAGGGTTCCCACAGGCTCTTCGCCGTCGACCTTTCCTAGACGCGGCTCGGCAACTTGCCGACGCGAAGTGCGCGTTGCGGCGCAAACTCTTCGCTCGCGAGCGAGAGGTACCTCAGCTGCGCGAGCGTGCGGGAATGTCCCTTGGACGGGCGGCCCCGTTCGCGACGCTAGTCGGCGCGAGCTCTTCGCTGTATCGCGCGTAGTCGCTCGACGCGCTCGCGGTCCTTTGCGCGACGCGGCACGGTCAGCGTCGCGAGGAGGCCGTCGACGGATTCGACCCAGACTGAGAGTCCGGCGACATCGAGGCGTACCGCCCGCGCCATTAGCTCGTCGTAGGTGCCGCTCACTTCTGGGACGACATCGACCGCGCCATGCTTGGACTCCAGGAGGTGGTCGAACGAGTTTGGCTCTGCCGGGTCCGGCCTCCAGGTCGCCCGCGCGGCGACGGCTTCCGATGTCGGAGCGGTCTCCACCCACTGCTGTTCACCGTCGTCTCCCTTTTCCCAGTGTCCGAATGGAGCCCGTGGATCCTGACGTGCCTCGATCGACGCGAGCACTTGAGCGAGACGCGTCAGGTTGTCGACGGCAAGTGCCGGCGTGATGTCGAGATCACCAGGCTCAACCGGGACACCGTGCAACATCGCAGCCACGGAACCCGTGACCACGTACTTGACCTCCGCTTCGCCGAGTAGCCGCAGCAGCGTGGTGACGTCCGGTGGTCGCCGCTTCGGCTCGCGGTCCGAGGCTTCAGGCATCGCGAGATCGTAGGTATGTCGCGTCGTGCAAGGTCGCGCTCGGTTGCCCGAGTGCGCGGGAATGTCCCTTGAGAATTCGCTTGCGGCCCGGATACGCTTGAGACCCGTGAGCACGTTGACTGCGATGTGGTCGGGTGCTGCGGAAGGTGAGCAGCTCTGGTTCCTCGGCACGCTCGCAATCATCCGCGTCCCCGGTGAAGCGACTGATGGGCGCTTTGCTCTGATCGAGTTCCTCTTCCCGCGGAACGCTTCGCCGCCTCTTCACACACATCCGCAGGACGAGAGCTACATCGTGCAGGAGGGATCGCTGACGCTGGAGGCCGACGAGCAGCGGGTCCAACTCGCTGCGGGGGCTACTGCCGTCGTGCCGATGGGTGTCGCGCACACCTTCCGCGTGGACAGCGAATCTGCGCGAGTGCTGATCCTCAGTACGCCCGCAGGGCTCGAGCGTCTCGTCCGAGACGGCTCAGTTCCGGCGACGCGGCAGACACTGCCGCCACCCGAGATGCCGCGACCGTCGGCCGTGCAACTCGAAGAACTCTTCCGCGCTCACGGTCAAGTCAACGTCGGCCCGCCGCTTCTGCCGGACGACTGAGTCCGAGCCCGCAGCCTCCGGCGGCAGGTCGTCGCGATGCCCCAGTGTGCGGAATGTCCCTTGAGAGCGAGCGGCTACTTGCGACTAGGCGTGCCCAATGACCTCACAGACATCCACGCTGACGAAGGTCGCTGGCGCTTCGGGCATGTCGCGCAGAGTGTTGAACATCACCTCCGCCGTTCGAGCATTCTCCTCCGTGTCGAAGAGCCAGAACGAATGCTGGATGATGTCGCCCTCAAGAGTCCGGGCCCAATAGCCACCTGTCGAGCCAACCATGCCCTGAAGCATCGCAACACCCCGCTCACTGATCATCGAGCGCGCCTCGTCTGCGCGGTCTGGCTTGACCTTTACCCGTCCGATTAGTGCATGCACGCGGTTCTCTCCTTCTAGTTGGCAGTCAGAACGAAGTCGCGCTCGGCATAGGTCTGGTCGCGATCAGAGACCGACTTTGAGACGACGTCCCCGGCCTCCGATAAATTGGAGCGCGGGCCAAGCGACGTACCCGCGGGCTGCCCGAGTGTGCGGGAATGTCCCTCGACGACTCATCCGAGCCC
>CAWJYD010000003.1:0-20085 GCA_963846995.1 uncultured Gaiellaceae bacterium | reverse complement strand
GAGCTGGCCACCGTTGAAGCCTCTCCCGCCCCCGCCCTCTTCCGTAGGACGGTCGACCACGAGCGTGAACGTCCCTGCGGAGCCGAGCGCAGTGACCTGACCGGTGACTGTCCGGGTCTCGACGGAGAGCATCGGCGCGGACGCTAACGAATCGTCGCTCATTGCAAACCACGTTGCGATCACGAGCGGTCAGAGCATGGGTCGACGGCGCTCTTGGACGGTATTCCTCGGGTGCGCGAGTGTGCCGCAATGTCGCTTGAGCCTTGTCGCAAGCTTCGTCAAGCTCCTGCCTTGGCCGATGACTTCTGACACGCTGGGCGGTCCTACGAGCATGTCGCCAGGGAAGGGTTGATGAGCAAGCTGAAGCTGAACATCACGATGTCGATCGACGGCTTCGTCGCCGGCCCGGACCAGTCGCCGAGCATCCGCTCGGGGTCGGCGGCGAGGATCTCCACGACTGGCTGATCCCGCTCGAGGCGTTCCGTGAGAGCCACGGCGAGGAAGGCGGCGAGGTCAACGCGAGCACTCCTTTCGCCGAGGACATCCTCGGCGGCGCCGGCGCGACCATCATGGGCCGGAACATGTTCGGCGGCGGCCCGGGACCGTGGGACGACTCGTGGAAGGGCTGGTGGGGAGACGATCCGCCCTACCACCATCCCGTCTTCGTCCTGACGAGCCATCCGCGCGAGCCGCTGGAGATGCAGGGCGGAACGACGTTCCACTTCGTCACGGACGGGATCGGGTCGGCGCTCGAACAGGCGCGAGCAGCAGCCGCAGAGAAGGACGTGTCTCTCGGGGGCGGGGCGTCCGTCGCGCAGCAATACCTTGCAGCGGGTCTGCTCGACGAGGTCGTCATCTCGATCGTCCCGATCCTGCTCGGAGACGGCGCTCGGCTGTTCGAAAACATGGGAGATGTGAAGCTCGAGCAGGTCGAGTCGGTCGAGGCGCCCGGGGTGACTCACATCAGATACGCCGGGCATAGCTCTTTGGTGTGCTCGGATGCGCCAGTATTCGCGAATGGCGCCTGAGCGCGTGCCGGACGTCAGCCGATTCGCTCGGCCAGCCCGATGAGAATGCCCTCGGGGCCTCGGACGTAGCAGAGCCAATACACGTCTTCGTACCGGACTACTTCGTCGACGAGCTCCGCGCCGTGCTCCCGGAGCCGGGCGAGCGTATCGTCGAGGTCGTCCACGGCGAACATGACACGCAGATAGCCCAGCGCGTTCACCGGGGCGTTTCGGTGATCGGCAACCACGGGCGGCGTGAGAAAGCGCGAAGTTCGATCCTGCCGTGGCCGTCCGGCATACGCATCATGGCGGTCTCGACGCGCTGGTCGCGCAGTCCAGTGACACGCCCCGACCAGTCTCCTTCGATCATCGCGCGACCTTCGAGTTCGAGGCCCAGCTCGGCGAAAAAGAGATAGCGGCATCAAGCGACTCCACCACGATGCCGACGTTGTCCATCCGTTGAAGCGCCACGCGGTCATTGTCGTGGATCGCAAAGCGGCGATGACTTTACGGTGCGCTACCGGTTCCACTGCGTACGGATCCGTAAGCGCCGGGAACGTTCTCGCCTACACGAACGAATTCAGGAGGCAACTTGAAGCTTCTTCTTCGTCCGCCGGCATCAAGAACCCGAGCATCCACGACGCACTGGTCGAGCTGCTGGGCAAGCAGACCGCCGAATGCGACGCCCTCTGCATTCCGACGGCGTTGTACGGGCATCCCTGGGCCGGCCCTCGCCAGGCGTGGCGGTGCATCAGCGGGCAGGAGACTGGCACTCCCACGGTCGGGCTGGGCTGGAAGTCCATGGGGGTGCTGGAGCTCACCGCTCTGCCGAGCCTCGACGCGGAACGCTGGGTCCCGCTGGTCCGAGAGACGGACGTCCTGCTCGTCGAGGGCGGCGATGCGACATACCTGTGCCACTGGATGCGGCAGAGCGGACTGGCGGCCTCCTAGCGACGCTGCCCGAGATGGTCTGGGTTGGGGTGAGCGCCGGAAGCATGGTGATGACCCCCCGGATCGGTGACGACTTCGTGATGTGGCCATCAGCGACAGACGACCGCACCCTAGGGATCGTCGACTTCTCGATCTTCCCGCACCTCGATAACCCTGACCTGCCGTGGAACACGATGGCCACCGCAGAGGAATGGGCGGCCCGCTTGTCAAACCCCGCGTACGCGATCGACGACGAGACCGCCTTCAAAGTGGTCGACGGTACCGTTAAGGTCATCTCCGAGGGGCACTGGAAACTGCTCACGCCCTGGACTCAACCGCACCCTGGCTCAGGGTGCCGGACCGTAGTCCTGCTGCTTCTCGATGACCCAGTCGCCTTTGCCCCCGTCTGCGCTCGGATCGACGCGGTAGAACGTCACGAACTGCTGGCGTGAGTCGCCGTTCGCATCGAAGCCGACAGTGCCCAGCACCGTCGAGTACTGGTGATTGGAATCGACGGCCTCTGCCCTGAGTGCCTCGCGCAGGCCCGTAGCACTCGTCCCCTTCGAGGCAACCATCCGGAGCGCATCGAGAATCACCTGCGCACACGCGTATGTGGCCACCGTGTACACGTCCGGCTCGCTTCCGAATTTCGCGCGATAGGCGTTGACGAAGTCGGCCTTCGGAGGAGCGAAGGAGGCGCTGGACTGATACGAGCCCACAGCTGAACGGCCGGCGCGTTGAATGAACGAGCCGGCATCGGTTCCCGACCCGCTGATCCCGTCCCAGCTGACGAACGGAACCTTCCCGAGCCCCGATGCGACCATAGCCTTCCGAACCTCGGGGGCGCCCGTTTCGGCGAAGCCGCCAAAGTACACGCCCATGCGCGGATCGCCTGCCCTCAGCAGCCCGAGCACGTCGCGCGGATCGGCGCCAGGGTTGAGCGCCCGCCTGATCACGGTGCCTCCGAGTTTCTGGAAAGCCGTGCTCACGGAGTCCGCGATCCCACGGCCGCCGCCGGAGTCGTCGATTACGAGCAGGCGACGCACGCCAAGGTCGTCAAAGAGAAACGATGCCGCCGCCGGCCCCTGGATGTCGTCAGAGGGAGCGACCCGGATGTAGTTGATCCGCTCCGGGGCTGCGACGCGAAGGTCGAGCGCACCGTACCGCGGCTTTGTCAGACTCGGATTCGTATTCGCGGGGCTGCACTGGAGGAGGCCGGCGGCGTTCGTTATGGG
The DNA here is from genome assembly GCA_963846995.1 of uncultured Gaiellaceae bacterium. GTDB lineage: Bacteria > Actinomycetota > Thermoleophilia > Gaiellales > Gaiellaceae > GMQP-bins7. Next base: position 16,913 of record CAWJYD010000003.1, on the reverse strand, counting down.
GATCTCTGCCGTCGCGATGGGCGACTGGGTCGGGCCCACCATGGCGATGACCCTCGGATCGGCGACGAATGCTTTGGTGTTAAGCACGCCGCGCTTCGGCGAGCGCGCGTCCGGCCCATCGTCTCGGCTTTCGACCGAAATCCGCACACCACCGATACCTCCCTCTGCGTTCGCCTGCTCGATTGCCAGTCGAAGGGCACGCCGGGCGGGCACGCCGTGATTGATGGGGCCTGAGAACGGCATGTCGAGGGCGATCATCCAGGGTCCGCTCGGGAGCCCGGAGGAACCGCGCGAAGCAAGGAGGCCGGTGGCGACCCCGATCCCGACCAGGGCGCATACGACTGCGAGCGCCGCGATGCGACGTCGGCGCCTGCGTCTCGTTGCGCCACTGGGCACAGCACCGCGTGCCGCACCGTCGCCCATAGGCTCGACCGAGTAGGTCGCCACCGGTTCGTCGACGCCCTTGAGTTGCTTTCGGCCGCGACTCTCGAATCGGACCGGCAGGACCGTCTGGGTGAGGGCGCGTACCGTGTCGCTGACGAGCACCTCGCCGACGCCAGCAAGCGCGCAGAGTCGCGCGGCGATGTTGACCGGAGTCCCGACGTAGCCATCGGGAGTCTCGACCGTTTCGCCCGCATGGATTCCGACACCGACCCGAATGGGGTCTGGTCGAGCAGCGGACGCGTCCGCTGCCGCTTCGACGATTGCGAGCCCGCAGCGGACTGCCTGGCTGACGGATTCGAAGACGACGTAGAAGCTGTCGCCTTCGGTTCGGATCTCGGCTCCGCCAAAGAGCGCAACACGTCCACGCACCAGCTCGCGGTAGTGCTCGAGCAGCTCTGCCGCCGTGACGGCACCGTGCCGGTCGACGAACTCGGTGTACCCACGAAGATCCGCAAACAGGAAACCGCGGGTCGGGACGGGAGTCTCGTCACCCCCGTGCGTGTGGGCCTCGGGTTCGTCCGAATCCACAGAGCCATTGTCTGGCTCTCTTGCTCAGAACGCAATGAGCCACGAACCGCACCCGCGGGACTTCTTGGGAACGACGAGAGGAATGCGCCGTCTCGCATCAGATCGTTGGCGCGTAGCTCGTCGGAGTCATCGTCTGCGCATGTCAGGATCCGCTCCGGGCACGGCATCGTGTCGTGCGCGAGTGCGTGTGGGAGTGTCGCTCGAGAACCTTGCGGCATCGTGCGTTCGCGCGCGAGTGACGTGTCGAAGCTACGGTCACCAGCCGTCGCGGTCGCCGTGGCCCCGCATCCCGTGCTTCGCCCGAAACGCTGTACGCGACGTCGGCTCGGGCTCCTCCTCGACACGGCTTCGTGGGGCCTGTCACATGCCTATAGCGTTTCGCGGATGATCGATTTCGAGCGCGACATCGACGCAATCGCGGCTGAGTCGCGCTTCTCGGGCGCCGTTCGGATCGATCGAGGCGGGGAGCTCGTCCTCGAGCGCGCGTACGGGCTCGCGCGCCGCGACAGCGAACGATCGAACACGCCCGAGACCCAGTTCGCGACCGCCAGCGGTCTCAAGGGCATGACCGCACTTGCGGTCATGTGCCTTGTCGAGGACGGCGTGCTGTCGCTCGACACGACCGCGCGTTCCGTTCTCGGCGACGACCTTCCGCTGATCGCCGACGACGTCACGGTCGAGGATCTGCTCGCGCATCGCTCCGGGATCGGCGACTACCTGGACGAGCACGACGACGAGCGCGAGACGACCCACTACGTCATGCCGGTTCCCGTCCATACGCTCCTCGGGCCAGAGGACTACGTCCCGATCCTCGACGGCCATCCGACAAAGTTCGCCGCGGGCTCGGGGTTCGCGTACTGCAACGGAGGCTTCGTCGTCCTTGCGTTGATCGCTGAGCGCGCCGGCGGTGTGCCGTACCACGACCTCGTGCAGCAGCGCGTGTGTGAGCCGGCGGGTCTCGAGGGCACGGCGTTCCTCCGCTCCGACGAACTGCCGGAGCGCGCAGCGCACGGCCACCTCTTCGCCGAGGGCCCGCGGACGAACGTCCTTCATCTGCCCGTGCGCGGCACGGGCGACGGAGGGATCTATACGACGGTCGGCGACATGCGGGCGTTCTGGACTGCGCTGTTCGACGGCAAGATCGTCCCGCGAGAGCGGGTTGCCGCCATGGCCGCAGCCAGAAGCGACGTCAACGAGCAGTGGCAGTACGGCCTCGGGCTCTGGATCGTGGCGGGCACGTCGACGGTCGCACTCGAAGGCTACGACGCGGGCGTGTCGTTCCGCTCGCTCCACCATCCCGAGACCGATACGACCTGCACCGTCGTCTCGAACTGGACCGACGGCGCGTGGCCGGTTTCAAAGGTGCTCACCGAGCGTCTGTTTCGCTAGAGGTCGAGCCGGAAAGGGCGATCCGAACAACCACCAGGTCGACCGTCGCCCGAGCGGCGGGCGCTCGCGGCCGGTGCGTCTCCGGTCACTCCAAGCGCGACGCCAAATGGGAGGACCATCGGTTGGCCGGGCGTCCTTCTGCTTGGGCCTATGAGCGCGTGGCGGCGAGCTGGCCACACGCCGCCTCGATGTCCCGGCCACGCGTCAGCCGGACGGTCGCGGGGACGCCAGCCCGGGTGAGCACCTGCTTGAACCTCTCGATGGTCTCCCGGCTGGATCCGTCGTAGCCGGAGCCCGTCGGGTTATAGGGGATCAGGTTGACCTTGAACGGGCAACCTCGATACGTGGTGAGGTTGACCTTGAACGCGCGCGAGTCGAGGGCGGCCGCGAGGGCCCGTGCGTCCGCAGGCGAGTCGTTCACCCCCGCGAGCATGACGTACTCGACGAAGACCTTCCGGCGGCGGAGCTCGACGTAGCGCCGACACTCGGCCAGCACGTCCGCCAGCGGGTAGCGCTCCTCGACGGGCATGAGCTCCGCGCGCTGTCGCGGATCGGCGGCGTGCAGGGAGAGCGCGAGCCGGATCGGCTGGTCGACGTCGTCGACGAAGCGGCGGAGGCCGGGCATCCAGCCGACCGTCGAGATCGTCGTCCGCCGGTGCGTGATCCCGAGGTCGGGCAGTCGCGCGGCGGAGCCGAGCACCGCGTCGAGATTCAGGAACGGCTCGCCCATGCCCATGTACACCGCATGGTTCACGTCTTCCCGGCGCCGGAAGTGCAGCGCCTGGTCGACGATCTCCGACGCCGTCAGGTTCCGGCCGAACTGCATCGAGCCGGTCGCGCAGAACGTGCACGTGAGCGGGCAGCCCGACTGCGAGGAGAGGCAGAGCGAGCGCCGCCCGTCGCGATACCGCATGAGGACGGTCTCGAGCGGGTGGCCGTCGTGCGTACGGAACAGCGCCTTCACCGTCCCGTCGGACGATTCGCGCTCGGCGACGAGCTCGAGTGTCGAGAAGGGGACGGCCTCGGCGAGCTCCGCGCGGAGCTGCCGCGGCAGGGTCGTCATCTCCTCGTACGAGCCGACTCCGCGCGACGTCCACTCCCACACCTGGCGGAGGCGGTACGCCGGCTCGCCGCGCTCCGCGAGCGTCCGTTCGAGCAGCGCGAGATCCATGCGGATGACGGTAGCGTGCGCGGCGTGATCGACCTCCGCTCCGACACCGCGACGCGGCCGACCGAGGGGATGCGGCGCGCGATCGCGGAGGCTGCGGTCGGCGACGAGCAGAAGCGCGAGGACCCGTCCGTCAACGAGCTGCAACGGCGTGCTGCAGAGCTTCTCGGACAGGAGGACGCGATCTTCGTCCCGACGGCGACGATGGCCAACCAGATCGCGCTGAAGCTCCACGCGCGACCCGGCGACGTTCTCCTGGCGGAGCAGTTCTCACACGTCGTGATCTACGAGTACGGGGGTGCGGCCGCGCATGCGGGGCTCACGACGCTCGCGCTGGCAGGCGACCGCGGCCGGATCGCGGTCGAGCAGCTGCGCGCCGCGGCCGAGCCGAGCTCGAAGGTGGCCGACCAGCGCGCAGCGGTGCTCTCGCTCGAGGACACGCACAACAGCTCGGGAGGCCGCGTGTGGCCGCTCGACGAGCTCGATGCGGTGGTGGAGGCTGCCCGCGCGCTCGGGCTCGCCGTGCACCTCGACGGCGCGAGGCTGCTCAACGCCGCAGTCGCGCAGGGCGTCGCGCCCGCGGAGATCTCGGCGGGCTTCGACACGGTCACGCTGTGCCTGTCGAAGGGCCTCGGATGTCCCCTCGGCGCCGTCCTCGCCGGATCCCGTGAGTTCATGGAGCGCGCATGGCGCGAGAAGCACCTCTTTGGCGGCGCGATGCGCCAGGCGGGGATCGTGGCCGCTGCGGGTCTCTACGCGCTCGACCACCACGTCGAGCGCCTGGCGGACGACCACGCCCGCGCGCGACGGCTCGCGGAGTCGCTCGACGCGGCCGGCGTTCCGGTCGAGCTCGAGCAGGTCGAGACGAACTTCGTGCAGATCGACCTCGAGCCGCTCGACCTCGAGCGAGGTGAGGCGCTCGCGCGGCTCGCGGATGCCGGCGTCGGTCTCTCGACGACGATCCACCCGACCGTCCTGCGTGCGGTCACGCACCTCGACGTGTCGAACGAGGACATGGTGCTCGCGTCCGAGCTGATCCCGCAGGCACTCCTGGCGCCGGTCGGCGCGACGCGCTAGCGGACGACGAGATCCGGGCTCGTCGCGTGCCCGGCCGGATACGAGATCCGGAAGTGCGTGCCCTTCGGCGCGACCACGCTGACCGTGAAGTACCCGCGCACGCTGGTCACGCGTGACCCGCCGACCGCGATCCAGCGGCTGCCGGAGAGCCGCTGCAGCACGTAGCGCTGCGACCCGGTTCCGGGGCGGACCTGGCCCCAGAGCGACACGCGCGACCCCGTCCGCGAGGCCTGCGCAAGCGGGAGCATCATCGCCGCGCGCGACGGCTTGATCTTCCCGGAGATCGTCTCGAGCCCGCTCTGGAAGCGGGCGAGGTCGGGCTCGTCGCGATACAGGTAGTGGATGAGGAGATCGACCTTCGGGGCGAGGTAGACGCGCCGGGCGGCCTCGCCGACGTACTGCGCCTGCTTCGCCCAGGAGACGCCGAAGGGGTCGGGCGGGTTCGTCTGATACGCGTACTCGGTGAGCCAGATGCGGGCCGAGGGAAACGCCTTGCCCACGAGCGCGATCAGGCGATCGAGGCTTGCCATGGTGATCGTCTTGCACGTGCAGCCGCCCGTGAACGGCGTGTCGCCCGCATAGACCGGGTAGGGGTGATGCGCGTACACGTCGAGGAGCGCGCCCGCACGGCCCATGCGCTGGATGAAGTCCACCGGCGAGACGCCGCCCTGGCCGGCTCGGGGTGCGGTGACGCCGCCCGCGACGAGATCCTTCCGGCTCACCGCCTTGATGCCGCGGTACCCGGGGTTGAGGATCTGGCGCACGTACGTCTCGGGCGAAGCCGGTTTCAGCCAGATGGGCTTGTTCGGCTCGTTCCAGATGACCCAGCGCTTGACGTAGCCGTACCGGAGCGCGGCTTCGCGGGCGAACTCGGTGAAGTCGGCCCCGTTCGTCGGTGCCACGTTCGGACCCGCGTCGCCGTTGGCCCAGCCCGGCGTCCCCCAGAGCGTCACGACCGGGTCGAGGCCACGCGCGTGAAGCGCCTCCAGCAGCTTGTCCGGTCGGTTCCAGCGGAACACGCCTGGCGCAGTCTCCACCTGATCCCAGTGCACGGTGACGCGGACTGCGTCGAGACCGAGTCGGCTGATCTCGGCCACCCGATCCGAGAGCTTGCCCGGCCCGAACTCGAGCCACGCGTCGTCCTGGATCCCGAACTGGACGCGCGTCGACGCCTCGGCGCGACTCGTGGTCGCCGCGAGGAGCAGCGTCGGGACCAGCACGGCAAGCACGAGAAACCTCATGACCCCCGACTCATACCCGCTCGCGCGTGGTCGCATGCGCTTGCCTCACGCCTTCCTTACGTCGTCCGAATCGGCCGTTAGCGGTCGCCTGCCGCGTAGAACGCGACCACGACGGCAGCGTATCCGGCGAGCAGGAGGACGCCTCGCAGTCGGCTCGAGCGACCGTCTGCGAGGACGACGGCCGTCAACAGCACCGAGCCCGCGAGCGCACCGATCTCGACGGCTCGGAAGCTGAGGGCGAGCGGCTCGAGCAGCCACGAGAGCAGCACGACCGCCGGGACGAGGAACACCGCGACCTGCGCCGCGGACGAGAGTGCGATCTCGGCTGCGAGCGAGATCTTCCCGCGAGAGGCGACGACCACCGCACCGCCGTGCTCCGCCGCGTTCCCGACGATGGCGACGATCACCGCCGCGACGAAGAAGTCGCTCAGCCCCACCTGCTCCGCGAAGACCTCCAGCGAGCCGACGAGGATCTCGGCCACGACCGCGGTCACGACCGTCGCGAGCGCGAGCACGATGAGGGCGGCGCGCAGCGACCAACCCTCGATCTCCTCGTCAGAGGCGACGTGCTGCGCCCGGTGGCGCCGGAGCGAGTACCAGGTCGCGACGACGTAGACGAGGAGGAGCACGACGGACACGACGACCGACAGGCGCTCGAGCGAGTCGCGGTCGGGACTCCCGCTCCAGCCCGGGACGGACGGGACGAGAAATGCCACCGTCGCGAGCGCGACGAGCCCGAGCGAGAGGAAGCTCGAGCGGCGGTCGAGGGCGCCGCGGCCGCCCGCGACGAGGGACGCGCCGAGAACGAGCAGGAGGTTCGAAACGACGCTTCCCGTGAGCGAGCCGCGAACGACCTCCGGGAGGCCGTCGTTCACGGCGATCAGCGCGATGATGAGCTCCGGCGCGTTCCCGAACGTCGCATTCAGAAAGCCTCCGATCCCCGGCCCCGTGTGCTCTGCGGCGTGCTCCGTCGCCTCCCCGATCAGCCACGCGAGCGGGATCAGCGAGAGCGCGGCGAGCACGAACTCGGTGGTGTCCGAGAGGTGCGCCGCGTAGTGCAGGAGGATCGTGAGTGGCGCGACGGCGAGCGAGGCGAAAAGGGCTCGGCGCACCACCCCGAGGACCCTACCGACGGCTCTTCGCACTCAGAACGTCTGTCGCCACTGCCTGAAAACCGGCTGCTTGTCAAGACTTGCGGCCCACCACCCCGGATGCACACAATCGTCACGTGGAAGAAGCGATCGCGGACGCGCCGCCTCCCTCTCCGAGTTCAGGACGAGGTCGCGTGCCGGCACTGCGACGTCCACTGCGAGAAGGTCGTGTACCCGGCGGCGTGCCTGGAGCGTGCCTGCCCGTTCGTCTACGCGTACCAGGCGTGGGGGCACACGTACGTCGGGTGCATGCAGAAGATCTTCGACGTCGAGATCGACCTCGAGCTGCTCGAGGAAGCGGAGACGGGCCGTGGCGGTTTCGGCGCCGTCCGCGCCCGCCGGGCGCCGCTGCCGATGTGCGAGGTCGAGGTCGTGGGGACGTACCCGCACCGCGAGGACGACCTCGGCTGCCGCAATCCCGAGTTCCACGAGCTCCCGCGCGAGCGGGCCTCGTTCCGCGTCTTCGCGACGATCGCCGACTGACTAGGACGCGAAGCGAATCGATCCCGCGGAGCGCGCGAACGTCGCCGCGTACCGGGACGAGAAGCGCGGAGTGGTCGTGTACGTCACGACGACGCTCCGTCCCACTGCGCGGGAACGCGTACTGCAGCGTCTGCACGGTGAACGTGCGGCCGACACGGACCTTGAGGCGATAGGAGAGCCGCACCGCGCGAGCGCCGTTGATCGTGACCGCGCGGTCGTCGACCGGCGCAGAGCCGACGACCGACTTGATCTCGGCGGCGAGCAGCTTTCGATACTGGTCGAACTGGAGGACGGGCGTCGCCACCACGACGACGTTGACGTTGGTCGCGAAGCCGCCCGCGAGTGCCGGGTCGATCGCGAGGAACTTCGCGGCCGACGTCGGCCCGGACAGCTGGCCGAGATACGGGGCGAGCTTCGGGTTGTCCAGCTTCATCCGCTCGATCGTCGCCGGGGGCAGGTTGGCGTCGACGGCGATCCAGCTCGCCGGCGTCTCGAGTGACACGCCCTGGCTCCGAACTGCGTGCCGCTGATAGCCGCCGGCTCCGGCCGCGGAGGAGACGAGAGCGGTCGCGAAGGCGACGACGGCGAGAGCGAGGACGGCGACGCGCACTCTCCGACTGTACTCGGCTGTCAGGCGCGCGCCCGCCGGCGCACGCCCTTCCGTCGCAGCGTGCGCATGCGGTCGAGGTCGCCCGTCGCCTCGCCTTCGTCCTTCCACGTCTCCGTGATCGCGGGCAGGCCGGCGAACGCCGGGTGCGAGAGGAAGGTCGCGAGGCCGTCGCCGATGAGGCCGTGCCCCACGAGCTCGTGCCGGTCGCGGTTCGACCCGAGCGGTGTCTGTGAGTCGTTCACGTGGAGGACGCGCAGGCGGTCGAGGCCGAGGAGCCGGTCGAGCTCGTCGACGGCATCGTCCAGCGCGCTCGCGTTCGACACGTCGACCCCGGACGCCCACCAGTGGCAGGAGTCGAGGCAGACGCCGAGCCGTGGATGACCGTCGAGGGCGTCCGCGATCGCAGCGAGCTCCGAGATCGAGCGACCGACGGTCCCGCCCGTGCCGGCCGCGTTCTCCATGCACAGCCAGAGGTCGTCAGTCGTCAGCTCGAGGAGCTCGCGAATCGTCGGCGCCACGCGCTTGACGGCCTGCCCGAAGCCGTATCCCAGGTGCGAGCCGACGTGGAAGACGACCGCGTCGGCGCCGATCGCGTCGGCGGTGAGCATCGTCGCGCGGAGCGCCGCGAGCGAGTTCCTCCGCACGGCGCGGTCGCGGCTCGCGAGGTTCACGAGGTAGAGCGCGTGGCAGGAGACGGCGCGCACGCGCGCCTGATCGGCGGCGCTCCCGGAAGCGCGCGACCTCCTCCTCGGAGTGCTCGGTCGGCTTCCACATGCGAGGGCTCTGCGTGAAGACCTGTACCGCAGCGCCCCCGATCTCCTGGACGCGGTCGATCGCCCTCGAGATCCCGCCCGCAGCCGAGACATGGGCGCCGAAGATCATCCGTCTACGCTACTTCGCTCATGTCCGTTCGAGTCCGCATGGCTCCGTCGCCGACGGGGTTCCTCCACATCGGAGGGGTCCGCACCTTCCTCTTCAACTGGCTGTTCGCGCGCGGGCGCGGGGGAGAGTGCCTCCTGCGGATCGAGAACACCGACACGAGCCGCGAGGTCTCCGAGTCGGTCGCGCAGATCGAACGCTCGCTGCGCTGGCTCGGAATCGAATGGGACGGCGAAACGACGTTCCAGCTCGCGCGCATGGAGCGCGCGAAGGAGGAAGCGCGCCGGCTCGTCGAGGAGGGTGCGGCGTACGAGGACGAGGGAGCGATCCGCATCCGCATGCCCGACGAGGGGACGACTGGCTGGGACGACGCGATCAAGGGCCGGATCGAGTTCCCGAACGACGAGCTCGAGGACGTCGTCCTCGTCCGCTCCGACGGGCGCCCGACGTACAACTTCGCATCGCCGCTCGAGGACTGGATCGACGGCATCACACACGTCATCCGCGGCGACGACCACGTCTCGAACACGCCGAAGCAGATCGTCGTCCTCCGCGCGCTCGGTGCGGACCCGCCCGTGTACGCGCACGTGCCGAACGTGTTCGGGGCCGACGGCCGCAAGCTCTCGAAGCGCCACGGAGCGGTCTCGGTCGACGAGTTCCGCGATGCGGGCTACGTCCCCGAGGCGCTCATGAACTTCCTCGCGCTGCTCGGCTGGGCGCCCGATGGCGAGACGACGGTGATGTCCCGCGACGAGCTCGTCGAGCGCTTCTCGCTCGAGCGGGTCGGCTCGAGTCCCGCGACGTTCGACTACGCGAAGCTCGACTGGATGAACGGCGTGTACCTGAGGGCGCTCTCCGCCGAGGAGTACGCGTCGCGGGTGGTTGCGTACCTCCGCGAGCACGGCAGCGACTGGCCGGCGGAAGGTGTCGAGGCGGCCGCGCCGATCGTGCAGGAGAAGATCGCGCGGCTCGACGAGTTCGCGCGATTCGCCGGCTTCCTCTTCCACGACGTGGAGCCTGATCCGGAGCTCCTCGACTCGCGCATCCTCGACGCAGCCGGTGTCGCGCTCGCCGACGTGGAGCCGTGGTCGGCGCCGGAGATCGAGCTCGCCCTCAAGCGGCTCTGCGAGGAGCTGGGCGAGAAGCCTCGGACCGTGTACCTGCCGATCCGCGTCGCCGTCACTGGCTCGCGCGTCTCGCCGGGCCTGTACGAGAGTCTCGAGCTCGTCGGGCGGGAGACGTCGCTCGAGCGACTCAGGGCGGCCGGCCGGCTCGCTCCCGCCGACGCGCCGAGCTGAGCGCGTGACCGGGTTCGCGGAGCTCGTCGGCGTCGAGCTCGGCCCTTCGGCGTGGCACGAGGTGCGCACAGGAGCGGATCGACGCGTTCGCGGCTGCGACGGACGACCCCCAGTGGATCCACGTCGACCGCGAGCGCGCCGCGTCCGGGCCGTTCGGGACGACCATCTCGCACGGGTTCCTCACGCTCTCGCTCTGCATCCCGATGCTGACCGAGGTGCTGCCGCCGGACGGGACGATGACCCTGAACTACGGCGTCGACCGCGTCCGCTTCCCGGCTCCGCTTCCCTCCGGCTCGCTGATCCGGGGGCGCTTTCGGATCGTGTCGGTCGAGTCCACCGCACGCGGTGAGCGCGCCGTCGTCGAGGCGACCGTCGAGTGCGAAGGCGTCGAGAAGCCGGTCTGTGTCGCGCAGCTGGTCGTCCTTCGCGTGTCCTGAGCGTCGCCGCCGGTACGCCCCATCCGGCGCCCTGACATCGTCTTTACAACCGCTGGCCCCGTCGGACGTGTCTGCTACCTTGGCCCGCCGGTGGGACTGAAGCGCCTCTTGCTGCTGGTCGCGTTGGCGGCTGTCGTCTCCCTCGTGGTCGTCCCGTGGGCCGTCGCTTCGCCCTTCGACGGGGCGAAGATGGGCTGTGTCGGCGAGGACCCGATGACCTGTCCGTCCGGCACGGTCGGGCAGCCGTATTCGCTGCCGCTCTACATTCTTCCGGCCGACGGAAAACGGGGAGAGGACTACAGCTGCGCCACCTTCCGCGTCACGTCGGGGACGTTCCCGCCCGGATTGACTTTCGCAAACGATGCGATCCAAGGCACGCCGACGCAGGCGGGAACCTTCGAGTCCTACATAACGGTCGACTATCCGGGGTGCGGAAAGCCGGCGTCGGATCAGCGGCTCATCATCAGCATCAACCTAGGCGTCCCGAAGCTCACCCTCGGCCCCGAGTCTGCGGCCACCGGCACGACGGGTGCGCCCTACTCCCTACAGGTGACCGCCTCCGTCGCCGACGCGAAGACCTTCTCGATCAGCGGTGGCGCCTTACCGCCCGGCCTCGCGCTCGACGCCTCGAGCGGCCTCATCTCGGGAACCCCGACGACGGCGGGCACCTACGACTTCACGGTCTACGCCAAGGTCAACGCGGACTCGCGCTCGGACACGAAGGCGCTCGAGATCGTCGTTCGCACTCCCTTGACCATCTCCGCCGCGGATCCCTTCAGCTCTGCTCGCCGCGCCCAGGGAGAGGTCGGCATCCCCTTCGACGCGACCCTCGAAGCCGCAGGCGGATTCGGCGCCTACACCTGGTCGCTCGCAAGCGGGACGCTTCCTTCCGGCCTGACGCTCGCCGAGGGGGCCATCTCCGGCACCCCGCGAAGCGCGGGCACGTTCGCCTTCGTCGCCAAGGTCACTGACGCCGAGGGCCGCGTCGCCACCTACCCCGCACGCGTCGTCGTCGCCGACAAGCTCGCGATCCAAACGACCCTCTTTCGCCCCGCGAAGGTGGGAAAGCTCTACGGCGCCAGGGTCAAGACCTCGGGCGGAGTCGCGCCCAGCACCTGGCACATCACCTCCGGATCGCTTCCCCGCGGCATCCACTTCGATCGCGCGAGCGGTGTGCTCTCCGGCACCCCCAAGAAGGCGGGTCGCTACAGCCTCACCTTCGAGGCCACCGACTCGCTCGGCGTCGTCGCCCGAAAGACGCTTCGCCTGAGCGTCATCGCCGCTCCCGCGCCCAAGCGCAGATAGCTCCTCGCATTTCGCGACGACTGCGGTCGTCCGGCGAAATCACTCGATCCAGGGGGTGACGAAAGCCCTCCGAGGAGCCACGGTCTGATCATGGCTGCGGCGCCTACTGCTCTCGACGAGCGTCCCATCGCGAGCCCCGAGCTCGCCCTCGTCGACTCGACCCTCGCGACGCGCCTTCGCTCGGAGCTCCCCGTTCCGGGGGATGCGAGGGAGCGACTCGCCTCGGAGCGCACGGTGCGCGCGCCCGTGCTGGAGCTGGTCGTCGATTCTCCCGAAGTGTCCCTCGAGGAAGAGGCACCGCCCGAGCGCGAGCACGAGGTCGCGGTCGACGGCGTCGACGACCTCCTCGTCTTGCCGGAAGCCTCGGGGCCGGACGACCCAGGCGCACCGACCGCGGATGATCTCGCCGCCGTGGGCGCCGTCCTCGTATCGACGGAGGACGATTCGCCGGTGCACGAGCCGGCCGACGACACGGGCTACCCGAGCCTGCCCGTCCCCGGCCGCGACGTCGCCTCGACGGAGGAGACGGATGCGGTATTGCGCGACATCCAGCGCCGGCTCACGCAGGAGCCGCAGCCGAAGGCACGGCGTACGTTCCGTCGGTACACGATCGGGTCGGCCGTACTCGCGTTCGGCGCAATCCTCGCGTACGCGGCGCAGCTCTACGTCGGGCTGCTGGGCTGAGCGCGCGCGGAAACACGCGCTGAGACCAGCGTCCGGGCGCGGCCCAGCCGCCGCTCGACCGCTAGCTCGGCGGGTGGCGGTCTTCGTGCACGGGCGCCGCGAGACGGGCAAACACGATCATCAGCAGCACGACGACCGCCACCACCGCGCCAGCGGCGAGCAGGACCCAGCTCTGCATCAGGAGACCACCGGTCCGCAGGTCGAATCTCTCGGGTGATCCATCTTCAGGGCCTTCGCGCGCAACGGATCGTCTCCTCCCGGCCGCAACGTGGCGGGAGCTTGCGCCCCCGCCACGGGTTGTCTCGCGACTCAGCTCGTGCCGCAGAACGTGAGCATGTTCATGCCGAGCGTGCTCGTCGTCGCGTTGCTGTTGTCCACCTTGTACTCCCACGCGTTGGGAACCGTCGTCGACGGGCGCGACGTGTAGACGGTCTGGGAGTTCGTCTCCTCGAGGAACATTCCGCCGAGCAGAAACTCGCCGGTGGGACATTGCTCGATCGTGATCGTGGACCCTCCCGGAGCAACACTGACAATCCGGCGGCGGCGGCTTCGACGTCTCCCGCTCTCCTAGGGACAGCGAGGATGCAACAGATGTCGCAAGAGCACAACCTGGACCGAATGGCGGCCGAGCACTCCCTTCGGCTACGCGGGTATCCCCGCGAGATGTAGGAGACTCCGCGCGCGCTCCATCAAGGGCTCAGCGTCCAGTCGTTCGAAGATCTCGCGCGCCTCGGTGAGGAGCGGCTCGGCCTGATCACCACGACCTTGCGCCGCAAACCACTCCGCGTGCTCCAGTTCCGTGACCGCGAGGTAGAAGGGAATTGCGAGCTCGCGGAACAGGCCCGCTGCGTGCTTGAAGAGACGTTCAGCGTCGGCGTCGTTCGACAGAGCTGTGAGCCGTGCTCGGAACCGGAACGACTGCGCCTGCAGAAACTGTGTGCGACGGACAGGGAGCAGCTCGTCGATAAGTCCGAGCAACTGCTGCGCGCGCCCAAGGTCGTCGAGCGCCAGGGCCGCCTCGAGCGCGTTCACGAATGACTCCTTCCAGTACTCCTGCGATGTGCCCATTCCCTCTCGGGTATCGAGAGAGATTTGCGCCATTCGCAGCGCCTCCGCCGGGTCTCCCCGAGCTAGAGAGAGACGCGATGCGCCGGTCGCATGATTCGCGCGCTCTTGCGCGTCGGCTGAGTCGGAAAACTGCTCGAGGAGGTTCACAAGACGCTCGGCCTCGTCGAACCGACCTCGGTGCGCAGCAACCGTGACGAGAGTGCTCGCTGCGCCGTACGCCTGGCGGGCTGCGGTGATCTCGTCCGGGAGGTTCGCGGCGAACGCCTGGACGTCGTCCCATTTGCCGAGCGCGAAGAGCGCGTAGGTCTGGCCGAGGAAATTGTGCTCCTGGTAGCGGTTGCCGACGCGACGCGCGAAAGCGAGCCCGTCTCGCACGCACGTCTCGGCTTCCTCATATCTATCGACCTGGCTGAGTGTGTCGGCCAGGTTGTACGAAGCTCGGAGCGCCGCCGACGGCTTGTCGTTCTCGAGGGCGACTTCGAGTGCATACCGGAGAAGCGCGATTCCCTCCAGCGGTCGACCATGAGCTGTGAGGATGATCGCCTTCGTGTTGAGCGCCATCGAGAACGTTTCGGGCAGAGAGAGCCCCTCTGCCAGTTCGAGAGCCGATTCAATGCGCTCGAGCGCGGCCGCGGATCTACCCGCGAAGAACAAGAAGCGCCCTAGCTGTGCCGCGAGGTCGGCCAGGTCCGCATCCGGCTCCTCCTGCGACAGCGCCTCGTAGGAACGGTCCATGCGCTCGAGGCCCTCTTCGAGCCGACCCGTATCCCACATGACCTGCGCCTGCCGTGCTTCCACACGCGCCCGCGCGTGTGTCTCGCCAGCGGTCTCGAAGAGCGCGATCGAGTGTTCGAAGTGGGCGCCGGCTTCATCCTGGCGGGCACCGATAAAGGCCATCAGCCCGGCGTGTTCGTGCAGATCGGCCTGCACAACCGCGTCCTCGGAGAGCTCGATGGCCCGTTCGTACGCGTGTTGTGCTTCCTCGTCGGCCGCGAGTGACGCAGCACGCTCAGCGGCGCGCACCAGCATCTCGCGCGCCTCGTCGCGGATGCCGCCCGCGTCGTCATCGTCCGGCGCTGCGCGATATGCGTCGAGATAGTGGGCTGCAAGCACTTCGACGATCTCCTCGTCGTCGCCGAGTGATTGCAGGTATTCCGCCGCTGCGAGGTGGAGCGTCTTCCGTTCCTTTCGGGACAGGGTGTCGTAGGCCACTTTCTTTACGAGGTCCTGGAGAAAACCGTATTGGCCGCGCTCGGGCGAGAGCGGGTCCGCGGAAAGCGAAACCACCTCTTTTCGCACGAGTGAGGAGAGGATCGGCTCGAGTGCGCGCTCCTCGACCCGTGACACCGACGCGAGGCCGCGCAGCGTGAATGTACGACCGAGCACCGACGCATGCTGGACGCTCCGCCTCTCCTCCGCTGTAAGCCCGTCCAAGCGAGCTGCGATCAGCGCTTGGAGGGTCTCCGGCACCTCGAGCGTCTCGATCTCGCCGGCCAGCCTGTACGTGTGGCCCTCGCGGACGAGGACACCGCGGTCGAGAAGCATGCGGACTGTCTCGACCGCGTAAAACGGGACTCCCTCAGCACGCTCGAGGATGCGGATCCGAAGGTCTTCGGAGAGACCCGGCAGGGGGCCGTTGAGGAGTACCTCCATCGCGTCGCTCGACAATGGCTCGAGGAAGATGGAGGTGAAGTTGCGCGTAGCTGATCCCCAGGTGGGTCGACGATCCTGTAGCTCGGGTCGAGATTGCGTAAGCACGTAGAGGGGCACGTCGCGCGACCATTCGACCAGGTACTCGATGAAGTCGAGCAGTGCGCTGTCGGCCCAGTGGATGTCCTCGAAGACCAGCACCGTCGGCCCGGTCTGCGCAAGTCGCTCGAAAAACATGCGGGCAGCTGCAAAGAGGTTCTCCTGGTCGCCGACGACGCCCTCCTCGAGTCCGAGGAGGTGCGCAAGGCGCGGCTCCGCAAAGCGGCGGTCCTGCGGATCGAGGAGATGCTCTTCGATCGCCCTGCGAAGCTTCTCGCGCGCGCTTGTCGTCTCCTCGTCCTCGACGATGCCGGCGCGGCCCCGGATCATTTCCGCCAGGGCCCAGAAGGCGACACCGTCGCCATAGGCGAGGCACCTTCCCGAATGCCACCAGACGTCGCCCGCTAGACCGTCGACGTACTTGTAGAACTCCCACGAAAGGCGCGACTTTCCAATGCCGCCGATACCGACCACGGAAACGAGGTGCGATCGGCGGTTCTCGGCGGTCGCGTGGTAGAGCTCCTTCACCAGCCGAAGCTCGCGGTCGCGGCCCACGAATGGCGGCTCGAGACCTGTCGACCTGGCGGCACCGCCGACGAGGCCGATTACTCGGACTGCTCGCCAGAGCGCGATCGGCTCCGCCTTGCCCTTCAGTGTGTGAGTCCCGGCGTCTTCAAAGACGACCGCCGCCTCGGCAGCACGTTTGGTCGCGTCGCCGACGAGAACCGTGCCCGGATCGGAGGCAGACTGGATCCGCGACGCGGTGTTGACGAGATCGCCAGCGACCATGCCTTGTCCTTCGGCTCCGAGTGTTACAGCCGCCTCGCCCGTGAGCACACCGGCCCGAGCCCGCAAGTCCGGTGCACCGACCTCGGCACCCAGTGCGGAAACGGCCGCAACGAGATCGAGCGCGGCACGCACGGCCCGCTCCGCATCGTCCTCCTGCGCGATCGGTGCCCCCCAGACAGCCATCACCGCATCTCCGATGAATTTCTCGACGGTGCCGCCGTAGCGTTCGATGACCGTGCGCGCACCTTCGAAGTAGCGCGAGAGGAGTTCACGTACGTCCTCTGCATCGCGAGCCTCGGAGAAACTCGTGTGGCCGACGATGTCCGCGAAGAGGATGGATACGAGCCTGCGCTCGGCTGAGGGCGCGGGTGTGGGCAGTGCGGCTTGCGCGGGCGCGGTCAGTGTCGAGCCGCACTCGCCGCAAAACTTCACCGCCGGCGCATTCTCTGTACCGCAGGTCGGACACGTCTGCACGAGCGTGTTTCCACACTCTCCGCAGAACTTCCGGCCGGCCTCATTGTCGGAGCCGCAGGACGAGCAGGTGACGACATCGGCCACGTGGTCACTCTATTCCGCCGTGCGCTGGTGTCTCAGTCGGTGTGCTCCCGAGCGA
>CAWJYD010000002.1:0-39420 GCA_963846995.1 uncultured Gaiellaceae bacterium | reverse complement strand
GCTTCGGCGCCTGGCTCTGCCTCGGCTCACCGCTCGCCGGCGCAGTCGCGATCACGCTCGCTGGAGGGCGAATCTCCCGGCGAACCGCGGGCTGGATCTCGACCCTGACGACCTTCCTCGCGTTCGCGGGGGCGCTCATCGCGTTTGTCGCGCTCTGGCGCGCCGGCCCGGCGGATCGCGAGCACGTCTCGACCGCCTACACGTGGCTCGCCGCGGGCGACTTCCACGTCTCGGTGCAGGTCCTCCTGGACACGCTCTCGAGCACGATGATGCTCATCGTCTCCGGCGTCGGCGGCCTCATCGTCTGGTACTCGATGGGCTACATGGCCGGCGACGACGAGGAGCGTCGCTACTTCGCCTACATGTCGCTCTTCGTCTTCTCGATGCTCCTGCTCGTGCAGGCGGGGAACTTCCTGCTGCTCCTCGCCGGCTGGGGGCTGGTGGGCCTTGCGTCCTACCTGCTGATCGGGTTCTGGCACGCGCGGCCCGAAGCCGTCGCCGCCGCCAAGAAGGCGTTCGTGATGAACGCGATCGGCGACGCGACACTCGCGCTCGGGCTCGTGCTCCTCATCTGGCAGACGGGGACGCTCGAGTTCGCCGGCGTCTTCTCTCAGGTCGACTCGATGTCGAGCACGATGGTGACGCTCGTCGCGCTCGGTCTGCTCGGCGGCGCGCTCGCGAAGTCGGCGCAGATCCCGCTCCACACCTGGCTCCCCGACGCGATGGAAGGCCCGACGCCCGTCTCGGCGCTCATCCACGCGGCCACGATGGTGACCGCCGGCGTCTACCTCCTCGTCCGCGCCAGCCCGATCTTCGAGGCCGCCCCCGACGTCCAGCATCTCGCTGCGAGCCTCGGCGCGATCACGCTGCTCGTCGCCGGCGTCGTGGCCCTCGTGCAGTGGGACATCAAGCGCGTGATCGCCTACTCGACGATGTCCCAGATCGGCTACATGTTCATGGCGGCGGGGATCGGCGCGTACGGGTACGCGATCTTCCACCTGATGACGCACGCCTTCTTCAAGGCGCTCCTCTTCATGTCCGCGGGACTCGTCATCCACCACCTGGACGGCGAGCAGGACATCCGGAAGATGGGCGGCCTCAAGTCGGCGATGCCGCGCACGCACGCCGCGTTCCTCGTCGGCTCCCTCTCGCTCGCCGGGATCCCGATCTTCGCCGGTTTCTGGTCGAAGGACGGCATCGTCGCCGCGGCGTTCGCGAGCAACGACACGCTCGGGGCGATCCTGTACGCGTGCGGGCTCGTGGGCGCGCTGCTCACCGGCCTCTACACCTTCCGGCTCTACTTCGCCGTCTTCCACGGCGAGCAATCGGAGCTCGTCCGCGAGCATGCGCACGGCGAGCACGGGGAGGGCCCCGTGTCCATGCTCGTGCCGGTCGCGGTGCTTTCCGTGCTTGCAACCATCGGGGGCCTCGTCGCGATCCCGGGCGTCTGGGAGCCGTTCCTCAACTGGATCGACGACACCGCGGAGCCGCTCGTCACTGCGTCGGTCGCGCAGGACTACGGGACGAGCGCCATCGCAGTCGCGCTCGCGGTCGTCGGCTTCCTCGTCGCGCGGCGGGCGTTCTCCGCGGGCCGCCAGCTCGTCACCAACCCCGGAATCTGGCGCGTGCTCGAGCACAAGCTGTACTTCGACGAGGCGTACGACGCGCTCTTCTACCGTCCGGCCGTCGCGCTCTCGAACGCGCTCCGCCGCAACGTCGAGGAGCCCGTCGTCGAGCGCTCGCTGGACGAGGTCGGGTCCGGCACGCTCCAGGTGAGCGGCGAGGTCGCGCGTGTCCAGTCCGGCCTCCTGCGCTCGTACGCGGTCGCGGTGGCCGTGGCGGTCTCGATCCTGATCGTCGTCTTCGTGGCGGTGCGCTAGTGCTCGCAACGGCGCTCATCGTCCTCCCGCTCGTCGCCGCGCTCGTCGTCGCCGTCCTCCCGCTCCCGCGCGAGACGACCGCGGGGCTTGCCTTCTTCGCCGCCCTCATGGAGGTCGGGCTCTGGATCGTCACCGCCGCTCGGTACGACTACTCCGCCGGCGGGCTCCAGCTCGGCACCTCGCACGACTGGGTGCAGAGCCTCGGCATCTCCTACTCCGTCGGCTTCTTCGGCTTCTCGGTGTGGCTGACCGGCCTCTCGGTCGTCGTGTTCGCCGCGGCGATCGGCTACGCGTTCTTCGTGGGCCGCGACCGGCCCCGCGCCTACCACGGCCTGATGCTCTTCCTGCTCGGCGCCGTCGTCGCGACCTTCGTCTCGCAGGATCTCCTCCTCTTCTACGTCTCGTTCGAAGCCATGCTGATCCCGCTGTACGTGCTCGTCGGGGTCTGGGGCGGCGAGCGGCGGCAGGCGGCGACCCTCACCTTCGTCGTGTACACGATGGCGGGCTCGCTGCTGATGCTCGCGTCGGTCGTCGCGTTCGGCGTGACGCAGGGGACGTTCTCCCTGACCGACTCGGGGACGAGCGACAACGTGTGGATCTTCCTCGGCTTCGCCGCCGCGTTCGCCGTCAAGGCGCCACTCTTCCCGCTCCACGGCTGGCTGCCGCTGACGTATCGCCAGGCTCCGGTCGAGGTGGCCGCGGTGCTGTCGGCGGTCGTGTCCAAGACCGCGGTCTACGGCTTCCTGCGCATCGGCCTGCCGAAGTTCCCGGATCCCGCCGACGACCTATCCGGGCTCATCCTCGTCCTTGCGAGCGCCGGGCTCGTGTACGGATCCGTGCTCGCGTTCCGCTCGGCCGACCTGCGCGGGATCGTTGCCTACTCGTCGATGGCGCAGATGGGGCTCATCGTCATGGGCGTGTTCGCCTTCGACGACCTCGGCCTCGACGGTGCCGTGCTGCAGTCCGTCGCGCACGGGCTGATCTCGGCCGGGATGTTCCTCCTCGTCGGCACCGTCGAGCGGCGCTGCGGCACGGGACTCCTCACCTCGCTCGGAGGGATGGCGCGCGGGCGACCCGTGCTGGCGACCGTCGTGCTCGTCGCCGGGATGATCGCGCTCGCCGTCCCGGGGTCGGCCACCTTCGCAGGCGAGTTCCTGATCATGGCCGGCGTCTACGCGCAGGGCTGGGGCTACTCCGTCGTCGTCGCGCTCGGCGTGGTGCTCGCGGCGATGTACACGCTCCGCGTGATCTCGGCGATCCTGCACGTGAAGCCAGGGCCGGGCCGTCAGCGACGAGGCACTCGATCTTCGCCCCGGCGAGCTCGCGCTCGTTCTCCCGCTCCTGCTCGTGCTCCTCGGCCTCTCGCTCTGGCCTGCGCTCGTGAGCGAGAGCTCGTTCGCCGGCGACCACGCCCAGCAGGCGATCACGCGAGGCTTCCGGTGATCGAGACCCCGACCGTCGACTGGCTCGCGCTCGCCCCGACGATCGCGCTCCTCGTCGGCGGTGCCGTGGCGCTCCTCTCGGCGCTCCTTCCGGACTGGCTCCGCAAGCCCACCGCCGCGTGCGCGACCTTCGCCGGCTTCGCCGCCGCAACGGGCTTCGCGATCGCCGTCTTCGACAGGACGCCGACGCCGCAGTTGCTCCTCGACGGCTCGATGTCACGCGATCAGCTCGCCGCGGTCGCTCAGATCATCCTCGGCGTCACGGGCGCCGTCGTCGTCTTCGCGTCCTGGGGCGAGCGACGCAAGACGAATCACGCCGAGTACTACGCGCTCCTCGCAGCAGCCGGCGCCGGAATGGTCTTCTTCGTCGGCGCCGAGAACCTCATGACGCTGTTCCTCGGGCTCGAGTGGTTCTCGCTCTGCCTGTACATCCTCGTCGCGATCGACACCGAGCGCGAGACGTCGCTCGAGGCCGGTCTCAAGTACCTCATCGTCGGCGGCCTGGGCTCGGCGATCCTGCTCTTCGGATCGGCGCTCGTCTACGGCGCCACCGGCGAGCTGAGCTTCTCCGCGATCGCGACGGCGAACCCAACCGACGACACGTTCCTCTTCGCGGGGCTCGCGATGATCCTTGCGGGCCTCGCGTTCAAGGTCTCGGCCGCGCCCTTCCACATGTGGACGCCGGACGTGTACCAGGGAGCTCCGACCTCGGTCACGGCGTTCATGTCGGCGGCGACGAAGACGGCCGCGCTCGTGATGCTCCTCCGGATCCTCGTCACGGCGTTCCCGGGGCAGAGCGATGTGTGGACGATCGCGGTCGCCGTGCTCTCTGCCGTGTCTCTGGCCTGGGGCAACCTCGGCGCACTCGCACAACGCGACGTGAAGCGGCTCCTCGCGTACTCCTCGATCTCGCACGCGGGCTTCATGCTCATGGCGATCTCCGCGAACTCGGAGCGCGGAGCCGAGGCGCTCATTTACTACCTCGTCCCCTACTCCGCGATGTCGGTCGGCGCGTTCGCGGTGGTCGCCGCACGCGAGCGGGAGCTCCGGCGCCCGGTCACGCTCGAGTCGCTCGCGGGGATGGGCTGGGAACGCCCGTACCACGGCATCGCGCTCTGGACGTTCATGCTCGGCATGGCCGGCTTCCCGCTCACCGGCGGCCTCTTCGGGAAGCTGTTCGTCTTCTCCGCGGCCTACGACGCTGGAGAGTGGTGGCTCGTGCTCATCGGGGTCGCCGCGACGGTCGTCTCGCTCGCCTACTACCTGAACGTCGTCCGCTGGCTCTACATGCGCTCAGGCGCCGAGCTGCGCCTCGCGCCCGCCGGTGGCTCGCCTCCCCGCGACTCCGCCCTCGGGATCGCGATTCTCGCGTCGTTCGTCGTCACCGTCGGCTCGTTCGTCGTCGTCCAGCCGATCCTCGACCTCGCGAGCGACGCCGCCTCGTCCCTCCCGTTCTGAGCTGAGCCTTCGTGTCGTGGACTAGATTGCCCCCATGGGAACTGAGCTCACGTGGCTCGGGCACGCGTCGTTCCGCGTCGACACGCCGGGCGGGAAGCGGATCTACGTCGACCCCTGGCTGAACGGGAACCCGAGCTGCCCCGAGTCGGAGCTCGAGCCGGAGCGCTGTGACGCCATCCTCCTGACGCATGGGCACGGCGACCACCTCGGCGACACCGTCCCGATCCACGAGAAGTTCGGCTGCCCCGTCGTCGCCCTTGTCGAGCTCCGCGGGTGGCTCTCGAACAACGGGGTCGAGGCGAACCCGCGCCACGGGCCTAACAAGGGAGGGACGGTTCCACTCGACGGCGTCAACGTCACGTTGACGGATGCCAACCACTCCTCGAGCGTCCCCGACGGGACGTACGCAGGTGAGCCGGCCGGGCTCGTAGTCGAGCTCGAAGACGGGTTCAAGCTCTACTTCGCCGGCGACACGAACGTCTTCGGCGACATGTCGCTCATCGGCCGCATCTACGCGCCGGACGTCGCGATCCTCCCGATCGGCGACCACTACACGATGGGACCCCGCGAGGCGGCCGTCGCGCTCGAGTTGCTCGGGGTCATCCGCTGCGTCCCGTGCCACTACGGCACGTTCCCGATCCTCACCGGCACCCCCGACGCGCTGCGCGAGCTGGCTCCTCCCGGCGTCGAGATCCTGGCGCCTGCACCCGGCGGGTCGCTCTCCTTCTGATGCGCGAGCGCTGGTTCGGCGCCACCGGACGCAAGGTTCCGGAGATCGCGCTCGAAGGCACGCTCGACCTCGAGGGAGCGCTCGTCCTCGACGACGTCTCCGACCGCGACGCGATCCACGCGGCCCACCACGCCGGCACGCCGATCGTCGTCCGCGCCTCCACCCCCGATGAGGTTCACGCCGCGCTCTCCCTCGGCCCGGTCGCGTGCGCGCTCGTCCGGGACGAGCGCCTGCTCGAGCTCGATCTCGCTGGGATGACGTACGGCTAGCCCGCTCGTCGCGACCTATTCGATCTGCGCGTGCGACGTCGGCGCGCAGCACTGGGGCGTCGCGGTGCAGTCGAAGTTCCCTGCGGTCGGCTCGGTCGTCCCGTGGGCGGAGCCGGGAGTGGGCGCTGTCGCGACTCAGGCGTGGGCGAACGCGAGCTACGGCCCGAGCGGGCTTGCCCTCCTCCGTTCCGGGGTCGCGGTGGAGGACGTCGTCGCGCAACTCACCGACGCAGACCCGCAGCGTGCCCAACGGCAGCTCGGAATCGTCGACGGAGAGGGTCGCGCGGCTTCCTACACCGGCGGGGAGTGCCTCGAGTGGGCCGGGCACAGGAACGGCGTCGGCTACGCGGCACAGGGGAACATCCTCGTCTCCGGCGACACGGTCGACGCCATGGCGCGAACCTTCGAATCGACGACTGGACGGCCGCTCGCCGAGCGGCTCCTCGACTGCCTCGACTCCGCGCAGGAGGCTGGTGGCGACCGCCGCGGGCAGCAGTCCGCCGCACTCCTCGTCGTCGCCGCGGGTCAGGGCTTCGCCGGCTACTCGGACAAGCTCGTCGACCTGCGCGTCGACGACCATCGGCGGCCGCTCGACGAGCTCCGTCGGCTCTACGGCATCCATCAGGAGCTCTTCGGCCGAACTCCGCGGAATCGCTGGATCGAGGTCGACGACGGCCTTCGCGTGGAGCTCTCCGATCGGCTCGCGGTACTCGGCTACGAACGACTCGAGGACTGGGCGGGTGTCGAGAACCTCGAGGAGCGTGTCGAGGGCGAGGATGCGATCGACCCGGTCGTGCTCGCGCGGCTCCGCGAGCGCTCGAACTAGTCGCCGGGGAGCCGGCGCGCGCCTGCGAGCTCGCGGAGACCGGGCACCGGGTCGTGCTCCGGGCGGGCGACGACGAGGACGACGCCCGGCTCCGGGCCCGCGAGCGCACCGACAAAAAGCTCGAGCCCGACTGCGAGCGCGAATGCCTTGTGCGAGTGCCCGCCGCCGAAAGGCACGAGCTCGCTCGCCTCGGCGCGCCCCGCGAGGACGTCGCCGTGAGTGACCGCCCCCATCGACACGTCCGAGACGACGGGAGGCCCGTCGCTCGACGGCACCGCGATAGCGAGTGGGTTCGTTCCAGTGAGCGGAGGGCCGCCCTCCGGGTGTGCGAGCCGGCGTGGCGAGGTCGCGGTCACCGCGGCGACGAGGCCCGCCTCCGCAAGGCGTCTCGCCCAGTAGCCGAGGACACCGCTCGGGAAGCAGCGCGAGGCGACGACGACGCGCGCTCGCTCCGGCGGATTCGCGACGAGCGAGCGGACGATCTCGTCGAGGACGAGGTAGCCGAGCGCGTCGTTGCCGTCCCAGTGAGCGAAGCCCTCGCGCGACTCGAGGAGCACCGGGTTGGCGTCCGGATCGATCGGCTGGCTTTCGAGCCACTCGATACGGAGGAGGCCGTGGCCGCGCTTGCCTCTGCGGTCGGCGTCCTCGAAGTGCGCGACGAGCACGTCGACGTGCTCCGGCCGCAGACGGAGCGCGGCCAGGCGTGCCCGAGCCTCCGCCGCGGTCACTGCTTGCCGAGGCGCCGCTTGAACCAGAGCACGGGCCAGCCGCGCTCCTCGACGACGCGTCGGAGGTCGCGATCCGGGTTCACCGCAACGGGGTGCCCGACGGCTTCGAGGAAGGCGAGGTCGGTGTGCGAGTCGGAGTACGCGGTCGAGCGCGTGAGATCGTAGCCCTGGGCGCTCGCGAGCTCCTCGAGAGCGGCACGCTTCTCCGCGCCGTACAGCCTGCGCTCGAGGCGTCCCGTGTAGACGCCGTCCTCGATCTCGGCGCGCGAGGCGAGCGCGCCGTCGAATCCGAGCTCGCGCGCGATCGTCTCGACGACCTCCTGCAGCGCCGCCGACACGATGTACGCACGCTCGCCGCGTGCCTGGTGCGAGGCCGCGAGGTCGAGAGCCTCCTCGTAGACGAGCGGCCGGAGCACGGTCGGCCACGCCTCGGCGACGATCCCGCGGAGCACGTCGACGGAGAGCCCCTTGAGGAGCGACGCAGCCCTGTCCGCTGTCCTCCCCACCTGCGCCTGGCCCGCGCCGAGGCTCGTGAAGACGAGCTGCGCGAGCGCGGCCTGGGCGACGTGACGCTTCCCGATGAGCCCGCGCCGCCAGAACGTCCCCGCGAGCGCGAGCGAGCTCGAACGCGAGATCAGCGTGCGGTCGAGGTCGAAGAAGGCGGCCCCGGCCACCTCCTAGAGAACCGTCAGCGCCTTCCGGATCGTGCCCGCGCGGGACGCGGCGACGGAGGCCGCGAGCGCGGCGATCGCGACGGCGGCGTCCGCGTCGGGGTGCAGCTCGGCGAGCGGAGATCCCTCGTCCGCAGCCTCGCGCAGGAGCGGGTCGAGCGGAATACGGGCGAGGAGCGGGATGCCCATCTCGTCCGCGAGCGCCTGACCGCCCCCGGAGCCGAAGAGCTCCTCGCCGGATCCGGCCAGGTAGGACATGTTCTCGACCGCTCCGACGAGGCGCATCCCGGTCTTGCGTGCCATCTGCGCCGCCCGGACCGCAACCTGCTGCGCGGCCGGCTGCGGCGTCGTCACGACGAGGGCTTCCGCGCGCGGGAGGAGCTGGCCGAGGGACATCGCGACATCGCCTGTGCCAGGAGGCATGTCCACGAGGAGCGTGTCGAGCTCGCCCCAGTGGACGTCGGAGAGGAACTGCTCGAGCGCCTTGTGCAGCATCGGCCCGCGCCACATGATCGGCGCGTTCTCCTCGAGGAAGAACCCGATCGACATGAGCTTGAGGTCGCCGCGAACGGGCGGCACGATCATCTCGTCGACGGCGATCGGCTTCTGGTGGATGCCGAGCATGTGCGGGATCGAGTGCCCGTAGATGTCGCCGTCGAGGACGCCGACCTGCTCTCCCAGCGCCGAGAGCGCGTACGCGAGGTTCGCCGTCAACGTCGACTTGCCGACCCCGCCCTTTCCCGAGGCGACCGCGAGGACGCGGGTCGTCGGAGAGAGCGAGATCGTGCGGTCGGCGGAGTGTCCACCTCGGAGCCTCGAGACGAGAGCGGCTTTCTCCTCCGGCGACATCACGTCGAAGCCGAGACGGACGCTCGTCACGCCGGGAACCTCGCCCACGTGCCGCGACACCTGCTCCTGGAAGGAATCACGCAGAGGGCAGCCGGCCACCGTCAGCGCGATCGTCACCGAGACGGCGCCGTCGTCCTCCACGAGGACGTCGCGCACCATGTCGAGCTCGGTGACGGGCTTGCGGAGCTCGGGATCGATGACGTTCTCGAGCGCCTTGAGGATGGCGTCGCGGTCGGGTCGCATCGTCGGCGAGCGTAGCTACTCGCGGGCGCGAAGCGCGTCCGCGAGGGTGCGCACGAGCTCGGGTGTCGCGGCGGCAGCGACGCGTGAGCGCGTCCCGAGGTCGAGCGGAGCCGCGTCGAACGGAGGATCCTCGGGGAGGTCGATCGCGATGCCGCGCTCGCGGACGAGGAGCTGCGCCGCGGCGATGTCGACCGAGCGGGCCGCCTTGAGCGAGACGACGCCGTCGACGCGGCCGGCTGCGAGATGGCAGAGCGACAGTGCGAGCGAGCCCATCACCCGCAGGCGGTCGGCCACACCCGTGACCGGCCCGACGAGCTCCGAGATCGCGGATGTCGTCGTCCCCTCGAAGGAGAGGATCTCGATCGTCTCCTTCGGTCGCTGCCCTCCGAGCGGGCGGCCGTCGAGGAACGCTCCGCGGCCAAGCTCAGCCGTCCACTCCTCGCCGGATCCGAAGTCGTAGACGTAGCCGAACACGACGTCGCCCATGGTCGGGCCCTCCGCGACCGCGAGCGAGAAGGAGAAGAAGGGAATGCCGCGCTTGGCGTTCACCGACCCGTCGATCGGGTCGACGACCACCCTGCGAGGGCCGCCGGCGCCGAAGGTTCTCTCGCCGAGCTCCTCGGACACGAGCACGAAGTCCTCGTCGAGCGCGGACAGCCTCGCGACCGCCGCATCTTCCGCCGCCTGGTCGATCGCCGTCGTGTCGTCGCCGCCCTGACCGCGGCGTAGGACGGGCTCGCGCTCGTCTCGCGTCGGGAGCCGCTCGAGCACCTCGCGGATGTCGGCGACGCACAGACGGCAGGTCTCGAGCCAGGGTGTCATCGCTCGAGTGGGTGGAAGACGAGCCCGGAGAGCGGCTTCGGCGTGAAGTACGTGCTCTTGGCCGGCATGAGCTCGCCGCGTCGAGCGAATCCGAAGACGTCCTCGATGCGGGGCGCGCGGACGAGGAATGCCGCATCGGACTCGCCGCGGTCGACCGCCGTCGTCGCGTCGTCCACCCGCCAGGTGTAGCGGATCCCGTCGAGGCCCAGACGTTCGACGAGCTGCGCGTCCAGCTCGCCGTCGGAGCCCCGGACGAGCTCGACCCGGCCCGGCCGGTAGGCGACGGCCGCAGACTGCTCGCGCGGCTCCCCGTCGAGCGCGGTGAGCGCCTCGGCGAGCCCCGCCACCTCCTCTCCGCTCGGCTCCTCCGAGAGATCAGGCCGTTGGGAGAAGACGCGATGGGTGGAGAAGACGTGGAGGCCCGGGTCGTCGATCGGGACGACGAGGGCCATCACGCGCGACCACTCGCCGAGCTCGCGACCGAGCTCGACGGCGCTCTCGTAGCGGTGGTGGCCGTCGGCGACGAGCAGCTGGCCGGCGTCGATCGGCGTCGATCCGTCGACACGCCAGAGACGCGTGGCGTCGACCTCGAGATCGGGAGCGCGCTCGGGAACCTCGAGGTCGAGCGCGTCGGCGGAAAGGAGGAGCAGCGGCTCCGGCTGCACGCGCGTCGCGCGCAGGAGCGCGAGGCGCTCCTTGCGAATGCGCTCATGCGTCTGCTCGTGGGGCCAGACGCCACCTGCCGCGTACGGCTCGGCGGTGACGGAGCCGATCACGCCGAGTCGCTCGCGCTCGACCCCGTCCGGGCCGACATAGCGCTCGGAGACCAGCCACGTCGCCGCGTCCTCGTCGGGCGCGAGGATCCCATTGGCTAGCCACTTGCGGTACAGCCGCCCCGCAGCCTCTGCCGACTGCGGGAGCGTCACGTGGACGACGTTGTACGGACTCCGTGTGTACAGCCGCGCGCGCTCGACGTCGTCCACGGCGTCGTAGGGAGGCGCCACGAGGTCGGCCAGGGGTCCGGCCGCGCCGGTGTAGCGGACGGCGCGGAACGGCATCACCTGGGCCATCTCGGGCGAGGGTACCAACGGCCCTGCCGCGCATAGACTCGGCCGCGTGACGACCATCGCGGAGCTCGCCGAGGACCGGACGGTCGAGGGTGTGTTCGCGGTCACGAAGAAGGAGCGGCGGCGTACTCGCTCCGGCGCCGCCTACCTCGCGCTCGAGCTCGCCGACGCGAGTGGACGGGTCGAAGCGCGCGTATGGAGCGACGTCGACCTGCTCGACCAGCGCTTCGGCGAGGGCGACGCAGTGCACGTCCTCGGACGGGTCGAGCGCTTCGGCGGGAGACTGCAGGTGCAGGTGCGAGCGGTCGAAGCAGCGGAGGACGCCGATCCCGCGTCGCTCACGCCGACGCTCCGCCGCGACCCCGACGAGCTCGACGGGTTCTACGAGTTCCTCGCGGCGGAGATCTCGCACCCCGGACTCGCGTCGCTCGTCGGCTCGTTCGTCGCGGATCCTCGGGTCCGCATGGCGTACCGCACGCTCCCTGCAGCCGGCGCGGACGGCCACCACGGCTACGCCGGCGGCCTGCTCGAGCACACGGTCGGCGTCGCGACGCTCTGTCGCGAGACGGCGCAGCTCCACCCGCGCCTCCGACACGACCTGCTCCTCGCCGCGGCGCTCCTGCACGACATCGGCAGGATTCGCGAGCTCGGCCCGGGCCCGGCCTTCAGGCCGACCGACGAAGGGAAGCTGCTCGGTCACGTGCACCTCGGACTGCGAATGCTCGAGGAGCGCGCCGACGACCTCGACCCGGCGGTCCTCGCCGAGCTGCTCCACGCCGTCGCGTGCCACCACGACCGCCCGGCGGCGAAGACCGCCGAGGCCGCCGTCCTCTACCACGCGAACCAGCTCGACGCCCAGGCGGCGACACGGCCCGTCGGCGACGACTGATGCTCAGCCCGACACGCGTGAAGCCCGCGCGGCCGCGGCGCGGCTGACCCCACCCGATGGCCGCTCTTCTCGCGCTCGCCGGCGCCGCGTGCTGGGGCGTGGGGGACTTCTGCGGCGGCATCGCCTCCCGCCGGACGGCCGTCCTCGTCGTCCTCGCCATCTCGCAGGGCGTCGGGCTCGTCGGCGTGCTCGCCTGGGCGCTCGTGTCGGGCGACCCCTTCCCCGGGGTCGCGCCGTTGCTTCCGGCGCTCGCAGGGGGTGCGGCAGGGGTGCTCGGGCTCGCGGCGCTCTACCGCGGCTTCGCGCTCGGCGCGATGGGCATCGTCGCGCCGATCTCCTCCGCGTGGCCGCTCGCGCCGCTCGCGCTCGACGCCGCTCGCGGGATCGTCCCGAGCGCGCCGCAGTGGCTCGGTATCGGCCTCGTGGTCGTCGGCATCGTCGTCCTCTCGCGCGAGGGAGCCGGGCGCGGAGGAGCGCGCCTGTCCGCGGGAGCCGGGCTCGCACTTCTGGCGGCGCTCGGCTTCGGAGGCTTCATCATCGGCCTCGACGCGGGCGCCGACGAGAGCGCGAACTGGGCCGTCGTCGCCTCTCGCGCGTCCTCGGTGACGCTCGCGGTGGTCGTCGCGCTCGTGACCTCCACGTCGCTCCGCCCGGGGTCGCGGCAGCTGCTCCCGCTGATCGTGGCCTGCGGGCTGTTCGACACCGGCGCGAACGTCCTCGTCGCGATCGCGTCGAATCGGATCCCCGTCGGCGTGGTCGCGGTCCTCGGAGCGCTCTACCCCATCCTCACGGTCGTTCTCGCGCGCTTCTTCCTCGGCGAGCGGCTGAGCAGGGAGAAACGGCTTGGGGGCGTTGTCGCGCTGGCGGGCGCGGCACTGGTCGCGGCGGGCTGACGCCGCCTACTCTTCGTCGATTCATGAGCCGTGGTCGGCCGGGCTCGGAGCTCGCCGCCGTCGAGGCGTTCCTCGGGATCGCTCGAGACCGAGCCGTCGATTCTCCTTCTCGAGGGCGACCCCGGAATCGGCAAGACGACGATCTGGCGCGCAGCGGTGGAGGGAGCGCGCGAGCTCGGAGTCCATGTTCTCGCGAGCCGCCCTGGCTCCGCCGAGACACGCCTGACCTTCGCCGCGCTCGCCGACCTGCTCGGGGTGTCGCGGGCGACGTCCTCGATCGGCTCCCGGGCCCGCAGCACCACGCGCTCGACGTTGCGCTGCTCCGGGCAGACGCGAGTGCCGGGGGCTCCGGCCAGCGCCTCGTCGCCACCGCGTTCTGCAGCGTGCTCCGCGTCCTCGCCGAGAGTGGCGCCGTACTCGTCGCCGTCGACGACGTCCAGTGGCTCGACCCACCGTCGCGGCGCGTGCTCGAGTTCGCGGCGCGCCGCATCGACGGCGAGCGTGTGGGCGTCCTCGCCGCGACGCGGCTCGGCGGTCGACGTGCGGAGGCCGTTCCCGGACGCGGACGTACGACGAATCCACCTCGAGCCGCTGAGCCTCGCCGCCCTGCACGAGATCGTGAAGGCCGAGCTGGGCCACGCTGTCCCTCGGCCGACGCTCGTACGCATCGAGGCTGCGACGAGCGGGAACCCGTTCTTCGCAGTCGAGCTCGCGCGGGCGCTCGACGAGCGCGGTGCACCGCGCCACGGCTCTGCTCCTCTGCCCGTGCCGGACGATCTCGCCGAGCTCGTGACCGCAAGGCTCCGTCGACTTCCCGCCCGGACGCGGCGCGCCCTTCTCGTCGCCTCGGCTCTGTCGACGCCGACGCTGGAAAGCGTCGACGAAGCATCGCTCGAGCGTGCCGTGACCTCAGGGGTCGTGCGGATCGACGAGCTGGGCGGCGTCCACTTCTCCCACCCGCTGCTGGCGGCCTCCATCTATTCCGCGGCAAGCCCCACCGACCGCCGCGCCGTGCATGCAGAGATCGCGGAACGTGCGTCGAGCCCGGAGGAGCGGGCGCGCCAGCTCGCGCTCGCGGCAGACGGCCCGAACGAGGAGGTCGCAACTGCACTCGGCGCTGCCGCCCGGGCTGCGCGGGACCGTGGGGCGCCCGACGGAGCGGTCGAGCTCCTCGAGCTCGCCTGCGACCTGACACCTCCGGGGGAACAGGACGCATCTCTCCGAGCGACGCCTCGACCTCGGTCGCTACCTCGCGGAGACGGGAGACCCGCAACGGGCGCTCGATGTCCTCCGCGACGTCGCCGAGTCGGCTCCCACCGGCGCGATACGGGCGCGAGCGCTCCTACTCCTCGCGTACATGACCGAGACCGCCGAGGCGGACGAGACGGCAAACGAGCTGTGCGAGCGTGCGCTCGAGGCGGCAGGCGACGACGTACGCATGCGGCTCGAGATCGTCGCCGCCGCGTCGCGGATGTCCGACTACGACGTCGCGCGCAAGCTCGCCTACGCGCACGAGGCGCTGGCTCTCGCAGAGGCCGACGACGTCGGCCCTCAACTCCACTCCTACGCGTTGCTCGCGATCGCGGAGGCCGAGTTCTTCGCCGGCCACGGGATCGACGACGCCGTGTTCCGACACGCCGCAGAGCTCGAGGAGGCAGCGCTTCCGTCCGCCCCCGGGCGCTCGCCGCATCGGATGCACCACTACTCCGACGTGAGGCCGTCCGCGCGACTGCGCGGCATCCTCGACATCTACGCAGACGATCTCGACGCGGCCCGCCAGGAGTTCGAGCTGGAGCGCGTCGTCGCGGACGAGCACGGCGACGAGGTCCAACTCGGGCGCACGCTCATCCGGCTCGGGCTCATCGAGCTGCGCGGCGGTCGCTTGGAGCTCGCAGAGACGCATCTGGACGAGGCCGCAACCGTTCTGGAGCGCACCGGACAGGACGCGCTCATCCGCTGGATGCTCGCAACTCGCGCATCGTTGGAAGCCCTGCGCGGCAACGT
Source organism: uncultured Gaiellaceae bacterium (assembly GCA_963846995.1). Lineage (GTDB taxonomy): Bacteria > Actinomycetota > Thermoleophilia > Gaiellales > Gaiellaceae > GMQP-bins7. The sequence goes on along the minus strand of CAWJYD010000002.1, from coordinate 24,649 downwards.
CGACGAGGCGCGAGCGACGGCAGGGCGTGCGCTCGCGCTCGCGACCGCGGTAGGGGCGCATTGGGGCATCGCGGAGTGCCACGCGGCGCTCGGGTTCCTCGAGCTCTCGCTCGACCGTCCCGCGAATGCCGTCGAGCACCTCGCTCGCTCGGCCGAGCACGAGGACCGGATCGGCCTGCTCGAGCCCCGGCTCGTGCGCGGCAGAGCGGACTACGTGGAGGCACTCGTCGCGGTCGGCGAGCTCGACCGCGCACGCGTCGAGCTCGAGCGGTTCGCGGCAACTCGTCTGCATGGGCCGCGGCGACCGGCGGACGCGCCCGAGCGCTCCTGCTCTCCGCGCTCGGTGACCTCACCGGCGCGTCCGACGCTCTCGACGCCGCACTCGACGCGCACGAACGGCTCGGGCTGCCCATCGAGCGTGCACGAACCCTCCTCGTCGCGGGCCGTCTGCATCGTCGGCGGAACGAGCGACGCCTCGCCCGAGAGCTGCTCGATCTGAGCATCGGCGCGTTCGAGGCGCTCGGCGCGCCGCTCTGGGTCGAGAAGGCTCGCGCCGAGTCGACCAGGCTGGGGCTGCGGCGCGGTTCGGCGACGAGCTCACGCCGAGCGAGCAGGCCGTCGCGGCGCTCGCCGGATCCGGTCTCACGAACCGGGAGATCGCGGAGCGCATGTTCATCAGCCCCAAGACGGTCGAGGCGAACCTCTCGCGCGCGTACCGGAAGCTCGGAATCAAGACGCGTGCCGAGCTGGGAGCGCACATGGCTCTTCGGGAGCGTTCGACCACGACGTAGGGAAACGCCCGATGCGCCGGAGGGTGTCGCCGCGCACGCTCTCTGCATGGTGCGAGACCACGCCGCTGCAGCGACCAAGGAGTACCTGGCGGAATGCCTCTGGCCCGGCGTGACGGAGGACGCGCTCGCCGAAGCCGACGAACGTGCGCGCGAGAGCGCACGCACGGCGTCGGTCGACTACCTCGGCTCGATGCTCATGCCCGAGGACGAGGTCGTCTTCTTCGTCTTCCGCGGGCCGTCCGCAGGGGCAGTACGAACGGTCGCGGCGAGCGCGCAGATCCCTTTCGAGCGGATCGTCGAGTCGGTACGCCGACCCGCTCGAGCGAGCGAGAGGAGGAGTGATGCGAGGACGTAGGATCACATCGAACCGCGTTGCAGCCTGCGCTTCGGCGCTCCTGGCCGCAAGCGCGATCCTTGCGGCGCTTGCCGCGGCAGCGCAGGCAGACCGGCGGGAACCTGGAAGCAGATCTCCCATGCTCACAACGGCGCGGCGGCGAACCTCGGCCTCGCGCGAGGTAAGGACGGCACGCTCCACGTGTTCTGGGCAGGACCGAACCGAGCGCCGTACCCGACGATCTTCGACACGTCGATCTCGCCCGCCGGCTCGATCGGAGCATCGAAGCCGGTCGTCTCGGGCTGGCAGAGGTGCAGCCCCCGCCGCCGCCAGCGCGCCGGATGGCTCGATCCACGTGCTCGTCAGCGGGCAGAAGGTGGCGTCGAACACGGATCTCTTCGCCGGGCTCAACGAAGCCGTGGGGCCTGGCAGCTGGACACTCGGCTCCAAGGCGTTCGGCAGGTTCCAGCTCACGGTCGCGTCGGCAGCGCAGATTACGACCGCAGCGCTTCGGAGCGGACAACTCGTCAGCGCGTGGCGGAGCGCGAACACGCTGTTGTTCCAGTCCGGCGTCGATCCGGGAACCCAGCCCACGGACATCACACCGACGGGGCTCGCAGACGACCCGGTGATCGCCGTCGACCAGGGCAGCGGCGAGGCCTTCGTCGCGTACGAGCACGTCGCGAGCGGACAGGCGTTCGTCCGCCGCGTCCTCCCGAGCGTCGGCGCGCCGCAGCCGCTCTCACCCGGCAGGCTCGCGGGCCCGCAGCTCGCTGCCCGCGCCGGGGGCGGGGTCTACACCGCGTACTCGGACGGTGCCCTGGTTCGCATCGCTCGCCTCGGTGGCCAGCCGAAGCCGGTGCCGGTGCCGTCAAGGGCGCCAGCGTCTCGACGGCCGGGCTCGCTGCCGGATCGGACGGGCGGATCTGGGTCTTCTACGGCAACGCCCAGCAAACGTACGTGACCCGATCGAGCAAGGCGGTCGCCGGCTTCGAGCCGGTGCAGACGCTCCGCTCGCCGCACGGCAGCGTCCAGTACTTCCGACTCGAGGGCGAAGGCTCGGCGAGTGCGCTCGACGTCTTCGCCGACGTGACGGTCGACGGCGGCTCGAAGGACGGCTCGTACGCGACGCACGTCCTGCCGAAGCTCTCACTCGGCGTCACGCGGGCTGCACTGAAGAACGGGAAGGGCGTCCGGGTCACCGTTCGGGTGCTCGACGCCGGGGACGCGGTCGCAGGCGCACGGGTCGCCGGCTTTCCTGGCGGGACGAGGACGACCGACGCACGCGGTGCCGTCACGGTCACGACACCGAAGAGCGGTGCGGCGATCGTCGCCTCGAAGCCGGGCTACGTCTCGGCGAAGGGACGCGCGTGATGCGCGAGCCATTCCGACAGAGAGGAGCAGTGATGCGAGACGAACGACAGCAGCGGTGTGCGCAGCGGCGATCGGACTACTGGCGATCGTCGCCCCCGCGGGTGCGGTGTCGAGCCGTACCGCAGGCGCACGGACACGAAGGCGTGGTGCCAGGCCGTGATCGACACCAACACGAAGGCCGGAACGATGAAGAACAAGCGCTTCGTCTCGATCGCCTCCGTGTCCCCGAGTGCGTGGAAGAAGGTCGTCGACGCGGCGGCCTCCGGCGGAGATCGGTTCATCGCGATCGCGCCGAGCTCGATCAAGACCGCAGTCCGCCATCAGGTCGCGTACTTCAGGCACGTCAAGGCGAACCACTACTCGAAGACGACTCCGCTCGCGCCGCTGACCGTCGGCGAGGCGACGCAGATCACGAACTTCGAGAAGACGCAGTGCAGCATCACGTTCAGCGGCTGAGCCGGGGGTGCGGAGGAGACAGCTTGCCCTGCCGTGCGCAGGGCACGGACGAAAGGGACGTCAGATGAAGCTTCGACTGCTCGAGCCGGTCGCCGGCACGAGAGAGAACGGTCATGAGGGCGGGAATCGCCGCGGTCGTGGCCGTCGCGTCGCGATCGCGTTCGGTGTCGGTGTCGCGAAGGCGACGATCCCGGACGCAACCGGCGCCATCCACGGCTGCTACGCCCTTGACGGCGGGAAGCTGCGTGCGATCGACACGGGCGCCGCGGCGACCTGCGATGCCGGCACGGAGGTGCCCCTGGACTGGAACCTCACCGGCGGCCAGGGAGCGACGGGCCTGCCGGGTCCGCCGGGCGTGCAGGGGTTCCAGGGCCTGTCGGGAGCCGCAGGCAACGGCGTGGCGTCCGGCTACGAGCGGGTCAGCGCGAGCTTCGCGACCGACGGCAACGGCGTCGGAACGGGCGAAGCCGACTGTTCCGACGGCAAGCTCGTCGTCGGCGGCGGCGTCGCGACGCAGTCGCAGTCGTATGCGACGGCGAGCCGTCCGACGGACGCCGGCGACGGCTGGACCGCGGACCTGCGCGGCATCGCGAACCGGCAGTACTCCGTGTACGCGATCTGCGTCACTGCGACCGCGAAGGGAGGCGGACAATGAGTAAGCATCGCATAGGAGCCGCTGTCGGCCTGTTGCTCGTCGCGGCCCTCTCCGCGGGCATCGCGCGGGCGACGATCCCGGACGCCGCGGGCACGATCCATGCATGCTCAAAGAGGCAGAACGGTCAGCTCCGAGTCGTCAAGGCGGCGGGTGACTGCCTCAAGAGCGAGGCACCGCTCGACTGGCGCCAGGTCGGTCCCGTCGGCTCGCAGGGGCTGCAGGGGCCTCAGGGCAATCAGGGTCAGCTAGGCACGCAAGGGGACTCCGGCTCGGACGGGCTCGGCGTGACCGGACACCAGATCGTCACCGATACGGGCACGACCACTCAGCAAGGGAACGAGGCGTATGGGTCCGCAGCTGCTGTATGCCCCCAATTCACGACCCTCGTCGGCGGCGGCTACGCGCTTCCGCCACAGGCTGATGTCACCGTGAAAGAGAACGACGCGACGTACCTCGTCTCCGGGGACGAGTGGATCGTCGAGGTGTGGGGGAAGCCCGGGGTCTCGGTCACCGCCTACGCGATCTGCGTCGATCAGCAGCCGCTCGAAGGGAGTTGACGAAACATGCGCAGGAGAACGATCGCAATCGTCATCGTCGTGGCTGCGGTGGCCACGGTCGCCGCAGGCATCGCCGGCGCCTCCATCCCGGACGGAACGGGGAACGTTCACGCCTGTTACAAGCGGGACAGCGGTGTGCTCCGTGTCATCGACACCGACGTCGCCGGAACGGCTTGCAAGGCAACCAGCGAGGCGCTCCTCCAGTGGAACGTCACCCCGCCCCACGGCCCCGCGGGACCCCAGGGGTCGCAGGGGCCGCCTGGGCAGCAAGGGCCGAAAGGACCGCAGGGCGCGAGCGGGGCGAACGCCGTGACGTACAACCCGAAGACGATGACCGTCGTGGCGACGGCTGTCGCCGCCCAGCAGATCGGCGGCTTCTTCATCAAGCTCACGTGTCCGCAGGGAACGAAGGCGTTGATGGGCGACTGGGACTTCAGCCTGTGGGCCGGAAACAAGCCGCCGCCGATGGGCGAGAGCTGGCCGATGTCCGACGACGAGTGGGGCTTCGCGGTCGACGCGGGCAACCAGTCGATCGGCAGCAGCGCGTTCGTCGAGCTCCACTGCGCAGTCGCACGCTGACCGTAGGCATGGCCCACGGCCCGGGTCGGAGCGATCGGCCCGGGCCGTGAGCCGAGGACCGCGGCGGCTGCCCTCGAACTGGGCGCCATGGAAGCCGCCGAGCCCCGCTCACCCCTCTCGCGACTCGACGTCGGGATCATCCTCACGCTCTTCTTCGTCGGGATCGCCGGCGTCCTCGGGCTGATTGCGGTGGTCGACGCGGGTAGCCGCATCGGAGCCATCGGCAAGGGGCTGGGGATCGCGTTCGTCATCTTCGAGAGCGGAGCGACGATCGCGGTGGCGCTGGCCTGCCTCGCGCGGCGGCGCGTCGATCCCCTTGCGCTGGCCGGCCTCGTCGTCGCGGGAGTCGCTCTCGATCTCGTCGTGCTCGAGATCTGGCTCGGGATCGACAACGTGACCTACGCGAAGACCGTGGCGGTCGCCTTCGTCTGGTCGTTCTTCGCGCTCGTCGCGCTCGGTCTCACGCTCGCGACGCGGCCGCTCGACACGCTCGGACGCGGCCTGTACGCCGCGGCGCTCGGGGCGACGCTCCTCGGCGGTGCGATCGTCACGATCCTCGTCGTGTCGACCGGCAGCGGGGACATCGTGCCGAGTGCGTCGCCGATTCCCGTTTCCGGCTTCGGAAACGACGACCTGCTGCGCCCGCTCGGTGCCGTACTCGTGCTCGTCGCCACGCTCTGGTTCGCCGCCCTTGCGGCGACCCGGGTCGACCGCGTCGACCCGCCGTCCTGACGCTCACACGTTGAAGCGGATGTTCAGCACGTCCCCGTCCACGACCGGGTAGCTCTTCCCCTCGAGCCGTTGCTGACCGCGCCGCGCCGCCTCGGCGTGCGAGCCGGCGTCGAGCAGGTCGTCCCAGCGGATGACCTCGCAGCGGATGAATCCGCGCGCGATGTCGGAGTGGATCGAGTCCGCGGCGTCGAGCGCTGTCTGCCCGTCGCGCAGCGTCCAGGCTCGCGCCTCGGTGTCACCCACGGTGAAGAAGGCGATGAGTCCCAGCGCCTCTTTCAGCCGCAGGACGACGTCGTCGAGCGCTGACGGTCCCGACCGGAACTCGGCCGCCTCCTCGGGCGGCAGCTCCGCGAGCTCCATCTCGAGCGCGCAGTCGATCCCGCCGGGGCCGTTCTCGAGCGGGACGAGCGGCGTGGTCGTGAGCGGCTCGAGCTCGGCGGGCAGCTCTCCGTCCCATTCGGAGAGCGGACGTCCGTCGTCGAGGTGCGCGAGCAGGCGCTCGGTGAGCTCGGCCTCCTGGCGCTTCGCGCGATCTCCGGACTTCGCCTCCTTGCGGACCCGCTCGAGCCTGCGCTCGACGTGGTCGCGGTCGGCGACGACGAGCTCGAGCCGGAGTGTCTCGAGGTCGGACGCCGGATTCGCGTCCTCCGAGAACCCGTCGAGGACGGCGAGCAGCGCGTCGGCCTGGCGCAGCTCACCCGGGATCTCGGCCCGCCCTGGGACGTCCACGACCCGGATCGCGGCCGGTGTGACCTTCCGCGAGCCGACGACCTCGGCGAGCCGGTCGAGCCGGTCGTCGGAGATGACCGCCATGCCGAGGTTCGGCTTCTGCGCTACGTCCGCGTACGCCGTCACCAGCGCACCTGCATGCGTCAGCGCGTTGAACAGCGTCGTCTTCCCGGAGTTGGGCAGGCCGACGATGCCGACCCGGAGCGCCACGCCTAGTTCGCGAAGCCGACGCGGGACTCGCGCGCGTACCGCTTCACGTACACGACACGCTCGAGGACGAGCGTGATCGTCCCCTCCTGCGCGTCGAGCTCAAGCGTCCCCGTCCCGCCTCCGGACAGCTGCCGATCGAGCGCGTCGGCGCTCTCCGGAGTGACGAGCCAGCTGAGTATCTGCCCGCCGACGAAGCCGATCTCGATACGCACGAACTCCTCAGCCACTCGCAACCACCTCCGTAAGAACGCCGTGGACGGAATCCGGGTGGACGAACGCCACCTCCAAGCCGAAGAGGCCGCGGCGCGGTTCCCGGTCGATCAGCTGCGCACCCTCGGACTCGAGGTGCTCGAGCGCGGCGCACAGGTCGTCCGCCGCGAGCGCGACGTGGTGCATCCCGGGCCCGCGCCGTGCGAGAAAGCGCCCGACGGGCGTGTCCTCGCCGGTCGGCGTCACGAGCTCGATCCGGCCCTCGCCGACGAGCAGCGAGGCCGCCTCCACCCCCTGCTCGACCAGCGGCTCCCGGTGCTCGAGTCGGGCCTCGAAGAGACGCTCGTACGTGCCGATCGCAGCGTCGAGGTCGACGACGGCGAAGCCGACATGGTGGATGCCGTGCACGCGGGCGATGCTAGCGGGGTCGCTCAGTCGCGCATGGGCAGAGCGCGCACCGTGCCGATCGTCTCCGACGAGCGCGACTCCGGTGCGACGTCGACGAGGAGTGCCTCGAGCTCGGAGCGGTCGAGGGTCTCCCGCTCGAGGAGTGCCTGAGCGACGCGGTCGAGTACGGCGCGGTGCTTGAGAAGAAGCCGCTTGGCCTCGGCGTACGCGCGGTCCGTGAGGCGGGCCTGCTCCGAGTCGCGGAGGCGCTTCGTCTCCTCCGACAGCGCGTAGTTGTCGGCACGCATCGTGCGCGACGGAGCCATCTCGGACATCCCGAACTCGAACACCATGGAGCGAGCGATCTCGGTGACCCGCTCGAGGTCGTTGGCAGCGCCGTTGGTGATCCGGCCGAAGACGACGTCCTCGGCCGCCCGGCCCGCCAGGTACACCATCATGAGGTCGAGGAACTCCTCGCGCGTGTGCATGTAGCGGTCCTCTGCCGGGATGTTGAACGTGTAGCCGAGCGCCTGGCCGCGCGAGACGATGGTCGCCTTCTGTGCCGGGAACAGCTCGCCGACGAGGTGGGACATCACGGCGTGACCGGCCTCGTGGTAGGCGAGGATGCGCTTCTCCTTGTCCGAGACCACGCGTCGCTGCTGCAGCCCGGCGACGATCCGCTCCACCGCGCTGTCGAAGTCCGACTGGTGGATCGAGTCCGCTTCGCTCCGACCCGCGACGATCGCCGCCTCGTTGCAGAGATTCGCGAGGTCCGCCCCGGTCAGGCCCGCGGTCTGTCGTGCAATCGCTTCGAGATCGACATCCGCCGCGAGCGGCTTGCCGCGCGTGTGCACCTCGAGGATCGCCTCGCGTCCCGCCACGTCCGGCGCGGAGACGAGCACCTGCCTGTCGAACCTGCCCGGTCGTAGCAAGGCGCCGTCGAGGTCCTGCAGGCGGTTGGACGCGGCCATGACGACCACTTCGTCGCGCGCGTTGAACCCGTCGAGCTCCACGAGGAGCTGGTTCAGCGTCTGGTCGTGCTCGCGATGGAAGCCTCCGCCGCTACGCGCCGTCCCGACGGCGTCGAGCTCGTCGATGAAGACGATCGCCGGCGCATGCTTGCGCGCCTCATCGAACAGCTTCCGGATCCTCGCGGCGCCGAGCCCGGCGAAGAGCTCGACGAACGAGGACGCGCTCTGCGAGTAGAAGTTCGCGCCCGAGGCGCTGGCGACGGCCTTGGCGAGGAGGGTCTTGCCCGTGCCGGGCGGCCCGTGCAGCAGGATCCCGCGCGGAACCCGAGCACCGAGGCGCTCGAAGCGCTTGCGGTTCCGGAGGAACTCGACGACCTCCTCGAGCTCCGCCTTCGCCTCGTCGAGCCCCGCGACGTCGGACCAGGACACGTCGACCTGCGACCCGCGTACGACGGGTGCCGGCTTCGCCCGCGGCATGAACCGCATCGTGTAGAGCAGGAGGACGATGACGATCCCGAAGAAGACGATCGGGAGCCACGTCAGGAGCGTGTTCTCGAGATCCACCTGAGACGGCTATCGGCAATGCTCCGGGCCGTCTCAAGCAGCTGCCCGAGCGGCGTGGGCGGCGGGGCCTACGCGTCGCGCTCGAGAGCGAGGCAGGCGTCCCGGGCCGCGTTCGCGACCTCGAGCTGCTCGCTCGTCGGCTCCGCGGTCGACAGGTGCCGCTGGAGCTCGAGCCCGGGTCGGGCGAGGACGCGCGCGAGCGGGTGCTCGGGGTTCCGGGCGACCCAGGAGAAGATCTCGACGGAGCCGCCGATGGCCCCTGCGGTGCCCGCGATGCGGACGAACCCGCGTGCGCCCGGAGGCGACTTCGCGGCGACGACGTTCGCCGCGACCGAGGTCGCGACCATGGGCGCGATCAGCTGCGACCCACAGCGCGGATGCTCCTTGGGAGCGGGCGTGCCGCCGTTCTCGTACGTCCCGATGGAGATGTGCTCGGCGCCGTGGTAGGCCGCGAGGTCGGCTCCTCGCAGCGCCATTGCTGCGGGTAGGAACGCGACGCCTGCAGCGGCGAGCTCGCGCGTCCCCGGCGAGAGCCGGGAGCGACGCAGTACGCGTGCGACGACGGCGGTGCCGAGGATGGCGCCGAGAACGCTCGGCTTCTCGAACGGGAACCGGGCCTGCGGCAGCGCCCGGCGTACGGTCGGCAGGAGCGCGAACGCCTCGGCCAGCGCGATCGGGCCGCGCAGTACCGGCATCCGCCGACGAGCCGCGGGAGCGAAGCTCGGCTTGCGGGCCGACTTCACGTGCAGGACGCCGTCGTCGCCGCGCACGGCGCACGCCCACGCGGTCGGGCCGTGGACGAGCACGCCGTTCTGCAGAGCCATGCCGCCGAGCCGGATCGGAGCGTCGCTCATCCTCCGCCCACCTTAGCTGCGAGCTCGCGCAGGGCCGCCTGCAGTCGATCGGAGGCAGGGCCGCGAGCGACCGGCTGGCCGTCGATCTCCACGAGCGGCATCACCTCCCGGACGGACGAGGAGGTGAACGCCTCGTCGGCCGTGACGAGCTGCTCGAGGGCATATGCGCCCTCCTCGACGCGATACCCGCACTCCGGTGCGAGCTCGATCAGCGTCGCGCGCGTCACGCCCGCGAGGATCCCGAGGTCGAGCGACGGCGTGTACAGCGTGTCGCCCGAGCGCCACCAGACGTTCGTGACCGTGCCCTCGAGCACGATCCCGTCGCCGTCGACGAACAGTGCCTCGTCGACTCCGCGGCGCCGTGCCTCGGCCTCCGCCGCCATGTTCACCGCGTAGCTCGTCGACTTGACCCCTGGAAGCAGCCAGGGCGCAGACGCCCGCACGCCGAGCAGCGAGACCGCGGAGGCCCCCCGCTCGCGCACGTCGTCGATCCAGTCTGGAATCGAGCTCATGAGGGCGAGGGCCGAGGGCAGGCCGCCGGCCGGCCCCGCAGTCCAGACGAGCCGCAGCGCCGCGTCGCCGCTCTCCGCCTTCGGGAGAACGAGACCGACGAGCACCTGCAGGCGCCGCCGCTCGACGACCGGAAGGCCGATGCTCGTCGCCGAGGCCGCGAGCCGGTCGAGGTGCTCCTCGAGCCGAAACGGGCGGCCCGCATAGACCCGCAGCGTCTCGAAAGCAGCTCTGCCGCGCAGGAGCCCCTCGTCGTCCGCGCGCACGACCGGCTCGGCGGGATCGACGAGGCCGCGCCCCGTCACGGCGAGCGCCAGGACGCTCATCGCAGCGCGGCTTCCGGCACCGACGCGCCGATCGCATGGAGGAGCGGCCGGGCCTTCGTCCACGACTCCTCGACCTCACGGGCGGGATCGGAGTCCCACACGATGCCCCCGCCGACCCAGAGGTGGATCTCGTCGTCGGCGATCGCGAACGTGCGAATCGTGAGGGCGAGGTCGAAATCGCCGTTCCCATACACCACTCCGAGCGCTCCCATGGAGGCTCCGCGGCCTACCGGCTCGAGCTCGGCGATGAGGTCGACGGCGGCGATCTTCGGCGCCCCGGTGACCGAGCCGCCGGGGAAGGTCGCGGCGAGGATCTCGGCGAGGCCCGCGCCCTCGCGCAGTCTTCCTTCGACGGTCGAGACCATGTGCTCGACCCCGGCGAGCTCGCGGGTCGCCATGAGCTCCGGCCAGCGCACGGTCCCGGCGACGCACACGCGCGAGAGGTCGTTCCGCTCCAGGTCGACGATCATCACGTGCTCGGCGGCGTCCTTCTCCGAGGAGCGGAGCTCCGCTGCGGCACCACGTGGGCGCGTTCCCTTGATCGGCATCGTCCAGAGCCGGTCACCGCGGCGGGAGAGGTAGAGCTCCGGCGAGGCCGACACCACCGACCAGCTCTCCGTGGCGAAGGGCGCCGGGTGGAGCGGCCTCAGCGGAGCGAGCCGCCGGGCGAGCTCGTACGGGTCGCCCGAGAACGGCGCGCACAGGTGCTGGACGAGGTTGACCTGGTACACGTCACCCCGCGCGATCGCGGCTCGCACCTCCTCGATCGCGAGCTCGTGCTCCGCGGCTGTCCACGTCTGTTCCCACGTGCCGAGCTCGAAGGCACCGGCACGCGCCCGCTCGCCCGGCGAGCGCAATCTGCAGGCTGCGAGCGGAAGCGCAGCGCACGGCTCCGCGGGTGGCGAGGTGCTGGTACGCCGGATCGTCTGGGAGAGGCCGTAGCCGAGGTAGATCTCCGCCACGAGGTTCTCTCCGCCCGGTGCGAAGAAGCCGCGCACACGCAGCCAATCCTGCACGCACTCGAAGGCACCGTCGGCATCGCGAACCTCGAGGAGGCAGTCAGGCATCCTCGCCCTCCACTGTCCCCGCGAGCTCGCGATACGCAGTACCCGGGTCGTCGCTCCAGAAGACGGCGCTACCGGCGACCAGGAGGTCCGCCCCCGCGTCGTGCGCGCGCCGGATCGTGTCGTGATTGATGCCGCCGTCGACCTGCAGCCGCACCGGATCGGGCAGGAGCGCGCGGAGCTGCGCGATGCGCTCGTACGCATCCGGCATGAACGCCTGGCCCGAGTAGCCGGGGTGGATCGACATGCAGAGCGCGAGATCCGCGCCCTCGGCGGCCGCTGCCGCCACCTCCACCGGCGTCTCCGGGTTGAACGCGATCCCGACGCCGAGCCCGAGCGACCGCGCTTCGGCGATCGCGCCCGCAGGCTCGGGACGCACCTCGACGTGAAAGGTCACGCTGTCGCCGCCCGCCTTCGCGATCGCCTCGAAGTGCTTCTCCGGCTCGGCGACCATCAGGTGGCAGTCGAGCGTCGCGCCCCACCCGCGAACGTACGGCGAGATGGACGCGAGCACGACGGGGCCGATCGTGATCTCCGGGATGAACGCGCCGTCGCCGACGTCGAAGTGGAAGACCGACGCGCCGGCGCCGTGCAGTGTCTCGAGCTGGGCTCCGAGCCGCGAGAAGTCTGCCGCGTAGATCGACGGCTCGATGACGACGTCCCCCAGGTCGGACCAGCTCATCGCGCCCGCAACCTAGTCGATCGCGCTCGGCAGGCAGACCTGGCTACTGAGGTACGCGCCAGCCGCCGAGCCTGCGCGTCAGGTTGCTCGCGCGCTTCGGCCCCCAGGTTCCGGGCGCGTACTGCTCGACCTTCGGGGGTGCGTCGAGGAGCGGCTGCACGATCCGCCACGTCTCCTCGATGACGTCCCAGCGCGGGAAGAGCGTGGTGTCGCCGCGCAGGGCGTCGGTGAGCAACCGCTCGTACGGCCCGGGCGTCGCGCCGAGCTCCTCGGAGAACGAGACGTCGAGCGTGACCTCTCGTGCGTCCTCCGTGCCGGGGCTCTTCGCGAACAGCGCGATCGTCACGCCGGCGTCGCGACCGATCCGGAAGACGACGTCGTCCGCACCCGGACATGCGAGGCGATGAGCGCCGTAGCGCAGCTCGGGGACGCGTTTGAGGCGAACCACGATCTCCGTCGCCGTCACGGGAAGCGACTTGCCCGCGCGCACGAGGATGGGAACACCGGCCCAGCGCCAGTTCTCGATCTCGAACCGGAGCGCGACGAACGTCTCCGTGTCCGAGCGCGCCCGGACGCCGTCGATCTTCCGATACCCCCGGTACTGGCCGCGGACGACCCGCGTCGGGTCGACGGAGGGCATGGCCCGGAAGACGTCGAGCCGGTGACGGGACACCGCGTCGTCGTCGCCCGCCGGTGGCTCCATCGTCACGAGCGCGAGCACCTGCAGGAGGTGGTTCTGCACGACGTCCCGCAGCGCGCCGACCCCGTCGTAGAACGCTCCTCGCCCCTCGACGCCGAAGTCCTCCGCCATCGTCACCTGGATCGAGTCGACGTTCTCGCGTGACCAGACGGGCTCGAAGAGCGCGTTCGAGAAGCGCAGATAGAGGATGTCCTGCACCGGCTCCTTGCCGAGGAAGTGGTCGATTCGATACAGCCGCTCCTCGGGGACGAGGGCCGTCAGCCGCCGGTTGAGCTCCCGCGCGGAGACGAGGTCGGTGCCGAACGGCTTCTCGACGACGAGCCTCGCGTTCTCGAGCAGGCCGGCCTCGGCGAGCTCCTCGGAGGCCTCCAGGAAGCTCACGGGAGGGATCGCGAGGTAGAGGACGGGCAGCTTCGCCCCCTTCAGTGCCCGGCGCAGGCGCGCGTAGAGCTTGTCGTCCCCGGCGTCTCCGCCCACGTAGGAGAGCCGCGAGAGGAACGTGTCGAGCGTCCGCCGGTCGAGCCTCGGGCCCTTGGCCGTACTGATCGCGTCCCGCGCGTGCTCGCGCATCTCGTCGATGCGCAGCGGGCGCCGGCCGACTCCGACGACCGGGCATTTCAGAACCCCTTGCAGGGTGAGGTCGTAGAGGGCGGGAAGGGTCTTCGTTCGCGCGAGGTCGCCGGTGATCCCGAAGACGACGAGGGCGTCGGCGCTCTTGCTCACGAGCCGAGGAGGGAGACGGCGGCCGACCGAAGCATGTTCGTCCCCAGCTCGAGGTCGCTCACCAGGATGCGCTCGTCCGCGGAGTGGATGAGCTTGGTCGCCAGCTCCGTGTCCATGTCGCGAATCGGGAAGAAGCCGTATGCGGTCGTCCCGTACGCCTCGCGCAGGAAGTGGCTGTCGGTGAACCCCGGGCACGCGAACGGCATGAGGCGCGCACCGGGCTCCATGCCCGTCGTGAACTCCGCGAGAGCAGACCAGAGCGTCGTGTCGAGGTCGGAGCGCGTGCCGCCGACCGACTCGAGGAACTCGATCTCGTAGTCGCCCTCCCCGAGAGCGGCGCGGACGATCGCCTCGGCGTCGGCGGGCGTCTGGCCCGGCAGGAGCCGGCAGTCCACGGTCACCTCGCACGCACCGGGGATGACGTTGCGCTTGTGCGACGCGTCGATCATCGTCGGGGACAGCGTCAGCGCGAGCAGAGGCCGGACGAGCTCGGGGAAGAGCGGGTGCACCGCCCGCGCGCGAGTGAGCGCCTCGTCGACGGGAGGCACCTCGCCGAGAACTGTCTCGAGTAGGCCGCGAGCCTCGGGGATGAGCGTGAGCTCCGGCTCGTAGTCGGCGAGCGCCTCCACGTAGCGCGCCGCCTTGACGAGCGCGTTGTCCGCGATGCCGGGCATGGAGCCGTGCCCGCTGCGGCCGCGCACGCGGAGGAGGAACGGCGCCGACATCTTCTCCGCGGTCGCGCAGCTGTAGAACGGCGTCCCACCGAGCTCGAGGCGGTCTCCACCCCCCTCGTTGATCGCGAAGTCGCAGCGCGCCGCGTCGGGATGTGCCTCGACGAGCCACTTGAGACCCCAGCCCGCGCCGACCTCCTCGTCCGCGACGGACACGAACACGAGCTCGCCCGCGGGCGCGAAGCCCTCACGTTTGAGGGAAGCGAGCGCGACCGCCGAGGCCGCCACCTGTCCCTTCATGTCGAGCGCGCCGCGACCCCAGATCTCGCCGTCGACGAGTTCTCCGGACCACGGGTCGCGCTGCCACTCCGCCGGGTCGGCAAGAACGGTGTCCGTGTGCGAGAGGAGGGCGAGCGACGGGCCGTCGCCGCCTCGCAGACGCGCCACGACGTTGGGACGGTCGGGCTCGCGCGCGTACAGCTCCACCTCGATGTCGTTCGCCGCGAAGTAGTCGCGGAGCACCTCCGCGGCGCGCACCTCGTTGCCCGGCGGATTGACGGTCTCCGCGCGGATCAGCGCCTGCAGGAGCGCGGTCGCCTCCTCGCGGAGGCTCACTCCGTCGAGGCCTTCGAGAGCGCCGTCAGCTCGTTGCGGACTTCCCACAGCTCCGGGTACGAAGTCTTCGTGACGAGCCGGCCGAGCAGCTCGACCGGAGTTCCCTGGGTGCCGACGACGCTGTCGCCGATCACCCGCGCGACCACCTGGTAGTGGCGCATGCGCCACAGCTGCGCCTGCTCGTCGAGCTCCATGAGCGTCTCCGCGAGCTGGTACAGCTGCTCGTGGTCGCGCCCCTGCACGTAAAGGCCGGCAAGGGACAGGCCCGCGTCGCGACGCGCCTTGTGGAAGGCCTGGCCGAGCCGCGGGAAGATCCGGCGGAGCTCCGTCCAGCCCGGCGAGTCGAAGCCGGAGCCGTGTCCGAGCACCTGGCGGATCTCCTGGTACTCCCAGGGCGACATGTGCTCGAGCATCTCGAGCTGCGGGATGAGGAAGCGGACGCACAGGATGGAGCGGCGCAGAAGACGAAGGGCGCCCCGTAGGTCGCCCTCCTCGATCAGACGCACCGCCTCGTCGGCGTCGTTCCAGGCGAGCTTCAACCAGAGTTCCGAGGTCTGGTGCGTGACCTGGAAGAGCAGCTCGTCGCGGTGCACCCACTCGTCGGCGGTCTTCTGGAGGGCGAGGAGCTCCTCCGTGTTCAGGTACCGCTCGTAGTCGGAGCCGGCGTCCCCCGGCAGGATCGGCTGGGAGAAATCCTCGGCCTCGGCCACGCCCTGAGCATACTTCGCGCGTGGCCGACCTCTTCAGCGAGGCGGCGCGCGAGCGCCAGGCGGAGAACGCGCCGCTCGCAGTCCGTCTGCGGCCGTCCTCGCTGGACGAGCTCGTGGGGCAACAGCACGTCCTCGGCCCCGGCTCGGCGCTCCGACGCGCGATCGAGGACGACCGGCCTCCGTCCACGATCCTCTTCGGACCGCCCGGCACCGGGAAGACGACGATCGCGCGGATCGTCGCGGAGCGCACCGGCGCCACATTCGAGGAGCTGTCGGCCGTCTCCGCACGCGTCGACGACGTGCGGAGCGTGATCGCCCGCGCCCGCGACCGCCTCGGCGGCAACGGCACGCGGACGATCCTCTTCATCGACGAGATCCACCGTTTCAACAAGGGCCAGCAGGACTCGGTGCTGCACGCGGTCGAGGACGGGCTCGTGACGCTCATCGGGGCGACCACCGAGAACCCCTACTTCGAGGTGAACGCGGCTTTGCTCTCGCGTTGCACGGTGATCGAGCTGAACGCGCTCTCGGAGGAGGAGCTCGTGGTCATCCTCGAGCGGGGCGCGCGTGAGCTCGGTGCAGAGGCGACTTCTGCCGTGCTCGCGCTGCTCGCGAAGCGTGCCGGCGGCGACGCCCGGGCCGCGCTGCAGATCCTCGAGCTCGCAGCGGCGACCGCGAGCGCCGAGGGCTCTGCGCTGGGCGAGGAGCACGTCCTCGACGCGTCGCGCAAGCGCCCGCTGCTGTACGACCGCAAGGGTGACCAGCACTACGACTTCGCGTCGGCGTTCATCAAGTCGATGCGCGGCGGAGATCCGGACGCGTCGGTCTACTACCTCGCCGCGATGCTCGAGGCCGGCGAGGACCCGCGCTTCATCGCGCGACGCATGGTCATCCTCGCGTCCGAGGACGTGGGGAACGCCGACCCGAACGCGCTCGTCGTCGCGGTCGCGGCGGCGCAGGCGCTCGAGCACGTCGGGCTGCCGGAGGCGCAACTCAACCTCTCGCAGGCCGCGATCTACCTCGCCCGCGCGCCGAAGTCGAACGCATCGGCCGTCGCCATCTGGGAGGCGCGCGCGGACGTGCGCGAGCACGGGAACGCGCGCCCACCCGCGATGCTCCGCTCGACCGGCTCGAGCCGCGCGGCGACAGCCCGCGGACACGGCGAGGGCTACCGCTACCCGCATGACGATCCGACCGGGTTCGAGGTTTCGTACCTCCCCGAGGAGCTGCACGGGCGCCGGTACTATCGGCCGTCCGGATCGGGAGAGGAGCAGGCGAATGGCGGTGAAGACGGGTGAGGTCGCCCCCGAGTTCGACCTCGCGGTGACACACGAGGAGCGCGTGCGGCTGTCCGACTTCAGGGGCCGCTCGAACGTCCTCCTCGTATTCCACCCGTTCGCCTTCACGCCCGTGTGCGAGGACGAGGCACGCGACCTGCAGGACAACCTCGAGTCCTTCCGCGCCGCCGGCACGGAAGTCGTGCTGGTCTCGTGCGACTCCTCCGCAGCGCGGCAGGCGTGGAAGAAGGAGCTCGGCGCCGAATACACCTTCGCGTCCGACTTCTGGCCCCACGGAGCCGCGGCGAAGGCGTACGGCGTCTTCAACGAGGCGAACGGAGCACCACACCGCGGGACGTTCCTCATCGACTCTGGCGGAACCGTGATCTGGTCACTCGTCAAGGAGCGGGACGAGCGGCGCACCGAGCTCGTACCCGACTCGCTGCACGCGCTCGCAGACACGAAGTGACCCTCGCGCTCCACGAGTGGGGCGAGCCGGGAGCGCCGCGTGTCGTCTGCCTGCACGGCGTTCGCAACCACGGCGGCCACTTCGCCGGGCTCGCCGGAGGGCTCCCGCATCACCGCGTCCTCGCGCCAGACCTGCTCGGGCACGGGCACTCGCCCTGGGAGCCGCCGTGGGACATCGGAGCGCACCTGTCCGCGATCGTCGAGACGGTCGGAGCGCGCGAAGCCGTCCTCGTCGGCCACTCCTTCGGCGGTCGCCTCGCATTCGAGCTCGCCGCGCGCGCGCCGAAGCTCGTCCCGAAGCTCGTCCTCCTCGACCCTGCGATCCTGCTTCCGGGACACGTGGCCCTCGCCGCCGCCGAGAACGCACGGGAGGAGAAGGCGTACGTCTCCTTCGACGATCTGATCGAGCGCCGTTTCGACGAGAGCCAACTCCACTTCGCGCGCCGAGAGCTCGTCGTCGAGGACCTCGCGCAGCACGTCGACGCCGGCGACGACGGTCGGCTGCGCTATCGCTACTGCCAGTCCGCGGTCGTGGCCGCGTATGGAGAGATGGCCTCTCGACCACCGCGCTTCGAGGACGTCCACGTCCCGACCCTCCTCGTGCTCGGCGAGCGCTCCTACCTCCCGTACGACCACCTGCTCGACGCCCATCGAGCCGCGCTGGGCGACCTACTCGAGGTCGTGGTCGTCCCGGGCGGCCACTCGGTCCTGTGGGACGCCCCTGGCGAGACGTCCGCGGCGATCGCCGCGTTCCTCGCTGCCTAGGCGCAGAGCTCCGCCGCGACGGCGACGTACGTCTCGAGGCAGCGCTCGAGCGACCCCACGTCGACCCACTCGACCTCGGCGTGCGCTCCCTCCCCGAGCGGGCCGAAGAGCACGGTCGGCATGCCCGCGTCGGCGAGCAGCGCGGAGTCCGCCCAGAACGACACGCCGACCAGCTCGGGCTCGGCTCCGAGTGCACGCGCGGCAGCTGCCCGGACGATGCCCACGAGGTCGCTCGTGTCGTCGACCTCGAACGGCTCGCGCGAGGCGATCACGTGAACGTCCCCCGCGAAGTCCGGGTCGCCCTCGCCGGCCCGCTCGAGGATCTCGCGCAGCTCGGCCTCGACCAGCTCGACCGTCTCGCCCGGGATCGTCCGCCGCTCGGCCTGGACGACGCAGTGAGCGGGATAGCTCGAGAACTCCTGGCCACCCTCGATCAGCGAGACGTGCACGCTCCCGCTTCCGAGGTGCCGGTGGGTCGGGCTCGCACGCAGGCGACGGTCGAGCTCCTCGACGCCGACGAGGACGCGGCCCATCTTCGCGATCGCGTCGATGCCGAGATGCGGGCGCGAGCCGTGCGCTGCCCGTCCGATGGTCTCGAGCGAGACGTGCACGAACCCGCGGTGCGCCACCGCGAGCTGGAGCTCCGTCGGCTCGGCGACGATCGCGGCGTCGGCAGAGAGGCTCGCCGCGACCGCCTCCGTTCCCACGCTCGCGAACTCCTCGTCGGAGACGGCGGTGAGGATCACGTCGCCGCGCAGCCCCCGCCGCGCCGACTCTGCGGTTGCGAGCATGCAGGCGGCCAGGCTCCCCTTCATGTCGTAGGCGCCACGTCCGTAGAGCCGACCGCCTTCGATGCGGGGCTCAAACGGCGCAGTCATCCCCGCGACGCCGACCGTGTCGGTGTGAGCGTTCAGGAGGAGCGTGGAGCCGCTGCCCAGCCCCCGTGCGACGGCGACGACGTTGGGGCGTCCCGGCGTGGGGTCCGAGAGGGTCGTCTCGAGCCCTGCGCGCTCGCACCAGCCGGCGACGAAACGCGCGATCTCGACCTCCCCCGAGCCGCCGGGCACGACGTCGGGGTTGATCGACTCGATCTCGACGAGCCGCGCCGCGAGCTCGGCGACCTCGCTCACCACACGTCCCCCAAGCGCCAGTCGCACACGAGGTTGCCGTCGACGTCGAGCTCGGGAGTCGTCGGCGTGCACAGGACGTAGACGCCTCCGTCGTCCTCCGCCCTTCGCTCGAGGCCGCCCGGCGCGGCGACCCACGTCGTGCCCGCCCAGGGGATCCAGCCACGGCGCCCGTAGAAGCCGTCAATGCCGGTCCCGTCGGAGAGTGCGCCGAGCTCGAAGCCCGCGCGGATCACTCCCTCCACAGACTCCATGACGGCCGACCCGTGACCGCGCCGTCGCCGGTCACGTCGAACAGCGAGCGCCTCGACGTAGCCGGCGCGCAACTGTGCGTCGCGATGGGCGAGCGCCCGCTCGACGACGGCAGCATGGGCGACGAGCGCGTCGTCTTCGCGGAGCAGGACGTGGACACCGCCGAGAGCGTGCTCCCAGTCCTCGTCCGCGAAGGCTCCGTCGTACGCTTCGTCGAGGAAGAGGCGCAGCTCGTCGGAGGTGCGCGCGTCGAGCTCGTCGCCGCGAGCGTGCGTCAGATCAGTCAAACGCAGGCAGGCTCAGAGCTCGGCGTGCTCGTCGGCGATCGAGAGCGCTTCGTCGAGAATCGCGATGCCCTCGTCCACCTCGTCGCGCGTGATCGTGAGCGGAGGCACCACCATGATCACGTTCCAGTGCGTCATCAGGTAGAGACCACGATCGAGCGCGGCCTTCGCGACCCGTGCCATCGGAGCGGCGGCCTCGCCGGACGCGTTGAAGGGGACGAGCATCTCGCGGGTCGCGCGGCTCTTGACGAGCTCGACGCCCCAGAAGCACCCGAGCCCGCGCACCTCGCCGATCGACGGGTGCCCGTCGGCCAGCCCGCGCAACCGGTCGCCGAGATACGCGCCGACCTCGGATGCGTTCTCGACGACGCCCTCCTCCTGGAACGCCTCGATCGATGCGACCGCCGACGCGCAGGCGAGAGGATGGCCGGCGTACGTCAGCCCGCCGGGGAAGAGCCTCCCGCGCACCCACTCCTTCAGGTGCTCGCGGATGATCATGGCTCCGAGCGGGACGTAGCCGGAGTTGATGCCCTTCGCGACGGTGAGGATGTCTGGGACGACGTCCCAGTTGTCGCACGCGAACCAGCGACCGGTGCGGCCGAAGCCCGCCATCACCTCGTCGAGGACGAGCAGGATCCCGTGCCGGTCGCAGACCTCGCGGATCGACTGCAGGTAGCCGGGAGGCGGGGGGATGATCCCGTTCGTACCGGTGACCGTCTCGAGGATCACGGCGGCCACGGTGTGCGCGCCCTCGTACTCGAGGATCTCCTCGAGGTGCGGCGCTCCCGTGCACACGGGGCACGGATCGGGGTGTCCCGCCGGACAGCGGTAGGTGTACGGGTCGAACATCCGCACGACGCCGCCCATGCCCGGCTCGTTCGGCCAGCGGCGCGGGTCGCCGGTGAGGAGGATCGAGCCGTGCGTCGCGCCGTGGTAGGAGCGGTAGCGGGCGACGATCTTGTTCCGGCCGGTGGCGAGTCGCGCAAGCTTGATCGCGTTCTCGTTCGCCTCAGCGCCCGAGTTCGTGAAGAACGACATGCACAGGTCGCCGGGCGTCACCTCCTCGAGCAACCGCCCGAGACGCGAGCGCGACTCGGAGGCCATGGGCGGGCCGATCGTGCAGAGCCGGTCCGCCTGCTCCTTGATCGCCGCGACGATCTTCGGATGCTGGTGCCCGATGTTGACATTGACGAGCTGCGACGCGAAGTCGAGGTAGCGCGTGCCCTCGTAGTCCCAGAAGTAGCGGCCCTCCGCGCCGGCGACCGCGATCGGGTTGATCGCGTCCTGCACGGACCAGGAGTAGAGGACGTACTCCTTCGCGTCCTCGACGATCTGCGCCCCGAGGTTCGGGTTCGCCTCGACCAGAGCCATCGACCCGATCCTAGCCTTGCTCCACGGCTGTGACGAGGAGCACGATAGTCGGATGACGTCGGCGCCGGCGACGAGCGCTCAGGAGGCGCCGCTGCTCGAACGGGAGGCGGCGCTCGAGCTTCTTGCGCGCGAACTCGACGACGCCCTCGGCGGACGAGGCCGACTCGTCTTCGTCGAGGGCGAGGCCGGCGTCGGGAAGACGGCGCTGCTCCGAGGCTTCCTTGCACGATACGCCGGGCCGGCGCGCGCGCTCTGGGGCGCATGCGATCCGCTCTTCACCCCACGGCCGTTGGGGCCGTTCGCCGATGTCGCCCAGAGCGCAGGCGGCGGTCTCAACAGTGCGATCGAGAGCGGGGCCAAGGCATACGAGGTCGCGGCAGCCCTGCAGCGCGAGCTGGGGCGAGGTGCGAAGCCGACGATCCTCGTCCTCGACGACATGCACTGGGCCGACGAGGCGAGCCTCGACGTTCTTCGCCTGATCGCTCGACGCGTCGAGGAGCTCCCCGCGCTCGTGCTCGTGAGCTACCGCGGCCACGAGGTCGGTCCTGCGCACGGGCTCCGGCTCGTGATCGGCGAGCTCGCGTCGAGCCGGGCAGTCCAGAGGCTCCACGTAGAGTCTCTCTCGCTCGCCGCCGTCGCCTCGCTGGCGGCGCCGTACGGCGTCGACGCCGGCGAGCTCCACCGGAAGACCGGAGGGAACCCGCTGTTCGTCACGGAGGTGCTGGCCGCGGGTGGAACCTCGATTCCCGAATCGGTACGCGACGCTGTGCTCGCGCGCGCCGCACGCCTCTGCACGTCGGCACGCTCGCTCCTGGAGACGGTGTCGGTCGTCCCGCAGCCGACGGAGCTCTGGCTCCTGGACGCTCTCGGCGCGCAGGTGGGCTCGGACCTCGACGACTGCCTCACCTCCGGTCTCCTCGCGGCGACCGCCGGCACGCTGGCATTCCGTCACGAGCTCGTCCGTCTCGCGATCGAAGACTCGCTCCGGCCAGATCGCGTGGCGACGTTGCATCGGTTGGTTCTGGCCGCGCTCGAGGCGTCCACGGACCCGGTCGACGTCGCGCGGCTCGCGTACCACGCCGAGGGT
This sequence comes from uncultured Gaiellaceae bacterium, assembly GCA_963846995.1. Classification (GTDB taxonomy): domain Bacteria; phylum Actinomycetota; class Thermoleophilia; order Gaiellales; family Gaiellaceae; genus GMQP-bins7. Next base: position 2,614 of record CAWJYD010000002.1, on the reverse strand, counting down.
GCCGGCGACACCGGGAGCGTCCTGCGCCATGCGCCCGCCGCCGCGAAGCGCGCCGCGTCGGTCGGCGCACACAGCGAGGCAGCGACCCAGTACTTCCGAACGATCCGTTTTGCCGACGCGCAACCGGACGTCGATCGAGCAGACCTCTTCGAGCGCCTCTCGCACGAGTGCTACCTCACGGGCGAGTTCGACAGGGCGCTCGACGCCCAGCAGCGAGCGCTCGGGCTCCGGCGCAGCCTCGGGGACCCTCGCGCCGAGTGCGACGCGCTTCGCTCGTTCGCGCGGTTGCTTCGCTACACGGGACGCGTCGACGAGGCCTTCGCTGCTGCGCACGAGGCCGTCGAGCGACTGGAGCGCGTCCCGCCGCCGGGACGCGAGCTCGCGATGGCGTACGCCAATCTGTCCCACCTGTACATGTCCGTGGAGGACGTGAAGCCCACCCTCGCGTGGGGCGAGAAGGCACGGGCGCTCGCGGAGCAGCTCGGCGACGACGAGTCCTTGCTCTACGCGCTCGGGAACATGACGCAGCTGGCGATGCTCAACCGCGAGCCGGGCGCTCCGGCACGCGTGACCGGGATCTACCGGCACGCCCACGCGGCAGGACTTCACGAGCACGCTGGACGAACGTTCGTGATGCGGGTCTGGTGGGCCCCGCGAGGGCGCTGGTACGCGAACGCCGACGAGCATCTCGCCGAGGGCCTCGAGTACTGCGAGGCCCATGGCATCGATCTCTGGCGGCTGTACCTCCTCGCCTACCACGCGCGCTCCAGCCTCGACCGCGGACGCTGGGACGACGCACTCGAGACTGCCCAGCGCGTCGTCGACGACCAGCGGAGCTCGCCGATGCCCCGGATCGTCGCTCTGTCGGTGCTCGGGCTCGTCCGGGCGCGGCGAGGAGATCCGGGCGTCTGGCCGGCTCTCGACGAAGCCTGGCGACTCGCCTCTCCGACTGCCGAGTTGCAGCGGATCGAACCCGCCGTCGCTGCGCGTGCGGAAGCAGCCTGGCTGGAAGGACGGCCCGGCCTCGTCTCCGGCGATCTCGCGTCGGCGGTCGAGCTCGCACGGAAGCGGCGCCAGGCTTGGGTCGTCGGCGAGCTCTCGTACTGGCTGTGGCGCGCGAACGAGCTCGAGGCGACGCCGGACACCGAGACGCCGCATCTCCTGCAGGTGGCCGGGAAGTGGCAGGAGGCAGCGGACGCCTGGACTGCGCTCGAGAGCCCGTACGAGGCTGCGCTGGCCCGCTCGGACGGCGACGAAGAGGCGCAGAGACGCGGGCTCGACGAGCTCACGGAGCTCGGCGCTCGCGCTGCGTCGACCGTCGTCGCCCGCCGCCTGCGCGAGCAGGGAGCGCACGGTGTGCCGCGCGGCCCACGGGCGACGACGCTCGCGAACCCGGCCGGCCTGACGAGCCGGGAGAGCGAGGTTCTTGCGCTCGTCGCCGAGGGCCTGCGCAACGCCGAGATCGCCGAGCGACTCGTCGTCTCCCGGAAGACCGTCGACCACCACGTCTCGGCGATCCTGCGCAAGCTCGACGTGAAGACGCGCGGAGAAGCCGTCGCGACCGCAGCCGGTCGCGGTCTTCTGAAAGACGGGTAGCGCCGCGCCCCAACCTGGGTAGTGCTGCCGATGCCGCGCTCGCAGGGCCGGTCGTACCGTCGCGTCGATGCAGACGTACCTGATCGTGCGACGCGGGGCGTGGCAGACCACACACGAAGCGTTGGACGCGCTCGCCCGAGCCGACGCCGGGGCGGAGCATCGCCTCGAGACCGTCGGGCTCGTGCACGCCTACGTCCTCGACGAATCGCACGAAGGGGTCGGGGCCGTCTGCATCTACGAAGCACCAAGCCCCGAGGCGCTTCGGCGGTACTCCGCGGCGTCGGGGCTCCAGTCGACGAAATCGTGAGGGTCGCCGCAACGGTGCCGGGGGTACCGGGCTCCGCGCCGGCGGCCGCTCAGTGAAAGGAGATCACCGATGATCCGCTCTTGGATCCCGGCCGTTGCCGTAACGGCGGCACTCTCTGCGATCGTCTTCGCCGGTGCGGCGTGGAGCTCGCAGGCTCCGACGGCAACGATGCACATGGCACATCACGACGCCTCGGGTGGGGTCGCGGTCCCGGCCGCTCTTGCGCCGGTGCTGGCGAAGGCCAGAATCGCGACGGCGAAGTACGCGAGCAACCTCGCCACTGCGAAGCGCGACGGCTACACGGTCACCGTCACGCAGATGATCCCGGACATGGGGTGGCACTTCATGAACCCGGCCTACACGAAGTTCGACGTCACGAAGCCCCCGATCCTCGTATACGAGAAGCGGGGCAGCGAGTGGCAGCTCGGCGCCTTCGAGTGGGTGTTCACGTCGAAGCCGGCCAAGAACCCGCTCCCCGGTGCGACGTACGGGTCGTTCGGAGCCGCGTGCCACTACAAGGACGGCACGTTCGTCTTCGCGGGGGCCCAGTCCGACTGCGCGCAGCAGAGCCCGCAGTCGGGTGCCGCGTTCGCGTTCTGGCACCCGGACTTCGTCACGCTGCACCTGTGGGTCTGGTACCCGAACTCGGACGGCATCTACTCCGGGATGAACCCGCTCGTGAGGCCGTTCAACAAGGGCTGACCGAGACTT
>CAWJYD010000001.1:0-195002 GCA_963846995.1 uncultured Gaiellaceae bacterium | reverse complement strand
AGGTCGGCTACGTCATCACCGGTCTCAAGGACGTCTCGCGGCTGCGGGTCGGCGACACGCTGACGTCACGGCGCCGTCCCGCTGTCGAGGGGCTCCCCGGCTACCAGGACGTCAAGCCGATGGTGTTCGCCGGGATCTTCCCGACCGACTCCGACGACTACCCGGAGCTCCGCGACGCGCTCGAGCGGCTGAAGCTCAACGACGGGTCGCTCTCGTACGACCCCGAGACCTCGCAGGCGCTCGGATTCGGCTTTCGCTGCGGCTTCCTCGGCCTGCTGCACATGGAGATCGTCCGCGAGCGACTCGAGCGGGAATTCGACCTCGATCTCCTCATCACGGCACCGAACGTCGCGTACCGGGCGACGACCCGGACGGGCGAGGTGGTGGAGGTGCACAACCCGGCGGAGATGCCGCGCGAGCTCGAGGAGGTCGAGGAGCCGTACGTCAAGGCGTCCGTGATCGTCCCCAAGGACTACGTCGGCGGCGTCATGGAGCTCGCCAACGAGCGACGCGGCAGCTTCGACCACCTCGAGTACCTGAGTGAGAACCGCGTCCTGCTCATGTACGAGCTGCCGCTGGGCGAGATCGTCCTCGACTTCTACGACCAGCTCAAGTCACGGACGCGCGGCTACGCGAGCTTCGACTACGACCTTGCCGGCTACAAGCCGGGGGCGCTCACCCGGGTGGACATCCTCGTCGGTGGCGAGCAGGTCGACGCGCTTTCGCTGATCATCCACCGCGACGCGGCGTACGAGCGCGGCCGCCAGCTCGTCGAGCGCCTGCGCGAGGAGATTCCGCGGCAGATGATCGACGTCCCCGTGCAGGCGGCCATCGGCTCGCGCGTGATCGCGCGTGAGACGATCAAGGCGCGCCGCAAGGACGTGCTCGCGAAGTGCTACGGCGGCGACATCAGCCGCAAGCGCAAGCTGCTCGAGAAGCAGAAGAAGGGCAAGAAGCGGATGAAGCAGGTTGGCGGCGTCGAGGTCCCACAGGAGGCCTTCCTCGCCGTGCTGAACCTCGACTCGGAGCGGCGCCGATGACGAGCGGGGGGGTCCGTCACCTCTACCTCCATCTCCCCTTCTGCGCACACCGCTGCGGGTACTGCGACTTCGTCACCGTCATCGGCCGGAGCGGTGAGCACGGGGCATACGTGGACGGGCTCCTCGCCGAGCTGGCACTGCGCGGCGGGGTGCTTACCCACGACGTCGAGACGATCTTCCTCGGTGGCGGGACGCCGACCTTCACTGAGCCCGCCGAGCTCGAGCGGCTGCTCCGCGCTCTTCCGGAGGCCGCTGAGCTCACGGTCGAGGCGAATCCCGAGACCGTGACGCCGGAGCTCGTCGCGCGCCTTCGGGCGAACGGCGTCGACCGCGTCTCGCTCGGGGCGCAGACCTTCGATCCGCGGCTGCTCGAGGTGCTCGAGCGCCGGGCCACACCCGACGACATCCGACGCGCCGTGCATGTTCTCCGTGATGCCGGATTCGACAACGTTTCGCTCGATCTCGTCTACGGCATCCCGGGTCAGAGCCCCTCCGATCTCGCCTGCGACCTGACGGAAGCGCTCGCGCTCGAGCCGGAGCACCTCTCCTGCTACGAGCTCGAGGCGAAGCCCGGCACGCGCTTCACGCACGCGCACGGGGAGGAGCTGGCCCGGCAGGCGGACGCGATGGAGACGTACTTCGAGCAGGTCGTGGAGACGCTCGTCGGTGCGGGCTACCGCTGGTACGAGACCGCGAACTTCTGCCTCGAGGGCGAGCGTGCGCGGGGGCGGGACCTGCGGGCGCGCCACAACCTCGCCTACTGGAAGGGTCGCGACTACCTCGGGCTCGGCGTCGGAGCCGTGTCGACCGTCGACGGCGTCCGTCGCCGCAACCTGCCCGTGCTTCCCCGGTACCTCGCCGCACTCGCGGCCGGCGAGCTCCCGCCGCACGAGGTGGAGCCGATCGACGGGGAGACCAGCATGCGCGAGCGTCTGATGCTCGGGCTGCGGCTCGACGAGCCGGTCGTCGTCGCAGACGTCGACGACGCGCTCGACCGTGCCTCGCTCGAGCGGCTCGTCGGCCTCGGGCTGGTGGAGCGCGGTGAGAACGGGCGCGGCGAGGAGCTCCGGCTCACACGCCGCGGGCGTTTTCTCGGCGGTGGCGTGACTGCCGAGCTCATGGCGTAGCCCCGTCTGGCTCCGGCAGAAGACGCGGCTACCATCGGATCGAGGATGCAACTCACCCCGCGCAAGCGCGAGATCCTGCGGCGCGTCATCGAGGAGTACGTCGCGACCGGGCAGCCGGTCGGCTCGCGCGTGCTCGTCGAGCGCTCCGGTCTCGCCGTCTCGTCCTCGACCGTGCGCAACGAGCTCGCCGAGCTCGAGACGCTCGGCCTCCTGACGCACCCGCACACGTCCGCCGGGCGCACGCCGACGGAGAGCGGGTACCGGATCTACGCGGAGGAGCTCGTCGACACGCTCGAGGGCCGTCCGGACGGGCTCGGCGTCGACCTCCGCCCGATGCGGGACGAGATCGAGCGCGCGCTGCGAACCACCACCGAGATGCTCTCGGACGCGACGCGCCTGCTCGCGCTCGTCTCGGCGCCGTCGCTCGAGACCGCCTCCATCCGGCACATCGAGGTCTTGAGGCTGCAGCCGACGACCGTGATGGTGGTCGTGATCACCTCGACCGGAGGCGTCACGAAGCGGATGTTCCGTCTGGAGGATCCGGTCGATCCGGGAGTCGTCGCATGGGCGGGCGAGTACCTCGAGGAGCAGTTCGTCGGAGAGCGCCTCGGCTCGCGGACGGTTCGACGCCGGCTCGACGCGCCCGAGCTGTCACCGCGCGAGCGCTCGTTCCTCGCGCTCATCGGACAGACGCTGCTCGAGGTCGGGGCCGAGGCCGGACCCGAGGTCTTCGTCGGCGGGACTGCAGGTCTCGTCGGGGACGCGCGCGCGGTCGGCGAGGTCGAGGCGACGATGCGCCTCGTCGAGCTCCTCGAGCGCCGTGCTGCGGTTCTCGAGCTCGTGAGCGAGGCGCTCGAGCCGCAGCGGCCGGTGGTGCACGTCGGGCCGGAGGTGGCCGGGGCAGAGCTGCGAGCGGTGTCGCTCGTCGGTGCGACCTACGGGATCCGTTCCACGCCCCTCGGCGCCGTTGGGCTCGTCGGCCCGCTGCGCATGGACTACGAGAAGGCCATTCGCACGGTGCGCGCCGCCGCCTTCGAGCTTTCGCGCTTCGTCGAGGACGTCTACGAGGACGCCTAGCGATGGCCACGACCGAGAGCGACTACTACGACCTGCTCGGCGTGTCGCGGAATGCCAGCGACGCGGAGATCAAGAGCGCATTCAGGGCGCTGGCGCGCGAATTGCACCCTGACGTCTCGACTGCACCCGACGCGAGCGCGAGGTTTCGCGACGTCGCGGAGGCGTACGAGGTCCTCTCCGACCCCGCGCGGCGAGCGACCTACGACCGCTTCGGCAAGGCCGGGCTTCGGCGCGGAGGGTTCGAGTCCGCTTTCACGGACTTCGGCAGCATCGCGGACGTCTTCGCGTCCTTCTTCGGCGAGGACCTGTTCGGCGGCGCCTCCGCGCAACGCGAGCGTGCGCAGCGTGGGGGCGACGTGCAGACCGTCGTCGAGATCGAGCTCGAGGACGCCTTCACGGGGACGTCCTTGACCGCGCCCGTCGAGGTCGCCGTCCCCTGTGAGCGTTGCGACGCCCGCGGAGCGGAGCCCGGGACCGGGGCGCGCACCTGCTCGACGTGCGGTGGCGCCGGCGTCGTTCGCAGCGTCTCGCAGAACATCTTCGGCCAGTTCGTCCAGCAACGCTCGTGCCCGGACTGCGCGGGTGTCGGAGAGGCTCTCGAGCAGCCGTGCCGCGACTGCCGCGGCGACGGTCGCGTCCTCACGCGCTCGAGCGTCGAGCTCGAGGTGCCCGCGGGCATCCACGACGGCCAGCAGATCCGCGTTCGCGGTGCAGGCCACGCGGGGTTCCGCAGCCACGAGCGCGGACACGCCTTCGTCGTCGTCCGCGTGCGCCCGGATCCGCGTTTCGTCCGGGACGGCGACGACCTGCACACGGCGCTCCGACTCACGATGACCGACGCAGCGCTCGGGACGACGACGTCCGTCGCCTCGATCTCGGGGTCGGTCGAGCTCGAGGTCTCGCCCGGCACGCAGCCTGGCGAGGTGCGTGTCCTGAAGGGCCAGGGCATGCCCGCGCTGCGCGGTGGCCGCCGCGGGGCGCTCCACGTCCGCCTCGACGTCGCGGTGCCGACGGCGCTCGACGGCGAGCAGCGTCGCCTGGTCGAGGAGCTCGATCGCAGCCTCGGCTCCGAGGCGTACGCCGACTCCGGCGAGAACGACGGGTTCTTCCGGCGGCTGAAGAGCGCACTGCGCTGAGCGACCTCAAGCGCGTCTCGATCCTCGTCGACACGGCCGACCTCGAGATCGCGCGCGCATTGCTCCTCGAGCACTCGCCCTCGGGTTTCGAGGAGCTCGGGCGCGACGACGGGGCAGAGCTCGCCGTGTACACGGACGACACAGGGGAGGTCGCGCTCCGCCGCGCGTTCCCCCGCGCGCGCTCGGAGCCGGTCGCGGCCGGCTGGGAAGACCGCTGGAAGGAGTTCCACCGGCCGGTGCGTGCCGGCGGCGTCTGGATCGGTCCGCCGTGGATCGAGGCTCCGGTCGGCGAGACCGCGGTCGTCGTCGACCCTGGGCGGGCGTTCGGCACGGGTGCGCACCCGACGACGCGTGGCTGCATCGAGCTTCTCTCCGGCCTCGAGCCAGGGAGCCTCCTCGACGCGGGCTGCGGTTCGGGCGTGCTCGCGGTCGTCGCGGCGAAGCTCGGGTTCGCGCCGGTGGTCGCCGTCGACGTCGATCCGGTCGCAGTCGAAGTCGCAGGAGAGACGGTACGTGCGAACGGTGTGAAGGTCGACGTTCGCGTGTGCGACGCCCTGACGGACGAGCTGCCAGCGGTCGGCGTCGTCGTCGCGAACATCGAGCTCCGCGCGGTCGAACAACTGCTTGCTCGCGTCCGTGCGGACGTAGCGGTGACCTCCGGCTATCTGGCCTCGGATCGGCTCGACACCGCCGGCTGGAGGACGGGGGAGCGACTCGAGCTCGAAGGCTGGGCGGCAGACGTGCTCACGACCGCGCACTGAGAGCTCCTTTCGGAATGCCGCCGATGTCGCCGGAACGCGCTGAGCGGCACGCTGCGGCGTCCTCGGCCGCGTCCATACCTCGGTATGGACGCTCCCTGCGTCCTGGCATCGCACTCGCTCATCGCGCCCCGGCCGACGACCGCCATCCCGAAAGGAGCTCTAAGCTTGTGCCTTCGGTGGCGAGCTTCTCCGTCCAGTTCCTCGGCTGCAAGGTCTCCTACGCGGATGCACAGGCCGTGCGCGAGCGGCTGCTCGCGGACGGGCACGAGGAATCGGAGGGAGCCGAGGTCGCCGTGGTCAACACGTGCTGCGTCACGCACGAGGCCGTCTCGAAGTCCCGCCAGGCAGTGGCGCGCGCCGCGCGCTCCCACCGGCGCGTCTTCGCGACCGGCTGCGGTGCGAGCCTCGCCGGCGCGCTCGACGGGCTCGGCTCGAACGTTCGGGTCGTCTCCGGGCCGAGCGAGGACCTTCCGGACGTCGTCGCGGGTGACGTCGGAGCGATCGGTTGTGTCCGGTCGGATGCTCGGCTCGAACGTACGCGCGCCTTCGTGAAGATCCAGGACGGCTGCTCGTTCTCGTGCGCGTTCTGCGTGATTCCGCTCGTCCGCGGAGGCACGCGCAGCCGCCGCACCTCCGCGGTGCTCGCCGAGATTCGGCGCCGGGTCGCGCAGGGGCATCGCGAGGTCGTCCTCACCGGCGTGAACCTCGGCTGCTTCCGCGACCGCGAGGCCGGTCACACGCTCGCCTCCCTCGTGCGTACGGCCGGCGCCGTCCCCGGGCTCGAGCGACTGAGGCTGTCGTCGATCGAGGTCAATCACCTCTCCAGCGAGCTGGTCGAGGCGCTGCGCGCAACGCCGAACGCGTCACGCCACCTCCACGTGCCGCTCCAGTCCGGGGATGACGGCGTTCTCCGGGCGATGCGGCGTCGGTACACGGCGGCCCAGTACGTCGCGAAGCTCGAGCCGCTCGCCGACTTCAACCTCACGGCGGACGTGATCGTCGGCTTCCCCGCGGAGGACGAGGCGGCGTTCGCGCGGACCCTCGAGGTCGTCGAGCGCGCCGGCCTGTCGCGACTGCACGTGTTCCCCTACTCGCCGCGCCCCGGCACCGTGACTGCCGGCGCCGACACCGTGCCGCCGTCCGTGAAGAAGGAGCGTGGAGCTCGTCTGCGTACGCTCTCCGACGATCTCTCTCGTCGCCGCTGGCAGGCGAGGGTGGGAACGACCGACCGCGTGCTCGTCGACCGGCCCGGGCGGGGCTACGCCGACGACTACACGCCCTGGCTCGTCGACGGCGAAGTCGGACGGCTCCTGCGCGCCCGTGCCGTCGGGGTCTCGGAGGAGGGGATCCTTGCCGTCGCAGCGTGAGGACTGCCTGTTCTGCCGGCTCGTCGAGGACGGCGAGCACGTGCACGCCGCCGACGGCTTCGTCGCGATTCGCGACATCAACCCGATGGCCGACACGCACCTGCTCGTGCTCCCGCAGCGGCACGTCGACACCTTCCGCGACGTCGGTGCGTTCCCGGACGAGGAGGCGGCGCGCATGCTCCGCTTCGTCGCCGATACGGCGCGTGCCTCCGGGCTCGAGAACTACCGCGTGCTCGTGAACGTCGGCGCGAAGGGCGGCCAGACGATCTTCCACCTGCACTGGCACATCCTGGGCGGACGACCCGACACCGAGCGCGTCGCCGCTGCGCTCGAGGCGGCCGGATGATGCTGATCGCGCGCATAGAGGAGGAGCTGAAGGCCGCGCGCCTCGCGCGCGACGAGGACCGGCGCGACGCGCTCAGCCTCGTGCTCGCGTCGCTGCAGGCGGCGCAGAAGGAGCTCCAGCGCTCGCTCTCGGAGGACGAGGAGCTGCAGGTGCTCCAGCGCGAGCGCAAGCGGCGAGTCGAGGCGGCCGAGGCGTTTCGCGCCGGCGGCCGCGAGGAGCAGGCCGAGGACGAGGAGTACGAGCTCGAGGTCCTCGAGGAGTTCATGCCCGAGCCGATGTCCGAGGACGAGCTCGAGGAGATCATCGACGACGTCATCTCCGAGGTCGGCGCGACGAGCATCCGCGACATGGGCAGGGTCATGGCCGGCGTGATGCACCAGGTGTCGGGCAGGGCGGACGGCTCGGCCGTCTCGCAGCTCGTGAAGGAGAAGCTCGCTTGAGCCTCACGCTGCGCCGCTGACGCCTCCGCTCGCCGCTTCCCCGCAGGGGGTGTGCCGGACGGAGCGGTACTTACACTGAGCCGATGCAGCAGGTGCTCGACGTCTCGAACGAGGTGGCCGCGGAGCTCGCCGGCGTGGAGGACGGCGTCCTCGACGCGCTCCGAGAACGGCTCCACTGCACGGTCGGGCTGCGCGGGAACCGTCTCACCCTCGGCGGCGACGACGCGAGCGTCGCGGCCGCGCGCGCCGTCGTCGACGAGCTCGTCGACCTCGTCGAGGGCGGCCACGACATCGGCCCGGACACGGTGGGCGCGGTGCTTGCCGCGCTCGATCAGGTCGAGGACGTGCGCGACGTGTTCGACGACGTCGTCTGGCGCCACCGCGGCAAGAACATCACCCCCAAGACCGTGAACCAGAAGCGCTACGTCGACGCGATCCGCTCGTCGACGGTCACCTTCGGGATCGGGCCGGCGGGAACGGGCAAGACGTATCTCGCGATGGCGCTCGCGGTCTCGGCGCTCTCCGAGGGCGCCGTCGGTCGGCTGATCCTCACGCGGCCGGCGGTCGAGGCGGGCGAGCGGCTCGGGTTCCTCCCCGGCGACATGCTCGCGAAGGTCGATCCGTACCTCCGCCCGCTGTACGACGCGCTCTACGACATGCTCGACCCGGAGCGCCTCGCCGGATACATGGAGCGCGGGACGATCGAGGTCGCGCCGCTCGCCTTCATGCGCGGCCGGACGCTCAACGACTCCTTCGTCGTCCTCGACGAGGCGCAGAACACGACGCCGGAGCAGATGCAGATGTTCCTCACGCGGCTCGGGTTCGGCTCGAGAATGGTCGTGACCGGAGACGTGACGCAGGTCGACCTCCCACGCGAGCAGGCGTCCGGGCTCATCCAGGTGCGCGAGATCCTCGCGGGCATCGACGGGATCGGATTCGTCGAGTTCGGAAACGAGGACGTCGTGCGGCACAAGCTCGTGCAGCGCATCGTCGAGGCGTACAAGCGCCACGCCGAGGAGACCGGCACGGCCCGCCGCCGGTGATCGTCGTCGAGACGGCGAACCGAAGCGGCGCCGACGCGGACGAGGCGGCGGCGGCGGCGCTCGCGCGCGGCGTGCTCGCCGACGAGGGGATCGAGGACGGCGAGCTAGGGATCGCATTCGTCGGCCCCGACGAGATGCGGATGCTCAAGCGTGAGCATCTGGGGATCGACGAGGCGACCGACGTCCTCTCGTTCCCGCTCGACGGCCGGGACGAGCTGCCAGAGGGCGTCCCGCGCGCGCTCGGCGACGTCGTGCTGTGCCCGCAGGTCGTCGGCGAGGCCTGGCGCGCTCCGCTCGTTCACGGTCTCCTGCACCTGCTCGGATACGACCACGGTGACGACATGGAGGCGCGCGAGCGCGTGCACGACGCCTCATGACAGCCCAGCGATGACAGCCCAGCGATGACAGCGCAGCGCAGCCAGTCGCTGTTCCAGAGCTTCAACTTCGCGGCGGAGGGCGTCATCCACGCTGTACGCACGCAGCGCAACCTCTGGATCCACTTCGCCGTGGCGGTCGCCGTGCTCGTCGCAGCTGTCGGGTTCGGCGCGACGAAGCTCGAGCTGTGCGTCCTCCTGCTCGCGATCACCTTCGTCCTCGTCGCCGAGCTCGTGAACACGGCGGTGGAGGCGGCCGTGGACGTCGCGTCGACGTCGTTCGACCCGATGGCGAAGATCGCGAAGGACATCGCCGCGGGCGCGGTGCTCGTCGCCGCTCTGAACGCGCTCGCCGTCGGCTACCTCGTGTTCTCGGGAGAGGTCGCGCAGCGAAGCTCGCGCTTCCTCACCCGCCTCGCCGACGCGCCGGCCGAGCTGACCCTCGTCGCGCTCGCGGTGACCGTGATCCTCGTGATCGCGGTGAAGGCGTACACCGGCCGCGGGACGCCGCTGCGCGGTGGGCTCCCGTCGGGCCACGCCGCCGTGGCGTTCGCATGCTGGATGGCGGTGACCCTGATCATCCAGGGCACCGCCCACAGCTTCCTCGTCTCCTCGATCACGTTCATCATTGCGCTGCTCGTGGCGCAGACCCGCGTGGAGACCGGAGTGCACTCCTCGTCCGAGGTGGCGAGCGGCGCGGTGCTGGGCGCGCTCGTGACGCTCGTCCTCTTCCAGGCATTCGGATGACAAGTGACGTCGAACTCCTGGCCGCCGCGGACGCGGCTGCCGCCCGCGCATACGCGCCGTACTCCGAGTTCGACGTCGGCTGTGCCGTGCTCGCACGCGACGGCCGCGTGATCGAGGGCGTGAACGTCGAGAACGCCGCCTACCCGCTCGGCGTCTGCGCGGAGCGCACGGCGTTCTCGCGCGCCGTGGCCGAGGGCTACCGGCCGGGCGACTTCGTCGCAGCCGCGATCACGGCGTCGCCGTGCGGCGGCTGCCGCCAGTGGCTGCGCGAGATGGGAGTCGAGCGCGTCGTCTTCCGCAACGGCGGCCGCGTCCTGACGATGACCCCGGACGAGCTCCTGCCCGAGTCGTTCGACGCGGACGACCTCGCGTGAAGTCCGGGTTCGTGGCAGTCGCGGGCCGGCCCAACGTCGGGAAGTCGACGCTCGTGAACGCGCTCTGCGGCGAGAAGGTCGCGATCACCTCGACCGTTCCCAACACCACGCGACGGCGTCTCTTCGGCATCGCGCACGGCGACGGCTACCAGCTGGCGCTCGTCGATCTCCCGGGCTTCCAGCGGCCGATCGACCCGCTGACCGAGCGGATGCAGCAGACGGTCGACGCGTCGTTCGAGGACGTGGACGCGGTGCTCCTCGTCGTCGACGCACGCGCGCACATCGGCTCCGGCGACCGGTTCGTCGCTCGTAGGGTCTTCGGGCTCGGGACGCCCGTGATCATCGCGCTCAACAAGGTCGACCGCCTGAAGCCCTCGCACATCGCCATGCAGATGAAGACGGCGGCGGGCCTCGGCGACTTCCACGCGCTCCATCCCGTGAGCGCCAAGACGAGGGAGGGCGTGGACGAGCTGCGCGGCGACCTCGTCTCCCTCCTGCCCGACGGCCCGGCGTACTTTCCGGCCGAGCAGGCCACCGACCTCTCGCTCGAGGAGCGCGTCGCCGAGGTCGTCCGGGAGAAGGCGCTCCACCTCACGCGCGAGGAGGTGCCGCACGCGCTCACGGTGGAGGTCGACGAGCTCGAGGAGCGCCACGTCCAGGCGGTGATCTACGTCGAGACGGAGTCCCAGAAGGGCATCCTCGTCGGGAAGAAGGGCGCGATGGTGCGCGAGATCGGGACGCGGGCGCGGCCGGAGGTCGACGCGCTCGTCGGGCGGCCGGTCTACCTCGAGCTGCAGGTCAAGGTGCGCCCGAAGTGGCGCCGCGACCCGCGGATGCTCGAGCGGCTCGGGCTTTGATCCCTAGAAGGGGCCGCACCAGATCACGGTGTCGTCGTTCTTCTTCCGGATCACGACGGACGCCGTCTGCGATTCGACCCCGCCGACGATGTCGTCCAGCGGCGCGTCGATCGTGAGCGTGTTGATTCCGGACGGAAGCTCGGCGATCTCACGCTGAACGTTCCCGAGGTTCGAGCACGTGCCGGCGACCTGCGAGAAGATGGCGATCCATCGACGGCTGCCTCCCGAGGCATTGAATCGCCGTTCCGGAAGGGTGTCAACGAGGATCCGGGCGCGCTCGGGCTCTCTCCGCCACGACGCATCTACACTCGGATGGTGGCGAAGGCACCAGCGCTCGTCGGCGGCTTCGAGCTCCCTGCGGGGCCGCGACTGCCCCGCGTCGGCTCCGTCGACGCGGTCGCGCTCGAGGAGCGGGCGTCGACGCTCGCGAAGCGCTCCATCAAGCGCGGCTCCAAGGTGCAGGCGCTCGAGCTCGCGATCCGGATGATGGATCTGACCACCCTCGAGGGCCAGGACACCCCGGGCAAGATCGCCGCCCTCTGCTCGAAGGCGCTCCGGCCGGATCCGACGGACACGTCGATTCCGCCGGTCGCCGCGGTCTGCGTCTACCCGAGCCTCGTCGCCGTCGCGAAGGAGCGGCTCGCCGGGAGTGGGGTGAAGGTGGCTTCGGTCGCGACAGCGTTCCCTTCGGGCCAGTCGCCGACCGATCTCAAGGTGGCCGAGACGCGTGCGGTCGTCGAGTTCGGTGCGGACGAGGTGGACATGGTCATCGATCGGGGTGCATTCCTTTCCGGCCGCTACGCGAAGGTCTACGAGGAGATCGTCCGGGTGAAGGAGGCATGCGGCGACGCGCACCTCAAGGTGATCCTCGAGACCGGCGAGCTCGGCACCTACGACAACGTCCGCCGTGCGTCGCTGATCGCGATCGCCGCGGGCGCCGACTTCGTCAAGACGTCGACGGGGAAGGTGAGCCCCGCGGCGACGCTCCCGGTGACCCTTTGCATGATGGAGGTCGTCCGCGACGTCCACGCCGAGACCGGGCACGTCGTGGGGATCAAGCCCGCCGGCGGGATCCGCGCGTCGAAGCAGGCGATCCAGTACCTCGTGACGCTGTACGAGACGCTCGGCCCGCAGTGGATGACGCCCGACCTCTTCCGGTTCGGTGCGTCGTCGCTCCTCAACGACGTCCTCATGCAGCTCCGCAAGGAGAAGACGGGGCGCTACCAGTCCGGCGATTACTTCACCATCGACTGATGGCCCAGATCGAGAAGCGCGCGTCGAGCGCGCCCGCGACCTTCGAGTGGGACTACGCACCCGCTCCGGAGGCTCGCGACGTCGTCGACATCCGCGAGCGCTACGGGCTCTTCGTCGGAGGGGAGGAGGTCGAGCCGAAGAGCGGTGAGTGGTTCGAGTCGATCTCGCCCTCGACCGAGGAGCACCTGTTCGAGGTCGCGCTCGCGGGCGAGCAGGACGTCGCCCTCGCCGTCGACGCGGCACGCGGCGCCTTCGAGAACGGCTGGTCGTCGCTCGCCGCCTCCGAGCGCGCGAAGTACCTGTTCCGGCTCGCACGGCTCCTGCAGGAGCGCTCGCGTGAGCTGGCCGTCGCCGAGTCGCTCGACGGCGGCAAGCCGATCCGTGAGTCGCGGGACGTCGACGTCCCGCTCGCGGCAGCCCACTTCTTCTACTACGCCGGCTGGGCCGACAAGCTCGAGTACGCCTACCCGGGACGGACGCCGCGGCCGCTGGGCGTCGCCGCGCAGATCATCCCGTGGAACTTCCCCCTCCTCATGCTCGCGTGGAAGATCGCGCCGGCGCTGGCATGCGGGAACACCGTCGTGCTCAAGCCGGCGGAGACGACGCCGCTGACGGCGATGATCTTCGCCGACATCTGCCGGCAGGCCGAGCTTCCGCCGGGGGTCGTCAACCTCGTGACCGGGGACGGATCGACCGGTGCACATCTCGTGCAGAGCGAGGGGATCGACAAGCTCGCGTTCACCGGCTCGACCGAGGTCGGCAAGTTGATCATGCGAGAGCTCGCCGGCCGCGACGTGCGGCTGACGCTCGAGCTCGGTGGCAAGGCTGCGAACATCGTGTTCGACGACGCCGCGCTCGACCAGGCGGTGGAGGGCATCGTCAACGGCATCTACTTCAACCAGGGCCACGTCTGCTGCGCGGGCTCGCGCCTCCTCGTCCAGGAGTCGATCTACGAGCCGCTGCTCGAGAAGCTCAAGCGGCGGCTGACGACGCTGCGCGTCGGCGACCCGCTCGACAAGAACACCGACGTCGGCGCGATCAACTCCCGTGCGCAGCTCGACAGGATCCGCGAGCTCGTGGCGAGCGGGGAGGACGAGGGTGCGGAGATCTTCCAGCCCGAGTGCAAGCTTCCCGAGCGTGGCTTCTGGTTCGTCCCGACGCTCTTCACCAACGTCGCGCAGAGCTACCGCATCGCGCAGGAGGAGATCTTCGGCCCCGTCCTCTCCGTGCTGACCTTCCGTACGCCGGAGGAGGCGGTCGAGAAGGCGAACAACACGCCGTACGGACTGTCCGCCGGCGTCTGGACGGAGAAGGGCTCGCGCATCCTGTGGATGGTCGAGCGGCTGCGCGCCGGGGTGGTGTGGGCGAACACGTTCAACCGCTTCGACCCGACGTCGCCGTTCGGCGGCTACAAGGAATCTGGCTTCGGGCGCGAGGGGGGACGGCACGGGCTCGCGCCCTACCTGAGGTTCGACGAATGAGCCAGCCGTCGACCGGCTCTCGCGGTCGCCGCGCTGCGTCCTCGATCGGCTGGATCTTCGCCTCGGTCGCCGTGACCCTCTTCGTCGTGCTCCCCCTTCTCGGGATCGTGCTCCTGTGGGCGTGGGGGCGGTGGGGGAGCGAGTGAGCCGGCTCGCGGTCAAGAAGACGTACAAGCTCTACGTCGGCGGCGCCTTCCCGCGCTCGGAGTCGGGCCGCACCTTCGACGCCGAGGGCCACAACATGGCTCGCGCGTC
This sequence comes from uncultured Gaiellaceae bacterium, assembly GCA_963846995.1. GTDB lineage: Bacteria > Actinomycetota > Thermoleophilia > Gaiellales > Gaiellaceae > GMQP-bins7. The sequence goes on along the minus strand of CAWJYD010000001.1, from coordinate 181,323 downwards.
GCGCAAGGATGCCCGCGACGCGGTGCGAGCGGCGCGAACGGCGTTCCCCGCGTGGTCGGGCCTCACTGCGTACAACCGCGGGCAGGTTCTCTACCGGCTCGCCGAGATGATGGAGGCGCGCGGCGCAGACCTCGAAGCTGCCTGTGGCGGCGTAGACGAGGTCGAGGCCGCGATCGACCGCGTGGTCTGGTACGCGGGTTGGGCGGACAAGCTCGCCCAGGTTCTCGGCTCCTCGAATCCGGTGGCCGGCCCGTACTTCGACTTCACGGTGCCGGAGCCGACCGGCGTCGTCGCCCTGATTGCCCCCTCCGAGCCCCCGCTGCTCGGGCTCGTCTCCCGCCTCCTGCCTGCGCTCGTCGGTGGGAACACGGTGGTCGCGGTGGCGTCCGCGACGCGCCCCGTCGCGGCGGTCGAGCTCGCCGAGGCGCTCGCCACGTCCGACTTCCCGGACGGGGCCGTCAACGTGCTCACGGGGTTCGCCGACGAGCTCGCACCGTGGCTCGCCGGCCACATGGACGTGAACGCGATCGACCTCACGGGCGTCGACGGCCCGACTGCGGAGCTCGAGCGAACCGCTGCGGAGAACGTCAAGCGGGTCGTCCGCTCGACGCCGGACCGGCAGAGCCCGTGGGAGATCGAATCCTTCCTCGAGCTGAAGACCGTCTGGCACCCGATCGGCCCCTGACGGGCGGAGTTCTAGCCGCGCGTCGCGTACACGGCCTGGCGGAACCTCGAGCCCACCGGCGGCGACGCGAGCACCCACACGACGAGCGGCCGTCCACCCGCGTAGTGCACCGAGACGTAGTCGCCGAGCATGCGGCCCGAGCTCGTCCGGGGCATCCACGTGAACTGCATCGTCTCCGGAGAGAGCCGTCGCGGCGTTCCCCAGCGCGTCCCCCCGCTCGACTCGACGAGCTCCATGTCGATTCCGGCCGCCGTCGCGCGCATGTAGGCCAGGGCGATGCGGCCGGTGGCGCGGTCGATGCCGATCGCGGGGAGGAGCGCGTTGCGCCCGCGGGTGGCCGCGAACGGCGAGCTCCATGCGGCGCCGTCGGCCGACGACGCGACGAACGCGGCGTTCGTCGTCGTGCCCGCGGCGGCGCAGTCGTGCCACGCCGCCCAGACGCGCCCCGAGGAGTCGACATCCGCTGAGGGCAGCGCGAACGCCCTGAACCCGCGGACTGCACAGCGTCCGTCGACGTCCGCGATCCGGACGGGGGCCGCCCACGCGGCGCCGCCGTCGGTCGAGAGCGACGAGGCGATCGCGGGCGAGCCGTTCGTCTCCCACAGGTAGACGAGGACGAGCTTGCCGGACGGGCCGATCGCCGGGAAGGCTCCGACCGCCGGTTGTGCGCCGACGTCGACGCCGGGCGACCAGGTCAGCCCTCCGTCGACCGACGTGCGCACCTGGAGCATGTCCTCGTCGGCGGAGTGCGTGTAGACGAGGTAGCAGCGGCCGTAGAACGCCGAGGTCGGTGTGTTGTCGCAGCCGATCCACTCCTTGTCGAAGGCGATGCCCTCGTCGCCTCCGGCGCCTGTCTCCTCGGCGGCGAGGATCGCGCCGCTCCAGGTCGACCCGTTCGCAGAGCGGTTGATCGTGAGCCGCGTTACGCCGTCGCCGAGGGCGAGGGAGGAGGCGAGCCACGTTCGGTGTGCGGCGTCGTACGCGACTGCCGGGTCGCTCGCGCGGACGTTCGTCCCGGCGGGACGGCTCGCCGTCGTCAGTCCGGGCATGAACCCACTGCGCCAGCTCGCGCCGTCGTTCCTCGTGACGGCGTAGCCGATGTTGCTCGCCGCGCCGTCCTCGATGCGGCCGACCTGGAAGACGGCGACCGTGGTGCGCCCGACCGTGAAGCTGCCGGGCTCGACTTCCGTCTCGTGCTGTGCGTCGGCCGTCGCATACGGGTCGCGGGAGAGCATGCGCCCGACGAGCTCGCAGTCGGCGGCGACCGAGTCCACCGCGTCCGCCGCGACGACGTCCGAGCCGGAGCCGCAGCGCACCCGGTCGGCGGCGCCGTCGTACGAGACCGCGACGCGGTCGTTCCCCGCTCCCGCGTCGAGCACGTCTCGCCCCGGGCCGCCTTCGAGGAAGTCCGGTCCGCCCAGCCCGACGAGGGTGTCCGCCCCCGCGAGCCCGCGGATCGTGTCGGCGCGGACGGTTCCGACGAGGCGGTCGGCGTGCGGTGTGCCCGTGACCACTCTCGCGCCCGCGCCGGAGGCGATCGTGAGCGCGAGGACGAGCCCGAGTGCGAACACGGCGCGACGCATCGACGGAGTAGACGCTCGCAGCCTCCTCACGGTTTGCGCGCCGCCGACTACGATCCCGTCTCGTGAGCAGGCTGAGCCAGGCGATCGCCGAGGGCGACGGGATCTCGTTCATCGTCGCGGTCGACGACGCAGCGAGCGCGCAGGCCGCCGAGTCGCAGGGCGCGGACGGGCTCGCGGCGCACGCGGGCGTCGATGCAGTCCGTGCGTCGTCGCAGCTGCCGCTCCTCCATCTCGGCCGCCTGCACGACGCGAAGGGAGCGTCCGCGGACGCCGTCGTGATCGAGCCCGAGCTCGCGCTCTGGGACGAGGCGCACGGTCTCGGGCTCGAATGCGTCGTCCGCGTCGAGGAGGCCGCCGACCTCGAGCGCTCCCTCGACGACTTCGACCCGGAGGTGTTCCTCCTGGCGGTCGACCAGGGCTCGGAGGACGATCCGCTGGAGGCGCTCCTCGAGCTGCTCCACGACGTACCGGCCGGGAAGCTCGCCATCGCAGATCTGCACGACGCGACGCCGGAAGAGGTCTCCGAGCTCGAGCGCTCCGGCGTGGACGCTGTCCTCGTCTCGCCCGCCGGGCTCGTGGCGCTCGTCCAGTCCGAACCGCCCGACGTCTAAGCGGTCGTGCGGATCGGGATCCTCACGGGTGGCGGCGACTGCCCCGGGCTGAACGCCGTCATTCGCGCGGTCGTGCGCGTGTCGACCGACCGGGGGCACGAGATGGTCGCGGTTCGGGACGGCTGGAAGGGCCTCGTCGAGGGGCTGTTCGAGCCGCTCGGGCGTCGTGAGGTGTCGGGGATCCTCCCGCGCGGCGGCACGATCCTCGGGACGACGCGGACGAACCCCTACAAGCTCGAAGGCGGAGTGGACGCGGCGCTCAGCAACTTCGCGGACGCGCGCCTCGATGCGCTCGTCGCGATCGGTGGAGAGGACACGCTCGGCGTGGCCGCGCGCCTCCACCGCGAGCACGGCTTCCCCGTGGTCGGCGTGCCGAAGACGATCGACAACGACCTCTCGGGAACGGACTACACGTTCGGCTTCGACACGGCGGTCACGATCGCGACCGAGGCGATCGACCGGCTGCACACCACCGCCGAGTCGCACAACCGCGTCATGGTCGTCGAGGTCATGGGCCGCCACACCGGCTGGATCGCGGTGATGAGCGGGATCGCGGGCGGGGCGGACGTGATCCTCATCCCCGAGCAGCCGATCACGGTCGAGGACGCGTGCGCGGAGCTCGAGAAGCGCCACGACGCCGGCAAGGACTTCTCGATCGTCGTCGTCAGCGAGGGGTACGAGCTCACGTTCGCGTCGGGCGAGCACCGGCTCGTCGCGGGCGAGGCGCGTCGCACGGACCAGTTCGGCCACGTCGTGCTCGGTGGGGTCGGCGACGCGCTCGCACGCGAGATCGAGCAGCGGACGGGATTCGAGACGAGGGTCACGGTCCTCGGACACGTCCAGCGGGGCGGCACGCCGACGGCGCGTGACCGCGTGCTCGCGACGCGCTTCGGCCTGAAGGCGGCCGAGCTGGCGCACGAGCGGCGCTTCGGCAGGATGGCCGCGCTGCAGGGCGACGCGATCGGCGACGTCGCGCTCGAGGATGCGACGAGGGAGCTCAAGACCGTGCCCGACGAGTGGTACGCGGTCGCGCGCGCGTTCTTCGGCTAGCGGGGAGCGAGGACGGCGGGAGGCGGGGCTAGGATCGCGGCGAGCCGGAGTGGCGGAACTGGCAGACGCGCGGGACTCAAAATCCCGTGTCCTCCGGGACGTGTGGGTTCGACCCCCACCTCCGGCATCCGAACCAGGGGACAACTGGGTACGCAGTCGCAGGATCTGTACGCAACCTGAACGCCATTCGATGCGACCCGATCCTGCTGCTACCTTCCCCGGCCGGTGGGACTGAAGCGCCTCTTCCTGCTGGTCGCGTTAGCGGCTGCTGTTGGCATCGTCGTCGTCCCGGGCGCGAGCGCGGGGAAGTTCGACCAGGGACGGATGGGGTGCACGGGCGAGAGCCCGGCGACGTGCCCGACGGGAACGGTCGGAACGCCGTACTCGCTCCCGGTGTTCCTGCAGGACGACGATCCCTGGAGCTGCGCCGTCTTCTCGGTGAGCTCGGGAAGCTTTCCCTCCGGCCTTAGCCTCTCGCCGTACGCAAGTGACAGCACCAAGGCCGCGCTTATCAGCGGAACCCCCACGCAGCCGGGGACGTACCGCTTCTACCTCAGTTACACGGCCAACCGAGAAGCGGGCTGCTCTTCGACCTGCGGGAACAAGTGCCAGTCCGACGACGAGTTCATCATCCCGATCAATCCCGGCGCTCCGGCGCTGCCGAAGCTCACCCTCGGCCCCGAGTCTGCGGCCACCGGCACGACGGGTGCGCCCTACTCCCTACAGGTGACCGCCTCCGTCGCCGACGCGAAGACCTTCTCGATCAGCGGTGGCGCCTTACCGCCCGGCCTCGCGCTCGACGCCTCGAGCGGCCTCATCTCGGGAACCCCGACGACGGCGGGCACCTACGACTTCACGGTCTACGCCAAGGTCAACGCGGACTCGCGCTCGGACACGAAGGCGCTCGAGATCGTCGTTCGCACTCCCTTGACCATCTCCGCCGCGGATCCCTTCAGCTCTGCTCGCCGCGCCCAGGGAGAGGTCGGCATCCCCTTCGACGCGACCCTCGAAGCCGCGGGCGGATTCGGCGCCTACACCTGGTCGCTCGCAAGCGGGACGCTTCCTTCCGGCCTGACGCTCGCCGAGGGGGCCATCTCCGGCACCCCGCGAAGCGCGGGCACGTTCGCCTTCGTCGCCAAGGTCACTGACGCCGAGGGCCGCGTCGCCACCTACCCCGCACGCGTCGTCGTCGCCGACAAGCTCGCGATCCAAACGACCCTCTTTCGCCCCGCGAAGGTGGGAAAGCTCTACGGCGCCAGGGTCAAGACCTCGGGCGGAGTCGCGCCCAGCACCTGGCACATCACCTCCGGATCGCTTCCCCGCGGCATCCACTTCGATCGCGCGAGCGGTGTGCTCTCCGGCACCCCCAAGAAGGCGGGTCGCTACAGCCTCACCTTCGAGGCCACCGACTCGCTCGGCGTCGTCGCCCGAAAGACGCTTCGCCTGAGCGTCATCGCCGCTCCCGCGCCCAAGCGCAGATAGCTCCTCGCATTTCGCGACGACTGCGGTCGTCCGGCGAAATCACTCGATCCAGGCGGCGGCTAGTTGCCGTGGCGGCGGCGAACCCAGTAGCCGACGAAGTAGACGGGCACGGCCACCCCGGCGAGCAGGAAGGCGGCCACGCCCCAGGCGGTCGCGTGGCGGCTCCCGTGCTTGCTCGCGTGCGCGAAGACGCCCATCGACGCACCAGCTGCGAGGGCGACTGCGAACAGAAACGTGAGAGGGTCGGCCGTGGACACGAGCTGCACGATACGCCGTGCCCGGTCGTGAGCTCTGTCCTCGACGTGATGCCCGGTTTGCGTCCGGCGCGCCGAGCACAGATACTTGCGGTGCGCCGCCTCGAGGGCGCGCTACGGGTGAATCGACATGAGGAGGACTGATTTGACTACGAAGAAGAGCGTGCTCGTCGCGCTCGGACTGCTCGTTGCGGCGCTCACGCTCGTCGCTGCCGGCTGCGGTGGCGGTGGAGGAGGCGGTGCCCCTGAGGCGCTCCCGTCATCGTCGTGCACGGCGATCGACTACGGCGGAGACGGCGATCCGGACTACATCCTGGCGTCGGATCTGAACTTGCAGGGCTCGTCGCGGGCGCAGAACACGCAGATCGTCGCCGCCATCAAGTACGCACTCCAGCAGGCGAACTACAAGGCCGGCGACTACAACATCGCGTATCAGTCCTGCGATAACGCGACGGCGCAGGCGGGGAGCTGGGACTCGGGCAAGTGCTCGGCGAACGCGAACGCATACGCCGCGAACGACGGCGTGATCGGGGTCATTGGAACATTCAACTCCGGCTGCGCCGCGATCGAGATCCCGGTGCTCAACCAGGCCTCGGACGGCGGGATCCCGATGGTCTCGCCCGCGAACACGTACGTGTGCCTGACGGCGGCGGCGCCGTCGTGCGACTCGACGGAGCCGGACAAGTACTACCCGTCGGGCAACCGCAACTACCTGCGCGTCGTCGCGAACGACGCGTTCCAGGGCTCGGCCGACGCGGAGTTCGCGCAGAGCCAGGGCATCAAGAACGTCTACATCCTGAACGACAAGCAGGCCTACGGCCTTGGAGTCGCGACCAACTTCCGTGATGCAGCACAGTCGCTCGGGATCAAGATCGCAGGGTTCGCCGCCTGGGATTCGAAGGCGACGAGCTACACGTCGGTCATGGACAAGATCAAGCAGACCGGCGCCGATGCCGTGTTCCTCGGCGGGCTCACCGACGAGAACGGGGCACAGCTGATCAAGGACAAGGTCGCCGTCCTCGGGCCGAACACCGGTGCGGTGAAGCTCCTCGCCCCGGACGGCTTCACCCAGCAGTCGACGATCACCGAGGCCGGTTCGGCATCGGACGGCATGTACTCGTCGGTCGCGGGACAGCCGATCACCAAGTTCCAGGGCAAGGCCAGGGAGTTCATCGCGGGCCTCCAGTCCGGCCCGCTCTCCGGCCAGGTGATCGACCCGTACGCGATCTACGGAGGTCAGGCTGCTCAGACCTTCCTCGACGCTATCGCGGCCTCCGACGGCTCGCGCTCGGACGTCATCTCGAAGCTGTTCGCCTCGGACGTGAAGGACGGCCTCCTCGGCTCGTTCACGTTCTCGGCGGACGGTGATCCTGTCGCGAGCTCGGGTGCGACGGTCGCGATCACGGTCTACAAGGCATCGACCAAGTTCCTGCCGGTGACGACCATCGCTCCGAAGCAGTCGACGGTCGACGCCGCGCTCGGCAAGTAGAAACCAGCGTTGGCAGCAATTCGCGGGAGGGCATTGCCCTCCCGCGAATTGCGGATTAGAGTCGCACCCCTCATGGGTCAGACGTGGACGAGCGTCCTCCGGACGATGCGCTCGCCGAAGGTCGTGAACGGCCTCGGCCTCGGGTTCGTGGCGTGATCGTCCTCTGGCTCGCCGTCAACTTCGTCAAGGACCCGACGTACTTCATCAACATCGGGCTCGACGGCCTCACGCGTGGCTCGATCTACGGCGTCGTCGCGCTCGGGTACACGCTCGTCTACGGCATCCTTCAGCTCATCAACTTCGCGCATGGCGACGTGTTCGCCCTCTCGGGCCTCGTCGCGAGCACGGTGATGCTCTCGATTCTCGGCCTGACGGCCGCATCGAGCAACGCAGCCGTCGCCGGCGGCGTGCTCCTGACGCTCGCCATCACGCTGCCCCTCTTCGCTGTCGGCAACGGCGCGATCGAGCGCGTCGCCTACCGCCCGCTCCGGAGCGCCCCGCGGCTAGCTCCCCTGATCACGGCTGTCGGGATGTCGTTCATCATCTTCAACCTGTCGCTCGCGCTCTACGGCGTCGGGTACAAGAGCGGCTCGGAGCTCATTCCGCAGGGCACGGCGATCTCGATCGGACAGGTCGAGTTCAGCTGGAAGCTCATGATCGCGCTCGCGATCATCGTGCCGGCGCTCATCGTCCTCAGCTGGTTCGTGCGCTCCACGCGGCAGGGCAAGGCGATGCGCGCCGTCGCCCAGGACACCGAGGCGTCGGCGATGATGGGCATCAACGTCAACCGGACGATCTCGGTGACGTTCTTCCTCGCCGGCTCGCTCGCCGCGGTCGCCGGTCTCGTGTACTTCCTCGAGTACCAGGTTCGGTTCGACAGCGGCTTCCAGCTCGGCCTGATCGCCTTCACGGCGGCGGTGCTCGGGGGGATCGGGAATCTCCCGGGTGCGGTCCTCGGGGCCACGCTGATCGGGCTCATCCAGTCCTTCAACGAGGGGCTCACCTGGTACGCGCCCGGGAGCGACTGGACGCGCTCGATCGTCTTCGCGATCCTGATCGCTACCCTCGTCTTCCGCCCGGAGGGGTTGCTCGGGGAGCGGACGCCGGAGGGCGCGTGACCTCGCTCAAGGACCGGGCGCGCGGCTACGCGAAGGGCGATCGCGAGCGCTGGCTCGTCCCGGCGCTCGTCCTGCTCGGCCTGCTCTACCCCTGGTACGTCGACACGCTGAAGTCCCTGCCCGTGATCGGCGACTTCGTCCCCTCGACCGAGTCGATGGTAGTGATGGTCGCGTTCACGATGATGGCCCTCGGGCTCAACATCGTCGTCGGCTACGCCGGGCTCCTCGACCTCGGCTACGTGGCCTTCTACGCCGTTGGCGCGTACACAGCCGGCTGGTTCGCGTCGCAACAGTTCAGCCAGGTCAACATCCACTTCCTCTCGTCCGTCCCGAGCTCGCAGCCGGGAATTCACGTGACGATGTGGGTCGTCCTCATCGCAGCGGGGCTTCTCACGCTGCTCGCCGGGATCATCATCGGTCTGCCCACGCTGCGCCTGCGCGGGGACTACCTCGCGATCGTGACGCTCGGCTTCGGCGAGATCGTCCCCCAGGTCGTGCAGAACGGCGACAACTTCTTCGGCTTCGACCTCACGCATGGCACGTTCGGGATCGCGCCGATCGACTCCGTCGGGTTCCCGATCCTGAGCTTCACCGGGCTCCCGGAGAACTTCCAGACATCTCCGAACCGCGCGCTCTGGTTCTACGTCGTCGCGTTCGCCCTCCTCCTCATCACGGTCTTCTGCACCGTCCGGCTTCGCGACTCGCGGCTCGGCCGAGCGTGGATCGCGATCCGCGAGGACGAGACTGCCGCGGCTGCCATGGGCGTCCCGCTCATGCGCACGAAGACCTGGGCCTACGCGATCGGCGCCTTCTTCGGAGGAGTGGCGGGCGCGTACTACGCGAGCTTCAAGGGCGGCGCCTTCCCCGCGGACTTCTACTTCAACATCTCGGTGTTCCTGCTCTGCATGGTCATCCTCGGCGGGATGGGGAGCGTGTGGGGCGTGATCGCGGGCGGGATGATCCTCTCGTACCTCAACATCGAGGGGCTGTCGACGATCGGCTCGAAGATCCAGAACGCCGGGCTCAACTTCGACCCGACGAAGTACAACTTCGGGATCTACGGGATCATCATCGTGGCGATGATGCTCCTGCGCCCGGCCGGGCTGATACCCGAGCGGCGGCATCGGATCGAGCTCGAGGAGGGCGTCCACGACACGCCCTTCTACGACGTCGAGCACGAGGGCACGCTCACCGACCGCGACGCGAGCGACGACTGATGGCGAAGCAGGACGATCTCGTCGTCGCCACGCAGGTGCGGAAGGAGTTCGGCGGCCTGGTCGCGACCGACGACGTCGACTTCTCGATTCCGCGCGGTGCGATCGTCTCGCTCATCGGCCCGAACGGTGCGGGCAAGACGACGTTCTTCAACCAGCTGACGGGCGTGTACAAGCCGACGTCCGGCTCGATCGTGTTCGACGGCACGGAGATCTCGTACCTGCCTCCGCACGCGATCACGAAGCTGGGCATCGGGCGCACGTTCCAGAACATCAGGCTCTTCTCCCAGATGAACGCGATCGAGAACGTCCAGGTCGGGATGAACAGCCGTATGCACGCAGGGATCCTCGGGGCGATCTTCCGTCCGCCGAAGGTGAAGCGCGAGGAGGCCGAGAGCCGCGATCGCGCGCGCGAGCTCCTGACGTACTGCGGCCTTCCCCGCCGGCACGGCGAGCGCGCCGGGTCCCTGCCCTACGGCGACCAGCGCCGGCTCGAGGTCGCGCGTGCGCTCGCGACCGAGCCGAAGCTGCTGCTGCTCGACGAGCCGACCGCGGGGATGAACCCACAGGAAACGGCCGAGTTCACCCGCTTCGTCACGAAGGTGCGCGACGACAAGGGCGTCACGGTGCTCCTCATCGAGCACGACATGAAGGTGATCATGGGCGTCTCGGAGCGCATCACCGTCCTCGAGTACGGCTCGAAGATCGCCGAGGGGACACCTGCGGAGATTCGCGCCGACGACCGCGTGATCGAGGCGTACCTCGGGAAAGGCGCCACCGAGTGAGCGCGCAGGCGACGCCCGGCGACGTCCTCGAACTCGACGACGTCCACGTCTACTACGGGGCGATCCACGCCCTGAAGGGCGTCTCGCTCCGTGTCCAGGCGGGCGAGATCGTGACGCTGATCGGCGCCAACGGGGCGGGCAAGTCGACGACGCTGCGCGCGATCAACGGCCTCAACCAGCCGCGCGAGGGAGCGATCCGCTTCGAGGGGCACGAGATCACGCACGCCTCACCGCACTCGATCGTGAAGAACGGGATCGCCCAGAGCCCGGAAGGCCGTCGGCTCTTCCCCCGCATGTCGGTCACCGAGAACCTCGAGATGGGGGCGTTCCAGCGCTCCGACAAGGAGAACTTCGCGGGCGACATGGATCGCGTCTTCGAGCTCTTCCCACGCCTGCACGAGCGCCGCACGCAGAAGGCGGGGACGATGTCCGGAGGCGAGCAGCAGATGTGCGCGATCGGGCGCGCGCTCATGGCCCGTCCCAAGCTCCTGCTCCTCGACGAGCCGTCGATGGGGCTCGCCCCGATCTTCGTCGAGCGGATCTTCGAGACCGTGGTTGAGGTGAACAAGCAAGGCACGCCGGTCCTGCTCGTCGAGCAGAACGCGCTGATGGCGCTCGACGTCGCGCAGCGCGGCTACGTCATGGAGACCGGCCGGATAGCGCTCGAGGGGCCCGCGGGCGAGCTGAAGACGAACGAGCAGGTCCCGCAGGACCTATCTCGGCGAGGGCTAGCTTCCTACCAGTAGCGGCGCGTACGGGGGCGAGAGCAGCACGCCGACGCGTGCGCGCCCGCCGGCTACGCCGTGAGCCATCTCGAGCGCGCTCGAGACCGAGTGGCTGGGGACGAAGCCGAGCGTCCGCGCGGCGGAGGCGTCGCGGCTCCCCGCGACGACGACCCGGCCGAGCCGCGAGAGCGCCGGCGCGCAGCCTGCCCAGTCCGCGTACGGCAGCAGCGGATGGCACGCGTGGCCCGCGCGGTAGGCGTCGAGCGCCCTGGGATCGAGCGCCGCCTCGGCCTCCGACGCCGCGACTCCCTCCTCGCCTCCGGCGGACAGGGCTTCGAACAGCGCTCGGTACGGATCGTGGAGGCGGTGCGCGAACGACCGGGTCAGCGAGTGGACGAGCACCAGCGTGCCTCCGTCGACGATGGGGAAGGCGTCGCGCCAGAGGCGTAGGGCGAAGCCGAGCGACAGCGACGCGGCGGTGATCGGATTGAGCGGCTCGCGCGGAAAGTGGGGGCCGATCCACGGCACCCCGAGGACGAGCGCGTCGAGCGGCTCGTCGAGCTCGATCCCTCGGAGCTCGACGGCGCGCAGGAGCGCCTCCGCGTGCGCGTCCGAGGGCACCCCGCCGAATGCTGCCACTGCCGCGAGCGTGCGCGGGACGTCGCGCAGGATCGTGCGTCGCACCCCGGCCGGCAGGAACGAGTAGAGCCGCCGCAGCGGCGAGCGCGAGACATGGGCGAGCGAGGCAGGGTCGTGCGGAAAGTTGCGGAAGCGGCCCGTCAGCCGCGGGTGGTCGAGGACCAGCGAGACGCCGTAGAGCGGAGCGCCTGCGGCGAGCGCGTCCTCGACGGCGAGCGCGAGCCGCCAGGCAGGCTCCGCGGACGCACGAACGAGCGACTGGGCTGCCGACGAGCGGCGGATCGTGCCCGCGTCGCAGGCCGCGAGCAGCGCGCCGGGACCGCCGCGGACGATGGTCTCCGCCGACGAGAGCACGACGACGAGATCGGTGTCGACGAGGGTGCGGGACACCGCGACGCGTGCTCCGCCCGCGACCTCGAGCGGGACGAGGTCGGGAGCGGCCGCATCGTGGACGACGACGGTGCCGCGGAATTCCCGCGCCTCGGTTGGCGGGAGCAGGCGCTCGAGCTCGCGGCGGGGCAGGCGACGGCCGAGACCGCCCGCGACGAGGAGCGTCTGGCGCGCGTCCGGCACGCCGAGCGCGGAGAGCTCCGCGACGACTGCCGCGAGGGCGCGCGGTCTCGGGTCGAGCGTCGCTCCGGGAACGGGCAGCGCGGGCGGCTCGACGACGATCGTGACGCGGGACCCTGGACGGACGAGCTCGGCGACGCGGGCGCCACCGAGTGGGAAACGTAGAGCGTCCCGGACGGCGGCGTCCACGTCGAGGGCGTGGGCCGGCGGCGGAGGAGGGAGGAGCACCGCGGTCTCGTCGTCGACCTGGACGTGGACGATCCGCGAGCCGGACAGGAGCGGAACCCGGCGCATGCCGTCAGTCAACCAGCGCGTGCGACACTCATCGCGTGGGGAGGCGCTGGGACACGGACGAGCGCGGCTGCGGGGTCGCGAGCGCCTCGAGCGGCGTGGGCGACCTCGACCGCCTGGACGGGCGGACGTGAAGGACGCGACCCTCGACGTCGAGGTCGTCGCGGCCGGCGCGTCGTGGCGTGAGCTACGCGAGGCGGCGTTCGGGCTCGTCGGCACCTTCGCCGAGTCGTCGACCCACGTCGTCGAGCGCTCCGGCGACGACCGCGGCTCCGTCGAGCTCCTGGTCACGACCGGCATGCTCGAGGACGACGGCGCGTTCGCGCCGCACGGGCACGTGGTTCGGATCGCGGTACGCGCCGCATAGACTCGCGCGAGTGCCGAAGACGCTGACGGGAGAGGAGCTCGTCCTCGACGACGGGCCGGCACACGACTCGGAGCTCTTCCTCGTCGACGGCAACAACCTCGCGTACCGCGCCTTCTTCGCCCTCCCGGAGGAGCTGCAGACGACGGACGGCCAGCCGACGAACGCGCTTCTCGGCTTCACGAACATGCTTTTCAAGCTGCTCTCCGACTACCAGCCGCGGGGCGTCGCGGTCGCGTGGGACACGCGCCCCGTCCACCGCAAGGAGATCGACGCGGAGTACAAGGCGGACCGCCGCTCGATGCCGGACCTCCTCCGCGAGCAGTTCCCCCACTTCCGCCCGATCGTCGAGGCCTTCGGGTACCGGAACCTCGAGTTCGAAGGGTGGGAGGCGGACGACGTGATCGCGACCCTGGCGACGCGGGCCGACGAGGCGGGCGTGAAGACGTGCGTCGTCTCGACCGACCGCGACGCGTTCCAGCTCGTCTCCGAGAACATCTGCCTGATGATGACCCCGCGCGGCGTCGCGGACGTACAGGTGTACACGCCAGAGCGGGTCGAGGCGCGCTACGGGATCCGTCCCGACCAGATCCCCGACTTCATCGGGCTGAAGGGCGACACGAGCGACAACATCCCGGGCATCCCCGGGATCGGGGACAAGACGGCCGGGCAGCTCGTGTCGCAGTACGGCTCGCTCGAGGAGGTCGTCGAGCACGCGTCGGAGCTCTCGCCCGCGCGCTCGCGCGCGATCGCGGAGAACGCGGAGCAGGCGCGCGCGTCGAAGCTCCTCGCGACGATGCGCCGTGACCTCGACCTCGGGGTCGACTCGGCCGACCTCGTGCTCTCCCCGCCCGATCGCTCGGAGCTCAAGGAGATCTTCCGCCGCTTCGAGTTCCGCGGGCTCCTGAGCCGCGTCGACACGCTCGACGAGGCGCTGCCGGCGGCGGAGCGCCCGCCTGCCGAGCTCGAGCGCGTCACCTGGCGGGAGGGGGACGACGCGGCCGTTGGGGGCCGCGTCGGCGTCGCGCTCGACGGCGAGCGGATCGCGTACGCCACCGAGAGCGAGGTGGTGGTCGCGCCACGCTCGAGCGACGCAGTGTCAGCAGGCGATCTCGCCGTTCTCGTCCACGACGCGAAGCCGCTGCGGCTGCGGGAGCCGGTTGCCGAGGACACGATGCTGCTCGCGTACCTGATCGACCCCGGTCGCGCCGAGTACGACCTCGACGACCTGATGGCCGAGTACGGCGTGGAGCTCGAGCCCGACCCGCCGGCGGAGGAGGAGACGGCGGCACTCGTGCGGCACGCCGAGGCGACGCGGCGGCTCGCCGCGCCCCTCGGCGCGAAGGTCGCGGAGCGCGGCTCGGAGCGCCTCTACCGCGACATCGAGCTCCCGCTCACGGTCGTGCTCGCCGCGATGGAGGACGCCGGCGTCCGGATCGACACGTACCGCATGGGCGAGATCACCGCGCGTCTCTCCGACCGGATCGAGGAGCTCGAGGCGCGCGCCTACGAGCTCGCTGGCGAGGAGTTCGTCATCGGCTCGCCGCAACAGCTCGGTCGCGTCCTCTTCGAGAAGCTCGAGCTCACGCCCGGCCGCAAGGGCAAGACCGGCTACTCGACCGACGGCAAGGTCCTGCGCGCGATCCGCGCCGACCACGAGATCGTCCCGGTGATCGAGGAGTGGCGCGAGCTGACGAAGCTCGTCAACACGTACCTGGGGCCGCTGCCGTCGCTCATCGGCGAGGACGGCCGGCTGCACACGACGATCAACCAGACGGTCGCCGCGACCGGGCGCCTCTCGACGTCGAGCCCGAATCTGCAGGCCATCCCGATTCGCACCGAGCTCGGAAGGGAGATCCGCTCCGCCTTCGTCGCGGAGCCGGGCCACCGCCTGCTCTCGGCCGACTACTCGCAGATCGAGCTGCGCATCCTCGCGCACGTCTCGGGCGAGCCGAAGCTCCGCGAGGCATTCGAGCGCGGCGAGGACATCCATCGCGCGACGGCCGCGGAGGTCCTCGAGAAGGATCCGGCCACGCTGACCTCGGGCGAGCGCGCGATCGCCAAGATGATCAACTTCGGGATCGTCTACGGGATCTCGGCCTTCGGTCTCTCGGAGAACCTCGACATCCCGAAGGAGCAGGCGCAGGCGTACATCGACGCGTACCTCGCGCGCTTCCCGCTCGTGCAGGCGTTCATCGCCCGGACGATCGCGCAGGCCTCCGAGGACGGCTACGCGACGAGCCTCCTCGGCCGCAGGCGACCGGTTCCAGAGCTGCGCGCCTCGAATCGGCAGACGCGCGGGTTCGGCGAGCGCGTCGCCGTGAACTTCGTCATGCAGGGCTCGAACGCGGACATCATCAAGGTCGCGATGGTGGCGATCCACGAGCGGCTGCGCGCAGAGGGGAGAGGTGCCCGGCTGGTGCTGCAGGTTCACGACGAGCTCCTGCTCGACGTGCCCGAGACCGAGGTGTCGAAAGTCCGCGAGCTCGTGCGCGAGGAGATGGTCGGCGCGTACCCGCTCGACCCGCCACTTGCCGTGGACGTCGGCGTCGGCGACGACTGGGCCGAGGCGAAGTCGTAAAGCTCTAGCGCGATCTGCGTGTCGCGCCCGACCGACGGTCGCTGACCCACGCGAACAGCACTGCGCCGAGCGCGAACGCGACGGCGAAGACCACACCCCGCGCGAGCACCCCGACGTAGCCGTGCCGCTCGACGTCGACGAACGGGTACGGGTACCAGTCGACCGCACTGCCCCGGATCAGCGTGTACGCGAACCACGCCAGCGGGTACGCAAGCCACGCGAGCGCAACTCCGATGCCGAGCCGATGTTGCGGTGGGTCGACGAACCAGTCGGCGACGACCACCACCGGGATGAGGTAGTGGACGACGAAGTTGACCCACCCGATGTGCGTGTCGAGGTCCTCCTGAAGACCTGAGAGGAGGAGCGAGAACACGACGCCTGTGATCGCGATGTAGAAAGTCGCCGCGCCGCGGAGGGCGTCGAACGTCCGTGAGCGCTCATCGCGCCGGACGAGCGCCGCGAGCACGAGGGCGAGGGCGGCGAGGACGTTCGACTGAATCGTGAAGAAGCTGAAGAAGTTCGCGGGGCTGAACGCGTCGCTCGAGTCGAGCTTCGCGAACTGGTACGCCATGGCCGCGGCTGCGGTGACCGCGAATCCGACCCGAAGGAGGTCGTGGACGAGACGGCCGTAGCGCATCCGGGGACTCTACGAGGGAGGCGCTCCCCCGTTACGCAGCCGTGTCGAGATCGAGCGTCTCGCCGTCCTCGGGGACGAGCACGTCCGGCAGCGCCGCCCGCAGCTCTGCACGGGTGAGGAAGCAATGGTTCAGCGCCTCCAGGTGGACGGCGACGACCGTCGGGACGCGCGCCGCAACCTCGCGGACGTCGTCGACGCCCATGACGATGAGGCCGCCTTCGAGGAACTCCGCACCTCCGGCGTTCACGACCGCGACGTCGGGCCGGTGGCGTTCGATCGTCTCCTCGACGCCGTCGTACCAGACCGTGTCCCCCGCGACGTAGAGCCCGTCGAGGAGGAATCCGCTCACCGGCGCCAGCGCCTCGGCGATCTGGCCCGTGCCGTGCCGCGCCGGGGTCCGCGCGATGCGCACGCCCTCCCACTCGAGCACGTCGGCGACCGGCCGCGCGTCGAGCCCGAGCTCGCGGAGCGTCCTCTCGTCCTCGGGCTGGCAGAAGACCGGGACGTCGCGCGGGAGGAGCTCCTCGGCGCGGCCGTCGAGATGGTCGCGGTGGAGGTGCGTCACGACGACCGCGTCGATCCCGCGCACTGCGTCCTCGGCCGGAAACGGGAGCGGCGCGGTCGGGTTCGGTATCTGGTTGCGTGTGTTCGGAACCGGCGGACGCGCACCCTCGTCGTCGAGCATGGGATCGACGAGGATCCGTTTCCCCGCCAGCTCGACGATGAGCGTCGCGTTGCGTACGAGCGTGAGTCGCATGGCCGCTTTCTAGCCGATTCTCGCGGTCGGCCGGTCGATCTGGATTTTCGCTGCATCCGGCTATACTCCCCGGCTCGCATGGCGAACGACATCGCCGAAAAGCCCGCTGCCGCCGAAGAGGGAGTCTGGACGACAGGCCCCGACGGGGAGCTCATCCCCGACTACGACGCTGCCTTCCCCGAGATCAACGAGGGAGAAGTCGTGCACGGCACGGTCGTCCGGGTGGACAAGGACGAGGTGCTCGTCGACATCGGCTACAAGTCGGAGGGCGTCATCCCGGTCGCCGAGCTGACCATCCGCCGCTCGGTCAACCCGGCGGACGAGGTTGCGGTGGGCGAGGAGATCGACGCGCTCGTGCTCACGAAGGAGGACGCCGAGGGCCGGCTCATCCTCTCGAAGAAGCGCGCCCGCTTCGAGCTCGCGTGGAAGCGGATCGAGGCGGCCGCCGAGTCCGGCGAGCCGGTCACGGGCAAGGTCATCGAGGTCGTCAAGGGCGGCCTCATCCTCGACCTCGGCGTGCGGGGCTTCCTCCCGGCGTCGCTCGTGGACATCCGGCGCGTCCAGGATCTCGACGACTTCCTCGGCAAGGAGCTGCGCTGCAAGGTCATCGAGCTGAACCGCTCGCGCAACAACGTCGTGCTCTCCCGTCGCGCCGTCCTCGAGGACGAGCGCAAGGAGATGCGCCAAGCGATCCTCGACCGGCTCAGCCCCGGGGACGTCATCGAGGGCCAGATCTCGAACATCGTCGACTTCGGCGCGTTCGTCGACCTCGACGGCATGGACGGCCTCATCCACATCTCCGAGCTCTCGTGGAGCCACGTGAACCACCCGTCCGAGGTGCTCGACATCGGCCAGACCGTCGAGGTGAAGGTCCTCGACATCGACCGTGACCGGCAGCGGATCTCGCTCGGGCTCAAGCAGACGCAGACGGATCCCTGGCAGCAGGTCGTGGAGTCGTACCGCGAGGACGACGTCGTCGAAGGCCGCGTCGCGAAGGTCGTCACCTTCGGCGCCTTCGTCGAGATCCTCCCGGGCGTCGAGGGGCTCGTGCACATCTCCGAGCTCGCACCGCACCACGTCGAGAATCCGCGCGAGGTGGTCTCGCAGGGAGATGCCGTCAACGTGCGCATCCTCGAGATCGACGGCGAGCGCAGACGTCTATCGCTGTCGCTGAAGCGCGTCGAGGAGGGCGAGCAGCCTGTGCCGCGCGCCGACGGTGCCGAGTCCGTCCACGAGACACCCGACCTGAGGCTCTCCGAGGAGGCGTTCCCGACCGCGTCGGCGGTCGAGGTCACCGAGGAGGCCGACGAAGCCGAGACGGTCGAGGTCACCGACGACACGGCGATCGCCGAGGCCGACGTGGAGGCCCTTCCCGAAGCGGCCGCCGAGCTCGAAGTCGCAGACGAGAGCGCCGCTCCGGCGGACGAGCCTGCGGAGGAGGCCGCCGCAGACGCGGACGCCGACTCCGAGCAGCCCGACTCCGAGTAGCACCGTCCACGTGAGCCGCCCGCTCGCGGTCGCGATCACCGGAGGGATCGGCGCCGGCAAGTCCACGGCGCTCGAGTGCTTCCGTCGCCACGGTGCCGCAACCGTGTCGAGCGACGAGATCGTCCATCACCTGCTGGCGAACGACCCCGAGGTCGCACGCAAGCTCGTCGAGCGCTTCGGCGAGGAGATCCTCGGCGGGGACGGGACGCCCGATCGCGAGCGGATCGCCCTCCGCGTCTTCGACGACCGCGACGCGCTCGACTTCCTCGAGAAGCTGCTGCACCCGCTCGTCTCACGCGAGTACATGACGTGGCGGGAGCAGCTCGCGGCGCTCCCGAATCCACCCGCCGTGTGCGTCACCGAGGTGCCGCTTCTGTACGAGGTCGGCGCGGACACGCGGTTCGACAAGGTCGTGGTGATCACGGCGCCCGCGAAGCTGCGTGAGGCACGACGTGGAGGGTGGAAGGACGATCGCGGCGCACGCCTGCTTCCGGATCGCGAGAAGGTTGCGCGTGCGGACTTCTCCTACGTGAACACCGGGACGCCCGACGAGCTGGATGCCTGGGTCGCCGGGGTGATGGCTACCCTGACCGCGCCGTCCTGACGTCGCGTCGCGTGCGCATCCTCGTCGCCCTCTCCGCTCTGCTGCTCGTGCTCGCCGGCGCGGGCGCCTGGATCGTGCGCTCCGAACCCGACTGGTACCTGCGGACGCGCTATCCACTCGCCTACGAGAACATCGTGCGCACGCACGCGCGCGAGCACGATCTCGACCCTGCGCTCCTCGCCGCTGTCGTCTACGCGGAGAGCAGATACGACCCGAATGCGGAGTCGGCCGCCGGCGCGATCGGCCTCATGCAGCTCCTGCCCGAGACCGCCAAGGGCATCGCGCTGCGGACGGGCGGGACGCACTTCGTGCTCGCGGACCTGCGCGATCCGGATATCAACGTCCGCTACGGCTCCTGGTACATCGATCACCTGCGTGCCCACTACGACGGGAACGTGCGCCTCGCGCTCGCCGCGTACCACGCCGGGCAGGGCAACGTCGACCGCTGGGAACAGGAGGGCCGCGGCATCGAGTTCCCGGAGACGAAGGCGTACGTCGACGAGGTGGAGCGCGTCAGGCAGGTGTACGCGACCGCATATCGCTCCGAGCTCGGGCTCTAAGCTCGACCGCGCCAGCCGAGGCGGCGCCGGCCGTCGGGGCGGCGAGCCGTACGAGAAGCGCGAGTACCGCGAAGAGCACGAGTGAGATCACGCCGCCGAGCAGGGGCTCGACGAGCTGAGGACGCTGCCCGTCGGGTGCTGCGGGCACGGCGACCGACGCCGCCGGTGATCCCGCGACGACGCGGTGTGCTCGGCTGATTCTCTCCGGCGCGGCCTCGGGCCGCGGACCCGTCTCTCGTACGAGACCGCGTGCGACGAGCAGCCGCCGGAAGACGGCTCTGGCCTCACGGCGGGCAGCGACGCGCATGATCAGCTTCGGGTGCTTCGGCCGAGGCGCCAGTACGCGCTGGACGTGCGCCCAACGTGCCAGATACGTGGTCGGGTCGACCGCTCCGTCGTACCGGAGCCGGAGGAGCTGATGCGGATGGATCTCGAAGTGGAGATGCGCCACGCCGGGGTAGGCGTCTCCCGTGTTGCCGACGAAGCCGATCACCTCGCCCGCCTCGACATAACGCGAGTGGAAGAGAGTCGATGCGTACCCGGAGAGGTGCGCGTAGTAGAACTGGTTGGCGGAGCGGTCGCGAACCCAGACGCGCCAGCCGCCCGCCTTCCGCCAGCCGACGCGGTTCACCGTGCCGCTCGCGACCGCGACGACCGGGGTGCCGAGCGACGCGAAGATGTCGGTGCCGTGGTGCCACTTGCCGTGGACGTCGCCGCGGAAGGCGCCGTAGGTGTCGCCGTAGCCGGCCGTTCCGGCGACGGGAAACACGTAGCCGGCCTGTCCCAGGGGCGGCGTCACCTGGAGCGGCTTCGATATCCGGTGCCGACGGGGATGGGCACGCCGGGGCGACGGAGGCACCTCGGTCGTCGTCTCGAGCTTTCGCGCGCGGGGTTCGGTCCTCGGGGACGGCACCGGGCGTGAGGTCGGCGCGACGGGGGCCCGCTCCGTCGTAGTCGTCGACGCCGCCGTCGTCGTAGTGGCCGTTTCCGTCGTGGCCGTCGTCCCGGGATCCGTCGTCGTCGGCTCCGTCGGAAGCGTCGTCGTGGTCGTCATTACGCTCGTCGTCGTCGTGGTGTCGTCGGCGGGAGCCGATGCGGTCGCGACCGCGAAGAGCAGGACGGCGACGCCGGTCGCGATGACGTTTCTGGGTGGCACGAATCGCACATTCTGGACCAAGCGGCGATCCGGGTTTGCGTCGGTACGCTGGCCCTGTGCGCTCGTTCAAGGCGACCGAGCAGTACGCCCCGATGGGCGACCAGCCGCGGGCGATCGGCGAGATCGCCGAGTCGCTCGCTGCCGGCAACCGCTTCCAGACGATCCTCGGAGCGACCGGGACGGGGAAGACGGCGACGATGGCGTGGACGATCGAGAAGCTGCAGCGCCCGGCACTCGTCATCGCGCACAACAAGACGCTCGCCGCGCAGCTCTGCAACGAGTTCCGCGAGTTCTTCCCGGACAACGCGGTCGAGTACTTCGTCTCGTACTACGACTACTTCCAGCCCGAGGCCTACATCCCGCAGGCGGATCTCTACATCGAGAAGGACTCCTCGCAGAACGACGACATCGCGCGGCTGCGACTGTCGGCGACGTCGTCGCTGCTCACGCGGCGCGACGTGGTCGTCGTGGCGTCGGTCTCGTGCATCTATGGACTCGGCTCGCCGGAGGAGTGGCGCGAGCGTGTGCTGATCCTCGCCGTGGGGGAGACGCAGGACCGCGACGACATGCTCCGCAAGCTGATCGAGAGTCAGTACGTGCGCAACGACACGGTGCTCGGGCGTGGGCGCTTCCGCGTGAAGGGTGACCTCGTCGAGATCCAGCCGGCGAACGTCGAGACGGCATACCGCGTCTCGTTCTTCGGCGACGAGGTCGAGCAGGTCACGCACTTCGACCCCCTCACGGGCGAGGTGTTCTCGCACCTCGACAACCTCGTGATCTGGCCGGCGACGGAGTACGTGACCTCCACGCCGAGCATCGAGCGTGCGATCGACGAGCTGCGCGCCGAGCTCGAGCAGCAGGTCGCGAAGTTCGAGCACGACGGCCGGATGCTCGAGGCGCATCGCATCCGCCAGCGCACCGAGTACGACCTCGAGATGATGAAGGAGCTCGGCTTCTGCTCGGGCATCGAGAACTACTCGCGGGCGCTCGAGGGCCGTCCCGTGGGCTCGCATCCGTTCACGCTGATCGACTACTTCCCGGACGACTTCGTCTGCTTCGTCGACGAGTCGCACCAGACGGTGCCGCAGCTCGGCGGGATGTACGAGGGCGATCGCTCGCGCAAGCAGACGCTCATCGACTTCGGCTTCCGACTGCCGTCGGCGCTCGACAACCGGCCGCTCCGCTTCGACGAGTTCCTCGGGAAGGTGAAGCAGCTCGTGTTCGTGTCGGCGACGCCCGGCGCGTTCGAGCTGACGCGCTCGCAGGTCGTGGCCGAGCAGCTCATCCGACCGACGGGGATCGTCGACCCTGAGGTCGACCTGCGGCCGACGCGCAACCAGATCGACGATCTGCTCAACGAGATCAGGCACCGCGAGGAGGCGGGCGAGCGCGTCCTCGTCACGACGCTGACGAAGAAGATGGCGGAGGATCTCACGGACTACCTGCTGGAGGCGGGCGTCCGCGCGCGCTACCTCCACTCCGAGATCGACACGCTCGACCGCATCGCGATCATCCGCGAGCTGCGGCTCGGCGAGTTCGACGTCCTCGTCGGCGTCAACCTCCTGCGGGAGGGCCTCGACCTGCCGGAGGTGTCGCTCGTCGCGGTGCTCGACGCGGACAAGGAGGGCTTCCTCCGCGGCAAGACCGCGCTCATCCAGACGACCGGCCGCGCAGCCCGCAACACCGCCGGCAAGGTGCTGCTCTACGCGGACAAGCGCACCGAGGCGATCGTCGGCGCCATGGACGAGACGGCGCGCCGCCGCACGATCCAGATCGCGTACAACGAGGAGCACGGGATCACGCCGGAGACCATCGTGAAGGGCGTCTCCGACATAGCGGAGCTCCTCTCGCTCGAGTCGCCGCACGTGCCCTCCTCGCGCCGCCGCCGCGGCAAGGCGGAGGTCGAGGGGATGACGCACGACGAGCTCGAGAAGCTCGTCATCACGCTCGAGGAGGAGATGTACCTCGCCGCGGAGGAGCTTCGCTTCGAGTACGCGGCCAAGCTCCGCGACGAGATCAAGGAGCTGCGTCGAGAGCTCGACGCGCTCGCCCAGACCGCTTCGACCTGAGGAGAGAGAACGCCATGTGCAGGAACATCAAGACCCTCCACAACTTCGAGCCTCCCGCGACCGACGAGGAGGTCCGCGCGGCAGCGCTCCAGTACGTGCGGAAGGTGAGCGGGTCGCAGAAGCCGTCGAAGGCCAACGAGGAGGTCTTCCAGCGCGCCGTCGAGGAGATCGCGGCGATCACAGGCCGCCTCCTCGACGAGCTCGTGACCGCGGCCCCGCCCCGCGACCGCGACGTCGAGACCGAGCGTGCGCGAGCGCGCGCCGAGAAGCGTTTCGGCCGCGCCGCGTAGTTAGGCGGACGCGAACTTCGCGCGCAGGTACGCGAGGTACGGCTGCGGGTCGATCGGCCCGCCGACGACGTGCTCGACCGTCTCCGCGGGAGTGAGCTTGCGCCCGAGCGAGTAGATGTTGTCGCGAAGCCAGTGGTGGAGCTCAGCGAACTCGCCTCGGCCGATCTGCTCCTCGACGTCCGGTATCGCCTGACGCGCCTTTTCCCAGATCTGCACGGACAGCACGGTTCCGAGCAGATAGGTCGGGAAGTAGCCGAACCCACCCCCGGACCAGTGCGTGTCCTGGAGGACGCCCTGGGCGTCGTTCGGGACGGGTAGCCCGACGAGCTCCTCGAAGCGGGTGTTCCACGCCTCCGGCAGGTCGGCGACCGCGAGCTCGCCCGAGAGGAGTCGCTCCTCGAGCTCGAACCGCAGGATGACGTGCAGGCCGTAGCTCGTCTCGTCGGCGTCGACGCGGATGTACGAGCGGCGTACCCGGTTCACGGCCCGGTGGAAGTCCTCCATCGGCACCGAGCCGAGCGGGCCGGGGAACGCCTCCTGCAGCCGGGGGTAGAACCACGTCCAGAACGGGATCGAGCGTCCGACGATGTTCTCCCAGAGGCGGCTCTGGGACTCGTGGAGGGTCGCGGAGACGCCGGAGCAGAGCGGCGTGCGCTCGAGCGTGTGGCTGACGCCCCACTCGTAGAGCCCGTGACCGCATTCATGCATCGCGGTGAACAGCGAGAGCAGGTCGTCCTCGGCATAGCGGCTCGTGAGCCTGACGTCACCGAGGCCGAACGTGATCTCGAACGGGTGCACGGTCGTGTCGAGGCGGAACTGATCCCACGTCACGCCGAAGCGCTCGACGAGCTCGCGCGAGAGCCGCTCCTGCTCGGGGATGGGGAAGGGGCCGCGCAGGAAGGCGTCCTCGTCCTCGCTCGCGTGCTCGGCGACGAGCGCGCGGAGCTCCGGCTCGAGCACCGCGAAGATCCGCCGGATCTCCTCGGTGCGCATGCCCCACTCGTAGTCCTGCAGCAGCACGTCGTACGGGTCGTCGTACGGCGCGAAGCACTCGACGTACCGCCGTCGCAGGTCGAGGATGCGCTCGAGCCACGGTCGAAAAGCGGCGAAGTCCGACTCCTCGCGCGCCTTCACCCACGCCTCGTACGACTGCGCGGCAACCTCCGCGAACTCGACGGCGAGCTCCTTCGGGACGCGGCGCGCGCGGTCCCAGTCGCGCTGGCCGACGCGGATCAGCGCAGCGTCGTCGGAGTCGGGCGGCAGCGATGCCGCGTACGGCTCGAGCTCGGCGAAGAGCTCGCCGAAGCGCCCGTCGACGATGCGCTCGTGGATGATTCCCTCGAGGGTGGCGAGCTGCGCGGCACGCGTCGCCGCGCCGCCCGGAGGCATGAACACCGTCATGTCCCAGACGAGGAGACCCTCCGTGCGCCGGAGGTCGGTGAGCTGGCCCAGGCGCTCCTTCAGCTCGGCGAGCTGCTGCTCCATGGCGCCGGACTCTACCCACCGTGCGTGCGCGCCCCGGCGGCATGGTCACGGCCGGAGCGCGAGCTACACTCGCGGCGTGGCGGACGAGTCGCCAGAGCTGTTCGACGACATCTACCTCGGGCTCCGCGCAGGCGGTGCCGCGCGCAAGCAGCGGCGCGGGGAGCCGCTCTCGGCCGAGGAGGCCGAGGCGATCGGACGCTGGCAGCGGCTCTCGCTCTGGCGACGGCTGATTGCGATCGGCGCGTTCGCTCTCGGCACGTTCGGGCTCGGCTTCACCGTCGGCGGTCTGATCTTCGGCCGCTGGCGCACTGCTCGCCGCTGACGCGGATCTGGGCTCGCCGCTGACGCGGATCTGGGCGCGTCGCCGACCCTCCTCCAATCCGATCGCGCGCTCGTCCCGAAGGAACGGGGGTCAAGCAACGGAGGAGAAACGCATGCTGAGAGCAGTTATCGCGGCCGTCGTGGCCGGACTCGTCATGGTGGGCCTCGCTGCCGGGGCCCCGGGAAGAGCGAGACGTACAAGTTCAAGTCCACGCTGACGGCGGGGGCCGAGGTACCGAAGCCGAAGGGTGTTCCCGGTTCCGCCACGGGCACGTTCACGGCGACCACGCTCGAGCCCAAGTCCGGCCCGATCACGATGACGTGGAAGCTCACGTTCGCGCACCTCTCGGGCAAGGCCGTGCAGGCGCACGTCCACCTCGGCCGGCCCGGCAAGGCCGGCAACGTGCTGGTCGCGCTGTGCGCGCCGTGCAGGAGCGGCCAGACCGGCAAGGCGAAGATCACGCACGACGTCGAGGATGCCCTCGAGCGTGGGAAGACCTACGTCAACGTCCACACGCCGAAGAACCTCGCGGGCGAGATCCGCGGCCAGGTGAAGGAGACGGAGCACGACTGAGGGTTAGGGGAGCAGGCGCTCGGCCGGGCGGAAACTGCGGCCCCGGCCGGGCCGCCGAGCGGGCACGTATCGAACGTCTGTTCGCCTCGGTACAATGACGCGCCTTATGGCCGACGAGCTCGTCGTTCACGGCGCCCGCGAGCACAACCTGAAGAACGTCCGCGTCCGCATCCCGCGGACCGCCCTCGTCTGCGTGACCGGCCTGTCCGGCTCGGGAAAATCCTCGCTCGCGTTCGACACGATCTACGCCGAGGGTCAGCGGAGGTACGTCGAGTCGCTGTCCGCGTACGCCCGGCAGTTCCTGCAGATGATGGAGAAGCCCGACGTCGACTCGATCGACGGGCTCTCTCCCGCGATCTCCATCGACCAGAAGACGACATCGCGGAACCCGCGCTCGACGGTCGGCACGGTCACCGAGATCTACGACTACCTGCGGCTCCTCTTCGCGCGCATCGGCCGCCCGCACTGCCCGGTCTGCGGGCGTCCGATCGCGGGCCAGTCGCTCGACCAGATCGTCGAGCAGGTGCTGCGCCTCGAGGACGGGACGCGGTTCACCGTCAACGCACCGGTCGTTCGCGATCGCAAGGGCGAGTTCAGGGACGTCCTCGAGGAGCTGCGCCGCGACGGCTTCACGCGAGTGAAGGTCGACGGCGAGCAGCGGCTGCTCGAGGAGGACATCGTCCTCGACAAGAAGTTCAAGCACACGATCGAGGTGATCGTCGACCGCCTCGTCATGAAGGCCGACCTCCGGCAGCGTCTGACGCAGTCGGTCGAGACCGCGACCTCGCTCGCGGAGGGGCTCGTCGTGATCGACGTCGTCGACGGAGAGTCGATGACGTTCTCGGAGAATCTCGCGTGCCCGGATCACGGTGTGTCGCTCGCGGAGCTCGAGCCGCGCGTGTTCTCGTTCAACTCGCCGCACGGCGCGTGCCCGCGCTGCACCGGCCTCGGCGCACAGCTCGAGATCGACCCCGACCTGCTCGTGCCCGACACGTCGCTGTCGATCGAGGACGGCGCGCTCGTGCCGTGGACGGTCGGGAGCCAGAGCTTCTACGACTCGGTCATCGAGGCGATCGCCGAGCGCTACGAGATCCCGCTCGACGTGCCCTGGAGCGAGCTGACGACCGAGCAGCAGGATCGGTTCCTGCACGGCACGGGCGGGGAGCGGATCTTCGTCACGTACCGAAACCGGATGGGCCGGAAGCGGCAGTACACGATGGCCTTCGAAGGGCTCTTGAACAACCTCCAGCGGCGCTACCGCGAGACGGACTCCTCTCAGGCGCGCGACCGGATCGAGGAGTACATGAGCTTCCGCCCCTGCCCCGAGTGCCACGGCGCGCGCCTCAAGCCGGAGGTGCTCGCGGTGACCATCGGGGAGCGCTCGATCCACGCGTTCACGCAGCTCTCGGTGACGGGCGCGCTGCGCTTCGTCGACGAGCTCGAGCTCACGAAGACGGAGGAGCTGATCGGCCGCAGGATCCTGAAGGAGATCCGTGAGCGACTGACGTTCCTCGACAACGTCGGTGTCGGCTATCTCCAGCTCGACCGTGCTGCCAAGACGCTGTCCGGCGGCGAGGCCCAGCGACTGCGTCTCGCGACCCAGATCGGCTCGCAGCTCGTCGGCGTGCTGTACATCCTCGACGAGCCGTCGATCGGGCTCCACCAGCGCGACAACGCGCGCCTGATCACGACGCTCGAGCAGCTGCGCGACGTCGGCAACACCGTGCTCGTCGTCGAGCACGACGAGCAGATGATGCGCTCCGCGGACTGGGTCGTCGATCTGGGGCCGGGTGCCGGCGAGCACGGAGGGAAGGTCGTCGCGGAGGGAACCGCCGACGACATCGCGACGACGCCGGGCTCGATCACCGGTCAGTTCCTGAGCGGCGAGCGTCGCATCCTCGTCCCGCCACGGCGCGACGACGACGAGCGCGGCTGGTTCTCGGTGCGCGGGGCGACGATGCACAACCTCAAGGACATCGACGTCGACTTCCCGGTCGGCCGCTTCATCGCCGTGACGGGCGTCTCCGGCTCGGGCAAGTCGACTCTGGTGAACGAGATCCTCTACAAGTCGCTCGCGAACCGGCTCAACAAGATGAGGGTGCGGCCCGGCGAGCACGAGTGCGTCGACGGCGTCGACTGCTTCGACAAGGTCATCGACATCGACCAGAGCCCGATCGGCCGAACGCCGCGCTCGAACCCGGCCACGTACACCGACCTGTTCACGCACGTTCGTGAGCTGTACTCGCTGACGCCCGAGTCGAAGGTGCGCGGGTACAAGCCCGGCCGCTTCTCCTTCAACGTCCGGGGCGGCCGCTGCGAGGCGTGCAAGGGCGACGGGACGATCAAGATCGAGATGCACTTCCTGCCGGACGTCTACGTCCCGTGCGAGACGTGCCACGGCAAGCGCTACAACCGCGAGACCCTCGAGGTGCGCTTCAAGGGCAAGTCGATCTCCGACGTCCTCGAGATGTCCGTCGAGGAGGCGCTCGAGTTCTTCGCGAAGATCCCGAAGATCCGCCGGCGCCTGCAGACGCTCCACGACGTCGGTCTCGACTACATCAAGCTCGGCCAGCCGGCGACGACGCTCTCGGGCGGTGAGGCGCAGCGCGTGAAGCTCGCCGCCGAGCTCTCGAAGGTGGCCACCGGAAAGACGCTGTACATCCTCGACGAGCCGACGACGGGCCTCCACTTCGCGGACATCGAGAAGCTGCTCGAGGTGCTCCAGCGACTCGTCGACAACGGGAACACCGTGCTCGTCATCGAGCACAACCTCGACGTCATCAAGCAGGCGGACTGGATCGTCGACCTCGGCCCGGAAGGCGGGGACGAGGGCGGCGAGGTGATCGCGACCGGAACGCCCGAGGACGTCGCCGACGTCGAGGAGTCGGCGACGGGGCAGTTCCTGCGCGGCATTCTCGCCGAGCGGGCCGCTGCCGCTGCCTGACGTGCCCCAGTCGCGCGCCTGAAGGCCGAACGAACGCCGCTACGCTGCGCGAGATGGCGAGCGAAGCCGTAGGCGGCCGACCCGAGATCTCCGCCGACCGGGCCTGGTGGCTGCGCGTTCCCGCCGTGTTGCTGAGCCCGAGCTCCGTGTTCTTCGCGCTCCGCGACGACGATCCGGACGATGTCGCCGCCCGCTCCGAGCCGCTGCTCCTCATCGTGTGGCTCGCGGGTGCTGCGGCGGTGCTCGCGACCCCGACCGCCTCGACGCTGATGGACAGCGTCGACTACGACGCCGCGCTCGTCGCGATCTGGGCGTTCGTCGCCGGCGGCGTGTACGGCGTCGTCAGCTACGTCGTGTTCGGGTTCGGGCTCTTCTTCGGTGTGCGCCTGTTCGGCAGCCTCGGCGACTACCGCCGCGCCCGGCAGACGGTGGGCTTCGCGCTGGTTCCCCTCGCGCTCTCGCTGCTCCTCCTCGTTCCGCTGAGGATCGCGCTCTACGGCGAGGACACCTTCCACGCAGGCGGTGCCGATCAGGGGACGGGAGAGAGCGTGCTGCTCGCGCTCGAGCTCGCCTTCGTCGTCTGGTCCGGAGCGCTCCTCGTGCTCGGCGTCCGGGTCACGCACGGGTGGACGTGGCTGCGCACTCTTGCGGCGGTCGGCGCCGCCAGTGCGCTGCTAGCGGCGTGCGCGTCGCTGTTCCTGATGTTCTGAGAGCTTCGCCTCGAACTCCGCGAGCTCGTCGTCGGGCATCGCGTACGTGTGCCGCTCCTCGGGAAAGCGCCGCTCGCGCACGTCCGCCGCATACTCGGCGAGCGCGGCGGTGATGATCTCGCCGACTTCCGCGTAGCGCTTGACGAATCGCGCCGGACGACCCGCGTAGAGCCCGAGGAGGTCGTGCCAGACGAGCACCTGGCCGTCGCAGTCCGGGCCGGCGCCGATGCCGATCGTCGGGATCGTCAACGCCTCGCTGATCCGCCGCGCCACCGGCGCAGGCACGGCCTCGAGGACGAGCGAGAAGCAGCCGGCCGCCTCGAGCGCACGTGCGTCGTCGTAGAGGGCGAGCGCCTTCTCGGCCGAGCGGCCCTTGTGCCTTGAAGCCTCCCAGCATCGTCGCCGACTGCGGCGTCAGCCCGATGTGCCCCTGCACCGGGATCCCGGCGTCCACGATCGCGCGGACGCGCGTGAGCATCGCACCGGCGCCTTCGAGCTTGACTGCGTCGGCACCCGCCTCCTTGACGAAGCGGATCGCGTTGCGCACCGCCTCCTCGTCGGAGACCTGGAACGAGCCGAAAGGCATGTCCGCGACGACGAGCGGACGGCTCGCTCCGCGCGTCACTGCGCGCGTGAGCACGAGCATCTCCTCCATGGTCGCGGGCACCGTGGAGTCGTGTCCGAGCATGGTCATCGCGGCCGAGTCTCCGACCAGGATGAGGTCAGCCCCCGCCTCGTCTGCAAGACGTCCGCCCGGGGCGTCGTACGCGGTCACCATCACGATCGGCTGCCGGCGCGCCTTCATCTCGGCCAGCTCCGTGATCGGGAGCTTCCCGGGCGCCGGCGTCGCGGGCGCGGGCTTCTGCGGGCGGATGCTCATTCCAGCTCTCCTTCCAGCGGGACGTTGTCGATGAGGCGGGTCGAGCCGACGCGAATCGCGCCGGCAAGCGTGGGGGGGTCGAAGTCCGCGTGCTCGACGTAGTCGACCTCGACGCCGTTCGACGCGTGGAGTGACGCCAGCGCGGCCTCGCGGTCACCCGTCGCGAGCGCACGCGAGAGGGCGAGCGCACGCTCGCGCTCGTCGGGCGAGAGCAGGACGTTGCGCGAGGAGAGCGCGAGCCCGTCCGGCTCGCGGACGGTGGGCCGCACGCGGAGCTCGATCTCGAGCGCGAGGTCGCGGATCATGGCTCGGACGACCTCCACCTGCTGTGCGTCCTTCTGCCCGAAGTACGCGCGATCGGGTCGGACGATCGTGAAGAGCTTCAGGACGACGGTCGCGACCCCGCGGAAGTGCCCGGGGCGGAAACGTCCTTCGAGGATCGATCCCAGCTCCGTCACCTCGACCCAGGTCTGGAACCCGGGCGGGTACATCTCCTCGACGGACGGCGCGAACACGAAGTCGACGCCGTCGGCTTCCGCCTGCGCGAGGTCGTGCGCCTCGTCGCGCGGGTAGCGAGCGAGGTCGCTCCCCTCCGCGAACTGTGCGGGGTTGACGAACAGGCTCATGACGACGACGTCGTTCTCCGCGCGCGCCGCGCGGAGCAGCGAGCGGTGGCCGTCGTGGAGCGCGCCCATCGTGGGGACGAGCCCGATCGAGCGCGAGCGGCGCTCGAGGAGCGCCGCGCGAATCTCGGCGATCGTGGTGCACACCCTCACGCCGGCACCTCCGCCGGATCCCGCCCCGCGATGCGCGCAGTCGCCTCGGCGAGGACGACGTACAGTTCCTCGAGCTCCGGCCGTGCCGCGCGGATCGCCGCGAGATGGCGCTCGACGGTGCTCCAGTCGCCGCGGGCGATCGGACCCGTGAGCTCGAACCCACCGTCGACGACGCCGTGGATGAGCGGGTCGAGCGCGTCGGGCGGCGCTCCGGCGGCCTCGAGGAGCGAGCGCGCTGCCTCTCTCAGTGTCACCAGGTAGTTGGAGGCCATTGCGGCTCCAGCGTGGTAGGTAACGCGGTCGGCGTCGGCGAGGTCGAAAGGCCGCACGCCGAGGGTCTCGGCGAGCTCGTAGCCGACGGCACGTGCCTCATCCGTCTCCGAGGTGACGGCGGCCCACGCGCCGTCGAGCTGCTCGGGACCCCGCGAGCGCGAGAACGACTGCAGAGGATGGAGGCCGAAGCGGCGCGTGTGCGGGTCGAGAGCGGCGAGCGGGGTCGCGCCGCTGACGTGTGCGATCCACGGGCCGATCGGCGTCGCCGACGCGACTTCCGCGATCGCGCGGTCGGGGACGCACAGCAGGACGAGCTCCGGGCTCTGGGAGTCGAGCGCGACGCCGAGCTCGGCGAGCCGCGCGCTCACCGCCGAGCCGACGCGCCCGCGCGCGCCCACGATCTGAACACTCTCGATCATCGTCAATGGCTCCAGTTCCGTTGCGGATACCGGGCAAACAGAGTGTGCCTCGTGCAGCTACCTCTCGGCAAGGCGCGCTTGCAAATGCGCGCGAACGGCGGGCCAGTCGTCGTCGACGACGCTGTACCAGGCGCTGTCGCGGTTCTCTCCCGTCCGCACGAGCATGTGCTTGCGGTGGATCCCCTCGAACGAGGCGCCGAGCGCCTCGAGTGCAGCACGCGAGCGGTCGTTCCTCGCGTCGGTCTTGAACTCGACGCGCCGGCAGCCCCACATGTCGAACGCGTGCGCGAGCTGGAGAAGCTTTGCCTCGACGTTCGCGCCCGAGCCCCACGCCGAGGGGTTGAGCCACGTCCAGCCGATCTCGACGGAGCCGTGCTCGGGCCGCAGCGCGAGAAAGCGCGTCGAGCCGACGACCCTGCCTTCCTGCGTCGTGACGAGCGGGAGCTCGGCGGCGGCGTCCGCCGCCTCGAGCGCAGCTCCGACGAAGGCGCTCCACTCCTCGCGCGTCTGCGGCTGGACGACGCTCAGCCAGCGCCAGGTGAGCGGATCGCGGGAGGCGTCCCACAGCGCGTCCTCGTGCTCGGCGCGAAGCGGCTCGAGCGTCACGATTCGGCCCCGCAGCGTCGGTGCGCTCCAGCGCTCCACGGAGGCTGACAGTACACTCGGCTCGTGCCCATCTACGAGTACGCGTGCATGGAGTGCGAGTCGCATTTCGAGGAGCTCGTCCGCTCGAGCGACCAGGCCGTGACCTGCCCCGAGTGCGGCGCGGCGAAGGTGCTGAAGCAGCTCTCGAGCTTCGCCGTCCACGGCGCTGCGTCGAAGCCCGCGTTCAGTGGGCCGGCGGGCGGCGGTGGGTGCTGCGGCGGCTCGTGCGGCTGCGGCCACTGACGAGGCGGCTCTGCGGCTGCATCCGGGCGACGCCCTAGACTGACCGCCGATGGACGCCGTCGAGCGCGCACTGGCGCTTCGCGCATATGCCGACGAGACCGCGAGCTGCACGCGCTGCGCGCTCGCGCAGGGCCGGACACAGGTCGTTTTCGGCTCGGGGAGCCCCGACGCCGACCTGATGTTCGTCGGCGAGGCGCCGGGCTTCCACGAAGACCAGCAAGGCGTTCCGTTCGTGGGCCAGGCGGGGAAGCTCCTGGATACGCTGCTCGCCGGAATCGGCCTGACTCGCGCCGACGTGTTCGTCGCGAACGTCCTCAAATGCCGCCCGCCAGGAAACCGCGACCCGCAGCCCGACGAGATCGCGTCGTGCGAGCCGCACCTGTTCCGCCAGATCGAGCTGATCGAGCCGAAGCTCGTCGCGACGCTCGGGAACTTCGCGACGAAGCTCCTGTCCGGCAAGCCGGCCGGGATCACGCGCGTCCACGGGTGGGAGCAGGAGGTGACGCTCGGCGCGAGGACGGTTCTCCTCTACCCGATCTACCATCCGGCCGCGGCGCTCTACACCCCGTCGATGCTCAAGGTGCTCGAGGAGGACTTCGCGCGGATTCCTGCGCTCCTCGAGCGCTCGCTCGAGGAGCCGGCCGCAGAGGAGTCGGCTGCTTCCGTGCTCGAGCGCGACGAGGAATCGGTTCAGCTCGGCTTGTTCTGACGTGCGACTCGAGCTCGCCAGTGCCTCGGCGGGTGAGACGGAGCGAATCGCCGCTGCGCTCGTGACCCGGCTCCGCCCCGGCGACGTGGTCACCGTTTCGGGCGAGCTCGGCGCAGGCAAGACCACCTTCGTGCGCGGCGCCTGTCGTGCGCTCGGGGTGACGTCGCCGGTGACGAGCCCCACGTTCACGATCGGCCATCGGTACGTCGGCAGGGTTCCGGTCTCCCACCTCGACCTCTATCGCTTCACCTCGGTCTCGCCGGCGGAGTGGGGAGACCTCGAGCCGTACTTCGACGACGCGGTGGTGTTCGTGGAGTGGCCGGAGGCGGGTCTCGCGACGCTGCCGGCACCCAGGATCGCCGTGACGCTCGAGCACGCCCGTGCCGACGCCCGGCGGATCCTCCTCGCGGCCGATGAGGACGCGCTGCTAGAAGGCATGACGCCGTGCTGATCCTCGCCTTCGACACCGCGACCTCGGTCGCGACGAGCGCGCTCGTCGACCGCGGTCGCGTGCTCGGGGAGCGCGTCGGCGTCGCCCGCTCGCTCTTGGCCGACGTCGACCAGCTTGTCTCGGCTGCCGGTGCGACAGCGCCGGACCTCGACGCGCTCGTGGTCGGCACCGGCCCGGGAAGCTTCACGAGCACGCGGATCGGGCTCGCCGTCGCACGCGGTCTCGCTCTCTCGCTCGGCATTCCCGGGGCCGGGGTCTCGACGCTCGACGCGCTTGCATCGGCGCGCGCCGGCGCGTTCCCGGTCGTCGATGCGCGACGGCGCGAGGTCTTCGTGCCAGGTCCGTCCGTGCTCGCACCCGACGACCTGGAGCTCGAGCCCGGGACGCTGTGCGTCGGCGACGGGGCGGTTCGCTATCGCTCGACGCTCGAGCGCTGCGGCGCGATCGTGCCGCCCGACGAGGACGACGTGCATCTTCCGAGCGCGTGGCTCCATGCGGCGCTCGCATCCTCTTTCGGGCCGGTCGACGAGATCGAGCCCGTCTACGTCCGGCTGCCCGACGCCGAGGCAGCGGCGACGGCGTGAACGTCGCGCTCCGCCGGCTCGAGCGCAAGCACCTCGACGCGGTCGAGGTGATCGAGCGCGAGGCGTACCCGACTCCGTGGTCGCGTGCGATGTTCGACGCCGAGCTCCGCAAGCCGAGCTCGCTCGCGATCGGCGCGTTCACGGACGACGACGAGCTCGTCGGCTACGCGTTCATCTCGCGCTACGTGGACGCCTGGCACGTCATGAACGTCGCCGTGTCGCACGGGTTCCGCAGACGGGGGGTTGCGGCCGCACTGCTCGAGCGAACCTTCGAGCTGACGACCAGCGATCCGCAGCGCGGCTACACGCTCGAGGTACGCGTCTCGAACACCGGCGCCATCCGGCTCTACGAACGACTCGGATTCGAGCCGCGTGGGGTCCGTCGCGGCTACTACACGGACAACCGCGAGGACGCCCTCATCATGTGGCGCGAGCCGGCGCCCTCCGAGCAGGCGTCGTGATCCTCGGGATCGAGACGTCGTGCGACGAGACCGCGGCGGCTCTCGTCACCGACGAAGGACGCGTGCTCTCCTCCGTGGTGTCGTCGCAGGCGGAGCTGCATGCGCGCTTCGGCGGGGTCGTCCCCGAGATCGCGTCGCGTCGCCATCTCGAGCTGGTCGCGCCGGTCGTCCGAGATGCTTTGGAGGGGGCGGGGGAGTCGCTCGACCGCGTGGAGCAGATCGCCGTCACGCGTGGCCCGGGTCTCGTCGGAGCACTGCTCGTCGGCGTGTCGGCGGCCAAGGCGATCGCGTGGTCGCGGAGGCTTCCGCTCGCGCCGGTGGATCACCTCGACGGACACCTGGCCTCGCTGTATCTCGAGCCGAATCCCGTTGCGCCGCCGTTCACATGCCTTCTCGCGAGTGGGGGCCACACGCTGCTGCTCGCGGTCGACCGGCACGGGCATTCCGAGCGGCTCGGAACGACACTCGACGACGCGGCCGGAGAAGCGTTCGACAAGGGCGCGCGGCTCCTCGGGCTCGGCTATCCGGGCGGCCGCGCGATCGACGAGCTGGCCCGTGCTGGAGACCCGGACGTGTTCGCGTTCCCGGTCGCGAGGGTTCCCGGTCTCGACTTCTCGTTCTCGGGGCTCAAGACCGCGCTCCTGTATGCGGTTCGCGAGCTCGGAGCCGAGGAGGTCGAGCGGCGGAAGGCCGACCTCGCAGCGAGCTACCAGCAGGCGATCGTCCGCGCCCTCGTCCAGCGCCTGCGAGCCGCTGCCGAGCAGACGGGGCTCGAGCGCGTCGCCGTTGTGGGCGGCGTCGCTGCGAACTCGAGCCTCCGCGCCGCCCTGCCGGGCGCCGCTTTCGCGCCGCTCGCGCTGTGCACGGACAACGCGGCGATGATCGCGTCCGCGGCCCGGTTCGTCGAGCCGCTGCCCTACCCTCGCTACCTTGAGCTCGATGCGTACGCCTCGGACGCGTAGACCCCTTTCGCTGGTCGCGGGCGTTGCGATAGCGACGCTCGTCCTCGGGGTCGTGGGGAGCCGGGCACAGGACGCGCCTCCGGTCTCGGTCGACAAGGCCGGCTGGCAAGGGGTGCTGGGCGTCCGGGCTCCCGTCTCGACGGCGCAGCGCTACGTCGTCCTTCTGAAGTCGCCGTCGCTCGCATCACAGGTGCGTGCCGCGGGAGGACATGCCTCCGAGCAGCAGACGCGCGCGTGGTCGGCCACCGAGATCGCCGAGCAGGAGCAGTTCCTCGCGCGGCTCGCAGCCGTCGGGGCGCGGATCGCGCCGGAGTACCGCTACACACGCGTCGTCAACGGGTTCTCGGCGCGCCTCGACCCGACCTCGCTGGCGCTCCTCGAGAGCGACCGCGAGGTGTCGGGTGTGTACCCCGTCCGCATCGCCTACCCGGCGCAGGCGGGCGGCTCGAGCGGCGGCGGCGTGCTGCCGACCGCGGTCGCGGACCTCGAGATCGCCGGTCTCGACGGCACGGGAGTCACCGTCGCGCTCCTGGACACGGGCGTCGATCCCTCGCATCCGTTCCTGCGCGGGCGCGTGGTCTCGGGCGTCGACGTGATCGACCCGGGTAGCGGCGGCATCGCCCAGCCGCACCCGACCATCCCCGGGCGACCGGAGCGGCACGCGACCGAGCTCGCGGGGATCATCGCCGGAACGGAAGGCCCCGGCGGCCTGCACGGGATCGCTCCGGGCTCCTGGATCCTCCCGATTCGTGTCGGCGGCTGGCAGCCGAACGCGGAGGGCGGCTACAGCGTCTACTCGCGCACGGATCAGATCCTCGCCGGCCTCGAGGCTGCGGTCGACCCGAACGCGGACGGCGACGTGCAGGATGCGGCGCGGATCGCGCTCATCGGCATGGTCGAGCCGTACGCCGCCTTCGCCGAGGGCCCGCTTCCGCGAGCGATCGCGGGTGCCGCGGATCTCGACACGCTCACGATCGTGCCCGCCGGGAACGACGGTCGGGCAGGCCCCGGGTACGGGAGCATCGCCGGGCCTGGCGCGGCGCAGGACGCGGTCACGGTCGGCGCGGCCGACGGGCGGCTCGCGGCTCCCACCGTGCGCGTGCTCGTGCGGGCGGGGCTCCGCGTCCTGTTCGAGGACGACGTCCCGCTCGGCGGCGCGCCGTCCAAGACGGTGACGGCGGACGTCGTCCTCGTCGACCGGGCGACCGCGGAGAAGGGCATCGACGCGCTCTTCCCGGACGGCATGAGCGACGTGGCCGGGCGGGCGGCACTCCTCCCGCGCGCGGCGCTCTCCGAGGACACCGTGGACGAGGCCACCTCCGCGGGCGCGCTCGCGGTGCTCGTGGACGGGGCGCTCCCGGCCGGCGCCTTCAGTCTCGACGTTCCTCCGGGCGTACCGGTCGTCGGGCTCGAGCCGGGCGTCGTGGCGGAGATGCGCTCGCTCGCCGCGGAGGGAATCCCGGTGACGGTCTCGATCGGCGACGTGCACGTCGCATCGCGGCTCGGAGGAGGATCGATCGCAGCGTTCTCCTCGCGCGGCCTCGTGTTCGACGGGAGCCTCAAGCCGGATCTGGCGGCTCCGGGAGTCTCCGTCCCGACCTCGGAGCCCGGGCGAGGTGACGACGGCGAAGTCCGCTTCGGGACTATCAGCGGGACGAGCGCCGCCGCCGCGGTCACGGCCGGTGTGGCTGCCGTCCTCGCCCAGGGCCGGCCCGCACTCGACGCGCGTGGGCTGCACGGCGTCCTCGTGGGGTCCGCGCAGCGCGTCGACCTCGACCCCACGGCCTCGGGCGCCGGGCTCGTCGACCTCAGGGACGCGGTTCAACAGGAGGTCTACGCCGAGCCCTCCTCCGTCTCGTTCGGGACGGCGCACGCGGACAGCGACTCCGAGCGGGTGGTTCGCGTGACGAACATCTCGACGAGGCAGCTGGCCGTCTCGATCGGCAGCAGCGGCATCGCACCGAAGGGCGTCCAGGTGTCCGTCGATCCGCCGCGCGTCCGCCTGCGCCCGGGGGCGAGCGCAGAGGTGGTCGTGCGCGCCAACACGTCGGAGGTCTCCGACGAGGCGGGGGCCGCAACGGGCGAGCTCGTGCTTCGGGCCGGCGACGCGCCCGACGTGCACGTCCCCTGGGCCGTGTCCGTGCCCTCGCGCGTCAGGCTGATCTCACGCCTCGCCCTACGCACGACCGGAGCACGCGTGTCGGACGCCGCGCCGGCAGCGCTCTCCTTCGTCGCGGGCTCCGTCGCGCTGTCGCCCGACCCGGAGGTGCGCGCGGTCGACCTCCTCGAGATCGAGCTGTGGCGCGGAGACACCCGCATCGGACTGCTCGCGCGGCGCCGCGAGCTCCTGCCCGGCCGCTACACGTTCGGGCTCACGGGCCGGGGGCCGACGGGCTCGCGCCTACGGCGCGGGACGTACACGATCCGGGTCCTGGCGCTCCCGGGGGACGGGACGCGCAAGCAATCCGCGTCGATCCAGTTCCGGCTGCGGTAGCCGCTGGCGCCGGTCATATACTCGCGCCGTCCCGTCGAGCGAGGAGGCGCCTCGATGTCAACTGCCGCGGCCGAGTCCCATCTCCGCGAGAACCCCTTCGAGCTGGCGAAGGCGCAGCTCCGTCGGGTCGGCGAGATCTTCGGGCTCGATCCGAACCTCGTGCGCGTGCTCTCCCAGTGCAAGAAGGCCGTCGAGGTGTCCATCCCCGTCTCGATGGGTGACGGCTCGATCGAGGTCTTCCAGGGGTTCCGGGTCACGCACAACATCGCGCGCGGGCCGTCGAAGGGCGGCATCCGCTACCACCAGGACGTCACGCTCGACGAGATCAAGGCGCTCTCGATGTGGATGACGTGGAAGTGCGCCCTCATGGGCCTCCCGTTCGGCGGCGCGAAGGGCGGCGTCGTGTGCAACCCGAAGACGCTTTCGCTCGACCAGCTCGAGCGACTCACCCGCCGCTACACGAGCGAGATCATCAACGACATCGGGCCCGAGCGCGACATCCCGGCGCCGGACGTCGGCACGGACGGCCGCGTCATGGCGTGGATCTTCGACACCTACTCGATGAACAAGGGCCACTCCGTCCTCGGCGTCGTGACCGGGAAGCCGCTCTCGGTCGGCGGCTCCCTCGGGCGGGAGGAGGCGACCGCGCGCGGCTCCCTCTACTGCATTCAGGCCCTCTCCTCGAAGCAGGGGCGCAGGCTGAGCGAGTACACGGTCGCGATCCAGGGCTTCGGCAACGTCGGCTCGAACCTCGCGCGGATGCTCCATCAGGAAGGCGCGAAGGTGGTCGGCGTGTCCGACTCGAGCGGCGGCGTCTACAACGCCGCCGGGCTGGACATTCCCGCTGCCCTCGCGCACAAGCAGGAGCACGGGACGCTCGCCCGGCTCGCGAACGCCGAGGCGGTGACGAACGAGGAGCTCGTCGAGCTGCCGTGCGACATCCTCGCGCCGTGCGCCCTCGAGCAGGTCGTGACCGAGGCGAACGCAGATCGCGTCAAGGCGACCGTCATCTGCGAGGGGGCGAACGGGCCGGTCACGCCGGCGGCGGACGCGATCCTCGAGGATCGCGGCGTCGTCGTCCTCCCCGACGTCCTCGCGAACGCGGGCGGGGTCGTCGTCTCGTACTTCGAGTGGGTGCAGGGACTGCAGGAGTACTTCTGGCGCGAGGACGAGGTCAACGCGAAGCTCCACGACATCGTCGGGCGCGCCTTCGAGGAGGCGTGGCAGACGCGCGAGAGCCACGCGACGAGCTTCCGCATGGCGTCGTACGGCCTCGCCGTCCAGCGGGTCGCCGAGGCGACGACGACGCGCGGCCTCTATCCGTGACGCTCGGCGGGCTCTGACCGCACACCGGATCACGCTCTACACCGCTCCCGGCTGCAGCCTCTGCGTGCGCGCGCTCGAGGTTCTGGAGGAGGTCTGCGGCGCCTCGAGGGTCGAGTTCGACGTCGTCGACATCGCGGGCCAGCCAGGCCTCGAGGCCCGCTACCGCGAGCTGCTGCCCGTCGTCGAGATCGACGGCGAGACGGCGTTCACGTACTTCGTCGACGCCGACGCGCTGCGCGACCGCCTCGCCTAGAGCGGTTCCTGCGACGGGAGCGCGGGAGCCGCTGGCACAATCGTGACGATTTGTCACAAACTGCCGACAGGGGGAGCGCGTGGCCGAGCGTCTGACCGTCGGGGTCGCGGCGCGCCTCAGCAGGTACCTGCAAGTGCTCACCCAGGCCCGGAAGATGGGCAAGGAGCGGATCTCCTCGCAGGAGATCGCCGAGTACACGAACATCAACGCGACCCAGATCCGGCGCGACCTCTCCGCGTTCGGCAAGTTCGGCAAGCGCGGCGTCGGCTACCGGACGGACGCGCTCCTCGACGAGATCCGGCAGATCCTGCGCACGCAGGGC
The DNA here is from genome assembly GCA_963846995.1 of uncultured Gaiellaceae bacterium. Lineage (GTDB taxonomy): Bacteria > Actinomycetota > Thermoleophilia > Gaiellales > Gaiellaceae > GMQP-bins7. The sequence goes on along the minus strand of CAWJYD010000001.1, from coordinate 141,489 downwards.
CAGCACAACATCGCCCTCGTCGGCGCCGGGCGGCTGGGAAGCGCGATCGCGAGCTCGCCGATCTTCGCCGAGCACGGGATCACGATCGCCGCCGTGCTCGACAACGACCCGGACAAGGTCGGGACGCGCGTCGGCGACCTCACGATCAGCCCCATCCGGGACATCGCCGAGATCGCACGCGAGCGGAACATCATCGTTGGCGTGATCGCCGTGCCCGCCGACTCGGCCCAGGACGCCGCCGACGCGCTCATCGCCGCCGGCGCCAAGATCATCTTCAACTACTCCGAAGCGCTCCTCGACGTCCCGGCGGACGTGAACGTCCACACGTCGAACCCGGCCGGCGACCTGCTCTACGCGCTGTACTTCCATCTCGCATGACCCCGTAGTGGGCGATTCGCGCATGCGGATCGTCATCTGGCACGGGTACCTCCTCGGTGGGACGGGGTCGAACGTCTACACGCGCCAGCTCGCACGGGAGTGGGCGGGCGCGGGGCACGACGTGACCGTCGTCTCCCAGGAGCCGCACCCCGACCGCTTCGACCTCGGCGGCGCGGAGACCGTCCGCCCCGACGTGGGCGGGTTGCTGCCAGTCTTCGTGCTCGACCGCTACGAGGGCTACGAGGTCAAGCTGCTGCCCGACTGCTCGCGCGAGGAGCTCGAAACGTGGGTCGAGGTGAATGCAGCAGCGGTGCGCGGCCTTCTGCCGGCAGACCTCGTGCTCTGCAACCACGTCCTGCTCGGCGGCGCCGTCGGCCTCGCGACGGGAGCGCCGTACTCGGTGAAGGCGCACGGCTCTGAGCTGGAGTACTCGATGCGCGGCCGCCCCGCCCTCGAGGAGTGGGGACACGACGTGCTCGCGGACGCGACAGCGGTGTTCGTCGGCTCGCAGCACATTCGTGAGGTCGTCGAACAGGTCTGCCGGCACGTCGAGCACGTGCACGAGGTGCCGCCCGGCGTGGACGTGGACCTCTGGCGTCCCGCGCCGAGCGAGGAGGCGCTCGAGGCTCTCCTCGCCGAGGCGCGACTCGACCCGCCGAATCCCGCCGACGCGAACGAGCGGCTTCCCGACGAGGGCAACGAGGAGCGGCTCGCCGACTTCCTCGTCGGCGATTCGCCGACGGTCGTCTACTTCGGAAAGCTCATCCGCAACAAGGGCGTGCAGCTGCTGCTCGAAGCACTTGACGGCCTCGACGCTCGAGCCGTGATCGTGGGCTTCGGCGACTATCGCGGTGAGCTCGAGGCGATGGCCGATCCGGCCCGCACGCTGTTCACCGGGCCGCTCGAGCACCGCCACCTCGTCCATCTCCTCGCGCTCGCGGACGCGTGCGTCGTGCCGTCGATCTTCCCCGAGGCGTTCGGGATGGTCGCCGCCGAGGCAGCCGCGGCCGGCTGCCCGCCGGTCGTCGCGCGGCACTCGGGTCTGGCGGAGGTGGCGGAAGGGCTCGAGGCGGAGTACCCGACCGAGCTTCGGCACCTCGCCGCGTTCGAGCCCGGCGACGCCGCCGATCTGCGTCGCAAGCTGTCCGAGCTCCTCGCGCTCGACCCGGCGCGGCGCCACGCGATCAGGGATGCGGCGCGACGGGCGGCGGCCGAGCGTTGGAGCTGGGCGAGCGTCGCCGAGCGGCTCCTCGCGCTCGGTCGTTAGGACCTCAAGACTTTCACTACTGTAGCGCCGCCATGGGCGACGAGCAGCGACTCTCCGCCGACGAGCTGATCACGCAGGCGCGGGAGCAGTTCGAGGCCGCGACGGACTTCACGGTCGCCGTCGAAGAGGAGTTCGCGCTGCTCGATCAGGGCTCGCTCGACCTCACGAATCGCTTCGAGGACGTCCATGCCGCCGCCCGCGGGACGACGGTCGAGCCGCATCTCGTGGGCGAGCTCATCGCCTCCGAGGTCGAGGTCAGGACGGGGCGCCAGGAGTCGTTCGCCGACGTCCCCGGCGCGATGGCCGAGCGCCGCGCCCAGCTCCGCGCGCTCGTCGAGCCGATGGGCGTGCTCCTCGGAGCGACGGGCACGCACCCGTGGGCGGACTGGAAGGCGCAGCGGATCATCGATACCCCGCACTACCGGCGCAACGACGAGCTCCTGCGCTACGTCGTGTGGCGCAACAACACCTTCGGGCTGCACGTTCACGTCGCGATCAACGGCGCCGATCGGGCGATCGCGGTCGTCGCGGGGATGCGGAACTTCCTGCCGGAGCTGCTCGCGCTCTCGGCGAGCTCGCCGTTCGTGGAGGGAGTGAACAGCGGCCTCCACTCGGCCCGCACGCAGATCTTCACTCGCTTCTTCCCGCGCTGCGGGGTTCCCGACGCGTTCGCCTCGTGGGGCGAGTACGAGGAGTTCGTCCGCTTCCTCTACGACACGGGCTCCATCACGGAGCACACGCAGCTCTGGTGGAGCGTGCGGCCGCACCTCGCGTTCCCGACCGTCGAGGTGAGGATCTGCGACGGCCAGCCCGAGCTCGCCGAGGCGCAGGCGTTGACGGCGCTCGCCGCGTCGCTCGTCGCACGCGTCGCGCGGGCCTACGACGACGGCGACCCGGTGGAGCCGCTCCCGCACCGGTACATCGAGGAGAACTTCTGGCGCGCGATCCGCTACGGCCTCTCGGGCGAGCTCATCGACTTCGCCCGCGGCGAGCCGATCCCGGCGCGCCAACGGCTCGAAGAGCTCGCGACGTGGGCACTTCCAGCCGCCGAGGAGATCGGGGCCGCATCGTTCCTCGCCATCCCCGAGCGGAACGCGGCCGAGCGCCAGATCGAGCGCGTCGACGAGGGCGCGTCGCTCGAGGACGTGTACGCCGAGCAGGTTCGCGCGACGGAGACGATCGGTGGCTGAGGACGAGGCGCTTCCGACCGAGGCCGAGCTCCGCGAGGCGCTCGAGCGGGTCGGCGTCGCGGACGTCCTCGTGAACGCGCTGAGCGCGACCGCGTCGATCGGCTTCCACCGGCTCGCGCCCGAGTCGCGCGACCTCGCGCAGGCGCGACTGGCCATCGAGTCGCTTCGTGCGCTCGAGCCCGTGCTCCGCGAGGGCGGCGTCGACGAGTCGGTGCTTCGCGACCTCGAGCAGGCGCGGACGAACCTCCAGCTCGCCTACGCGAACGCCGTCTCGGAGGCGTCGACCGAGGGCTGACCGCTCAACCTGCCCGCGCTGCGGTTCTGCGGCGCGAGCGCGCGGCGGCGAGCCACTTGCGCGCGTCGCGGCGAGCGAGCAGGTAGGCGAGCGGCACGAGCGCGAGCAGGAGGACGTAGGGCGTGAGCAGGCGGGAGTCGAGCTCGCGCTGGCGCGGCACGAGCGGCCCGGTTCCCGCGAGCTTTTTCACGGCCGCGGCCGCCTCCGCCGTCTGTCCTGGCTCGAAAACCTGGGCCCCGAGGGACTTCGCGGCTGCGTCGAACGTCGCCTCGGCGTCCGGATCGGGGATGTAGGCGGGGTTGCGGTTCCCCTTGTCGTCGTACACCCGTTCCGTGGGGTTCCAGTATCGGAGGAAGAGCACCCTGATCCCGCCCTCCTTGAGGAACTCGCCGAGCGTCGACAGGTCGTTGGGCAGCGTCTCGCCGTCCGTGAGCAGCACGGCGACGCGTCGCTTCGCGGTGCCGTCGAAGTAGCGGCCGATCGTGAGGTCTTGCAGCGCGCCGACCTTCGTGCCAAGCGAGTTGCCGTAGGGGAGCGAGCTCGTCGGCCGGTCGATGGCAAGCGACTCGTCGAGGGTCGCGTCGAAGGCGTTCACGCTCACGGACGGGAAGAGATGGGGGAGGAGCCGGTCCGTGAGCGAGGCGACCCCGACGGGAAGATCGGGAAGCTGCGCGCGGATCGCCTTCGCGTCCTCCCGGGCCTGGTCGAGGCGCGTCGGTCCGCCGACCACTCGCGCGCCCATCGAGCGTGAGACGTCGAAGACGAAGTACGCCTCCGCGTCGGCCCGCCCTTCGAGCGCCGAATGGGTCGCCAGTACGGGCTGGGCCGCCGCGAGGCCGAGGAGCCCGGAGAGGACGACGAATGCTGCGGCTCCCGTCAGGAGCGAGCGAGTTTCCGGCGGCTCGAGCCGGAGCTGCGCGCACAGCTCCTTCAGGCGGTTCCGCCCGAGGACGAGCAGGACGAGCGGAACGAGCCCGACGAGTGCCACGAGCGCTGCGAGCGGGGTGACGAGCGTGATGCGCACTAGAAGCCGCCCGTCTCGCCCGTCGCCCCGGGCGTGCCGCCCGCCGCGCCGATGTTCCCCTTGTTCGTGCGCTGGTAGGCACGCTCGCCCGCGATCTCGGTGGCGATCGGCTTGTAGATGATCAGCAGCGACTCGAGATCCTGCTGCGCCTCGGTGTTCCTGGGATCGAGTGCGACCGCGCGCTGCAGCTCGGTGATCGTCCGGTCGAGCGCGGCCGACGCCGATCCGGAGCCGGACTGCAGGACGAGCTGCTGGAGGAGGAGCAGAGCGTGCATCTGCCGCGCACGGGAGCGGATCGCGGCGGGGCCGGAGCCCTCGGCGATCTCGTCGAACGTGAGCTCGAGACGTGCGAGGTCGAGTGCCGGGGGGTCGAACCGGTCGGTCGGGCCACCCTCGACGCGTAGCCGCTGCACTCCCTGCAGCGCACGCTGGAACTGGACGTCGTCGCTCGCGGCGAGGAGGTCGCGCGAGAGCGCGGTCGGAAGCCAGGTCGCGGGGTCTCCGACCGGCGTGCGCGAGTAGCGGGCGATCCCCACGTCGGCGTGCTCGGTCTCGCCGCGCCACGCCAGGAAGTCCCGTCCGAGGACGGCGAGCGCGACGGCGAGCACGACGAGCACGCCGATGCCCGCGAGGCGGGCTGCGAGTGCCGTACGGCTCACGCGGTCCTCCAGCGCAGGCTGCGGCCGACGTACTCGTTGGCTGCGAGCCCGAGGAGCAGGACGGCCTCGAGCAGCACGAGCCAGACGGGGAAGCCGGCGACGACGCTCTGACGCTCCGCCGTTCCCGCGTTCTTCTCGAGCGAGGTGTCGGAGACGAACGCGCTCGCGGGAAGCAAGCCGGCGAAGAGGCCGAGCGCCTGGTCGTTGGGATAGAGCGGAAGGACCCGCAGACCGATGCCGCCGGAGCGGTAGCGGCCGATCTCGTCGGTCAGCACGGGCACGTCCGTGCCCGAGTCCTGGAGGTCGCTGATGAGGAGCACGGATCCGCCCCCGGCGCGCTCGATGACCTGACGAGCGAGTCGCAGGCCCTGCCCGATGCTCGTCCCCCCGAGGAACGAGCGCGACCATGGCGTCGGCGGTCCGAGGAGCGGCCTCTCGGAGCCGAAGAAGCGGAGCATCGGCCGGATCTCGTCGCCTCTCGTTCCAGGTGGCAGTAGCTCGTACGCCTGCTCCTCGAACGCGACGAGGCCGAGCCGCTGGTCGCTGTCGGCGAGGCTCTTCAAGAGCGTTGCGAGCTTGACGTTCGCGCGCGGGTCGACGCTCGCGGACAGGTCGATCACGACGATCCCGCTTCCGCCCTGCGCGAAGTAGCTCGTCGGGCGCGTCCGGAGGTGGAACGCGCTCCACAGGGCGACGGCGAAGACGACGAGGAGCGCGACCCCGAGGGCGAGGCGAACCCGGCGCGTTCGCCGCGCGTACCGCCACAGCGAGGAGGCGTCGGCGAGCGGGAGCGTCGTGGAGGTGCTCACGCGGGCGCCCTCGCGGCTCGTACGCGTCCCACGAGCTCTCTCGTCTCGCCAGCAGTCGGCGCATCCTCGGACCACGCAAGCCGGCGCGCCGGTTGGACGAGGTCGGCCAGCCCTGCGCGGCGCAGCTCGCGGGCGAGGAGGGCAAGCGCCTCCCGATGCTCGGCGCTTCCCGGCTCGCGTCTGGTGCTCGCATCGACCGAGGCGAGCGCGCGGTCGAGCGGCGACAGCTCGGGCTCCGCTGTCTCCGAGCGCGCGAGCGCTACCACGGGCAGTGCGAGCCAGATGGCGCCCGCGAGTGCGAGGAGCGCGGCGACGAAGGCGACGATTGCGCCGGTCGTGGGCGCGAACCGGTACGTGGGCTCGGGGGCGGAGACGTCGGCGGCGAGCTCCACGATTGGAGCCGTCGGCAGCCCGCGCTGCGCCTCTGACGCGCTCTGCGGGCGGAACTGGTGGTCGCCGACGCGGGAGACGAGCCGCAGCTCGGGCCAGTCCGCGTCCACGGTATGGCTTCGGCCCTTGCCGTCGCGATACCGGATGCGGACGGCCGGGAACTCGACCTTGCGCTCCCGCTTCGGCCCCGTCGTGCACAGCAGCGAGTCGCAGGAGAGCCGATAGCGGTAGCGGACGCGAACGACCTTCCCGTCACGCTCCTCCTCGCGACGCGGTGGCACGACGAGGGTGTACGGGAGGAACCGGGCGCGGGTCTCGAACGACGCGGGGTCGGCGACCTTCGTGTTCACGAGGATCACGAGGTCGGCGGTCAGCTCCTCGCCGAAGAGGTTCGGACTCGGGGACAGCGTCGTCTTCGTCTCGACGATCCCCACGGCCGGCGCCGCGGTGCTGGGGAGCGCGACCGCGAGGACCACGGCGGCGCAGCCTGCAAACGCGAGCCGCCTCACCACGTGTCCGCTCCCGACTGGCGCAGGTCCGACCAGCGCAGGAAGGCCCGCAGGAGCTCGCTCTCGTCGCTCGAGTCGACGACGACCGGCTCGAGCGACGCGCGCTCGAAGCTCTCGAGCAGCTCGGCCCAGCGCGCCTCGTGGGCGCTCGTGTGCTCGCGGACCTCGCCGCGGGTGAGATGCACCTCCTGCGAGCGGCCGGCGACGTCGGCGACGTCGAGCACGAAGCCGTCCACGGCGGGGAAGCTGCGCTCCCAGAGCGGATCCTGGAGCACGACCGGGACGACGTCCCAGCGGTGCTCGAGCGCGCGGATCCACGTCTCGGTCGGGGGCGGTGCGAGGAAGTCCGAGAGCACGAACACGAACGTCCCGGCAGGCACCGAGCGAGGGTGCGCGAGCAGGAACTCGAAGGCGTCCTCGATGGACGACGCGGGCGCCTCGAACGGCGCGCCCTCCTCCTCCCGGTCGAGGTACTCCCACAGCGACTGCGATTGCGGCGGCAGCCAGAACGGCTCTCCGCCACCGTCCCCGTAGTCGAGGTACCCGAGGAACCCGTGCGCCTCGATGGTGCTGGCGCGGATGAGCTCGATCACCGACCGCTGGGCCTCCGCCTTGCGCAGCCACGGAAGGCCGGTCGGGTAGAGCTGCATCTCCGGGCGACGATCTGCGACGACGACGACCCGAGGGGCCTCGTCGGCATAGTGCTCGCGCAGGACGAAGGTGTCGGCATCGCGCGCCGCGGACAGCCGTGCCGACGCGCTCCAGTCGATCGCCTTGAGGGGATCGCCCTGGACGTACGGGCGCGTTCCCGCGACGTCGGAGCCTGCCCCACGCCGGGCACTGCGCATCGCGCCGAAGGCGAGACCGACGATCCGGCCGCGAGGAACGAGCTGGAACGTCGCGTCTGGCAGGGCGGCGCCTTCCGCCTACGCGGGCTGGGTGTCTCGCAGCTCTGGCGCCGGCACGAGGCGCAGGCACGCGTCGCGGAACTCGTCGAGCGCCTCGTTCCAGCCCGTGCGGCGAGCCTGGGCGCGGAACGCAGGCCGGAAGACGACGCGGTGCGCGATCACGGGAAGGAAGAGCTGCTCGACGTCGTCCGAGACGACGTACTCGCGGCCGTCGAGGAGCGCCCAGGCGCGTGCCGCACGCTCGAGCGCGAGGGTGCCTCGGACGGAGGCCCCGAGCGTGCACATCTCGACCTCGCGGGTCGAGCGCACGAGCTCGATGATCCAGCGGCGCAGGAGATCGTCGACGTAGACGGCACGGACGGCGGCGTGCAGCACGCCGATCTCGTCCGTGGTCACGACCGGGCGGAGCTCCTCGAGCGGATGGCGCTCGGCCTGCTGGTCGATGACGACCTGCAGCTCGTCCTCGAGGCTCGGGTAGCCGAGAGCGGTCTTGACGAAGAAGCGGTCGAGCTGCGCCTCCGGGAGCGGGAACGTGCCCTCGTACTCGACCGGGTTCTCGGTGGCGAGGAGGAGGAACGGGTCGGCGAGCTGCCGCGTCACGCCGTCGACCGTGACCTGCCGCTCGGCCATCGCCTCGAGCAGGGCGGACTGCGTCTTCGGCATCGCGCGGTTGATCTCGTCGACGAGGACGGTGTTCGCGAAGATCGGCCCGGGGCGGAACTCGAAGTCGCGCGTGCGCTGGTCGTAGACCGCCAGCCCGGTCACGTCGGTCGGCTGCAGGTCGGGCGTGCACTGGATGCGCGCGTGCACACCGCCGTCGACACTGCCTGCGATCGCGCGCGCGAGCACCGTCTTCGCCGTCCCGGGGACGTCTTCGAAGAGGACGTGTCCGCGGCACGCGAGGGCGGCGAGGACGAGCTTGATCTCCTCCGACTTGCCGCGGACGACGGACTCGAGATTCCCGAGGAACCGCGAGGCGATCTCGATCGCGGCGTCGGTCGCGTCGCTCACGCGGCGCCCGCCGGGAGGACGGGGCACCGGTGCAGCTGGGCTCGCATCACTGAGTTGATACGTACGACCGTGCCAGAAGTCAGCGGGGCGCGGAGACTCGCGTGCGAGAAGCGCTTCGTCGTGGCCGCTTGTGATACATAATCCGCCGCGCCGGGGCGACCTGGCGTTCGCTTTGTGACGGGCTAGGCGCCGAGAGTCGCGCTCGCGCGATCGGGTTTCGGCGGAATAGGAGAGAACCGGAGGACCATGGACTTCTTCGTAGACCACGCCGTCGGGTTCGCGCTCGTGTGCGCAGCCGTGGCGATCCTGTACGGGCTGTATCTCACCTGGTGGCTGCTCAAGCAGCCGGCCGGGAACGAGCGGATGCGCGAGATCGCCGGCGCCGTCCAGGAGGGCGCGGCCGCGTACCTCCGCAAGCAGTACACGACGATCGCGGTCGTCGCGATCGCGCCGTTCTTCCTGCTCGGCTTCTACGACAAGCTGGGCTGGGGCGTCGCATTCGGCTTCCTCGTCGGCGCGCTCCTGTCGGCTGCGGCCGGCTTCATCGGGATGAACGTCGCCGTGCGCTCGAACGTCCGAACGGCAGAGGCGGCCCGCGAGGGGCTTCAACCCGCGTTCCGGGTCGCTTTCCGAGCCGGCTCCGTGACGGGATTCCTCGTCGTCGGCCTCGGGCTGCTCGGCGTGGCCGGCTACTACTGGGTGCTCACGAGCTGGATCGGGAACAGTCCCGGCTCGGCCGTGGACGACCTCGTCGGCCTCGCCTTCGGCGGCTCGCTGATCTCGGTCTTCGCGCGTCTCGGAGGCGGCATCTACACGAAGGCCGCGGACGTGGGCGCGGATCTCGTCGGGAAGATCGAGGCGGGAATCCCAGAGGACGACCCGCGGAACCCGGCCGTGATCGCCGACAACGTCGGCGACAACGTCGGCGACTGCGCCGGCATGGCGGCGGACCTGTTCGAGACCTATGCGGTCACCGCCGTCGCCGTGATGCTCCTCGGCATCTCGTTCCAGGACTCGAGCCTCTGGCTGTACCCGCTCGCGCTCGGGGGGATCTCGATCCTCGCGTCGGTCATCGGGACGTTCTTCGCGCGCGTCGGACGCGGCGAGAACGCGATCATCAACGCGCTCTACCGCAGCATCATCGTCGCCACGGTCCTCTCGGCCGCCGGCTTCATCCCGGTGACGCTCGCGTACGACGGCGCCCGGTTCAGCTTCTGGAACCTGTACGGCTCGGCCCTCATCGGCCTCGCGGTCACGTTCCTGCTCGTCGCGATCACCGAGTTCTACACGGGCACACGCTGGAAGCCCGTCAAGGACATCGCGAAGGCGTCTCAGACGGGCCACGCGACCAACATCATCGCCGGGCTCGCCGTCGGCATGCAGGCGACCGCGCTGCCCGTGATCGTCATCGCGACCGGCATCATGGGGGCGTACTACGCGGCCGGCCAGGCGCTGTACGGCATCGGCATCGCCGTCATGGCGCAGCTCTCGATGACCGGGCTCATCGTGGCGCTCGACGCCTTCGGGCCGGTGACGGACAACGCGGGCGGCATCGCCGAGATGGCGGACCTCCCGGAGGCAGTGCGCGGGATCACCGACCCGCTCGATGCGGTCGGCAACACCACGAAGGCCGTGACGAAGGGCTACGCGATCGGCTCGGCCGGGCTCGCCGCGCTCATCCTCTTCGACGAGTACGGCCGCGGGCTCCGCGACAACGGGCTCGAGTCGTTCTTCTCGCTCGACAACCCGTGGGTGATCGCGGGCCTCTTCATCGGCGGCCTCATGCCGTTCCTCTTCGCGTCGCTCGCCATGCAGGCGGTCGGCCGGGTCGGCGGCCAGGTGGTCGAGGAGGTGCGCCGCCAGTTCCGCGAGGACCCGGGGATCATGGAGCGCACATCACGCCCGGACTACTCGAAGGCGATCGGCATCGTCACGGCGTCGGCGATCAAGGAGATGCTCGCCCCGGCGCTCATTCCCATCGTCATCCCGATCGTCGTGGGGATCATCAGCGTCGAGATGCTCGGCGGCCTCCTCATCGGGACGATCGTCACCGGCCTCTTCCTCGCGATCTCGATGACGTCCGGAGGCGGCGCGTGGGACAACGCGAAGAAGACGATCGAGGACGGCCTCTACGGGGGCAAGGGCTCGGAGGCCCATGCGGCGGCGGTCACCGGCGACACGGTCGGAGACCCGTACAAGGACACCGCCGGCCCCGCGATCAACCCGATGATCAAGATCGCGAACATCGTCGCGATCCTCATGATCCCGATCCTCGTTTCGATCCACGGGTAGGGGCGAGACGGGTTAGCTGTTCACGTTGCGGGGCCCTCGCGACCGGCATAGGATGCGAGCGCCTCAGAATCGATACGTAGCCCGTACGGGCTGCGACACCCAGGGAGGGGAGATATGAAGAGAACGTTTCCGCTCGCGCTCGCGGTCGCGCTCACCGCGATCGTGGCCGTGTGGGTTGCAGGCTCCGCCGGAGCTGCCCCCGCCATCTCGCAGGTACCGAAGGCCGGCACAGGCTCGCCGGTCAGCGGAGCCACAGCTGACGGCAGCAACGGTCCGGAGTTCGGAGAGCAGGAGGACGAGGGGGAGGCGCCCGAATTCGACGGCACCATCAGCCTGTCGAATGGGGGAACAGCTCCCGGCGCACCGACTGCCGGTAGCCCGAAGGCGAAGTCGAATCCCTCGTTCAGCAACGGCTTCGAGGGTCTGAACCACTACCAGCAGCGGTACTCGAACCGCGGCAACCAGTTCAGCATCGAGCCGCCGGACCAGGGCATGTGCGCCGGGAACGGCTACGTCGTGGAGGCGGTCAACGACGTGTTCAACGTCTTCGACACGTCGGGCCAGTCCGTGCTCCCGGACAACACCGCGACGAACATCGTCACCGGTTTTCCCCGCAACGTGAACCACGCGGTCGACCTGAACTCGTTCTACGGGTATCCGGCCGCTGATCAACCGCACGACAGGTGCCTTCGGGCCGGAGCTCGACCGACCCGACCTGCATCTACGACGCCGCGACCCAGCGCTTCTTCCTGGTCGTGCTCACGCTCGACCGCGTCGGGACGACGAGCGCGCTGTCGCACGTGAACCATCTCGACCTCGCGGTCAGCCAGACATCGAATCCCGCGGGCGCGTGGAACATCTACAAGATCGACGTCACCAACGACGGGACCAACACGGGCGGGGTCAACCCCGGCCCGTACCTCGGCGACTATCCGCACATCGGGGCGGACGCGAACGGCATCTACCTGACGACGAACGCCTATCCGTGGTGCTGCAACGGCTTTGCGGGCGCGCAGATCTACGCGCTCTCGAAGGCCCAGCTCGCCGCCGGTGCGGCCAGCGTCAACCATGCGTGCACATCGACACCTCGGGAATGGTCAACGCGCCGAGCGACGCCGGCTCGACGCAGCCCGGCTTCACGGTGTGGCCGGCCCAGTCGCCGGGCACGCAGTTCAACACCGACAACGGCGGGACCGAGTTCTTCATGAGCTCGAACGCCGCCGACGAGGCGACGCACCCCGTCGCCGGCACGGGCGGGAACTACACGTCGACGCAGGTCGTCGCGTGGACGCTGAGCAACACGAGCTCGCTCAACAGCGTGTCGCCTTCCCTCAACCTCTCGACGAAGGTGATCGGATCCGAGATGTATGCGATCCCGCCGAAGCAGACAGCAGCCGGGCTCGGGCTCTGCTCCGGGCACGTCGGTGCCGCAGGGTCACTGCATCAACGACACGACGACTTCGACGATCGCCGGAGTCGGCTGCTGGCGGCTGCTCTTCGCCGGCGAGCCCGCGCACAACGAGGTCGTCTCTCGGCCCGACTCGAACGACACCCGCATGCAGCAGGTGATGTGGGCGAACGGCAAGCTGTGGGGCGCGCTCGACACGGCGGTCAACCCCGACAGCGCCGGGCCGGCAGCGGGCGGGTATCGCGTACTTCGTGGTCAACCCGAACGCAGGCAAGATCGTGAACGCAGGGCTATCTCGGCTCCACCGGCTGGGACTTCACGTACCCGGCGATCGGCGTGACCGAGAGCGGCCGTGGGGTCATGGCGTTCACGGCGACTGGCGGGGACACTGCGGTTCCCGAGCGCCGCGTATGCCCCGATCGACGCCAAGGCCGGCGTCAGCTCCTGGAACATCGTCCCCGGTGGCAGACGGCCAGGCCGCGGACGACGGCTTCACGAGCTACAAGTCCCAGGTCGGCAACCCGCCGCGCACCCGCTGGGGTGACTACGGCGCGGCTGCCGTCGACGGCAACTCGATCTGGATCGCCAGCGAGTACATCGCCCAGGCCTGCGACTACACGACGTGGGGCGGCCCGTTCTTCACCGGCGGGACGGGTGACAACCTGCTCGGCACGTGCGCCGGTGCGAGCCACGGGCCGGGATCCCGGACCGCGCTCGCCAACTGGTCGACCTACATCAGCAAGTTCACGCCGTAGGCCGGCAGCAAGCTGCAAAGGAGAAGGGCCGCCTTCGGGCGGCCCTTCTTCATTGGCCGAGCGAGCGGCTCAGCCGATCGTGCTCGCGCACATGAGCTTCGGCAGGCGCAACACCGCGCTCGAGCCCTTCGATCCCGTGACTCTCAACAGCAGGCCATCGCAGCGCTGAACGGTGACGCCGACGAACACGGCGACGAAGGTTCCGTTCGCCTGCACGTGGGCGGCGACCGCATGTCGAGTCGGTGACTCGAGCGTCACGCGCACGCGTTCCGCAGGGCGAAAGTGCGTCCCGCTGACCGACAGCGGCGCGAACGACTTGGCGCGCACGGCAGGTGCGTTCGTCGACGCGGAGGCTCCGGCTGACAGCGGGAGCGCGATCGCGAGCACGACCACGGCGATTCCCGATCTGGTCATGCTCGAAGTATTGCCCATGACGCTCGCGCGAAACCAGCTGCGGGCCACCGACGCACGCCGGTTGTAGGCTTCGCCGCCGTGCCCGGACGCCGTCGTAGGCGTGAGGTCGAGATGGAGCGCGTGCTCGGCACGCCCGCGCTCTTCGCAACGGCCTACGGCAACGTCGGCTCCTCGATCTACTACGCGCTCGGGCTCACCGCGGTCTACGCGCTCGGGCTGACCCCGCTCGTCTTCGTCGTCGCCGGCGTGATCTTCGCCGCGACGGCGGCCACCTACGCCGAGGGCACCGCCCGCTTCCCGGAGGCAGGGGGCTCGGCCAGCTTCGCCCGGCACGCCTTCGACGAGGTGGTGAGCTTCACGGCCGGGTGGGCGCAGATGCTCGTGTACGTCGTGACCGTGGCGGTGTCGGCGTTCTTCGTGCCGCACTACCTGTCGATCTTCTGGCAGCCGCTGAACTCGAACCCGTGGGACATCGTCGGCGGCGCGATCGTCATCGTCGTCCTCGTCTCGCTGAACGTCGTCGGGGTGCAGGAGGCGGCGAAGCTCTCGATCTCGCTCGCAGTCGTCGACTTCGCGACGCAGATCCTGCTCGTGATCATCGGGTTCGCGCTCGTCTTCAGCCCGCAGGTACTCGTCGACAACATCCACTGGGGCGTGGCGCCGACGTGGTCGAACCTCGCGATCGCGATTCCCGTCGCGATGCTCGCGTACACGGGCGTGGAGACCGTCTCGAACCTCGCCGAGGAGGCGCGCGACCCGGTCCGGACCGTGCCCAACGCCTACCGACTGGTCGCGGGGGCGGTGTTCGCGATCTACTTCACGCTCCCGCTGGTCGCGCTCTCCGCCCTTCCCGTTAAGACGATCAACGGCCAGCTCACGACGCTTCTCGCCTTGCCTCCGGAAGAGGGCGGATACGCGAACGACCCGATTCTCGGCGTCGTCAAGAACCTCGGACTCTCCGCCGCGCCGCTCAGGATCGCGGAGATCTACGTCGGCATCCTCGCCGCGACGATCCTCGTCATCGCCACGAACGCGGGCGTGATCGGGGCGTCGCGGATCACGTACTCGATGGCGACCTACCGCCAGCTCCCCGAGGTGTTTCGCCGCCTCCATCCGCGCTTCAAGACGCCGTGGCTCTCAATCGTCCTGTTCGCCGGCGTCGTGCCGATCGCGCTCACGCTGCCGGGCGACGTCAACTTCATCGGCACGCTCTACTCGCTCGGCGCCACGCTCTCGTTCACCGTCGCCCACGCGTCGCTCGTGCGCATGCGCGTCGTCGACCGGGACCTGGTGGAGACGCCGTACCGCGCCCGCCCGAACGTTCGGATCGGCTCCGTCTCGTGGCCGGTGTTCGCGATCGTGGGAGGCGTCGCGACGGGGATCTCCTTCCTCGTCCTCGTCGTGCAGAACCCGCTGACCCGCTGGGTGGGACTCGGGTGGATGGCGGTCGGGCTCGTGGGGTACACGATCTACCGCCGTCGCTTCGTCCGGGCTCCCATGCGCGCGATCGAGAAGGCCCCGCCGGCGCTCGGCCCCGCGCTCGCCCTCGAGTATCGGAACCTCCTCGTCCCCGTCACACCCGGGCAGCCGTCGGACGCCGCGATGGACGTCGCCTGCCGTCTCGCCTCGGAGCGCCGTGCACGGATCATCGCGCTGAACGTCCTCGAGGTGCCGCTCGACCACGCGCTGACCGACCGCTTCCCCGATCTCGAGTACGCCGGGAACGCCGAGCTCGACGAGGCCGCCGCGATCGGCGACTCCTACGGTGTGCGCGTCCTGACGCGGCTCGAGCGGGCGCATTCGGCTGGGCCTGCGATCGTCGCCGAGGCGAATGCGCGGAACGCCGAAGTGATCGTCCTCGGGTCGCCGCGACGGCATCTCACCGCGGCACAGTCCGCCGTCTTCGGGAAGACGGTCGACTACGTCCTCAAGCACGCGGACTGTCGAGTCCTGGTCACGGCCGCGGAGCCCGTGTGAAGGCGTACTCGCTCGCTGTGCTCGTCTTCTCCGTGCTGTTCGTGGCGATCGGCCTCGCGCTCCTCGTGCGGACGGCCGCGGACGGAGGCGGCGTCATCGGCTACGTCCTCGGCGCGCTGTTCATCGCGCTCGGCGTCGCCCGCTTCACCATCGAGCGGCAAAGGCGCTCCTAGATGGCCCGGAAGCTCCGAGGGTTCGAGCGGGTCATCGACGCCCCGGCGCTGTTCGCGATCGCGTACGGGGAGATCGCGTCGTCGCTGTACATCGCGCTCGGGATCGTCGCCGGTGCCGCACTCGGCTTCACGCCGCTCGTCCTCCTCGTCACGGGCGCGATCTTCCTCCTCGTCTCGCTCTCGTACGCGGAGGGGACGGCCGCGATCCCCGAGACGGGAGGCGCCGCGACCTTCGTGCGGCGGGCGTTCAACGACCTCGCGGGCTTCGTCACCGGGTGGGTGCTGTTCCTCGACTTCCTGATCGTGATGGCGCTGTCCGCGGTCTTCGTCCCGCACTATCTCGCCGGGGCGTTCGGGACGCCCTCGCTCCGCGAGTCGCCGTGGGACGCGATCATCGGCAGCCTCATCATCGCCTCGATCGCGGGCGCTCGACTCGCGCGGCGGACGCGTCTCCATCTCGGATCCGTGGCGGTTGCGCTCCTCGACCTCGTGGTGCAGGGGCTCCTGCTCGTGCTCGGGCTCGCCTTCCTGTTGTCTCCGTCGACGCTGGGACACGGCTTCGGCTTCGCGGACGGTCAGAGCTGGACCGACCTCGCGTTCGCGCTGCCGCTCGCGATGCTCGCGTACACGGGGCTCGAGACGATCGCGAACCTCGCGGAGGAGGCGAGGGAGCCGGGGCGGAATCTCCCGCGCACGCTCTTCTCGGCGATCGGGCTCGTCGTCGTCGTGACCGTGCTCATCGGCGCGATCGGGCTCTCGGCGTACCCGGTGTCGAACGGCAAGACGGCGCTCGGCGAGCAGTGGCTCGAGCTGCCGCTCGTCGGCATCGCGGCGTCGCTCGACGGCTCGCTGCCATCGCAGCTCGTCGCCGTGCTGAAGTTCGCGGTCGGCGTCTCCGGAGCGCTCATCCTCGTGGCCGCGGCGACGACATCGGTCTCCGGGATCACGCGGCTCACCCACTCGCTCGCCGAGCATGGCTCGCTGCCGCGCGAGTTCGCACGGCTCGAGCGCCGCGCGGTGGTGTCGAGCGAGGCGATCCTCATCGCCGCCGGCCTCGCGATCGGGCTGATCGTCCTCGACGAGGTCGCCGCCGGGGGCGATCCCGTGTTTCTCGCGAGCCTCTACTCGTTCGGGGTGCTCATCGCGTTCACCGCGGCTCAACTCGCGGTGATTCGCCTCCGTATGCGTGAGCCGGATCTCGCGCGGCCGTTCCTCGCCCGACCCAGCGTGCGGATTCGTGGTCACTCGCTCCCACTGGCTGCCCTGGTCGGCGCGCCGCTGACGGCTGCCGTCTGGGTGCTCGCGCTCGTCACCCACCCCGGCGCGCGCTATGCCGGGCCGGTGTGGCTCGCCGCCGGCCTCGTCGTCTTCGTCGCTGTTCGCCGGTCGCGCCGCCGGGGCCTGCTCGAGCACGTCACCCCCGTCTCGGAGCTGCCGGCGGCCTCCGCCTTCGCGCGGATCCTCGTCCCGATGAAGATCGGTGACATCGGCGAGGAGATGATCGCGACGGCGATCGCGCTTGCGAAGGAGCACGACGCGACGATCGAGGCACTCACCGTCGTCCGCGTCCCCCGTAAGTTCGAGCTCGAAGGGGAGCTCCCGCCGGAGGTCGCTGCCCGAGTCGACGCGTCGCTGGACGAGGCCCGCGCGCTCGGCGCCGACTACGGGGTGGAGGTGCGCGGGGAGGTGGTTCGCGCGCGATCGATCGGCCACGCGATCGTGGACGAGGCGGTGCGCCGCGATGCCGACCTCATCCTGCTCGGCTCCTCGCCGCGCTGGCGACGCCAGTCGCGGTTCTTCTCGCCGACGGTCGACTTCGTCCTCCGCCGCGCACCGTGCGAGGTCCTCGTCGTCGCGTTCCCCGACGGCATCTTCGAGGGGTAGGCTCAAACGGTGAAAGCAGTGGTGATCGGGTGCGGGAGAGTGGGCTCGGCAGTGGCGAAGGGCCTCGCGGCGGACGGCTGGGACGTGACCGCGATCGACGAGGACGAGGACGCCTTAGGGCGGCTCGGGCCCGGCTGGCGCGGGGGTTTCGTCATCGGGCACGGGATGGACGTCAGCGTGCTCGAGCGAGCGCAGCTCGGCGACGCGGACGCCGCGGTGGTGTCGACGGACGGGGACAACACGAACATCGTCATCGGCCAGGTGCTGCAGCGCCGCTACGGGATCGAGACCGTTGTCGTGCGCGTCCTCGATCCCGCGCGGGCAAAGCTCTACTCCGACCGCGGCATGAGCATCGTCTGCCCGACGCAGACCGCGATCTCGTCGCTCCTCGACACCGTCCGCGCGGGCGTCCCGGAGGCGGCCGTCTGATGTACGTCGTCATCGCAGGAGGCGGGAAGGTGGGCTCCAACGTGACCCGCTCGCTGATCGACCTGGGCCACGAGGTCACCCTGATCGAGCAGCGAGCCGATCGCTTCGCGCTGCTCGAGCAGGAGTTCGGGCCGGTCGTGATCCGCGGCGACGCGACCGAGATCGCGGTGCTCGAGCGCGCCGGCATCGCCCGTCCCCCGGAGCTCGTGCTGGCGGTGACCGGGGACGACGAGGACAACCTCGTCATCTCCCAGATCGCGAAGGAGAGCTACGGCGTCCGCAAGGCGATCGCGCGCGTCAACGACCCGCGAAACCAGCAGCTGTTCGAGCTCCTGGGTGTCAGCCAGACGATCTGCGCGACGACGAACATCCTCGGCCTCGTCGAGCACGAGGTGCCCGAGCACGGGCTCGTGCGCCTGCTGGAGCTCCAGGAGGAGGGGCTCGTCGTCGTCGAGGTGCAGGTCGAAGGGGATTCGCCCGCTGCCGGCAAGAAGGCCGGCGGCGTCGGGCTCCCCTCGGGCTCGCGCCTCATCTCCGTCTTCCGCCAGGGCCGCACCGAGCTCGTCGAGCCGTCGACGGTCATGCGGCCCGGCGACCAGGTGCTCGCGGTCGTGCCGGAGGACTCGACCGCGGATCTCCGCCGCGCGCTGCTGGGCGCGCCGAAGCCCGGCTAGTTCGCAGCGTTACAGGCGCCAGTAGTGGCGCGTGAGCAGCACGACGACCGGGACGATCTCGAGCCGACCGACCCACATGAGGCCGATCAGCGTGAGCTTGGACACGTCGCCGAGGTCGGCGTACGAGCCGTGCGGGCCGGCTATCCCGAACGCGGGGCCGATGTTGCCGAGCGTCGTCGCGGACGCGGCGAGCGCGTCGAGGGTGCCGAGTCCGACGCCGGAGATCGCCGAGTCGATGGAGACGATTGCCGCGCCTCCGGCCCAGATCCCGAGGTAGAGGAGGACGAACGCGGCGATCGCACGGACGGTGCGCTCGTCGACCGGTGAGCCGTTCAGCCGGATGGGCATGACGAACTCGGGACTGAGCGTCTGGTCGACCTCGCGGCGCAGGATCTTGGCGAGCAGGAGGTGGCGCACGACCCGGATCCCGCTGCTCGTCGACCCGGCCGAGCCGCCGACGAACATCAGCGCGAAGAGCGAGAGCAGGAGGAGCGGCGGCCAGAGCGCGAAGTCCGCGCTCGAGAGCCCCGTCGTCGTGACCATCGAGACCGCCTGGAACACGCCGCTCCGAGCCGCTGCCTCGCCGTGCGCGAGGTCGAAGCCGTAGACCATCGCAGCGAGGGTCGCCGATGCGACAAGGAGGATCGCGAGGTAGAGGCGGAACTCCTCGTCGTGCCCGAGCGCCCGCGGTCGCCGCCGGACGAACGCGCGGAACATGAGCACGAAGTTCGCCCCCGCGACGGCCATGAAGAGCACGAGGATCCACTGCGCGGCCGCGGACAGGCTCGCCGCCGAGTCGGGTCGCGGCGAGAAACCGCCCGTCGACATCGTCGAGAACGCATACGCGAGCGCCTCGTACGGCGTCGTGACGTCGTCGAGCCCGACGGCCCAGAGCGCCGCGAGCGCGAGCGCCTCGAGCAGCGTCAGCCCGACGTAGAGCAGCCAGAGCTTGCGCGCGGTCGAGCGAATGCGGTCGGCGAGCGCGCTGATCTCGGTTCCGGGCAGCGCGGACTCCATGAGCTGGCGGCCACCGACGCGGAGACGGGGGAGCACCGCGACCGCCAGCACGAGCACCGCCATCCCACCGAGCCACTGCGTGTACTGGCGCCAGATCTCGAGCGAGCGGTCCAGGGCCGAGACGTCCGTCACGACGCTGGCGCCGGTGGTGGTGAAGCCCGACATGCCCTCGAAGTACGCGTCGAGCGGGCTCGAGAGCTGGTCTCCTCCCTGGAACAGATACGGAATCGCGGCGAAGCCGGCGGCGAGGAGCCACACGAGGGCGACAACGAGGAACCCCTCGCGGATGCCAACCCGCCCCGGCCAGCGCGCGGTGATGCGCTCGAGCGCGAGCCCGGTGCCGCTCGTGACGACGCCCGCGACGACGAACGGCACGACCGGCTCCCCGTAGCCGAGCGCGAACGGGATCGGGAAGACGGCCGCGAGCCCGAGGTACTTCAGGAGGATTCCGACGAGGTTGAGCGCTGCCGGGACGTCGATCGCGACCCGGCGCCGTCTGCCGATGCGCGCGACGGCGACCGTCACTCCGCGGTCCTCAGAGCGCCTCGACCACCCAGGGGGCGTTCGCGGCCTCGGTGAAGATGATCACGCGGTCGCCTGCCTCGAGGACGTCGTTGCCGTGCGGGAAGATCGCGTCGCCGTTCCGGACGATCGCGCCGATGATCGAGCCGTGTACGGGCATGTCGCGGAAGGCCATGCCGATGTAGCGGCTCGACTCACGCGTCGTGACGTCGAGTACTTCGTACCGATTGCCTTCGAGCATCGCGACCTGCTGTGTGCGCGGGTCGTGCGCGAAGCGGACGATCTCCTCCGCCGTCACCGCGCGCGGATTGATCGCGACGTCGATCCCTGCCTTGTCGAAGGCGCCCACGGACACGGCCTCGTGGGCGAGCGCAACCGTGAAGGGAACGCCGCGCACGCGGGCGATGGACGCGCCGTACTGGTTCTTCGCGTCGTCCCGCATCGCGAAGATCGCCGCCTGCGCCTGGCCGATGCGCTCGCGCTCGAGGAAGTCCGGGTCGAAGCCCGTCGCCTGGAACACGCGCGCGCGCGGGAGCGCCTCGGCCGCGCGCCGCGCCTGCGGGCCCGAGATCTCGACCATGCGCACGGCGATGCCCTGCGCGAGCAGGACACGTGCGATCGCGGAGCCCGTGCGCCCGGCTCCGTAGATCACGACGTCGCGCACCGCGTCGCTCTGCGGCCACAGGAGCGAGCTCCACGCCTTCGCGGCGCGTGGCGAGCCGATCACGACGATGCGGTCGCCCTGGCGGATCTCGTCGTCGCCGCCGGGGAGCACGGTCTCGTCGTCGCGGATGATCGCCGCCACCTTCGAGTCGTCCGGCAGGTTCGCATGGCGGAGCGGCACGCCGACGACCTCGGTCGACGCCGTTGCGTCGACCGCGAACTCGCCGACCTGCACCTGGCCGTCCGCGAAGATGTCCGTCTGTCGCGCGGCGGGCACGCCGAGGATGCGGCTGATCGCGTACGACGTCTCGAGCTCCTCGGAGACGACGAAGTCGACGTCCAGCTGGCCTTCGCGCCAGAGGTCGACGTACTCGACGCTCGAGGTCCTGATGACCGTCGTCGCGCCGGACGCCTCGCGGCGGGCGAACATGCCCGTGACCAGGTTCACCTCGTCGCGGGAGGTGCACGCGATGACGAGGTCTGCGCTCGCGACGCCCGCGTCCGCGAGGTCCTTGCGGCTCGTCCCGTCGCCTTCGTACACGGCGACGTCGAAGCGGCCCGTCAGCGCCTGGAGGCGCGAGACCTCGCGATCGAGCACGGTCACCTCGTGCTCCTCGTGGAGCGCCTCGACGATCGTGGAGCCGACCTGGCCGGCGCCGATGAGGAAGACCCGCACGAGCGCGTAGCGTAATCCGCTCAGGTGCCGTTCACATCGGTCGGCTACCGTGGACGCGATGCGGCTCGTTCCGGTCCTCGTCGCAATCGCCACTGCTGCGGTGCTCGCGACCGTCGCGGGATCCGCACGAGGTGCCGAGGGCGCGTTCCAGCGCACGGTGGTCGTGTCGGGCCTCTCGAGCCCGCTCGACATCGCTTCCACGCGCACCGAGCCGCGGCGGCTGTACGTCGTCGAGCAGCGCGGCACGATCCGCGTGCTCGACCGCGGCAAGCTGCGCAAGGGGTTTTTCCTCGACGTGCGCAAGCTCGTCGTCTCGGGCGGCGAGCAGGGTCTGCTCGGCCTCGCGTTCGACCCGAAGTACGCGTCGAACCGGTTCGTCTACGTCGACTACACGGATACGAACGGGGACACGCGGGTCGTCCGCTACAAGACGAACGGCACGCGCGCGCTCCCCTCGACCGCGCGCATCCTGCTGCGCATCGACCAGCCGTACGCGAACCACAACGGCGGCGACCTGGTCTTCGGGCCCGACGGCGGACTGTACGTCGGCACGGGCGACGGGGGCTCGGGCGGCGACCCGGAGAACCGCGCCCAGAACATGCAGACGCTCCTCGGGAAGATGCTGCGCCTCGACGTCAGGAAGCCCGGCTCGGCGCCGACGATCGTCGCGCTCGGCCTGCGGAACCCCTGGCGCTACTCGTTCGACCGCGCGACCGGCGACCTCTACATCGGCGACGTCGGTCAGGGCGACGTCGAGGAGATCGACGTCACGCCGAAGTCGCAGAAAGGCCTCCTCAACTACGGCTGGGACGTCTACGAGGGCTCTCGCCACTTCGAGGACAAGGCGCCGGGACCCGGCACGCTCGTGTTCCCCGTCTACCAGTACACGCACGACAACGGCGGCTGCTCCGTGGTCGGCGGCTACGTCTACCGCGGCAAGGCCGCCGCGTCGGAGCGCGGCCGGTACATCCTCGGCGACTACTGCAGCGGTGCGATCACGACGCTGCGCATGGCGGGCGGCAAAGCGACGGCCGTGCGCCTCGAGCCGTTCACGATCGCGAGCCTCTCCTCGTTCGGCGAGGACGCAGCGGGCGAGCTCTACGCGACGTCGCTCGACGGCACGCTCTACCGCCTGAGCTGAGTTGTTTCGCAGGCCAGCGCTGCTCGCGCAGCCTCCTGGCCGCGGCAATCCCTAAAGGTGTCCGCTTCGCGGCCGCTGTCGCAGCTACTGCTACTTCGCTACCTAGCTCGCGCGGCGGCGGACGCGCGGGGGCGCCTGGCCGAGCGCCGCATAGGCGAGCGTGTTGAGCGACTCGTGCAGCTCGCGGAGCTCCCGGGCGACGAGCGTGAAGCCGTCCTGGCGCTCGGTCGTGCGGTTCAGCCTCTCGAGCTCGTCTGCGATCCGGTCGAGCCGCTCGAGCAGGGCGTCGAGTTGGCGGTCACCGACGTCGTGCTGTTCCACGCCACGATTCTACGGACGCGCCAGGAGGTCGTCACGCGTTCGGACGACGACGGCGTCGGCGCCGAGCCGGTCGAGCAGGCGCTCCAGCGCGCCTGCTCCCGTCTCGACGGCCGAGACCCGGCGAGCCGCGCCGAGCTGCGCCAGCGCGACCTTCGCGAGCGCCTCGGGCGCGTCCGTGAAGACGCCGAGCGTCGCTCCCTCGGCGGTGAGAGCTCGGAGCGCTGCGCTCGTCGCCGCGTCGCGCCGGAGGAAGGCAGGCGCGCGATCCTCGCTGAAGCGCTCGAGCAGCGTCCGCCAGTTGCCCGCACCTGCCCGGTCGAGTGCCGCGGCCGCATCGCCGCGGTCGGGAGGGAGGTCTCCGGGGTCGAGGTCGAGCACTGTGCGCGACGACTCGAGCCACGCGCGCCAGAGCGGGCGCGTGTCCCCGATCGCGTCGAGGTCGACCGCGAGCACCGGCGACGTACTCACGCGAGTCGTCGTGCCCGTCGCGCTCGGGTGGCGTTCCAGAGGAGGATCCCGCAGGCGAGGCCGACCGCGTCGATCAGGACGTCGACCGGCGAGCCGTGTCGTCCGCGGACGAACGTCTGGTGGAGCTCGTCGCTCGCCGCATATAGGACGCCGAGCCCGAGCGCGAGCCACGAGCGCCCGGTCGCCCGGACGAGCAGCGCACCCAGAATCGCGTACTCGGCCGTGTGCGCGAGCTTCCGGAGGACGAGATCCCAGCCGCCGAGCCCGCTCGAGAGGTTCGGGATCGACGAGAAGGCGAAGATCACCGCCGCCCACGCGACGACCGGGAGCCACGTGCGCGCGAACGAGCCGGCCACCGTTCGATGATAGGCTCGCCGCCGATCAGGAGCCCGGTGAGGGAACCCGGTGCGATTCCGGGACGGTCCCGCCGCTGTGAGAGGAGACGCTCCTCCGTCACGAAGCCACTGGCGTCACGACGCCGGGAAGGCGACGGGGGTGGGAGCCTCGAGTCAGAAGACCTGTCGGGCTCTCCATAACCCAGAACTCCTCGAGGAAGGGAGGCTCCAGGTGCTTCGCACGTTCGTCCTTCTCGCCGGAGCGGCGCTTGCGGCGCTCGTCGTGGCAGTCGCCGGCGCCGCCGGCTCCGGCCCGACACCGGGCTCGTTCCCGGTCACGGTCGTCGCCTCGAACGGCAAGGTGACAGTCAAGACGCGCCCGTCGCGGATCGTGTCGCTCTCGCCGACCGCCACGGAGACGCTGTTCGCCATCGGCGCAGGCCCACAGGTCGTCGCCGTCGACGACCAGTCCGACTACCCGAAGTCCGCGCCGCAGACGTCGCTCTCCGGCTTCACGCCGAACGTCGAGGCGATCGCCGCCTACAAGCCGGATCTCGTCGTCATCGCCTACGACCCGAAGGGTCTCTCGGGCGCGCTCGGCCGGCTCGGGATCACCGTGCTGCATCAGGACGGCGCGAAGAGCTTCAAGGGCGCGTACCAGCAGATCCGGCAGCTCGGGATGGTGACGGGACGCGACGCCGCTGCGGCGAAGCTCGTCGCCGGCATGCGCGCGAAGATCGGCGCGATCGTGACGTCGGCGCGCAAGAGCACCAAGCAGCTGTCCGTCTACCACGAGCTCACGCCTGATCTCTACTCGGCGACCTCGAAGACGTTCGTCGGCCAGGTGTACGCGGCGCTCGGCCTCCGCAACATCGCGGACGCCGCGGACGCGGGCGGAATCGGCTACCCGCAGCTCTCCGCCGAGTACGTCGTCTCGGAGAGCCCGGACATCGTCGTCCTCGCCGACACGGTCTGCTGCGGCCAGAAGGCGTCGACCGTCGCCGCCCGGCCCGGCTGGGATCGCGTGAGCGCCGTGCGGACGGGCTCGATCGTCCGCATCGACGACTCGATCGCCTCGCGCTGGGGGCCGCGCCTCGTGAACTTCTTCCGCGCGATGTCGTCAGCACTCGCGCGTCTCCGCCAGTAGCCGTGGTCGCCGCGGCCGAGCCGGTCCCCGACGTTCGCGCTCGCGGGCTCACGCCCGTGTGGATCTGCTCGGCCGTGGCGTTCCTCGTCTTCTCCCTGGTCGTCGGCGTGCTCGTCGGCCCGGTGCATCTCGGGATCGGCGCCGTCCTCGAGTCGACCGCGGCGAAGCTCCACGTGCCCGGGTTCACGTCGCCGCTGTCGCCGACCGAGGAGGCGATCCTCTGGCAGATCCGCGTCCCGCGGGTGATCCTCGCCGCGCTCGTCGGCTCGATGCTCGCGCTCGCGGGAGCCACGTACCAGGGTGTGTTCCGCAACCCGCTCGCGGATCCGTACCTTCTCGGTGTCGCCGCCGGAGCGGGCCTCGGGGCCACCATCGCCATCGCCTATTTGCCCGACGGCCTGCGTGGCCAGCGGATGCTCCCCGTCGCGGCGTTCGTCGGCGGCTCACTCGCCGTGCTGCTCACGTACGCGGTCGGCCGCTCGGCGCGACGCGAGCGCGACGCCGCCACGCTGGTTCTCGCCGGCGTGACGGTGACGGCGTTCTTCACGGCCTGGCAGACGTTCGTCCAGCAACAGAACGCCGAGACTCTCCAGGAGGTCTACTCGTGGATCCTCGGGAACATCCCGAGCACGGGCTGGTCTGACGTCCTCCTCGTCCTCCCGTACGTCGCCGTCGCGGGCGTCGTCGTGCTCGCGCTCCGGCGCGTGGTGGACGTGCTGAACCTCGGCGACGACGAGGCGGCCAGCCTCGGCGTCGACGTCCGTCGCATCCGGCTGGCGCTCGTCGTAGCGGCGACGCTCGGGACAGCCGCAGTCGTTGCCGTCACGGGGCTCATCGGCTTCGTCGGGATCATCGTCCCGCACACGATCCGGATGCTCACCGGGGTCGGCTACCGGGCACTACTGCCGCTGTCGGTCGTCGTCGGAGCGGGGTTCCTCGTCCTCGCCGACGTCGTCGCCCGTACCGCGCTGTCGCCGGCGGAGCTGCCGCTCGGCGTCGTCACCGCGTTCTTCGGGGCGCCCTTCTTCGCGTTGGTGCTGCGCACGACTCGCGGAGGCGCCGGCGGATGATCGAGATGCGCGACGTGCGCGTCAGGCTCGGTGGGCGGCCCGTCGTCGACGGTGTGTCCGCCACCGTCTCCGAGGGCGAGTGGCTCGCGCTCATCGGGCCGAACGGGGCCGGCAAGACGACACTGCTGCGCGCGATCGCGGCGCTGCTCCCGTTCGAGGGCGAGATCGAGCTCGACGGACGCTCCGTCTCCGAGCTCCGGCGCTCGGAGCTCGCGCGCCACGTCGCCGTCGTGCCGCAGGAGCCCTCGACGCCACCCTGGATGACCGTCGCCGAGTACGTGCTCCTCGGTCGCACGCCGCACCTCGGCCCGCTCGCCAAAGAAGGGCGCCGCGACCGCGACGCCGCGGCTCGCGCGCTCGCCCGGCTCGATCTCCTCGCGCTCGGCGGCCGCCGCCTGGGGACGTTGAGCGGGGGAGAGAAGCAGCGCGTCGTCGTCGCCCGCGCGCTCGCCCAGGAGGCGCCCGTCGTCCTTCTCGACGAGCCGACCGCCGCCCTCGACATCGGGCACCAGCAGCAGGCCTTCGACCTGCTCGACGGGCTGCGTGCCGAGTCTGGCCTCACGCTCGTGGCTGCGATGCACGACCTCACGCTTGCCGCCCAGTACGCGGATCGCATGCTTCTCCTCGCCGACGGCCGCGTGGTGGCCGACGGCTCGTCGGCGGACGTCCTGACCGAGGCGGTGCTTGCGGAGCACTACGGTGCGAGTGTCGAAGTCGTGTCCGTCGGAGGAAGGCCCGTCGTCGTGCCACGGCGAACCCGCACTGGCGATACCTAGCGCTTCTAGGTATAGTCCGCGAGCGTGAAGGACGGGCTCAAGGGACACGTCGACCTGCTCGTGCTGTCGGCTCTCGCCGGTGGGCCGTCCCACGGCTACGCGCTCGCCGAGTGCCTGCGCGACCGGAGCGAGGGCGAGTTCGACCTCGCGGAGGGCACGATCTATCCCGCGCTCTACCGGCTCGAGCGGCAGGGGCTCGTGTCGAGCCGCTGGGACGACGCCGGCGCCCGTCGCCGCCGTGTCTACCGGCTCACCCGGCGCGGGGTCGCGGAGCTCGGGCGGGAGAAGGACGCATTCGAGCGCTACGTCCACGCCGTGCGAGCGGTCCTCGCATGAGCCGGGAGTTCCTCGACCGGGTCGCGGCCGCCCTCAACGCGCGCGGCGTGCGCGGACGGAGCGCGCAGCGCGTCCTCGCCGAGGTGGCCGACCACGTCGACGAGGCGAGGCGGCACGGGGATCCCGATCCCGTCGCGGCATTCGGCGATCCGGCCGTGTTCGCCCGCGAGGTCGCGGCAGAGCTCGCGACCGCGCAGAGCCGCAGGGCGACGTTCGCCGTCTTCGCCGCACTCGCGCTGACCGGAGTTTGCTACGCGCTCGTTCTCGGGCTCGTGCCGCACGCGGGCGGCTGGCGGGACGTGACCGGTGGGCACATCGGAGCCTTCGGCCCGGTGCTCGCGATCGCGCTCGTCCTCTTCCCGCAGGTCGCGTTCGTCGCGGGCTGCCTCGCGTTGGTCGGCGCGCTCAGGATCCGTCGTGCGCGGATCGTCCCGGACGCCGAGCTACGCCTCCTTCGCAGCCGCAGCGCGGTGGCCCTGGCCGCGGGCGGCGTCACCGCGCTCACGGTCGCGCTCTTCGCCCTCGACTCCGCCGGCGAGCTCGCCGCATGGTGGGCGTGGACGACGCTCGCGCTCGCGACCGTCTCCGCACTCCCGCTCGCCGTCGCCGCACGCACTCTCGCCCGGGCGGGCCACTGCGCATCGACGCCCGAGGGCGGGGCCGCGGACGTCTTCGACGACCTTGGCCCGGTCTTCCGCTGGGCGCCGGTGCGGCGTCTCGAGCTACCCGAGCACCCCTGGCGCTTCGCGCTCCTCTGCGCGGCGGGGGTCTTCGTGCTCGGCCTCGTCGGCGGCTGGTACGGAGAGGGCGATCCGGGCTCCGGGATCGTGCGTGGCGTCTTCGAGGCCCTCGCTCTGCTCGCGTGCTTCGCGCTGCTCGGTCGCCGCCTCGGGCTGCGCCGCCCCGAGTCCTAGAGACCGAACGCCTCGGGATGCCGGGGCTCGTACAGGAGGATCTCGTCGGCGCCCGGCACCTTCATGCTCACCGCGAGCCCGAAGCCCAGGTCCTCGACCTCGCCCGCGAACTCCGCGCCCTTCGCCGTGAGCTCCGCGACCGTCGCGCCGACGTCGTCGCACATGAGCGAGATCGAGTGGTGCCGCGGGTGCGCGTACTCCTTGCCTTCGTGCGTGTACGACGTGGGGTGGACTCCGAGCTCGCTCGGTCCAGAGCGAAAGATCAGCCAGCCGCCGCCCGACTCCGGGTGCGAGACGTGAGGCCATTCGAGCACGTCCCGGAAGAACGCCCGCGTCGCCTCTGGATCGTCCGAGTAGATCAGGAGGTGAACCGCCTGCACCGCCATGCGGGGGATGGTAGGCGACGCCGTCGCACGCGTACCATTCCGGCGTGCGCATCGTCCTCGCCGCCCTCGCCGCAGCGCTCGTGCTCCCGGTCGTCGCAGTCGCCGCGGGGCCGGCGAAGGTCTTCTTCGAGGACACCGTCCCCTCGGGAAGCGCGTCCTCGGTCACGATCGTGACGCACCGACCCGCGGCGTTCCGCGTCCTCCTCCGCGTCCCGACTGCCGGCCGCGCGAAGCTCTACCTGCTCGGGAAGCACGCCCCGAAGGGCGGTCCGCTGATCACGACGAGCAACACGACCGCGACGTCCTGCGACGGTGCGGCCGGCTCGTTCTACTGCAAGGGGTCGTACGAGCCGCTGCCGAAGGGGACGTACACCTGGCGTATCGCGTGGGTCGGGAAGCCGACGGCACCCGCCCACGTCGAGCTCACGGTGCGCTGGTAAGCGCCCGAGGGTGCGAC
Source organism: uncultured Gaiellaceae bacterium (assembly GCA_963846995.1). Taxonomy (GTDB): domain Bacteria; phylum Actinomycetota; class Thermoleophilia; order Gaiellales; family Gaiellaceae; genus GMQP-bins7. Next base: position 112,814 of record CAWJYD010000001.1, on the reverse strand, counting down.
GGCTAGCATCGGCCGTGTGGCCGTCGCGACCCCGGAGAGCTATCTCGCCGACCTGAACGAGGCCCAGCGCGAGGCGGTCCTCGCCACCGAGGGGCCGATCCTCGTCGTCGCCGGCGCCGGGTCGGGGAAGACCCGCGTCCTCACCTACCGGGTCGCGCACCTCATCCGCGCGTGCGGCGTGAAGCCGAACGAGATCCTCGCGATCACGTTCACGAACAAGGCCGCGGGAGAGATGCGCGAGCGGCTCGAGCGCATGCTCGGGCAGACGGCGCGCGCGATCTGGATCCTCACCTTCCACGCGGCGTGCGGCCGCATGCTGCGCCGCGAGGCGGAGCGACTCGGCTACCGCTCGACCTTCACGATTTACGACGACCAGGATCAGGTGCGCCTCGTGAAGGCGTGTCTCGAGGAGCTCGGCAAGGATCCGAAGCGCTTCTCGCCCCGCGGCATCCACGCACAGATCTCGCGCGCGAAGAACGAGCTCGTCTCGCCGGAGGACTACGCCGCGCGTGTCGCCTCGTTCTGGGATCAGACGGTCGCCGAGGCGTACGAGCTGTACCAGCGTCGGCTGCACGCGTCGAACGCCGTCGACTTCGACGATTTGCTCATGCTCACGGTGCAGGTGTTCGAACGCTTCCCGGAGGCGCTCGAGCGCTGGCGCAAGGCGTTCCGCTACGTCCTCGTCGACGAATACCAGGACACGAACCACTCGCAGTACCGCCTCCTGCAGCTCCTCGGCGGCGAGCACGGCAACGTGTGCGCCGTCGGCGACCCGGACCAGTCGATCTACGCGTTCCGCGGTGCGGACATCCGCAACATCATGGAGTTCGAGCGCGACTTCCCCGGGACGCAGATCGTCGCTCTCGAGCAGAACTACCGCTCGACGAACAGCATCCTGCGCGCGGCGAACTCGCTGATCGAGCAGAACCGCGAACGCAAGCCGAAGCGTCTCTTCTCGGATCTCGGCGATGGCGATCCCGTCCGCGTCATCGAGGTCGAGGACGAGCACTCGGAGGCGCGCTTCGTAGCCGCCGAGATCGCGTCGCTCATCGGAGCGGGGGGCTCGGCGAGCGAGATCGCAGTCTTCTACCGGACGAACGCGCAGTCGCGCGTGCTCGAGGACGTGCTCGTGCGGCAGGACGTGCCGTACCAGGTCATCGGCGGCCCACGCTTCTACGAGCGCGCGGAGATCCGCGACGCGACTGCGTACCTGAGCGTGCTCGTGAACCCGCAGGACGCGACATCGCTCCTGCGGATCGCGAACCGGCCGCGCCGGGGCATCGGCGACACGTCGATCCAGCGGCTCGTCACGCACGCGGAAGCGACGGGACGCACGCTCTTCCAGGCGATGGCAGATCCCGAGGCGGCCGGAGTCGGTGCCGCCTCGTGCCGAGCTATCCGCTCGTTCCACGACACGATGGAGTCGCTCATGGCGCTGTCGCAGGAACTCCATGTCGACGAGCTCCTCGAGCGCGTCCTCGAGAAGACGGGAACGCTCGACGCACTCGAGGCCGAGCGCACGATCGAGGCGCGCGGGCGGAGCGAGAACCTCCAGGAGCTGGTCGGCGTGGCCCGCGAGCATCGCCAGAGCGCCGAGGATCCGTCACTCGCTGCCTTCCTGCAGGACATCTCCCTCGTCTCCGACCAGGACACGATCCGCGACGAGCGCGGCCTCGTGACCCTGATGACGCTGCACAACGCGAAGGGGCTCGAGTTTCGCGCCGTCTTCATGATCGGGATGGAGGAGGGGATCTTCCCGCACTCGCGCTCCATCGAGGAGCAGGGCGTCGAGGAGGAGCGGCGCCTCTGCTACGTGGGGATGACGCGCGCTATGGAGCGTCTCACGCTCACGCACGCGATGGCGCGCTCGCTCTTCGGCCGGCGCGACTACAACCTCGCCTCGCGCTTCCTCGACGAGCTCCCGCAGGAGGTCGAGCGCGACCGTCTGCGCCCCGCGTCCTGGAGCGGTTACGGCTCGCCCGCGGCCGCCGCGATCGAGCCGCGCCCGGGCCTCGCGCTCTCGACCGGGGACGAGGTGCGCCACGGCTCGCTCGGCGAGGGAATCGTCACGTCGATCGAGCCCGGCGGAGTGGTTACGGTTCGCTTCGCGCAAGACGGAACGGAGCGGAGGCTGATGGTGGAGTACGCACCCCTGGAGAGGATTTGACGTTCACGGTCGCACCGTGCGCGGACCTCGAGGAGTTCGGCCAGGCGGTCTTCGCGATCGGGCAGTACTTCGCTCTCGACCCCACGTCCGAGCGCATGGAGCGGTTCTCGAAGAACCTCCCGATCGAGCGGATGCACGCAGCGCGCGAGAAGGGGACGATCGTGGGCGGGGCCGGCGCGTTCCCGTTCGAGATGACGGTGCCCGGAGGCACCGTGCCGACCGCCGGCGTCACCGTCGTCGGCACCTTCCCGACGCATCGCCGCCGCGGCGTCCTGCGCTCGATGATGCGCGCTCAGCTCGACGACGTGCACGAGCGCGAGGAGCCGGTCGCGCTCCTCTGGGCGTCCGAGGAGACGATCTACGGCCGCTTCGGGTACGGGATGGCGTCGTTCGCCGGTGAGGTCGAGCTCGCCCGCGAGTACTCGGCTTTCGCCCGGCCGCTCGCGCCCGAGGGAAGGCTCCGCATCGTCGACGCGGACGAAGCCGCACAGCTCTTCCCGAAGGTCTGGAACGCCGTGCGGCGGCGCACCCCCGGCATGCTCTCGCGGACGAGCAACTGGTGGCAGCTCCGGATCCTCTTCGAGGTTCCCGGGCAGGAGGGCGGCCCGAAGCGCTTCGTCGTGCTCGAGCGCGACGGCCGACCCGAGGGCTACGCGGTGTACCGCCACAAGCCGAAGTGGGACGGCGGCGTCTCTGCCTCCGAGCTCGAAGTCGTCGAGGCGGTGGCGCTCGACGGCCGCGCGACCGCCGAGATCTGGCGCTACCTGTTCGACATCGACTGGGCCGCCAAGATCACCGCGTTCCTCTTGCCGGTCGACCATCCGCTGTTCTTCCTGCTCGCGAACCCACGACGTATGCGGTTCCGCATCTTCGACGGGATCTGGGCGCGGCTCGTGGACGTCGGCGCTGCGCTCTCGGCGCGCGGCTATGCGGCCGACGGCGCCGTGGTCTTCGACGTGGTCGACGATTTCTGCCCGTGGAACGCAGGCCGCTGGCGCGTGGCGGACGGCGTCGCGAAGCGATCGAACGCCTCGCCCCAGCTCCGCTGCGACGTCACGGCGCTCGGCTCCGCGTACCTCGGGGCGTTCAGCTTCTCCGAGCTCGTTCGTGGCGGACGGGTCGAGGAGCTCCGACGGGGCGCCGCAGCGCGCGCGGACGCGATGTTCGCCGCGGAGCGCGCTCCGTGGTGTCCCGAGATCTTCTAGCTCAGCGAACCGTCGCCTCGACGTCCACGTGACCCTGCTGCGGAGGCAGCGAGATGGTCTCGCCGTCGGCCGGCTTCGCCTGACGCACCCCGTCGACGAGCACATCCGTGATCCGCTTGCCGGCCGGGAGCCGTAGGCGCAGCCTCAGCGTGCGCAGCGGCTCGCGGTCGGGGACGTCGATCGAGGCGGTGACCGTGCCCGGTGCGGACGTGAGCGTGTAGGAGATCGGCCCGAAGCTCGTCGCCAGCGAACGCACCTCGATCGACCGGCCTGTACGGAGCCAACCGCGGGGCGTGGCGTACGCGAGCTCGAGCCCGCGGGGCACGCCCCGCGCGTCGACGGCCTCGTGCACGACGAGGAGACGGAGGGTCTCGAGGAAGGCGGCGTTGCTGGTGCCGTTCGGCGGGAGGAACGCCGAGCGGTAGAGGCGGCCGTCGAGCGGGGCGATCGAGACGCTCTCTCCCGAGACGAACGTCCCCGGGGTCATCGCGGTTGCGAGCTGCCCGTACAGGCTGAGCACGAGCTCGTCGGGTCGGTCGTTGTCGGCGAGAAAGCGGGAGACGTTCAACCCGTAGACCGGGTTCGAGCCGGACTTGAGCTTCTCGCCCGGGCCGTACAGTCCGTAGGCGCCCGTGCGCACGAGACCGAGCAGCCGTGCGCCGTGCGTGTCGAGGTAGCGCAGGACACCGCGCGCCTGGCCGCTGTCCGGCGGGAAGAGACCCGTCGCGAGCACGTACGGCATGACGAGGTTCCAGTAGCTCCCCTGGCGGCTGCGGGTCACCGAGCGGTACGGCGAGACGTGCTCGAGCAGGCGCACGGGGACGAACAGCGAGCCGCCGGGCAGCCGTCGCTCGGAGCGGTGAACGGCGCGCTCCAGCCCGCGCCGGAGCTTCACGGAGAGCCGCGTCGCCTCGGCCGCGAGGCTGCGGTACCCGGTTTCCCGCCACACGCTCGCCATGTCGCGGAGCCCTTGCCACACGACCGCCTGCGTGTGCAGGCCGTAAACGCGGTCGCCCACGTCCGAGGAGAAGCGCTCGCGCGGGAGGAGGCCATTCCGGCTCGTGCGCAGCTGGCGCGCGATGTGCTGGACGTACCGTCGCAGCGTCGGCGTCGCGCGGACGATCTCGTCACGGTCGCCGGAGAGCCGCTCGTAGCTCGCGAAGCCGACGAGCCGCACACCGATGCGCCAGTTCGTCCGTCGCTCGGCGACGTGCACCTGGCGACGCGGCTGCTTCCGCACGGACGTCTGCAGGATCGTCCGGCTGACGGGCGCCTGCCCGTACTCGGCGAGCACGCGCGCGACGTCGATCGCCTCGGGCGTGGAGAGCTGCTCGTAGCGGTTGCCGACGCTGTAGCGCCAGGTCAGCCCGAGGTTCTGGATGAGGAGGTTCCGCTCCGCGTCGTTCACCCGCTGCTCGGGCACGACGATGAGCCCGCCCTTCCCGAGCTTCTGCTCCCAGAAGCTGCCGACGCGGTCACGCGAGCGCTCGTAGTACGTCTCGTCGAGCGCGAGCGGGCGGCTCCCGGACGGGTGGTGGAGCCATGCGACGTAGACGGTGCGCTCGGTGCCCTGCGGCACCGCGTACTTGACGGACGGGCGGCTGTAGGTGCCGCCCTCGCTGAAGAAGAGGTACGTCCGGCCGCTGCGGCGGAGTCGCGTCCCGTCGCTCTCGAGGCCGGGCACGGACGGCGTGAAGCGGAGACGTACGACGCTGGTACGGGCGAGCCGCGCGTCGGCCGTCAGCTTTACGAAGCTCACGAGCGAATGCGTCTGCGGCACCCGCGTCGCAAACGACTCCTGCGTGTACTTCACGCCGTCGCGGTCGGCATAGGTCGTCTCGAGGATCGGGAGGTAGCCGTCGGCGAGCGTCGGCAGCTGCAGTCGGCGCAGGCACGAGCCGTAGCGCTCGCGCCCGCCACGTCCGACGGCGACCGTCAGGTGCCGGCCGTGCGCGTTCCGCGAGATGATCTCGCTGCCGTCGGCGACGTGGAGTGCGACGGAGCTCGCTCCGCGCGTCCCTCCGGGCTGCGAGAAGGGCGTGTAATGGACGCCCGAGTCCGTCAGCGGCCGGCCGTGTGGTGCGAGCGCGAGGAACAGGGGCGGGAGGTAGCGGCTGACGCGTGCGTACGTCGGCCCGTCCTTCGCACCGAGCAGCGCGCGGCCCCACGTGTCGCTCTTCGCGTGGAGTGCGTCGTTCACGCGACGCAGGTAGCTCGAGCTGAGATGGCCCTCGCGGCAGAGCGGCGACGATGAGGTCGCCGTCTGCCAGCTCGCGGGTCGGCTCGGAGCCGCACCCGCCAGGCCGGCGAGGCCGGCCGTCACCGCAACCGCCGCCCCGAGGGCGGTGAGAGCGTGCTTCGTCATCCCCGCACGCGCATCTTTATCCGTGCGCGAGGCAGACCACAAGGCGGCGGTGCGCACGAGCCGGCCTCCGGATCCGCAGCCGGGGAGCGGCTATCATCGGCGGCCCGGGGCGGTTAGCTCAGTTGGGAGAGCACCAGCTCGACAAGCTGGGGGTCACTGGTTCGAGCCCAGTACCGCCCATGAACGTTGTCGTGTCGGCAACGTGTTCGGTTTTGGCCTCCTACCTTCGGTACGAAGCCGGCGAGAGGCCTCTTGCGGCCGGAGCGTCGCGCGGTCAGCGGCTCCCGCGCAGCACGCGTTCTCGGAATGGACGACGGTAGATTGGATCCATGGCACTCAAGCGGATGGACAACGTCGGCATCGTCGTCGAAGACCTCGAAACGACGATCGAGTTCTTCCGCGAGCTCGGCCTCGAGCTCGAGGGGAGAGGCATGGTGGAGGGTGAGTGGGCGGGGCGCGTCACCGGCCTCGGTGACCAGCGCGTCGAGATCGCGATGATGCGCACGCCGGACGGCCACAGCCGGCTCGAGCTCTCGCGCTTTCTCGCGCCACCGGTGATCGCCGATCACCGGAACGCTCCGGTCAACGCCCTCGGCTACCTGCGCGTGATGTTCGCCGTGGACGACCTCGACGAGACGCTCGCACGGCTCCGCGAGCACGGTGCGGAGCTCGTCAGCGAAGTGGTTCGGTTCGAAGACGCCTACCGGCTGTGCTACATCCGCGGGCCGGAAGGGCTCCTCCTCGGGCTCGCCGAAGAGCTCGGCTGAGCGCATCGGCCCGTGGACGAGTTCGTTCCGCTCGACTTCGACGTGCCTCGCCGGCTCGAGACGCCGCAGTTCGTGCTCGAGCCGCTCGGGCCGGAGCACAACGAGCAGGACTACGACGCCTGGACGTCCTCGATGGATCACATCGCCGCGACCCCGGGTTGGAGCGACAGCCGGTGGCCGCGCGAGATGACGCTGGACGAGAACCGGGCCGACCTACAGCGCCATGCCGACGATTTCCGTAGCCGGGAGGGATTCACGTACACGGTGCTCGAACCGACAAACCGCGAGGTCATCGGGTGCGCCTACATCTACCCGCTGCCCGACCGCGACGACGATGCTCGTGTGCTCTCCTGGGTCCGGGCGAGCCACGCTGCGCTGGACGTCCCTCTCTGGCGCGCCGTCAGCGACTGGCTCGCGACTGACTGGCCGTTCGGCAGCGTCGAGTACGCGTCGCGCGCGTCGTTGCGGGCCAGCTACGTTTCGCTCTGGGTTCACGACGCGATGGCGAACAGCGATTCCAAGACGAGCAGCTCGGCGTCGGACGAGATCGACGCGAAGCTTGCCGAGCTCGACGACTGGCGGGGCGAGCTCCTCGGGCGGCTCCGTGCGCTCATCAAGCAGGCCGATCCGAACGTGACCGAGGAGATCAAGTGGCGGAAGCCGTCCAACCCGGGCGGCGTCCCGACCTGGAGCCACGATGGGATCATCTGCACGGGTGAGGTCTACAAGAGCCGCGTGAAGCTGACCTTCGCAAGCGGCGCGTCGGTCGACGATCCCTCGGGCCTCTTCAACTCGAGCCTCGATGGCAACGTGCGGCGCGCGATCGACTTCCACGAGGGCGACCAGTTCGACGAGAAGGCCTTCAAGGCGCTCGTCCGGGCGGCCGTCGCCGTGAACACTGCCGGCGACTGACTCACGACCGCGTCCGACCTTGGCGTCACCTCAGGTGAGCGCGTCGACGGTCGCGGTCGGCACGAGGTCGCCGACACGCTCGAGCAGCTGGGCGTCGGCGCTCACGAGCGTGCACTTCTGCAGCTGTGCGAGGGCGACGTACTCGGCGGCATAGGTCGTCTCGAGGTCGAGCTCCCGCGCAAGCTCGAAGGCCCGCCGGCGGAGCACCAGATCTCCCAGGAGCCTGATCGTGAGCGCGCTGACGTAGTCGAGGCGCTCACGGGCATCGTGCTCGCTCAGCTCGCCGCTGCGCACGGCCTGGTAGACGGCCGACAGCACCTCGGAGCGCCACAGCGTGGGAGCGAACAGCTTGTGTTCAGGTGCGATCCTCGAGGACGCGCTTGCGAGGCGGAGCGTCGAGCTGCAGTCGAGGACGTAGCGCGCCACCGCCGGCGACTCTAGTTGCAGCCGGGTGTGGCGCCGCGTCTAGCATCGCTCCCATGTCGGCGAGGGAAGAGCGCAGATGATCCGCGAGGCGGAGCTCGAGCGCACGGAGTACGGCCTCGCACCACGCGGCGAGGGCTGGTACGTCGTCAACCTGCGTGACGCGGAGTGGCGCCACGCCGACGGGCGCGGCGCGGTGTGCGTCGCCTCGGACGATTTCGAGGGCTGGCGTCGCGCGTCCGACCAGCTCGGCGTCAACGTGTTCGCGCTCTCGCCGGGGGAGCCGATGGCGCTCTACCACCGGGAGGCCGACCAGGAAGGCTTCCTCGTCCTCTCGGGCGAGGCGGTGCTCGTCGTCGACGGCGAGGAGCGTCCCCTGCGCACGTGGGACTTCTTCCACTCGCCTCCCGGGACGGCGCACGTGATCGTCGGAGCCGGCGGCGAGCCGTGCCTCGTGCTCGCGGTGGGCTCGCGCGCGCACGACGGCGAGCCCGGCTCGCTCGTGTTCCCGGTCGATGCGGCGGCGGCGCGCTACGGCGCGAGCGTGGCCGAGGAGACGGCAGACGGCGGGGAGGCATACGAGCACGTCCCGCCCCGCCGCCCGACGGCGTACCGCGAGGGCTGGCTGCCCGAGTAGCGCCGCGAGCGACGCCTGCGTGCAGAAATGTCGATGTGGGACCTGTGCGTCCGTCGTCTTCCGTGAGTGGTTCCCACGACGAGAGGAGAGAGACGATGAAGTACCTCATGCTGGTGTGCTGGGACGCCGAGCGCATGGACGCCCAGGTCGAGCCCGAGGCGTCTGCCGCCGAGGAGGCCGAGGAGGAGAGCTTCCCGTGGCTCGACGACCTGCAGGCACGCGGGATCTGGGTCATGGGCGACCAGCTGGCACCGCCGCGGCGCGCCCGCACCGTCCGCGTCCGGGACGGGAAGCAGCTCGTCTCGGACGGCCCGTTCGCCGACACGAAGGAGGCCGTCGGCGGCTTCGACATTCTCGAGTGCGGCAGCCTCGAGGAGGCCGTCGAGATCGCCGCGGCGCACCCCGTCGCGCAACTGGGGACGATCGAGGTGCGGCCGCTCTGGGGAAGCTGATTCGGCTCCGCACTCAGTACGCTCGCCGCGTGTCGCCGCGTTACCGGCTTGTGGACACCGCGGGCTCCGAGGTCGGGATCGTCGAGGACGAGCGCGCGACGATCCCGGACGGCGAGCTCGTCGTCCTCCCCGACGGGGCCGAGGCCGCGGTGCTCGAGGTGTACGACGACGAGGACGGCCGCGAGGGCGGAGTCACGGCGACGCTCGTCGTGGACTTCGACTGAGCCGCCCGATACGGGCCTTCATACTCCTGGCTCCCATCCGAGAAGGAGCTCGATGAAGATTCGCGCCGCAGTCCTCGAGGAGTTCGGCCAGCCGCTCGTCGTTCAGGAGGTCGACCTCGCCGAGCCGCAGGAGCGAGAGGTGCTGGTGCGTCTGGCGGCGTGCGGCGTCTGCCACACCGACCTGTACACGGCCTCGGGTCAGGACCCCACGGGCTACGCGCCCTGCGTTCTCGGCCACGAGGGCGCGGGCGTCGTCGAGCGGATTGGACCGGGCGTGACGATGGTCGGACCGGGTGACCACGTCGTGACGCTCTTCGCGCCCGAGTGCGGCGAGTGCGTCCACTGCCGGAGCGGGAGGACGAATCGATGCGTCGCGATCCGGGACATGCAGGGCGCCGGCTTCCTGCCCGACGGGACGACGCGGCTCTCTCGCGGCGGTGAGCCGATGCGCCACTTCATGGGAACCTCCACGTTCGCGGAGTACACCGTGATGCCGGAGATCGCCCTCGCGAAGGTGTCGCCCGAAGCATCGCTCGAGGGGTGCGCGCCGTTCGCGTGCGGGCTCGCGACGGGTATCGGGGCTGCGCTGTACACGGCCGACGTGCAGCCGGGGTCGACCTGCGTCGTCTTCGGGTGCGGGCTCGTCGGCCTCGGCGCCGTGATCGGCTGCCGCCTCGCGGGTGCCGAACGGATCGTCGCGGTCGACCTCTCCGGCGAGCGCCTCGCGAGCGCACGACACCACGGCGCGACCGACACACGGGTCGCGAGTGACGACTTCGTCGACTGGATCCGCGACGAGACGGGTGGCTTCGGGGCCGACTACACGTTCGAGGCGACGGGCAACGTCGCTGTCATGCGCCAGGCCGTCGAGGCCGCACGAGAGGCGTGGGGTCTCGCGACGATGATCGGCGTCGCAGGCAAGGGGGAGACGCTCGACATCGTCCCGCGCCTCCTCATCACTGGCCGCCGGGTCACCGGGTCGTCGTTCGGAGGCGTGAAGGGCAGGACGCAGGTGCCGCAGCTCGTCGACCGCTGGCTCGCGGGGGAGATCGACGTCGACTCGCTCCTGAGCCACCGGCTCTCGCTCGACGAGGTGAACCGCGGGTTCGAGCTGATGGAGGAGCAGGACGGGATCCGCAGTCTCGTCACGTTCCCCTAACAGTTGCGGCGACTCGGAGTCGCATCTACTGTGACGCGCGTCGTGCGGCCCCTCAGACGCCCAGGGCTCGTCCTCGCAGCGGTGGTCGCCGCGATCGCGCTGCCGACCATCGCCTCGGGCGCACTCGCCGCCCCGACGGCCGGAACGGCGACGGCAGCCAACTCGACGACGTTCCAGGACTCGGTCGGTGAGGACCCGGCAGCGCCGGACATCACGACGATCGTCACGTCGAACGACGACGCCGGGACGATCACCTTCAAGATCAACGTCCCGAACCGGCCGCAGCTGACGCAGGACACGGTCCTCGTCATGGACATCGACAGCGACGCCAATCCGGCCACGGGCGACCCGCAGAACTTCGGCTCCGACTACATCCTGCAGCTGATCCTCGGCGAGGCGATCCTCTTCAAGTGGAACGGCAGCGACTATGCCGTCGCTGCGAACCAGTCGTCGCTGGCGTTCCAGTGGACGGGCGGCCCGACGGTACGGATCAACGCCGCGGACCTGAACAACACGAGGAAGCTCTCGTTCGACGCCATCGTCGTCTCGGGCGTCGTGTTCGACCAGACGACTGGTGCGATCGACTGCAGCGCGTGCACCCGTGACTTCGCTCCGGGGGTCGGGCTCTACTCGTACCAGGTCAAGATCGGGAAGCCTTCGCTCGTCGTGAAGAGCCTCAAGCCGTCGCCCGCGAAGCCGACGGCGGGCAAGCCGTTCACGCTCCGGCTCGTCGCGGCACGCTCCGACAACGGCGCGGTCGTCCAGAACGGACGCGCGACGTGCGTCGGGCGTATCGGCAGCGCGAAGATCCCTGCCTCCACGCAGCGAGTCGTCGGCGGCGCGACGGTGTGCACCTGGAACATCCCCGGGAACGCCAAGGGGAAGACGTTCCGGGGCTCCGTGTCGGTGACGTTCGAAGGGCTCAAGGCCTCGCAGAGCTACGCCGGGAAGATCCGTTAGTCCGGCGCTCGTGCGACCCGTAGCGCTCCTCGCTCCACTCCTCGCAGCCGTCGTCGTCACAGGAGCCGCCGCCGGCTCGATCGGACAGACTCCGCAGAGCGTCGTCGCCCGGGCGCAGCAGAAGGTGCATCCCGCGCCGGATCCCTCGAGCTTCCGACCGGACGGCCAGAACCGCGTGCGCGTGATCATGACGCTGCACGATCCGCCGCTGGCGGCCGCCACGTACGCACGCCGCTCCGGAATCGCGACGAGGTCGAAGCTCGACTTCCGCAGCTCGTTCGCGCGCTCCTACCTCTCGACGCTCGCAGAGGAGCAGGACGCGGCGATCGCGCGCCTTCATCGCGAGATCCCGCAGGCCCGCGTCTCGCGCCGCTACCAGGTGGTCGAGAACGGGTTCGCCGTCAGCGTGCCGTACGCGCGGCTGCCCGAGCTCATGTCGAGCGGGATCGGGACGCGCGTCTACCCGAGCCTCGCCTACCGACTCGACCTGAACCGCGGCCCGGCGATCATCGGCGCGCCCCAGTTCTCCGCGGCGACCGGTGCGAAGGGCGACGGCGTCAAGGTCGCCGTCGTCGACGACGGCGTCGACCAGCAGCATCCGTTCTTCGACCCGAAGGGCTTCTCTTACCCGCCGGGATTTCCGAAAGGCGACACGGGCTCGACGACCCCCAAGGTGATCGTGGCGCGCGCCTTCGCCGGGCCGAACTCGAACGGCGCGGTGCTCGACCGCGACCAGTCGTTCCACGGAACCTTCGTCGCCGGCGTGATCGCGGGCGTCGGGCCTACGGACGTCCCCGCGGGTCGCCCGGGCTTCTGTATCCGTGCCGAGGGCGGGTGTCACCCGGCGGTGAGCGGCATCTCGGGCGTTGCGCCCCGTGCCTGGATCGGGAACTACCGGGTCTTCAACGTGCCGAACCCGGCGCCGCTCGGCGGCTGCTGCTCAGCGAACAGCCCCGAGATTGTCGCCGCCTTCGAAGCGGCCGTGAAGGACGGGATGGACATCATCAACTTCTCGGGCGGCGGCCCGCAGGCCGATCCCCGGACGGACATCCTCATCGACGCCGTCAAGAACGTCGTGAAGGCGGGTGTGGTTCCCGTGATCTCGGCCGGGAACGACCGCGACTTCTTCGGGCTCGGCACGGCCGGGTCGCCTGCGACCGCCCCCGACGCGATCAGCGTCGGCGCCGTCGCGAATGCACACGTCTTCGGCGAGTCGATGACGGTCACGTCGCCCGGCGGGCTCGCCCGGATGCCCTTCAGCCCGACCGACGACATCCCGCCTTCGTGGACGACTGCGGACCAGCGCGTCAAAGACGTCGGCGCGATCAGCGGCGCAGACCGGCAGCTCTGCAGCGCGAACCTGCCGGCAGGGTCGCTTAGCGGAGCGATAGCGCTCGTGAACCGCGGCGGCTGCCCGTACAGCGTGAAGGGCGCCCGTGCCCGCGCAGCCGGTGCGATCGGGATGATCATCGTCGAGAACCGTCCGGGCGACGCGGCCGCGCCGATCTTCAACGAGCTCGCCGGCGGCGCAATCTCCGACCTCGACGGCGCGCGGATCCGCGGCGCGGCGGGAGCCGGCGGCACGGTGACCGTGCGCTTCAACAAGGACACGCTCGAGGTGCCGACGACGTGGGCGGGAGTTCCGACGAGCTTCTCGGCCGGAGGGCTCACGCCGTTCGGTCACGCGCTGAAGCCCGACGTGATGGCTCCGGGCGCGCAGGTTCTCTCGTCGACGCTGCCCGAGTTCGCGGGCGACCAGTACGCCGTGCTCGACGGCACGAGCTTCTCCGCGCCGCACGTCTCCGGCGCCATTGCGCTGCTCACGCAACGTCACCCGAACTGGACGCCGGCGCAGATGAAGTCGGCGGTCATGTCGACTGCGGGGCCGTCCTTCGCCGATACGGCGGGGACGCAGGAGGCGTCCGTGATCGTCGAGGGCGCGGGGCTCGTCCGCACCGGCTCCGCCGACAACCCACTCGTCTTCACCGATCCGCAGTCCCTCTCCTTCGGCTACCTCCTAGCGGGTGGCGGCGCCAACAGTCAGTCGATCTCTGTCACCGTCTCCGACGCGGGCGGTGGCGCCGGCACGTGGTCGGCCGAGATCCAGTCGCAGGTCGCGTCCGCGGGGGCGAGCGTCGAGGCTCCGCCCGTCACGGTTACGCCGGGCGGCTCCGCGGTCGTGCAGATCACCGCGCGCGCAGCAGCCGGAGCGGTTCAGGGCGACGACTTCGGGTTCGTCGTGCTTCGCCGAGGGAGCGACGTGCGGCGGATCCCGTACGCGTTCTCGGTCTCCCGCTCGTCGCTCACCGGCGTCCCGGTGACGCCGCTCAAGACCGTCCAGAAGGGCGACACGCGCACCGGCACCGACAGCGTGCGCGTCTACCGCTGGCCGACGTCGCCGTTCTCGATCCTCAGCCTCTTCGGCGTCGATCCGTCCGTGAACGAGGACGGGAAGGAGAAGGTCTACTCGCTCGACATCACGAAGCAGGCGGTCAACGCGGGCGTCGTCGTCACCCGTCCGACGCCGAAGCTGAACGGGCCAGTCACGTCGCTGTTCGACGCGAACCAGCCGATCCACCCGTGGTTCATGGGCTCGCTCGACGAGAACAACGTGCTCGGGTACGCCGGCATCCCGATCAACGCGAACTCGACGCTCCCGGACTTCCTCTACTCGATCGGAGCCGCGGGCGGCGTGTTCCTCCCGCCGGGCAAGTACTACGTCTCCGTGGACTCCGGGCGCGATCCGTTCACGGGCAAGTCGCTCGCCGGGCCGTACACACTGCGCTCGTGGGTCAACGACCTCAAGCCGCCGACCGTGAAAGTCCTCACGCAGACGCTCTCGGCGGGACGGCCGACGATCCTGATCAAGGTCACTGACGCGAAGTCCGGCGTCGATCCGCTCTCGCTGCAGCTCTACTTCGGCCCCACCGGGCGGCAGTCGTCGGTCGCGGCCTCGTACTACGACCCGGCGACGGATCTCGCGGCGTTCGAGATCCCGCGCTCGGCCGATCCTCTGCAGCCCGGGCCACAGTTCATGCAGATCGTCGCCTCGGACTATCAGGAGGCGAAGAACATCAGCGCGGGCGACACGGGCTCGAGCCCGCTGCCGAACACGCGCTTCGCCGGGCTTCGTGCGCAGGCCGTCTCACGCCCGACGGTGACGTGGGGGACGCCTGCGAAGAACGCGTGCGCGTCGCGGAAGCAGACGCTCCTCGTCGTGGCGAACGACAACGTGCAGATCTCCTCGGTCGGCTTCTTCGACGGCAAGCGCCAGATCGCGCGCGTCCGCAAGAACACGGGCGGGGTCTATCGCACGACCTGGCACCCGCGGAAGAAGGGCGCGCACGTCCTGAGCGCGGTCGCGTCGGACGTGCGCGGGCGCGAGGGCGGCGCGACGCAGACCGTCCGCGTCTGCCGCTAGCGCGCGGTCCTCAGGTGTGCGGCGGGCCGGGCTCGTCGACGCTCGGCGGGTCCGGCGGCGGCGCGGGGTGCACGAACAGGCTTCGGACGACCGCCAGCAGCTGTGCCGGAAGCGGCGGGCCCGGAGGCCCGGGAGGCTGCGACCAGGCGTAGGCGAACTCGGCTCCGAGGAGGAGGATCCACGCCACGACGTAGACGAAGAACAGGAACGTCGTGACCCCCGCGAGCGACCCGTAGATGAGGTTGTAGCGCGAGTAGTCCGAGAAGATGATCGCGAGCACCTTCGTTGCTCCCCAGACGCCGACGGCCGTGAGGATGGCTCCTGCGAGCGCACCTCGTCGGCGCAGCTTGCGGGCCGGCACGAAGCGGTAGAGCAGGAGCACGGTGACCCCGATCGTGACGAGCTGGACGATGTCGCGGACGAACAGGCCGGAAGGCGCCGGTACGCCCGCCCAGGCGGTGAAGCGGTCGGCGAGCTTGCTGAAGAACGCGCCGAAGGCCGAGAGCCCGACGATGACGAGCACGAGCACGCCGGCCGCGGCGACCAGGATGAAGTCGACGAGCTTCGCGCGGGCCGCGGGCCGGCCGCGCTCGACCTTGAGCGCGGTCTCGAGTCCGAGCCTGATGGAGGCCATCATCCCCGTCGCGCCCCAGAGCAGCGCGACGAGCGAGATGAGCCCGATGGCGGACAGCGGGCTCGCGATCTGCTCGATGGAGCTCTGGAGCTTGCCCTGACCTGTCTGTGACACGGGTAGGAGCTGGATGAGCTCGTTGATCACGCGCTGGCGGACGGCGTCGTCCTGGAGCACGAGCCCGAAGATCGAGACGAGCGCGATCGTGAGCGGGAAGAGCGAGAAGAGCACGCGGTACGCAATCGCGGCGGCGTACTGGCCGCAGCGGTCGGTGAACATGTCCTCGATCGCCTTCGGCAGTGCCCGCAGAACACCGCGAAGGACGCCGCCGACGTGCTCGAGGGGCCGCTTGGCGAGTCGCTCGACCCTGCCGGCCGGCTCGGCGGCGTCGCTCATTCGTCTGAGTGTAGGGACGTCCCCCGCTCTCCAGGGTCGATGCGGTGGAGCACGTATGCGACGAGCGGTTCGCTCTTGCCCTTCACGCGGAGCGGGGGAACGGCCTCGACGACCGCGCCGGCCCCGAGGCGCCGGAACGTCTCCTCGCCCACGAGCACGCCGCCGACCGGCGCCTCGGACTGGATGCGCGCGGAGACGTTGACAGCGTCGCCCACGAAGCCGTACGTGCGGTGCCCCGTCGCGCCGCCGACGACGCCCGCGTGCACCTCACCGGTGTTGACGCCGACGCGGAAGCGCGGCCAGTCCTCGTGCTCGTGCGCGACGCGGGAGGCGGCCCGCTGGAGCATGAGACCGGCGCGCGCGGCACGCATGGCGTGGTCGGCGCTGCCGTCGTTGCCGAACACGACCATCACCTCGTCGCCGACGATCTGGTGGACGTCGCCGCCCGCACGGCGCAGGAGCGGGATGATCCGGCCGAAGTACGCGTTCAGCATCGCCGCGACCTCGTCTGGATCGTGGCGCTCCGTGTAGCTCGTGAAGCCCGCGAGGTCGGCGAAGAGGATGCTCACGTCGGTCGCACCGGCTCGCGTCTCGTCGAGATAGAGCGCGCTGAAGCGCTCCTGGTGCCACTCCGCGCGTGCGACGAGTGCGATCAGCACGAACGCGCCGAGCATGAGCACGTGCCACTCCCACCACGAGACCTGCCAGTTGCGAGCCCACGCGATCACGACCATCGCCTGGGCAAGGAGTGCGAACGCGAGCGCGAAGGCGAGCACGAAGCGCTCCTGGCGACGCCGGTGGATGCGGAGGAACCCGAACGCCGCGATCCCGAAGAGCGCCACTCCGGCGGAGGCGAGCACGATCTGCCAGCCGTTCAGCTCCTCCGGCGCGAGCGGGTTGTCGAGCGGCGGCAGTTCGGCAAGGGAGACGACCGCCCAGACGACGACGATCGCGACGACGGCGCCGACGAGGAACGGGGCGGCACGCAGGACGTGGTGGGCACGGGCTCCTTCGAGCTCGACGGCGGCACACGCCGCGAACACGCCGGCGAGGAGGAGCCCGATAGGAGTCGCGAGCTCGAAGCCCGCGTTCTTCCCGGGGAGGAGGACGCCAGGCGTTGCGAGCGCGTGGAGGCCGAAGAAGCTCGCGCTGACGATGAACGCGAGCGAGATGAGGAGGAGACGCGCGTCGCGTCGCCGGCGCGCCGCTGTCGTGACGCCCGAGCCGAGGGCGGTGGCCACGGCCGCCGCACCGAGCACGATCCAGAAGTGGGCGGGATGGTTCTCCCAGTGCCCGTCGACGTTGGGGCGCACCAAGAGGATCGCGAAGACCGCGAGCGGCGACGCCGCGAGCGCGACCCAGTATCCCGAGCGCATCCGGACCAAGGTATCGCGACTCGCGCGTATCCTCACGCGCCATGAAGGTGGTCCTCCCAGACGCCTCCGAGCTCGAGCTCCCGGACGGCTCGACGTCGCTCGACGCCGCCCGGGCGATCGGCCCGAAGCTCGCGGAGCAGGCTGTCCTCGCGCGCGTCGACGGCGAGATCCGCGACCTTCGGCTCCCGCTCGCGGACGGCGACCGGCTGCAGCTCCTGACGACGAGGGACTCGGGCGACCCGGACGCCCTCGCCGTCCTCCGACACTCGACGGCTCACCTGCTCGCGGAGGCGGTCCTGCGGCTCCATCCGGGCGTGAAGATCGCGATCGGCCCTCCGATCGCCGACGGCTTCTACTACGACTTCGAGTTCCCGGAGCCGATCGGGGAGGGCGACCTGCAGGCGATCGAGGACGAGATCCGCCGCGAGCTCGCCGAGGGACGCTCGTGGTCGCGGGAGGATGTCTTGCGCGGGGATGCGATCGCGCGCTTCGAGGAGGAGTCGCAGCCCTACAAGGTCGAGCTTGCCGAAGACGCCGAGGGGCAGATCTCGTTGTACACGCAGGGCGACTTCACGGACCTCTGCCGCGGCCCACACCTCCAGGATTCGTCGCCGATCAAGGCGGTGAAGCTCACGAGCCTCGCCGGCGCGTACTGGCGTGGAGACGAGCAAAACACGCAGCTGACGCGCATCTACGGCACGGCCTTCTTCTCGCAGGCCGACCTCGACGCCTACCTCGAGCGACTCGAGCAGGCACGCGCCCGCGACCACCGCAAGCTCGGGCGCGAGCTCGATCTCTTCCACCTCTCCGACCACTCGCCGGGCTCGCCGTTCTGGCACCCGAACGGGATGGTGCTCTGGAACGCCCTCGAAGACCTGCGGCGTCGAGAGAACCGCAGGCGCGGCTACGCGGAGGTGAAGACGCCGCTCCTGTACGACCTGCAGACGTACATCACGTCGGGCCACTACGGAAACTACGAGGAGAACATGTTCTTCGTGCAGTCGCACGAGGGCGAGGAGCCGCTCGCGCTGAAGCCGATGAACTGCCCAGGGCACATGCTGCTGTTCGGCTCGCGCTTGCGCTCGTACCGGGACCTCCCGATTCGCTACGCCGAGTCGTCGACCCTCCACCGCGACGAGCGCGGCGGGACGCTCCACGGCCTGCTGCGGGTTCGGCACATCACGCAGGACGACGCGCACGTCTTCGTCACGGAGGAGCAGATCCAGGACGAGATCGACGGCATGATCGAGTTCGCGCGCGTCCTCTACGACAGGTTCGGGGTCGAGCCGCACGCCGAGCTCTCGACGCGGCCGGAGAAGCGACTCGGGACCGACGAGCAGTGGGACCGGGCAGAGGAGGCGCTCGAGTCGGCGATCCGCCGGCACGAGCTGCCGTACACCATCTCGCCGGGCGAAGGCACGTTCTACGGCCCGAAGATCGACCTGCACATGACGGACGTGCTCGGCCGCGGCTGGCAGATGGGAACGATCCAGCTCGACTACCAGATGCCGGTTCAGTTCGGCCTCACGTACATGGGCGCCGACAACCAGGAGCACGCGCCGGTCGTCATCCACCGCGCGCTCCTCGGCTCGCTCGAGCGCTTCCTCGGGATCCTCATCGAGCACTACGGCGGCGCCTTCCCGTTCTGGCTCGCGCCGGTGCAGGCGCGCGTGATCCCGGTCGGCGAGAACCATCGGCCACAGGCCGGCGCACTTCGCGACCGGCTCGCCGCGGAGGGCTACCGCGCCGAGCTCGACGACCGGGACGAGACGCTCGGCAGGCGCATCCGCGACGCGGAGCTCGAGAAGGTGCCGTTCGTCGTCGTCTACGGAGACCGCGAGTCGGACGCGGCGCTCGCCGTCCGCGAGCGCGGCGGCGGACAGTCGACGCTCTCGCTCGCCGACCTCGTCGGGCGGTTTGCGGAACTTGCCTCCGAGGCAGACCCTCGGCCATGACGGCTGCTACCCTTCTGCGTCTGCAAGCAGGAGCTCATCGCTTCCTCACCTCCCGAGTCAGTTCCGCTGGGATTGATCCGCGGAGGTTCAACCGAGCCGGTTGGAGTGAGTGACGAGCCGCTGCGTGCAGCGGTTTTTGTCGTTTACAAGGAGGAAGCTGGAAGCTTGATGAAGGGCCTTTGAGACCACGCCGCCGCCGGGCCGACCTCGACCGGCAAGTTCCGCGCAAGCGGGACGAGCGCATCAACGAGGAGATCCGCGCGCAGCGCGTCCGCCTCGTCGACGACGAGGGCGAGCAGGTGGGGATCCTCGCCACGAAGGAGGCGCTCGAGTTCGCGTACGGGAAGGGGCTCGACCTCGTGGAGGTCGCCGCCGGAGCCGATCCTCCCGTCGCGCGGGTTATGGACTACTCGAAGTACCGCTACGAGCAGGAGCAGCGCGCGAAGCAGGCCCGCAAGCACCAGCTTCAGATCCAAGTCAAGGAGATCAAGCTCAGACCGAAGATCGGGATCCACGACTACGAGACCAAGAAGGGCCATGTGGAGCGCTTCCTCGGGCAGCGCGCCAAGGTCAAGGTCACCATCATGTTCCGGGGGCGCGAGACGCTGCATCCGGAGCGTGGACGGGATCTCCTGATGCGGCTCGCCGGCGAGGTCAAGGAGCTCGGCTCGATCGAGCAGCAGCCCCTCCTCGACGGCCGCAACATGGTCATGGTGCTCGCCCCGACGAAGAACGCAGGAGTGAGAGCAGATGCCAAAGATGAAGACATCGAAGGGCGCGAAGAAGCGCTTCAAGGTGACGGGAGCGGGGAAGCTCCTGCGCCGCCGGCGTCACCGGACGACGCCTCCGGGACACCAGATCAAGAGCCGTCCGGGGAAGCGGAAGCGCGGGCGGGAGCACGCGCTGGTCGCGCGTAGCGACCTGAAGAACGTCAAGAAGCTGTTGGGAAGGGGCTGACATGCCCAGGGTCAAGCGTGCCGTCCACGCGCGCAAGAAGCGCGCCAAGGTCCTGGAGCAGGCGAAGGGCTACTACGGGCGCAAGAAGTCGAGCTATCGCTTCGCGAAGGAGCAGGTCGAGCACTCGCTCGTCTACGCCTACCGCGACCGCAAGGCGCGCAAGCGCACGTTCCGCTCGCTCTGGATCATGCGCATCAACGCCGCCGCGCGGGAGAACGGCCTCTCGTACAACCGCTTCATGGCGGGCGTGCGCAAGGCCGGGATCGAGCTCGACCGCAAGTCGCTCGCAGACATCGCCGTGAGCGACCCGAAGGCGTTCGCGGCCGTCGCCGAGCGGGCCAAGGCCGCGCTCGAGACCGACACCGAAGCCGCCGCCTGATCGAATCGCGCCAGAACGAGAAGCTCCGGCTCGTCCGGAAGCTTCTCTCTGCGCGCAAGCACCGTGACGAGACGGGTCTCTTCGCGGTCGAGAGCGAGGATCTCGTCGAGGCGGCCGGGGCGGCGGGGATCGAGCCGGTCGAGCTCCTCGTCGCCGGCGAGGACGTCGTCCCGGAGCTCCTCGGCGAGGTCTCGACGCTCGGGCACGCGCCGCGCGTGATCGGTGTCTATCGGCGGGAGGACCTGCCGACCGGGAATCGCGACGTCCTTCTCGCGCTCTGGAGGATCGCGGATCCGGGCAACGTCGGAACGATCCTGCGCACGGCCGACGCGTTCGGCGCGGGCGTGGCGCTCTCCGACGGCTGTGCCGACCCGACCGGCCCGAGGGCGGTGCGGGCCTCGGCCGGGGCGATCTTTCGTGTGCCGATCAGCGGATGGAGCGACCTCCCCGACCACCGTCTCGGCCTCGTCGCGCGCGACGGGGAGCCGCTCGCCGATGCCGCGCTCGAGCCGCCGTTGGCGCTCCTCCTCGGCTCGGAGCGCGAGGGGCTGCCGGCCGAGGCGCTCGCCGCGGCGCGGTCCGTCTCGATCCACATGCCTGGAGAGGCGGAGTCGCTGAACGTCGCCGCCGCCGGAGCCATCGCCCTGTACGAGCTCCACCGGCGCGCGAGCATGCGAACATCCAGCGGTGACCCCGAACCAGAGGGCGGCGGCGGCTGATGGAGAGACGCTCGGCGCGCGCGTTCGTGCTCTCCGTCGATCCGCGGGCCTGAGCCAGGCCGAGCTCGCCGCGGGGCGGTGCTCGAAGGAGTACGTCAGCCAGATCGAGCGTGGCAAATCGCGCCCGTCGCCCGAGACGGTGGCATGGCTCGCCGAGCGTCTGGGAACGGATCCGGGGTTCCTCGAGCACGGCGTGAGCAGCGAGGACGTCGAGCGGCTCGATTCGATGCTGCGCGACGCGGAGCACCTCGTCGAGGACCATCGCTACGACGACGCGCTGCGCGCGTTCGAGGTCGGCGCACGAGGTGCAGGGCTCGGACGGCTCTCTCCGGTTGCTCAAGGGTGAGGCGTGGGCGCGGATCCGCACCGGCGAGCTGGACGAGGCGATGAGGCTCCTCGAGACGGCGGCAGACGAAGCCGTCGCAGCCGGCTCGACCGACCTCGACCGGGCCGAGGTCGTGTTCCAGGTCGGCGTCGTCCGCTACCAGCAGTCGCGAATCGCCGACGCGATCGTCCTCTTCGACAACGCGCTGGCGCTGACCGCGCGCCACGATGCGCTCTCGGACCAGCTTCGCTCCGACCTGTACCACTGGCGCTCCCGCTGCCATCGCCGGAACCGCGATTGGGTGGCTGCCCAGGAGGACATCGAGCGGGCGCTCGAGCTCGCGGAGGCGGCGACGGACACCCGCCGGATCGCGGATGCGCTCTTTCAGGCCTCGCTCGTCGCGCAGCGGCGAGGCTCGTGGATCCTCGCTCGTGCGCAGGCCGAGCGCGCGCGCGACCTCTTCGCGTCGCTCGGCGACCGTGCCACCGTCGCGCGCCTGCTGAACAACCTCGCCGGGCTCAACCACCTCCTCGGCAACGACGAGCAGGCGATCGCGCTTCTCGACGAGGCGTTCGCCGGCTTCGTCGACCTCGAGCTCCCCGTGGAGGCCGGCTACGTGTGCGCGTCGCTCTCCGAGATCCGGCTCGAGTGCGGTGACGACGCGGAGGCCGAGGAGCAGGCACGGAAGGCGCTCGGCCTGCTCGCTGGGCGGGTCGACCATCTGCAGGAGGTCGGGACGGCGCAGCTCGCGCTCGGCCGTGCACTCGCGGCGCAGGGCTCGCTCGACGAGGGCGAGGCCTCGATCGCCGCCGCGGAGCAGACGTTCGAGCGCGCCGAGTCGCTAGGCCACCGCAGCTACGCGTGGATCGCGCAGGGGGACGTGGAGAGCCGACGCGGAAACGATGCCGGCGCGGCCACCCTCTATCGACGGGCCGCCCAGGCGCTTCGCGACCCCGATCACTAGCCTCCAGGGCAGACGAACGCCATCCGCCGCTGCCGCGACGGATGACGCCGCTCGAGTCTCGGGCCGGTTCGAGCTAGCTGCCGTCGAACCAGCCGCCGCCGAGGCTGGCGAGGATGCCGGCCACGGAGGCGAGACCACAGAGGAAGTAGAGCCTGTTTCCCTTGGTGAACACGATTCGACGTCCTTTCGGTCGGTCTTCGTCTTCAAGGTTGTCGGCGCGGACTACGCCTCTGACACCCTCCAACGGGGGATCCACGGGGTGCCGACAGCACCCTCGATCGAGGGTCAGAGGCTCGGAGGCGCGCAGACAGATGCCGCCTGGGGCCGCGCGGACGAGCGCAGCGCTTCGCTCTCAGCGCGTGCCGGAGGTCGTTCTCTTCAGGGTGCCACGGTCGAGAGCCGGGCACCAGATGGCTCGTCGGGACCTGGCCCGACTAGCCGAAGCCGCCTCCGCCACCGCCGCCGCCTCCGCCACCGCCGCCCGAAAAGCCTCCACCGCCTCCGCTCCCCCCGGAGTTCGGTGGTGCGAGGGCGGAGCCGAAGCCGGAGGCGAGATCGCCGATCGAGAGGCTCGCGGCGCCCGAGCCGAGGTCGTTCCCGGGCGAGATCCAGTAGATGGAGCTGGCGTTGTGCAACTCCTCGGACATGTGCAGCTGCGCCCCCTGGAGCACCCGCTCGGCGATCCCGAACGTGATGCCGTACACGAGGTATCGCTCCCAGAGCTCGAGCGTCGCGGGCGCGGCCTCCTTGAGCCGCGGGAAGTCCGTGAGGTAGCGGCGGAACGCCTCCCAGCGCTCCGCCTCCTCCTCGCCCGCGCGTGAGCGGCGACGCCATACGCGACGGTTGAACACGAGCGTGCCGAGACAGAGGGCCGCGTTCGCGATGAGGCAACCGCCGATCCCGACGAGGAGGACGTCGGAGTACCGCGGGTATACCGGCCGCCAGTGGTGGACGGCGAAGAACACGAGGACGCCACCCGCGAGCGCGAACGCTACGAGTGCCAGCACGAGCGGAATCGCTCCGCTGTTGCGGAACCAGCCGCGCCGCCCGACCTCGTCGCCGACGTGCTCCTTGAACGCGGTGAAGCGCCGACTCATCGCCTCGCGGTCGTCCTCGATCTTGTCGCGAAACCGCGAGAGCCGCTCGCTGCCGCCGTCGAGGACGCCGTCGACGACGTTCGCGACGTCGCGCTCCCAGGCGCGGAGCTGCCCGGCCGTCCCTGCCGAGACCTCGAGGTCGGAGATGTTCTCGTGTCGTAGGCCCGCCCAGATCGGACGCTCGGTCGTCGTGTGCTCGGCCTTGTAGACGCCGCGGCGGATGAGGTCGAAGAGCGTCGCCGTGAACTCGTACGAGCCCGCCTCGCCGCCCTGGCGCAGGAGCGTCGGCACGAGTGCCGGCTCGGTGTCCGTCGGCGGCTCCTGCTCGTACTCCCGGTCGTACCCCGTGCGCCGCTCGCGACCCATGAGCCAGAAGACGGCGAAGATCACGAGCAACGCTGGAACGGTCGCGAGCGCCAGGGCGAGGAGGCCGGTCCGGAGCGGATGCGCCTTGAGGGCGGCGATGCGGTCAGCGTCGTGCTGATAGCGATCGGCGTCCGCCTTCTCCTCCGCCGTGATCCGGTCGAGCGCGTTTCCGTGGCGCACGCGCATCCCGTCGGTGGAGGTGAAGGCGCGCCGCGGGATCAGGGTGCGCAGCTCGACGAACTGGTGTGCCGGGACGCGAACTGCGCGCAGGGTGGCACGCGTCCCCGTGATCTCGACGTCGCCGCGCACCCAGACGGGTGCGCCCCAGGCTCGCTCGACCTTCCCGGGGGCGTTCTCGATGCCGACGAGGCGCTGCAGCGGCTCGTCCCACTGGTCGCCCCAGACCTTGAGATTGACGTCGACGACGTCGTCGTACGCCACCGCGACGCGACGGAGCGTGTACGAGATCGTGAACGAGCGGGTCTGGTTCTCGGCGGTGAAGTACCAGACGATCCGCATCCCGTCTCCGTGGCGCTCGATCCCGAATGTCCCCGGGGTCCCGGCGTGGAGATCCGTGTCGTTCCCGCGCGAGTACGCGAGGCCTCGCTCCGCGACGGACGGGTCGACGAGCGATTCGCCCGGGCGCAGCGGAATGTCCCGGTATCCGAAATGGAAGTCGCCCGAGAACGTGACCTGGAGACCTTCGCTGACTCCGAGCGACCCGTCCTGCTGGACGTCGACCGCGACGTCGGCGGAGTCGAGGTAGAAGCTGTCGGCCCGCGCGGCGCCCGGAAGTGCGAGGGCTGCAAGGAGCGCGACGAGCACGACGACGAGCGCGGAGCGACGACTTGTCCGCCGGGCGCGGGCCGGTGCGGTCGGACGAAGCAGGGTCGGCCTTCCTAGGCGGAAGGCTCGGACGTGCTCGACGGCGCCGCCGACTCGGCGGTCGGCTCGGCTGGCGGGGCAGGGGCGGCGCTCGGCCCGGACGTCCCGAAGTCGACTCTCGGCGCGTCGCGCTGCGCCGCGTCGTCGATCTCGAAGAACTCGCGAGAGATGAACCCGAACGGTCCCGCGAGGACAGCGCCGGGGAAGGTCTGGATCGCGTTGTTGTACGTGAGGACGGTGTCGTTGTAGACCTGTCGGCTGACCGCGACCTTGTTCTCGGTTTCGTTCAGCTGAGCCTGCAGCTGCTGGAAGTTCTCGGTCGCCCGCAGCTCCGGGTACGCCTCGGCGACCGCGAAGAGGCGGCCGAGCGCCTGGCTGAGGATGCCCTCGGCCTGGGCGGACTCGGCGGGGCCGCGCGCGTTCTGCGCGGCGGCGCGTGCCTGCGTGACGGCCTCGAACGTCCCGCGCTCGTGCGCCGCGTAGCCCTTCACCGTCTCCACGAGGTTCGGGATCAGGTCCCACCGCCGCTTCAGCTGCACCTCGACCTGCGCCCACGCGTTGTCGACGCGGTTCCGCGCGCGTACGAGCCGGTTGAAGAGCGCGATCAGCAGGAGCGCGATCAGGACGACCACGACGAGGATGACGATGAGCGCGATCACGAGACCTCGATGCTAGCGACGCCGCGTGACGAAGACCATGTCCTCGTCGGTCTCGTACGGTCGGCCGTCGAACCAGCCGTGCAGCGCTTCGACCTCGAGGCCTGCCTCGTCGAGAAGCTGCAGCCACTCGGGGGCCGAGAGCCAGTGCAGGCCGAACGTCGTCTCGGCGGCGTCGGAGCGCACGGAGAGAGACAGCGTGCGCGAGCCCTCGTCCCAGTCCGCCCGCTCGAAGATCCCGGGCTCGCGTTCGAGCCAGCGCCCGTGCGTCTCCGCGATGTCTTCGCGGCTCGGAGCGAAGACGTCGAAGACGAAGCGACCGCCCTCGACGAGGAGGCCGCGGGCGGCGCGGAGCGCCGTCAGCTTCTCCGCCTCCGTCCGCATGTGCAGCAGCGAGCGGAAGGGGCAGAGGACGAGGTCGACCCGCTCCGGCACCGGCGGCTCCCGCAGATCGCCCACGCGGAGGTCGACGAGGTCCGCCACGCCGGCCTCCTCCGCCGCGGCCCGCGCCACCGCGAGCATGCCCGGCGAGGAGTCGACGCCGATCACCCGCACCCCTGCGCGCGCAACCGGGATCGCGATCCTGCCGGTTCCGACTGCGAGCTCCACGACGGGCTCTGCGGCGGCGAGCGCCTGCTCGACGTAGAAGTCGACGTCCTCCGTGACCGAACGGCTCCACGGGTCGTAGATGCTCGCGATGCGGTCGTAGAGGGTCATGGCTGCGGGCCAAGTTACAAGTTGCAACTTGCCGCGGTTCAGCCCTGCGCGCCCGCGAGGAACGGCTTGTGACAACTTGTAACTTGGGCGCGGAGGGCGTTGCTAACCTCGGCGCTCCCGTGGATCCCCAGGCACTGGAGAGCGCCGCCCTCGCGGCAGTGGACGCGGCCTCTTCGGTCGACGAGATCGAGCAGGCACGGATCGACTACCTCGGTCGCAAGAGCGAGCTCAAGCTCGCGCTGCGCGAGGTGCGTGATCGCGAGACCGGCATGGCGCTGAACGCGCTCCGCGAGCGGCTCGAGTCGGCGATCGACGCGCGGCAGGCTGCGCTCGAGCGCGCGGAGCTCGACCGCAAGCTCACAGGAGAGCGGATCGACGTGACGATGCCGGGGACGCCCGTCCGTCGCGGCCAGCTGCACCTCATCACGCAGATCCGGCGCGAGGTCGAGGACATCTTCCTCGGTCTCGGCTACACGGTCGTCGACGGCCGCGAGGTCGAGACGACGCGCTACAACTTCGACGCCCTCAACTTCCCGCCCGGTCACCCGACGCGCTCGCCGCTGCAGACGCTCTTCCTCGACGACGAGACCGTGCTCCGTACGGAGACGTCGCCTTCGCAGATCCGCACGATGGAGGCGCAGGAGCCGCCCGTCTACATCGTCTCGCTCGGACGCGTCTATCGACGCGACACACCCGACGCGACGCACACGCCGACGTTCCACCAGGTCGAGGGCCTCGTCGTCGATGAGGGCATCACCCTGACCGACCTCGAGGGCACGCTCGACTACCTCCTGAAGGCGCTCTTCGGCAAGGAGCGGCGCAGCCGCTTCGTCACGCACCACTTCCCGTTCACCGAGCCGTCGGTCGAGGCCCTCGTGTCGTGCCACATCTGCGACGGATCCGGCTGCGCGGTATGCCGGCACTCGGGCTGGATCGAGGTCGGCGGCTCGGGGATGGTCGACCCGAACCTCTTCGAGTTCGTCGGCTACGACCCGGAGCGGTACACGGGCTTCGCCTTCGGCTGGGGGCTCGAGCGGATCGCCGTGCTGCGCCACGGGATCCCCGACCTCCGCGAGCTCTGGCGCAACGACCCGCGGCTCCTGAGGCAGTTCCCGTGAGGGCGCCGCTCTCCTGGCTGCGCGAGTACGTCGCGGTCGACGCATCTGCGGTCGAGATCGCGGAGCGGCTCGCCATCTCGGCGCTCGAGGTCGAGCGCGTCCTCCGACGTCGGGGTGGCCGACGTCGACGGCAACCTCGGCCGCTTCCTCGTCGGGCGCGTCCTCGAGGTCGGCCCGCACCCGAACGCCGACCGGCTGCGTGTGTGCCAGGTGGACGTGGGGGAGGGCGACGCGCGGCAGATCGTCTGCGGCGCGTGGAACTTCGAGGCGGGTGCGACCGTCGCCGTCGCGCTCCCCGGTGCCTTCCTGCCGATCTTCGACCAACCGCTCGACGAGCGCGAGCTCCGGGGCCAGCCCTCGCGCGGGATGATCCTCGCCGAGGACGAGGTCGGCCTCGGCGACGACCACGCGGGGATCATGTCGCTGCCCGACGGCGTCGAGCCGGGGACGCCGCTCCTCGACGTCCTTCCGATCCGGGACGTCGTGCTCGACGTGACTCCGACCGTGAATCGCGTCGACCTGCTCTCGATGGTCGGCCTGGCTCGCGAGGTCGCCGCGCTCCTCGACGGCGAGCTCCATCCGCCCGCTCCCGAAGATCCCCCCGTCGTCGATTCGGAGGACGTGGACGTTGCGGTCGACGACTTCGTCGCCTGCCCGCGTTACATCGCGCGGGTCTTCCGCGACGTCGCCATCGGGCCGTCGCCGCAGTGGCTGCGCTCGCGCCTGTTCCTCGCCGAGATGCGCTCGATCTCGAACGTCGTCGACGTCACGAACTACGTCATGCACGTCTGGGGCAGCCCGCTACACGCGTTCGATCGCGCGAAGCTCGCAGGCGGCCGGATCGCCGTCCGTCACGCACGTGCCGGCGAGGAAGTGCGCACGCTCGACGGGACGCTACGGCGTCTCGAGACCGAGGATCTGCTCATCACGGACGGCGAGCGGGCGGTCGCGCTCGCCGCGATCATGGGCGGCGAGGACAGCGAGGTCACCGACGCGACCAGCGAGGTGCTGCTCGAGGCCGCGAACTTCGAGCCGCTCGGGATCCTGCGCAGCTCGGAGCGCCTCGGCCTCCGCACCGCCGGCTCGAACCGCTGGGAGAAGGGTGTCGATCCGTACCTCGCCGAGGACGCTGCGCTGCTCGCGAGTCGGATGCTCGTCGATCTCGCCGGCGCGCGGATGACCGGGAGCGTCGACGTGCACGCCGGCCTCCCCGAGCGGCCGGTCGTGCGGCTCCGACCGGGCCGCGCCTCGCAGGTCATCGGCGTCGAGATCCCCGGGGACGAGCAGCTGAAGGCGCTCCAGGGCTTCGGCTTCGAGATCTCGGGAGAGTGGGAGCTGACCGTGCCAACGTGGCGCGCGCGCGACGTCACCCGCGAGATCGACCTCATCGAGGAGGTCGCACGGCCGCTGCTCGACCGCATCCCGCACACGCTTCCGCTGCGTCGCCACGTGCAGGGCCGGTTGACGAAGGAGCAGCGACTCCGACGCGCGGTCGAGGACGTCCTCGTCGGAGCCGGGCTGTCCGAGGCCTACACGTGGAGCCTCGTCGCCGAGGATCCGGATCCCGACGCGATCCGCCTGCCGAGCCCGATGACGTCGGATCAAGCGATCCTGCGGACGTCGATCGTGCCGGGGCTCGTCGATGCCGCGCGCACGGGTGTGGATGCAGGCTTCGACGACGTCTCGCTCTTCGAGATCGCACGCGTCTACCTCCCTTCCCGCGAGCAGCTGCCCACCGAGCGCTGGCGCGTCGCCGCCGTCGTCGCCGGCGGGTACGAGGTGATCAAAGGCGTGGCCGAGACGCTCTACGCGAGCCTCGGGCTCGAGCTCCGGGTCGAGCGCAGCGCCAACAACCTCCTCCATCCCGGCAAGGCGGCCGCGACGAGCGCTGGCTGGCTCGGGGAGCTGCATCCCGCGCTCCTCGACGGCACCTGGGGGGCGTTCGAGCTCGACCTCGAGACCCTCTTCGAGGGCGTGCCGGCGCGCGTCGTCTACGAGGACGTGATCACGTACCCGGCTGCGCTGCAGGACATCGCGGTCGCAGTGGACGAGGACGTGCAGGTGGGCGCGCTCGTCGACGCCGCGCACGAGGCGGCCGGAGAGCTGCTGCGCGAGGCCCGCGTGTTCGACGTCTACCGGGGCGAGCAGGTCGGCGCCGGCCGCAAGTCGGTCGCGATCCACCTCGCCTTCCAGTCGCCCGAGCGGACGCTGACCGAGGAGGAGGCGACCGTGATGCGGGAGCGCATCGTGGCGGCGCTCGCGGAGACGTTCGGCGCCGAGCTCCGCGGATGACAATCCGTTCGGCGGGGCGACGCGTAGGACCGTTCGTGAACCGCGTACTCGCCCTCGCCGTGATGCTCGCGGCCGTGGCGACGCTCGGCGTGGCCGTCGGCAGCGCGGCGCCGAGTCAGTCGCCGAAGCTCTTCGGCTCGATCGGAGACGACGGGATCTCCGTGCGGGATGCGTCGGGCGCGCGCGTCACGAAGCTCGACCCCGGCAGCTACGACCTCGAGGTCGACGACAGCTCCGACTTCCACAACTTCCATCTGCAGGGCCCGGGCGTCGACGTCGCCACGGGCGTCGACTTCGTCGGGAAGAGGAGCTTCGCGATCACGCTGTCGGACGGGAGCTACATCTACATCTGCGATGTACACCCGATCTCGCTGAGGGGATCGTTCAGCGTGGGCAACGTGCCGGCGCCCGAACCGGCGCCGAAGCCCACGCCGGGCGTGGTCACACCCGCGTCGAAGCTCGTGCTCACCTCCGGACCGGGATTCACGATCACGCTGAAGACGTCCGCGGGCGCAGCTGTCAAGAAATTGAAGACGGGGACGTACATGGTGGCCGTACGGGACCGCGCGCGGATCCACGACGCGCACCTCGTCGCTCCGGGCTTCGACCGGAGGACGACTGTGCCGTTCGTGGGCACGCAGACCTGGAGGGTCAAGCTGACGAAGCCCGGCACGCTCCGCTACCTCTGCGACCCGCACGCCGCGCAGGGCATGCGTGGCTCCGCGAAGATCGTGCGCACCGTAGACCCGCTAGCGCGGGATCTCCGGTCGCGCGAAGATCCCTGAAGCGGCCGCTTCGCGGCCGGTCGTGGCGTCAGACCGATCGGCCGGCTAGGCGCCAGACCGGGCCCTGCGTAACCGCGTTCTCCGTGTCGGAGAGGCCGACGACGAGCTCGATCCTGCCCGTGATGCGCTCGGCGTCCATCCGCTCGAAGCACCGTCGGGCCATCAGCGGCGAGGCGCCGTAGCCCTGCTTGCCCGAGACGCGGAAGCGCAGCGCGGTCGCGCCCGGCACGCGCGAAGGATTGAGCGGCGCGCCGAGGAGTGCAGCGCGCGGGAGGTGGTCGGTCGAGTCGAGCGCGAGCTCGCAGAGGAGGTCGCTCCACCCGGCCGGCAGCTCGCCGACCGCCTCGTCCCAGGCGACCACGAGAGACGCGCGCGGAGCGAGCGCCGCGACCGGCTCCTCGCGGGCGACCACGGCCTCGGACACGCCGACGATGGAGAGCGTCCCCCAGACTCGCTTGCGGTCGAGCCGCGTGAGGACGTTCCGCGTGCGATCCGGCCCGCCGCCGGTCCGCGCCACGTCGAACCTGAGCTCGTCGCCGACTTGGCCGGGCTGGAGCGGCCCGAGCACGGCAGCCGCGTCGGCGATCGCCCCTTCGGGCGCGAAGGACAGGCGAACCTCGTTCCAGTCTGCCCCGAGGCCCTCCTCGATCTGCGCCCACTGCTCGGCCGCTCGCATCGGCGGATCAGCATAATGGCCGCTCGATGACGACCGTCGAAGAGCGAGCAGGATCCGGAGGCAGAGGAGTCTCGGAGGAGCTGCTGCGCGAGTTCTTCCGCGAGATGCTCCTCATCCGCCGGTTCGAGGAGAAGGTCGAGGACCGCTTCCGCGCCGGCGACCTACCCGGATTTCTGCACGTCGCAATCGGCCAGGAGGCGACGGCGACCGGCACGTGTGCCGCACTCGAACGCCAGGACGTCATCGCCTCGACGCACCGCGCGCACGGCCACGCGATCGCGAAAGGAACGAGCGTCGAGCGGATCATGGCGGAGCTGTACGGGAAGCTCGAGGGCTGCAGCCATGGCTACGGCGGCTCGATGCACCTGTACGACGTCCAGGTCGGCAACCTCGGCGCGAACGCCGTCGTCGGCGGCGGGCTCCCCGGAATCGTGGGCGCGGCGCTCGCCTTCAAGCTGCGCGGCGAGAAGCGCGTCGCGGTCGCATACCTCGGCGACGGCGCGACGAACACCGGCTCCTTCCACGAATCGCTGAACCTCGCGCAGCTCTGGAAGGTCCCCGCGATCTTCGTCCTCGAGAACAACGGCTGGGCGGAGTCGACTCCTGCGAGCCAGCAGCTGCCGCTGCCCGTCGAGGAGCTCGGCAAGCGGGCCCTCGCCTTCGGGATGAAGCTCATCGAGGCCGACGGCCAGGACGTCGAGGCCGTCTACCTCGCGATGCTCGCGGCGCGCGAGCACGCCCTCGTCGGTAGGGGTCCCGTTCTCCTGCATCTCAGGACGCACCGGCTCACCGGCCACTACGTCGGCGACCCGCAGGTGTACCGCGACAAGGACGCGCTGAAGGACGAGCTCGAGACGAAGGACCCGATCCGTCTACTCGGCGCGCGTCTCGAGATCGGCGACGAGGAGTTCTCCGCGATCGACGCGGAGGTGACGGCCGAGGTCGAGGCGGCGGTCGAGTTCGCCAAGGCCGGCACCGACCCGGCTCCCGAGGACGCGCTCAAGTACGTCTATGCCTGAGCTGACCTATCGCGAGGCCGTGCGTGACGCTCTCGCTAAGGCGCTGCGCGAGGACGAGCGCGTGTTCGTCATGGGTGAGGACATCGCCGAGATGGGCGGGTCGATGGCCGTGACGCAGGGCCTGCTCGACGAGTTCGGCCCCGAGCGCATCCGAAACACCCCGATCTCCGAGATGGCGATCGTCGGCAGCGGGATCGGCGCCGCGATCCAGGGCATGCGCCCGATCGTGGAGATCATGTACGAGGACTTCCTGACGATCTCGATGGAGCAGCTCGTCAACCAGGCGGCGAAGCACCGGACGATGTCCGGCGGCCAGGTCTCGGTGCCGCTCACGATCCGCACGCAGGGCGGCGCGGGGTGGTCTCCCGGCGCCCAGCACGCCCAGCAGCTCGAGGCGTGGTTCGTCCACGTCCCAGGCCTCAAGGTCGTGTTCGCGTCCACGCCCGAGGACGTGCGCGGCCTCCTGTGGTCCGCGATCTACGACGACAACCCGGTCGTCTTCTTCGAGCATCGGACGCTGTATCCGATCAAGGGCGAAGTGCCCGAGGAGCTCGAGGCGATTCCGCTCGGAAAGGCGCGGGTCCACCGCGAGGGCACGGACGTCACCGTCGTCGCGACCGGCAGACTCGTGCACGAGGCGCTCGGCGCCGCGGAGGAGGCGGAGAAGGACGGGATCTCCGTCGAGGTCGTCGACCCGCGGACGCTCCAGCCGCTCGACGAGGAGACGATCGTCGGCTCCGTTCGCAAGACGACGCGCTGCGTGACCGCCCACGAGGCCGTCACGCGTGGTGGCTTCGGTGCCGAGCTCACGGCAGTGATCCAGCACGGCGCCTTCGACTACCTCGACGCGCCGATCGAGCGAGTGGGCGCGAAGTTCGCGCCGCTCGCCTTCGCGCCGGCTCTCGAGCAGTGGTCGGTGCCGCACGCTGCGGACGTTCTCGAGGCGATTCGCCGGACGGTCGCACGGGCCTAGGGGCGGAGCCATGGCGAACGAGGTCAAGCTGCCGCGCCTGGGGCAGGGCATGGAGTCGGGCACCATCGTGAAGTGGCTCAAGTCGGAGGGCGACGCCGTCTCGAAGGGCGAGCCCCTCTACGAGCTCGACACCGACAAGGTGACGCAGGAGGTCGAGGCGGACTCGGACGGCGTGCTCCTGAAGATCGTCGTCGCCGACGGGGAGGTCGACGTCGGGACGACCGTCGGCATCATCGGAGCGCAGGACGAGGACGTGTCCGCGCTGGCGGACGCCGCACCGAGCGGCAACGGTGACGCACCTACCGCCGCGCAGCCTCCGGTGGAGGTCGCGGACGCCGACGAGGAGTCCGACAAGGACGAGCCGGCGGAGCAGGAACCTGCGCGCGCAGAGACCGCCGGGAAGATCGAGATCGAGGCGCCAGAGCCCGTCGCGCAGCCGCGTGCGGACGGCGAGCGCGTGAAGGCGAGCCCGCTCGCGCGGCGGATCGCGCGTGAGCGCGGCGTCGACCTGGCGCAGATCGCCGGGACCGGGCCCGAGGGGCGCGTGATCGCAGAGGACGTCGAGCAGGCGGCGACCCGCCCCGCGGCGCAGGCTCCAGCGGCAGCTGCCGCGGCGGAGGAGCCCGAGGTCGTAGAGCTCACCTCGACGCGTCGCACGATCGCCCGCAGGCTCACGGAGGCGTGGGCGGCCCCCGTCTTCCAGCTCACCGTCACGGCCGACGCGACCGAGCTCCTCGCCGTCCGCGAGCGGCTCGTCGCGCTCATGCGGCAGGGCGACGCGAAGCCGACGGTCTCCGACGTCCTCACCCGCGTGGTCGCGTCGGCGCTCGTACGGCATCCGGCGGTGAACGCGCATTTCGTCGATGGAAAGATCCTCCGGCACCGCGCTGCGAACGTCGGGATCGCGGTCGCCGCCCCGAGCGGCCTCGTCGTCCCCGTGATCCGCGACGCCGACAGCAAGTCCGTGCAGCAGATCGCGTCTGGCCGTGCCGACGTCGTCTCCCGCGCGCGTGACGGGAAGCTCCAGCTCGCGGACCTCGAGGACGGGACGTTCACGATCTCGAACCTCGGGATGTACGGCATCGAGCAGTTCATCGCCGTGCTGAATCCGCCGCAGGTCGCGATCCTCGCGGTCGGGTCGATCGCCGACCGGCCCGCCGCCGTCGACGGCGAGCTCGTGGTGCGACCGACGCTGACGATGACGCTCACATGTGACCACCGCGCGATCGACGGCTCGGAGGGCGCGCAGTTCCTCCAGGACGTCAAGGCGTTCGTGGAGTCCCCGGCGCTCGCGCTCTAGGCACTCCGCACGCACCGGCGGCGGCCGTCCGCACTAGGGTTTCGGCATGGTCATCCGTCGGGGCGGACGGCAGGACGTGCGGTTCCTCCGCGACATGCTCCATCACGCGTACTACTGGCGCGAGCGGAACCCGGACGAAGGCCCCGGCCCGGCGGCGCGCTACGTGAAGGGATGGGGGAGACCCGGAGACACGGCCCTCATCGCCGTGGACGACGCGTTCCCGGTCGGTGCTGCGTGGTTCAGGCTCTTCCGCCGCGACCAGCCCGGGTACGGCTTCGTCGACGAGGAGACGCCGGAGCTCGCGGTCGCGGTCGTACCGGCACGTCGCGGGCGGGGCATCGGCGAGGCGCTCGTCGACGCCCTGTGCGACCGAGCCCGCGACGACGGCTATCGCGCGCTCAGCTTGAGCGTCGAGCGTGGCAACGCGCCGCTCCTCTCGTTCTACGAGCAGCATGGGTTCGCCGTCGTCGGCGAGGCGACCGAAGACAGCGTCACCATGCAGCGGGCCCTCTAGGAACGCTCGACTAGGATCGCGGCATGGAGTTCGACGTCGCCGTCCTCGGGGGCGGACCTGCGGGCTACACGGCGGCGATTCGCGCGGCGCAGCTCGGCGCGCGTGTCGCCTGCGTCGAGCGTGAGGCGGAGCTCGGCGGAACGTGCCTGCGCGTGGGCTGCATCCCGACGAAGGCATGGGTCTCGACCGCGCACGCGCTGCACGCCGCCCGGGAGATCGACCCGAAGCTCGGGGTCGTCACGGGCGAGCCCGCGCTCGACTTCGCGACCGCGAACGAGTGGAAGGCGAACGTCGTCAAGCAGATGACGGGCGGCGTCGCCTCGCTCTTCAAGGCGAACAACGTCACGTGGTTCCAGGGCAGCGGCCGGTTCGAGGACGCTCGCTCGATCACGTTCGACAAGGGCGACATCGGGATCAGCTTCTCGAGCGCGATCGTCGCGACCGGGTCGTTCCCCATCCGCCCGCCGATCGAGGGGCTCGACTCGGCGCGCTGTGTCGACTCGACCGGACTTCTCGCGCAGACGGAGGTGCCGAAGCGGCTCGTCGTCCTCGGCGGGGGGATCATCGGCTGCGAGTTCGCGTCGATCTTCGAGCGCTTCGGAACCGAGGTGACGATGATCGAGATGCTCGACGCGCTCATTCCCCAGGAGGACGCCGATGCCTCGAGCGAGCTGCGCAAGGCGTACGCGCGCCGTGGGATCGTCGTCCACCTCGGCAAGCAGTGCACGAAGGTGGAGGAGACCGCAGGTGGCTTGCTCGTGCACTTCGGCGACGGCGAGACCACCGAGTGCGACCTCATGCTCGTCTCGGTCGGACGTGCGCCGCTCGTCGACGGAATCGGGCTCGAGGCTGCCGGGGTGACCTTCGACCCACGTGGAGGCGTCGGGACGGACGAGCACCGACGCACGTCGGTCGACCATATCTACGCAGCGGGCGACGTGGCCGGCTATTGGCAGCTCGCGCACACCGGTTTCCGCGAGGGCGAGATCGCGGCCGAGAACGCGACGGGGCACGAGGCCGCCATGCCCGAGTCGCCCGCGGTGCCGCGTCCGATCTACACGGACCCCGAGATCGCGGGCGTCGGCCTCACGGAGGCAGAGGCGGCGGAGAAGTTCGGGGCGGAGAACATCGCGGTCGGGCGGTTCCCGTGGGTCGCGAACGCCCGTGCCGTGATGACCGGTGAGACCGGAGGCTTCGTGAAGTCGATCCACGAGACGACGTACGGCGAGCTCGTCGGCGTCGTCATCGTCGGCCCGCACGCGACGGACCTCATCGAGGCCGCGGTGGTCGCGCTCGACGCCGAGGCGACCGTCGAGACCGTCGCCGATGGTATGGCGCCGCATCCGACCCTGTCGGAAGGGCTCAAGGAAGCCGGTCTCGTGGCGCTCGGGCGGGCGATCCACCTCCCGCCCCGTCGGCGCTAGGAGGGCTTGGCGGAACGGGCCTCGTCGCCGAAGTGCCGCTGGTCGGCGCGAGGCGAGGACGCAGGAAGCCCCGATACTCGACGTATCGGGGCGACCGAGGACGCTGCATCGTGTCGATCCAGCGCTCCTTCGGCGGCACAGAGCCTGTTTCGCCAAGCCCTCGGACGTTTGAGAGACCGGCACCTCGGTTACCCTCTGAGCATGAAGATCTACACACGACGCAACGCAGCTCTCGGCTACCTGACGCTGCAGGCCGTGAAGCACAACCTGAACAAGCGCCGTCAGAAGCGCAGCGCGCTTCGCACGTCGGCGTACGTCGGGCTCGGCCTGATGTCGGCAGGCGTCCTCGCCGCCGTCCTCTTCGTCGTCCTGCGACGTTGGCACGGCGACGATGTCGAGGCGGCGAGCTTCGCCGGCGACGACATCGTCGGCGAGTACGTCACCGCACCGGAGCCCATCCCCGCCGCGTGACCCGAGCGGCGCCGGGCGACGGGTCGCTGATTCGCACCGCGCTCTCCGGGCTCGTCCCGTACGAGCCCGGAAAGCCGGTGGAAGAGGTTCAGCGCGAGCTGGGCCTTCCACGCGTCGTCAAGCTCGCGTCGAACGAGGGCCCATATGGCCCGTTTCCGGCTGCGCAGGATGCGATCGCCCGGGCGGCGCTCGAGCTGAACCGCTATCCGGACGGCGGGGCGTGGCGCCTGCGTCGCTCGCTCGCCGAGCGCCACGACGTCGCGTTCGAGCAGGTCACCGTGTGTGCTGGCGCCGACGCTGTCGTCGGCTACGTCTGCCAGAGCACCCTCGACCCGGGCGACGAGGTCGTCACCGGCTGGCCGTCGTTCCCGAGCTACGTCCTCGATGCGCTCAAGCTCGGCGCCGTCCCGGTTCGCGTACCGCTGAGGGACGAGCGGATCGACCTCGACGCGCTCCTGGCCGCGATCACGTCGCGCACGAAGCTCGTCTTCGTCGCGGCCCCGAACAATCCGACTGGCACGACGAACTCGCGCGCCGAGCTCGACGCGTACTTCGAGCGCGTCCCGCCGCACGTCCTCACGGTCCTCGACCAGGCGTACTTCGAGTACGTCGTCGGCGACGACTACCCGGACGCGGTCTCCGAGTACGTTCGACGCGGGCGCCGCGTACTCGTCCTGCGCACGTTCTCGAAGATCTTCGGCCTCGCCGGCCTCCGGGTCGGCTACGGAATCGGCCCAGAGGACGTGATCACCGCGATTGCAAAGGTGCGACGGGCCTTCGACGTCACATCGGTCGGGCAGGAGGCTGCGCTCGCGAGCGTCGGCGACGAGGCCGAGATAGCGCGGCGTCGCGACGAGAACCAGGTCGCGGTCGCCGAGCTCCGGCGGCTCCTCTCCGCTCACGGCTTCGAGGCTGCGGCGCCGGCGGCTGCGAACTTCCTCTTCGTACGCGTGGGCGACGCAGACGCGCTGAACGACGCGCTGCTCCGCCGCGGCGTCATCGTCCGCCCGATGGCACCGTTCGGCGCGCCCGACGCGCTCCGGATCACCGCAGGCACGCTCGACGAGCTGGCATTCCTCGGGTCGGCGCTCGACGAGATCCGCGAGCCGCTCGTCGCCTCCCCGCGTTAAGGGTTCGCGCAGCTCGTAGGGATCCGAGGCCCGGAGGGAGAACCACGGCCTGGTGCTGAGCTATCCTCCGGCGGCGGGCGCCCGTGGGGGCGCTCGGCTCCTTTGAGACCTCGAAGGCGCCACGTCTCCAACCGGACTCCTTCATGCGAACCACCCTGAAACGAGGACTGGGCCGAGGCGCTGGGTCGAACGGCAACGGACGGCCGGTGTCGCCTCCGGGCACGGCGTCGCCGATGACGCTCTACCGCCAGCCGGAGGGCGGGAAGCGCTCGCGACGCGCCCTCGTCGGCCGGATCGGGATGTGGGTCGGAATCGTCCTCCTCGTCTTCGCCGCGGGCGTGATGGGCGGTGCGTACCTCTACTTCCACCAGTCGGTCGCCGCGGTCGCGGCGAAGACGCCCGAGGTCAAGCGCGCGGCCAAGCAGCTCGACGTCGCTCTCCCCGGCCAGCCCGCGGTCGCGCTGATGATCGGCTACGACCACCGCAAGGCGGACGGGCCGAACGCGTCGGGCCGCTCCGACACGCTCATGCTCGTGCGGGCGGACCCGACGACGAGCTCGATCTCGCTCCTCTCGTTCCCCCGCGACATGCGCGTCCTGATCCAGTGTCCGGGGAAGACGCCCTTCTACGACAAGATCAACGCCGCCTACTCGTACTGCGGGCCGCAAGGTGCGCTGAATACGGTGAAGGCACTGACCGGCGTCCCGATCAACTACCTGATCACGGTCAACTTCCGCGGGTTCCGCCAGATCGTCGATCGGCTCGGCGGCGCGTGGATCGACGTCGACCGGCGGTACTTCAACGACCACGGCGGGCCGTACGGGTACGCGCGCATCAACCTCTTCCCGGGCTATCAGAAGCTCGACGGACGCAAGGCTCTCGACTACGTGCGCTTCCGGCACACGGACTCGGACCTGTACCGCGTCGCGCGGCAGCAGCAGTTCGTGAAGGCACTGAAGAACCAGATCCAGGAGAGCTTCGGGCCGACCGCGCTGCCGAAGATCGTCAACGCGATCACGCACAACGTCGAGGTGGCGCAGGGCGGAGGCCACGACGTGAGCGGGCGCACCGTCCTCTCGTACGCCCTCTTCGCCTACGGGCTCCCGAAGGGCCGTGTGTACCAGACGCGCATCGAGGGCCTGGAAGGCACGACCGATCTCACGACCGCCCAGTCCAACATCACGAGCGCGGTCGCGGCGTTCTCGCACCCGGACGTCGACTCGTCGGAGAAGGCGACAGCCGTCGCGCTCGGTGAGAAGCTGCGGCGCCAGGCTCCCGTCGCGCGCGCGACGAGCATCACCGTGCTCAACGGCAACGGGGTCTCGGGCTCCGCCTCGACGGCGGGCTACCTCCTCGGCCAGCGTTCCTACGACGTGCTCACGCCGCCGAACGGCCTCCCGGCGAACGCGCCGACGTTCGACTACTTCCGGACGAAGGTCTACTTCAACCCGGCGCGCAAGGGCGCCCGCGAGGCGGCCCGGAAGGTCACCAACCTCTTCGCGTCCGCCGAGCTCGCGCCCTTGCCTCGCAAGCTCTCGCAGCTCGCGAACGGGGCGATGCTGACGGTGGTCGTCGGCCAGACCTTCCACGGGAGCCTCGCATCGGCGCCTGTCGACCAGACGCCGAAGCGCGAGCGGCCGAACGTGACGTACGGGCCTAACGCCTCGATCGACCTCCTGCGTGCGCGCCGCACGCGCGTCTCCTTCCCGCTCATGGTTCCCACGGTGATCGAGCGGAGCTCGTGGACGGATTCGACGATGCCCGTGCGCCTCTACCGCATCGACCCCGGCGGTCACCACAAGGCCGTGCGCCTCGTCTACCACATGTCCTCGAACGAGTACTGGGGTATCGAGATGACGGACTGGAACGACGCTCCGGTCCTCGCCGACCGCAGCCTGACCCGTCACATCGGAGGCCGCGAGTACGACCTCTACTACAACGGCCCGAAGCTGCACATGGTCGTCCTGCGGACCCCGCGCGCGAACTACTGGGTGGTCAACTCGCTCCTCGACCGCCTCTCGAACGAGACGATGATCGCCATCGCGAAGGGCCTCAAGCCCTTCGGCGCCGTGAAGCGGAAGTGAGCCGATGAAGGTCGCGGTCTTCGGCGCCGGCTACGTCGGCCTCGTCACGGGCGCATGCTTCGCCGATCTCGGCCACGAGGTCGTCGTGCGCGACGTCGTCGCGGACCGGATCGAGGCACTCCGCGCCGGACGCGTGCCGATCCACGAAGACGGTCTCGGCGAGCTCCTCGAGCGCAACGAGCGGCGACTCCACTTCACGACCGACGTGACTGAGGCGGTCGACGGAGCGGACGTCGTCTACATCGCCGTGGGAACGCCGCCGACGTACTCGGGCGACGCCGACCTCTCGGCCGTCTGGACCGTGGTCGACGAGCTTCCACAGACCGACCGGCGGATCGTGGTGGCGATGAAGAGCACGGTTCCCGTGGGCACGGGCCGGAGCGTCCGGCACCGGCTCGACGACCGCGGCCTCGACAACGTGGGCTACGTCTCGAACCCCGAGTTCACGGCCGAGGGCACGGCGATCGAGGACTTCATGCATCCGGATCGCATCGTCATCGGCGCCTTCGACGTCGCCGACGGAGACGTCGTAGCGAAGCTGCACGAGGGGATCGACGCGCCGGTGGTGCGCTGCGACGTCGCCTCGGCGGAGATGATCAAGCTTGCCGCGAACGCGGCGCTCGTCACCCGCATCTCCTTCATCAACGAGATCGCGAACGTCTGCGAGGCGACCGGCGCCGACGTGACCACCGTGTCGCAGGGCATCGGCCTCGACCGTCGCATCGGCCCGTCGTTCCTTCGCGCTGGCATCGGCTTCGGCGGGAGTTGCTTCCCGAAGGACTCGCTCGCGCTCAAGCAGCTCGCCGCGAACTCGGGCTACAACTTCCAGCTCCTGAACGCCGTCATCGAGGTGAACGAGCTCCAGAAGCGCCGCGTGATCGGGAAGCTCGAGCGCCGGCTCGGGCCGCTCCGTGGCAAGCGCATCGCGCTCCTCGGGCTCGCATTCAAGCCGGGCACCGACGACATGCGCGAGGCGCCGAGCCTCGTCCTCGCCGGGCGGTTGCTCTCCGAGGGCGCAGACGTGGTCGCATGGGACCCGGTCGCGAACGGCGCGTCGCACCTGCACGGCGTCGAGATCGCCGAGACAGCGCTCGCGGCGCTCGACGGCGCCGATGCGGCGGTCGTCGTCACGGAGTGGCCGGAGCTCCGCGAGCTCGACTGGGCAGCGGCCGCCGAGCACATGCGCACGCGCGTCGTCGTCGACGGCCGGAACCTGCTCGATCCGGACGCGATCCGCGCGCTCGGCTTCGCGTACGAGGGCATCGGCCGCCCGGTGGCATGACGCTTCCGGCCGTGATCCTCGTCGGCGGGCAGGGGACGCGCCTGCGGCCGCTGACCGACACGACCCGGAAGGACATGCTCCCGATCGTCGACCGACCGCTGCTCGCGTACACCTTCGAGCACCTCGCGCGGCACGGCGTGGAGCGCGCGATCGTCTCGTGCGGGTACCTGCCCGACCAGATCCAGTCCGCCTTCGGAGGCAGCCACGACGGGCTTGCGCTCGAGTATGCGGTCGAGGACGACCCGCTCGGGACCGGCGGCGCGATCGGCTTCGCCGGACGCGGGCTCGACGGCAGCTTCTTCGCGCTCAACGGCGACTCGCTGCGCGAGGCGGACCTCGGCGAGATGGTTGCGTTCCACCGCTCGACGGGGGCGAAGGCCACGATCCTGCTCACCCCGGTCGCCGACCCGTCGCGCTACGGGCTCGTCCGCACCGCGGCCGACGGCCGCGTCGAGACGTTCCTCGAGAAGCCGCGGCCCGAGGAGATCGACACCGACCTCATCAATGCCGGCCTGTACGTCCTCGAGCCTGAGGTCCTCGACCTCGTCACGCCCGGGCGGGCGGTCTCGATCGAGCGCGAGGTGTTCCCGCGGCTGGCGGCGGAGGGATCCGTGTACGGCATCGCGCTGCCCGGGTACTGGCTCGACGTCGGTACGCCGGAGTCGTACCTGCAGGCGCACCGCGACGTGCTGGAGCGGATCTTCCGGACCGCCGTCGGCGACGCGCTCGGCTCCGACTTCACGCTCGTCGATCCGACCGCGACGATCAGCCCGAGCGCGAAGCTCGTCCCGCCCGTCTACGTCGGGCCGGGCGCGACCGTCGGCGATCGCGCGCGGCTCGGCTCGCTCGCCGTCCTCGGCGAAGGGGCGACGCTGGGCGAGGGCTGCGTCGTCGAGAACGCCGTGATCGGCGTGGGCACGAGCATCGGCTCGGCGACCCGCGTCGTCGGCTCGATCGTCGGCGACGGAGTCGAGCTCGGGCCGGGGTGCGAGCTCTCGAGTCTCGCGGTCGTCGGGCCGGGAGCGGTCGTCGGTCGGGGCAACGTGCTCGACCACGGGCTGCGGATCGGCGCCGAGCAGCGGATCCCCGACGAGGCGCTGCGCTTCTCGTGAGCGAGCGCCGAACCTCACCGCGCCGCGTCGACAAGCCGTGGGGCTGGGAGCTCGTCTGGGCCGAGACCGACGCGTACGTCGGAAAGCTCCTCTTCGTCCGTGCGGGCGAGTCGCTGAGCCTGCAGTACCACGAGGTGAAGGAGGAGTCGTGGCTCGTCCGCGAGGGGCGTGCGCGGCTCGAGCTCGGCGAGGTCGGGGGCGACCTCGAGCCCGTGGAGATCAGCCCGGGTGACACCTTTCACTTTCCGCCGCGCACGGTGCATCGCGTCACGGCGCTCGAGGACACGCTCGTCGTCGAGGTCTCCACGAACCACCTCCTCGACGTGGTGCGGCTCGAGGACAGCTACGGCCGCGAGGGCACGTCCGCGCCCTAGAACCTTCACAGAAGTGTGATAAGGTTGCGACCGTGCAGCCCTGGATGACGATCGGGGAGACGAGCCGCCGCACGGGCTGGTCGCCCCGCATGCTCCGCTACCTCGAGCAGGAGGGCCTCGTCGCTCCCGGGCGGAGCTCCGCCGGCTACCGCCGGTACGGGATCCGCGAGCTGAACCAGCTGAACGCACTCGCCGAGCTCCGCGCACGCTTCGACGTCGAGCTCGCCGAGCTCGAGTTCGCGCTGCGGCTGCGCCGAGAGCCGGCGCTGCGCGGCGCGGTCGAGACGTGGCTCGCCGGGACGAGCGTCCCAGAGCCCGAGCAGATTTCCCCGGCCTGGGTCGAGTGGGAGCAGCGCAAGCACGAGCGCCTGCTCGCCACCGACGCGGCCTGAATTCCCCCACCGAGAGAGGACGAATGGCAACCACACAGCGATACGACGTTAAGGATCTTGAGCTCGCCGCCGAGGGCGTACGCCGGATCGCGTGGGCCGACCGGCAGATGCCGGTGCTCGCCGCGATTCGGGAACGCTTCGAGCGTGAGCAGCCGCTCGCAGGACACCGCATCTCCTGCTGCCTGCACGTGACGACCGAGACGGCGAACCTCGCCCGCACGCTCTCCGCGGGCGGCGCCGACGTCGTCCTCTGCGCGTCGAACCCGCTCTCCACGCAGGACGACGTCGCGGCCGCGCTCGTCGACGAGTACGGGGTCGGCGTGTTCGCGATCAAGGGCGAGGACAACGACACCTACTACCGCCACATCGAGGCCGCCGTCGACCACCGGCCGCATCTGACCATGGACGACGGGGCCGACGTCATCGGCGTGCTCCATTCGGCCCGTCGCGAGCAGCTCGGCGACGTCATCGCCGGCACCGAGGAGACGACGACCGGCGTCATCCGCCTGAAGGCGCTCGAGCGCGACGGGAAGCTCGGATTCCCGGTGATCGCCGTCAACGAGGCGCGCACGAAGCATCTCTTCGACAACCGCTACGGCACCGGCCAGTCGACCATCGACGGGATCGTGCGTGCGACGAACGTCCTGCTCGCCGGTAAGCGCTTCGTCGTCGCCGGCTACGGCTGGACGGGACGTGGCGTCGCGATGCGTGCCCGTGGAATGGGCTCGCACGTCATCGTCACCGAGGTCGACCCGCTGCGCGCGCTCGAGGCCGCGATGGACGGCTACGAGGTGCTGCCGATGGAGCACGCGGCTCGGATCGGCGACAT
This sequence comes from uncultured Gaiellaceae bacterium, assembly GCA_963846995.1. Lineage (GTDB taxonomy): Bacteria > Actinomycetota > Thermoleophilia > Gaiellales > Gaiellaceae > GMQP-bins7. Next base: position 68,924 of record CAWJYD010000001.1, on the reverse strand, counting down.
CTTCTGCACGGCGACCGGCGACAAGAACGTGATCATCCGGTCGCACATGGAGACGATGAAGGACGGCGCGATCCTCTCGAACACGGGGCACTTCAACGTCGAGATCGAAATCGGCGCGCTCCGCGACCTCGCGGTCGAGACACGGGAGGCCCGGGCGCTCGTCGACGAGTTCACGCTCGCGGACGGCCGGCGTCTCTACCTCATCGGCGAGGGCCGGCTCGTCAACCTCGCCGCCGCCGAGGGTCATCCGGCACTCGTGATGGACATGTCGTTCGCGAACCAGGCCCTCGCCGCCGAGTGGGTGATCCAGAACGCTGCCACACTCGAGCGCAAGGTGTACGACGTGCCGAAGGACATCGACGACGAGATCGCCCGGCTGAAGCTCGAGACGATGGGCATCTCCATCGACCAGCTGACCGAGGAGCAGGCGCGGTACCTCGCTTCGTGGGACGAAGGGACCTAGACCCGCACGACGTCGTCCGACTCGAGGCCGGCGCCGTGGTCGTGCTCGACCAGCGGCGCCTGCCCGACGAGGAGGTCGAGCTGCGATGTGCGTCGGCGGCCGAGGTCGCCGACGCCATCCGCACGCTCGCCGTCCGCGGCGCGCCCGCGATTGGCGTCGCAGCCGGCTACGGCCTCGCGCTCGCGGCGGAGCGCGGGGAGGATCCTGACGCCGCGTACGTGACGCTTGTCTCGTCGCGCCCGACCGCCGTCAACCTGCGCTGGGCTCTCGACGAGCTGCGGGACGACCCCACTCCCGAGCGCGCCCGTGCCCTGCACGACGCCGAGGTCGAGCGCTGCAGGCGGATGGGGGAGCATGCCCTGGAGCTGCTCGAGCCGGGGGCGCGTGTCCTGACCCACTGCAACACCGGCGCGCTCGCGACCGGCGGCTACGGGTCCGCGCTCGGCGCGATCCGCGCCGCGTTCGAGGACGGACGCGTCCGGCACGTGTGGGTCGACGAAACGCGGCCGCTTCTGCAGGGCGCGCGACTGACGGCGTGGGAGCTCGACACGCTCGGGATCCCGTTCTCCGTGATCGTCGACGGCGCCGCCGCCTCGCTGATGGCGGCCGGAGAGGTCGACGCGGTCTTCACGGGCGCCGATCGCATCGCGGCGAACGGCGACGTCGCGAACAAGGTCGGCACGTACGGGCTCGCGGTCTCTGCCCGCCATCACGCACTGCCGTTCTACGTCGTCGCGCCGACCTCGACGGTCGACCCCGCGACGGCAAGCGGAGCAGCCATTCCCATCGAGGAGCGTGAGCGAACCGAGATCTCGTCGCGTTTTGCCGCCTACAACCCGGCCTTCGACGTGACTCCGGCCGACCTCGTCACCGCGATCGTCACCGAGGCCGGCGTCCACCGCGCGCCGTATTCCTCCTCGCTCCCGACGCAGATCGCGGCAGCGTCGTGATCGACGCCCTGGGCACGAGCGTCGCGGCCGTCCTCGACGAGTTCGGCTTCGACGAGCCGCAATTCGAGCGACTCCGCGCGAAGGTCGCATCGGGCGAGCTCTCGGAGGAGTCGAACCTCGTCCGGGGAGATCTCGAGCCGCCCTCCGCGGACGACCTGACGCCGCTCCCAGCCCCGGGCGAGCCGGACTACGAGAGCGCAAGAGCCGCAGGACTCGAGGCGCTTCGCACCGGGGAGGTCGCGCAGGTCGTGCTCGCAGGCGGCATGGCGACGCGCTTCGGCGGCGTCGTCAAGGCGGTGCTCGAGGCGGTGGACGGCATGAGCTTCCTCGAGGCGAAGCTCTCGCAGACCTCCTCGCTCGAACGCGCCGTGGGCGCGACCGTGCCCGTCGCGCTGATGACGAGCTTCGCGACGGACGAGACGATCCGCGCACACGTCGCCGAGCGCGAGCTCGGTGACCCGTACGTCTTTCACCAGTTCGTCTCACTACGGCTCGAGCCGTCGGGAGAGCTCTTCCGGGAGTCCGACGGTTCCGCCTCCCTGTATGCACCGGGTCACGGCGACCTCTTCCGGGCCGCGCGCGGAGCAGGGGTGGTCGACGCTTTCCGCGAGCGAGGGGTCCGTGTGGTCACGGTGTCGAACGTCGACAACCTCGGGGCGCGCGTGGATCCGGTCGTGGTCGGCGCGCACCTGCTCGCTGGACGCCCGCTCACTTGCGAGGTGGCGCGCAAGGAGGGGGACATGGGCGGCGCGCCGATCCGTGTCGACGGGCGTCTCCAGCTCGTCGAGGGCCCGCGCTTTCCGCCGGGCTTCGACCAGGAGCAGGTGCCGGTCTTCAACACGAACACGGCGCTCCTCTCGCTCGATGCGCTCGACGCCGACTACGACCTCACGTGGCTCTACGTCGTGAAGGACGTCGACGGGCGCGAGGCGGTGCAGCTCGAGCGTCTGTACCACGAGGTGTCCGCCTTCGTCCCGGCGACCTATCTCGTGGTTCCGCGACGAGGTCCGCAGGGCCGGTTCCAGCCGATCAAGACGCCGGCGGACCTCGAGCGGGAACGAGACACGCTGCGCGAACTCGTCGCAGCCTCGCCGGTCGGGCCCTAGAGCAGCGGAGACAGCGCCGCGAACACCGCGCCGCGCAGGCGGTCGCGTGGGCCTACCAGCGGCGCACCCGGCTCCGAGACCGCTTCGGCCGGAGCCGAGAAGCGCTCGTCGAACTGGGACGCGAGGGCGGGCGAGCGGACGAGGACGTCGATCTCGAAGAACCGGCGCAGGCTCCAGGCCTCCAGGTTGCACGTGCCGATGAGCACCTCGTCTCCGTCACGGACGATCGCCTTCGCGTGAAGCATTGCCGGGTGGCCCAGGATCGTGACGCCCGCTGCGAGGAGCGCTCGGTGATGGTGCTGCTGCGCCGCCGCGCAGGCCCAGTTGTTGGCATTTGCGGGAACGAAGAGCCGGACGCGCACGCCGCGACGGGCAGCCGCTGCGATCCGCCGGATGGTCGGGCGGTCGGCGACGTACGGGTTGACGACGTCGAGCGTTTCCCTCGCGTCGTCGAGCAGACGTTTGATGGTGTCGGTGATGGGTCGGCGGCCGGGCGCGTTGTGGAGAACCACCGCGGGAACGCCGCCTTCCGTCGTCTCGTCCTCGGGGAAGAGCGAATCGACGGCGTCGGAGCCGACCTCGCCGCCCAGCCAGCGGAACGTCGCGAGGAAGACGAGCTGCAGTTGGGAGGTCACCGGACCGGTCACGCGGAGGAAGAGATCGTGGAAGCGGCCGTCCTCGAAGTGATCCTCGATCCCGGCCCCGCCGACCCAGCCGACCCTGCCGTCCACGACGACGACTTTCCGGTGGTCGATGTGGCCGAGGTGCCCGATCGTCCAGCGGCTCTCCCGTCCCGTCGAGGCAGGCTGGGTCGGAGCCCTCGGCTGGGTCGCCCTGACCACGCGGACGTCGATGCCGCCGCGAACAAGCCGCTCGTAGAACGCACGGCTCGAGCCGTCTGGATCCGAGCCTCGGCTGTCCACGACGAGGCGGACCGTCACCCCGGCAGAGGCCCGCTCCAAGAGCGCATCCGCGAAGACGTCTCCGACCGCGCCGGGCCGGAAGCCGAACTGGTTGATGTGGACGGACGACTGCGCCGTCTCGATGTCGCGCAGCATGGGCGGGAAAAACATCTGACCTTCGACGAGAACCTCCGCCGTCGTCGCGGACGACTCCGGGAAGACGAGTCCGAGATCCGACCGGTGGACCGACCGGGCGACGAGGGTCCGAGCCCGCCGGACGAGCTGATCACTTGTATGAAGCGGCACGCTGGTGAAGTATTCCGGTGTCGCGTTCCTCGGACTCGCCCCACCGGCGATCAGAAAGGATGGTCTCATGGGGCGATCAAGGGCTGGACAAGCCGTACGCCCTGGTCGGACAGGGCAGCATCTTCGACGGGATCGCCTACTGGGTGACGCTCGCCGGCGTGTACATCATGGTCGGTGGGCTCATGTTCTACTCGGGCAAGGGCAAGCTGTTCGACGACAACGGCCACGCGCCGCAGGGGATCAAGGATCAGTTCAAGGGAACCTTCCTCGACACGTTCCCCGGCACGGACACGGCGTGGTTCACGCTCGGAGTCCTCGAGTTCGCCGTGTTCGTCCTACTCGTCGCGAGCCTGATCCGCCTCGAGTTCCTCCCGCACCGCAGCAAGTCGATCCTGCAGGTGGGGCGCTCACTCGCAATGCTCGTCTTCGCGTTTCTCGCATTCGGGCAGACGGCGACGAACCAGTTCTCGGGGACGGCGTCGCTGTACATGTACTTCGCGTCGACGGCGATCATCCTGATCCTCGTCAGCCTCATGCCGCCGAATCGGTCCGATCGCTGGCTCGGCGGTCGCATGCACAACGACGCGTAGCGAACCGGCACGAAGTCGACACGGAGCCGTGACTCGCCGGGGCCTAGCCTCGGACGGTGCGCGTGCTCGACGTGCTCCTCCCCGAGCGCTGCGCGATCTGTCTCGCGGCGGGCGCCGCGCTCTGCCGGTCGTGCCGCGACGGGCTGACGCGCCTGTCCCCGCCTGTGTGCGAGCGGTGCGGATCGCCGGGAGCGTGGCCGGTGCGGCGCTGCGCGGAGTGCGCGGGGCGAAGGCTCGCCTTCACGTCGGCCCGCGCCGCGATCGTCTACGACCGCGGCGCGCGTGCCCTCGTCCGCGCGTGGAAGGAGGGAGGCCGCCGCGATCTGGCGCGCGAGCTCGCAGCCCTCGTCACCGAGGTGGTTCCCAGGCCGGACGCCGACTGCGTCGTTCCCGTTCCCGGCGATCCGGAGCGGGCTTGGCGCCGTGGGGACGTCCCGCCTCGCCGGCTCGCACTGGAGCTCGGTCGGCGGTGGGGCATGCCTGTGTCGGATCTCCTCGAGCGAACACGTCCGCTGCCGCACCAACGGGGGCTCTCCCTCGACGAGCGGCGTCGGAACGTGCGCGGGAGCGTCGTCCTGCGCGGATCCGGGGTGCCGAGAACGGCGTGCGTCGTCGACGACGTCTACACGTCGGGCGCGACCGTCGACGCCTGCGCGTCGGCGCTCCGCCGCGCGGGAGCCCGCCGTGTGAACGTCGTGACCCTCGCGCGGGCCGTTCGTTAGATTGAGATCGTCCGGCCACGATCTCGAAGGGAGCGTCGTCGATGCAGCTCCAGGTCAAGGCTCAGCATGCGTCCGTCTCCGACTCGGTCCGCGCGTACGCGGAGAAGCGTCTGTCGAAGCTCTCGCGTCGGCTGTACGAGCAGACCGCGGTCGAGGTGACCCTCTCGCGCGAGCACAACCCGTCGATCCGCGAGGATCACGTCGCGGAGGGCGTCGTCTTCACGAAGGGCCCGAACCTCGTCGCGCGCGAGTCGGCGACGTCGTACGAGGCGGCGATCGACCGGCTCGTCGACAAGCTCGAGCGGCAGATCGAGCGCTACCGCGACAAGCGCGTGCTCGAGCCGCGGCGAACGGTTCAGCGCCGGCGCGACGAGCCGTCCGGCGACGAAGCGGCGGCATAGGCTTGCCACTCGATCCGGGGCGGGACTGGCTCGCCGCCGGGATCACGGGGCTGCAGCGCCAGCGGGAATGGGACGCGGTCGCGACCGTCGACGGCGACGGGACGCCGGGAGCGGAGGTCGCATTCGTCGCGCTCGCGGACGGGACGTTCGTGGTCGAATCCGGCGACGGGGTCGAGCCGGCGTCGCTCGCCGCGGCGCTCCGCGACGGAGTCTCACCGCCCTACCGTGTGCTTGCGGTGCGGCGGCCCGAGTTCTGGGTCGTCGGCGCGGTCGCGATCGAGGTCGAGCGGCTCGACCCCGATCCGCCGGGAACCGAGCTCGAGCTCACGTGGGACGGTTCGACGGCGGCGCTCTCGGTCGATCGACTGCCGGCCGACCCGGCGCGAGCAGCGGCGCTCGCGCGCATCGCGGCGGCGCGACAGTCCGGCGCGTACGCCGCTCACGCCCACCGTTTGCGGGGCGATCTGTGGGAGCTCTCGGTGCTCGCGCTCTAGAAGGGCGGCCAGGTGAAGCCGGTACCCTAGGCCCATGCCGAGCGACAGCTACGGAGGCTTCGAGCGGTTCCTGCGCGTCGGCGAGGGCCGGCGCCTCAAGCGCCTCGCGCAGCAGGCCGCGTACATCGGGACGCTCGAACCGGAGTTCGAGGCGCTCTCCGACGAGGACCTGCGTGGGAAGAGCGCGGAGTTCAAGCTGAGGCTCGAGAACGGCGAGACGCTCGAGGATCTGATCTTCGAGGCGTACGCCGCGGTCCGCGAGGCGTTCAAGCGCACCATCGGCGTCCGCCTGTTCGACGTCCAGCTCATGGGCGGGATCGCCCTCCACGAGGGCGACATCGCCGAGATGAAGACGGGCGAGGGGAAGACCTTCGTCGCCGTTCAGGCGCTCTACCTGAACGGCCTCGCCGGGCGCGGCGTGCACCTGATCACGACGAACGACTACCTCGCCAAGCGCGACGCCGAGTGGACGCGCCCGGTCTACGAGCTGCTCGGCAGCTCGGTGGGGCACATCGAGAACCTCATGCCGTTCGCGGAGCGACGCGACGCGTACGCATGTGACGTCACGTACGGGACGAACTCCGAGTTCGGCTTCGACTATCTCCGCGACAACATGGCGGTCGCGCTCGACGGCGTCGTCCAGCGCAGCCACGCCTATGCGATCGTCGACGAGGTCGACTCGATCCTCATCGACGAGGCGCGCACGCCGCTCATCATCTCGGGGGAGCCCGAGACCGCGGCCGCGACCTACTACCAGTTCGCGCGCGTCGTCAAAGAGCTCGACGGCGCCCCCGCGACGCGAAAGACGGCGAAGGGACTCGACGAGACCGAGCTCTCGGGCGCCGACTACCTCTACGACGAGAAGTTCAAGACGGTCTCGCCCGCGCAGTCGACCATCGAGAAGGTCGAGCGTGCGATCGGCATCGACAACCTCTACGACCCCCGGAACGTCAGCCTCGTGAACCACCTCATGCAGTCCCTCAAGGCGCAGTCGCTGTACAAGCGCGACGTCGACTACGTCATCCAGGAGGGCGAGGTCAAGATCGTCGACGAGTTCACCGGCCGGATCATGGAAGGCCGCCGCTGGAGCGAGGGCCTGCATCAGGCGGTCGAGGCGAAGGAGGGCGTTCAGATCCGCGAGGAGAACGTCACCCTCGCGACGATCACGCTACAGAACTACTTCCGGCTGTACGAGAAGCTCGCCGGGATGACCGGAACGGCGAAGACCGAGGAGAAGGAGTTCGTCGAGATCTACAACCTGCACGTCGTCGAGATCCCGACGAACGAGCCCATCGCCCGCGCCGACGAGAACGACCTCATCTTCAAGACGCCGGAGGCGAAGTTCGCGGCCGTGCTCGACGACATCGTCGACCGCCACGAGGCGGGGCAGCCCGTGCTCGTGGGGACGATCGCCGTCGAGACCTCCGAGTACCTCTCGCAGCTCCTGACGCGCAAGGGCATCCAGCACAACGTCCTGAATGCCAAGGAGCACGAGCGCGAGGGCGAGATCATCAAGGACGCTGGGCAGTCCGGCGCGGTCACCATCGCGACGAACATGGCGGGCCGCGGCGTGGACATCAAGCTCGGCGAAGGCGTCCGCGAGGTCGGCGGTCTGTACGTGCTCGGCACCGAGCGGCACGAGGCGCGCCGCATCGACAACCAGCTCCGCGGCCGCTCGGGACGGCAGGGCGACCCGGGCGAGACCCGCTTCTACCTCTCCGGGCAGGACGACCTCGTGCGCCTGTTCGCGGGCGACCGGATCTACAACATCATGAACCGATTCAAGATCCCGGACGACCAGCCCATGGAGGCGAAGATCCTCTCGAACCAGATCGAGGGAGCGCAGAAGAAGGTCGAGGAGCAAAACTTCGTCGCGCGCAAGAACGTCCTCAAGTACGACGACGTCATGAACGCGCAGCGCATGGTCATCTACGAGCAGCGCCGCCGCGTGCTCGAGGGCGAGGATCTCTCGGAGGACGTGCGCGAGTGGATCCGCGACGTCGTGGGAGGGACCGTCGCGCAGTTCACGGACAGCGAGTTCGCCGAGGACTGGGATCTCGAGGGACTCGTCACCTCCATGCAGTCGCTTTACGACACGGACATCACCGTCTCGGAGCTCCGGGAGGAGGTCGACGTCAAGGATCGCGACGCCCTCGCCGAGGAGTTCGTCGACGACGCGCTCGAGACCTACGACGAGCGTGAGGTGGCCCTCGGCGAGGAGCTCGCACGCGAGGTCGAGCGCTTCGTCGTCCTGCAGACCGTCGACCAGCGCTGGCGTGAGCACCTCGAGGCGATGGACTACCTCCGCGAGGGCGTCCACCTCCGCGCCTTCGCGCAGAAGGATCCGCTCGTCGAGTACCGCGGCGAGGGCCACACGATGTTCGAGGAGCTCGGGCGTGCGATCCGCGAGGAGGTCGTGTTCACGCTCTTCCACGTCGCCGTCCAGGTCGAGGAGCCCGCGCTCGAGCAGGCTCAGTCCCGTGACGGCGGTGCGCTGCACTACGAGCACCAGACGAGCTCGGGCGCCGACGCGATCGCGGCCGCCGGCGGGGCAGCCACGGCGCTCGCCGACCCGCCGATGGCCTCCTCGGAGTCCTTCGCGCAGGCACCGGCGGTCAACGAGCACAAGGATCTCGGCCGCAACGACCCGTGCTGGTGCGGCAGCGGCAAGAAGTACAAGCGCTGCCACGGCGCGTGACTCGGCGCTCCGGCGCCCGCTGAAGGCTCAGCTGCCGCGCTCGAACGCGGGCTCGCCGCTCGTCGGCTCGCCCGTCGACTCCGCCTCGGCGTCGGCCTCCTGCATCGCCTTCTTCGCGGGCGCGCCGAACGAGAGCATCCGTCCGCCGAAGGCGACGCTGCACACCGCGAACCACGCCCAGCCGAGCGCGAGGCCGGCCACGACGTCGGAGACCCAATGCACGTCGAGCATCACCCTGGTCGTGGCGACGCCGACGGCGATCCCCGCTGCTCCTCCGGCGAGCAGGGCGCGTCCCTTCGGCGACGCGCCGCGGCCAAGAATCAACGCGGCCGCCGCGTAGAACGCCGCCGCAGCAGTCGAGTGGCCGCTCGGAAACGACGGCCCGAGATGGGCCGCGATCGGGTTGAACGTCGGCCGCGCACGGTCGAGGAGTTGCTTGATCCCGTTCGACAGGAGGATCTCCCCGACGAGGACGGCGAGCAGGAAGACGGGAATCCAGCGGTTCGGCCTGCGGACGTAGCCGACGATCGCGACGACCACCGCGAACAGGGTCACGAGCCAGACTCCGCCGAGCTGCGTGAGGATGTTCAGGCCGCGGTCGGATACGGGGCTGGAGTGCTCGTTTCCCCACTTCGCCACGCTTGCATCGACGTGCACCAGACCCGAGTTCGAGCGGACGAGAAAGGCGAGGATTCCGAGCACGAGGCCTCCGAGGATGACCACCCCGAGCCCGATGGTGAGCGCGAGGCCCGTGGCCGCCTCGGGGTTCAGCCGGCTCTTGATCGTCCGTCGCAGCCTGCTGTGGTGCCCGATCTCGGTGCCGACCGCCTTCGCGGCCCCGAGACTCGGCGTCGGTTCGGCCAGCGGCGTCGGGTAGTGCCACGCCGCGAACGCGACGAGCGCAAAGACGACGGTTCCGAGGACGAGGACGAGGAGGAGTGGCATGGCGCTGACGAACATCCGGGTTTCCCCCGACCCCCGGGTGGGAAACATAGACGGCTATGAACGCGACCCTCGTGAAGCCCGCGAACAATCTCCCGGGCACCCTCGACCGCCCGAGGGCCGAATTCTCGTCGGACGTCTTCCCTGCGTTGCGCGCGCGACCGGACGGACCTGCAGAGCGCCTCGCAGCCCGCGCGCCCGACTGGCGACCCGCAGCGATCTACTTCCTGGGTCTCGTCCTCTGCTGGGCGCTGCTCGCCTCGGCGACGATCCTCGTCGGGCTCGCGTTCACGCACTGGATCGTCCCGATCGACCGCTTCGAGGCGGCGGACGAGCGGCTCGTCGCCTGGTTCGCCGGCCACCGCTCGCCGTTCTGGAACGACACGACGAGTCTCGGATCGAACATCGCGGGCGGCTATGCGATCCCTGCTCTCGTGGCCGCGGTCGTGCTCGTGGCCGCGGTGAAGAAGCGCTGGCTCGTCGCCGGGTTCGTCTTCTCCACCATCGTTGTCGAGTCCGCGAGCTACCGCGCCACGGTGTTCTTCGTCCACCGCGACCGACCGAACGTGCACCGGCTGGAGACCTTGCCGGTGGATGCGAGCTTTCCGTCGGGGCACACGGCCGCGGCGCTGGCGCTCTACTCGGGCTTCGCGCTGCTGCTGACCTCGCGCATGACCTCCACGCCGCTGAAGGTGCTGGTGTGGATGGTCGCGCTTGCGATGCCGCCGATCGTGGCGTTCTCGCGGATGTATCGCGGGATGCACCATCCGACGGACACGATCGCGGGTCTCCTCATGGGGATCTCGGCGCTCCTGCTCGCGGTTCTGCTCGCTCGCACCACCGACGCCGTCGCGCGACGGCGCGCCGCCCACGCGGGGACAGCGTGAGCACGCCCAGAGTCGCGGTCATCGCGCACGCGGGAAAGACGATCGGCGGCGGCCTCCTCGAGCTGCGTAGCGAGCTCGAGCGACAGGGCGTGTCGGATCCGATCTGGCACGAGGTACCGAAGAGCCGGAAGGCGCCGAAGCAGGTGAAGCGGGCGCTCGAGGAAGGCGCCGAGCTCGTCTTCGCGTGGGGCGGGGACGGGATGGTGCAGCGCTGCGTCGACGCGCTCGGCTCGAAGGCGCCGCTCGCGATCATCCCGGCGGGCACGGCCAACCTGTTCGCGTCGAACCTCGAGATCCCGCAGGACATCGAGAAGGCGGTTCGGATCGGCCTGCACGGGCATCGGCGCAAGCTCGACGTCGGGCGCATGAATGGCGAGCGCTTCGCAGTGATGGCGGGCGCGGGCTTCGACGCGCGCATGATCAAGGAGGCCGATGCCGGCCTCAAGGACCGGATCGGGCGCGTCGCCTACGTGTGGACGGGCATGAACGAGCTCGGCCGCAAGCCGTTCGAGACGAAGATCAAGGTCAACGGCTCGACGTGGTTCAAGGGCAAGGCGAGCAGCATCCTGTTCGGGAACGTCGGAAAGCTCTTCGCAGGCGTCGAGGCGTTCCAGGACGCTCGACCCGACGACGGAGAGCTCGAGCTCGGCGTCGTCACGGCCGACGGCATGCTCGAGTGGGCGCGGACGCTCGCGCGCACCGCCGCCGGCTCGTCTCACGCGTCGCCGTACGTGCAGGTGACGAGGGCGAAGAAGGCCACGATCACCTTCGATCGGAAGGTCTTGTACGAGCTCGACGGCGGCGACCGCGAGAAGGTCAAGAAGCTCACCGTCGAGATCGAGCCGTCCGCGATCGAGGTGTGCGTCCCGACGGAAGAGGGGGAGAGCGAATGAGCACCGCCACCACCGTTCCAGAGACCTGGGAGCTCACGGGCGACGACGCCCGCAGGATGCTGATGGAGACCGGACGGCGACGCCTCGTGAAGGACGCGTTCGCGCGACTGCGCGCAGCCGACGGCTTCAGCCACGCGCGCTCGCTTGCATTCGTGACCTCGCTCGTGCTCGTGCAGGGGCTGATCGCGCTGGTCGGTTTCACGACCGCGTTCGACCTCGGCATCGGCCACCAGATCGTGCTGGGCATCAAGAGCGCCGTTCCCGGCCCCGCAGGCGAGCTCCTAACCAACGCCGTCGCGCATGCGCGCAAGGTGGGCGTGCACCACCGCTACCTGCCGCTTCTCCTCGGTCTCGTCGGCACGCTGATCACCGGCACGACCGCCATGGGCCAGATCGAGCGCGGCTTCAACCGGATCTACGGCATCGAAAAGGACCGGCCCACCGCGCAGAAGTACGGTCGCGCGTTCGTCCTCGCGGTCGGAGCGGGCAGCGGCCTCGCGCTCGCGTTCCTCGTCTTCGCCCTCGGTCGCCGGAGCGACACGGCGAATGCGTTCCTGCACTACGCGTGGCCGTGGCTGCGCTGGCCGCTGGGTCTCGCGGCTGCGATGCTCGCGCTCTCCGCGCTCCTACGTTGGTCGCCGCGCCGACACCAGCCCGCGTGGTCGTGGCTCATGTTCGGCGCCTCGGTCTGCGTCGCCGGGTGGGTGCTCGTGACCGTCGCGCTCAGCCTGCTCCTCCACGCGAGCTCGAACTTCGGCACGACGTACGGGCCGCTGGCGGGAATCGTTGCGCTCCAGCTGTGGACGCTCTTCTCGTCGATCGCGATCTTCTTCGGCGCAGCCGTGGCCGCGCAGCTCGAGGCCGTTCGCGCGGGGAGCCCGCAACCGCAGGAGCACCGCGAGGAGTCCGTGGCGCGGCCGCAGACCTCCTACGCGTCGTAGAGCCGGCCCTCGAGCGCCCCGAGGATCCTCCGGTGCTTGACCGAGACGCCCGGCAGCTTGACGAGCCGGTGCGTCAGGTGGTCGTCTCCGCGGAGGCGCTCGAGCTGCTCGTCGGCGATCGGCTCCCAGCGCCGGTCGAACGTCTCCGCAGGAGGCTCGTCGCGGATCTCGTCGATCGCCACTTCGAGGTGCTCGGCCCACAGACGTAGTCGCGTGTCCCGCGCGAGCTCCTCGTCCTGCACGACGACGTTGACCTCGGAGTCGTTGAAGAGAGAGTGCTCGTTCAGGTTCGCCGAGCCGACCGTCAGCCAGCGGTCGTCGACGATCATGAGCTTCGCGTGGACGTAGACGGGATCGCGGAGCGTCGCGGTCCGCGCGTACACCGAGCACGCCAGGAAGCGTCCGTTGCCGTCGTCCGCGTGGATGAGGGCGGCGACCTGCCCGCGTGAGATGTCCGCGCCGTCGTTGGCGTTCACGGGCAGCAGGACGATGACGCGGAAGTCGTCTCGCGGGCGGATCCGCGAGCTTGTCCGCGAGGAGGCGGACGATCTCCGGCGACCAGAGGAACTGGTTCTCGATGTAGACGAACCGCTCAGCGCTGCGGATCGCGCGGCCGTACGACTCGAGCACGGAGAAGTCGCCGCGCGGCAGGTTCCGGTCGTAGATGCCCTCCGGGACCGTGCGCACGAGCTGCACGTCGTGCGAGCCGGCGGGGTCCTGCACGACGGGTGCGGGAAGCTTCTCGCGGGTCGAGCCGTGCCAGCGCAGGCGGAAGTGCTCGGCGACGTCGGCGACGATCGGACCCTGCAGGCGCGTCGAGAGGTCGTGCCAGCCGACCCCGCCGCGCGCCTTGTGCTCGGGGCTGTCCCACGGGTCGCCGCCGTCGAGGGTCAGGTCGATGCCGCCGACGAAGCCGATGCGGTCGTCGACGACGATCGTCTTCTCGTGGTGGCAGTGCCAGAAGCGCACGCAGCTGTCGAAGGTGCACTCGATCTTCGTGCCGCGGCAGAACCGGTCGACCATCTCGCGGACGTCTCCCCGCGTCGGGCTGAAGACGCGCACGGGCGCGCCATTCCAGATGAGCACGCGCACCGGGATCCGCTCCGCGACCTCGGCGAGGAGGTTCCGGACGGTCACGGGATCCTCGTTCCGCGTCAGCGCGAGCTCCGGGGAGAAGAACCAGCCGGCTATGTGGACGTGCGACTGCGCCGCGGCGATCTCCTCGGCCGCGAGCGGGAGGAACTCCGAGCCGTCGATGAGCACCTCGACCCTGTTTCCCTTGCGCGGCGGCGTACCGCCGTCGGCCCAGCCGCCGGCTGGGGTGTCGAGGGCATGGCCCCAGCCGACCTTGCGCAGCCGGCGCTCGTGGTGACCCACCACCACGCGGTCGACTGCGGTGCCGACGGCATGTCCTGCGGCGAGGCCGAGTCCGTGGCGGGCGTCGCGCACCCGTGCGAGCGCGCGGCCCGGGTCAGCCACTCTCGGCCAACGCCTCTCGGGCGGCCATTCGCGGCGAGGCGACGATCGCGATCCCGCACACGAGCACGAGCGCGAAGAGCACGTTGCTCCAGCGCAGAGGCGACAGCATGTCGAGCGAGACGAATCCCCAAGTCACGACCGCGTAGCCGACTCCCGTGGCGAGCGCCTCGCTCGGGCGGACGGCGTACGCGCCGCGGCGCGCGTCGCGGTGGAGGAGCCACGCGGCGCCCGCAGCGAGCGCGAACGTGAGGGCGCCGACGATGCAGTCGAGCACGTAGTGGTTCCCGGTCCCGACGATGACGAGGAAGACGAGTGCCGGATACGCGAGCGCGAGCCACGTGAGCCGGGAGCGGGGGAAGATCCAGATCAGGGACGCGGCGACGAAGATCGCGAAGCCGAAGTGCTGGCTCGCCGCCGCGGCGGTCGAGTTGTGCAATGCCTCGCCGGACGTCCCCGCGAGCGAGGACTGGTCGGGGATCGGGCCGAGTCCGAGCCCCGGCAGCCAGCGCGGCGGCGCGAGCGGATACAGGCCGATCACGAAGATCGCAGGGATGAACGAGAGGACGAACGTCGTGCGCAGCCGCGGGTACCGGTCGGGCGCGAGCACCCTGAGCGCGGCGACTGCGCCGAAGAGCACGGGCAGGTGGATGTTCGTGTACATCCACGCGAGGTCGCCGACGATCCCCGACCGCGACGCGTGCTCGATCGTCCAGGCCTCGACGTCGATCGAGAGCAGGCTCTCGAGGTGGAGCACCGAGTGCGCGTGGGCGACGGAGACGTCGACGTTCCCCTCGAGCGGAATACGCGCCGCCTGCCAGGCGAGGAGCACGAGACCGACGATCGCGAGCTCGACCTCCACCGAGTAGCACGATCGCATTGCTCTCCGCAGCGCCCTCACGAAGAGGAGACATACCACGCCGGGCCTCTTCTCTCACACGCGAACCGACCTGCCTCGCATCTAGGCTTGGCGGATGGCCGAACTCGAGGGCAAGCCGCTCGACGAGCGTCTGCAGGAGATCGGGGCCCAGCTCGCCTGGGTCCGTGATTACCTTTGACCCGGACGGCCTAGCGCAGCGTCGAGCAGAGCTCGAGGAGGCCATGGGTGCCGCCGGGTTCTGGGACGACCAGGCGACCGCGACCCGCATCTCGACGGAGCACTCCCGGCTCAACCGCAAGCTCGAGCGCTACGAGAAGCTGACGGGCGACTACGAGGACGCGACGGGCTTCGTCGAGCTCGGCGAAGAAGAGGCCGGCGTCGTCGAGCTCGTCGACTCGCTCGCGGCGGAGCTCGCGACCCTCGAGGAGGACGCCCTCTTCACGGGCAAGTACGACACGGGCGACGCCGTGCTGGAGATCCACGCCGGCACTGGCGGCACGGACGCACAGGACTGGGCGGAGATGCTCCTGCGCATGTACCTGCGCTGGACGGCGGATCGCGGCTTCGACGCCGAGGTGCTCGAGGAGAGCCCCGGAGAGGAGGCGGGTCTCAAGTCCGCGACCGTGACCGTGAAGGGCGAGAACGCCTACGGCACGCTGAAGGCCGAGCGCGGCGTGCATCGCCTCGTGCGGCTGTCGCCGTTCGACTCCGCGCATCGACGGCACACCGCGTTCGCGCAGGTCGTCGTGGCACCGCTCCTACCCGACGACGGGGAGATCGAGATCGACGAGTCCGACCTGCGGATCGACACCTATCGTTCGAGCGGCGCGGGCGGGCAGCACGTCAACAAGACCGACTCCGCGGTACGCATCACGCACCTCCCGAGCGGCATCGTCGTCCAGTGCCAGAACGAGCGCTCGCAGACGTCGAACAAGGCGACGGCGCTGCGCATCCTCCGCTCGCGTCTCGTCGAGCTCGAGGAGGAGAAGCGCGAGGCCGAGCTCGCGCGCGAGCGAGGCGCCGCGCAGGACATCGGGTTCGGGAGTCAAATCCGCTCGTACGTGCTCCACCCGTACCAGCTCGTCAAGGACCACCGGACCGACCACGAGGTCGGCAACACGCAGTCGGTGCTCGACGGCGGGCTAGACGGCTTCGTCCACGCGTATCTGCTCGCGAAGGCCGCGGGACAGGTCGTCTGATGCCAGGAGTGCGGGAAGATCCTCGGCTACACTGGAGCGTCCCAAACGAGCCGGTGCGGCCTTCGAGGGCCGCTTGATCGCCACTCCCGGTGCCGGATGACGACTCGAAGACTCAGCAGATGACGGCACTCGCCGAACCCGATACGACCGCCCAGGAGCAGCCGGCGCAGGAGGGCTCGACGGGCTCCTCGATGATCGTCTTCGAGGACGTCCGCAAGGTCTACGAGACGAATCGGGTGACGGCGCTCGACGGCGTCTCGTTCGTCATCGAGAAGGGCGAGTTCGTCTTCGTCGTCGGTGCGTCGGGCTCCGGGAAGTCGACGCTCATTCGGTTGCTGCTGAAAGAGGTCGAGCCGAGCTCCGGGCGGATCATCGTCGGCGGCCGCGATCTCGGCCGGCTGAAAGGCTCGAAGGTGCCGCTGCTCCGCCGCAACCTCGGCTGCGTGTTCCAGGACTTCAAGCTCCTGCCGAACCGCACCGCCTCCGAGAACATCGGCTACGCACTCCGCGTCCAGGGCGAGTCGAACGCGCAGATCCGCAAGAAGGTGCCAGAGGTGATGAACCTCGTCGGCCTCCCGCACAAGATGGGCTCGCGCCCCGAGGAGCTGTCCGGCGGCGAGCAGCAACGCATCTCGATCGCCCGCGCCATGGTGAACCACCCGCCGCTCCTCGTCTGCGACGAGCCGACCGGCAACCTCGATCCCGACACGTCCGTCGGGATCATGCAGCTCCTCTACCGGATCAACCGCACCGGGACGACGATCCTCATGGTCACCCACGACCGCGAGATGGTCGACAAGATGCGCAAGCGCGTCATCGCGCTGGAGATGGGCAAGCTCGTGCGCGACGAACGGCGCGGGGGCTACACCGAGGAATGACACGCCTCCGCACGCTCTTCGCCGAGGCGCTGCGCTCGATCGGCGCGAACGTCTCGACCACCGTCGCCTCGGCCCTGTCGGTGCTCATCGGCATGTTCCTCATCGGCGTCTTCATCGGACTCGGCACGTGGCTCGTCTCCTGGTCCGACGCCAAGAAGAAGGAGCTCGCGGTGCATGTCTACATCGCGGACAAGTCGACGGACAAGCAGATCGACCAGCTGCGGGTCGCCCTCGAGTCGGATCCGCGCGTCAAGCCGGGCGGCGTCACCTTCATCGACAAGGACAAGGCGCTCGACATCATGCGCAAGCGGAATCCCGAGCTGACCGCGAACCTCGCCTCGAACCCGCTGCCCGCGTCGTTCGACGTGGTGCCGAAGCGGGGCGAGGACACCGAGGGGATCGCGATCGGGTTGCAGAAGAAGAAGCTCGTGGCGGTCGACGAGGTGCGCTACGGAAAGGAGGTCTCGCAGCGGATCCTGCAGATCGCGCGCGCGATCCAGGTCGTGTTCCTGATCGCGGTGATCGTCCTCCTGGCCGCCTCGACGATCCTCATCGCGAACACGATCCGCCTGTCGATCTTCGCGCGGCGGCGAGAGATCGAGGTGATGAAGCTCGTCGGCGCGACGAACTGGTACGTCCGCGGTCCGTTCATGCTCGAAGGCGTGCTCACCGGGCTCGCCGGCTCCCTCGCAGCCGTGATCCTGCTCTTCCTGAGCCGCGAGATCGCGATTCCGAAGATCCTCCAGATCCAGGACGACCCCGGCGTGCGGTCCATGGCGTTCACGTGGACCGCGGCGGTGCTCGTGATGGGCGGGCTCGCGATCGGCGCGATCGGTTCGGGTCTCACGCTCCGCCGCTTCCTGCGCGTCTGACCGAGCCCACCGAAGCGAGGTACGCGCGGCCGGATACCGTGCGCCGATGCGCGCACGCCGACCACCGCGGGGGCGACAGAAGCGGCCGAGCCGCACCGTTCGCGCAAGGCGCCGCCCGGCTCAGCAGGTGAAGGAGGCCGAGCGTCGCGTTGCCGTGACGCTTCCTGCTCGGCGAACCAAGCCGGAGCGCGTCGTCGCCCACCTCGGCCCGACGAACTCCGGTAAGACGTACGCCGCGCTCCGCGAGCTCGCCGAACGGGGTGCGGGGGTCTATGCGGGACCGCTGCGGATGCTCGCGCAGGAGGCGCATCGACGACTCGGCGAGTGGCTGGGCTCCGAGCAGGTCGGGCTCGTCACGGGCGAGGAGCGCCTGAACGAGCGCGCGCCCGTTCTCTGCTCGACGGTGGAGATGGCGGCCCAGTCGGGCGAGCTTCTCGTCCTGGACGAGGTGCAGTGGGCCGACGACGCCGAGCGCGGGTCGGCGTGGACGCGCCTCCTCCTCGCGGGCGATTACCGGGAGATCTTCCTGCTCGGTGCGCTCGACGCGCTCCCGCTCGTCGACCGCGCGTTCCCGGACCGCGAGCTGAAGGTCTTCGACCGCAAGCTGCCGCTCGAGTTCGTCGGCGCGAAGTCGCTTCGCTCGCTGACGAAGGGAACCGTCGTCGTGGCTTTCTCGCGCCGGGCGGTGCTCGCGCTCGCAGGCGAGGTCAACCGCCTGCACGAGGGCCGCGTCGCCGTCCTCTACGGCGCGATGCCGCTCTCGTCGCGGCGGGAGGAGATCGATCGCTTCCTCACGGGCCAGGCGGACGTGTGCGTCGCTACGGACGTCCTTGGTCACGGCGTCAACCTTCCCTGCGAGACGCTCCTCTTTGCGGAGACGACGAAGTTCGACGGCGAGGAGCGGCGCGACCTGCTGCCGTGGGAGCTCGCCCAGATCGCCGGTAGAGCCGGCCGCTTCGGCCTTGTCGAGCGCGGGCACGTCGGCGTCCTCACCGGACTCGGGTGGGGCACGGCGGACCCGGAGCTAGTCGAGTCCGGGCTCGAGCCGCACGTCGTGCTGCCGGGTGGCTACCGCGGATACCGCGTCGTCGACGAGGCACGGATCCGGCCGCAGCTCGCCGACCTCGGCGTCGACGACCCCTTGCAGCTCGACGCAGCGCTCGTCGCGTGGCACCGGGTCGCTCTTCGCGAGTGGGCGGACGAGGGCTGGCTCGCGGTCGAGTCGCTGCAGCCGCTCCGGCTGCGTCTGCAGGCGGTGCAGCGCCGGCTCGGCGAGCGCGGGCGGAGACTCTCGCTCGCGGACACCTGGAAGCTCGTGAACGCGCCCGTCGACGAGGACAACCTCGAGCTCCTCGCGACGCTCGCGCTCGCCATCACGGGCGACCGCGTCGCGAGGCCACAACTCACGTTCCTCCTCGACCCAGCTCGCGTCCGCGCCGCCTCGCTCGAGGACGCCGAGCAGGCCGGGCGCGAGGCGAGCATCCTGCGCTGGTTCGCGCTCCAGTACCCGGACGTCGGCGGCGTGTCGATCGAGCGCGCGGCGGCACTCGAGGAAGCCGCCGCGGCGCGCGTCGTCGCGAGGCTCCGCGTCGAGGTCGAGTCGCCGACGATCGGTCGGTGCCGCTCGTGCGGTCGCACGTGCCCTCCGTGGTTCCCGCTGTGTGACCGCTGCATGAGGCGAGAGAAACGGTCGTGATATGAACTGCACGCCGTGACAGTCGACGAGCTTCGCGCCATCCCCCTCCTCGCGGACGCGAGCGACGACGCGCTCGAGCGCGTATCCACGCGCGCGGGGGAGATGACGTGTCAGGCCGGCCAGATCGTCGCGCTCGAGGGCGACCCGGGCTCGGGCATGTTCGTCGTCCTCGACGGCTCCGCGCGCGTCGAGTGGCGTGGGGGAGCGGTCGAGCTCGGGCCGGGGGCGTTCTTCGGCGAGCTCACGCTGCTCGCTCCCGGCGGGACGCGCATCGCCCGCGTCCGCGCGGCGACGGAGATGCGCTGCCTCGCAATCGCGCGCGACGACGCGATCGCACTCATCGAGTCGGAGCCGACTGTCGCCCTCGTCATGTTGCGCGAGATCGCCCGGCGGTTCGCGTCGGCTCTCCCTGAGGACTAGCCCGCCGACGGGTGGAGGAGCGGCACGACGCCGTTCCACCCCGCACGCAGGATCTCGACGAGCGAGACCGGTGTGAGCACGCTCGTGCGAGCCGCCGAGAGCCGACGCGTCTCGTCGTAGCCCGCAGGCGTCCACCGCCGGCGCGTCGCTCCGACGACGAGCCACGGCGCCCCGTCTTCGAGCACGAACGTGCCGCTCGGCAGTGACGAGCCCTGCGCCTCGTGGAGCCGCCTCTGTCGGCTGGAGTCGAGGCGCTCCTCGTGAAGCGTCGCGTCGATCGCGTCGGCTCCGCGATCGTCGGGGTGGAGCTCGCGCCAGAGCTCGCCGAAGCGCACGTAGTCCTCGCGTCGACAGAGCGCGCACGGTCGGTGCCCGGCTGCGAACGCGGTCGCCTCGTCGAGGAAGAAGAGCTCGGTGAAGCGGCCGGGCTGGAGCAGGCGCTTCCGCTTCCAGCCCCGGAACTCGAGGCGGCAGGAGATCCAGCGCCGCGTCGCGTACAAACGCCGGATGCGACCCGCGTCGTCGTGCAGGCAGCCGCGGTTGCCGTAGACGAGCCCGCGCGCACGGTCGGCGACGAGCTCGCCGAGCGGGGTGACGCGATTCCGCAGAGGCACGGGGCCACGGTATCCATGCCCCTACACTCCGGCGGTGCCCAGAGAGACCGGAACCAAGCTGATCGCCGAGAACCGCCGCGCGCGCCGCGACTACGAGCTCGTGGAGCGGCTCGAGGCCGGCGTCGCGCTCACGGGGACAGAGGTCAAGTCCGTGCGCGGCGGTCATGTGCAGCTCGGGCAGGCGTACGCGGACATCCGCAACGGAGAGGCGTGGCTCATCGGCGCGTCGATCTCCGAGTACGCGCAGGGTGGCCCGCTCGGGCACCAGCCGGACCGCGACCGCAAGCTCCTCCTCCATCGGAACGAGATCGACTCGCTCTACGGGAAGGTCCGCGAGAAGGGCCTCACGCTCGTCCCGACGAGGATGTACTTCAAGGACGGCCGCGTGAAGGTCGAGATCGCGCTCGCGAGAGGCCGCGAGCGCGGAGACAAGCGTCGCGTGGTCGCCGATCGCGATGCGCAGCGCGACATCGAGCGCGCGCTCAAGCGCCGGCGCTGATCGCTGGCCGCACCGAGAGATCGGAGGCCGGAGCGAGCCCCGGCCTCCACGGCAATCAGCCGGCTACCGCAGTGAGTAGGTGCGCTCGGGCGCCGCGACCTGCTCGATCACGTCACGGAGCACGTCGTCCGGGCTCAGGCTGTCGTCGAGGATGAGCCGGTGCCGGAGCACGTATGGCGCGATCTCGCGGACGTCGGCGACTGTGACCTCGTCGCGTCCGCTGAGTCGCGCGTTCGCCTTCGCAGCACTCGCGAGATGGATGACTCCGCGTGAGCTCACGCCGAGCTCGACGCCGGGGAGATCACGCGTCTTTCGAGCGATCGAGACCATGTAGCGCCCGACGTCCTCCGGCAGCTCGGTGCGATCGAGCTCGTCCCGCGCGCGATCGAGGCCGACTACTCCGAGGAGCGGCCGAACCTCGCCGAGCATGTCGGGCGCGACGCCCTTGTGCGGCAGGTTGAGCATCTCGTACTCGCTCTGCGCGTCCGAGTAGTCGAGGACGATCTTGAACAGGAAGCGGTCGAGCTGGGACTCGGGGAGATCGAAGACGTCGCGGTGCTCGTACGGGTTCTGCGTCGCGATGACGAGGAACGGGTCGGGGAGGCGGTGCGCCTTCCCCTCGACCGTCACCTGCCGCTCCTGCATGGCCTCGAGCAGGGCCGCCTGGGTGCGCGGAGGCGTGCGGTTGATCTCGTCCGCGAGGAGGACGTTCGTGAACACGGCGCCCGGGAAGAACACCTGCTCGCCCATCCGCACCGCGTTCTGGCCGGTGAGCTCCGTCGGCGTCGTGTCCGGCGTGAACTGGATGCGCTTGAACGACGCGCCGAGCATGTGCGCGGTCGCCCGCGCGAGGAGCGTCTTCGCGCTTCCGGGCGGCCCTTCGAGCAGGACGTGGCCACGGGCGAGCGCAGCGACGAGCAGCAACTCGACCGCGCGCTCCTGGCCGATCACGACCTTCGCAATCTCGGTCTTCGCCCGCTCGCGCAGGTCGATGAGGCTCTCGTACGGCGCCTCCACCAGCAATGACACGATGGTTCCTCCCCGTCTCGGCTAGCTCGATTGCCCGGCCGCACAAGCTTAGCGCGGTCCGAACGAGACACCTATCGGCTTCCCGGGCCGTGCCTCTGTCGAACTATCGGCCCCCTTTCGGGGGAGTCAACCCCTCGAACGAGGGACGTCGACTAGACCGGGACGACCGGCTGCGGAACTGCCGTCGGCACGCTCGTCAACGCGTCGAGCAGAACGGTGTCGACGCTCGTGCCCGGCATCACCGAGATGCGGTGGCGAAGAACGAAGGGCGCCATCTCGCGGACGTCCTCGATGGTGGCCGTCCCGCGTCCGTTCAGGCGGGCGTTCGCCTTGACCGCCATCACGAGGTGGATCATCGCGCGGGAGCTGACACCGAGCTCGACGCCCGGGAGCTCGCGCGTTTTCCGGCCGACGGCGACGATGTAGCGACCGACGGACTCGGGGACGATCGTCTCCTCGAGCTCCGACCGGGCACGGTCGAGGCCGACGACGCCCAGCAGCGGGCGAACCTCACCGAGCATGTCCGGGGCGATGCCCTTGTGCGGGAGGTTGAGCATCGCCAGCTCGGCCTCCGCGTCCGCGTACTCGAGCTCGATCTTGAACAGGAAGCGGTCGAGCTGGCCTTCCGGGAGGGGGAAGACGCCCTCGTGCTCGAACGGGTTCTGCGTCGCGATGACCAGGAACGGGTCGGGCAGCTTGTGCGCCTTGCCGTCGACCGTGACCTGGCGCTCGCCCATCGGCTCGAAGAGAGCGGCCTGGGTGCGCGGCGGCGTACGGTTGATCTCGTCCGCGAGGAGGACGTTCGTGAACACGGCGCCCGGCATGAAGAGGTGCTCGCCCGCGCGCACGACGTTCTGGCCGTTCAGCTCCGTCGGCGTCGTGTCGGGCGTGAACTGGATGCGCTTGAACGATGCGCCGAGCATGTGCGCTGTCGCCCGCGCGAGCAGCGTCTTCGCGCTGCCGGGCGGCCCCTCGATGAGGACGTGCCCGTGCGCGACTGCGGCGATGAGGAGCAGCTCGACGGTGCGATCCTGGCCGATGACGACCTTCGACACCTCGGCCTTGGCCCGCTCGCGCAGGTCCGCGAGGTCGTCGTACTTCTCCTCCATCATCAACGCCACTGCCCTGGTCCTTTCGCCTCGTTGTCGCGCATCGGTCCGGATCCCCTCGGTCGTGCCGCAGCCGGGCCGACTGCGTTATCGGCAGCTATCCTCGCTCCCTTAACACACATACGGGGGCGACCAGGTCTCGACGTGGTCGGTTCTCCGGCAGAGCTGCGAGCCGAGGTCGCCGGTTGGCCTCGTAAATCAACCGGCACCAAAGCAAGTGCGAACAAGAACGAACTCGCACTCGCCGCCTAGTCGAAGCTAGGTAAGGCGACGTCGACCCGGGTTGGGCCCGAGGCCCGGAGTTCGGCGCCAACTATCGGGCTCGGCGCGAAGGGAGAGCCAATCGCCTGACGCGCGACACCGAAGGATGGCTGGCCCGTCGGTTGGTCGTCCGTGAACCGGCCGCCGGGCGAGATCAAGCACGGACTACGCTCGTAGACGCTTTGTTCGGTGCGACCGCGGACGCGGGTTCGATTCCCGCCGCCTCCATATTCGGCTTTCGTGGCCAGATGCTTCGCCGGACCTCCCTGGCCGTCGGCACTTCAGTGCGTGACGGCAAAGAGGCGCCAAGTGTCTGGGACGCCCTTGAGTTGATGTTCGCCGCGGTCATCGAACTGGATCCCGGAGCCGGCGACGAGGTCCTTCACGGTGCTCGAAACGAGCACCTCGCCGGGAGCTGCGAGCGACGAGATGCGAGCGCCGATCGAGACCGCGATGCCCGCGATCTTGCCGTCTGTGACCTCACACTCGCCGGTATGGAGGCCGGCACGAATGTCGAGGTCGAGTCCCTGAAGCGCGTCGCGGATTGCCGACGCGGCATGAACAGCGCGGGCGGGACCGTCGAAGGCGGCGAAGAAACCGTCGCCCGCCGTGTCCAGCTCTCTTCCTTGGTAGCGCGCCAGTTCCCGCCGGACCAGGGCGTGATGCCGCTGGAGCAGCTCTCTCCATGCAGAGTCGCCGAGTCGCGATGCCAGCTCTGTCGAGCCGACGATGTCGGTGAAGAGAACTGTCGCGAGTACCCTCTCTGGGCCGACACGCCGGCTGAGACGGGAGACGAACTGCTTCGTCGCCTCCATCGTCGCTTGGTGCGCTTCGTCGTCGACCCATGTGTACACGCCGCGGAGGTCTGGCAATTCGACAACGTCCGCTCCTTGGATCCGCTCCGCGGCGTAGTGACCAGGACCGGGAAGCGCAGGGTGCGGAATGACCAAGGTGGGTACTCGAACTGCAGCAAGGATGTCGCGCACGTCGAGCTCCATCGCTGTGCGGAACGATGTCAGTGCGGCGCCCGGGCTCAGGCTTCGGCGCATGTGCCAGACGTACCACTCGAGGAAGCTGTCGTGCTCTGCGACCTCGGGCGCCCACTCGTGTGCCAAGCTCTCGAGGAAGCCTCGCTCCCCCCAGCCGGCGCGCACTTCGGCGAGGCGTTCCCTCCACTCCTTCTCGGTCGGGGCCCATGGGTAGTCGGGCGAACGCACACCCTTCAGCCTCGGGTCGAAGAGGACGAGGCCAGCACAACGGTCCGGGTAGGTCGCTGCAAAGAGCACGCCGATGCCGGTGCTCGTCGCACCTGTCCACAGAACGGCGCTGTCCGAGCCGACCGCGTCCATCACCGCGCGGACGTCATCCATGGTGGTCTCCGCCGATTGCACTTCTCGCACCCGATCCGAGAGACCCGTGCCCCGCTTGTCGAGCATGAGCACGCGGCCGCAGTCGGCGAGCCCTTGGACGTGTCGCACGAGGAGCGGCTGGTCCCACGTCGAGACCAGATCGCCGGCAATGCCGCGCATGAACACGACATCCGGCGCACCCGCGCCCACGACTTGATACGCGATCGCGACGTCGCCGCTACGTGCGTAGCTCACGTCAGGCAGTTGCACGGCAGAAGTGTCTCCGATCGCCGGAGTGCGCTGCGTCTTCGCACCTTTCGAACCCATCGCCTCCATCCGCTTGCGCGGGTCTCTTGTCTAGGCTCGTTCGGCGCTTCCTCGCATACCGCTCGAGCGATGGAGCGACCACCCAGACCTCGGAGGAGTCATGAAGCGGTTGAACTTCCTGCACGACGAGCCCTGGGACGAGGCGGACGATAGTCAGCGCACCCGCTGGTTCGGGCACGCCTTCGAGGCCGACAAGCTCGGGGCGTCACTGATCGAATACCAGCCCGGGATGGACGGCGGGCCGCTGCACATGCACTACGGGGTCGAGGAGATGTTCTTCGTCCTCAGCGGGACGCCGACCGTCCGCACGCCCGACGGTGAGGAGGAGCTGGCGCCGGGCGACGTCGTGTACTTCCCCGAGGGTCGCGCCGGGCTGCACACCTTCTCGAACCCGACCGACACTCCGGTGCGGATGATCGGCATCTCGACGAAGCGGTTCCCGGACGTCGTCGCGTACCCGGAGCGCGGGGTTGCGTGGGTCGCCACGCGGCACCCGGAGCGACCGGTGCCCGAGGGCGGCGACGAGGGCGTCATCGCCCGCTTCGAGATGCCACCCGACGAACCGGCCTGACGTCGAGATCGGGTTCTCCGCTATGCCCTCGCGACGCTCGACGGGGAAGCTCCCGCTTCGCACGCTGCTCGCGCAGGCGCTGATCGCGTTCACGATCGAGTTCGACAACGAGTTCGAGCACCGGGTCGACCACCACCTCTCGCGCGGGCCTGGAGGAGGTGTGCTGCTCACATCCATGGTCATGTGGTCGAACTTCGTGCGACTGATCCCGGCAGCCGGTGCGCCGTTGCGCGAGGTCGAGGCGAATGCGCGGATCGTGAACCTCGGGGGTGTCCAGCGCTGGGGGTACGTCAGCATCGACTCGGCCGATGAGACCGTACGGCTGACTCCCGCCGGCCGGAAGGCGCAGGGCGTGTGGCGGCCGCTCGCGGTGGAAGTCGAAGCGCGCTGGCGCGAGCGGTTCGGCGACGGCGCGATGGACGAGCTTCGCGAGGCACTCTCGTGCGTCACCGATCCGGCTCTTCCCCTGTATCTGCCGGTGCTCGGCTACAAGGACGGCATGCGCGCAGGGCACGTCGAAGGCGTGCCGGGCGCGAGGGCCGAGGATCTGCCCTCGCTGCTCTCGCAGGCGCTCCTCGCGTACACGCTGGAGTACGAGGGCGAATCGTCCCTCTCGCTCGCGATGGCCGAGGACGTCGTACGCGTTCTGTCCGCCGAGCCGGTGCCGATGCGGGAGCTGCCGGCTCGCTCGGGCATTTCCAAAGAGGCGATCGCCGCGGCAGTGGGCTTCCTCGAGCGGAACGGATACGCCGTACTTGCGCCCGACCCGGCCGGTCGATCCAAGGCGGTCACGCTGACCGAGGTCGGCTTTGCGGCGCAGACGCAGCACGGTCGGCTGGCGGACGCGGTCGAGCGGCGCTGGAAGAAGCGCCTCGGCCGTGACTTCGACCGACTTGCGAGGGCGCTCGTCACCGGACCGTCGCTCGCCCTCGGGCTCCAGCCGTATCCCGACGGCTGGCGGGCGTCGCGCAACCCGTACCGGGCGCAGACCGAGGCTGTGCTCGCCGATCCCGTATCCGCACTCCCGCGCTACCCGATGGTTCTCCACCGCGGCGGCTGGCCCGACGGGAACTAGCTCGGTGCGTTCTCTCCCCCGATCGGGTGGCTGTTTGTAAGCGGCCGGTAAGGCTCGGCCGATGGTCGTGTAGCGAGTGCGGTGGCCGGGAAAGGGTCCCGCGCTGTCGAAGCAACATTAAGGGGGACTACGCATGAAGAAGCTCCTGATCGCCGGCGTCCTGGCGACGGCTCTCGCGTTTGCCGTCTCGGCTTCCGCGGCGCTCGTTCCGGGCGTCTACGACCCCGGGAACACCGGGTGCGTCAAGGCGACGTACGTCAAGAAGACGAAGACGCTCCATCTGGAGAAGAACTGCCCGACCTCGACGAATGCCGCTGCGGGCGCCGACCTCACCGGCGTCGGCGGCACGTTCCAGTCGGCGTCGTTCACGCTCGCGACCACGGCGCAGTGCCAGGGCGGCTCGCCGCGGTTCAACGTGCAGACCACGACCGGGTTCTTCTTCCTCGGCTGCAACAACGTGACACCGACGACGAACGGAAACGGCACCGCGACCTACACGTTCACCGCTGCGACGCTCGCGGCGGCCGGACAGCAG
This sequence comes from uncultured Gaiellaceae bacterium, assembly GCA_963846995.1. Lineage (GTDB taxonomy): Bacteria > Actinomycetota > Thermoleophilia > Gaiellales > Gaiellaceae > GMQP-bins7. Next base: position 41,839 of record CAWJYD010000001.1, on the reverse strand, counting down.
GTGCCGACGCCGACGGGCACCGTGCAGTCGGTGAGCGTGCTGATCGACGTCCAGGGCACGGCCGACCTGACGAACGTCACGTTCAACGGCAAGCTGCAGAAGCTCGGGCACGGCTCGGCCGACGTCTCACGCCCGTGCAAGGACGGGGGCTGGAAGACCTTCACGAACCCCTCGTTCAAGAATCAGGGCCAGTGCGTCAAGTACCTCGTGCACGGCCGGAACGCGACGAAGAAGAACCACTAGTCGCACGCAGCGACGACGGACGAGCGAGAGCCCCGCGCCGGCGGGGCTCTCGCGTCTGAAGGGGCGAGCCTCCGCGGTCCCGGGTACCCGGGTGTAGTACGTTCGCCCGATACGTACTACAACAACTCCAGAAAGGAAGCCCATGCCGAGAGTCGTCGTAACCCATGCCGTCGAGGACATCGATCGCTGGCTCGCGGGCAAGCAGGAGCGTGCCGCTGCCATCGAGTCGGCGTCGGGGAGCAACGTGACCGACTACGTCGCCGCGGACGGAAGCGTGAAAGTCGCGATCACGGCGGACGTGGCCGACGTCGAGGAGATGGGAGCGATGCTCGCGGCGCCGTCGCCGGAGACGCTCGCGACGATGCAGGCCCACGGCGTCGTCCAGCCGATAACGGCGTACATCGAGAAGTAGTCGGATTCAGACGGCTGCGTGCGGCGCCTCGAGGCCGTCCCAGCCCCAGCGCGGCATGGCGAGACCCGGCTCGACGTCGGTCGTCTCCTCGTGCGCGAGCACGTTGTCGACGGCCCAGCGCATGTAAGCGCGCAGCGCCTCGCGAAACTCGGAATCCGAGGGGAGCTCGGCGTCGTCCAGCGCCTGGACGAAGCAGGCGACGAAACGGTTCCCGAGGTCGCTCATGTCGCCGTTCCCCGAATGCATACCGAGCACGCCCGACTCGTCGCCGCAGGATGTCGAGTACGTGGGAGGGCCGCCGAGCACCTCGGCCCAGTACGCGGCAAGTCGCTCGACGTGCTGGGGGTGCTGGTCGTCGTGTGAGAACGGGTGGTTGAGCTCGGGATCGGCGAGACAGCGCGCGTGGTGCGCGCGCGCGAGGGCGAGGAAGGCGTCGCTGCCTCCGGCGAACTCGTACAGCGTCGGTCGCACCGACGCAGCGTTGCACACGTCGCGCCCGGTTAGGCTCGGTCGGTGGAGACCCGCATCCTCGTGCTCGGAGCCGGCTTCGGCGGGCTCGAGCTGGCGACCGTGGTGTCGGACGCCCTCGGCGAGGACGCCGGGATCACGCTGATCGATGCGAGCGAAGCGTTCGTCTTCGGCTACGCGAAGCTCGACGTGATGTTCGGTCGCTCGGCGCCGGACTCCGTGCGGCTCCCGTACTCGAGCTTCCGTAAGCCGGGGGTGCGGTTCCTGCGCGAGACCGTCCGGTCGATCGATCCCGCCGCGCGGCGCGTGACGACCGACGCGGGCGTCCTCGAGGCGGACGTGCTCGTGGTGGCGCTCGGCGCGGACTACGACTTCGACGCGACACCGGGACTCGTCGAGGGCGGAAACGAGTTCTACTCGGTCGCTGGGGCCGAACGGCTTCGCGAGCTCCTGCCGGCGTTCGACCGCGGCCACGCGGTCGTGGGTGTCTGCGGCGCACCCTTCAAGTGCCCGCCCGCGCCGAGCGAGGCAGCACTGCTGCTGCACGACCTCCTCGTGCGGCGTGGCGTGCGCGACGCCTGCGAGATCTCGCTCGTGATGCCCTTCGGCGCACCCGTTCCCCCGTCGCCGGACACGTCTGCCGCGCTCCTCGAGGCATTTGCGGAGCGCGGCATCGCGTTCGTCTCGGGGCGGCGTGTCGCGGCGCTCGACCCGGCGCGCGGGGTCGTCGCGCTCGACGACGGCGACGAGCTCTCGTACGACCTCTTCCTCGGCGTTCCGAGGCATCGGGCGCCGCAGGTCGTGCTCGAGAGCGGGCTCGCCGAAGACGGGTACGTCCCCGTCGACTCGCGGACCCTGCAGACGCGGTTCCCCGACGTCTACGCGTTGGGTGACGTGGCGACGGTCGGCGTTCCGAAGGCCGGCGTGTTCTCGGAGGGGCAGGCGCGTGTCGTCGCGGACGCGCTCGTCGCCCGCGCGCGCGGAGGCGAGCTGCCCGAGGGATACGGAGGGCGGGGCTCGTGCTACGTCGAGTTCGGCGGCGGCCGCGTGGGGCGGGTCGACGTGGACTTCCTCTCCGGGCCGAAGCCGACCGGCACATTCCGCGAGCCGTCGGGTGAGCTCGTCGCCGAGAAGCAGGACTTCGGAGCGAGCCGGCGTCTGCGCTGGTTCGGTTGAGGTTTTTGTTGACGCGACTCTAACTCTCCGATACGGTAATGGTCGTGTCGACCAAAACAGGAGTGCCCGCGAGCTACGACCCGAGCGCCTTCCCAGCGTTCGCGGTCACGGTCGACATCGTGATCCTCACGATGTCCGAGAACGTGCTGCACGTCCTGCTCGTGCGCCGCGGCGAGGATCCGTTCCAGGGCATGTGGGCGATCCCCGGTGGTTTCAAGCGCCCGACAGAGACGCTCGACGAGGCGGCGAAGCGCGAGCTCTCCGAGGAGACCGGGGTCGACGCGGCGAGCCTGCTCACCCAGTTCGGCGCGTACGGCGATCCCGGACGCGACCCGCGCATGAACGTCGTGACGGTCGCGTACCTCGCCGTCCTGCGCGACGTCGGCTCCGTCGTCGCAGGCTCGGACGCTGCCGACGCCGCGCTCGTGCCCGCCTCGGACGTGCTGAACGGCAAGCTCGAGCTGGCGTTCGACCATCTGCAGATCGTCCGCGACGCGATCGAGCGCGTCCGAGTCGAGCTCGAGGTCTCGGGGATCGCGACCGCGTTCGTGGGCACGACGTTCACGATGGCCGAGCTGCGGGCGGTCTACGAGGCGATCTGGGGCGTGCAGCTCGACGCCGCGAACTTCCGGCGCAGCGTCGTCTCCGACGACGGGTGGGTGATCCCGACCGGGCAGCACGCGCGCCCCGGCCCGTCCGGCGGCCGTCCCGCCGAGCTCTACCGCGCAGGCCGCGCGTGGAGCCACGGCGGGCCGATCCAGCGACTGCAGCGGACCGACGAGCGATGAAGGCCGTCGTGTACGAGCGCTACGGCCCGCCGGAGGTGCTGCGTATTGCGGACGTCGCGCCGTCCGAGCCCGCGCCGGACGAGCTCCTCGTCCGGGTGCACGCGTCGACCGTCAACCGCACGGACTGTGGCTGGCGATCCGCGAAGCCCTTCTTCGCACGGGCTTTCACGGGCGTCCGCCGGCCGAAGTGGCAGACGCCGGGCATGGAGTTCGCGGGTGTCGTCGAACGGATCGGCGCCGACGTGGGAGAGTTCGCAGTCGGCGACCGCGTGTTCGGCGTGAAGACGTACGGCGCCAACGCTGAGCTCGTGTCGGTGCGAGAGAGCCGCGCGGTCGCGCACATGCCCGACGGGGCGATCTTCGAGGAGGCGGCTTCTCTGTGCGACGGAGCGTGCATCGCGCTCTCCTGCTTCCGGGAGCCGGACGTCCGCGGCGAGCGGCTCCTCGTGTACGGGGCATCGGGCTCGGTCGGCACCGCCGCGGTTCAGCTCGCGAAGCACTTCGGCGCCCACGTGACGGCCGTCTGCAACACGCCGAACGTCGACCTCGTCCGCTCGCTCGGAGCCGACGAGGTGATCGACTACCTGCACGAGGACTTCACGAGGAACGGTCAGACCTACGACGTTGTGTTCGACGCGGTCGGGAAGCACTCGTATCGGCGCTGTCGGCGCTCGCTCGAGCCGGACGGGAGGTACGTCGAGACGGACCTCGGGTTCATGTGGCACGTCCCGCTGCTCGCGCTCGCGAGCAAGCGCGTGAAGCTCGGGATGGCGAAGTACACGAAGGACGACGTGCTGCTCGTGAAGCGTCTCGTCGAGGCCGGGGAGTATCGGGCCGTCATCGATCGCGTGTACCCGCTCGAGGACGTCGTCGAGGCGACGCGGTACGTGGAGACCGGGCAGAAGGTCGGAAACGTCGTCCTCACGCTCCCCGGAACCGTGCCGTGAGGGCGCTCGTCCGCGACGCGTACGGCCCGCCCGACTCGCTCGAGCTGCGCGAGCTGCCGACGCCGGTCCCGGGTGAGGACGAGGTGCTCGTCCGGGTGCGAGCCGCGTCCGTCAACCCCGTCGACTGGTACGACGTGACCGGCACGCCGTACATCAGCCGTCCTCAGCTCGGGATCCGCAGGCCGAAGTCGAATCGCGTGGGCAGCGACTTCGCAGGCGAGGTCGAGGCGGCCGGATCACGGGTCACGCGCTTCGCTGTCGGCGACGCGGTCTTCGGTGCCCGGCACGGAGCATTCGCCGAGTACGTCACGGTGCCCGAGGATCGCGGGATCGCGACCGTGCCCGACGGACTGACGCTCGAGGAGGCCGCGGCCGCTCCGATCGCGGGGGTAACGGCGTTGCAGGGCCTCCGCGACCGCGGGGCGCTCACGGAAGGCCAGCGCGTTCTCGTCAACGGCGCCTCGGGCGGCGTCGGGACGTTCGCGGTGCAGATCGCGAAGACGCTCGGCGGAGTAGTAACGGCCGTCTGCAGCGGGCCGAAGGTCGACCTCGTGCGCTCGCTGGGAGCAGACCGTGTCGTCGACTACACGCAGGAGGACTTCACGCGCGGCGACGAGCGCTACGAGCTGATGCTCGACGTCGCGGGCAGCAGGTCGTTCGGGGAGTGCCGGCGCGTCCTCGAGCCGAACGCGAAGATCGTGATCGTCGGCGCGCCGAAGGGGAACCGCGCACTCGGCCCGCTGACCCACGTCATCGCGATGAGGCTCGCCTCGCTTCGCTCACGGCAGTCGACGACGTTCTTCATCGCGAAGCTCGACCCGGCGTCTCTCGGCGACCTCCGCGAGCTCCTCGCGGGCGGACGGGTCAGGCCTGTGATCGACCGCCGGTACGAGCTCGACCAGGTCGCCGACGCCCTGCGCTACCTGGGCGAGGGGCACGCGCGGGGCAAGATCGTCGTCACCGCCTGAGCTCGCCGGAACGGCCGCGCGCGGCCTCGGCTTCGCCGGCATCGGCCGGGCCTCTCAGAATCCACGCGATCCCGACCGCGACGGCAGCGCCCGCGAGCGGGCCGACGACGTAGATCCAGTACCCGGCGAAGTCGCCGTTGACGAGATCGGGCCCGAACGAGCGGGCGGGGTTCATCGACGCTCCCGTGATCGGGCTCGACCACAGGCCTGCGAGCGCGATGTACCCGCCGACGGCGATGGCCGCGAGCGGGCCCACGTTCTGTGCTCGCGAGGGCGTTCCGAGAACGGTGCTGACGAGTCCCACCGTGAGGACGAGCTCCACCAGCAACGCCTGCCAGCTCTTCACGTCAGGCCCGGGCTCGGTCGCACCCATGTTCCCGTGCTTGCCGAGCACCGCCCACAGGAACAGGCACGCCGCGGTGGCGCCGGCGAGTTGTGCGGCGACGTAGCCAGGCACGCGCCGCCACGGGAAGTCTCCGCGGAGCGAGAAGCCGAGCGTCACGGCCGGGTTGAGATGCGCGCCCGACACGGCGCCCATGAACAGGATGATCGCCATGACCATCAGCCCGGGCGAAACGACGGAGGCCGTGCGCCCGATCGCCCCGCCGCTCTTCGCATCGACGACCACGGCGCCCGCCGCCACCAGGACGAGGAAGAACGTGCCGAGCAATTCCGCAAAGAGGCGCCGCCACTCGTGGGACGCGTCGTCGAAGTGCGCGAGCGCGGGGTAGCGGGGCACCAACTCGGCGCGGTTGGCGGCTTCCCCAGTCGACTCCACGACGCGTCTAGCTGCGGCCGTCGAGCCGGATCGTCCAGCCGTCGACCGAGTCGACGACGAGGTGGGTTCCGCTCCACGGATCGCGCGCGAGAGTCTCGTGGACGTCTTCGGCCGTGTCGGCCTTCACGGCGAGGACGACACGCCCCTCGTCGGCAAGCGGGCCGCCGAGGACGACGAAGCCGTCGTTAGCGAGCCCATCCATGAAGTCCGCGTGCTCGGGCCAGCCGGACTGCTCCTCGAGCGACAGCGAGGGATCCCACTCCGGCCCGGTGCGTCGCAGGACGACGAAGAACGCCACCGCCGGTTCAGGGCCAGCGCGCCGAGCGCGACTCGGAGCGCTCGAGCGACTGCCAGTCCGTGCGCGGTGGAGCGAAGACGTCCACGACGACGGCGCCGTTCGGACCCGCGTGCACCTCGTGCGAGACGTTCGGCGGGATCCGCCACGTGCCGCCCGGCGCGAGCGCGCGCTCCTCCTCGCCGACGCGGAACGTCACCGAGCCGCTCACGACGATGCCGAGCTGCTCGTTCGCGTGTCGGTGCTCGGCGACCACGCTGTTCGGGTCGAGCTCGACGACGGCGAGCGAGCACTGCTCGCCCTCGACGCTCCGCGCGAGGACGTGCTCCCAGATCCCGACCGGCGCGATCTCGGAGAGGTCGTCGAAGGCGCTGCCCACACGAGCACTCTAGTCTCGGCGCGTGGACGACCTCGTGCCCATCCCGAGCCGCGGACGGACGTTCCGCACGCGGTACCGCATCCGGCTCTCGGACATGGACGCGACTGGCCGCCTGCGGCTCGACGGGGTCGCGCGGTTCCTGCAGGACGCGGCGACCGACGACGTCGAGGAGACGGGGTGGGGAGCTCCGGAGCATCTCTGGGTGCTCCGCTCGGTGCGGATCGTCGTGCTCGAGCCGTACGTGAGCGATCGCGCCGTCGACGTCGTGACGTGGGGGAGCGCCTTCTCCGGGCTCGCGGCCGGCAGGCGCTGGTCGCTGTCCGGCGACGCCGGAGGCTCGATCGAGGTCGACAGCGTCTGGATCCACCTCGGCCCGGACGCGCGGCCGGCGCGGATCGGCTCGGGCTTCGACTCCTACGCCGAGGCCGCGGGCGGCCGTGCCGCCTCGACGCGACTCACGCTCGCCGCGCCGACGGACGGATCGCGCGTCTCGTGGCCGCTGCGCTCGACGGACGTCGACCTCATGGGGCACGTCAACAACGCGGCGTACTGGACTGCGGTCGAACACGGGCTCGCACGGCGTGATGCGATTCTCGGTCGACTCGACGCGCGCCTCGACTACCACCACCCGCTCGATCTCGGCGAGGAGGTCGAGCTCGTGGAGAGCGCCGGCGAGGATGCGTACTCGGTCGCGTTCGCGGTCGGCCAGACGGTGAAGGCAGTCGCGCGCGTCGAGGCCTCAGGGCTCTTAGCCAACGCCTAGAGCCCTCTTACCCGGGTCTTAGAGCTCGAACGTAGCCTCCCGGCATGGACGAGGACGGGATCACCGGGCGAGACGACGCGCTGAGCCGGCGCCGGGCGCTCACCAAGCTCGGCGGCCTTGCCGCGGTCGCGCTCGGAGGCGGCGCGTGGGGAGGACGCGAGCTCCTCGACGCCCCCGACGCGGACGCGGCGACGACGGGCGTGGCTGCGGTGTCCTCCGGGCTGGTCTCGTGCGTGCTCACACCCGAGCAGACGGAAGGCCCGTACTACGTGGCGGGCGCTCCCGTGCGCGGGAACGTCACGGAGGGTCGGCCGGGGGTTGCGTTGACGCTGCGCCTGTCGGTGCTCAACGTGTCGACCTGCAAGCCCATCAAGGGCGCCTCGGTCGAGATCTGGCACTGCGACGCAGGCGGCACCTACTCCGGCGTCGCGCAGCAGAACACCGTCGGCCAGGAGTTCCTCCGCGGCGTCCAGCGCACGGACGCGAAGGGGCTCGCGATCTTCCGCACGATCTACCCGGGCTGGTACCAGGGCCGCACGGTGCACATCCACACGAAGGTGCACCTCGCGGGCAACGTTGTGCACACCGGCCAGCTCTACTTCTCCGACTCGGTGACGGACACCGTGTACACGCGATCGCCGTACTCGAGCCGCCCCGACCGCGATCCGCGAAACGACGGCGACAGCATCTACCGCAACGGCGGGAAGCGCTCGACGCTGAAGATCGCGAAGGCCGGAGCGGGGTACACGGGCTCGATCGCGATGGGCGTCCACCGCTCCTAGGACTGCTTCTGCAACCATCGGGCGGTGGTGGTCGCGAACGCCGAGCGCGAGCGGATCCTCGAGCGCGTGCGTCGGATCTGCCTCGCTCTGCCGGAGACGAGCGAGCGGCCGAGCCACGGTGCGCCGACGTTCTTCGTCCGCGGCAAGCGCTCGTTCTGCATGGTACTCACGGACCATCACGGTGACGGCCGCTTCGCGATCTGGTGCGCTGCGCCGGCCGGCGTCCAGGGGCTTCTGACCGAGAACGACCCCGAGAAGTTCTTCGTGCCTCCGTACGTGGGGCACCGGGGCTGGCTCGGGGTGCGGCTCGACCGCGGGATCGACTGGGACGAGGTCGCGGGAATCCTCGAGGACGCGTTCGCCGAGGTCGCTCCGCCCGCGCTCGTCGACACCGCGCGGTCAGGGCAGGAGGCGTGACCCGCCTCTCAGCGAAAACTCAAGGTCGCATGCTTTCGTATGTACGACTGAGCAACCGGAGAAGGGACGCCACATGACCGAGAGCGCCGAAGGCAGCACGCCCAACCCCGAGCAGGCGCAGGTGCAGCTCGAGCAGGCGCTGTTCGAGATCAGGCGCATCATCGCCGGGCAGGACGCGATGCTCGAGCGCGTGCTCGTGTGCCTCCTCGCGCAGGGCCACCTCCTCATCGAGGGAGTTCCCGGCCTCGCGAAGACGCTGACGATCAAGACCACTGCGGGCGTCCTTGGCGGCTCGTTCGCCCGCGTGCAGTTCACGCCGGACCTCGTCCCGTCGGATCTCGTCGGCACGCGGATCTACCGCCCGCAGGAGGGCACGTTCGACACGGAGCTCGGCCCCGTGTTCTGCAACTTCCTGCTCGCGGACGAGATCAACCGCGCGCCCGCGAAGGTGCAGTCGGCGCTGCTCGAGGTCATGCAGGAGCGGCAGGTGACGATCGGACATGAGACGCACCCGGTTCCCACGCCGTTCCTCGTGATGGCCACGCAGAACCCGATCGAGTCCGAGGGCACGTATCCGTTGCCCGAGGCGCAGATCGACCGCTTCCTGCTGAAGGTGCTCATCGGCTATCCGCAGCACGACGAGGAGCTCACCGTCGTCCAGCGCCAGCTCGTGGAGCATCCCGAGCTCAAACAGGTGCTCTCGCTCGACGACCTCGAGGCGCTCCAGCGCGCGGTGCTCGCGATCTACGTCGATCCGGCGCTCGTCAGCTACGCGGTCGACATCGCCACGGCGACGCGCGACCCGGCCGGGCACGGGCTCGCCGAGCTGGCGCAGTACATCTCCTACGGCGCGAGCCCGCGCGGGCCGATCAGCCTTGTCCAGGGCGCGCGGGCGCTGGCGCTCATCCGCGGCCGGGAGTATGCAGTGGTCGAGGACCTACAGGCGCTTGCACGCGACGCGCTGCGGCACCGGCTCGTCCTCTCGTACCAGGCGCTCGCAGAAGAGGTCAGCTCCGACTCGATTCTCGAGCAGGTGCTGCAGGCGGTGCCCGTCCCACAGCTCGACCTCGCCAGGGTGAGCGCTGCGTGAGACGCGGATGACGAACGCGGGCACGCTCCTCGCGCGACCTACGCCGGACCGCCCGGGACCCGGGCCGATGGCGGAGGGGCTGCTGCGTGCCCTCGACGTCTCGATCGGAAGGAGAGTGGAGGGGCTGCTCGCCGGAGACTTCCGCTCCAACCTCCTCGGCACCGGCTCCGAGCTCGCGATGATCCGCCCGTACGCGCCGGGCGACGACGTCCGCCGGATCGACTGGAACGTGACCGCGCGCACCGGCGAGCCGCACGTCCGCGTCGACCTCGCGGAGCGCGTGCTCGTGACGTGGCTCGTCCTCGACACCTCGGTCTCGATGGAGTTCGGGACGGGGGAGAGGAGGAAGGCGGACGTGGCGGAGGGCGTTGCCGTCGCGATTGGCCACCTGTCCACACGGCGCGGGAACCGGCTCGGAGTCGTCACGTTCGGCGGGCGGGGCGACCGCACGATTCCGCCGCACCAGGGGCGCATGGGGCTCATCGGGCTCCTGGCTGCGTTGCGCGGGGAGCAGGGCGACGGAGGCAACGCCGAGACGTCGTTCGCGGACGCGCTTCGCAGAACCGGTGCTCTCTCGCGCCAGCGCTCGCTCGTCGTGGTGGTCTCGGACTTCCGCGGACCGCGCGACTGGCGGCGGCCGCTGCTCGGACTCGCGGGCCAGCATGACGTGATCGCAGTCGAAGTGCGTGACGTGCGCGAGCAGGAGCTCCCGAACGTCGGGCTCCTCTATCTCGTCGACCCCGAGACCGGGCGCCAGCTCAGGGTCGACACGAGGAGTCGCCGTCTCCGTGAGCGGTTCGCGGCTGCGGCGGCGACCGAGCGCCAGGAGCTCGCCCGCTCGCTCTCAACCGTCGGCGTGCGCCACGTCGTACTCGGAACATCGGGCGACTGGCTGCGTCCGCTCGTCACGTTCCTGCGCCGGAGCCGCGGATGAGCTTCCACTGGCCGCTCGTCCTCACGGCGCTCGCGGCATTGCCCGTACTTGTGGCGATCTACATCGACCGCGACCGTCGGCGCGTCGCCTCCCAGGCCGCGTTCGGCAACCCCGACCTCATCCCCAACGTCGTCGAGCGCGACCCTGGCCGCCTCCGCTACCTGCCGCCGCTCGTGCTGCTACTTGCGCTCGCGTTCATGATCATCGGCGTCGCCCGCCCGCACGCGACGGTGAGCGTGCCGCGCGAGGAGGCGACGATCATGCTCGCGATCGACGTCTCGCGCTCCATGAAGGCGACGGACGTCCAGCCGACGCGCCTCGACGCCGCACGCACCGCGGCGAAGACGTTTCTCGACGAGGTGCCGCAGAAGTTCCAGGTCGGTGTCGTCTCGTTCGCGACGCGCGCGGTGATCGCGGTCGCCCCGACCGCCGACCGCACGCTCGTCACGAGCGCACTCGACTCGCTCACTCCGGGCGAAGGGACGGCGATCGGAGACGCCGTCTCGCTCTCGCTGCGAGCCGGGCAGCCTCAGGGCAACCAGACGAAGCCCCCGCGTGCCATCGTCCTCATCTCCGACGGGGCAAGGGACGGCGGCCAGGTCGATCCCGCCGACGCCGCCAAGCAGGCGAAGCGGCAGGGCGTGCCGATCTACTCCGTGCTCGTCGGCACGCCGAACGGCGTCGTGCGGGAGAAGCTCACGGGCGGCTTCACGCGGATCACTCGCGTCCCGCCCGACCCCGCCACGCTCCAGCAGGTCGCGCAGCTGTCAGGGGGCCAGTTCTTCGCCGTTCCGGACGCCGAGGGGCTCCAGAAGGTCTACAAGGATCTCGGCTCGCGGCTCGGGACGCGCAAGGAGGACCGCGAGGTCACGGACGTCTTCGCGGCCGCTGCGACGATCCTCCTCCTCGTCGGCGCGTCCGCGTCGGCCTTCCTCTTCAAGCGGGTTCCGTGAGGGTCGCCGCAGCACTCGGAGCGGTGATCGCAGCCACGGCGGCAGCGCTCGTCGGCGCGGGACCGGCAGGCGCGGCGCACGAGTGCGACGGTCTGCAGGTATGCGTGCCCGTGTCGGGGCCGTGGGTCGTCGTTCCTGCGTCGACCGCGGTGCCGCGTGTCCGCGTCGAGTGGCAGGTGACGTGCCCGCAAGGGCCACGTCGCAGGCGGCCTCGACGCGCGATTGAGCGTCCGCGCGATCGACATCGCGTTCCTCGGCGCGCTCGGGAGCCCGGTCAACCCCGGGATCTCGACGTCGCGCTCCGTCGTCTTCGTCGGCACGTATGCCGGTCGGGCGCGTGCCGCGCCGACCTTCAAGCCGCTCGTCGGCTGCATGCCGGCGTCAGGAGGCGGCTCGCGCGTGCCGACGGCGTTCACGACATTCGCTCCCGGGAAGCCGGTGACGCGCCGCGTCGCGACTGTGCGCGTGCGGCCCGGCTCCGCTCTCGTCGTGCAGCGCTGCGCTCGCGGGGAGCGGCTGATCGGAGGCTCGCACGCCTTCGGGTTCGAGACCCGCACGCCGCCGAGCGCGAGTCTCGTGTCGAGCATCTCCGGCACCGATTTGCTCCGCAGCGACTCGCTCGCGGTTCGTGTGCGCGGTGACGCCGAGCTCGCTGGAGTGCGCGCGTTCGTCCAGGTGCAGGCACTGTGCTCGGGGTCCAAGTGATCAGCTTCAAGAGTCCCTGGCTGCTCCTCGCCCTGCTCCTGCTCGGCGTCGCCGTCGGGATCTGGCTGCTCGCCGAGCGCAGGCGCCAGCGCTACCCCGTGCGGTACACGAACGTCGAGGTGCTCGCGACGGTGGTGTCGGGACGCTCCTGGCTTCGGCTCGTTCCAGCAGCGCTCGTGCTCGCGGCTCTCGCGTGCCTGCTCGTCGGCGTCGCGCGCCCGCAGGTGCAGCGGCAGCTGCTGAAGGAGCACGCAACCGTGATCCTCGTCGTCGACACGTCGCGCTCGATGCAGGCCAAGGACGTCGCGCCGACCCGGCTCGGCGCCGCACAGGCGGCGATCAAGACGTTCCTCGACCATGCGCCGAAGGGCCTGCGCGTCGGCCTCGTCGTGTTCGCAGGCGAGGCGCAGGTCGCAACGCCGCCGACGAAGGATCACGCGCTCGTCGAGTCCTCCGTCGAGCAGATCGACCAGTACCTCATCTTCGGAGGGACCGCGATCGGGGACGCACTCCAGACGGCCGTCGAGCTCGGAAAGCAGGTGACCGGCCCCGATGGCAGCGGGCCGGTGACGCTCGGCGACCCCTCGGCGCCGACGCGCACCCTTCAACAGGCGGCTCCGACCACCGAGTGCCAGGACAAGAGCCCCGTTTCGATCCTCTTCCTCTCGGACGGCTCGCAGACGCGCGGTGTCCTGCAGCCGCTCGAAGGTGCGGCGCTCGCGAAGCGCGCCTGCTTCCCCGTCTACACAGTTGCGCTGGGGACGCCGAACGGCGTGATCAGCGGAACCGGATTCGGCGGCGTCCCCGGCTCGCAGGACACGGATCAGCTGATCCCGGTGCCTCCCGACCCGGTCACGCTCCGCGCCATCGCGAAGACGACGGGCGGTGGGTTCACCGAGGCTCGGAGCGCGGGGACGCTCGAGAACGCGTACCGGAACCTCGGCTCGCGGCTGGGTCGCGAGCCGGGCAAGAGCGAGATCACGTGGCTCTTCCTCGCCCTCGCGGCCGGCCTGCTGCTGCTCGCCGGAGCCTTCTCGGCGATCGTCTCGCCGCGCCTGCCGTAGCGCGGCTCAGACGATCGTGACCATGAACGGTCCGTCGGCGGCGCTAGCCCGCCCGACGTCTTGGACCCGGACGCGGAAGAGACCCGGCGCCAGCGTCTCGCTCGTCGCTGTGAACTCGCCGACGCCGCTCGCGATCGCGCTCGGCGCGGAGTTGGCGACGAAGCGCACCTCGTAGACGCCGAAGCCCGTGCGGCGCACCTGGATCGCCTTCCCCGTGCAGTTGAAGCGGCGCGTGAACAGCGTCGGGGTGCTCGTGAAGGCGTCCGGGATGTTCGCGATGCCCTGCGCGGGATTCCCGGTCACCGTCGCCACTCCGCGAACGGAGCCGTTCGCGCAGCGCTGCTGTGCCGCGGCGACGCCCTGGACGTGGTGTCCGACGGCCCAGGCCGATCCACCGAGTGCGAAGAAGAGTGCGACGAGCGCTATGACCGTCGCCGGGGTGATGAGTGTGCGCCGTTGCTCCACGACTGGCTCCTTTCAGGGTTCTCCGGGTCGCACGGTAGGTTCCTCGGGATGTCGGACGGCACGAAAGCGCGCCGCCGCGGGCTGACGAAGACCCACAAACGGCTCCTCGGCGGTGCCGGGTCGATCGCGATCGTCGTCCTCGTCTTCGTCTTCGTACTCCCGCGGATCGCGGACTACCGCTCCGTCCTCGACGTGCTGGGCGACCTCACCTGGCTGGACTGGGCGACGCTCGCGGCCGCCGTGCTGCTCAACCTCGCCACGTTCCCGCCGCCGTGGATGGCGGCGCTGCCCGGCCTCTCGTATCGCGAGGGTATGGCGATGACCCAGGCGTCGACGGCGCTCTCGATCATCTCGCCTGCGGGCGCCGCCGTCGGAATGGCGGCGTCCTACTCGATGCTCCGTTCCTGGAGTTTCGGGGCGAGCGCCGTCGGGCTCGCGGTCGCGATCACCGGCGTGTGGAACCAGTTCGCGAACCTCGTGTTTCCGGTGGTCGCGCTTGCGCTCCTGACCGCGGCGAACGAGCGGCACCCGGCGCTGCAGACGGCGGCGCTGATCGCGGTGGTCATCCTCGTGGTCGCGATCGTGTGTTTCGCGCTCGTCCTCTCGCGGGAGGAGCGCGCGCGCTGGATCGGAGACAAGGCCGCGCGTGCGTGGAATCGCGTTCGCCGCCTCGCCCGCCGCGGCCCCGTCGCGTGGGGAGGAGAGTCGTTCGCCGACTTCCGCGATCGCGCGCTCGGGCTCCTCGCACGGCGCTGGCACGTGATCACGGTCTCGACGCTCGCCGGGCATCTCACGGTGTTCGTGCTCCTGCTCGTGTGCCTACACGTGACAGGCGTCACGAGCTCCCAGGTGACCCTCATCGAGGCGTTCGCGGCCTGGGCGCTCGTGCGGATCCTGGGCGCGCTGCCGATCACGCCTGCGGGCGTAGGAGTCGTCGAGGTAGGGCTGACCGGCGCGCTCGTGGCGTTCGGCGCTCCAAACGCCGAAGCCGTCGCTGCGACGCTCCTCTACCGCGCTCTGACGGTTCTTCCGACGCTCGCGCTCGGCCTGCTCGCGCTCGCCACTTGGCGCACACACCACCCGGGTGAGTCGATAGAGTCGTCGAGTGATCCCTGACGAGGGGCAGGATCACTGATTCGGGGCACGTCAGGTGCCCCGATCAGGGGACGGATCCAGAGGCAGCACTCGCACACGGTGAGCACCGTGACGTCTGCGACTGCGGCAGCACCGATCCGTCTCGCGGCGATGGCCATCGCGGCTGTCTCGCTGCTTGCCTTCATGCTCGTCGGCAGAGCCGACGGAGCACAGCGCTCAGCCCAGACGTACCTCGCTCCCGACAGCGTTTGCAGCTCGGCATCCGACCGGGCCGCAGCTCCGGAGGTGCAGGCTCGCGCGATCGCGTGTCTCGTGAACTGGGCGCGCTCGCAGGACCAGCGCGGGCGGCTCGTGCCCCGTTCGAAGCTTCAGCACGCCGCGGTGCTCAAGGGCGAGCGAGTGGCGGCATGTGGCCAGTTCTCGCACACGCCGTGCGGGAGCGCGGTGACGTCGGGCGTGGACGCCGCCGGGTACCGCTACGCGACCTTCGGCGAGAACCTCTACGCCGGCACGTGGGGACAGGTCTCGGCGCGTGACGTCGTGCTCGCGTGGCTGCTGTCTCCTCCGCATCGCGCCAACATCCTGAGCCCGAAGTTCCACGACGTTGGCGCCGCATCGGTGCGCGCGAACGGCCTGCTCGGCGGCTCGGACGCGGTCGTGTGGACCGCGACCTTCGGCACGCGCCGCTAGCCGGCTGCAGGACTCGGGCCGCAGGCCCGGAATGAGCCGCCGTGGGCGAGGAGAGCCAGCTCGACGAGATGCGCACCGCGATCCGCGGCGACTTCGAGCGGCTTGCGGAGCGACGCGGCGAGCAGCAGCTCCTGCGTGTGCCGGAGCCCCCGGTCGTCGACGCCGTCGCGCCGCCCGAGGAAGCGCCCGAGGTCGAGCCCGAGGCGTCGCGGCGCTCGTGGCTCGCGCGCCTCTTCGTGCCCTGACCAAGTCCGAGCAGCTGTAATCACGACATGGAGCGGGCCGAGCGCGAGGCGATCATGCGCCAGGGCGTCGTGCGGCCCGAGACACCGCGTGACCGCCGCGAGCGCGCTGCGCTGGAGGAGGATCTCCAGACGATCTCGCTCCGTGGCAAGCCGCTTCCGGTGCGCGCACGTCACTTCCGGCCGGCAGCCGACGCCTATCTCGTCGCCACGCGCGGGCCGCTTCCGTACATGCTGCGCCTGCGCGAGATCGAGCAGCGCATGGGCGAGCACGAAGCGGAGCTCCGCGAGGCTTGGCGCGAGCTCACCGTCGAGTGCGCCGCGGAGCCGGAGCGGTTCACGAGGGATTGGATCGCGGTCGCGCAGGCATGCTCCTTCGACGAGGTCAACGACCTGATCGAGCGGCACAACCGCTGGTACCCCGTCGAGTCGCGGCTGCCGATGGATCCGCGAACCGGCGACCATGCGCTCGTCAACGGCCGCGACTACCGACGCGTGCCGCTCGACGCGAACTGGGTGCTCGAGCGCTTCCCGGCCGAGCTCAGAGCCGCGTCGGCCGACGTGCCCGCACGAGCGTATCGATCGCGTCCCGTGACTCCCCGCTGACGTCGCGCAGGACGCGCTCGGCCCTCTCGACGTCGAGGCCGGAAAGCTCGGCAGCGATGTCGTCCGGCGTGGCGAGCAGCGTCGGGTCGCTCGGCCCGCCGACACCGTCCGTCAGGTTCCTCAGGTCGTGTCCGACGAAGAGGAACGTCCCTCCGGCGGCGACGGCGGACGCCGCGCGGCCGAGGACGCCTCGCCGTTCCACGAGCGGGATGTGCAGGTACAGGACGACGACGAGGTCGTACTCGGCCTCAGGCGGCTCGTAGTCCACGAGATCGGCGCACGCGAAGTCGACGAGTACGCCGTCGCTCTCGGCGCGCCGGCGCGCCTTGGCGATCGCGACCTCCGAGTAGTCGACTCCGGTCGCGTCCCAGCCGAGCGTCGCGAGCCAGATCGTGTTCTGGCCCTCGCCGCACGCGAGGTCGAGGACGCGGCCCGGCGGCAGGTCTTCGACCTCGGCGACGAGGAAGCGATTCGGCTTCTTCGCCCAGAGGTTCTCGACCTCCGCGTACCGCCGATCCCAGTCCTCACGCTGCACGGGGTGCCTTCCGTGGTGCGACCCGCACGGTCGCGACGAGGGTGAGGAGGCACGCGAGGGTTCCGACGAGGTAGGGCGTCCCGTCTCCTCCTGCGACCGCGATCGCGCCGCCGAGCAGCGGGCCGGCGAGCGCCCCGAGCGCCCACGCGCTGTTCATGATCCCGAACGCGAGCCCCTGCGAGAGTCCCGCCGC
Source organism: uncultured Gaiellaceae bacterium (assembly GCA_963846995.1). GTDB lineage: Bacteria > Actinomycetota > Thermoleophilia > Gaiellales > Gaiellaceae > GMQP-bins7. The sequence goes on along the minus strand of CAWJYD010000001.1, from coordinate 24,851 downwards.
ATCGGCGCGGTGCGAGGTCAGCGACATCCCGGGCGCATAGAAGCCGCCGAAGCTCACCCCCGCGAACACGGCCAGCACCGCGATGGGCACGGCTCCGGTAGCGGCGGCGAGTCCTGCGCTGACGACCGCGGACGCGGCCAGGGAGATCCGCGTCGGCGCGAGGGGCCCGACGCGATCGATCAGCCTCCCGAGGAACGGATTGACGAGCGACTCGAGGGACAGCGTCACGAAGAACACGAGCGCGATCGTGAGCGTCGACCAGCCCGCGTCGGCGAGTGCGAGCGGCGCCAGGACCATGAGCATCCCGAAGAGCATGGCCGGCAGGGTGTTCAGCCAGAGGCCGCCGACGAAGCGTGCGTCCCGGAAGGCACGCGGGACGCCGGCGAAGGACAGGCCCTCGCCCTTCCCCGAGGGCTCTCTCACCGCGAGCACGGCGAAGACGAGGGCGACCACTGCGAGCGTCCCGAACGACGGTCGGACGCCCACGTAGTCGGCGACCGCACCGAAAACGGGCCCGAGCACCGCTCCGAAGACCGCCGCGCCGAATGCGGTTCCGAGAACCGTTGCCCGCTGTTCCTTCGGTGTCGACGTCGCGATCCACGACAACGCCCCGGCCCAGGTCGTCGTGCTCGCGAAGCCCTGCACGAACCGAGCGGAGACGAGCACCTCGACGCTCCCACCGAGCGCGAACGCGACGCTCGCGACACAGAGGAGGACGAGACCGAGCACGACGGCCCACTTCGGGCCGAATCGCGCGGCTGCGATACCGCCGGGAACGCCGCCGAGCACCGCACCGGCGCCGAACGCGCCGACGAGGATGCCTGCGCCGAGCCGCGAGAGCCCGAACCGGTCGGCGTATTCCGGGACGAGCGGGGTCAGCGCGGTGAAGAGGAGCGCGTCGACGAAGATGATCGACGTGACGAGGACGAGGAGGCGGCGCACGTCTCCGAGGATACGTTCGGCCCGCCGGGCCAGGCGACCGTCGCGGCGCTCCCGACCTCGGTTTCTCTCGCGGAGGCACGGCCTACGCGATCGCGCTCCTGCACCGCGAGCGTCTTTGGCCAAAAAGTAATGCACCGAGCCGGTTGCGTCCTCGTCCGACCTTCCGACTGACCACCGCCGAAGCGACAACCACTCGGAGAGCCATCAACCTCAGACACTCCGTTCTCGGTGCATCGGGGACTCTAGGGACCACCCGCTCACCGGTCAAGCACCGCTTGGACGAAATTCCGCGCAAATTGCGACAACCGTTCGGCGGTCTCCGGTCGCGGCGTTGGAACAGCCGCGAACAGCTTTCAGCGGATCAGATGTGTGCGGCTCGCCGACCGGTGTCGACCCACACGATCTCACCGAGGAGGTACGGCCGACGCGATCTCGACCTGCGCCGCGAGCGTCTTGGACCAAGAAGAAATGCACCGAGCCGGTGGCGCCTTCGTCCGGCTTTCCGACTGACCGCCGCCGAAGCGGCTGCCGATCGGAGAGCCATCAACCTCGTGCGCTCCGTACTCGGTGCATCGCTGACTCTAGGGGGGCTCGATACCGCCGTCAAGGAGCTCTGGAGCGAACTTGTCGCAAATTGCGATCTTTTCTTTTCGCACAGGCCCGATCTGCGGATCAATCCGCGTGCTCTAGCTCTGTGAGGAAGAAAAAACGGCCGGACACGAGGGTCCGGCCGCAAGAATTCGCCGAGCCGGGAACGCTTTCGTCCACCTTCCCGACGAACCTTCCGCTTCCGCGTAGTGCTCCTCGGGGGGCTTCGTCCTACCGGCGCCCCGTGCTCGGCGCAGGCAGGAATCTAGGGGAAGGGACAGGTCCGATCAAGGGGTCTGCGAGCGAAAGTTCTCGCTATTTGCGCGCACCTCGTCCTCTAGGGTCAGCGCCATGCGAGACCAGGCCCGGGCAGTCGTAGTCGGAGGCGGCGTGGGAGGCTGCTCGATCCTCTACTGGCTCGCGCGGCTCGGCTGGGACGACGTCGTGCTCGTGGAGCGCGCGGAGCTGACGAGCGGCTCGACGTTCCACTCCGCAGGGCTCGTCGGCCAGCTTCGCAGCTCGCTCGCGCTGACGCAGATGATGCGGGAGAGCGTCGACCTCTACCGCTCGCTCGAGGCGGAGGTCGGGCTCGAGACGGGCTGGCACGAGGTCGGGTCGCTTCGGCTCGCGTCCTCGCCCGAGCGGATGGAGGAGATCGCGCGCCAGGTCAGCTGGGCGAACACCTTCGGCCTGCCGCTCGAGCTCGTGTCTCCGGGCGAGGCCGAGAAGCTGTTCCCGCCGATGACGACGGACGGCGTGCTCGGCGCAGCGTTCCTCCCGACCGATGGCTACATCGATCCGAGCCAGCTCACCTTCGCGCTCGCCGAGGGCGCGCGCCGGCGCGGGGCGGAGATCGCCACCGCCACGCGGGTCACCGGCTTCGGCATCGAGCGCGGGCGGATCAGCCGGGTCGAGACCGAGCGCGGCAGCATCGAGACCGACGTGGTCGTGAACGCCGGTGGGATGTACGCGCGGGAGCTCGGCGCGCTCGCCGGCGTGAACGTCCCGATCGTCCCGATTGCGCACGAGTACCTCGTGACCAAGCCGGCCGGGCTTCCGCTCGACATGCCGACAATGCGCGACCCGTCGCTGCTCGTCTACTTCCGGCCCGAGTCGGGCGGCCTGATCATGGGCGGCTACGAGCGCCGCTGTGCTCCCTGGGGCCTCGACGGCATCCCACACGACTTCAACTCGCGGCTCCTCGAGGAGGACTGGCCTCGCTTCGAGGAGCTCATGGAGAACGCTCTCGTCCGCGTCCCCTCGCTCGACGAGATGGAGGTCGTGAAGCTCATCAACGGGCCCGAGGCGTTCACGCCGGACGGGGAGTTCATCCTCGGGCCGACCGCCGTGCGCGGATTCTGGGTGGCCGCCGGGTTTTGCGCGCACGGGCTCGCCGGGGCCGGCGGCATGGGCAAGCTCGTCGCCGAGTGGATCGTCGAGGGCACGCCGTCGCTCGACGTCTGGGAGATGGACTCCCGCCGCTTCGGCGCGGCATACACGAGCCCGGCGTACACGCTCGCGCGCACGAAGGAGATCTACGAGACGTACTACGACGTGAAGTACCCGGGTCACGAGCGCGCCGCAGGCCGTCCGCTCCGCGTCTCGCCCGCCTACGCGCGCTTGCGGGAGCTCGGCGCCGCATTCGGCGAGAAGTCGGGGTGGGAGCGGGCGAACTGGTTCGAGCCGAACGCCGCGCGCGGAGACGAGTCGCTGCGGCCCGGCGGATGGGCCGGGAAGCTCTGGTCGCCCGCGATCGGCGCCGAGCACGTCGCGTGCCGCGAGTCGGCGGCGCTCTTCGACGAGACGTCCTTCGCGAAGCTCGAGGTGAGCGGTCGCGGCGCCGCAGCGTTCCTCGAGCGCCTCTGCGCGAACAGGGTCGCGCGAGGCGTGGGGCAGATCACGTACACGCAGATGTTGAATCCGCGCGGCGGCATCGAGTGCGACCTGACGGTGACGCGCCTTGCCGAGGATCGCTTCCGCCTCGTCACGGGAACTGCCTTCGGGCAACACGACCTCGCCTGGCTCCTTCAGCACGCGCCCGAGGATGGCTCGGTCGACGTCTCCGACGTCACGTCGCAGCTCGCCTGCTTCGCCCTGTGGGGCCCCAGTGCGCGCGAGATCCTCCAGCCGCTGACGGAGACGAGCCTCGCGAACGATGCGTTTCCGTACATGCAGGCGCGCGAGCTCGCGGTCGGCTCGGTTCCCTGTCTCGCCGCCCGCGTGACCTACGTGGGCGAGCTCGGCTGGGAGCTCTACTGCCGGACGGAGTTCGGGCTCGCGCTCTGGGACACGATCTGGCAAGCGGGGCAGAAGCACGGCCTCGTCGCGGGCGGGTACAAGGCGATCGACTCGCTCCGGCTCGAGAAGGGCTACCGCGCGTGGGGCTCCGACATCACGCCCGAGGTCACGCCCTTCGCGGCCGGACTCGGGTTCGCCGTGAAGCTCGACAAGGGCGACTTCATCGGTCGCGAGCGGCTTGCCGAGCGCGACGAGCCCGGCGAGCGATTTCGCAGCCTCACGCTCGACGACCCGCGGGCGACCGCGCTCGGCTCGGAGCCGGTCTGGGTCGACGGTGCGGTGCACGGACGCGTCACCAGCGGGGGCTACGGCTACACGGTCGCGAAGTCCATCGCGTACGCGTACCTCCCGGCCGAGGTCGAGGTCGGTACCGCGATCGAGGTCGGGATCTTCGGCGAGCGAGTGCCGGGCGTCGTCGCAGACGAGCCGCTCTACGACCCTGCAGGGGAGAAGATTCGCGCGTGAGCGCGCTCGAGCATGCAGTCGAGCGCGTGTGGCCAGGCGAGGACGCCCGGTACGAGGCGCTCGGTGGGGGCATCACCAACCACAACCTGAAGGTCGAGGTCGGCGGAGAGACGTTCGTGCTGCGCGTGGCCGGCAAGGACACCGGGCTCCTCGGGATCGACCGCGGAGTGGAGCTCGCGGCAACCTCGGCCGCTGCCGACCTCGGGATCGGCCCCGAGGTGGTCGCGTTCGTGGAGCCCGAGGGCTGGCTCGTGACGCGCTTCGTCGAAGGCGAGCCGCCGGACCTCGCGCGCATGCGCGAGCCGGACATGCTCGAGCGGGTGGCGACGGCGCTGCGCGCCTTCCACGAAGGGCCTGCGCTGCAGTGCGAGTTCGACTCGTTCCGTGTGGTGGAGCGCTACCGCGAGACGGCGGAGGCGCGCGGGCGCGAGATGCCGCCGACCTTCGCGTGGGCGCAGGCCGTCGCGACCGACATCGGGGCGCGACGGGACGGGGGCGTGCCCGTCCCGTGCCACAACGACCTCTTGAACGCCAACTTCATCGACGACGGCGAGCGTCTGCGCATCGTCGACTGGGAGTACGCGGGGATGGGCGACCGCTTCTTCGACCTCGCGAACTTCTCGATCAACCACGAGCTCGACGTCGAGGCGAGGAGCGAGCTGCTGCGGGCGTACGCGGGCGAAGTGCGTGGTGAGGACGAGCGGGCGCTCGAGCTCATGCGCTTCATGTCGGACTTCCGCGAGGCGATGTGGGGTGTCGTGCAGTCCGCCGTGTCCGAGCTCGACTTCGACTTCGACGGCTACGCGGCGGAGCACTTCGCGCGGCTGGAACGAACCGCGGCCACATCGGAGTTCGTCGCCGCGCTCGAGGCCTAGCGATTCGAGGGGCGCGTCGCAGCGCCCCTCGAGAGGTCAGCGGGAGATGGAGCTAGGACGGCTGCGCGAGCTCGCCACCCCTCTCCATCCGTTCGAGCTCGTCCTCGGTACCCATTCGCACGGGGCCTTTGAACCACCTCTTGGCGGAGAGCGCCCACCAGCCGCCGAACACGATCCCGAACCCGAGGAACCAGAGAACCGTGTAGTTCGCGAAGTCCCAGCTGAAGTTCGCGTCCCACGGGAGCCCGATGGTGTAGAGCGGGAAGCAGAAGAGCACCGTGATGATCGCGACCCAGATCAGGCTCAGCGGGTCGATCCACTTGTAGTGTCCGCCCAGCGTCCATGCGCGCTCCTCGTCCCAGCTGTCGCCCTTGCGCCACCGGAGGTAGACGGGGATGACGAAGGCGATATAGAGGCCGATGACGGCAATCGCGGTTCCGACGGCGTAGCCCACGAAGTAATTCCAGATCGCGGGAACCATGAGCACGCCGGCCATGAACGCGATCGCCAGCACCGACCAGCGCGGGACGCGGTTGCGCGCCACGCGCCGCCAGAGCTGATGGCCGGGGACGGCGCCGTCGCGCGAGAACGCGAACAGCATTCGCGAAGCAGACGTCAACGAAGCTGTGACACAGAAGAACTGCGCCACGACGCAGATGAAGAGTAGGAACTCGGCCCAGCGCAGGCCCATCGACTCGGTCCAGATCCATGGAACGATCGGGACGAGGTTGTTCACCTGCACGAGCGCCTCCTGGGTGGTGCCGGGAATTGCGAACGTGACCGCGACGAGCAGGATGAATCCGAAGACGACGGAGACGAAGACCGAGGTCCACATCCCTGTTGCCGCCATCCGCGACGCCTGGTTCGTCTCCTCCGCGGTGTGCGCCGAAGCGTCAAATCCCGTGATCGTGTACTGCGACAACAGGAGCCCGAGCCCGAACACGAACCAGAACGCGGGGTTCGAGAACGCAGTCGTGCCACCGCCGTAGCCCGAGTTGTTCACCGTCTCGGTGAACACGTACGAGACGGACTGGTGGTGGTCGGGGACGACGATCAGGATCCCGACGATCAGGACGACGCCGACCATGTGCCACCACGCCGAGAACATGTTCAGCGCCGACGTGAGGCGGATGTTGATCATGTTGATGACGATCGCGGCGATCATGAAGACGGCGTAGACGGTGTAGGTCGCGGCGTTGAAGGACATCCCGAACCAGTCGTGCATGTGCTTCGTGTAGCTGAACCAGTCGTCGAAGAGCACCTGTCCGAAGATCGCAAGGCCGTAGCCGATCGCAGCGGTCACGGCAATCTGACCGATGAGGTTGAACCAGCCCGTGGCCCAGCCCCAGCCGGGGCTCCCGAGCTTCGACGCCCAGTAGTAGAGGCCACCCGCGGTCGGGTACGCGGACGCGATCTCCGCCATCCCGAGCGCGATGATCAGTGACATGAGCCCGACGAGGAGCCAGCCCCAGGTCACCGCGACGGGGCCGCCGTGCTCGAATCCGATCGTGTACGACGTCAGGCACCCCGCGAGGATCGAGATGATCGTGAAGCTGATCGCGAAGTTGCGGAAGCCTCCCATCGCGCGGAAGAGCTCCTGCGCGTAGCCCAGCCGGTGGAGGGTCTGCTCGTCCTCCGAGGTGTGGTAGCCGGGCGCTGGACCTGTGCTCATGCGTCCTCCCAGGGTCGCCGACGAGTTTGTGGCGGGTATTACGTGCAGCCGCGCCTTGACATGTCAACACGCGGGGCGGAATAGGATCGCGGGCGTGCTGAGCTTCGACGAGCTCCGATCCGAGGTCGAGTCGGGGGCGATCGACACCGTCGTCGTCGCCTTCACGGACATGCAGGGACGCCTCCTGGGGAAGCGGCTCCACGGGGAGTTCTTCTGCGACGAGATCGGCGCGGGGCACGAGGTCGAGGGCTGCAACTACCTCCTTGCGCTCGACATGGAGATGGACCCGATTCCGGGCTACGAGATCGCGAGCTGGGAGCGCGGCTACGGCGACTTCGCGCTCAAGCCCGATCTCGGCACGCTTCGGCGCATCCCGTGGCTCGAGGCGACGGCGCTCGTGCTCTGCGACGTCCAGTGGCACGACGGCTCTCCGGTCGAACCGTCCCCGAGGCAGGTCCTGAAGGCGCAGATGGAGCGAGCGGCCGGCCTCGGCTACACGCCGATGACCGGCTCGGAGCTCGAGTTCTACCTCCTGCGCGAGACCTATCAGGAGGCCTGGGCGCAGCGCTACGAGGACCTCACGCCGTCTGTTCCCTACATCCTCGACTACCACCTGCTCGCAACGACCTACGACGAGGGCCTCATGCGCCAGATCCGCAACGGCATGCATGCGGCCGGGATCAAGGTCGAGACGTCCAAGGGCGAGGCGTGGCCGGGCCAGCACGAGATCAACTTCCGCTTCGCTGACGCACTGACGATGGCCGACAACCACGTGCTCTACAAGAACGGCGCGAAGGAGATCGCCTACGCGAACGGGTGCTCGATCACGTTCATGGCCAAGCCGTTCGAGTCGTGGATCGGCAACTCGTGCCACATCCACGCGTCGCTCTTCCGCGACGGGAAGCCGGCGTTCGCCGACGACGACGCGCTCTTCGACGGTTTTCTCGCAGGGCTCATCGCCTGCTTCCGCGAGCTTTCGGTCTTCCTCGCTCCGACGATCAACTCGTACAAGCGCTACGCGGCAGGCAGCTGGGCGCCGACGACGCTCGCCTGGGGCCACGACAACCGCACCTGCGGCTTCCGGCTCGTCGGGCATGGTCCGTCGCGGCGCGTGGAGACGCGCATCCCGGGAGGCGACGTCAACCCGTACCTCGCCTTCGCCGCGATGATCGCCGCCGGGCTCCACGGCGTCGAGAACGAGCTCGAGCTGCCGCCCGCGCTCGACGGCAATGCCTACGAGTCGGATGCGGATCGCTTCCCGTCGTCGCTGCGCGAGGCTATCGCCGCGCTCGAGGAGGGCGGGATGGCGCGCGGCGCCTTCGGCGACGGGGTCGTCGACCACTACCTGAACTACGCGCGCACCGAGCAAGCCCTGTTCGACAAGACGGTCACGGACTGGGAGCGGATCCGCCTGTTCGAGCGCGGATGAGGGTCGTTCTCATCTCCCGGATCCTCCCGGCCGTGCTCGGGTACACCGCGCTCCTACGCGATCTCGGGCACGAGCCGGTCGCCCTCCTGTGCACCGGCGACCGCGCGAGCCTCGGCGAGGTGGTGGCTGGCGCCCCGCCGGAGCTCGACGTCGTGATCCCGGCGAGCCGCGAGCGCGTGGCGCCTCTCCTGCGCGCGTTCGATCCGGACGTCGCTTTCTGCACGGGCTTTCCCTGGAAGATCCCGGCGGAGGCGATCGCGGTGCCGCGACACGGCATCGTGAACGGCCATCCGTCGCTCCTCCCGAGGTACCGAGGTCCGAGCCCGGTCGCGTGGGCGATCCGCAACGGCGAGACCGAGATCGGCTTCACGTTCCACTACATGGACGCGGAGCTCGACACGGGCAACGTGCTCGGCCAGGTGCGGATCCCGCTCGACGACGAGCACGGTTGGGAGGAGCTCGAGCCGAAGTTCGGCCCCGCGATCGGGAGCATCTTCCCGACGGTCGTGGAGCGGGTCGAGCGTGGAGATCCAGGTGACGCGCAGTCCGAGGACGGTGCGAGCTACTTCTCCTTCTTCGCTCCCGAGTTCGCCTGGATCGACCGGTCGCGACCGGTGGTCGAGATCGCGCGCCAGGTGCGCGCGTGGCGTTTTCACGTGCAGGGCGACCCTCAAGGGGCGCTGACCGAGCTCGACGGCGAGACCGTGCGAGTGCTCCGTGCCAGTCTCGAGCCGACAGGCGGCCGCGCGCTCGAGTGCGCAGACGGCACACTCTGGATCGTGGAGAGCGAGCCGGCATGAGACCCGTCGTCGGGATCACTTCGTACGCGCAGGAGGCCAGCTGGGGCGTGTGGAAGCTGCCCGCCGCGCTCGTCCCGCTCGCGTACGTCGATGCCGTGGAACGCGCCGGAGGGCGCGCCGTCGTCATCCCGCCGGCGGAGGAGGACATCGAGGAGACGCTCGACGCGGTCGACGCGATCGTGTTCTCGGGCGGGGCGGACGTCGATCCGTCACGGTACGGCGCCGACACGCATCCCGAGACGGACACGCCGCAGACCCGTCGCGACGCGGGCGAGCTCGCGCTCCTCACCGCCGCTCTCGAGCGCGACATGCCGACGCTCGCGATCTGCCGCGGGGTGCAGCTTCTCAACGTCGCGCGCGGGGGAGACCTCGTCCAGCACCTCCCCGAGCAGGTCGGAAACGACGACCACAAGCAGGTGCCCGGCCGGTTCGCGGTGCATCCAGTGGAAGTCAAGGAGGGGTCGCGACTCGCGTCGATCGTCGGCGCAGGCTCGGACGTCACCTCTCACCACCACCAGGCACTCGGCCGGCTTGGCGACGGGCTCGTCGAGACGGCCTGGGCCGCCGACGGCACGCTCGAGGCGGTCGAGGATCCGAATCTGCGCTTCGCGCTCGGTGTGCAGTGGCACCCCGAGGCGGGCGAGGACGCGGCGCTGTTCGCGGCGCTCGTCGAGCAGGCTCGCGCCTACCGCGCGGCGCGAACGCAGTAGGCTCGCACCCACTTTCGAGACAGGAGGATCGCGTGTACTTCGCCTTCGCGGCCATCTACATCGTGCTGTCGATCGTCTTCATCATCGACGTCCTGCGGCAGCCGCCGATGGTGCTCTCCGCCGTGGGCAAGGTGCTCTGGATTATCGCGCTCCTCGTCGTGCCGGTCTTCGCGTGGATCGTCTACGGCTTCTGGCGGATCAAGCAGTCGCGCCTGTAGAGGGGTCGTGACGCTCACCGTCCTCAACCCTGCGACCGAGGAGCCGATCGCCGAGCTCGAGCAGGCCGGCGTCGAGGAGGCCGACGCCGCGGTCGCGCGGGCGAAGGAGGCGTTCCCGGCGTGGAGCGCCGTCGCGCCGCAGGACCGGGGGCGGCTCCTGCGCCGGCTCGCGACGCTCGTCGAGGAGAACACGGAGGAGCTCGCTCGGATCGAGTCGCGGAACGTCGGCAAGCCGATCGCCGGTGCTCGCGGCGAGATCGGCATGGTCGCCCAGGTGTTCCACTTCTACGCCGGCGCCGTCGACAAGCACGGCGGCGAAACGATTCCCGTCGCCGGCGGCGTCGCGGCGACCTTCCGCGAGCCGCTCGGAGTCGTCGGGCTCATCGTTCCCTGGAACTTCCCCGCGAACATCGCGAGCTGGAAACTCGGTCCCGCGCTCGCGTGCGGGAACACCGTCGTCCTCAAGCCGGCGGAGCTGACACCCCTCTCAGCGGTGCGGCTCGGCGAGCTGTGCCTCCAGGCGGGAATCCCCGCGGGCGTCGTCAACGTGCTCGTCGGAAAGGGCTCCGTGGTGGGCCAGCGGCTGATCGAGCACCCGGACGTCGCGAAGATCGCGTTCACGGGTTCGACCGAGGTCGGCCGGCTCGTGATGCAGGGCGCAGCAGGGACGATCAAGCGCGTGACACTCGAGCTCGGCGGCAAGTCGGCCAACGTCGTCTTCGCCGACGCCGACCTCGAGCGGGCCGCCGCCGCAGCGCCGTACGCCGTCTTCGACAACGCGGGGCAGGATTGCTGCGCACGCTCGCGCATCCTCGTCCAGCGCTCCGTGTACGACCGCTTCCTCGACCTTCTCGTCGACGCGACCAGCGGCATCAAGGTCGGCGATCCGACGGAGGAGTCGACCGAGATGGGACCACTCGTCTCGGCGGCGCAGCGCGAGACCGTCGCCTCGTTCGTCGAAGCCGATCCCGCCTTCCGCGGCGACGTGCCCTCGGGGCCGGGCTACTGGTACCCGTGCACGATCGTCGAGGCGACGAACGACGACCGTGTCGCGCGCGAGGAGATCTTCGGACCTGTCGCGGCGGTCATCCCGTTCGAGGACGAGGCCGATGCCGTCCGCATCTCGAACGACACGCCGTACGGGCTCTCGGGCTCGATCTGGACGCGGGACGGCGCGCGGGCGCTGCGCGTTGCGCGCGCGACGGATGCGGGCGTGCTGTCCGTGAACGCCAACACGTCCGTGCGCGTGCAGACGCCGTTCGGCGGGTTCAAGCAGTCCGGCTTCGGACGCGAGCTCGGCCTGCACGCGCTCGACGGCTACTCGGAGGTCAAGAGCGTGTTCATCTCGACGGAGGGCTGAGACATGGGTCGACTCGACGACAAGGTCTGCGTCATCACGGGAGCGGGCGGCGGCATGGGACGCGAGGCCGCGATCGTCTTCAGCGGCGAAGGCGCGAAGGTCTGCGTCGCTGACCTCGACGCCGCCCTAGCGGAGGAGACCGTCGGGCTCTGCGCAGGGGAAGCCTTTGCAATCGGCGTGGACGTCGCGGACGAGGGGCAGGTGGCCTTGATGTTCGACGCAGCAGCGGAGCGGTTCGGTGGGATCGACGTCCTCTACAACAACGCCGGGATCTCCCCGGGCGACGACGCCTCCGTCCTCGAGACGAGCGTCGAGGCGTGGCAGCGCGTCCAGGACGTCAACACGAAGGGCGTCTTCCTCTGCTGCAAGCACGGCATCCCGCACCTGCTCTCGCGCGGCGGCGGCTCGGTGATCAACGTCGCCTCGTTCGTCGCGCTCCTCGGAGCCGCGACCTCGCAGATCTCGTACACCGCCTCCAAGGGCGCGGTGCTCGCGATATCGAAGGAGCTCGGCGTCCAGTTCGCGCGCCAGGGAGTCCGCGTCAACGCGCTCTGCCCGGGGCCGGTCGAGACGCCGCTCCTCCTCTCGATCTACGGCGACGACCCGGAGGCGTTCGCTCGACGGCAGATCCACTGGCCGACCGGGCGGCTCGGGAAGCCGCGCGAGATCGTGAACGCCGCACTCTTCCTCGCGAGCGACGAGTCCTCGTTCGTGACCGGAGCGACCTTCGTCGTCGACGGCGGGATCACCGCCGCATACGTGACGCCCGAGGGCTAGGGGTCAGACCCCGACGACCTGGACGAGCCAGCGGCGGTCGCGGGCACGGTCGAGCTCGAGGAAGAGGATGCGCTGCCACTGGCCGAGGCAGAGGTCGCCCTCACGCACGGGGATCGACTCGCCCGCCGGGCCGAGCAGCATCGACATGCAGTGCGAGTGGCCGTTGCCGAACTCCATGTCTTCCTCGCAGACGTTCTCGGTGCGGCGATCCCAGTCGTCGTGCGCGTAGTAGTGCTCGGAGGGGACGAGCCGCTTCAGGAGGACGGCGAAGTCCTCGAGGAACCCGCGCTCCCACTCGTTCACTCGCACCGAGCACGTCGTGTGGGGCGAGTAGACCGAGCAGATGCCGTCGGCGATCCCGCTCTGGCGCACCGCCTCCTGCACGTCCTCCGTGATGTCGGTGACGGTGAGCCCACCGGCCGTGCGCAGCTGATGCTCGAGCTGGAACGCCTTCACGACCTGGACATTCTGTCAGCAGCGCGCCGCGGCGGCTTGGCGGAACCGTCCGTTACGCTCGCCAGCGCGGGCCCGTAGCTCAGCTGGTCAGAGCAGCCGACTCATAATCGGTTGGTCCCTGGTTCGAGTCCAGGCGGGCCCACTCGACGCTCTATCTCCGCATGCTCGACTCGACGAGATCCGATTCGGCCGCCGCTCGACCGCGGCTGACCCGCGGGCTCGGTCTACGTGCGGACTACGGGCTCGACCGGCTCGCCGACGGACTCAGAATCCTGCCCACGTAGCCGGCTGAGGCCGCGCATGACGCGCTTCGTGGTGCTCGAGACGAAGTGACGGGCGAGGAGGTACAGCAGATACGCAACGCCCGCTATCAGGGCAACGGCCATCGCCGCCACACACACGAGGACAACTACAGCGATCCACATCATCTCGTAGACGACGGTAGAGACGGTGGTGTTGAGCCGACGCAAAATCGTGCGAAGACGACGTTCAGATGCGTGAGCAAATTGGCACGGCGTAGTGCGAAGGGGAGGGCACCTTGGCACGAAAAAGCAGGGGAGCGGCAGCCGCCAAGCACTCGAAAGGTGTCGGGCCAGACCGTCACCGTCGAGTCGCCACTCCCCTGGCAGCCGCTGTGTACCCGGCTCCTCGTGGCTGAAAACGAGCGTGTCGGCCTCGGCTACTTCACGGTGAAGAAGCCGAACATCGAGCTCTCGTGCGGCGGGCAGTAGAACTTCCACTTCCCGGCCGTGAGCTTGACGGTCACGGTCTTCGTGCCCACCGCCGGGACGGCCGTGAGCGCCTTCTCGAACTTCCCGCCCTTCTCCTGTTCGAGCGTGAAGCCGTGGATCGTCGCCTTGTCGGCGATCACGAACTTGTAGCTGCCTGCCTTCAACGACTTGACGGCCTTCCCGTTCGTCTTCAGCGAGATCGTGAAGCCCGGCCCCACCGTTCCGTTCAGCGTCGGGGTCGCGGTCGAGCGGCCGTATCCGGCGATCGCCACGGCAAGAGCGAACGCTGCGACGACGCCCGTAGCGGCGGTGATGCGACCAAGCATTGTCTCCTCCTTGCGGGGTGTCCTACGCTCTACGGATGGCAGGACGCTTCGGATTTCGTCGACGCGCTCGCGCGGCTGTCGGATTCGGCCGAGCGCGCACGGGGCACTAGACCCTCATGACGGACGGCACGAACCGTGAGCCGTACGGGCGCGCGGAGCTCAGGCTGCGCGAGCTTCTGTTCGGCGACGCGGTCTTCTCGGCCGGCCTGCTCAAGGGCGAGGAAGCGCGAGAGCACGCGAAGACGGAGCTTCGCCGGATGCGCTCGGCTTTCGCCGACGCCGTCGAGCGCACGGACGACTCGGCTGGCTCCGTCGATCTCGCCGAGGATCTTCGCGAGGCCGCCGTGGTCGCGGCGAGAGGGAGCCGTTCCGTGCCCGACGAGCGCGGGGTCGGCGTGCTGATCGGGCTCATCGACGACGACGACGTCTGCGGTCACGCGATCGCGGCGATCCGGGCGCTTGGGCCGAAGAGCTCGGTCCCGTACCTCCGCAGGGCGCGCCCGAGACTCGAAGCGGTTCTCGCTCGCCCGACTGCGAGCCGGTTCGCGAAGCGCCAGGCCCGTCGGGCACTCGCTCGGCTGGAGGGCGAGTCCGGCTCCTGAGCGCATCCTCCGCAGCCGTCGCGTGAAAGAATCCGGGGCCGTCGGACGTTCTCACGTCGCATTGGCGATCTCGCGAGCGCCTGGCGTGCACGGTTACGAGCTCAAGGAGGAGGAAGCGCATGGCACTCACGATCAACGATCCTGCACCGGACTTCACGGCCGACTCGACCGAGGGTGAGATCAACTTCCACGAGTGGATGGGCGACTCGTGGACGGTTCTCTTCTCGCACCCGAAGGACTTCACGCCGGTCTGCACCACCGAGCTCGGCTACATGGCGCGGATCAAGCCGGAGTTCGACCGGCGGAACGTCAAGATCATCGGGCTCTCGGTCGACCCGACGGGCGACCACGAGGGCTGGGCCCGTGATATCGAGGAGACGCAGGGCGTCGCGCCCAACTATCCGATCATCGGCGACCACGAGTTCACCGTGTCGAAGCTCTACGGGATGCTCCCCGAGAGTGTCGGCGGCGAAGCAGGCGATCGCACCGCCGCGGACAACCAGACCGTGAGAAACGTGTTCGTCATCGGTCCCGACAAGAAGGTGAAGCTCGTCCTCGTCTATCCGATGACGACGGGCCGCAACTTCGACGAGGTCCTGCGGGTGATCGACTCGCTCCAGCTCACGGCGAAGCACAAGGTCTCGACGCCCGTCAACTGGCAGCAGGGCGACAAGGTCATCATCGCCGGCTCCGTCTCGAACGACGAGGCGAAGGAGCTCTGGCCCGGCGGCTGGGAGGAGCCCAAGCCGTACATCCGCATCGTCGACCAGCCGGAGTCCGAACTGGCCGAGAGCAGATCCTGAATCGAAGCCAGGCTGGTCTGTAGCAGCGACCGCGATTGCGAAGCAATCGCGCTTCAGGGATTCTCGCGATCGAGGATTCCCAGGTGGGAATCCTCGATCTGCGCAAAGGACCCGGGTGGGCGGGTCCTTTGCTGGAACGGCGCAACTTCGGGGCCAGGCGATCGCCTGCGGGGAGAGGAGTCGCGCCGGTAGCCCGTAGCTATGGCACATCGCGCGGACGGACACGGCTCGATGCAGGGGTTTTCCACATCCTAAAAGACGCAAATTCGACCAACTGCGTCGCACCTATCCACAGCCTTCGTGGAATCGGCGCGCCGATACACTGAGCGCATGACCGGCCAGACGCCCGAGTACGGCACCGTCCGCGTCAAGACGGGCCTCGCGGAGATGTTGAAGGGCGGCGTCATCATGGACGTCGTCGACGCCGAGCAGGCGCGGATCGCCGAGGAGGCAGGCGCGTGCGCGGTGATGGCGCTCGAGCGCGTGCCCGCCGACATCCGCCGCGACGGCGGCGTCGCGCGGATGAGCGATCCGGACAAGATCCGCGAGATCCAGGAGGCCGTGACCATCCCGGTCATGGCGAAGTGCCGCATCGGCCATTTCGCCGAGGCGCAGATCCTCGAGGCACTCGAGGTCGACTACATCGACGAGTCCGAGGTGCTGACGCCGGCCGACGTGGAGCACCACGTGGACAAGTGGGCCTTCACCGTCCCCTTCGTCTGCGGCGCGACGAACCTCGGGGAGGCGCTCCGCCGGATCTCGGAGGGCGCCGCGATGATCCGGACGAAGGGCGAGGCGGGAACCGGCGACATCGTCAATGCCGTCACGCACATGCGCTCCGTCTTCGGCGCGATCCGCGCGCTCCAAGCCATGCGTGGAGACGAGCTGCATGCAGCGGCGAAGGAGCACCGCGCGCCGTACGAGCTCGTGCGCTGGGTCGCCGAGAACGGCCGGCTCCCGGTCGTCACCTTCACCGCCGGCGGCATCGCGACGCCCGCGGACGCATCCCTCTGCATGCAGCTCGGGGCCGACGGGGTGTTCGTCGGTTCCGGGATCTTCAAATCGGGCGACCCTGACCTGCGGGCGAAGGCGATCGTCGAGGCGACGACGCACTTCGACGACCCGAAGGTGCTCGCGGACGTCTCCGCCGGGCTCGGCGAGCCGATGGTCGGCATCTCCTCGAGCACGCTCGCCGAGGGCGAGCGGCTCGAAGTCCGCGGCTGGTAACCGGGCTCGCACGGCCTCGCCGACGTCACGGCCCACTACCGGATCGCCGGACCGGAAACTCCGGAGCTCCGAACTACACTGAGAGGGATGAGCGAGCGGCCCCTCATCGGCGTCCTGGCCCTCCAGGGAGCGTTCCGCGAGCACGCGCGCGCGCTCCGCGCGCTCGGGGCCGAAGTCCGCGAGGTGCGCCTTCCCGAGGAGCTCGAGGGGCTCGACGGCCTCGTGATTCCGGGCGGCGAGTCGACGACGATGTCCCGCCTCGCAGGCGCTCTACGGTCTCGACGAGGCGATCCGCACGTATCCGGGCCCCGTGCTCGGGACGTGCGCGGGGATGATCCTGCTCGACTCGGAGCACCTCGATCTCGTCGACCTCGAGCTCGACCGGAACGCCTTCGGCCGCCAGGTGCGGAGCTTCGAGGCCGATGTCGACCTGGCCGGCGACGAGATCCCGCTGCGCGGCGTCTTCATCCGAGCTCCGCGCGTGCGCCGGGTCGGCGACGGCGTCGAGGTCGTCGGCGAGCTCGACGGCGAGCCCGTCCTCGTGCGCGAAGGGCGATTCCTGCTCGCATCCTTCCACCCCGAGCTCACGGAGGACCTGCGCGTCCACGAGCTCTTCCTGCAGATGGTCGACGAGGAGAGCCGTGTCCGGGCATAGCAAGTGGTCGTCGATCAAGCACAAGAAGGGTGCTGCGGACTCGAAGCGCGGCCAGCTCTTCTCGAAGCTGTCGCGCGCGATCATCGTCGCTGCGAAAGAAGGCGGTCCCGACCCGGCCGGCAACCTCGCGCTACAGAACGCGATCGAGAAAGCGCGCTCGTACTCGATGCCGAAGGACAACATCGAGCGCGCGATCGCGAAGGGATCCGGAGCCGACGCCGACGCCGCCAGCTTCGAGACCGTCGTGTACGAGGGCTACGGCCCGGAGGGAGTCGCCGTCCTCGTCGAGGCCGTGACCGACAACCGCAATCGCACCGCCTCCGAGGTTCGGCACGCCTTCACCAGGCACGGCGGCAACCTCGGGACGACCGGCGCCGTCGCGTGGCAGTTCGAGCGGCGCGGGGTCGTCGTGGTCGCCGCCGGTGACGCCGACGAGGACGATCTCCTGCTCGCCGCCGCCGACGCGGGTGCTGACGACATCGAGCTCGACGGATCGAGCTTCGTCGTGACGAGCGCTCCCGAGGCGCTCGCCGGCGTCCGCCAGGCGCTCGCAGACGCCGGATACGACGTCGAGTCCGTCGAGCTGGCGATGGTGCCGAAGTCGACCGTCGCGGTCGCGGACGAGCGCGCCGCGCGCCGGATCATGAACCTCGTCGAGGGGCTCGAGGACACCGAGGACGTCCAGGACGTGTACGCGAACTTCGACATCCCCGAGGCAGTTCTCGAGTCGGTAGCCTCCTAGGCGGAGCCTGTGGTCGTTGCGGCGGACACTGCGGGGCGCAGAGCGGATCGAATCGAATCGCTCCTGTCCGCGCGCCTGTTCGTCGAGCCGCAGCTCGCAGGCGACCGGCTGACGTTCGCCTCGAACCTCGCTGGGCACCTGAGCCTCTTCGCGATGGATGCCGCCGGCGGCGTCCCCGAGCCGATCCTCCCGCCTCAGATCGCGCTGCAGAACCCGGAGCTCGTGGGCGGCCATCTGTTCCACGTCCTGCCTCGACTCGAACGGATCCTCGTGATGCTCGATTCCGACGGGGACGAGAACTACGTGCCGCACGTCGTCCCGATCGACGGAGGATTCCCCGAGCCGCTGGCGGACGCGATCTTCGCGGGTGGACGGGCGCATCTCGTGGAGGTCGACGACGAGGCCGAGATCGCCTACTTCGCGGTCGAGTCGCGCCAGGAGCCCTCCATCGCAGCCGTTCGCGTCGAGCTCGCGAGCGCCGACGCCGAGGAGCTCTGGCGGAGCCCGTACGGCGCCTTCGTCGCGGGCTTCACGCCGGATCACTCGCGCGTGATCCTCTCGGACGGGTACACGGTGGGCGACGTCGTCCTCTACGAGATCGACGAATCGGGCGAGCGCCGCATGCTTTACGGCGTTCCGCTCGACGAGCGCGATCCGGAGGCGGACTACCCGCCCTCGGGCTTCGGTCGCGGCCATGGCACGGCGAGCGGCGCAGGCCTTCTGCTGACGACGACGTTGTACGACGATTCGGGCTCGCTCGCGTTCCTCGACCTCTCGCGACCCGGCGAGCTCGAGCCGGTCGCGGTCGACGGCCTGGAGCACGAGGGAGCGGGAGAGCTCGAGGCGCTCACGCATCTCGAGGGCGACCGCTTCGCGCTGACGTACAACATCGACGGCTGCTCCTGGGTGTACGCGGGCACCTTCGACGAGGCGGCGCGCAGCTTTACCGTCGAGCGGGTGCTCGTCGGACTCGGCGAGCTCGGCGGCGGTGTCCTGCACGGCCTGCACTTCGACCCCGAGAGCGGCCGCTTCGCTGCCTCGTTCTGCACGTCGACGAGTCCGACCCAGCTGTTCGTCCTTCCCGCCGACGCCGGTTCGGAGCCCGTACAGCTCACGCAGGAGCGCGCGCTCGGTCTCGCTCCCGGCCTGCTCGCGGAGGGAGAGGACGCATCGTTCACGTCGCACGACGGCCTGCGCGTCTCCGCCCGGCTCTACCTGCCGTCGCCCGAGCTCGGGTTCGCCGGACCGAGGCCGCTCGTCTACTACGTGCACGGCGGCCCGCAGGGACAGGAGCGTCCCGACTTCGCGTGGTTCTCGATGCCGCTCATCCAGATCCTCACGCTCGAGGGCTTCGCAGTGTTCGTCCCGAACGCGCGTGGCTCGACGGGTTACGGGCTCTCCTATACCAAGCGGGTCGATCGGGACTGGGGCGGCCTCGACCGCCTCGATCACGTCCACGCGATGACCGAAGTGCTACCGCACGACGACCGAGTCGACGTCGCCCGGGCGGGAGTGGTCGGACGCTCGTATGGCGGCTACATGACGCTGACCCTCGCCGCGCGGCATCCCGAGCTCTGGCGCGCCGCGGTCGACATGTTCGGCCCCTACGACCTGCTCACGTTCATGGACAGGATCCCCGAGACGTGGAAGCCGTACTTCGCACTCGCGGTGGGCGACCCCGCGACGGACGCGGACTTCCTCGTCGAGCGGTCCCCGCGGACGCACATCGGCGACGTCTCGTGTCCGCTGCTCGTCATCCAGGGCCAGAACGATCCGCGGGTCGTCGAGCGCGAGTCGCGAGATCTCGTGGAGGAGCTCCGCGGGCTCGGTCAGGACGTCGACTACCTCGTCTTCGACGACGAGGGGCACGACGTCCTCAAGCTCGGGAACCGCGTCCGCTGCTACGACCGGATCGTCGGGTTCTTCTCACAACATCTGTCCTGATCGCCCAGTAGGATCAGAACGTGCGCTGGTTCGCTCTTCCGGTCGTCGCCCTCGCCCTCCTCGCAGCAGGCTGCGGTGGAGGCGGCAACTCGTCCGCGTCGAGCGACACGACGTCGACCGACACCACCGCGACCGAGACGACGACGACCGACACCTCGTTGACGGATACGACGAGCACGGAGGACACGAGCACGACCGACCTCTCGGGCGTCCTGGGCAACAAGGACTGCCTCGCGCTCGCGAGCGTGGGCGCGACCATGGCGAAGGCCTTCGCGGGGACGAGCGGGGTCTCCGGCGACACCTCGGAGCTGGACGATCTCGCGAGCAAGGTTCCCGACGAGATCAAGGCCGACGTCGAGACTCTCGCGCAGGCGTTCTCCGAGTACTCGGCCAAGATCAAGGACGTCGGGATCACGCCCGGCCAGACGCCGACGGCGGATCAGCTCCAGCAGCTGCAGTCCGCCATCACCTCGCTCGACCAGCAGAAGCTGACCGACGCCTCCAAACGGATCGAGGCGTGGTCGAAGGCCAACTGCACCGGCTGAGGCTGTTTTCTCGCAGATCGCGAACCCGCTAGCGCGGCTTCGCGATCGCGTAGATCCCTCAAGCGCAGCCGCTTTGCGGCTGCGGTCGCGGCGACCGACGAGCCGAGTTGGTCGGGGGTGAGGGCTCGGCGCGGAGGAACGTCCGAAGCCCTGCCTAACTTCTGCACGTGAAGGTCCTCGGCATCGACCCAGGGACGGCTGCGTGCGGGTACGGGATCGTCCACGGAAGCGACGGGCGCCTCCGGGCAGGAGCGTCGGGATGCTGGCGCACTCCGGCCCGGGAGCGCATCGACGGACGCTTGCTGACGATCTTCGAGGGCGTACAGGCGCTCATTGCGGAGCACGAGCCGGACGCCGTCGCGCTCGAAGAGTCCTACGTGGGTGCCGACGCCCGCATCGCGCTCTCCGTCGGGCAGGCGCGCGGCGCAATCCTCGTCGCGGCCGCGGCCGCCGGGGTCGAGTGTGCCGAGCACGCGCCGGCGCGCGTGAAACAGACGGTCTGCGGCTACGGCCGCGCGGAGAAGGGACAGGTGCAGCGCATGGTCAAGGTCATCCTCGGCCTCGCGGACGAGCCGCCCACCTCGCACGAGGCGGACGCGTTCGCGGTCGCCATCTGCCACCTGCTCGGCTCGCCGGTCATCGAGGCGCTGCGGTGATCTCCCGCTTGCGCGGAGCTCCCGCCGGGCGCACGCTCGACGGCCTCGTCGTCGACGTCGGCGGCGTGGGCTACCTCGTCAACGCCACGCCGAGCGTGCTTCGCCGCGCCGACGGCGCGACCGAGCTGACCGTCGAGACCTATCTCCACGTCCGCGAGGACGCCCTCCAGCTCTACGGCTTCGCCGACGCGGCCGAGCGCTCGCTGTTCGTGCAGCTCCTCGGCGTCAGCGGGATCGGTCCCAAGGTCGCGCTCGCCGTCGTGTCCAGCGCCTCGCCCGACGAGCTCGCGCGCGCGATCGCGCATCGTGACGCCGCGCGCTTCCAGGCGATCCCCGGCATCGGCAAGAAGACCGCGGAGCGGATCGTGCTCGAGCTCGAGGGCACCCTCGCCGACGCGGTGCCGGCGTCGACCGGGCCGGTCCAGTGAGCTCGTCGCGCGCGACGCGCTCGTCGAGCTCGGGTACTCCGTCGTCGAGGCCGAGCAGGCACTCGCCCAGGTCGATCCCGAGCTGCCCGCGGAGGAGCGCGTCCGCGAGGCGCTGCGGAGCGCAGCATGACGACCAGCCCGTTCCTCGCGCCGGCGCTCCGTGAAGGGGAGGAGGAGGTCGAGCGCTCGCTCAGGCCGCGCCGACTCGACGACTTCGTCGGTCAGGAGCGGACGAAGGAGCAGCTCGACATCGCTCTCGCTGCGGCGCGCGGGCGCGGCGAGGCGCTCGATCACGTGCTTCTGGTCGGACCGCCCGGCCTCGGGAAGACGACGCTCGCGACGATCATCCGCGAGGAGCTCGACGTCGGCATACGCACGGTCGCCGGCCCGGCGCTCGAGCGCAAGGGCGACATGGCGGCGATCCTCACAGGGCTCGAGCCGCGTGACGTCCTCTTCGTCGACGAGATCCACCGGATCAACCGCGCGATCGAGGAGATCCTGTACCCGGCACTCGAGGACTTCCGGCTCGACATCGTGGTCGGCCAGGGTGCGGGCGCGAGGACGCTGACGCTCGATCTCCCGCCCTTCACGCTCGTCGGCGCGACCACGCGCACCGGGCTCCTCACGACGCCGTTGCGCGACCGCTTCGGGATGACCTTTCGGCTCGGCTACTACGACCAGGGCGAGCTCGCGACGATCGTCCGCCGCTCTGCGGGGATCCTCGGCGTCGACATCGCCGACGAGGCGGCAGAGGAGGTCGCACGCCGCGCGCGTGGGACGCCGCGTGTCGCCAACCGCATCCTCCGGCGGATCCGCGACGTGGCGGAGGTGCGCCATGGGGGCGCCGTCACGATCGACATCGCTCGCGAAGCCCTCGAGCTCTTCGAGGTCGACCGAGTCGGGCTGGAGCGGATGGATCGCGAGCTGCTCGCGACGATCTCGCACAAGTTCGGCGGCGGCCCGGTTGGCCTCTCGACGCTCGCCGTCTCGCTCGGTGAGGAGCCGGACACGATCGAGGACGTCTACGAGCCGTATCTCCTGCAGCTCGGGTTCGTGCAGCGGACGCCCCGGGGGCGCGTGATCACCGCGCTCGGCCGCGAGCACATCGGAGCGCCTGCGAGCTCCGAGGGCTTGTTCTAATGGACAGCGCGCATGTCTGGACACCGGGCGCTGCGGGGCCGCTCGACGAGTTCGTGGGACGCCTCGGACGCATGGTCGTGGCGTTCGCCGAGGAGCACGGCCTCGAGCAGGCGCAGGCGGAGGTGCGGATCGAGCTCGTCGACGGCTCGCGCTACGTCGTCGAGACGACGAGTCCGGAGCCGGGGTTCGGCTTCTTCTCGTTCACGCCGCATCGCTACGAGGACGACGAGCCTCGCCGGCTCGTCGTCCCGATCGGCGCGGTGCGTTCGATCGAGCTCTCCGCAGCCGATCCCGGGCGACCTTTCGGCTTCGTCCCGACCGGCTAGCCCCGGTACTGGACGTCGCCCCACGAGGGGACGGGCGCCAGCTCGAGGAGCGTCCTGCCGCCCTCCGGCTCCGCGTAGCCGAAGTCGCCGGTGTCGTCGATCCACGAGACGTCGAGGAGACCTTCCTTCACGCGGTGGTCGAGCCATGCGCCGCGGAAGACGAGCTTGCGCAGCCAGTACACGAGCGACTCGCCGTTCTGCAGCGACACGCGCTCCCAGTGGCGGACGAGATAGAGCCCGAGCCCGCTCCGCGCGTCGACGATGCGGCCGTCCGCGACGAGCTCGACGAGATCGGCGGCCTCGTGCTCGTCGACCTCGTTCGACGCGATCAACCGCAGCCGAACCGCGGCGCCGATGACGCGCTCCTCGAAATCGCGTGCCGAGAACTCGAACCGGTGACCGAGGAACTCGACGACGAAATCGTCCCCTGAGCGGTAGTTGGCGGTGAGCACCCGTCTCAGCGTATCTACCCTTCTCGACGTGAAAGACGTGCGTCTCTGGATCGCGATGGCAGGCGTCGTGCTGCTCGTCTGGCTCGGCGGAGCGGCCGTCACGAAGTTCTCGCTCGAGCAGATGGCGTACTACACGCCGATCGGCGTGATCGCGGTCGGTGCGACCGTCGGCATCGTCCTGCTCTGGGTCAAGGTGGTCACGGATTCCATCCGTCGCCACCGCGAAGAAGGCTGATCGTCCCGCCCGACTGACGGCGTCCGACCGCCTCCGTACCGTCATCCGGAGTGACGAGCTCCTGGACGGTCGCACCTCTCGACGCACGCGTCGCCGCGTGCTCTGGGCGAGGAGATCGGCGTGAGCGAGGTCGCCGCCTCGGTACTCGTGCGGCGCGGCTACGAAGATCCCGAGGCGGCCCGCTCCTTCCTCGACGCCGCGATTCCCGGCCACGATCCGCTGCTCCTCGGCGACATGGCGACGGCCGTCGAGCGGATCCGCCACGCCGTCGACTCGGGCACGACGATCTGCGTCCACGGCGACTACGACGTCGACGGCATCTGCGCGACGGCGGTGGCGGTGCTCGTCCTGCGCGAGCTCGGTGCAGACGTGCGCTGGCATCTGCCGAGCAGGTTCGAGGAGGGCTATGGCGTCTCGAGCGACACCCTGGCCCGGCTCGCGGAGGAAGGCGTCGGCCTCGTCCTCACCGTCGACTGCGGCATCACGGCCGTCGCAGAGGTCGCGGAGGCGACCGCACGCGGGCTCGAGGTGATCGTCACCGACCACCATCGCCCGGGCGACGTGCTCCCGGACTGCCCTGTCGTGGCGACCCGTCCCTCGTCCTATCCCTTTCCCGAGCTCAGTGGCACGGGCGTCGTCCACAAGCTCAGCGAGGCGCTCCTCGGCGCCGAGCACCCGCTCGTCCGCCGGAACCTGGATCTCGTCGCGATGGCGACGATCGCCGACGTCGTGCCGCTGCTCGACGAGAACCGCGGCCTCGCGGCCGCCGGGCTGCAAGACGCTTGCCGCCACGAGCCGTCCGGGCCTGCAGGCGCTGATGCGGAGCGCCCGGGTCGATCCGGCCGCCGTCGACGCAGGCTCGGTCGGGTTCCGGCTCGCGCCTCGGATCAATGCGGCGGGGAGGCTCGGTCGACCCGACGTCGCGCTCGAGCTCGTCCTCACGGAGGATCGCGGACGAGGCACGCCGTCTCGCCGACACGCTCGAGGAGCTCAACCGCGATCGCCAGGCGGTCGAGGAGACGATCCTCCGCGCCGCGGTCGCCGCCGTCGAGTCGATGCCGGAGCACCGGCGGCGCAGGCGCGGGTACGTGCTCTGGTCGGAGGACTGGCACGAGGGCGTCATCGGCATCGTCGCGTCACGGCTCGTCGAGCGCTTCCACCGGCCCGTCGTGCTCGTCACGCGGTCTCAGGACGGGTGGAAGGGCTCCGGTCGCTCGATCCCGAGCTTCGACCTGCACGGCGCGCTCGCGGCCTGCTCCGTGCACCTCGAGCGTTTCGGCGGCCACCGTGCGGCGGCAGGCCTCTCGATCACCGAGGAGAACCTTCCCGTGTTCGCCGAGGCGTTCGCGAACGCGGCCGATGCAAGATCGACCCCGGCGATCTCTTCGAGGTCGTGAGAGTGGATGCGGTCGTCTCCGCATCGGATCTCACTCTCGGCCTCGCCGAGGA